>NZ_QTTA01000010.1 GCF_003730275.1 Brevundimonas halotolerans
CGTCGAATACCTTCTCCCAGATCCCCGCTGCGGCCCAACGGCTGAAACGCTTGTGCGCCGTCTTCCACTTGCCGTAGCGCTCGGGAAGGTCCTGCCAGTGAGCGCCGGAACGCAGCACCCACAGCACCCCGTTCACGAACAACCGGTTATCGGACCCGGTCCGCCCGGGATCCGACGCCTTCCCCGGGAGCAGCGGCTCGATACGGGCCCACTGCGCTTCATCCAGTTCGTACCGCTTCACACCCATCACAGACCTCCGTCAAAGCGGAGACCTATGAATCACGCATTCAGGCCCAAGCGAATCCCTGAATGTCGATTGGACCTAGGCCGCGAGGTCAGTCCGGCAGGCCCGCCGCCCAGTCGGTGGCGCGCACCAGACTGTCGACAATCCCCGGCTCGGTCGAGGCGTGGCCCGCGTCGCCGACCACTTCCAACCGCGCTTCCGGCCAGGCCCGGTGCAGGGCCCAGGCCCCCGACATCGGCGTCACCACATCGAACCGGCCCTGGGCGATCCACGCCGGGATATGCCGGATGCGGTCGATCTTCTTCAGCAGCCAGCCGTCCTCGGGCAGGAAGCCGCCGTTGCGGAAATAGTGGTTCTCGATCCGGGCAAAGGCGATGGCGAATTCAGCCTCGGCGAACTTGTCGGGGCGGGAGTCCGGCCCGCGCACGCTGACCGTCTCCCCCTCCCAGCTGGACCAGGCGATGGCGCATTCGTTTCGCGCGGCATCGTCCTTGCCCGTCAGTCGCGTCTCATAGGCCGCCATCAGGTCGTCGCGCTCGGCCTCCGGGATGGGCGCCAGGAACCGCTCCCAGGCATCGGGGAAGATCATCGACGCCCCGTCCTGATAGAACCAGTGCAACTCCTTCTTCGTCAGCAGGAAGATGCCGCGCAGCACCAGCGCCTTGACCCGCTCGGGATGGGTCACCGCATAGGCCAGCGACAAGGTCGAACCCCACGACCCGCCGAACACCACCCACTTGTCCACGCCGCACCGCTCGCGCAGCCGCTCGATATCCTCGATAAGGGTCCAGGTGGTGTTGTTCTCCAGCGAGGCGTAGGGCCGCGACTGACCACAGCCGCGCTGGTCGAACATGATGATCCGGTAGGCCGACGGATCGAAGTAACGCCGCATGCCCGGGCTGGTCGCACCGCCCGGCCCGCCGTGCAGCACCAGCACCGGCTTGCCCTGCGGATTGCCGCTTTCCTCGAAATAGATCTCGTGCCCGTCCGGGGTCTTCATCATCCCGCTGGCAAAGGCCTCGATCTCGGGGAACAGGTCGCGGCGGTCGCCCTCAGGCTTGGGAAAGGACATCGGTACTCGCTCTACAGTTCAGGACAGGTCAGGCGGGCGCATGCGAAACGCCCCATAGGCAAACAACAGCCAGGCGGCGATCATCAGCAGGCCTCCGATGGGGGCCACCGCACCCAAAATGCTCAGGCTGGCCATGCCGACCAGCGCCAGGGACAGGGCAAAGACGGCGCCACCGACCACGGCCAGCCATCCGGCCCAGCGGATGGCCGCGCTGTGTCGGGCCAGGGTGGCGGCAACGACGGCCAGCAGGGCATGGATCAGGCCATAGTGGGCCCCGGTGGTCAGCAGGGTCTTGACCTGCGGTCCTGCCCCATGGGCCGCGAACGCCCCCAGCAGAACACAGAGGGCACCGAGGCCACAGGCCGTCACCGCCAGGGTGCGATTCACCGTCATACGGCGACGCTAGCCCACGGAATCGCCGGAGTCTGCTATCGGACAGATCATGACGCCGCCGTTCCGCCTTGCCCTTCACTATGTGTTGCTCTTCGGCGTCACCGGGGTCAGCCTGCCGTTCGCCGGCCTGTGGCTGAAAAGTCTGGGGCTGGACGGCGCGGAGATCGGCACCCTGCTGGCTGTGCCGATGCTGGCGCGCTTTCTGACCGGGCCGATGATCGCCGTCTGGGCCGATGGCTTCGCCACCCGCCGTGCGCCCATCGCCATCCTCGGCTGGGTAGCGGTGGCCGGCTATGGCGCCGCCGCCCTGGTCGAGGGCTATGTGCTCTGGACCGCCTGCTGGTTCGTGGCCGCGACCGCCACCTCGGCCATCATCCCCCTGATCGATGTGCTCAGCCTGCGCGTCGCCCGGCGCGAGGGCTTTTCCTTCTCCGTCCCGCGCGGCTTTGGCTCTGCGGCCTTTGTGCTGGCCAATCTGGCCATGGGCGCACTGCTGATTCAGCTGCCGGTCGCGGCGGTGATCGTCTGGATCGTGGCCGGCAGTGCCCTGATGGCCCTCTATGCCCAGTTCGGCCTGCCAGCGGAGGTCGTCAGCGCCGCCGGCCGCGCCTCGGGCCGCAACCGGTTTCTGGGGCTGGGACGCCTGCTGGCCGATCCGGTCTTCATGATGGCCCTCCTCGCCATCGGCGCGGTGCAGGCCAGCCACGGCTTCTACTACGGTTTTTCCGCCATCCTCTGGACGCAGCAGGGTCTGTCGACCGGCCTCGTCGGCGCGCTCTGGGCCGGGTCGGTGATCATCGAGATTGGCTTCATGTGGTGGCTGGATCCCTGGCGACGGCGTCTCGGCATCGGCCCTTGGCCCATGCTGGCCGTCGGGGTCGGGGCGGGTGTCCTGCGCTGGACGGCCCTGGCCTTCAGCCCGCCGCTGGCCCTGCTGTGGCCGCTTCAGGCCCTGCACGCCCTGACGTTTGCCGCCACCTATCTGGCCGGGGTCGAGATCGTCGAACGTCTGGCCCCCGAAGACGCTCAAACCGCCGCCCAGACCCTGTCCTCGACGGTATCCGCAGGGGTCCTGATCGGCATCGCCACCGTCCTGTCGGGGCCGCTCTACGACAGCTATGGCGCGGGGGGCTATCTGGCGATGGCGGGCATGGCGGCGCTGGGCGGGCTGGCCGCGCTCAGCCTTCGACGACGCCTTGGCTCAGGCCGCGCGGGGGCGGGGCAGGGGTGACAGGTGCCGCGCCATGGCCTCGGCCGCCAGTCGCACAGCGCGGGTGATCGCCGACCCGTCGCCCTCCGGCACGCGCAGCAGGCCCACCAGCGGTGCCTCGGGCCCATCCGGCAAAGAGCACAGCAGCCGGTACAGCAGATAGTTTCCCGGGTCGGTCACTGTATCCGACGACAGCCGTGTCGCAAGGCCGGCCTCGGACAGAGTCTGGGCCATTTCCAGCGCGGGGGCGGTGGCGCGGGCCACACCCGGCCCTGTCGGCACCAGTCGCGCCTTGCCGTTCAGTACACGGTTCTCGGCCCGGGTCTGGATCAGAAAGTCACCCGCGCCGTCCGCCCGTCCCACCAGCAGCGCTGCCCGACAGGCCGGATCGCGCAGGCGTTCCATCAGGGTGCGGGCCAGGGATTCCGGCGCTTCGGCCTTCACCGGGATCAGGCGCGCGCCCGGCGGTGTCCAGTCGCTGTCTGCATCCGTCCCGTCCGCGCCCCAGGCCAGATCCGGCTCATAGGCGCAGAGCATAAGCCCGGGTCGCAAATCCGGCTGGGCATCGGCGGGCGTGTCGAGCATGGGCCTGAGAGAGCTGTGACGGACATATGACGGCGGGGGACCGTGTCGTCATCGGGGCCGGATCGTCAACCCCAAAACAGGAATGTAACGCCGGTTTCCCCTGTCAGGAGAGGTCGCCGACCGCCGCATCCAGCAGCAAGAACGCCCGCCCACCGTCCGAGGCCAGACGGTTCAAAACAGCCGGCCCGTCCCCACTCGCCGCATGGTCCTTCAGAATGCGCGACCACGTCCGGACATAGGCTTCGGCGTCCATCTTCAGCTCGGGATCGCTCAGCACCCGGCGCGACACACTCCGTACGGCGGCGGGAGCCACACGGCGCACGATCTGGCGCGCCGTGTCGGCATCGCGGCTGACAAAGGCCTCGGCGGCCTCCTCAATGCGCGAGCGCGGCAGCAGGGCATTGGGATCGACCCCCATACGCCGGATCGAGGCCAGCATCCGTTCGTTCAGGGCTTCTGTGTCGGCGGGCGGCATCACCGGCGTGTCCAGATCCATCGGCCCGTCGTCCGGCTCATCGCCCATCAGATCCTTCCAGCCCATCCCCTCGTCGGCGGGGCGGGCCTTGGGGCCATCATTACGGTTGCGCAGACCGAACCCGCGCCCTTCCGGCTCGGTCCGGGGACGGCGCAGGGCAGGGGGCTCCGGTTCCGCGAGGGGCGGCATGTCGGGGGCGCCGCGCCGACTACGCCCGCCGTCGCCCGACACCACCCCCATCAGGCGCACGGCCTCGGTCAGCATTTCATAGTTGCGTTTGACCCGCTCCTGGAAGCCGGCATCCAGCGCCTCGGTGTCGTCGGCTGCCTTGCGCGACGCCTCCGACAGGGCCGCCAGGCCTTCCTCGACCGCGGCCCGCACGGCATCGACCCGCTCGCGTGCCTGCTCGGGCAGGTCGGCGGCGCGCTGGTCCAGATCGTTGATCGAGTCATCGACCCTTTGCAGGGCGGCATTCATCCGCTCAATGGTGGCCTCAAGCCGTTGCAGCGCCCGGTCCCCCGCTTCATCGACCAGATCGGCCGTGTGGGTGACCACCTTGCGCGCCCCGTCGATCCGCGCCTCTGCGGCGGCCTCGGCCTTCTGCGAGGCCTCGAACACGGCTTCACCCAGACGGTCGGCGCGCAGCTGGGCCTCTTCCGTGGCTTCGGCGGCGGCCCTGCGGCTCTCCTCGGCCGTGGCCTTCAACACCTCCAGAGCCTTGCGGCTTTCCTCCAGCAGGGTGTCGCGGGCATCGGCCGACAGGGCCTCGAACCGGTCCAGCGAGACCTTGGTGGCGCTGTCGAAATTATCAGCCTCGCGCTGGGACATCTCGATCAGGGCGCGGAACTGGTCCGCAGCCGCCTCGACCAGATCACGCAGGGCATCGGTGCCCGTGGCCGTGGTCTCGACCAGTTCGGTGCTGGTCGAGCGGACGACCGACAGCTGCTCGGTCAGTTGCGCCCGCTGGCTCTCGACCTGGGCCGAGAAGTCTTCCTGGTCGGTGCGCAGCGAATAGGCGGCGGTGACCAGCGCCGCGCGCTGTTGTCCCAGACCTTCCTCGACCGACTGGATCTGTTCGGCGACGCCGGCCCCGGCATTCTCGAGGCGCAGGGTCTGGCGGGCCAGATCATCGGCGGCGGCCCGGGCGGCTTCCTGGGCTTCCCCGGCGGCGGCGGCCATATCGGCGGCCCGCGCGGCCAACGCCGTTTCGGCCTCTCGCAGCTGGGTCTGGGCCAGGTCCGAGGCCTCGACCACCATGCGCGACTGGCGATCCACGACCTCCAGCACCTGTGCGGCCTGACCTTCCAGCGTGCCGCCCAGCGCGGCCATGGCCTCGCGCTCACCCGACAGACTTTCGACCAGTCGGCGGGCTGTCCTTCCGGCGGTCTCGGCGGCCTCGTTCAGCAGACGGCTCTCCTCGGCCAGAGACCGGCGCAGTTCGGCCATGTCCTGACGAGCGCGTTCGGCGGCCAGCGCCGCTTGGTCGATGTCGTTCCTCAGCCCGACCAGAGCCTCGCCCGTCTTGTGCGCAGCCAAAGCGGTCGGCGCCATCAGGGCTTCCGACAGGCCCCGGGCCCGGCGGGTCTCGGCCGCAATCAGCCGTGACTGGTGCACGGCGCGGGCCAGCAAGAAGGCCAGACCCGCAGGCGCCAGTGCGACCAGAATATAGAAGGCCAGTCTCAGCGGCTCGATGGGCGCTGACCCGAACCCCGCCTCATAGGCGGCCCAGGCACCGACGCCCCCGGCCCACAGGGCGGCGGCCAGGCCTGCGGTCCAGTAGCCACCGCTGGCGCTGATGTGCTCGGCGGGCACCGTGTCCAGAGCGGCGCGGAGCGGCGCCAGTTCAGAGCTTTCGGACGAGTCTTTGGCGGCGTCGGTCGGCACCGCCTCACCCTTGGAGACCGGCACCGACAGCGAGGTTTTGGCCTCAGTTTTCGGCTCGGGAATGGGCGGGGGGGCTTCCGCGGCCTCGGCGGTGGCCGCCTGCTCGCTCTGGCGACGCTTGCGGCGCTCGGCCCGTGTCTCGGCGGCCGGTTGGGCCTGCGGCTCCGGTGTGTCCTTGCTCACAGCGGTCGCCTCTCCCTCGCGCGCGGCCGTGTCTGCGCCCTCGTCAGGAGCGGTCAGGTTCAGCGGCGGCCGTTGGCGGGATTTCATGGACACTCTGCTCGATGCGCGGGCGTCGCACCCCCCGGCGCGACCTCGGAAAGTCAACCTAACGGGTCAGGACGCAGGCGCAAAGCGGTTCAGATGAACGAAGCGCGCAAGGGCAGGGGATGGATCAGCAATCCCGCTTGGCGGCCGTGCCGACCAGCACCGTGGAGGTCGGCCGCTTGTCGCAATCGGTGACGCGCTGCACTTCCGGGCGGGATGTGGGTTCGGCGCGCGATTCCACGCCGAACTGGGCAAGCGCCGCCGCCGCCAGCATGGCGATAAAGCCGATGATCATTTCGATCAGGGCCTGCATCGGCGGCCAATACTCCCCATCATGCCGCGATACCGCGACAACACCAGCCCTCTTATGCGCCAATTTCGCGGTCCGGACAATCATCGGCATGTGAAGAATCGCTCCGGATTGACCCGGGCCGTGCGATAGGGGACGGAGAGAATGGTCAATTTGGCTGTGGGATACCGGTGGGGCATGAGCCAGTTCACAGACGGAGATGACGCCCGCCTGACCGTCGGCTCCCCGCTGATCGACCGGCCGGGAGCCTGCTGGAAAACCGCCAAGGCGTCCCGGTTCGCCGTGCTCATGGACAATGAGGCCTATTTCGAAGCCCTGGCCTCGTCTCTGGCCAAGGCGCAAAAGTCCATTGTCCTGCTGGGCTGGCAGTTTGATCCCCGCACGCGACTGGACCCCGAGACCCGCCCCGACGATCATCAGGCCCAGATCGGCCACCAGCTGCGTATGCTGGTCAAGACCCGGCCCGAGCTGGATGTCCGCCTGCTGATCTGGAACTCGCCGCTGCTGATCGCCGCGTCGCAGGGCTTCTATCCCCACCGGGCCCAGGGCTGGTTCCGCAAGCGCATGGTCGAGTTCCGACTGGACCAGCCCGGGCCGCTGGGTGCCTGCCACCATCAGAAGGTAATCGTCATCGACGACGCCGTGGCCTTTACCGGGGGCGGCGACGTCGCCACCGACCGCTGGGACAATCCCGAGCACCTGGACGACGATCCCCGGCGCTGCATGCCGTCCGGCCTGATCGCCCCGCCGCGGCATGAAACCATGTGCGTCATGGATGGCGACGCCGCCCGCGCCCTCGGCGACCTCGCCCGCGAGCGCTGGTTCCGCGCGACGTGGGAGCGGACCCGGCCCGATGTCGTAGAGACGGATCCCTGGCCTGACGGGATCGAGCCGGACCTTGTCGATGTGCCCGTCGGCGTCTCCCGTACCGAGCCGCGCTGGGCGGGACGACGCGAGGTCCGTGAGGTCGAGGCCTTGCATCTGGCTTCAATTGAATCAGCCAAATCCCTGATCTATTTCGAGAACCAGTATTTCACCTCGCCCCGGATCGCGGCGGCCCTGGCCAGGCGTCTGGAGGAGCCGGACGGGCCCGAGGTCGTCCTTATCTCCACCGGCCAGAGCCCCAGCTGGTTCGACCGTCTGACCATGGACACCACCCGCTCCGAAGTCCTTTACCGGCTCGAGCAGGCCGACCGCCACAACCGCTTCTTCGCCTTCAGTCCCGTGACCGAGGGCGGCCAGCGCCTGATCGTCCATGCCAAGGTGACGGTCATCGACGACAGCGTCCTGCGGATCGGCTCGGCCAATCTCAACAACCGCTCCATGGGCTTCGACACCGAATGCGACATCGCCGCTGAACCGCTCGACGAGGCCGGGCGGCAGGCGATCCGGCGGCTACGCCAGACTTCGGTGGCCCATTTCATCGGCGCGCCTTTGGACGCCTATCGCGCAGCCGAGGAGGTGACCGGCTCGGTCGGGCGGGCCATCCTGACGTTCGGGGCGGACCGCATGCGCGTGCTGGGCGCCAACCCGCCCTCGCGCGCCGAGGCCTTCATCGCCGAATGGCAGCTGGGCGATCCGACGTCGACCGATGATGCCTGGCGTCCATGGAAGCGCCGCAATCCGACCCACCGCCCGGATCAGGCGCTGGCCGGCGGCAGTTCGAAATCGACGATCAGCGGCAGGTGATCCGACGCCATCCGGGCCAGCGGCGAGAAGGATGACCGCACCCCAGTCACCCGAATCTCCGGGCTGACGAACGCATGGTCGATCCGGATCGCCGGGAAGCTGGAGGGAAACGTCTTCACCGACGGCTTCAGCCCCAGCCGCCGCTGCGCGTCATCCAGCCGCCGGGTCAGGATGCGATAGGGGCGGGTGATCGAGGTCGCATTGAAGTCCCCGGTCAATATGGTCGGCCCGGTGCAGTCCTTGCGCCCCAGCCAGTCGCGTCCGACCAGCGCCGTGGCTTGCCGCTGCTGCTCGCGCGGCACCAATCCGAAGTGGGTGTTCATCACATTCAGGTCGTGGCCGTCGATCTCGATCCGCACCCACAGGGCGCCGCGCGGCTCCAGACCGGGAATGCCCGCCACGCTCGGCAGGGCGTCCGTCTTGACCAGCCGCTCGGGCAGATGGGTCAGCACGGCATCGCCGTATAACTCTGCCTCGACCCGCATGGCCGGGTGGAAGTGGACCGTCATCTCCAGCTTGCGCGCGATCTCGGCGGCCTGGTCGACACCCCCCGTGCGGGCGCGGCCGACATCCAGCTCCTGCAGGCAGACGATGTCCGGCTCATACTCGGCGATGACGCCGACGATCCGGTCCAGATCCAGCTTGCGGTCCATACCGACGCAGCGGTGCACATTGTACGACATCAGGCGCGGCATGGGTGCCTCCTGACAGCAGAACAGGGCCAGCTTCGGTCACCAATCGGGCCGTCAGATGGCGTCACAGCTCGACCAGTCGATCCGACAGCTCATTGAGATTGTCCGGTCCCGGAGGGAAATGCGCCGACAGCACCTCACCGGACAGGGCGATCGCCGCCTCAAACCCCTCGATGGGGCGTCCGGCGCGCAGTTCGCGCGTCAGGGCCGACGTCACATCCGCCCAGATTTCAACCGGCACGCGGCTGTGGATGCCTTCGTCGGCGACCACCTCGACCCGGTGCTCGTCCAGCGCGCAAAAGATCAGTACCCCGGTGCGATTGGCCGTCACATGGATGCCGTGCGCCAGGAACTGGTGGATGGCCGCCTTGCGCACCCGGTGCCGACGGATCGAGGCAGGGGTCATCAGCCGACGGACCACCGGCAGGCCGTGGATCAGGAACACCGCCAGAAAGATCACCACCTGCACCAGCGCATAGGCCCCCAGCGTCTGGGCCATGGTCACCGGCGTCGCCGCCAGCTGCGCCGCCTGCCAGCCATCCGAAAACCCGGGCAGCCAGGCCGGGCTGAAGCCCAGCGGGATCAGCAGCAGCGGCAGGATCATGGCTGCCGCCGCCGCCCAGGCGAGGCCCACCTCGCGATACGACGAGACGCGCCGGGCGATGACGCAGAAGATCTCACCCGAGGTGGCCTGTTCGGCCTCCTCGACGGCGCGGCGGATACGGTCGTGATCAGCAGGAGAAATACGCATCACCAGCCTCCCGAGGCGCCGCCGCCGCCAAAGCTGCCCCCTCCGCCACCAAATCCACCGCCGCCGCCGAAACCTCCGCCACCGCCCCCGCCGCCACGCGAGCGCAGGGCCTCGGATGCCGCCCAGATCAGGATCGGCGCAATGTCCGACCCGCCCCGCCGGCGCCGCCCGCTGGCACTGCTGACGATGCCGATCACGGCAATCAGGATAAAGCCGAACACCAGGGCGATGATGATCAGGGCCCCGACCGGCACCTCGGCATCGGCCGCCTCGACCGCCGCCGCCCGGGCCATGGCCTCTTCGGGGTCGAGCCGCAGCTGTTCCTCAATGGCCACCACCCCCTGTTCGATGCCGCGCTCGAACCCGCCTTCCTTGAAGGCCGGGGTGATCTGCTCGTGGATGATCAGGGCCGACAGGGCATCGGTCAGTATGCCCTCGAGGCCATAGCCGACCTCGATGCGGATCTTGCGCTCTTCCAGGGCAACGATCAGCAGCACGCCGTTGTCGCCGCCCTCCTGGCCGATCTGCCAGTGACGCCCCAGCCGCGTGCCGTAGTCGGCGATGTCATAGCCGTCCAGCGCGCGCACCGTGACCACCACCAGCTGATCACTCGTGTCCCGCTCCAGCGCGGCCAGCCGCGCCTCAAGCTCGGCTTCCCTGGCCGGGCTCAGCAGATTGGCCCCGTCGACCACCCGCCCGGTCAGCTCGGGAAAGGCCGGCTGCGTCAGCCCCGGCAGCGCCAGAACCAGCCACACCGCCATCGCCATCAGGCCCGCGACAAGGGCCCGCCATGTCAGTCGCTCGACGATCAGGGCGCGGGTCACTGTGCGGGGGTCGCTCCGGTGTTGAACTGCACCTGGGGCGCAGTCTCGGCGCCTGGCGACGCCGTAAACAGCGGCAGGGGCTCAGACCCCGAATGGAAGGTCGAGGCCCAGATATTGCCCGGGAAGGTCCGCAGCGTCGTATTATAGACCCGCGCCGCCTCATTGTAGTCGCGGCGCGCCACGGCGATCCGGTTCTCGGTCCCCTCCAGCTGGCTCTGCAGGGCGATGAAGTTCGCGTTCGACTGGATCTGCGGATACTGCTCGACGACGAGCATCAGTCGCGACAGCGCCTGGCTTAGCTCACCCTGCGCCGCCTGATAGCGGGCCACGGCCGCCGGATCGGACAGGGCGTCGGCGTCCAGCTGGATCGAGGTGGCGCGCGAGCGGGCCTCGATCACCCCGGTCAGGGTCTCGCGCTCGGCAATCGAGGCGCCCTGCACCGTGGCCACCAGGTTCGGAATCAGATCGGCCCGCCGCTGGTACTGGGCTTCGACATCGGCCCATTTGGTGCGCGCGGCCTCTTCCTGCGTCGGGATGGTGTTGTAGCCACAGCCCCCCAAGGTCAGGGTGACCGCCGCAACGGCGAGAACGGGAGTGCGCAGGATAGTCATCGGTAGCCCCCTTTGGCCGAACTTAGGCCGATCCGGGACCCATGCTTCGGCCCCTCGGGGAGTATCGGCCCGGAATGCCTCCGCTTCAAGCGCCCAACTGTGACGGTTCCACACCCGCCGCGCGACAGGCGGCGGCATAGGTGTTGGCCAGCAGGCAGGCGATGGTCATCGGCCCGACCCCGCCCGGCACCGGCGTAATGGCCCCCGCGACGGCTGCTGCCGAGGCATAGTCCACATCGCCGACCACGCGGGTCTTGCCCTCGGCGGCCTTGAGCGGATCGGCCGACGGCACCCGGTTAATGCCGACATCGATGACGGTCGCGCCCGGCTTGATCCAGTCAGCGCGAATCATCATCGGCCGCCCCACCGCCGCCACCAGAATATCCGCCCGGCGGCAGACCTCGGCCAGATCCCGCGTGCGCGAATGGGCGATGGTGACGGTACAGCTCTCGGCCAGCAGCAGTTGGGCCATCGGCTTGCCGACAATGTTCGAGCGCCCGACCACCACGGCCTCCAGCCCCGACAGATCGCCCAGCGTGGCCTTCAACAGCTTGATGCACCCCAACGGCGTGCACGGGACCGGCCCGGGCTGGCCGGTCGCCAGTCGTCCGGCGTTGATCACGTGAAAGCCGTCGACGTCCTTGTCCGGGTCGATGGCCGCCAGCACCGCCGTCTCGCGGATGTGGGCGGGCAGGGGCAGTTGCACCAAAATGCCATGCACCGCCGGGTCGGCATTCAGCTGCGCCACCAGATCCAGCAGCTCCGCCTCGGTCGTCTCGGCCCCCAGCCTGTGGGTGAAGGAGTTCAGCCCCGCGCGCGCCGCCGTCTCGCCCTTGCTCTTCACATAGATGCGGCTGGCCGGGTCCTCGCCCACCAGCACCGCCGCCAGTCCGGGCACGATCCCCGTGTCGGCCATCAGCCGGGCTGCGGCCTCGGCCACCTGATCGACCAGGGCCGCCGCACGGGCCTTTCCGTCGATGATCCGGGCGGTCGGGGAGGGGGTGGCGGTCATGGCGGGTCCGTTCTGCCGATCCCTCGTCAGGAATCGTTGCGGTCAGGCGATTTACACAGGCCGGGGTTCGGCGTCTATGATCGGGGAAAGCTGTGAAGGGGATACCATGCGCCGATTCCACGGGACCAGATTGCTCGGCCTTGCCGGCGCCTCGGCGCTGGCCCTGCTCGCGGCCAGTGGCGCGTCAGCCCAGGACGCCGGCACCCTTGTGCTGGGCGAGGGTCTGGATGCCGCGCTTGAGGAAGGCGACACCATCAACGATCTGGGCGCCCCTTATGACAGTTATACGGTGACGCTCTCGGCCGGTCAGCGGTTCGAGGTCGAGATGCGCTCCGACGACTTTGACGCCTACCTCGAACTTTATGGCACCGACATGGACGAACCTGTGGCCGTCGATGACGACAGTGCGGGCGACGGTACCGATGCCCGCCTGCGCTACACCGCCGACGCCGATGGCCTCTATACGTTACGCGCCCGCGCCTTTTCCGAGGGGGCCTTCGGGACCTACAATCTGATTGCCCGTGAACGTCCGCCGGCCCCGCCCGCGCCCGAGCCCGGCACCATCGCCCTCGGCCAATCGCTGGAGGGCGTCATCGACGATACCGATCCCGTCGACGATCAGGACGTGGCCTATGACGCGTATCGCTTTTCCGCCGACGAGGGCGAGCGGATGGTCCTGCTCCTGACCTCTGACGCCTTCGACACCTATCTGCAGGTCGGTCGGGTGACGGATGGCGGGTTCGAGGAACTGGCCTTCAACGACGACGACGGTGAAACCCTCAACTCGCGGCTGGTGTTCGCGGCCCCGGCGCGCGGCGACTATGTCATCCGGGTCCGTCCTCTCTCGGCCAGCGAGGGCGGGACCTACACCCTCTCCCTCCAGCCCGCCCCGCCGCCGCCCGAGGCCAAGCGGCTGACCCTCGGCGACAGCCTCACCGGCACGATCAATGCGGAGACGCCGGTCAATGACGAAGGCTACCGCGCGCACCTTTACCGCTTCGACGGACGCGAGGGTCAGCGCATCGACATCCGCCTCGAGGCCGAGGATTTCGACACCTATCTGGTGCTCTATCGCGACGACGGCACACCGCCGACACGTCTGGGCGACAACGACGACAACGACGGCACCAACTCCCGCCTGATCCGCACGCTCGAGGGCTCCGGCCCCTATCTGGTCGAAGTGCGCGGCTTCAGCCAGACGGTCGAGGGCGACTATACGCTCAGCCTCGCCGAGATCGCGCCCGAGCGCCCGCCCGAACCCATCGCCTTCGGCGCCATTCAGGAAGGCGTCATCGACGACAAGGACCCGCTGGACGGTCAGGACCGCAACTACGATTCCTTCCGCTTCACCGGTGTCGAGGGCAATCGCGTCCAGATCATCGCCCGCTCGGGCGACTTCGACACCTTCCTGAGGATCAGCTCTGCCGAGGGTGAGTTCGAAGCCCTGGCCACCGACGACGACGGGCTGGGCGAAGGCACCGACTCACGCCTGAACTTCACCCTGCCGGCGGACGGCGACTATGTGATCCGCCTGTCCCCGCTCAGCGCGGACAATGAGGGCCTCTATTCCCTCGAACTGATCGACCGGGGCCCCGCCCCCGCGCCGGGCAGTATTCTGGTCGGGGCCACGGCCCGTGGTACCCTGGGTGAGGCTGATGCCGCCGCCGGCGACGGCAGCTATTTCGACGCCTACCGCATCCACGCCAAGGAAGGGGAGACTCTGATTATCACCATGGTTTCCAATGCCTTCGACGCCTTTGTTATTGTAGGTCGCGAAAAGGATGACGATGATATCGAGGTGCTGGCCAGCGACGACGACGGCCTGTCCGACACCCACGCGCGTCTGGAATGGGAAGTCCCCGACGACGGCGTCTACATCATCCGCGCCGGCAGCTACGGCCAGTCCGAAACCGGCGCTTACGCCCTCAAGGTCGAACGCAAGCCCTGAGCAGGCGTCAGCCGCTACAGCCGCTGAAACGCCTTGCCGTCGGCATCGAACAGATAGGCGTGCTCGGCCTGCAGCTTTAGCTCCAGCCGGTCGCCTGACTTCGGCCGCGCCGACCCGGCCAGCTGGGCCGTCATACTGTCGTGGCCCTCGCCGATGTCGATATAGGCATAGGTGGCATTGCCCAGAGTCTCGACAAAGTCGGCCCGCCCGTGAATCGCCTCGCCCGGTCCGTCCAGCGACAGGTGCTCGGGCCGGATCCCTAGCGTAAGCGTATCGCCCGGCTTCGCGCCCTCGGCCTTGACCGCGGCCCGCAGCGTATCGCCGCCGGCGGTCTTCAGCACCGCGCCCTTCGGCCCGGCCTCGACCAGCGTCACGGAGATCATGTTCATCTTCGGACTGCCGATGAATTCGGCGACGAAGCGGTTGCAGGGGTGCTCATACAGGTCCATCGGCGCGCCGACCTGTTCGATCACCCCGCCGTTCAGCACCACGATCCGGTCGGCCAGCGTCATGGCCTCGATCTGGTCGTGCGTCACATAGACCATGGTGGTCTTCAGCCGCTGGTGCAGGGCCGCAAACTCATAGCGCATGCGCACCCGCAGGGCCGCGTCCAGGTTCGACAGCGGCTCATCGAACAGGAACACCTGCGGCTCGCGCACAATGGCCCGTCCGATGGCCACCCGCTGGCGCTGCCCACCCGACAGGGCCTTGGGCTTGCGGTCCAGATAGTCGGTGATGTTCAGGATAGCCGCCGCCGCATCGACGCGCCGCTCGATCTCGGCCTTGTCGTGCTTGGCCAGCTTCAGGCCAAAGGCCATGTTCTCGCGCACTGTCATGTGCGGATAAAGCGCATAGGACTGGAACACCATGGCGATGCCCCGGTCCGAGGGCGACAGCTCATTGACCACCCGGTCGCCGATCGTCACCTCGCCCGCGCTGACGTCCTCCAGCCCCGCGATGGTGCGCAGCAGGGTCGACTTGCCACAGCCCGACGGTCCGACGAACACGACGAACTCCCCGTCGGCGATGTCGAGGTCGATGCCCTTCAGCACCTGCACGGCGCCAAAGTCCTTCCGCACGCCGTTGAGACGGACGCCTGCCATCGCGCTTCCTGCCCTTCGTTTCTCGTTGCGGTCAACGTAACCGGTTACAGGCCCCGATCAAGCGCGGCGTGACAGGAACATGTCGCCAGGGTTTTCCCATGCCCCTCCAGCCGCCGGGCGACCTGCCCGACCCGCTGATCCGGAACCCCGGAGGGTTGACGTGGGCCCCGGGACAGGAGACGGCGAGACATGACCCTCACCGAGCCCGCACTAACATCGCTTGCCCATGGTGGCGGCTGTGGCTGCAAGATCGCCCCCGATCTCCTCCAGGCGATCCTTGCGGGCACACCGCAGGCCGCGCCCTTTGCGTCGCTGATGGTTGGCAGGGAGACGTCTGATGATGCGGCGGTCTGGCGCCTGAACGACAGCCAGGCCCTGGTCGCCACCACAGACTTCTTCATGCCGATGGTCGATGATCCGTTCGACTTTGGCCGTATCGCCGCGACCAACGCCTTGTCCGATGTCTATGCCATGGGGGCGACTCCCATCCTCGCGCTGGCCATCGTCGGCATGCCGATCGGCAAGCTGTCCGTCGGGACGATCGGCAAGGTGCTGGAGGGCGGCGCCTCGGTTTGCGCCGCCGCCGGGATCCCGATCGCCGGCGGTCACTCCATCGACAGCGTCGAGCCCATCTACGGGCTCGTGGCCCTCGGCCTGGTCCATCCGGAAAAGGTGCTTGCGAACCGCACGGCCCGGGAAGGTGACGTCCTGATCCTGACCAAGCCTCTCGGCGTCGGCGTTCTGAGCGCGGCCTTCAAACAGGGGCGGCTGGACGACGCGGGTTACAAAGCCCTCATTGCATCCACCACCCAGCTGAACACCCTGGGCGCACGCCTCCCGGACCTTGAGGGCGTCCACGCCGTCACTGATGTCACGGGCTTTGGCCTGCTGGGTCACGCCTTGGAGATGGCGCGCGGGTCCGGGATGGCCATCGAAGTCGACGCTGACGCCCCCGCCTGTCTGCCGTCGTCCATCGCGCTCGCTGAAGCCGGGGTCCGCACCGGCGCGTCGACCCGCAACTGGACGGCCTATGGCGCCGCGGTGATCCTGCCGGATGGCCTCGCACCCTGGCGACGGGACCTGCTGACGGATCCTCAGACCAGCGGCGGGCTTTTGATCTCGGTAGCTCCGGACCGGGCTGAAGAGGTCCTGGCTCTGGCCCGGACCCTTGGCTTCGCCTCTGCGTGTCGGGTCGGCCGGGTGCTGGAAGGACCCGCTGGCGTCACAGTGGTTCAGGGTCCGTGATTCGCACGACGACCGATCTGAGCCTTGCCGCCCGTCAGGGCTACGATGCGATCATCGACGTCCGTAGCCCGGCAGAGTTCGCCGAAGACCATATCCCGAGCGCGATCAACCTGCCTGTTCTCGACGATGCCCAACGCGCCGAGGTCGGTACGATGTTCGTGCAGCGCTCCAAATTTCTCGCGCGGCGCACCGGCGCGGCCTGGGTCGCCCACAACATCGCCGACCATCTGCAGACCGCGCTGGCGGATCATGACGGGGGTTTTCGGCCCCTCGTCTACTGCTGGCGCGGCGGCCAGCGGTCGGCCGCCATGGCCACGGTCATGGAGCAGGTCGGCTGGCCGGTGACCCGGCTCGAGGGCGGGTATCAGACCTGGCGGCGAAAGGTCGTGGCCGATCTCTATGGCGAGGAGCCCCCCGGTGATGCGGCACTGAACCTCATTCTTCTCGACGGGTATACCGGCAGCGGCAAGACCGAGCTCCTTCGCCGGCTCTCGCACGAGGGTGTCCAGACGATTGACCTTGAGGCCCTGGCCGATCACCGGGGCTCACTGTTCGGCGCGACGCACGTTCCCCAGCCCGGCCAGAAGCTGTTCGAGACCCGCCTGGCCGAGGCGCTGGCCTGTCTGGACCGGACACGGCCGATCATCGTCGAAGCCGAATCCAGCCGTATCGGCAACCTCTCGCTTCCACCGGTCCTCTGGACGGCGATGAAACGGGCGCCCCGCATCGAGCTGATCGTACCGGTCGAGGCGCGCGTCGCGCATATCCTGGGCGAGTATCAAGCGATTGGTGCCGATGTCGAGGCGCTGCAGGCCGCGCTCGCCCGCCTCCCTCGCCACCATAGCCGGGAGACCATCGCGGGCTGGTCCGCCGCTGCGCAACAGGGACGTCTTCCCGAGCTCGTCACGGATCTGATGCTGCAACACTATGACCCTGCCTACCGCCGCGGGGCAGCCGCCAGACGATCCGTCTTATTGCGCCTAATGCTCGAGCGCATGTCCGACAGTGATCTGCAAGAAGCCGCCAGACGTATCGCAGAAACGGTCGCCCAGGTCAGCGCGCCCGGGCCGGGGCGTTCACACGAGGCATGACGGCATAAGCAAGGAATGGTGGATGCGACAGGGATTGAACCTGTGACCCCCTCGGTGTGAACGAGGTGCTCTCCCGCTGAGCTACGCATCCGACCGGTCAGGAGGCGGGGTGTTTAGCCCGGCGATCCGGCAAGGGCAAGGGCCTGTTCGGTCTCGGCCACACAGCGCGCCACCAGCGCCGGAAAGGCGTCGTAATGGTCCAGCACCGCCCACGGCTTCATCGCGGGAATCGCCATGTCGGCATAGCCGAAGCTCACCGCCACGAACGGCAGGCCGGCGGCGTGGGCGGCCCCGGCGTCCAGACTGCTGTCGCCGACCATCAGGGCGCGGTCGGCCCGTCCGCCACAGGCCGCAATGGCCTCCATCAGGTGGGCGGCATCGGGCTTGCGTGCGGAGACCCGGTCCGGGCCGTACACACAGGCGAACAGGCCGGTCAGGCCCAGCGCATCCGTCAGGGCCACCGACAGATCGGTCCGCTTGTTGGTCGTCACCGCCAGCGTATAGCCCTCGGCCTTCAGCGCGGTCAGTGCCGCGACACAGCCGGGATAGGGCCGGGTCAGGTCGGCGATCCGCCCGACATACAGCTCCAGGAACAGGGCGAACCGCACATCCAGCGCGTCGTCCCCCAGCGGCGCCCCCGCCGTCTCATATCCGCGCCGCAACAGGGCCCGCGCCCCATGCCCGATCAGGTCACGCCCCTGCGCCAGCGGCAGTTCGGCGAGGCCATCGGTCGCCAGCACCGCGTTCAGCGTGCCGATCAGGTCTGGCGCGGAATCGACCAGCGTCCCGTCAAGGTCGAACAGCAGCGTCCATTCCTTCGCCTTTGCAGACATATAGCCTCCCCTTATGCCGTCTCATGCGTTATGCCGCCCCGGACGACCAGACGGACGACTAGACGAGGGACGATCACGTGACCACCCACAGCCATACCGGGCCCGCACGCGCTGCCGTGATTCTGGCCGCGGGGCAGGGCACCCGCATGAAGTCCCGCCTGCCCAAGGTGCTGCATCCGGTCGGCGGCCGCGCCATGCTGGACCACGCCATCGACGCGGCCGAGGCCCTGGGCTGCGAGCGGATCGTCGTGGTCGTCGGCACCCACTCGCCCGAGGTTCGCGCTCACGTCGTCGCCCGTCTGGGCGAGGCCGCCATCGCCATTCAGGACCCGCCCATGGGCACCGGCCACGCCGTCCTGTGTGCGCGCGAAGCGCTGAACGGCTTCGACGGCCAGGTCGTCATCACCTATGGCGACGTGCCCCTGCTCAAGGCCCACGACATCGCCCCGGTGTTCGAGGCCGCCGATGCCCTGTCGGTGATCGGGTTCGAGGCCCGCGACCCCGGCGCCTATGGCCGTCTGGTCATCCGGGGCGGCGAGCTGGCCGCCATCACCGAGGCCAAGGAGGCCTCCGCCGAGGTTCTGGCCATCCGGACCTGCAACTCCGGCGTCATGTCGGCCCCGGCCCGTGTCCTGTTCGACCTGCTGGACAAGGTCGGCAACGACAATGCCAAGGGCGAATACTATCTGACCGACGTCGTCCAGCTGGGCCGCGAGGCCGGGGTGCCGACCCGCGCCGTCATGGCGTCCGAGGATGCGGTCATGGGCGTTAATGCCCAGTCCGAGCTGGCCGAGGCCGAGGCCCTGTTCCAGAAGGTCCAGCGCGACACCTTCCTCGCCCGCGGCGTCACCATGCCCGCGCCCGACACCGTCCATTTCGCCTGGGACACCGATCTGGAAGCCGGCGTGGTCGTCGAGCCCTATGTCGTGTTCGGCCCGGGCGTGAAGGTCGCATCCGGTGCCCGCATCCGCAGCTTCAGCCATATGGAAGGCGCGACCGTCGGCGAGGACGCCATCGTCGGCCCCTATGCCCGCCTGCGCCCCGGCGCCCGTCTGGACCGCGACGTCCACATCGGCAATTTCGTCGAGGTCAAGAACAGCCACATCGGCGAGGGCGCCAAGGCCAACCACCTGTCCTACCTCGGCGACGGCCAGGTCGGCCCGCGCGCCAACATCGGCGCCGGCACCATCTTCTGCAACTATGACGGCGTCTTCAAACACAAGACCACAGTGGGCGAGGGGGCTTTTGTCGGCTCCAACAGCTCGCTGGTCGCCCCCGTCACCATCGGCGCCGGCGCCATGACCGCCTCGGGCTCGGTCATCACCGAAGACGTCCCCGACGGCGCCCTCGCCCTCGGCCGCGCCACCCAGACCGTCAAGGACGGCTGGGCCGCCCGCTTCATGCAGATGATGACCGCCAAGAAGGCCAGCCAGAAGAAATGATCCTCCCCCGACGCGCAGCTTCGGGGGAGGGGGACCGCCGAACGGCGGTGGAGGGGGCGAATACCAGACGCCACCTCCTGACCTTTGCCCCCTCCACCCCTCCGGGGTCCCCCTCCCCCGCAAGCAGGGGAGGAGCCTAAATGTCCGATTCCCAAAAACGCATCGCCGGCGAGGCCGCCGCCCTTCGGGTCGAGGCGGGCATGAAGGTCGGTCTCGGCACAGGCTCGACCGCCGCCTGGTTCGTCAAGGCGCTGGCCGCGCGCAACCTGCGCGACCTGCGCTGCGTGCCGACGTCGGATGCGACCGCTGACCTCGCGCGCGAGCTGGGCCTGACGCTGTCGACGCTGGAAGACACCCCGCGCCTCGACCTGACCGTCGACGGGGCGGACGAGGTCGGACCGGGTCTGGCCCTGATCAAGGGCGGCGGCGCGGCCCTGCTGCGCGAGAAGCTGGTGTGGGAGGCCTCGGACCGCTGCCTCGTCATCGCCGACGCGGCCAAGGTGGTGAAGACGCTCGGCGCCTTCCCCCTGCCGATCGAGGTCGTCGCCTTCGGGCACAAGACCACGGGCAACCGCATCGCCGATGTACTGGCCGACCACGACATCGCCATGCCCGCCCGGGTCCGCACCGCCGAGCGCGGACTGGTGCGCACCGACGGTGGCAATCTGATCTATGACGCCAGATGCGGCGCCATCACCGACCCCAGCCGCCTCGCCGACGACCTGAAACTGATCACCGGCGTCGTCGAACACGGTCTGTTCCTCGACCTCGCGGATGAGGCGATCATCGGGACCGACGACGGGGTTGAGGTGTTGGTGCCGTGAAAGCCCCCGGTCGTGATTTCCGGGGCCGTCTCTGGCACTTGATCCGCATCTTTCATCACATAGGAAGACTGAACGCAGCCGCCGACGCCATGCGGGCTCAGGATTGGGTGAAGGCGGAGCGTAACATCGAAGCCTGCTTCAACCAGTTTGGACTTCAGATTCCCAGTCGCGACGCCATACCCATGATGAATATGTCGGCGGCGGTGATCTACTACCGAAATCACAAGGCTGAGCCGGCGCTCAAGGCGCTCGAGGCGACGATTGACCAGCTTAGGGCAGGACGCGTCGGCAGCCTCTCTGACGCCAGCTATCTCGCCAGATATTGTTTCGAGTTGGCGGAGTTTTGCGCAGGCCGGTTCCCCGATCACGAGCCCGCCTTCCTGGCGGAGGCATCCCGTGCCCAGGAGCAAACGCTGCCGTTCAACCCGCGAAAGGTGAGGAGGGACTTCCTCAGCCTGTTTCCCTTGTCCCCCCGAGGTGAGGACGTCGCGACCTGGCGGTAACTTGCCAGCAATGCTGTGTGTCTGGCCTCCTTGCCCCACCCACCCCTCATCCCTAAGTCCCTGAGACGACGGAGCGACCCGCTCTGCAGCACCCCTTTTCACCCTGTTTTCGCCGGAGCGGATTTCAGACGGTTCAGACGGTTCAGACCCTTTTTTTCCCACCGTCTGAATTCGGCACTGCCGCCGATTTCAGACCCTTCAGACGGTTCAGACGGTCTAATTTCACCGTCTGATTTCCGGACCGCCCCCGGTTTCAGACTATTCAGACCATTCAGACGGTCTTTTTTCACCGTCTGGTTCAGGAGCCCCGAATGCCCACGACCTACGACTACGACCTCTTCGTCATCGGTGCGGGCTCGGGCGGGGTGCGGGCGGCGCGGCTGACGGCCCTGTCGGGCAAGACGGTCGCCGTGGCCGAGGAGCACCGCGTCGGCGGCACCTGCGTCATCCGCGGCTGTGTGCCCAAGAAATTCATGGTCATGGCCTCCGAGGTCAGCCACGCGCTGGAAATCGCCGAGGGCTATGGCTGGAACATCGAGGGCGCGACCTTCGACTGGAAGCGCTTCCTCGAGGCCAAGGACGTCGAGATCGCCCGGCTGTCGGGCATCTATGTCGCCAATCTGGGCAAGGCGGGCGCCGAGCTGATCCACGGCCGCGCCCGGCTGAAGGACGCGCACACGGTCGAGGTCCTCAAGAAGGACGGCTCGGTCGACCGCACGGTCACGGCCGAAACCATCCTGATCGCCACCGGCGGCCGCCCCTGGGTGCCCGGGGACCTGCCGGGCATCGAGCACGCCATCACCTCGGAAGAGGCCTTCCACCTGCCGGAACTGCCGAAGAGTATCCTGATCGCGGGCGGCGGCTATATCGCGGTCGAGTTCGCCGGCATCTTTGCCGGCCTCGGCGTCGAGACCACCCTGGTCTATCGCGGGCCCAACATCCTGCGCGGCTTTGACGATGATGTGCGCGCCCATCTGGCGGGCGAGATCGAGCGGCGCGGCATCAAGGTGGTGCTGGGCTGCCAGCATTCGTCGATCGAGAAAACCGCCGACGGCCTCGTCAGCCATCTCGAGAACGACATGAAGCTGACGACCGAGGCCGTCATGTTCGCCACCGGCCGCACCCCCTACGTCAAGGGCTTGGGGCTTGAGGAGGCCGGCGTCGAACTGACCGAGGGCGGGGCGATCAAGGTCGACCAGTATTCGCGTACCAGCGTCGACAACATCTGGGCCATCGGCGACGTCACCGACCGCATCAATCTGACCCCCGTCGCCATCCGCGAGGCCGTCGCCTTCCACGAGACCCGCTACAAGGACAATCCCTCGTCGTTCGACTATGAGGCCGTCGCCACCGGCGTCTTCAGCCAGCCGCCGGTCGGGGTGGTCGGCCTCAGCGAGGCCGAGGCGCGGCGTCACTGCTCGAAGGGGGTGGACGTCTATCTGACCCGCTTCCGGCCCATGAAGACCGTCTTCGTCGGCTCGGACGAGCGGGTGCTGATGAAGCTGGTGGTCGATGCCGACACCCAACGCGTGGTCGGCGTCCACATCGTCGGCCCCGAGGCGCCCGAGATGATCCAGCTGGCCGCCATTGCGGTCAAGGCCGGCCTGACCAAGGCCCAGTGGGACGCGACCTGCGCCGTTCACCCGACGCTGGCCGAGGAACTGGTCACCCTGAAGGACAAACAGTCGGTCGCCGCGACCGCCGCCGAATAGGAATCAGAACCCGGCCAGCCGGTCCCGGATCGGCTTCAGGCCCGCCAGCAGGGGCTCGATCTCCGTCGCATTCTTCTTCCACTTGTCGGGGGCGGGCGGGGTCAGGGTGTGGCGCGACTCCGGCAGCTTGCCGCCGGTCCGCTCCGCCAGCGCCGCGTCGAACTCAAGATCGGCGAAGTCGCAGATGCCGCGCACCACCGCCGCCGGATCGGCCACGAAGTCGGCATAGCGGACGACGTGGCGCCGGTCCGCCGGCAGGGCCGACAGGTCGTCCATAATGGTCTGGTTGGTCGTCGCCCACTGGTAGGCCGCGATCTCGGGCAGGGGCTTGTCCTTCAGGCCCTGCCAGCCCTGCGGAAGCAGCAGCGACCACGGCCCCTCCCAACCCGGCAGCTGGGGGTAGGTGACCCAGCCGCCTGACCGCCAGGCGTCGATGATGCTGGAAACATTCTCCTCCGGCTCGCGCCACAGGAAGACGAACCGCGCGTCCGGGAACAGGGCGTTGAAGAAGGGGATCCGCAGGGCGTTCTTGGGCGTCTTCTCCAGCAGCCGCACGCTGTCCTGGTTGGCAAAGGGCCGCTCGGCCCCGTCACGCAGCTTCTCGGCCAGCCGGGCCTTCATCGCCAGGCCGATCGGGTCGCTGAAGTGCTCGGCCGTGACGCGGTTGGAGTCGATGCCGGGGGCACCGGGCCGCAGGGCCTTGAAGCCCTCGACCAGCCAGTGGGCCTCGCCGCCCACGGTGTGCAGCTGGGGCGTCACCGCCAGGGTCTCGAACAGGGCCGTGCTACCCGAGCGGGGCGCAGCCACGATGATCACCGGCCGGTCATAGTCCGGCGTCTGCAGGATGGCCGAGGGGCGCGCCGGGGCCGGGCTCGCGCCCGCGGCTGCGGGGGCGGGCTGACCCATCATGCCCGTGGCGACCCCGCCGCCCATGGGCGCGACGCCCGGGTTGACGCCGTAAGCCCCGATCCGCTGCCGGACCACGGCGGGCACGGGCATCATGTTGGAGCTGACCCTCAGGTCGTCGCCCAGCGCCGTGACCTGCTGCATCAGCATCTGCAGCCGCTTCTGGTAGTGGGGGATGCCCCGGTCGGTGTCGGCGAACAGCGACCACAGCTGGCGCCAGTCCTGCCGGAAGCCGTGGGTCAGCCGGGCGAACTGCTGCAGATGTGCCCGGCCCTCGTCGCCCTGCCGGACCGAGCCGGTCTCAGCCACGAGGTCGCTGAGCAGCTCATCGACCTCGGACGGCGGCATGACCCGGTAGATGTTGAACTGCTCGACCGCCAGCGGCGCCCGCTGACCGGGTCGGAAGGGGATCGGCGTCTCGGGCAGGGACTGGGTCGCGGCCGCCTCGGCCAGGTCCCAGAACCGGCCGTTGCCGGTCGTGTCCGCCACGAGGTGCACCCTCGAGATGTCGGAGCCGTTGTCGACCTTGTGGACCCGCCAGTTGTCGAAGATCCAGGCCTCCCCCGGCGCCATGTGGACCACTTCGTCATCGCAGTGGAAGCGAACGTCCGGCGTCGTCACGATCGGCACATGCAGCCGCACCCGGTGAAACCAGTGGTAGTTGATGTCCGTGTGCTCGGGGACCGACGACCCCGGTCCCAGCCGCATCAGCCGCGACCGGCTCCACACCACGCCGAAGTGGCTGAGCACCTGCTGGATATAGGGCGAAGACTGCAGGTGCGGCGTCGGCGCCATGGCCCCGGCCACGTCGTCGTTCTCGGTGCCGCCCACAGTGATCAGCCGCAGGGCGCTGTTGCCGGGGATGTTGTTCGGATGCTTCGCCCAGGCGTCAGCCGGGAAAGCCTCGACCTCGCGCCGCAGTTGGTCCACGTCGAAGCGGAAGGGCAGCTTGATGAAGGGGCGGGACAGTTTCACGCGATCAGGGCCGATACTCGAGGAGAGGGCAAGCCCCACAGATACGCCCCGTCCGGGAGGGGGTCAAAGACGATCGATCTTATGCTGGCCATGCAGCTGGCGAATGAAGGGGCGACCGGGGTCCCGCCCCGCGAGCCGTTCCCGGACCTCGCCGACCACGAACCGGGTGATGGCGGGCAGGGCGAGGTCTTTCAGATCATCCAGCGGGATCCAGGCCACGCGTTCCAGCTCGTCCCCGTGGTCGGTGCGCGCCGGCAGGTCCATGGCGTCCGCATCCGCCAGAAAGAAGCGGGCGTCGAACCGTCGTGGTCGTCCCGGTGGCGTGATGGCCCGGGCGATGTAGCGCAGGCCTGCCAGATCGGCCTGATGCCCGGTCGACAGGAAGTTGCGCCACGGCCCGGCCAGACTGCGCGCGGGCGCCGGGCGGCCGACGATGATACCCGTCTCCTCGTGGGTCTCGCGGACGGCGGCCAGCGCCAGCGCACGGGCGCGTCGTTCGGGCATCTCGCGCTCCAGCAGCGCAAGCTCGTCCGGCGAGAGATCGGTGGCAAAGGGGGCGGTATAGTCCCCGCGCTCCACCCGCCCGCCGGGAAAGACCCACTTGGACGCCATGAAGACATGGCCGGGTGCCCGACGGCCCATCAGCACCTCGGCCTGTCCGGCGCGGCTGCGCGTCAAGATCAGGGTGGCGGCGTCGCGGGGGCGAACCCGGGCGCCGACATCGGGCGAATCAGCCAGATCCGCGCGCGCATCGAACGGTTGGCTCATTTGCGGCGCCGAGGCCCCTTCGGCTTGCCGGAAGGCGGACCACTCTTGCCCCCGCGCGGACCCTTGCCGCCCCGGGGTGGTCCACCGCGGGGACCGCCTCGGCCGCCGGAGTTACCGGGCGGCTTGCCCTCCTCGGCATCCGACAGCATTTCCAGCACCAGCCCGCCCGTCAGGGGGGTCGCCTCGACCAGCTTGACCTCGACCGTGCGGCCCAGCGTCCATCGGTCGCCGCTTCTATGGCCGATCAGGGCGTGGGCCGCCTCGTCGTGCTGGAAATAGTCCCGGCCAAGCGACGAGATCGGGATCAGGCCGTCGGCGCCGGTCTCCTGCAGCCGCACGAACAGGCCGAAGCGCGTGACGCCCGTGATCCGTCCTTCGAAGGTCGCCCCGACCCGCTCCTCGAGGAAGGCGGCGACATAGCGGTCGGTGGCGTCGCGCTCTGCGGCCATGGAGCGGCGCTCGGTCATGACCAGATGCTCGGCGATCCCGGACAGCTCGGCAACCTCGCGCTCGGTCAGGCCATCCTTGCCGAGGCCAAGCGCCCGGATGAGCGCCCGGTGGACGATCAGGTCCGAGTACCGCCGGATCGGCGAGGTGAAGTGGGCATAGCGGTCAAGGTTCAGCCCGAAGTGGCCGATGTTGTCCGGCGTGTAGATGGCCTGCATCTGGCTGCGCAGGACGACCTCATTGACGATCTCGGCGTGGGGCGTGTCGCGCATGCTGTCCAGCAGGGCGTTGAGCTTCTTGGTGGTCGGCGGCTCGCCCTTGTTCCACGGCCGGCCCAGCGTCTGCAGGAAGTCAGCGAGGTTGAACACCTTCTCCTGACTGGGGGTGTCATGCACGCGGTAGATCAGGGGCGTGCGCTTCTGCTCCAGCGTCTCTGCGGCCGAGACGTTCGCCTGGATCATCATCTCTTCGATCAGCCGGTGGGCCTCCAGCGAGACCCGCGGTTCAATCGAGATGATCTCGCCCTTCGGCGACATGTTGATCTTGCGTTCCAGGCTCTCGATGGCCAACGGCGCCCGCTTCTTGCGCCCCTTCAGCATGGTGCGATAGGCGGCCCACAGGGGCTTGAGGATGACGTCGACTATGGGACCGGTCACATCGTCGAACCGGCCGTCGGCTGCGGCCTGTGCCTGTTCGTAAGACAGGCTGGCATGCGAGCGCATCAGGCCCCGGACGAAGCGGTGGCTGCGCTTCTTCCCTTCGGCGTCGAACACCATGCGCACGGCCAGACAGGCGCGGTTCTCGCCGACCTTCAGGCTGCACAGGCCGTTCGACAGCACCTCGGGCAGCATGGGTTCGACCCGGTCCGGGAAATAGGTCGAGTTGCCCTTGTCGCGGGCCTGTTGATCCAGTGCGGTGCCGGGCCGGACATAGGCGGCGACATCGGCGATGGCGACCCAGACGATCCAGCCGCCCGGGTTGTTGGCATCCTCATCCGGCTGGGCAAAGACCGCGTCGTCGTGATCGCGCGCGTCGGCCGGGTCGATGGTAATCAGCGGCAGGTTGCGCAGGTCCTCGCGCCCCTTCAGCGAGGGCAGGGCCTGATCTTCGGCCTCGGACTCGACCGTCTCGGAAAAGCCGGTCGGCAGGCCATGGCTGTGGATGGCGATCAGCGAGGCTGCGCGGGGATCATCCTCGCGGCCCAGTTTCTCCAGCACCTTGCCGCGTTTCGGTCCATGGCGGTCGCAGCCCTTTTCGACGGTGGCCAGCACCAGATCCCCGTCCTTCAGGCCTTCGACCTGGCTTTCGGGGACGATCAGGGTGTCCTTGGCCCGGCGGTCGACCGACTCGATCCGGACCTGTCGGGCCGACCTGCGGATCACGCCCAGCACCCGGTCGGCCCCGGTGTCCAGCTTCTTGATCAGCCGGGCTTCCCAGCCATTGTCGCCGCGCGCGAACCGGACCAGCAGCCGGTCGCCCATGCCGGGCGCGGGGCCGCGATCCTTGCGATCGGGCATCAACACGGCGGAGGGCGCGTCGTCCGAGGCCTCGACCAGTCGTACAATCAGCTCGCCATCGACATCGCGCTCGACGATGTCGGCCACGCCCACGGGCGGCAGGCCCCCGGCTTCGCTCAGACCCTTGCGACCACGCCGGCCCAGGCGGCCCTCGTCTTCCAGTTCGCGGATCATCTGGCGCAGCGCACGGCGATCCGCGCCCTTCAGTCCGAAATGCTGGGCGATGTCGGTCTTCTGGGCCGAGCCGGTCTCGCGCAGGAAGGCGAGCAGGGTGTCCTTGTCCGGAAGTCCGGCGGGCGGGCGTGGGTGCGACTTCTTCATCATCCCCTCATAACGCGCTTCGGCCTCTGTCGTCCCGCGCTTTGTCGTCTGCGGCTTGACCTGAGCGGGCGGTGGGACCAGCTTCCGGCCAAACCTCAGGAGTTCTGGATGTCGCTTGCCCCCCAACCGGTTCTTGCCGGTCCCACCGCCTCGCTGCTCGACCTGATCGGCAAGACGCCCATGGTCGAGGTCAGCCGCATGAACACCGGCAAGTGCCGCCTGTTCCTGAAGCTGGAAAGCCAGAACCCCGGCGGCTCGATCAAGGACCGCATCGCCCTGTCGATGATCGCTGCGGCCGAGAGGGAAGGCTGGCTCAAGCCCGGTGGCACGATCGTCGAGGCTACGGCGGGCAACACCGGTCTGGCCCTGACGCTCGTCGGGCAGGCCAAGGGCTACAAGGTCCTGCTGGTCATCCCCGACAAGATGTCCAAGGAGAAGATTCAGCACCTGCGGGCCATGGGCGCCGACGTCCGTTTGACCCGCTCCGATGTGCCGCACGGGCACCCCGAGTACTACACCGATATGGCCGAACGGCTCGCCCAGCAGATCCCGGGTGGGTACTACGTCAACCAGTTCGCCAATGACGCCAACACCCTCGCGCACTTCGAGACCACGGGGCCCGAAATCTGGGATCAGATGGACGGCAAGGTTGACGCCTTCGTCGCCGGTATCGGCTCGGGCGGGACAATCACCGGCATCGGCCAGTTCCTGAAGTCAAAGGGGTCAAAGGCCGAGATCATCCTGGCCGACCCCGTTGGCTCGACGCTGGCCGGCATCGTCAACGAGGGGGTTCCCGGTCCGGAAGGCAGCTATACGGTCGAGGGGATCGGCCAGAATTTCGTGCCTGAAACCGCCCATATGGACCTGATTGACAAGGCCTATTCCATCCCGGATGCCGAGGCCATCGCCACAGTCCGCGAGCTGCTGCTCAAGGAAGGCATCCTCGCGGGCTCGTCCTCCGGCACGCTGATCGCTTCCGCGCTGCGCTGGTGCCGCGAGCAGACCGAGCCAAAGACCTGCGTGACCTTCGTCTGCGATACCGGGGCCAAGTACCTGTCCAAGGTCTATAACGATGCCTGGCTGGCCGACCAGGGGCTGGGCGAGCGCGAGCTGCATGGTGACCTGTCAGACCTGATCACCCGCAAGTACGAGGACGGCGCCGTCGTCTTCGCCGGGCCGGATGACACGCTCGACACCGTGTTCAAGCGGATGCGCGGGGCGGACGTCTCGCAGCTGCCGATCTTCAGTGAAGGGCGGCTGGTCGGCATCGTCGACGAGAGCGATCTGGTGCACACCATGAACACCGACGCGATCACCCGCGAGGAGCGCTTCCGGATGCCGGTCTCCAAGGTCATGACGCGAGAGCTGGATACGGTTCAGGTCAATGAGCCGCTTGAGGCCCTGGTGCCGCTGTTCGACCGTGATCGCGTGGCCATCGTGCTGGACGGGGAGAAGTTCGTGGGCCTGATCACCCGGACGGACCTGATCAACCACCTGAGCCTGAACCGGTAAGATGGGCCCGGACCGTCGCCAGCTTCTGATCGGGAGCCTCGCGGCGACGACGGGCAGCTGGCCGCGACCGGCCCGTGCCCAGGATCCGGCTGCGCTGGGCATTTCACTGGTCACCTATCCCAGCGGGTCTTTCCCGATCAACGGGCTGCTGTTCTCGCCGGTCGGTGAAGCCCGCCGTGGGCCCATGGCCGGGGCGGCGGTCGCCTTGCTGCATGGCGGCGGCGGCGCTCAGGATGACGTGCACATCTTCACCGAAGGGGCCCTGTCCCTGACGGCGCAGGGCTATCACTGCCTGATGCCCAACTATTTCGACGCGACGCCCAGCCAGCGACGGAGCACGGCTGTGGCGGCGCGACGATGGCGCAAGGCGATCCTTGACGGGCTGGGGTGGCTTGGCGGGCGACCGGGCGTTGATCCCGACCGCGTCGGCGCGCTGGGCTTCTCCCGGGGGGGCTCGCTGGGGCTGGATGGTGTGCTCGAGGAAGGCGGCGCGCGGGCGTTCGTCGGCGTGGCCTCGGGCGGATCACTGGACGTCGCCGATATCCGCCACCGACCGCCGGTGCTGTGCGTCTATGCCGATGGTGATCCTCTGGTGTCGGCCCGACGCGTGCGGGAGCGGGCCGAGACCCTGTCGGCCGCCGGGGTGCCGGTCGAAACGTATGAGCTGACCTCGCCCCGCCACCGCTTCGATCCCGGTGAATGGCGGACCATATTCGATGTGGCCGGACGGTTCTTCGACCGGACCCTGACATGACAGCCACTCGCCGACGGCTTC
Source organism: Brevundimonas halotolerans (assembly GCF_003730275.1). Classification (GTDB taxonomy): domain Bacteria; phylum Pseudomonadota; class Alphaproteobacteria; order Caulobacterales; family Caulobacteraceae; genus Brevundimonas; species Brevundimonas halotolerans. The sequence goes on from NZ_QTTA01000010.1 coordinate 29,942, forward strand.
TGATGGCGGCTGTTACAACGCCCTTTCTGGTCGGGGCTGTCCGCGCACAGCAGGCAGCTTTCTCTGTCGAGACACTGACGTTTGAAAGCCGGGGCAAGCCGATCCGCGCGGCGCTATACACGCCTGCGCAGCCGAATGGCGCGGCGGTCGTCTTCCTGCATGGCTCGGGTGGCATAGGCCCGGCCTATCTGACGCTGGCCGAGCAGTTCGCTGTCGAGGGCTTCAAGGTGCTTGTGCCCGCCTACTACGACGCGGCGGCGGATGATGGGGTGCGGCCCGAGCCGGTCATGGACGCCTGGCGCGCGGTCGGCAGCGACGCCGTGGACTGGATGATCGAGTCCGGCATTGACCGGCGCCGCATTGGCATCATGGGCTATTCGCTGGGATCCTATGTGGCGGTCGACGGAGCACTCGGGAACAGTCGCGCGGCGGCGGCCATTGGTGTCGCAGGCGGCTGGGATGTCTATGTCCCGCGCCCGCCGCGTCGCCGCATTCCCGTTCTGATCCTCCAGTCCGAGAACGACACCCATGTCTCGCCCGAAAGCACCCGCCGGTGGGTCGAGTTTCTGCGGCAGGCGGACGTACCGGTCCGGCTGCAGGTGTTGCGTGGCGCCGGGCACCTCTATACCCCCGCCCAGTGGCAAGAGGTTCACCGCATGGCGTCGGACTTCTTCAAGCGAACCCTTCTGTAGAGAGCCCATCCCCGCATGACCGACCGCAAGAACCGCCCGGGATTTTCCACGCGCGCCATCCACGCGGGACAACGGCCCGACCCGACCACGGGCGCAGTCATGACGCCGATCTACGCCACCTCGACCTATGCCCAGGAAAGCCCGGGCGTGAACAAGGGCTATGAGTATGCGCGGGGCAAGAACCCGACGCGCGAGGCGTTCGAGGCCTGTATCGCGGACCTGGAGGGCGGCACGCACGGCTTTGGCTTTGCCAGCGGCATGGCCGCGACCTCGACGGCGCTGGAACTGCTGGATGCCGGCAGCCACATCGTCACGGGCGATGATCTGTACGGCGGCTCGTGGCGGCTGTTCGAGCGGGTCCGGCGGCGGTCGATGGGGCTGGACTTCGCCTATGTGAACATGGCCGATCCGGCGGCGGTCGAGGCGGCCATCACCGACAAGACCCGGATGATCTGGGTCGAGACCCCGACCAATCCGCTGATGAAGCTGGCGGACATCGCGGCCCTGTCGAAGATTGCAAAGGCCCGGGGCCTGATCCTGGTGGTCGACAACACCTTTGCCACGCCGTTCTGCCAGCAGCCGATCGGTCTGGGGGCCGACATCGTCATGCACTCCGCCACCAAATATCTGAACGGGCACTCGGACATTGTCGGCGGGGTGCTGGTGACGGCAAACCCGGAGCTGGCGGCCCAGCTGAAGTTCCTGCAGAACTCGGTGGGCGGCATCATGGGACCGTTCGATGCCTTCCTGGCGAACCGGGGGCTCAAGACGCTGGGCCTGAGGATGAAGGCCCACTGCGAGAATGCGCTGGCGGTGGCCCGCTGGCTGGAGACCCGAAAGGGCGTGGCCAAGGTCATTTATCCCGGCCTGATCAGCCATCCGGGGCACGAGCTGGCCTGTCGCCAGATGACCGGTGGGTTCGGCGGCATGGTCAGTGTGGTGATCGACGGCGATCTGGACCGGACCCGCAAGGTGCTGGAGCGGGTCGAGGTCTTCACCCTCGCTGAGTCGCTGGGCGGGGTCGAAAGTCTGGTGAACCACCCGGCCATCATGACCCACGCCTCGGTGCCGAAGGAGGTTCGCGAGGCCGGCGGCGTCACCGACAGCCTGATCCGCCTGTCGGTGGGGGTCGAAGACGTCGACGACCTCATCGCCGACCTGGACCAGGCGCTGGGCTAGGGTTCGACGTGGCCCTCAGCGGGGGCGTAATGCTCGCGGCAGAGGTCTCGCAGGGCGGCGTTCAGGGTGCCGCCATAAAGGGACTCGCGGATGCGCTCATAGCCCTCGAGCTTCAGCTGGATCTTGATGTCGCCGACGGTCCGGCAACGGCCCTCGCGCGCCAGTTCATAGGCGCGCTCTAGTGTCGTGGATCGAAAGGTCATGCGCCCTATATAGGGACTACGGCCAAGGTTTAGAAGTAGAAGCCGACGTTGGCGACGAGGGCGGAGCCGTACTGGTCACCGAACAGGGTCGGGTCGGCGTCGGTGTCGTGGTAGCGCAGGTCGAGGTCGACTGCCGGGGCCAGCTGCCAGGTCACGCCGACGTCCCAGCCGGTGTAGTCGACCGACAGATCCTGCTCGCGGCGCCCGATGCCGGCAGACAGGGCGGTGTCGAGCGTCAGGTCCCAGCTGGCGCGTGCCTCGACCCAGGTCCAGGCTTCGGTGGAACCTGTGCCGTCGGGTGAGTACTGCAGGCGCAGCTTGGCCTTGGCCGGGCCGATGGCGCGGCTGACGTCGGCGGTGAACTCCCAGGCATCATCGTCCGTGCCCGGATTGGCGTCGACGCGCCACTTGTGAGTGGCGTTCAGATCCAAATCGAATCCGCCCATCTGGGGGCGAATGCCGAAGCCCGCTTCGATCTCGAGGTTCGAGCCCGAGCTGTCGATCGTTTCGGCCCCGGCGCCGCCGTAAAAGAAGCCGTCGCCGCTGGTCCACTCCGTCAACGCCCAGCCGTAGGCGTCCGTGCCCGACTTGGACACGTCCTTGGAACGGTTGTCGGTACCGGCACCGACGCCGAAGGCCCAGTCGCCGCCGGCCATGCTCTGGGCGGCGGCCGGGGTCGCAATGGCCAGAAGGGTCAGGGCCGAAAGGCCGGTCAGAAGGGCGCGCATGATGGCTCCGTATAAGGACGAATCCGTGGGACGCCGCCCCCTTAGCCGAAGTTGCTCTCGCTGGCGAATTGTTCCGACGCCTGACGGTATTCCTGTTGCATGCGCGACACGAGCTCGGCCACCGGCAGCACGTCATGCACGCCGCCCGACCCCTGACCGGCGGACCAGACGGTTTTCCAGGCCTTGGCTTCATCGGCCATGTCCAGCTTGTGCTCTGGCAGGCTCTTGGGGTCGATGCCGTTCTCGATCAGCGAGGGCGTCAGGAAGTTGGCGGGAATGCCCGAGACGGCCGGCGTATAGGTGATGTCCGAAGCGCCGGCGTCGACGATCATCTGCTTGTAAGCGCCCTGGGCCATGGACTCCGTCGTCGAGATGAAGCGGGTGCCCATATAGGCGAAGTCGGCGCCCAGCATGCGGGTGGCGGCGATGTCGCGCCCGGTCGACAGACAGCCTGACAGGATCAGGGTGTCGTCAAAGAAGCTGCGCACCTCCTCGATCAGGGCAAAGGGGTTGACCACACCGGCATGACCCCCCGCGCCATTGGCCACCAGAATCAGGCCGTCGACCCCGGCTTCGGCGGCCTTTCGTGCATGGCGGACATTGGCGATGTCGTGGAAGACCACCCCGCCATAGCCGTGCACCGCATCGACCACATCGCGAACCGCGCCCAGCGAGGTGATGATCAGCGGCACCTGTTCCTCGACCGAGACCATCATATCGGCCATCAGGCGGGGGTTGGTCGGATGGACGATGTGGTTGACCCCGAACGCAGCGGCATCGGGCTTGAGCCGCGCCTTGATGGCGTGCAGCCACTCCCGATAGCCCTCGGTCGTGCGCTGGTTCAGCGACGGAAAGGTGCCGATGACGCCGGCATTGCAGGCCTCGACCACCAGATCCGGCCCGGAGACCAGAAACATGGGCGCCGCAATCACCGGCAGCTTCAGCCCCTTTTGCAGGGACGCGGGAATGGTCATGGACGGCTCCTCCGTTGTCTTTCGCTACGGATAGACGGCTGTCGCCGGGTAAGGCAACGGTCGAGTGGCGGGCGGCGAGGGCGGGCGTGAAAAACACCGTCTGAACCGTCTGAATGGTCTGAAATCATGGTGGCGGCCCTCCGGCGATGTCGGCAACCGGACAGTATCGGTGATGCGTGAGCCAGGGCAGGAAGACCGGTCCGGGAAACGGCGGGCCCGTTGAAAGGGAGGGGGAATTCGGGGGCGGCCATCGTAGCTGAGGGTGTCGGCTCAGCAGTCCTTCTCCCCTCGGGGGAGAAGGTGTCGGGCAGAGCCTGACGGATGAGGGGGAGCCTGCCACGGACGGACCCGGTCAGCGCGCGTCCAGTGGCCCCCTCATCCGAGCCGCTGTCGCGGCCCACCTTCTCCCCCGAGGGGAGAAGGGAGCAGAAAGAGGTTCATCACAAAGAACACAGAGGAGGCACGAAGAACACAACGAAGGCAGCGGGCTCGACCTCGTTGTGTCCTATGTGGAAGCGTTGTGGTCGCTGTGATGAACTGCTTCGCGAAGAGGAAGCCCTAGAACCCGGCCATTTTCACGCCGCTCGCAACCCGCTAAAGGCCTCCCATGACCACCGACACATCCGGCCTGAGCCAGCTGGGCGCGCAGACGCACCAACCGACCGATCCCGACTCCGCCCATCTCGAGCGAGTGCCCAATCCGCATGCGGACACCCTGTATGTCGCGCGCTTTTCGGCGCCCGAATTCACCAGCCTGTGCCCGGTGACGGGCCAGCCGGACTTTGCCCATCTGGTGATCGACTATGTGCCGGGGGACTGGCTGGTCGAGTCCAAGAGCCTAAAACTGTATCTGACCAGTTTCCGCAATCACGGCGCCTTCCACGAGGACTGCACCGTGGCCATCGGCAAGCGGCTGGTGGCCCTGCTGGACCCCACATGGCTGAGGATCGGCGGCTACTGGTACCCGCGCGGTGGCATTCCCATCGATGTGTTCTGGCAGACCGGCGGGGTGCCTGAGGGCGTTTGGCTGCCGGAGCAGGGCGTGGCGGGGTATCGCGGGCGGGGGTGAGGGGGGCTTCTCACCCCTTCCTCATCCTCCGCTCATGACGCGAAGGACCCGGCCTGCTCCAAGGGGCGCATGACGACGCCATCCATCCCCCGTCCCCCGCTTGAGCTGATCGGTCGCCGCTGGCTGTCGGGGGCGCAGGGGTGGGCGGATCGCGGGCCTTGGCGGGGGTCTGCGTTCGAGCTCCTTATGTTCGGGATCAAGCAGGGGTGGGCGTGTCTGTTCGGGGGGTTGTTGCTGGCCCTGATCGTCGCGACCTTCCTGTGGTGGCCCGAGGAGGCCGCGGTTGCGCGCTATGACGCCCTGGTGGTGGGGGCGGTGGCGATCCAGGCGGGCATGCTGATCTTCAAGCTGGAAAGCTGGGAGGAGGCGCGGGTCATCCTGTTGTTCCATATCGCCGGGACGATCATGGAGCTGTTCAAGACAGCGCACGGGTCGTGGGTCTATCCCGAGGCGTCGATGCTGAGGATCGGGGATGTGCCGCTGTTCTCGGGCTTCATGTATGCGGCGGTGGGCAGCTATATCGCGCGGGTGCAGCGCATTTTTCACATCCGGGTGCGGGACTATCCGCCGGTGTGGATGACGGGGGTGCTGGCGGCGGGAATCTATCTGAACTTCTTCCTGCACCACTGGCTGCCCGATGTGCGGGGGCTGCTGTTCCTGATGGTCGGGGTGTTGTTCGGGCGGGGGTGGTTTTACTTCACCCCGGACCGGCGGCGGCGGTCGATGCCGTTGCTGGCGGGCTATGGGCTGGTGGCGCTGTTCATATGGATCGCCGAGAACGTCGGGACCATTGCGCGGGCGTGGACCTATCCGGGGCAGGAGGCGGGCTGGGAGCCGGTGTCGCTGGACAAGCTGGGCAGCTGGTTCCTGCTGATGATCATCTCGATCGTGCTGGTGTCGCTGGTGCACCGGCCAGAGGGGGAGTCGCGTTAGCGCACCGCAACATGCCGGTCGGGGTCGGGGCGAGGCCGTTCCAGCGGCGGGGTCTCAAGCGTGCCGATGTGGATGAAGCCGGCGATGCGCTCGTCCTCGCCGATGCCGAACAGGCTGAGGGCGCGGGGGTCGTAGGCGTACCAGTCGGTGATCCAGCTGGCGGAGAAACCGTGCGCAAAGGCCGCGTGACTGAGGTTCATGGCCAGGGCGCCGGCGGACAGTTCCTGTTCCCAGACGGGCACCTTGTGGTCGCGGACCGGGGTCGAGACGACCATGATGGTGACGGGCGGGGCGGTCAGTTTGGCCAGGACCGCGCGGGCCTTGTCGGGGTCGGGCTGGTCGTCGGCGAGCGGGCTGAGGGCGTGGCTGAGGGCCGCGCGAGTGTCGGGGGTCAGGACCACCAGCCGCCAGGGGAAGAGCTTGCCATGGTCGGGGGTGCGCAGGCCGATGCTCAGGATGGCATCAAGGTCGGCCGCAGAGGGGCCGGGGGCGGCGAGCGCCTGGGCCGGGGCCGAGCGGCGCTGTTGCAGGTATTCGATCAGCGCCGGATCGCGGCGGGGCAGGGCGAGGGGGGCGGCAAGCTCGGTCATACGCTGTAGCTAGGCGCGCGACGTGGGCCCCGCCAGTGGGCGGGGTGGCGATTCGGCGGGCGGGAGCCTATCTTTCGCGCTGAACCGAAGAGTGAGGATGCATGGCCACGCCCCGACTGGAGCCCCGACTGGAGGCTGTTCCCGAAGCGTCTGACCTGTGGGCCCAGCTGCGCCGGGCCGCCGAGCAGGCGTCTCGCGACGAGCCGGATCTGGCCTCGCAGATGAATGCGGTGATCCTGTCCCATGGTAATCTGGGTGCCGCGCTGAGCTTTCAGATTGCGCGCAAGCTGGGCGATGCCGAGCTGGGTGCCATGACGGTGCGCGAGGTGTGCCTGGCGGCATTCGAGGTCGATCCGGGGATTGTCGCGGCGGCCGAGGCGGACCTGCAGGCGGTCGAGGAGCGCGATCCGGCGATCCGGTCGCTGCTGCAGCCGTTCCTGTATTTCAAGGGGTTTCAGGCGCTGCAGGGCTGGCGGGTGGCGCACTGGCTTTGGCTGGAGGGGCGCGAGACCCTGGCCCTGCACTTCCAGAGCCGGATTTCCGAACTGTTCCAGGTCGACATCCATCCGGGCGCGCAGGTGGGATCGGGCCTGTTCCTCGACCACGGCACCGGCATTGTGATCGGAGAGACGGCGGTGGTGGGCGATGAGGTGTCGATGCTGCACGCGGTGACGCTGGGCGGCACTGGCGCCGGGCGCGGCGACCGACATCCCAAGATCGGCAAGGGCGTGCTGCTGGGCGCCGGGGCCAAGGTGCTGGGCAATATTGTCGTCGGAGACTATGCCAAGGTGGCCTCGGGCTCGGTGGTGCTGAAGCCGGTGCCGGCGGGGTGCACGGTGGCGGGTGTGCCGGCGCGACTGGTCAACTGCCCGACCGACGCCACGCCCGCGCGGACCATGGACCACACCCTGGCCGACATTGTGTATGACTTTGTCATCTAGGCCCCAGCGGGCTTTCCCTTGCGGGTCCGCTTCTCTAGGGTCCGCGCCGAACGAACCCTGAAAGGCATGCCGTGAACGAGACAGACCAGAAGCGCCTCGAAACCTATCTGAAGCGCACCTTCAATCATGGCGGCATCAAGCTGAAGCCCCGTAAGACGGCCGACTCGGTCGAGGTCTATGTCGATGACGAATTCATCGGCCTGGTCTTCGAGGACGAGGACGGCGATGGCTCGTTCATGTTCGAGATGGCCATCCTTGGCGAGGACCTGCCGCCGGCCTGAGGTCGCTTGCCGCCGAATTGAAAACCCCCGCCGGAGCGATACCGGCGGGGGTTTCCTTTTGCGATCAGCCGATCAGCGCTTGCCGAAGATGGCGTCGAAGATCTTTCCGACGAAGCTTTTGCTTTCGGCAGGTTTGGCAGCGGGCGCCGGCGACGGAGCCGGGCTGGGCGCCGGATGAACCGGAGCGGGCGTTACAGCGGCGGCGCGGGCCGTGGTGGCCGGCTTGGCGGCAGCGCGCGGCGCGGCAGCCTTCTTGGCGGCGGCTGGACGGGCCGGCGTGGCGCGCGTGCCCGCAGGCTTCTTCGCGGCCGCCGGAGCCTTGGCCGCGGGCTTCTTCACGGCGGCGGGCTTTTTGGCAGCGGCCGGTTTGGTGGCGGCAGCCGGCTTCTTGGCCGCAGGCTTGGCCGTGGCGCGGGCCACGGGGGCCTTCGCAGGCGCAACCTTGGCCGGAGCGGCCTTGGCGGCGGCGGGCTTGGCCGTCGTTTTCGCCGTGGACTTCGGTGCCGCTTTAGGCTTGGAAGCCGCAGATGCTTTTGCGCCCGTGCTGGACGTACTCGACTTGGATGGAACCTTGGCCATGTATTCCCCGACCCCTCGGATGAATGTGACGCGAGACGCCGCGCCGACGATGCAATCGATTCGCGATGATAGCGACGTCTGAGAAATGTCAGAGTCCGCAATTCAAATAATCGCACATGGGTCGCGCGATGCAACCGAAGCCCGCGTCGCCGAGTGGGATGCCGACCCGATGCTGGAGGGTGTGACCTATTCCATCCTCGAGGAGGATGAGGATCGAGGCATCTGGCGCATCGATGCCTTTCCGACGACAGCCGATGAGGTCGAGCGGCTGGTGACGTCGCTGAAGGGCGATGCGGCGCTGACGACCACGGTTGAGGATCTGGCCGATGCCGACTGGCTGGCGATGTCGCTGTCGGGCCTGCCGCCGGTGCGGGCGGGGCGGTTCTTCGTCTATGGGGCCCACGATCAGGGGCGAGTGCCGCTGAATACGGTGAACCTGAAGATCGATGCGGGGGCCGCCTTCGGCACCGGCCATCACGGCACGACGGTCGGGTGCCTGATCGCGTTTGACGAACTGCTGAAGCGCGAGCGGTTCGAGCGGGTACTGGATGTGGGCGCGGGCACGGGTGTGCTGGCCATCGCGGCGGCGAAGACCGGCAGCCGGGTGGCCCTCGGCACCGACATCGACGCGCCGTCGGTGCGGATTGCCAATGAGAATGCCGCCCTCAATCAGGCCAAGGCCAGCTTCGTCCACGCCTCAGGCCTGAACGACCAGAAGGTGCGGGGGCAGGGGCCCTACGATCTGGTGTTCGCCAATATTCTGGCGCCGCCGCTGGTGGCCTTGTCGCAGCCGATCCGGACGGCCCTCTTGCCGGGTGGGGTCGCCATCCTGTCGGGTCTGTTGCGGACGCAGGAGCGCCGGGTGACGGCGGCCTATACGTCCAAGGGCTTCCGGCTGGAGCGGCGAATTCATCGCGATGCCTGGAGCGCGCTGGTGCTGCGCCGCGGGGGGTAGAATTCCCTCCGGTCGCCCCCTCCCAATTGCGGGGCTGGGGGTGTTAAGTCTGGCCGCATGAGACAGACATTCGACGAGACCACCGACCCCGGCTTTGGTGCGCGCCACCTGCCGCTTCTGAGACGCGAGATGCAGGCCCAGGGCCTGGACGGCTTTCTGGTGCCGCACGAGGACGAGCACCAGAACGAGTATCTGCCGGCGGCCAATGACCGGCTGGCGTGGATATCAGGCTTTACCGGCTCGGCCGGCGCCGGCGTTGTGATGAAGGACAAGGCGGCCGTGTTCGCGGACGGTCGCTACACGGTGCAGGTCAAGGCCCAGGTGGATCAGGGCCAGTTCGAACTGCGCGACTTCAACGAGACGGCGGTGGCGCGCTATCTGTCCGAACAGCCCAAGGGCTCGGTCGTCGGATACGATCCGCGTCTGCACAGCCCCGATGCCCTCGCCCGGATGCAGAAAACGGCCAAGCGCGCGGGCGTGACGCTGAAGCCGGTCGACAGCAATCCGCTGGACAGTGCCTGGGGGGCGGAACGCCCGGCCCAGCCGCAGGCGCCGGTGGTGCCTCATCCGCTGGAGTATGCGGGCGAGGATGCCGCCGACAAGCGCGCCCGGATCGGCAGGGCCATCGAGGAGGCCGGGGCCGACATGGCGCTGCTGACGGCGCCGACCTCGGTGGCGTGGTTGTTCAACATTCGCGGCGGCGATGTGATCCGCTCGCCCCTGCCGCTGGGACAGGCGCTGATCGACGGCGACGGGCGCGCGCGCCTGTACCTGGATCCGGCCAAGGTGACCAATGAACTGCCCGGCTGGCTGGGCGAAGATGTGACGCTGGAGCATCCGGACACCCTGGCCGCCGCGCTGGACGAGACGTCCGGTCGTGCGGTGCTGATCGATCCGGGCCAGAGCGCGGCCTGGTATTTCGACCGGGTGGAAGCGGCGGGCGGTACCGTCGTGCGCGGGCAAGATCCCTGCACCCTGCCGCGCGCGGTCAAGAATCCGGTGGAAATCGAGGGGTCGCGTCAGGCCCATATCCGCGACGGGGCGGCGCTGGCCCGGTTCCTCCACTGGCTGGACACCGAGGCGCAACAGACCCTGCCCGACGAGCGGGCCGTGGTCGAAAAGCTGGAGCAGTTCCGCGAGGGGACAGGTGCCCTGATGGACCTGAGCTTTGACACCATTGCCGGGTCGGGCCCGAACGGAGCCCTGCCGCACTACAAGCCGGTGACGCGCACGATTCGCCGAATGGAGAAGGGCTCGCTGCTGCTGGTCGACGGCGGCGGCCAGTATCTGGACGGCACGACCGATGTGACGCGGACGATCGCGGTGGGCGAGCCTTCGGACGATAAGCGGCGCATGTTCACCCTGGTGCTGAAGGGCCATATCGCCATGGCCGTAGTGCGCTTTCCAGAGGGCACGACGGGGCACCAGTTGGACGCCCTGGCGCGCCACCCGCTTTGGATGGCCGGGCACGACTATGACCACGGCACCGGCCACGGGGTCGGCAGCTATCTCGGCGTGCACGAAGGGCCGCAGCGGATCGCCAAGGCGGTCAACACCCAGCCGCTGCTGACCGGCATGATCGTGTCGAACGAGCCCGGATATTACCGCGAAGGGCACTGGGGCATCCGCATCGAGACGCTGCAGGTGGTGACGCCGCCCGAGGCCATCGACGGTGGCGAGCGGCCGATGCACGGGTTTGAGCAGCTGACGCTGGCACCGCTGGATCGTCGGCTGATCGACGTCGATCTGCTGACGATCGACGAGCGGGCCTATGTCGATGCCTATCACGCCGAGGTGCTGGCCAAGGTCGGGCCGCTGCTGGACGGCGCGGTCCTCGACTGGCTGACGGTGCAGTGCGCGGCGCTGTGACGGCGGGGCCAAGCGTGGTAGACTGGGTTCTACCATGCTGAACATCAAGAATCCGAAGGCCCATGCACTGGCCGTCAAGGTCGCCGAACGGACAGGGGAAACCCTGACCGACGCGGTCATTCATGCCCTCGAGGAGCGGCTGGAACGAACCCCGGAGCGTGTCCGCAAGAAGGCGAGCATGGAAGAACTGCTGGTGATCGTGGAGAACATCCGGCGGAATCTGCCCCCCGAGTTCTTTGAGGAGGAGGACCCCACCGCAAAGTTCTACGACCCCGAGACGGGACTGCCGGCTTGATTGTCGACACCTCGGCACTGGTCGCGGTTCTGAACTCCGAGCCGGAAGCGCTTCCGTTCCTGCAAAAAATGAGCACTGAGCCGGTAAAGATCTCGGCGGTGACATTGTTTGAATTCAGCATGGTGATCGACCGCTACAAGCGGCGTGAAGCCTCCTTGGGGGCTGATCGGCTGTTGGCCATGATCGAGGCTGAAGTCGTGTCGGTCGATGTGGAAGCCGCGCGCGGGGCCCGGCTTGCGTATGCGACCTATGGCAAGGGCAACCATCCAGCACGTCTGAATTTCGGCGATTGCTTCGCCTATGCCCTGGCGAAGGAGACGGGAGAGCCCTTGCTGTTCAAGGGCGATGACTTTGCCCGGACCGATGTGAGGTCGGCGGTTTGAGCCGGGCGCTGATCCTGCTGTCGGCGCTGGCGATTCTGCTGGTCGCAGGCCCTGTCGCGGCCCAGAGCGTGGAGCGGCTGCCGCGTGAGACCTTCGATGTCATTCCGCCCGCCGAGCGGGTTGAGGGACGGCGTGGGGCGATGCGGATCGTGCAGCCCGGATGCCGGGTGGGTCCGACCGAATGGGCGCGGCGGCGGATTGTCGATATCGCGGTCCAGGAATGGGGCGTGTTCGGCTTTCAGACCATTGATCTGCGCGGGGTGCGTGAGCGCCGGCTGCCGGACGGGGTCGTTCCGGATGCGCTGAATCCGCGGCTGGATGCGCCCGAGCAGGACCGGGCCATCGTGGCGGTGGGGCGCTGGGAGCATACGCCGGGCTTGGCCGCGACCATCGCCGGATATTGGAGCGCGACGCCGGACGGTGGCGACATCCTGTCCCGCCAGAACCGCCAGTGGCGGGACGGCGAGGGCGAGATCAATTGGGTCGAGCCGTGGTCGGCGGCCTTTATCAGCTGGGTGATGTGCGAGGCGGGGCTGGGCGAGATGGCCCAGTTCGAGCGGGACATCTCGCACCGCGTCTATATCGACCAGGCCATCCGGGCGCGAGATGGCGAGCGGCCGAATGCGGCCTATGTCGCCCATGATCCGGGCGAGGTGGCGGTCATGCCCGGGGACCTGCTGTGCAACTCTCGCGGTGGGGTCAACTATCGCACCCTCGCGGACCGGCGCCGCGATCTGGGCCGCTATGTCGGCAGCCACTGTGACGTCGTGGTGCGGGTGGGTGAGGACACGGTCGCGGTGATCGGCGGCAATGTGTTGAACGGGGTCAGCCTGACCCTGCTGCCGCTGGTCGAGGGGCAGGGCGCCTATCGGGCCGTGCTGTCAGGCGCCGACCTGGATGGCGCCCGGACCATGTTCGCGCATCTGTCGCTGCAGGCCGATCCGGTTGAGGCCACGGCACTGGATGCCTCGCCGACGATCCGGGCGCTGAACCGCTAGCCGCCGATCAGGGCCAGCCATTCGTCCTCGGTCAGGACGGTGACGCCGTGCTTTTGGGCCTCGGCCAGCTTCGAGCCGGCGCCGGGGCCCGCGACCAGATAGTCGGTCTTTTTCGACACAGAGCCGGACACCTTGGCGCCGAGGGATGAGGCGCGGGCCTTGGCCTCGTCGCGGGTGAAGCGCTCGAGCGAGCCGGTGAAGACGACGGTCTTGCCGGTCACCGGGCTGTCGGCCTCGGGGCGTTCGGCGTCCTCGATGGCGGTGAGTTCGGCCTCCAGCGCCTCAACCACATCGCGGTTGTGGGCCTCGTGGAAGAAATGGGCGATCTCGCGGGCGGCGACCGGGCCGACGCCGGCGACCGAGGCGATGCCGGTCAGGGCGAGGCCGGGGCCCTCAAGCCGGGCAATGTCGGCGAGACGGCGGATGCCGGGCCAGTCGGATGCGCGGTCGGCCAAGGTGCGTCGGGCCGGGGAGGCGAGACCGGGGAAGGCGAGGCTGAGCTTCTGGTCCAGCGGCGCCTCGGGCCAGGGATCGGCCCCGGCCAGATCGGCGTCGGCCAGGATCGACAGCACGCGCGCCGATATGCCGTGCCCTTCGGACAGGCGGGTCCAGGCCTCGGTCTGGATGCCGGTCGAGGCCTCAATGCCCGCCGCCTTGAAGGCCGCCCAGCTGCCGAAATGACGGGCCAGCAGCAGTGAGGTCTGGTCGCCGATGTCCGGAATGCCGAGGGCGTAGATCATGCGCTGGAGGGTGATGATGCGGCGGGCGTCGATGCCGGCGACCAGATTGCCGACACTGGTCTCGCCATAGCCGTCCTCGGCCCGCAACTCATTAAGACGGGCGGTGTCTCGCGCGAGGCGGAAGATGTCGGCGGGCTCGCGGATCCAGCTGCGGTCGTGGAAGGCGGTCAGCTGCTTCTCGCCCAGCCCCTCGATGTCGAAGGCGCGGCGGCTGACGAAATGTTTGAGGCGTTCGACGATCTGGGAGGCGCAGATCAGGCCGCCGGTGCAGCGTCTGCGGGCCTCGCCCTCCTCGCGGACGGCCTCGGAGCCGCAGACGGGGCAGTGGGTGGGGAAGGTGTAGGGGACGGTGCCGTCAGGGCGCAGCTCTGGCACGATGCCGACGATCTGTGGGATGACGTCGCCGGCGCGCTGGACGATGACGGTGTCGCCGATCCGGACGTCCTTGCGGGCGATCTCGTCCTCATTGTGCAGGGTGGCGTTCGAGACGACCACGCCGCCGACGGTGACGGGGGTCAGGCGCGCGACCGGCGTCAGGGAGCCGGTGCGGCCGACCTGGATGTCGATGGCGTTCAGGATTGTGCGGGCCTGTTCGGCGGCGAATTTGTGGGCAATGGCCCAGCGGGGACTGCGGGCGATGAAGCCGAGGCGCTTCTGCCAATCCAGCCGGTCGACCTTGTAGACCACGCCGTCGATGTCATAGCCGAGCCGGGCGCGGTCGGTGTCGAGCCTGCGATAGACGTCGAGCAGGCCGGCGGCGTCCTCGACCACGCGGCGCCGGTCGTTGACGGGAAAGCCCCAGTCGGCCAGCCGGTCGATGGCGTCGCTCTGGGTCTCGGCGAAATCATCAGAAAACTCGCCCCAGCCATAGGCGAAGAAGCGCAGGGGCCGGGTGGCCGTGATGGCCGGGTCCTTCTGGCGCAGGGAGCCGGCGGCGAAATTGCGGGGGTTGGCATAGGTGCGGCGGCCCGCCGCCTCGGCCTCTGCATTGAAGGCGAGGAAGTCGGCGGTGGGGCAATAGACCTCGCCGCGCACCTCAATGACATCGGGCCAGCCGCTGCCGGACAGCTGGTCGGGAATGTCGGCGAGGGTGCGCAGATTGGCGGTCACGTCCTCGCCCTCGCGGCCATCGCCCCGGGTGGCGCCGACGACCAGCTCGCCCTTTTCATAGCGCAGATTGGCGGACAGGCCGTCGATCTTGGGCTCGGCGATGAAGGCCATGGGCGTGTCGGCGTCGAGGGCCAGGAAGCGCCGGACCCGGGCGACGAAATCGGCGATGTCGCCCTCGTCAAAGGCATTGTCGAGCGACAGCATGGGTACGCCGTGGCGTACGGCCGCAAAGGTGCCGGAGGGGGTGGCGCCGACGCGGGTCGAGGGGCTGTCGGCGGTGGTCAGTTCGGGAAAGCGGGCCTCGATGGCCAGGGCCCGGCGCTTGAGGGCATCGTAGGCGGCGTCGGAGACCTCGGGTGCATCCTCGGCAAAATAGAGGGCGTCGTGGCGCGCCAGTTCGGCCGACAGCTGCGCCAGCTCCGTGCGGGCCTGATCGAGGGTCAGGGTCTCGATATCGGGGGAGGCGGAAGGGTCGGTCATGGTCAGGTCCGGGAATCTGGTCGCCTCTGTCTAGCATCGTCAGCGTGCCTTCCCAGCGCCGATGACAGGAAGTTAATCTGACGGCGGTCGCGGCCGCGTCTAGGGTCGCCAGGAGTGTTGTCCGGAGGATTCATGCGCCGTCTGTCGAAATCCGCGTCTGCCGTGCTGGCCCTGATCGCCGCCGGGGCCCTGTCCGCCTGTGTGCCCGGCACGACAGAGACGACTGCCGGACCTGATCCGGTCGTGTCGTCCCAGCTGTGGGCCGATCTAACGACCCTGGCCGCCGACGATATGGAGGGACGCGGGGCGGGGACGCCGGGCGGCGAGCGAGCCCGAAACTACATCGTCTCGCGCTTTGAGCAGATCGGCATTGCCGCCCCGCCGATGGGGCGGTTCCAGCCGTTCAGTGCCGAGGGGCGGTCGCATGAGGGGCGCAAGACCTTCAACGGCGTGAACATCCTGGGCCTGATCCCCGGCACGCGGGTCGGCAATCGCTATATCGTCGTGACGGCCCACTATGACCACGTCGGGATGTATGGCGGCGAGATCTACAACGGGGCGGACGACAATGCCTCGGGTGTGGCGACCATGCTGGCACTGGCTGAATATCTGAAGGCCAATCCGCCCGAGCACAGCGTGCTGTTTGTCGCCTTCGACGGCGAGGAGCGGGGCCTTCTTGGCGCCAAACATTTCGTCGAGGCGCCGCCATTCCCGCTGGAATCGATCGCGCTGAACCTGAATTTCGACATGACGGCGCGGGCCGAGACCGACGGCTATCTGTGGGTGACCGGCACCTATCAGAACCCGACCCTGCGGCCCCTGCTGGAGGGGATCGGGCCGATCGGGTCGGTGTCGCTGGCGTTCGGCAAGGACACGCCGCAGGACACGGGCGCGGACAACTGGGTCAGCGCCTCGGACCACGGGGCCTTTTACGCGGCAGGGGTGCCCTTCCTGTATCTGGGGGTGGATTTCCATCCGGACTATCACAAGCCCAGCGATGACGCCGAGCGCATCACGCCCACGGTGTTCCGGAATGCGACCGATCTGTCGATCCAGTCGTTCCGGGCGCTGGACACCGGCATGAGCCGCTGACGCACAGGAGAGCAAGCCGATGATGTTCCGACGGATCGCCCTCGTGGGCTGTGGCGTGGCGGCGCTGATGCTGGCGGGCTGCGAGCCGCCGCTTGAACCGGCCGATGCCCCGGCCGCCAATGGGTCGATCGATACCGCCGGCCTGCCCGAGGGCTTCTCGAACGACCTTCAGGACGATGTGTCGGGTTTCTACATGCCGACCACCGAGGTGCGTCAGGGGCCCTGGCGGCTGGACCACGTCTTCCTGGGGCAGCAGCAGGACTTTACCGCCTGGGAGGGCGGTACGCGCGAGGGCCAGTTCGCGCCGGTGATGCTGGAGTTCGTCGATGAGACCAGCCCCACGGTGCAGACCGAGCTGGGCGAGGTGCGGACCCACCGGGTGCGGGTACTGCCGCGCTTCTACAGCGTCGAGAACGGCCTGCTGCGCTTTGTCGGGGTGTCGGAAAAGCTGGGCGTCGTGCAGCTGGATGCCCAGCTGAATGACGAGGCGCTGGCGACCGCGCGCCGCAATCTGGGCGCAGAGGGGGCCGTACTGAACGGCACGCTCAGCATCGACGAACTGCCACCAAAGGCGGTGGGCTTTCGCTGGTGGGCGGGGGACTGACGTCACCCCGCCCGATCGCGGTGTCGCGGACTAGTTGACCGTCGCCTTGACGATCTTGCCGGGGGCGCGCGGCGGCTCGCCCTTGGGCAGGGCATCGACGTGTTCCATGCCCGACTCGACCACACCCCAGACAGTGTACTGGCGGTCGAGGAAGGTGGCGTCGTCGAGGCAGATGAAGAACTGGCTGTTGGCGCTGTTCGGGTCGTTGGTGCGGGCCATCGAGCAGACGCCGCGCACGTGCGGTTCAGCCGAGAACTCGGCCTTCAGGTTCGGCTTTTTCGAGCCCGAGGTGCCGGTGCCGGTCGGATCGCCGCCCTGGGCCATGAAGCCGGGGATGACGCGGTGGAAGACCACGCCGTCGTAAAAGCCTTCGCTGGCCAGTTCGGTGATACGGGCGACATGGCCGGGCGCCAGGTCCGGGCGCAGGCGAATAACAACGTCACCGCCGGTGTCATTGCCGGTGTCGAGCGTGAAGGTGAGGGTCTGTTCAGTCATACGGGCTCCTTTTGTCGTGGCGGGGTCATAGCGGCTGAACGCGTGGGGCGCTATGTCGGGTGTCATGAGTGAAGATGAAAAGTCTCCCCCCCGTCGCAAGATGGTGCGTCTGCCGACGGCGGGCACCGCTGCGGGCCGGGGCATGGGGACCAAGATGAAGACCGCGGACGACAAGTCCATGTCCAGCCAGCAGTGGATCAAGCGGCAGCTGGCCGACAAATGGTCGGAGCGGGCGCGGGCCGAGGGCTGGCGCAGCCGGGCGGCTTTCAAACTGCTGGAGATCGACGACCGTTTTCACCTGATCAAGCCGGGGTCGCGGGTCATCGATCTGGGAGCAGCGCCGGGCGGCTGGGCCCAGGTGGCGGTCAAGCGCGGCGCCACTGCGGTGGTGGGCGTCGATCTGCTGCCGGTCGAGCCGGTGACCGGTGCCACCATGATCCAGGCCGACTTCACGCATCCCGGTGTCGACCAGCAGATGATCGACCTGCTGGGCGGAGCGCCCGACCTGGTCCTGTCCGATATGGCGCACAACACCGTCGGCCATCGCCAGACCGACCACCTGAAGATCATTGCCCTGATCGAGATCGCCGCCGACTTTGCCATCCGCACCCTGAAGCCCGGCGGGCATTTCGTGACCAAGAATTTCCAGGGCGGTGATGCGGGCGGGGTGCTGGCCCAGCTGCGGGCCGAGTTCGAAACTGTGAAATACGTCAAGCCGGCGTCCAGCCGGAAAGACAGTGCCGAGGTGTTTCTGGTGGCGATGAACCGGCACCGGCCGCGCTGAGCGGGTCGGGAATCAGGCCGCGGCCAGATCCTTGGACTTTTTGGCGCGGCGGGCCTCGATCCGGGCCCAGATACGGTCGTGAGCCGTGAAGAACAGGGTCTGGACCAGCGGCTCGACGATGCCGATGGCCAAGGCGATGCCGATGTCGCGGGTGATGGCGTAGGCGACGGCGACGGCCACCACGAAATGCATCAGGCCATAGGTCAGGGTCTTGATGGCGATCTGTTTGAACGAAGTGGGCATGGCGTGGCTGTGACCCGCGTGTCCGTGCGAGCGGGTCTGTTCGCGGGCGTCCATCAGCTCGAGGCGGGCGGTGAAGGCCTCGGCGGTTTCCTCGAAGCCGGTCAGTCGCTTGCGGCGCTCAATCCGGTGCCAGACGCGGTCGTGGATCGAATAGGCGATGGTCTGGAAGAAGGGCTCGACCATGCCGACCGCCAGCGCCAGCCGCCAGTCGCGGGTCAGGGCATAGGCGACCAGAATGGCCACCACCAGGTGCATCACGCCATAGCTGGCGATCTTGAGCGCCAGGCTGCGCGCCGTGTTGAGGATCAGTCGCACCATCGCCCCGGAAAATGGTTGGGATCAGCAACGGTTGCAACGACATAAATTCTATCGTGGCCATAAGGCGCAGGGCGGACACGATTGCCCCTTGCCGAGTCGGGGCGCTCACCGCTATACGCGGCCCGCAAAACGGAGACTCCTCATGGAGATACGCGAAGGCCTAACCTTCGATGATGTTTTGCTCGAACCCGCAGAGTCCGAGGTCATGCCCGCCGAGACGGATGTCTCGACACGGCTGACGCGCGACCTGTCGCTGAACATCCCGCTTGTGTCCTCGGCGATGGACACGGTGACCGAAAGCCGGCTGGCCATTGCGATGGCGCAGGCGGGCGGTCTGGGCGTGCTGCATCGCAATCTGACGGTCGAGGAGCAGGCCGAACAGGTGCGCGTGGTCAAGCGCTATGAAAGCGGCATGGTCATCAATCCGGTGACCATTCACCCGGACACGACCCTGGGCGAGGTGCGCGACATCGTGGCGCGCAAAAAGATCTCGGGCTTTCCGGTGGTGGACCGCGAGACGGGCCGGCTGGTCGGTATGCTGACCAACCGCGATATGCGGTTCGATACCTCTCCGGATCGCAAGGCGGCCGAGCTGATGACGCGTGAGCCGCTGTACACGGTGCCGGAAGGTACGGGGCGCGATGAGGCCATCGCCATCCTGCGCGAGCGCAAGATCGAGCGGGTGATCGTGGTCGACGGCGATATGCGCGCCACCGGCCTGATTACGATGAAAGACATCGAAAAGGCCCAGGCCCACCCCCATGCGGCCAAGGACGATCAGGGCCGGCTGCTGGTCGGCGCGGCCTCTACGGTCGGTGACAATGGCTATGAGCGGTCACTGGCGCTGGCGGACGCGGGCGTGGATGTGATCGTGATCGATACGGCGCACGGCCATTCGGTGCAGGTGTCGCGGGCGGTGGAGCGGATCAAGCGCGAGACCAACCGGGTGCAGATCGTGGCCGGAAACGTCGCCACCTATGATGGAGCGCGCGCCCTGATCGATGCCGGGGCCGATGCGGTCAAGGTCGGAATCGGGCCTGGCAGCATCTGCACCACGCGGATCGTGGCCGGTGTCGGGGTGCCGCAACTGACGGCCATCCTGGAGTCGGCGCGGGCGGCGAAGGGCACGGGCGTGCCGGTGATCGCGGACGGTGGCATCAAATATTCGGGCGATCTCGCCAAGGCCATTGCGGCCGGGGCGAGCGTGGCCATGATGGGCTCGATGTTCGCGGGCACCGACGAAAGCCCGGGCGAGGTCTTCCTGTACCAGGGCCGGTCCTACAAGTCGTATCGCGGCATGGGCTCGGTCGGGGCCATGGCCCGTGGCTCGGCAGACCGCTACTTCCAGAAAGAGGTCTCGTCCGAAAAGCTGGTGCCCGAGGGTATCGAGGGACAGACGCCCTACAAGGGCCCGATCTCGCCGGTGCTTCATCAGATGGTCGGGGGCCTGCGTGCCGCCATGGGCTATGTCGGGGCGGCGACCATTGACGAGTATCAAACGCGCGCCCGCTTCGTGCGCATCACCAATGCGGGCCTGCGGGAAAGTCACGTCCATGACGTGATGATCACGCGTGAAGCGCCCAACTATCGGCAGGGCTAGGGGAGGGTTTCGGCCATGGATATGACGCCTGAGTTTATCGTACTGGCCGCCACACTGGTGCTGGCGCTGGTCCAGATTCTGGCCGCCGGTGCTGCGCGTACCGCCGAGCTGGGCGGCAAGTGGAATGCCGGGCCGCGCGACGGCAATCCGCCGCCTCCGGGCAAGTTGGCCGGACGGTTGAAGCGGGCCCAGGACAATCTGCTCGAGACCCTGCCGCTGTTCATCGCCGCTGTGCTGATGGCGGTGGTGGCCGACAAGACCGGTGAGCTGACGGCGTGGGGCGCTCACCTCTATCTGGCGGCGCGTCTCCTTTATGTGCCGCTCTATGCCTTTGGCGTGCCCTATGTGCGCAGCCTCGTGTGGATGGGTGGCCTGGCCGGTCTGGTCATGATCATCGCCGCCCTGTTTGTCTGAAAGAGCTGAATGACCCCTGCTGCCCGTCTCGCCGCCGCCGCCTCCATCCTGGACTCCATCGCCCAGGGACGCCAACCGGCCGAGGTGGTGGTCAAGGCCTGGGGCCAGCAGAACCGCTATGCCGGGTCCAAGGACCGCAAGGCGATCGCCGACCGGGTCTATAAGGTCCTGCGTGCGCGCGGACGTCTGTCGTGGATCATGGGCGGACGCGAGGACGGGCGGGCGCTGGTGATCGGGTCGCTGGCCACACTGGACGGTCTGTCGCTGGAAGAGATCGAGGCGCTGCACACGGGCGAGGGCTATGGCCCGGGGCCGCTGTCCAAGCACGAGCGGGGACGGCTGGCGATCAAGGACAGCGAGCTGCCCGGCTGGGTCGAGGCGGGCCTGCCCGAATTCGTGGTCGAGGATCTGAAGGCGACCTTTGGCGAGGGCTGGGCCGCTGAAGCCCACGCACTGATGGCGCCGCGCGCGCCGATCGACCTGCGCATCAACGGCGCCGTGGCCACGGTCGAGGATGTCGAAGCCGAGCTGCGCGCCGCGGGTCTGTCGCCCGAGCCCATGCCGTGGTCGCCGTGGGGGCTGCGCCTGACGTCGGAGCCGCCGCCCAACATTCAGGCGCTGGAGGGCTTCAAGGCCGGACGCTTTGAGGTTCAGGACGAGGGCAGTCAGGTGGTGACCTGGCTGGCGGATGCCCGGCCGGAGATGACGGTCGTCGACTATTGCGCGGGCGGCGGCGGCAAGACGCTGGCGCTGGCCCAGGCCATGCAGGGCAAGGGCCGGCTGGTCGCCTGCGACGTCGTGCAAAAGCGGCTGGACAACATCCAGCCGCGGCTGGCGCGCGCCGGGGTCGAGGCCGAGCTGGGGCTGCTGGGCCAGAATGGCGGCGGGGCCGAGGCCCTGAACGGCGAGGCCGATCTGGTGTTCGTCGATGCGCCGTGCTCGGGCTCGGGCACGCTGCGGCGGCATCCGGAGGAGGCCTGGCGGCTGAAGCCGGACGAGGTCGAGCGGCTGCACGCCCTGCAGGTCCGGATCATGGGTCAGGCCGCGAAACTGGTGAAGATGGGCGGGCGGCTGGTCTATGTGACCTGCTCGCTGCTGAGCCGCGAGAATGAGGCCAGCCTCGATGCGTTCGAGGCGGCCAACCCCGGCTTCCGTCCGGTGCCGGTGACGCCGCCCTGGGCCGAGGGCCCGCAGGCGCGGGTGCGGTTGTCGCCCGGCTCGACCGGCACCGACGGCTTCTTCTTTGCCGCCTATGAGCGAGGAGAATGACGGCACGGCTGGAACGCTATGGCGCGGTCACGGTGCTTCCGGTCATGGCGGCACTGGCCGAGTATGGCGCGGATCTGCGGGCGCGCATCCAGCCGCTGATGACCGGCATCGGTCCCGTTGAGGCCGCAGTCGCTCTGACGGCGGCCCTGGCCCGGTTGGAGGCGAAGGGTGAGCAGCCTGATCTGATCGTGTCGCTGGGGTCGTGCGGATCGCGGACGCTGGAGCATGCGGCGGTCTATCAGGCGCACTCGGTCGAGTACCGCGACATGGACGCGAGCGCGCTGGGATTTCCGAAGGGGGTGACGCCGCTGTCGGACCTGCCGGCGACTTTGCCGCTGCCGTGCCCGATCCCTGGCGTGCCGACCGCGACCCTGTCGACCGGCGCCGATGTGGTGTCGGGCGCAGGCTATGACGCCATCGGTGCCGAGATGGTCGATATGGAAACCTGGGCGCTGGTGCGGGCGGCGCAGACGTTCGATGTGCCGCTGGTCGCCCTGCGCGGGGTGTCGGACGGTCGGGCCGAGCTGAAGGCGCTGGAGGACTGGACGTCCACCCTGCATCACGTCGATGAAAACCTTGCGAACGTCTGGGACCGGCTGGTGGCTGTGCTGGAAGCGCACGGCCTCGCCGCCCTTGATCGTCGCGCACCTGACCGACTAGACCCCGCCCAACCTGCCGCCCCGGAACCGATCGCATGAGCCAGCCCGAACACCAGAAAGTCCTGATCGTCGATTTCGGCAGTCAGGTGACGCAGCTGATCGCGCGCCGGCTGCGCGAGGCGAAAGTCTATTGCGAGATCCATCCGTTCCAGAAGGCCGAGGCCGCGATGGCGGCCATGAACCCGGCGGCGATCATCCTCTCGGGCGGACCCGAGAGCGTGCACGAGGAGGGCAGCCCGCGCGCGCCGCAGGCGGTGTTCGAGGCGGGCGTTCCGGTGCTGGGCATCTGCTATGGCGAGATGACCATGTGCGAGCAGCTGGGTGGCAAGGTCGAGGGCGGCCATACCCGCGAATTCGGCCGCGCCGAGATCACCGTGCAAAAGGCTTCGCCCCTGCTGGATGGGTTGGCGGGCGTCGGCGAGGACGAGCCGGTCTGGATGAGCCACGGCGACAAGATCGTCGCCATCCCCGAGGGCTTTGATGTGATCGCGACCTCGCCCGGCTCGCCCTATGCGGTGATCGGGGACGAGGCGCGGCGCTTCTACGGCATCCAGTTCCACCCCGAGGTGATGCACACGCCGCGCGGCGACCGGATGCTGAAGAACTTCACCCACGGCATCGCCGGGCTGAAGGGCGACTGGACCATGGCCGCCTATCGCGAGGAAAAGATCGCCCAGATCCGCGAGCAGGTGGGGGATGCGAAAGTCATCTGCGGCCTGTCGGGTGGGGTCGACAGTTCGGTGGCGGCGGTGCTGATCCATGAGGCCATCGGCGACCAGCTGACCTGTGTGTTCGTCGACACCGGCCTGCTGCGCAAGGATGAGGCCAAACAGGTAACGACCCTGTTCCGGGAGCACTATAACATCCCGCTGATCCACGTTGATGCGTCGAAGGAATTCCTCGGCGAACTGGCCGGACAGGCGGACCCTGAGACCAAGCGCAAGATCATCGGACGGGTCTTCATCGAAATCTTCGACCGGGAGTCGAGCAAGATCGAGGGCGCCGAATTCCTGGCCCAGGGGACTCTGTATCCCGATGTGATCGAGAGCGTGTCCTCGTCGAGCGGCAAGGCCCATGTGATCAAGAGCCACCACAATGTCGGGGGGCTGCCGGACTATATGAAGCTGAAACTGGTCGAGCCGCTGCGCGAACTGTTCAAGGACGAGGTGCGGGCGCTGGGCCGCGAACTGGGCCTGAGCGACGCCTTTGTCGGCCGCCATCCCTTTCCCGGGCCGGGCCTGGCCATCCGCATCCCCGGCGAAATCACGCCGGACGCCGTCGCGACCCTGCAGGAGGCCGACGCCATCTATCTGGACGAAATCCGCAAGGCGGGCCTGTACGATGACATCTGGCAGGCGTTCGCCGTGCTGCTGCCGGTCAAGACGGTCGGGGTGATGGGCGACGCCCGGACCTATGAGAAGGTGCTGGCCCTGCGCGCCGTCACCTCGACCGACGGCATGACAGCGGACTTCTTCGAGTTCCCGTGGGACGTGCTGGGCAAGACCGCGACGCGGATCGTCAACGAAGTGCGTGGCGTGAACCGCGTGGTCTATGATGTGACGTCCAAGCCCCCGGGCACGATCGAGTGGGAGTGAGGATATGTGGTTCTGGACGTCGCTTGCTTTGCTGCTGCCGCTGGATCCGTCGATGGAAGGCGCTTCACCGTTGATCGACCGTCCGGCGGTCATAACGAACCCTCAGTGGGCCGAGAAGCCGATTGCTCCGCTCATGTCGCTCGCCGACACGTACGGGATTGAGAGCGGGCGCTATGTCGTCG
The DNA here is from genome assembly GCF_003730275.1 of Brevundimonas halotolerans. Classification (GTDB taxonomy): domain Bacteria; phylum Pseudomonadota; class Alphaproteobacteria; order Caulobacterales; family Caulobacteraceae; genus Brevundimonas; species Brevundimonas halotolerans. The sequence continues at coordinate 54,196 of NZ_QTTA01000010.1, forward strand.
AGTGCGAGAACCCTGCAAGCAGAGCCGTCATTGGCTGTGAAGCCACACTCGTCGGCGAGCAGTCGATATCCAGTGGCGACCCCCACATCGAAACACGGGTGGGGTATGCGACCGGGGGCCTGTGGCTCACGCCGGCGCAGTTCGATGGCTTGGCCATTTGGTCGCTCGTGTCCTTCGAGGTCAGGTTCGCGACGGTTGATGGGCAACGCACGGTCCAAGTATCGGACATCGTCTGTGTCCGCTGCCTCACCCAAGAATACGGCGAAGAGGCGAGCCCCGAGGTGGTGCGCAAGAATCAGGCGGACTTCCCGCTCGAAGCAGCCCGGATCGGCGAGCGGTCGGGCTACGCCGTTCTTCGCTGCCGCGCCAATGGGACAGCTCCCGTGACAGAGTGCAGTGTCTGGTTGGAGAGGCCGTTCGGTTTGGGCTTCGGCCGTGAGGCCCTCAAAGCGGCTCAGGAAAACCGCCTGGAACCCCTTATGGGAGCATCAGGGCTGGTCAGATTCGTGGTCCCGTTTGAGGCGGAGTGACGGACTTCAGGCAGCCGCCGGAGTAGCATAGGTCTAGTCGATCAACCCCAACGCGCCGGCGCTGCGGTACAGCATATAGGCGGCGACGACGAAGATCAGGCTGGCGAAGACGGTGTTGAGCGCGCCCTTGTGGGTCGAGAGGGTCTTGGCGAGGCCTGCGCCGATCAGACCCCCGACCAGACCGCCGCCGATGAAGATCCCGGCCAGCGGCCAGTCGACCCAGCCGGACAGGGCATAGTTGGCCGCCGTGGTCAGCCCGAACGCGGTGACGCCGACCAGCGACGAGCCGACCGCGTAGAAGATCGGCATACGGGTGGCGTACATCAGGCTGGGCACGATCAGGAAGCCGCCGCCGATGCCGAAAAAGCCGGACAGTATGCCGGTGGCGGTGCCGGTGGCGATCAGTTTGGGTGCATTGCCGGCGGTCAGGGTCACATCCGGGTCGCCGTCGCCCTTGCGTCCGCGCAGCATCAGCACGCCGACGATCACCATCAGCACGGCAAACAGAGCCAGCAGCTTCTGGCCGTCCACGGCCTTGCCCAGGGTCGAGCCCAGCAGGGCACCCACGACCCCGGCCGCAGCAAACAGGCCGGCGATCTTCCACTTGATCGTGCCGTGACGCGCGTGGGGGATCAGATTGAGCGCGGCATTGGCGGCCACCGCCAGCGCGCTGGTGCCGATAGCCAGATGCGGCTCCTTCACTCCGACCAGATAGACGATCAGGGGCACGGCCAAGATTGAGCCACCTCCGCCGACGAGGCCGAGGGAAAAGCCGACCAGCGACCCGGCGGCCGCGCCGAGCCCGTACTGCAAGAGGGAAAGGTCCACGCGGGACTCCTTAGAGCCGGGGACGCAGGCCCGACAGGTCATAGCCGGCGTCGCGCGCGGCGGCGATCAGGGTGTCGGGGTCTGAAGACGGCGCCCTGGACAGCGCCCACAGCATGGCAGTCCGGGTGCCGCTGCGACAGAAGCCGAAAATCGGGCCGGGCAGGGTGTCGAGGGCGTCGGCCATGGCTGCGACGTCGTCCGGGCCGATGCCGGCGCCGGTGACGGGGATGTGGCGGAAGGCGAGGCCGTGCTTTTCGGCAGCGGCCTTCATGTCTGCCGCGCTGGGCTGACCGGGCTCCTCGCCGTCGGGGCGGTTGGAGATGATCGCGCGAAAACCGGCGGCGGCGACGATGGCTACCTCTTCCGGTGCGATCTGGGGTGAGGTGCTGAGACCCTCGTCAAGCGGGCGTCCGGCCATGATGTCCTCCGTTGATTGTCTTGTTGCGTCAGGCCGAGCGGCCTGCAGTGAAGCGGAACAGTGTCATGCCGGCCAGCATGGCGACGACGAAGATCGCGGCCTGCCAGCTGGCGGTGGTCAGGGCCGCCAGCGCCGGGCCGGGGCACAGGCCGACCAGTCCCCAGCCGAGGCCGAACAGGATGGCGCCGCCGATCAGGGGCCGGTCGATCAGGCGGCTGGCCGGGACCCGGAACTCGTCAGCCAGTACGGGGGCGTGCATCCGCCGGTGGATCAGATAAGCCAGCCCGGACGGGATCAGGGCGCCGCCCATGACGAAGGCCAGCGACGGGTCCCAGTCACCGGTCACGTCCAGGAAGGCCAGGACGCGGGCGGGATTGACCATGTCGGAGATGATCATGCCGGCGCCGAACAGCACGCCGCAGAGAATGGCGATGAGCAGGCGCATCTCAGATCATCCCCGTCAGATGGCGGGTGACGAAGACGGTCAGGGCCGCTGTCGCCATGAACAGGCCCGTGGCCGCAAGCGAACGTGGCGACAGCCGGGCGATGCCGCAGACGCCGTGGCCGCTGGTGCAGCCGGACCCCCAACGGGTGCCGAACCCGACCAGCAGTCCGCCGACGATCAACAGCGGCAGACTGGAGGTGACGAAGACCTCGGGCGTGCGGATCACCAGACCGGCCAGCAGGGCCCCGCCCAGCAGACCGCCGAGGAAGCCGAGGCTGAGCCCGCGAGGGCCGCTGCCGCCCAGACGCAGGCCACTGGCCATCAGGCCCGAAATACCGGCCACGCGGCCATGCATCAGCAGGAACAGGCCAGCCGAAGCGCCGACCAGCAAGCCGCCGGTCAGCGGCCAGATATAGGAGATGGGCTCCATAAGCTCGGGTCCTAAAGGGTGTTGAGGGGCAGCTTGAGGTAGCGGGTGCCGTTCGATTCCGGCTCGGGCGGGCGGCCGCCGTTCATATTGACCTGAACCGACGGCAAGATCAGCCGGGGCATGGCCAGGGTCGCGTCCCTCTGGGTGCGCATGGTGACGAACTCGTCCTCGCTGATGCCTTCGCGCACGTGGATATTGCCGGTGCGCTCGGCCCCGATCGTGGTTTCCCAGGCGAACTCGGTGCGGCCCGGGGGCGCCTTGTAATCGTGGCACAGGAACACCCGCGCCTCGTCCGGCAGGCTGAGCAGCCGATGGATCGAGCGATAGAGGGTGCGGGCGTCGCCGCCGGGGAAGTCGCAACGGGCGGTGCCATAGTCGGGCATGAACAGGGTATCGCCCGGGAAGACCGCATCGCCGATCACATAGGCCAGACAGGCGGGGGTGTGACCGGGTACATGCAGAACCGTGGCCTCAAGCGTGCCGACGGTGAAGCGGTCGCCGTCGTTGAACAGCTGGTCAAACTGGCTGCCGTCGCGACGGAATTCGGTGCCTTCGTTGAAGATCTTGCCGAACACCTCCTGCACCGTCACGATTTCATGGCCGATGGCGAGGCGTCCGCCCAGCTTTTCCTGAAGATAGGGGGCGGCCGACAGGTGGTCGGCGTGGGCGTGGGTTTCCAGCAGCCATTCGATGGTCAGGTCCTCGGCCTCGACATGGGCGACGAGCGCATCGGCCGAGGCATGGGAGGTGCGGCCCGACGGCGGGTCAAAGTCGAGGACGCTGTCGATCAGCGCCGCCTTCTTCGTCGCCGGGTCATGCACGATATGGCTGACGGTAAAGGTGGCCTCGTCGAAGAAGGATTTGACGATCGGTCGTTTGGCGGGATCCGCAAGGGCGGCGGTGATCGCCGCGGCGGCATGATCGCGGGCGGTGTCGGGGGAGGGGGCGGACATCAGAAATCTCCGTGCTGTGGAGACCCGATATAAACAGTTTCATAATTACTGCAAGTATGTAATTATCTGGACGTGATGACCCAGCTTCCCCATATGGACGCCATGAGCGCCGAGACCCTTCCCCTGCCTGACGTACAGGCCATGGTCCGTCTGAAGGCCAAGGCCCCGGAGGCCGCCGACCTGCTTCGGCAGATGGCCAATCCCACGCGTCTGCTGATCCTGTGCCACGTTGTGCATCAGGAGCGGGCGGTCGGCGAGATGGAACGCGACCTGGGACTGAAGCAGCCGGGCCTGTCGCAGCAACTGGCCGAGCTGCGTCAGGCCGGTCTGGTCAAGACCCGGCGGGAGTCGCGCTCGATCTACTATTCCATTGCCGATGCGCGGGTGCAGGCCCTGATGGGTATGCTCCACGACATCTTCTGTGCCGTGCCGGACGACGATCAGCCGGCGTAGGCGGCCTCGAGCGCGGCGATGTCCAGCCGCTTCATCTCCATCATGGCGTGAAACACCCGCTTGGCCCGCGCCGGGTCGGGGTCTGACAGCATGGCCGGCATGACCAGTGGCATTTGACCTATGTCGATTTGGCTTTAACGTTCGCTGGCTGGCACGGAGCGGGGGGCAACAGCCATGTTGAAGGTCGGCTCTCAGCTCCGTCCCCGTCGCAACAAGCGCCTGCCAAAAACGCCTGTCGGGTGGCTTGTCACATGCCTTCTTGGGCTGCCGGTCGCTGTGCTGTTCCTGGGAGCCCTCGTATCTCTCACCGCAGGCGCATCCTATCTGGGCTATCTCGCGTCAAGGGCAACGGTATTTGATACATGGGGCGCTCTGAACGTCGTCTCGACGGTGCTGGCGCTGATCGCCGTCGTGGGAACGGCCTTGGCGGTGTGGCGCCTCCGGATGGTCACTGCTCTTCTCCTTGCGGCGCTCCCTATCCCGGCCACATTCGTCATCGAAGGCAGCCGCTGTGACACGCCCGCCTCGTGTCAAGCTATGGGCTGGGCAGCCCTGCCTCCAAGCGCTTTCGATTGGCAGGTCCGCATCCGGCCAGTCACGGATCCGAATGAGGCCAGGGCCATTGCGTCCAGTGCGCTTTTTGAAGCGAAGGTGGAGGACGGCCCTTACCTAGAGAAGCGGTTTGGCGATCACTGGATCGTTTCCACGATCGATGACGACGGCTGGCCCGGCGCAAAGGCCGTCAGGATCGATACGCGGACCGGCCGGACGGCCTTCGTGACCTGCCCGGGGGACAGGATCCAATGCGGCATGGAGCGCCCCACAGTTTCGGACGGCCAGCGCGTCTATCGAAACGCCCAGCTTGGTTTGAGTGCGGTTTTTCCCGCATCCCTCCCGGTCTGCACGACACGATACGATGGCGGAGAACCGTTGGGCTTCCATGCCATGGTGCGTGCGCCAGACATACCGTGCGAGACGCTTGATCTGTCCCGTGAGATGGGTGTCGAAGTCGTGCGGTGGCGTCGGAACGGATGCACAGATCTGGAGGATCCATCTGTGCCATGGCGTCCCCTGACTCCCGAAACGTCAAAGCTGTTCAGGGGCCAAAGGATCACGCTGGGCGGCGTTCCAGCATTGGCGTGCGAAGTGCGAGAGGAAGGTCATATCTCGATCATCCTGTATGCGTCCCCTCCATCAGGCTCCGATCTTGGCGAGAGTTACGCCGCTTACGTGATGACCACGCCTGCGCACCTGAACGAAGACATTCGAGCGTTTGAGGTATTCCTTCGAAACGTCAGCCTCGGGGCTGCGGCTCGCGAGCAGGCTGGCTGAATCTCCGCTATGAATCGGAAGCGGACGCGGCGCCTATGGCGCATGGCTGACATTCGTTGTGGGGACTGAGATGGCAATGATTCTTTACGGCATTCCGAACTGCGACACGGTCAAGAAGGCGCGGGTGTGGATGGAGGGGCAGGCGCGCCCCTACGCCTTTCACGACTACAAGAAGGCGGGCGTCGAGGAGGGACGGCTGCGGGGCTGGGTCGAGCGTGCTGGCTGGGAGAAGCTGCTGAACCGGGCCGGGACGACGTTTCGCAAACTGCCTGAGGCGGACAAGGCCGATCTGGATTCTGACAAGGCCGTGGCCCTGATGCTGGCCCAGCCCTCGATGATCAAGCGACCTGTGCTGGAGGCGGGCGAGGTTCTGCTGGTCGGGTTCAAGCCGGAGGAATGGAACGCCGCGCTCGGATAACGTCGCGCGCCCCTGCATCCAAACCGCCGCAGGGTGACGACTACACCATGACAGGCCCGTCGATGACCGATCGGGCCTATGCGGAGATCGAGAGATGGAAGACCTGTTTCGTTCGTACTGGTGGTTGCTGTTCCCGATGGCGTGGTTCGTGTTCGGCGGCTTTTCCAGTTGGCTGAACTATCGCAAACAGCGCGAGACGCTGAAGTTGCTGAAGACCTATGCCGACAAGGGGCAGGAGCCGCCCGAGGCCCTGCTGCGCGTGCTCGACAAGCCGATCGATTCCGACAGCGAGCTGTGGGCCGGCGCGACGGCGTCGGGCAGTGGTGGTGACGACGGCACCTGGTTCACCGTGGTGCTGATGGGCTTGCTGGCGGCAGGGTTCGGCTATGCCAGCTGGACGAATATGTACGGCCAGTCGGACGCCTTTCTGATCGTGGCCATGGTACTGGGGGCCGTTGGCGTGGCCTGCCTCGTGTCCGGCCTGATGAAGCTGGGGCGGCGGCGAAGCAACCGATCCTGAGGTCCGTGTGGGGCAGGGCTGTGATCGACACCCGATCCGATGCCGAACTGGTCGCGGCCGCCCGTTCCGGGTCGGACGCGGCCTTTTCGCGTCTGGTCGAGCGGCATCAGGCGGCACTGCGCGGGTTTCTGCGGCCGCTGATGGGCGGCGGCTGGGCCGAGGCCGACGATCTGGCGCAGGAAGCGCTGGTGATCGCCTGGCAACGGCTGTCGGAGCTGAAGCGGGCCGAGGGCTTTCGCACCTGGCTGATGGGCATCGCCTGGCGCAAGGCGTTCAGCCGCATCCGATCGACACGGCGGGGTTCGGCCCGGGATCTGGCCTGGCTGGAGGGGCAGGGGGTGCCGGCGGGCGTCCAGCCCGAGGACGCCCTTTCGCTGGACCGGGCCCTGTCCGGCCTGTCGCCGCCGGAGCGGGCCTGTGTGCTGCTGTGTCTGGCGCAGGACTGGTCGCATGCCGAGGCGGCGACGGCCTTGAATCTGCCGCTCGGGACGGTCAAGTCTCACGTCAGCAGAGGTCGGGCCCGGCTTCTGTCAGTTCTGGGAGGCGCCCATGACGCCGGATGACACACTGAAAGCCTTCCTCGCGGCCGGAACCCCCGGGCCGCGTGATGCGACCTTTGAGCTGGCCGTGGCCGAGCGCGTGGCGCGCCGCCGTTTCTGGATGAGCCAGCTGGCGCTGCTACCGTGGGTGCTGGTGGCCTGTCTGTTGACCGTGTTTGCCCTGCCGGTGCTGAGGGTCATGGGGCCTGCGCTGGCGCCGCTGGCTGAACAGGTTGGCATGATCGGCGGGGTGGCGGCGCTGACGCTGGTGACGGCGGGCCTGCTGGTGCGGCGGTTCAGGCCGTCCTGAAGCGCGCCGCCTTGGCGAAGTGGTCGGAGGGCCACACCTCGCCGACCGGCTGATCGCCGACAATCGCGGCCTCGACCGGGGTGAAGGCTGCGGCCTCATACAGGATATGGTCGATCTGCACCGAGCGGTGGCCGAGCGCAGTGTTGAGCGTGGTGCGGTCGGCCTGATCCGGATGCAGGGTCCACAGGGCCTCGGAAAAGCGGGCGCGCAGCGGGGCCATCTCGGGGTTGTCGAGGGGCGCGTTCAGATCGCCCATCAGGATTAGCGGCGTGCCGTCGTCGGGCAGCCAGTCCAGCAGGTGGCCGATCTGGCGGGCACGGATGGCGCCGCCCTCGGGCGTGTGGTGGAAGTGGGTGTTGGCGATGTCGACTACCGTGCCGTCTGCCCGGCGGCAGCGGATGCGCTGGGCGGTGCGGTAGTCGTCCAGTGGCTCCAGCTTGACCCAGTCGTAATCGAGGATCGGTAAACGCGTCAGCAGGGCATTGCCGTAGCGGCGGGGCTGATCCTCGGCATCGACCGAGCTGAACACCATCTGCATGCCCAGCCGGTCGGCGAGCGTCCGGGCCTGATTGGGCAGGGCGTCGCCGTCCTGAAGCACTTCCTGCAGGCCGATGACGTCAGCGTTGGTCGCGCGAAGGGCCGCCTCGATCAGCGGCAGGCGCGCGGGCCAGTCGCCCTGGTCGTGCCAGATGTTGAAGGTGGCGACCGTCAGGCCGGAGGCGTAGCCACCGGCTCGACCCGTCGCGCAGGCGGCGAGCGACAGGGCGGGGAGGGCGGCCAGCAGGCGACGGCGGGTGGTCATGACGCGATACTCCGTACGGCCGGCGGCAACCTTACGAAGATTTCACCCGGGGCGACGCATCTGTTCAACCCTGTCAGCGCCTCTTCCCCCATAGAAGCCGGGAACATTCTGTTTCAGGCCGCTTGAGAGGATCAAACCATGGACGAGGGCATCGTCGCCATTTTCATCGTCGGGACCATCTTCGCCGCTATCGTGGCGATCGTTGTCGGACCCAGCTATCTGAAGAGTCGCGAGCGTCGGGAGATCCAGACGACGGTTCGCACCGCCATCGACAAGGGCCAGCCCCTGCCGCCCGAGGTGATCGAGGCGCTGAGCAAGGACATCACAAAGAATCTGCCGTCGCGCACCAAGGACATCCGCCGCGGAATCATCTGGCTGGCTGTAGGTATCGGCATCGCCGGTTTCAGCCTGATCAATAATCTGGGCGAGCGCGAGTGGAGTGACCATGTCGGCGACGGTATGCTGGCCTTCGCCGTCATTCCGGCGACCATCGGCCTGGCCTTCCTGATCCTGAGCTTCTTCAACAAGAACAGGGACTGAGGCCGGGATCGAAGGGGGACACGACCATGACCCAACCCGGCCTGTCCGACCGGCACGATGTGGAGCTGGCCGCCCTGGCGGCGGCCAGCGACCGGCGGGCGTTCGGCGAACTGGTGCGGCGACATTCGTCGACCGTGCGGGCACTGCTGCGGCGGATGGGGGCCCAGCCCTCGCTGGCCGATGACATCGCCCAGGATGCCTTCATCCTGGCCTATGAGCGGTGCACCGAGTTTCGCGGCGAAGGCACCTTCGCGGCCTGGGTCAAGCGTATCGCCGCGCGCCTCTATCTCAAACGACGCGAGAAAGAGGCGCGCTATGTTTCGGAAGATTCGGCAGAAGATCAGGTGTCGAGTGTCGATCCCCTTGGCCGGTTCGACCTGGATGCGGCCCTGCAGACCCTGAGCGAGGCAGAGCGCCTGTGTGTGTCCCTCGGCCACGGGGCCGGGATGACCCATCCGGAGATCGCGGCTGCCCTAAATTTGCCGCTTGGAACGGTGAAGTCTCATGTCAAACGTGGTCTGGATAAACTCCGCCAGATACTCAATCCCGGGGCTGGCGAAACAGGGAGGGACTCGCATGTCGGTTGATGAATTCGATCCCTTCATCGAGCGCGCCTTTGACCGGACGCCGCCGATGCCGGACACGGCCCTGTTCGTGGCCGATCTGGACGCCCGCCTGCAGAGTGGCGCTCGCTTCCGCGCAGTCGGTCTGGGGATTGCGGGTGCGATCGGCGGGGTCGTGGCCCTGCGCGAGATGCTGACCCTCGACATGGATCTGGGCGGCGCCGAGGCCCTGCCGGGCGTGGACGCGGCGCAGGCGGCGGGCCAGTCGATCAATCTGGATGTGGCCTCGGCCCTTCAGGCGGCGCTGGAGCGCTGGGGCGTGGCGGATCTGGCTCTGGGCGGTCTGGGCAGTATGCAGATGTTCTGGATCGCGGCGGCGGCCGTGGCGGCCCTGGCGCTGGCCGGCGTGGTGCGCCTGTCGCAGGACGTCTGAGCCGGACGCCACGGCCTGCGGGTGACGTGGTCCCCCGGGGCGGTTATGCTGCAATGCGAAAGCTGTCCCGGAGCCGACCATGTCCAGCCAGAAACAGGAAACCGTCCGTCGCCTTGCCGCGCCGGATATCCAGTCCCGCAAGGGCAAGGAGCCGCTGGTCTGCCTGACCGCCTATGACGCGCCGACGGCGGCGCTGCTGGACGAGCATTGCGACCTGCTGCTGGTCGGCGACAGCGTGGGCATGGTGGTGCACGGCCTGCCCAATACGGTCGGCGTGACGCTGGAGATGATGATCCTGCACGGGCAGGCCGTCATGCGCGGGGCGAAACGGGCCATGGTCGTCGTCGACATGCCGTTCGGCAGCTACGAAGGCGGCAAGGAACTGGCCTATCAGAACTGTGCCCGCGTGATGAAGGAAACCGGGGCGCAGGGGGTCAAGCTGGAAAGCGGCCCGACCGTGCCCCAGACCATCGCCTATCTGGTGGAGCGCGGCATTCCGGTGATGGGGCATGTGGGACTCAGGCCCCAGGCGGTGCTCACCGAGGGGGGGTTCAAGGCCAAGGGCAAGACCGAGGACGAGCGCCTGCGCGTCATGGCCGAGGCGGAGGCTACCGCCGACGCCGGGGCCTTTGCCGTGGTGATCGAGGGTGTGGCCGAAGGTCTGGCCGGCGAGATCACCCGCGCCATCACTGTGCCGACCGTCGGGATCGGGGCCTCGGCCGAGTGTGATGGCCAGATTCTGGTGACGCCGGACATGCTGGGCCTGTTCGACTGGACGCCCAAATTCGTGCGCCGGTATGGCGATATGCGGGGCCATATCCTGTCCGGCGTGGCAAGCTATGCCGAAGATGTTCGTGCCCGCCGTTTTCCTGCCGAAGTCGAGACCTATTTCTCGCGCAAGCCGGTCGCGTCGTAGCGGTTTTTCGCTGCGGACAGATTATGCGCTTTTTCAATGGGGGCGTCTCGACCCGGGCCGAAAATGGTCTAGGGTCGCGCCGAACTCAGATTAACGACTTGGGGCGTGCTTTTTCGTGACGGATATCTTCGAGCAGGTCGAGGAGGAGCTTCGCTCCGACCGCTATAAGCGACTGGCCAGAACGTGGCTGCCCGTGGTGGGCGGCATCCTTGTGCTGGCCCTGATTGCGGCGCTGGGGTGGTGGGGCTGGCAGTCGTACCAGACGTCGCGCGCCGCCAATGCGTCTGTCGCCTATGAGCGGGGCATCGAGGCCTTGCAGACCAATGATCTGGCTGCCGCCGAATCCGCCTTTGCCGAGGCCGAGCGTGAGGGCAATGGTGCCTACAAATCCATGGCGCTGGCCCAGCGCGCCGGTCTGGCCCTGGCCGCCAACCGTGTCGACGAAGCCATCGAACTGCTGGACCGGTCGGCCAGGGCGGTCGGCGATCCGCTGCTGTCCGACTCCTCGGCGTTCAAGGCCGCCCTGCTGGTGATGGACACCGACGCTACCTATGAGGACATCGAGGGACGCCTGACGCCGCTGACCCGCGAAGGTCGCCCGTTCCGGCCCCAGGCGCTTGAAGCGATGGCCATGGCCCAGCTGCAGTTCGGTAAGAACACTGAGGCCCGCGCGACCTTCGTTCAGCTGCAACTGGGACAGGACGTGCCCGACACGGTTCGCCAGCGCGCCCAGGCCGCGATCGCCATGATCGACGGTGGCACGCTCGGCTCGCTGCCCGGCACCCTTGCCGCCCAGAAGGCTCCTCCGGAGGTGGTCTCGCCGCAAGAAGCGGGCGCTTCGCCTGAGGCACAAGCCCAGGCACCGGCGTCGGCCCAACCGGCCCCCGCCGAATGACGTCCACGTTCAGGAGTATGTCTATGAACCGGTTCGCCAGAACGCTGCTCGTCTGTGGCGCGGCCCTGTCAGTCGCTGCTTGCGGGACCGTCAGCAGTCTCCTGCCCTTCAGCCTCGGCCGCTCGCCGGATGCGGGGCCGGTCGCCTCGCAAGGCGAGCGTCTGTCGGTACTGGAGTTCGATCAGGCCATGGTGCCGTCGCCGGCGCTGGCGGGGCGTGACTTCTTCATCCCCGGTCCGCAGGCCGCCGTGTCCTGGCCGATGCCGGGCGGCAATGCCGAGAATGCGGTCGAGCATGTGATTGCGGGTGCTGACTTCACCATCGCCTGGCGGCGCAACATCGGGGCAGGCTCGGCCCGGACCCGCCAGGTGATGTCCCCGGCCGTGGCCGAGAACGGTCGCATCTTCGCCCTGGACGCCGAGCATACGGTGTCGGCCCTGGATGCGCAGAGCGGATCCGTCATCTGGCGCGCCTCGGTCAAGCCCGAGGGCCGCGAGGGCGGTGGCTTTGGTGGTGGCGTCGCCCTGAGCGGCGGCAAGGTGTTCGTCTCGTCCGGCTATCGCACCATGACGGCCTTTGACCAGACCAGCGGTGCCATGCTGTGGCAGACGCCCGTCGATGTGCCGATCCACGGCGCCCCGACTGTGGCCGGATCGCGGGTCTATGTCGTGGATCTGGACAACCAGGTCATTGCGTTCGACGTGAACACCGGCTCGGTTGAGTGGTCGTACCGTGGCATCGTCGAGCCCGCGCGGATCATGCGGGCTTCCAGCCCGGCCATCACCGGGGATACGGTGATCGCCCCCATGTCGTCGGGCGAGGTCTTTGCCTTTCGCGCCACCACGGGCCAGCCGGTCTGGCAAGAAGAACTGTCGCGCACGACCCGCACCAGCGCCCTCTCGGAAATCCGGGACGTCGCCGGTCGCCCGGTGATCAGCCGTGGCTTCGTCTATGCGGCCAGCCATTCCGGTGTGCTGGCGTCGATGGATGTCCGCACGGGCGAGGCCCGCTGGCAGGTGCCAGTCGCCGCCGTCAACGCGCCGCTGCCGGTCGGCGACGTGGTCTATATCGTGTCCAAGGCGGGCGAGCTTAGCGTGCTGAACCGCGAGACGGGTCAGGTCTACTGGACCAAGGACCTGAACGAGGGCCGGGTGCGTCAGGAGGGCGGCTTCTTCGGCTTTTTTGATCGCACGGTGCGTCCGTCGTGGTCGGGGCCGCTGCTGGCGTCCAACCGTCTGGTGCTGACCAACTCCGATGGCGAGCTGGTGGGGCTGAACCCCAAGACGGGCGAGGTCATCTCGACCCTGAACCTCGGGGCGGCATCCTATGTGGCGCCGACGGCTTTCAACGGGGCCATTCTGGTCGTCACGGATCGCGGTGAGGTGATCAGCGTCCGCTGATCCGCCTTTCGGCTACAAGAGAAACACGCTAGACGCCGCTATGGCCTTGAAACTCGCCATTGTCGGCCGCCCCAATGTGGGCAAGTCCACCCTGTTCAACAGGCTGGTGGGAAAACGCCTGGCCCTGGTCGACGACCGGCCGGGGGTTACGCGCGATCGTCGCTATGCCAAGGGCAGTCTCGGCGATCTGGAACTGACCCTGATCGACACGGCCGGATTCGAGGACATCACCGACGACAGTCTGGAATCGCGCATGCGCGAACAGACCGAGGCGGCGATCAGCGACGGCGACCTGATCCTGTTCATGGTCGATGCCCGCGAAGGCGTGACCCCACTGGACCGCATCTTTGCCGAACGGCTGCGGCGTCAACCCAAGCCGGTCGTGCTGGTCGCCAACAAGTCCGAGAGCCGGGAAAGCGGTGGTGGCGTCGGCGAGGCGCATGCATTGGGCTTTGGCGAGCCGGTGGCGCTTTCGGCCGAACACGGTGAGGGGATGGCGGACCTGTATGCCGCCCTTGTGGCTGCTGCTGGGCAGGAATCCTTCATCGCCGACGAAGAGGACGACGCCGACAAGCCGATCCGCATCGCCATCATCGGTCGCCCCAATGCCGGCAAGTCGACCCTGATCAACCGGTTGATCGGTGAGGATCGCATGCTGACCGGTCCCGAGGCCGGCATCACCCGCGACTCCATCTCGGTCGACTGGGAATATGAGGGGCGGAATATCCGGTTGGTCGACACGGCCGGCATGCGCCGCAAGGCCCGCGTGCAGGAGAAGCTGGAGAAGCTGTCGGTCGCCGACACCATCCGCGCCATCACCTTTGCCGAGGTGGTCGTGCTGGTGATGGACAAGGACAATGCCTTTGACATCCAGGACCTGCAGCTGGCCGATCTGGTCGAGCGCGAGGGCCGGGCCATTGTCTATGTGGCCTCGAAGTGGGACCTGGAAGAAGAACCCCAGGCGCGTCTGGCCGAGCTGACGCGGCTGGCGGACAGCAAGCTGTCCCAGCTGCGCGGCACGCCGTTCGTGGCCCTGTCGGCGCATTCGGGCTGGGGCGTGGACCGGTTGATGCCTGCCATCATCAAGGCCCATGAGACCTGGTCGGTGAAGGTGAAAACCCGCGACCTCAACGACTGGCTGGCTGTGGCCACGCAGCGGCACCCGCCCCCCGCCGTTGACGGCAAGCGGATCAAGCCGAAATACATGGCCCAGACCAAGGCTCGCCCGCCGACCTTTGTGCTGTTTGCCAGCCGGGCATCATCGATGCCCGAGACCTACAAGCGTTATTTGATCAATGCCTTGCGGGAGAGTTTTGACCTTCCGGGTACGCCCATGCGCCTGACCGTCAAATCGGGCGGGACCAATCCCTATGCCGAGGGCGGCGCCAAGTCGGGGCCGGAACGCTACAAGGGGGCCGCCAAGACCGCACCGCGCCGGATCAAGAAGGCCGAAAAGGCCGAGGCCCTGTCCAACCTGCCCGGCAAGGCGCTGGAGCAGAAGAAGGCCGGTGGCCCCAAGCCGAAGATCGTCAGCGGCCTGAAGGCGCGGTCGTCCAAGAAGGCCGGTCAGAGCGTGGCGGTGCAAAAGGGCGCCCGCGGCGGCGCCCGCCAGGTCAGCCGCTCCGGCCGCATCCGCACTGGCCAGAAGCACGCGCCGAAGAAGTAGGGTAAGGTCTGCCGGATCGAGCTGGAGAACCGACCATGCTTTCCACCCTGATATTGCTGGCCCTGCTTCAGGCTGACCCCGTCAGTTGTCATGAGGTCGCCACCAACGACCGCCTCGCCTGTGGGCGCCGCGCCGTCGAAAAGGCAGAGGCGCGCCTAGCGGAATTCGACGTCACCGATTGCGCGGAGGCGATGACCACACTCGAGATGAACGCCTGTGGTGCCCTCGACCTCGCCCGCGCCGAAGAGCAGATGTTTCGCTATCTCGGTTTGGCGCTCGAACGTGTCAGTCGCTCGGACCAGGAAGCCACCGGCCCGGACCCCGTGGAGAGCGCACGCTATCTGGAAGCGTCCCAGCTTGCATGGGCAGAGTACGCCAATCAGGCTTGCCTGGCTGTCTATGAGCATTGGAAAGGCGGCACCATTCGGGGCATCATGTGGCAGGGCTGCCGGATCGAGCTGACGCGGGAGCGGACGCACACGATCTGGGCCAACCATCTGACCCACATGGATAACTCACCCCCGGTCCTGCCGGAGCCCTAGATCGAGATGTCCAGAGGTGTCGCAGTTCTACTGACGTTGCTGGTGCTGGCCGCCGCCGTGTTTACCGGCTGGTACAGTAACCGTCGGGTCCTCTATTTCCCGCCCGAGTTTCAAAAGCAGGTCAACGACTGCGAGCTCCAAGGCGTTCAGTCTCGCGAACAGGTTCAGGACGACTTTCAAGCCGCCTGGTTCTCAGGCGTGCTCGGCGATCTGGAAGAGCCGTCGCTGTTTCAGCGCCCTGATGGCTCTCTACGGTCCGTACGCCTCACCCTCATTCCCAGCTTTCACCCCCCGTTCTCGGTCAGGGTCGACACGCGTGCCGATGGCCGGATGGTAATGACCGAGAAGCGCCTCGCACCTTTGGATTACAACTGGAAGAGGGAAGGACGGTTCTCGGGAGAACGCGTACGCCTGCTGTCTGATAGCGAAGCTCAAGCCCTGAACTCGGTCCTAGCCGAAACCGGACTGGGCGAGGTGCGGTCGACGGGCTGTAGCGACGGTGTGCTCGACGGAATGTCGTGGATCGTTGAAATTTCCGATCCCGAGCACGGGTACCGGTATCACTATCGCCAGTGGGCACAGGACGAACCGGTTCGCGACTTCGGCCAGCACATGCTGGGTCTGGCGGGGTGGGACGACCTGCCTCCGGAACTCAGGCCTTTGAAGCCTTCCAATCCTTGAAGCTCACCATCACGGGCGGCACCTTGTCGCCCCGGGCGAGATCGACGATCAGGGGCGCGATTTCGGACGGATGAGGCAGGGTCTCGGGATCCTCACCGGGATAGGCCTGGGCCCGCAGGCGGGTCCGCATACGGCCGGGGTCCAGCACGGTGGCGCGGATCGGGGTGGACTCGATCTCATCGGCCCAGCAGCGCACGAGAACCTCGGCGGCGGCCTTGGTCGCGGCATAGCTGCCCCAGAAGGCTTTGGGCGCACTGACCAGGCTGGTGGTCAGATGGATGGCGCGGCCCGCGTCTGAGGCGCGCAGCAGCGGCTCCAGCGAACGGATCAGGCGATAGACCGCGGTCAGATTGACCTTTTCGATCTTGGCGAACTGGCGCGGGTCCGCATGGGCCACCGGGGTCAGGCCCTCGGCCCCCATGGTGGCGGCGGTGTTGACCCAGATGTCCAGCCGCCCGAACCGCTCGTAAAGCGCCCCGCCCAGCCGGTCGATGGCGCCGCCATCGACCAGATCGAACGGGATCAGAGTGGCGTGCTGACCGGTGGCGGCAAAGATGGCGTCGTCCAGCTCTTCCAGACCGCCCTGGGTGCGGGCCGTGGCCACGACGTGGGCGTCGGCGCTGGCGAGTCCGAGGGCGGCTTCGTAGCCGATGCCGCGCGAGGCACCCGTTACCAGAGCGATACGGTCTTTCAGCACAGGGGTCTCAACCATGAATCAGGCGCTAACCAGCAGGGACAGTTGACGCGGGGAGGCGTCGCGGCCGCCCTCCGCGATCTCGCGGTCGAGCAGGCGCGTCGGATAGTCACCGGTGAAATAGTGGTCAGTGAACTGGGGATTGGCGGGGTCGCGCGGACCCGCCTCCATGGCGGCATACAGGCCGTCGACCGACAGGAAGCCGAGGCTGTCGACCTCGAGCAGCGCCCGCATTTCCTCAGGCGTCTTGTTGGCCGCCAGCAGCTGTTCCCGCTCGGGCATGTCGATGCCGTAAAAGTCGGGATAGAGGATCGGGGGGCTAGCCGAGCGCAGGTGAACCTCGGTGGCGCCGGCGGCCCGCACGGCCCGGACCAGCTTGACCGAGGTCGTGCCGCGCACGATCGAGTCGTCGATCAGTACGACGCGCTTGCCCTCAAGGACCGAGCGGTTGGGGCTGTGCTTCATGCGCACACCCTTCTGCCGGGCGCCCTGGCTGGGCTGGATGAAGGTGCGGCCCAGATAGTGGCTACGGATGATGCCCATCTCATAGGGGATGCCGCTGGCCTGCGAATAGCCGAGCGCGGCGGGCACGCCCGAGTCGGGCACAGGCACCACAACATCGGCGTCGATTGCGTGCTCGCGGGCCAGGCCGTGGCCCATGCGCTTGCGGACCTCATAGACCGAACGCCCGTTCACCACGCTGTCGGGGCGGGCGAAATAGACATACTCGAACAGACAGGGCCGGGCGGCGCGCGCCGGGAAGGGCTTGAGCGAGCGCAGGCCGTCCTCGTCGATCACGACGACCTCGCCATGTTCGACATCGCGGACGAAGGTGGCGCCCATGGTGTCGAGCGCGCAGGTCTCGGACGCCAGCACCCAGGCGTCGCCAAGACGGCCCAGGACCAGCGGGCGGATACCCAGCGGGTCACGCGCGCCGATCATCTTCTTGGGTGTCTGGGCGACCAGGGCATAGCCGCCCTCGATCCGGGCAAGGGCGTCGATGAAGCGGTCCACCACCCGGGCCTTACGGCTGCGGGCGATCAGGTGAAGGATGACCTCGGAGTCGGAGGTCGACTGGAAGATGGCGCCCTCGGCGACCAGCTGGTTCCGCAGGAACAGGAAATTGGTCAGATTGCCGTTGTGGGCGACGGCGATGCCGCCCGTGTCCAGATCCGCGAACATCGGCTGGATGTTGCGCAGGAAACTGCCGCCCGAGGTCGAATAGCGGGTGTGGCCGACCGAGGCGCTGCCAGGCAGGCGACCGGTCAGGTCGGTGCTGCCGAAGGCCTCGCCGACCAGTCCGACGTGACGTTCGGTATGAAAATGGGTGTCGGCGACACTGGCGATGCCGCAGGCTTCCTGTCCGCGGTGCTGCAGGGCGTGCAGACCCAGGGCGACGATCGAGGAAGCTTCGTTCCCGGGGGCGCCCCAGACGCCGCAGACGCCACACTCCAGACGCAGCTGGTCATCGTCGCTCTCGCGCTCGGGCCAGTGGTGGATAACGGGATCGGCGAGGCGGTGGGACATCGTCGGCGGCTCCGATGACCTGGGAAGAAACAACTAGCGGGCGGTATCGGGCGAGTTAGGCCCTGTTTGTGTTTTCGGCAAGGCATCGTCGCCGGAAAACCCTTGGCGTACGGACGAATCGACGACGGGGGCGAGGGCGTCGGCGCCCCTTCCGATACCCGGCAGCACGAACTGGATGGCCCGCGCTGCGCCGGCGCTGAGTGAGTAAAGACTGGCCTCACCCAGCCAGCGCGGGGTCTTCTCGCCCGGCATGGCGGCCACCACGACCAGATGGATGGCACCCAGCAGGACGAGGGCACGCGTCAGCCCGACAAAGATGCCGAAGATACGGTCGATCCCGCCCAGATGCGGATGGGCCTGGGCCCTGCGCGACAGGGTCGAGCCAAAGATGCGAACGCCGAAATAGACCAGCAGGAAGGTGGCCAGGGCCGCCAGCAGCGTGCCGGCCCAGTCCGGATCAATCAGCGCCTTGCCCACCGGGGCCGACAGCGGCAGGGCAATCAGGGCGATGAAGGCCGCCAGCACAAAGCTGAGCAGGGTCAGCAGCTCACGCGTGCCACCGCGAATCCAGCCCGCCGCGCCGGACGCCAGAAGGATCACTACGGAAAAGACGTCCCAGGCGGTCATGGCGTCTCCTCCCCATTGCAAATGGGGAGGGGGACCGCGAAGCGGTGGAGGGGCTCTTTTTGCCCCACTGACTTGCTCGTGCTCGTCACACAACCCCTCCGTCTCGTCGGCTGCGCCGCCGATCCTCCTCCCCATTCGCTGCGCGAACAGGGAGGAGACAAGCGTCTAATAACGGTTTTGCGAGATTCGTTCGACCGCTTCGGCCAGACGGCTGAGCGAGGTCGCGGCGATGTCGGTCGGCTCGTGGCTGAGCGGCGGGCAGAGCGCCTTGTCAAAGCCCAGCTTCATCGCCTCGCGCAGGCGGGCCTCGGCGCGGCCCACGGCGCGAACCTCGCCCGACAGACCGATCTCGCCAAACACCACACAGCCCTTGGGCAGGGGCACATCGCAGACGGAGCTGATCAGGGCCGCAGCGGCAGCGAGGTCGGCGGCGGGCTCATTGATCTTCAGCCCCCCGGCCACATTCAGATAGATGTCGCGGTCGCCAAAGCCGAGGCCGCAGCGTGACTCCAGCACCGCCAGCACCATGGCCAGACGACCTGAGTCCCAGCCCACCACGGCGCGGCGCGGCGTGCCATAGGCCGAGGGCGCCGACAGGGCCTGGATCTCGACCAGCACCGGCCGGGAGCCCTCTATGCCGGCAAAGACGGCGGTGCCCGGCTCGCGCTCTGACCGGTCACCGTTCTGGTCCCCGAGGAACAGGGCCGAGGGGTTGGTGACCTCGCGCAGGCCGGTGTCGCCCATTTCAAACACACCGATTTCGTCGGTCGCGCCAAAGCGGTTCTTGCCGGCCCGCAGCACCCGGAACGGGTAGCCGCGCTCGCCCTCGAAATTGAGCACCGCATCGACCATGTGTTCGACCACGCGCGGACCGGCGACCTGTCCGTCCTTGGTCACGTGGCCGACCAGGATCATCGCCGGGCCGCCCGCCTTGGCCAGCCGCACCAGCTCCGAGGCACAGGCCCGCACCTGCACGATCGAGCCGGGCCCGGCCTCGTGCACATCGGACCACAGGGTCTGGATGGAATCGATGACCACCAGATCGAAGGCCTCACGCTTCAGCGTCGCCACGATCTCGCGCAACGCCGTGGCCGAGGCCAGCGCCACATCGGCCTGGGCCAGACCCATGCGGCGGGCGCGCGAGCGGATCTGTTCCACGGCCTCCTCACCCGACAGATAGGCGACCCTGGCCCCCTTAAGCGCCGCGCGGGCACAGACCTCGAGCAGCAGGGTCGACTTGCCGACGCCGGGGTCCCCGCTGATCAACAGGGCCGAGCCGGGGACCAGCCCACCACCGCAGACACGGTCGAACTCGCTGACCCCAGTGATCAGGCGGGCCGGTTCCGGGCTTTCCGACTTCAGATCCTCGAACTGGATGCCGCGCGCGCGCTTGGTGGCCGCGGGCTTGAGGGCTCCCGGCGGCGCACCACCGACCTCCTCGGTCAGACAGTTCCACTCGCCGCAGGCCGAGCACTGACCGGCCCATTTGGCATGGACGGCCCCGCAGACGCGGCAGATGTATTGGGATGAGTCACGAGCCATGCGAACGGCTTACACCGATTTCCGCGCGCGGCGCAGAGGGTCAGATATTGCCTGCGACCGATCCTGACGTAGGCTTAGCCGGTATAGGTGCGGTCCACCCGGCCGCCGACCGAGGTCAGCAGCTCATAGGCGATGGTGCCGGTGTCGCGCGCGGCATCGTCGATCGGGCGGTTGGAGCCGAACAGCTCGACCCGGTCGCCCTCGGCCACCTCGAGACCGGTGACGTCGACCGCCAGGGCATCCATGGAAATCCGCCCCAGAATGGGCCGCAGATGCCCGGCCACGAAGACCTGACCCCGGGGGCTGGTGGCGCGCATCACCCCGTCGGCATAGCCCGCGCCGACCGTGGCGACGGTCAATGGCCGTTCAGCAACCGCACCTCGGGCGTAGCCGACGCTTTCTCCCACCGGCACCTGACGCACCTGCAGGATGGGGGCGCTGAAGGTCGCGACGGGCCGGATGCGCGGGTCCGGCCGCCCCTCGGGTCCGCCGCCCCACAGGCTGATTCCGGGGCGCACGGCATCGAAGGCGTAGTCGGGGCCGAGGAAGCACCCCCCCGAATTGGCGAAGGAAGCGAGGGCATCGGGATAGCGGGCGCGCAGGGCCGCGAAGGTCTCGCGCTGGCGGGCGTTCATCGGGCTGTCGGGATCATCGCCACAGGCCAGATGGCTCATCACCAGCGCGAGACCGGGGAAGGGGGGCGGCGCCTGCTCGGGGCGGAACCCCAGTCGGTTCATGCCGGTGTCGATGTGCAGGCCACACGGTCCGCCGCCCGCCTCCTGCCAGCGGGGCAGCTGGTCGGCATGGTTGATCACGGGACGCAGGTCGGCCTCACGCAGCGCCATAGCCGCACCCTCGGTGCAGCCGTCCAGCACATAGACGATCGGGTGGGCACCCATGGCCTCGCGCAGGGCCAGCCCCTCGGACAGACGGGCGACGAAGAAGGTCCGCGCCCCCGCCAGCATCAGCCGCGTCACACAGGCCTGCATCCCCAGCCCATAGGCATCCGCCTTGACAACCGGCTGCACCGGCCGCCCGGTCAACCGTTCGAGGAAGGCGTGGTTGGCAGCGAGCGCGTCGAGATCGACCGAAAGGCGGGCACGGGTCATCGGCCACTTATGCCGCAAGTGCGAAGGGCACGGAAAGCCCCCGTCTCGATCCCGGCCTCAATCGCCGTATTGATTGTCGTAGCGGTTGTCGTGGGCGAGGTTGCCGAAGCGGGTGGTGTCGGCGTCGAAGGACAGGCGGACGGTGCCGATCGGGCCGTGGCGCTGCTTGCCGATGATGACCTCGGCGACGTGCTGCAGCTGGTCCATGTCCTGCTGCCACTTCAGGTGTTCCTCGGTGCCCTCGCGCGGTTCGGAGCGGCCGAGGTAATAGCTTTCGCGATAGACGAACATGACCACGTCGGCATCCTGTTCGATCGAGCCGGATTCGCGCAGGTCGGACAGTTGAGGCCGCTTGTCGTCTCGGCTTTCGACCTGACGCGACAACTGCGACAGGGCCAGAACAGGCACGTTCAGTTCCTTGGCCAGGGCCTTGAGGGCGCCGGTGATCTCGGAGACCTCCTGCACGCGGTTCTTCTGATTGTTGGCGTCGCCTACGGTCAGCAGCTGCAGATAGTCGACGATGATCAGGTCGAGGCCGTGCTCCTGACGCTTCAGGCGGCGAGCGCGGGCGGCCATCTTGGAGATGGCCAGGCCGCCGGTGGCGTCGATGTAGAGGGGGCTTTCGCCAATCTCGATGGCCGCGTCACGCAGGCGACCATAGTCCGAGGCGTCGATCTCGCCCTTGCGCAGGCGGTCCGACGAAATGCCCGATGCGTCGGCCAGGATCCGCATGGCCAGCTGTTCCGCGCTCATTTCCAGCGAGAAGAAGGCGACCACGCCGCCCGAGACGGTCTTGCGTCCCTCGGGCGTCGGCTCCCAGCGATAGTTGCGCGCGACATTGAAGGCGACATTGGTGGCCAGCGACGTCTTGCCCATCGAGGGGCGGCCCGCGAGGATCAGCAGGTCGGAGGGGTAGAGGCCGCCCAGCTTCTGGTCGAGGTCATCCAGTTGCGTCGCCAGACCCGCCAGCTTGCCGTCGCGCTGATAGGCTTCCCCCGCCATCTGAACCGCGCCGGCCAGGGCCTGGGAAAAGCTGACAAAGCCGGATGACGGCTTGCCGGTCTCGGCCAGGGTATAGAGCGACTGTTCTGCGGCTTCGATCTGGTCGAGGGCAGGGGTTTCCGGATCCGGCGCGGCCCGGCTGATGTCGCCACCGATGCGGATCAGCTCGCGCCGAAGGGCCAGGTCGTAGATGACGCGGGCATAGTCGGGCGCATTGGCCGCGGGCGGGGCGCGGTCAACCAGATCGGCCAGATAGCGCAGGCCGCCGAACTGTTCGAAGGCGGGATCCTGTTTGAAGCGGCCCATCAGCAGGGTCGGCTCGGCCAGCAGGCCCTGACGGATGTGATCCTCGATCACATCATAGAGGCGCTGGTGGAACGGCTCATGGAAATGGCTGCCGCGCAGTTTGTCGGACAGGCGCTCAAAGGCGGCATTGTCGAACAACAGACAGCCCAGCAGCGCCTGCTCGGCCTCGAGGTTATGGGGCAGGGACTGAGGACCGGAGTCCGACAGCGACAGGGGGGCAAGCGCGTTCATGGGTTAACTCTTAACCGCCTCTGCGTCAGGTGCGGTCGCAAAGCTGTCGATAGTCTGTCCGCGCTGTGGACGGATGAATTCCGGCCACGAAAAAGGGGATGCACCGACCGGCGCATCCCCCTCATTCATCGGCAGTCAGTCGGGTGGGAGGCGATCAGGCCTCTTCGCCCAGGCCGTCTTGCTGGCCAGCGCCGCCTTCGATCATGTCCTGGGCAGCCTGTTCGGCCGCCTGGCGCTCATCGTCGAACTGCGAGCGGATGACGTCTTCACCCTTGGCCTGACGTTCGGCTTCGTCGGACGAACGGGCGACGTTCATCTTGACGGTAGCCGCGACCTCGGCGTGCAGGCGGACCTGCACCTCGTGGACACCCAGCACCTTGATCGGAACGTGCAGCACGATCTGGCTACGCTCGACCAGGCCACCTTCGGCGCGGATGGCCTCGGCCACATCGCGACCGGCGACCGAACCGTACAGCTGGCCGGTTTCGCCGGCCTGACGGATCATGACGTAGGTCTGACCGTCGATCTTGTCGGCGATCTTCTGGGCTTCGGCCTTGTTCTTGTCGTTACGGGCCTCGATGGCGGCGCGTTCGACTTCGAAGGCTTTCAGGTTGGCGGACGTCGCGCGGCGAGCCTTGTCGCGCGGCAGGAGGAAGTTACGGGCGAAGCCGTCCTTGACGGACACGACGTCGCCGATGGCGCCGAGGTTCTCGACGCGTTCAAGCAGAACGACCTTCATATCACTTCACCACATAAGGCAGGAGGGCCAGGTAACGCGCGCGCTTGATGGCCTTGGCCAGCAGGCGTTGCTTCTTCTGCGACACGGCCGTGATCCGCGACGGGACGATCTTGCCACGCTCGGAGATGTAGCGTTGCAGCAGCTTGACGTCCTTGTAGTCGATCTTCGGCGCGTTATCGCCGGAGAACGGGCAGACCTTGCGACGACGGAAGAACGGACGACGGGCGGGGCCGTCGCCTACCGGGGCGCCCGGCTTGGGGGCCGCGTTGGAGGATTGGGTATCGGTCATGGGGCCGGTCCTTATTCCGAAGCGTTGGAGGAATCGTCGCGGGTCGAGCGTTCACGCTCGCGCTCACGACGGGCCAGAAGCGGCGACAGTTCCAGGTCGAGTTCCTCGACGCGGACGGTCAGCCAGCGCAGCACGTCTTCGTTGATCGACAGCTGACGCTCGACCTCGGCCATGGCGGCCGGGGGGCAGTCGATCGCCATCAGCGAATAGTGAGCCTTGCGGTTCTTCTTCACGCGATAGGTCAGGTTGCGCAGACCCCAGTATTCGATCTTGGCGACAGCTCCGCCGCCTTGTTCGATAAGGCCCTTGATCGTTTCATTGAGGGCTTCGGCCTGTTGCGCGCTGATGTCCTGGCGCGACATGACCGTGTGCTCGTATAGAGCCATTCGTCATCTCCCTTGTAGGGTCTCGGCGCTCGGATGACCGGGTAAGTCGACCGAACGATGGCTCCCGAAGCGGCGGCAGGGATGACTTCCCGTACCCTTTGGTGTTCCGTTTTCGGGACCGAAGCCCTGGAAAGCGGCGGCGTATAGGGGGTTTTCGGCCAAACAGCAAGCGTTCCCGGGCTGTGAATACCACGGCCTGCGACGGAATGGTCTCAACGGTTTATTGTTCGGGAAGCATCGACACTCTATCTTCGCCGTATGACCCAACGCTGGACGCCTGATAGCTGGAGATCGAAGCCTGTCGTGCAGATGCCGACGGACTATCCCGACGCGGGCGCCCTGGCCGGCGTCGAGGACGAACTGCGTGCCCTGCCGCCGCTGGTATTCGCCGGTGAAGCGCGGCGCCTGACCGACCGGCTGGCCCAGGTCGAGGCGGGCAATGCCTTCCTACTGCAGGGCGGCGATTGCGCCGAAAGCTTCAAGGAGTTTTCGACCGACAACATCCGCGACACCTTCCGCCTGATCCTGCAGATGGCGGTCGTGCTGACCTTTGCGGGCCGCAAGCCGGTGGTGAAGGTCGGCCGCATCGCCGGCCAGTTCGCCAAGCCGCGCTCGTCCTCGGTCGAGATGATCGATGGCGTCGAGCTGCCCAGCTATCGCGGCGACATCATCAACGGCATGGGCTTTAACCCGACCGAGCGGGTGCCGGATCCGCAGCGCCTGCTGAAAGCCTATCACCAGTCGGCCTCGACGCTGAACCTGCTGCGCGCCTTTGCCGGAGGCGGCTATGCGGACCTCTACAACATACATCGCTGGACGCTGGGGTTCGCCGCCGACAACTCGTATGGCGCGCGCTATCGCGAGCTGGCCGACAAGATTGGCGAGGCCCTGGCCTTCATGGAAGCGGTCGGGGTGACCCCGGAAAGCCATCCTGACCTGTCGCGCGTCGAGGTCTTCACCAGCCACGAGGCCCTGCTGCTCAATCTGGAGTCGGCGCTGACCCGACTGGACGGGGCCAGCGGCGAATGGTTCGACACCTCGGCCCACATGGTCTGGATTGGGGAACGCACGCGCCAGCCGGACGGCGCCCACGTCGAGTTCGCCCGGGGCATCAAGAACCCGATCGGCCTGAAGTGCGGCCCGACCATGGAGCCGGAGGACCTGTTGCGGCTTCTGGACATCCTCAACCCCGACAACATCCCCGGCCGGATGACGCTGATCGGGCGGTTCGGCTCGGACAAGGTGGGCGAGCGCCTGCCGCGGCTGATGCGCGACATCAAGGCCGCCGGTCGCCGGGTCGTCTGGTCGATCGACCCCATGCACGGCAACACGCTGAAGGCGGGCAACGGCTACAAGACCCGGCCGTTCGAGCGGATCCTGAGCGAGGTCCGGACCTTCATCGATGTGGCCGAGTCCGAAGGCGTGCACCCGGGCGGCGTGCATCTGGAGATGACCGGCCAGAACGTCACCGAATGTCTGGGCGGGGCGCAAATGCTGACCGAGGACGACCTCAGCAGCCGTTATCACACCCATTGCGACCCGCGCCTGAATGCCGACCAGGCGCTGGAGCTGGCCTTTCTGGTCGCCGAGCGACTGAAATCCGGGCGGCAGTCCCGCTCGGCCGCAGCCTGAGGTCGCGATGGCCAAAGGATGCGTGGCCTATCAGGGAGCTCCGGGATCCTTCAGTCATGAGGCCTGCGCCGTGCTGCGCCCCTGGGATGAAGCCATCGGCCACGACACCTTCGAGGCCGCAATCCAGTCCGTCCACGGCGGGCGGTGCGACTGCGCCCTGATCCCCGTCGAGAACTCCCAGATCGGAGACGTTCAGCCGGCAAGACGGCTGCTCGATGCTTCGGGACTGGATATGCTGGCCGAGGTGTGGCGCCCGATCCGGCTGGCGCTGATGGCCCCCCGCGGCGCCCGCCTGTCAGATGTGCGCACGGTGGAAAGCCACCCGGCGGCGCTGGGGCAATGCATGGGCACAATGGCGGCGCTGAACCTCACGCCGGTCGAAGCCTTTGATACAGCCGGCGCGGCCCGTGCGGTCGCCGAAGCGGAAGATCCGACCCGGGCGGCGCTTGCACCCGCCGGCGCCGCCGAGATCTACGGATTGTCGATTTTGCGCAACGACATGCAGGATTCCGCCGATAACCGCACGCGATTTGTCCTGCTGGGGCGCAAAGGCGCTTGACGGCGCACGAATTCTGCGGGCATCACCGATCCATGGCCTCCAAGCGCGCCCTGACTGCCGCTTTTGACGCCCGCGATTTCGCGGCGTCGGCCCCCTATGCCTATGGCGTCTATTTCTACGGCTTTCGATACGCCGGCTGAGGCGTCCGGACCTTGCTCCTGACCTCTCACCGGCGACCGCTCCTGATGGAGCGGCGGACCTCGGCCTCACCGATCCTCCCCTTCGAAAGTTCTGTAAATGACCCTGACCCTTGTGAAATCCCCCGACGAAGCCGCTGAAACCGAACCCCTGACCCTGGCGGCGCTGCGGCACGAGATCGACCTGCTCGACAGCGAAATGGTGGCCCTGTTCCAGAAGCGGCTGGAGCTAGCCGACCGCGTGGGGCGCGCCAAGGATGCCCCGACCGGCGGCTATGTGAAGCTGCGACCCGACCGCGAGCAGGCGGTGCTGGCCCATGTGCTGCAGGGCGCGCGACCGGACACCCGCGATGCCGTCGAGGCCCTGTGGCGCGAGGTCGTCGGCCATGGTTTGGCGCGTCAGGGCCAACTGTCGGTCCGGGTCTGGGCCCCGGTCGAGCCGGCGCGCGCCTTTGATGCGGCCCGCCTTCGCTTCGGCCGCGCCGCCGAGCTGAAGACCGAGCGCGATCCGCAGGCTGCCCTGGCCTTCGCCGCAGAGGGCAAAGGCGTCGCCGTGCTGGCCATCAACGCCGGCGACCCGTGGTGGATGGGCCTGCGCCGCGAATGGGCGGCCCTCAGCGTGTTCGAGGGGTTCGGCAGGGACATTCCGACGTCGCTCGCGGTCGGGCGGATCGATCCGGGGGCCCTGCCGCGCGGGGACCGGGTGCTGGTCACTGCCGGGGGCGATGCGGGTGACGGATCGGGCGCGGGACGTCGCGGGCTGGACACCCACCACGGCTGGACCCTGTCGCTGACCTCGGCGCCGGTCGTGCCCGGGGGCCCGGAGGGCTGCGTCGGCGCCATCGCCTGAGCGGCCGGTCAGGCCGCCATATTGTCGATCAGCCGGGTCCGCCCCAGCCAGGCGGCGGCCAGTATCCGCATCGGCCGATCGACGGCGGCCTTGAGCGGGTTGAGTGTCTCCGCATCGCGTACCGCGACATAGTCCACGCTGGCAAAGCCGTCGACGAGCAGCGCCGCGCCGGTCTCTTGCTCCACGGCGTCGATGGGATCGCCAGCACGGACGCGGGCCGCAGCGGCGGCCAGACGACCGTTCAGCCGGCGGGCGATGTCGAGCTCGCCCTCGCTGAGATAGGCGTTGCGGGAGGACAGGGCCAGGCCCTGCCCGTCGCGCTCGGTCGGCACGCCGACGATGCGCGTTGGGATGTCGAGATCGGCGACCAGACGAGTGATGACCCGCAGCTGCTGGTAATCCTTTTCGCCGAACAGGGCGACGTCCGCCTGGGCCTGATTGAGCAGTTTGGCGACCACGATGGCGACGCCCGCGAAGAAGTGCGGGCGGTGATCGGTCTCCAGCCCGAGGGCGGGTCCGTCCATGGCGATGCGGGTAGCGAAGCCGGCCGGGTACATGGTTGACGCGGTCGGCGCGTAGAGCAGGTCGCAACCGGCCTCAGCCAGCAGCGTCGCATCGCGCTCGAGCGTGCGCGGATAGGTGCCGAGGTCCTCGTGGGCGGCAAATTGGGTCGGGTTGACGAAGATGCTGGTGACCACGTGGCGCGCCTCCAGCCGCGCCTGCTCGACCAGCCGCAGGTGGCCATCATGCAGGGCGCCCATGGTGGGCACGAAGGCCACCGTCTCGGCCGCTGCGTGCCAGCCGGCCACGACGCGACGCAGGTCGGCGGGGGACGCGGCGCGGAGCAGGGACGGGGCAGCTGAGTCCATGGTTGAAACCGGGTTTACCTTCTCGCTTAAGCCTACTTGTGCACGGGGCTGCAACAGAGGGCGGGTAGGGTGGCCTTATGACGTCCGCAGAAGTCCTTCGTCCAGTGCAGAAGCACAGCGTTGTACGGGCCTTGACCCTGGGTCTGGCCCTCAGCGCGAGCGGCTGCGGCTGGGTCGAGCATGATCCGCACCGCTTTGAGCAGATGGCCGAGCGCGTCGCCGCCATTCCCGTCAGCCTTGATCGGCCCGGCAAGGGGCAGCTGGAGACGCCGATGAAGGCCCGTGACATGGGCCTGAGAGA
This sequence comes from Brevundimonas halotolerans, assembly GCF_003730275.1. GTDB lineage: Bacteria > Pseudomonadota > Alphaproteobacteria > Caulobacterales > Caulobacteraceae > Brevundimonas > Brevundimonas halotolerans. The sequence continues at coordinate 82,610 of NZ_QTTA01000010.1, forward strand.
GGCGCGACGCGACGCGGTCCGGGTCGAGGTCATGGATCCCCACCAGCTCTGGGAGGCTCGTGACGGGCCCATGGAGGGGCTGGTTCAGGCCGCCGCTCCAGCGATTGCCGAGGCTGCCGTCGATGAGGTCGAGAAGCGCGTGGCCGCGGCGGTGCCGCAGTTGCGCGCCCGTCCGGTTTCGACGCACCGTGAGGCAGAGGATGCCTCGCTGGTCCAGCTGGGGGCGTTCGGCAGTGAGGCCTCGGCCCGCACGGCCTGGGCTCGTATCCGCTCGTCCGCGCCCGAGGCCCTCGCCGGTCTGACGCCGCGCTTCGAGCCAGTGACGGTCGATGGCCGCTCGCTGGTCCGCCTGAAGGTGGCCGTGCCCGCGTCGGGTGCCGCCGCCGTCTGTGCCGCCGCGCGCATCCGCGATCCTTGGTGCCAAAGAGGCACGTGAGACCGGGAACGGCCTCCCGCTGACGATGAGCCGTTGACCGCGACCCGGTCGACCCCGATTTTGCGGCCGGGCCCCGCATGAGTCGCGGGCTAGGGCAGAGTGCATGAACCAGCCGAGAGTCATCGTTGTCGGGAACGAGAAGGGGGGGGCCGGCAAGTCCACCCTGGCGATCCACATCGCCGTCGGCCTGCTGTACTCGGGCCGCAGCGTGGCGCTGCTGGATCTCGACCTGCGGCAGCGGTCGATGGCGCGCTTCTTTGACAACCGCAAGGCCTGGATGCTGGCCAACGGGCAGAAGCTGCCCCTGCCGGTCGAGCCCGATCTGGGCGACGGCAAGGCGCTGGCCAGGGCCGGCGAGGAGGAACAGCTGGCCCGCTTCGAGGAGGCCTTCGCCGAGGCCCGACGCCTGGCCGATGTGGTGCTGATCGACACGCCGGGTGGGGACACCGCCCTGTCGCGACGGGCGCACGGGCTGGCCGACCAGATCGTCACGCCGATGAACGACAGCTTCGTCGACTTCGACCTGCTGGGGCAGGTGGACCCGGTCACGCTGGATCTGATCCGGCCCTCGATCTACTCCGAGAGCGTGTGGGAGGCCCGCAAGAACCGGGCGATCGCGGGCGGCACGCCGATCGACTGGGTCGTGGTCACCAACCGCCTGGCGGTGGCGGCGGCGCGGAACCGGCTGCGGCTGACGGACCGCCTGAAGAAGCTGGCCAAGCGGATCGGCTTTCGCATCGGGCCGGGCCTCAGGGACCGGGTCATCTACCGCGAGCTGTTCCCCTTTGGCCTGACGGTGGCGGACCTGTCGAACGACATCCGGCCGGTGGCGGTGTCGCTGGCCCATGTGGCGGCGCGGCAGGAGATGCGGTCGCTGATGGTGGCGCTGGGGCTGGAGGGGGCCGAGGCGGCCTTTGATGTGACAGAATGATCCTGCTGGCGGTCCTTGCGGTGGGGGTGGCCTTCTGGGCGCTGGTCCTGCTGGGGCGGCGGGCGGATGCGAACCGGCGGCAGGGGGCGATGCCCTTGGAGCAGGCCCGGTCCCTGCTGGGGGTCGGCACGGACGCGACCCCGGCCGAGGTCAACGCCGCCTGGCGCCGGCTGATGGGCCGGGCCCACCCGGATCAGGGTGGCACCGAAGGGCTGGCGGCCCAGCTGAACGCCGCGCGCGACGCCCTGCTGAAGCGCCGCTAGAGAACCGCCAGCAGCTCGACCTCGAACAGCAGGACGGAGTTCGGCGGGATGTCGCCGCCGACCCAGCGGTCGCCATAGGCCAGCGCGGCCGGGATGACGAACTGATACGTCTCGCCCTCGCGCATCAGGGCGACGCCCTCGGTCCAGCCCTTGATGACGCGGTTCAGCGGGAACTCGGCCGGTTCGTTGCGGCTGTACGAACTGTCGAACTCACGCCCGTCGATGAAGGTGCCGCGGTAGTGGACGCGGACGGTGTCGGTGGCCGCGGGCTGGCGGCCATCCGGGTTGGCGCGGCCGACGCGGCGGAACTGCAGGCCGCTGTCGGTGGTGGTCCAGCCGCGCCGCCCGTCGTTCCAGGCGAGATAGGCGGCCTGTCCGGCCTCCCAGCCTGCCTGGCTGGGGACGACGTCAGGGGCGGGCGCGGCGGTGGCGCAGGCGGTGAGCGCCAGGGCGGCCAGCGAAATCAGGGCGATACGGTGCAGCTTCATGCGGTGACGCTATCAGGCCGGCTTGTTGAGGCAAGCGGGATCAGTCGGGGCGCACGACCATACAGGTGACATTGCGGGCCGAGAGGGTCTCGCAGGCGGCGCGGGCGTCGGCTTCGGTAAAGCCGGTGAAGCGCGACCGGTACCAGCCCGAGGCCTCCTCGACCGACTGGCCGCTGCCCCGGAAGGTGGAGCGGAAACGGCGATTGACCTCGGTCAGCCAGTCGGCGGCGACGGTGCGGTCACGGAAGGCGCCGACCTGGACGCTCCAGGTGCTGGCGGCCGGGCGGCGGGCGGGTGTGCCACTGTTCAGGCTCGCGGTCGTACTGGAAGGCAGGACGGCCGGGCCCGAAGTCAGGACCACGTCAGGATCACGATCCCCCATGGCCTGGGCGAGGGGGGCGGGGGGTTCCGGTGTGACGGAGGCATAGACGACCGGAGGCGCCGACGGGACCGGGGCGGGCCCGATGCCATAGCCCTTTTGCTCAAAATAGAGCTGGGCGACCTCGATCCGTTCTCCGCCCGCGCGCTTTGCGGCAATCTCGAAGCCGGTATCCATCAGTTCGGCGACGTGGGCGTTGCGGGTGGCGCTGGAGCGTCCGCCCAGCACGACGGTGATCAGGCGACGGCCGTCCCGCACGGCCGAGGCGGCGAGGTTGTAGCCCGAGGCATTGATGTAGCCGGTCTTGATGCCGTCATAGCCCTGACCCGAGCGCAGCAGGCCATTGGTGTTGCGATAGTCGCGGCCCTGATAGGTCCAGCTGGAGACGCCGAAGAAGCGGTAATATTGCGGATAGTCGCGCATGACGGCGCGCGACAGGACGGTCAGGTCGCGGGCCGTGGTGATCTGGCGGCTGTCGGGCAGGCCGTTGGCATTGACGAAGCGGCTGTTGGTCATGCCCAGCGACTCGGCCTTGAGCGTCATCATGGCGGCGAAGCGGGCCTCGGACCCGGCGACATGTTCGGCTAGGGCGGTGGCCATATCATTGGCCGAGCGCAGGGCCGTGGCCTGGATGGCGTCTGCGACGGTGATGGTCTGGCCCGCCGCCAGCCCCAGTTTGGACGGCGGCTGAGAGGCGGCGCGCGGCGAGACGCGGATGACGTCGTCCAGCTGGATCCGGCCCTCGGTGATCGCCTCGAACACCAGATACAGGGTCATGACCTTGGTGATGGAGGCCGGATAGCGACGGCTGTCGGCGTGGCGGGCGAACATGACCTCGCCGGTTTCGGCATCGACCACAATTGCGGCGTAGCGCAGGTTCTCGCGGCTTTCCGCGGCCGGGGTGAACGCGCCGGGCAGGGGGCCGACGGTCAGCAGCGACAGGGACAGGAGGAGGACGACCGTACGCCGGAAGAACAGGGTCATGAGCGGTTTCTGCCTTACTGGATCAATACCTACGCATACACACACGGCGTCAGGGCCGCACAGGCGGAAAGGCCTTACCCTATCATGAAGATCAGGGGTTTCATCGGGGTTAAGGCGCGATCAACAGACTTGTGATGAGGCGAGTGGCGAGTGGCGAGTGGTGAGTAGTGAGTAGGGCAGGGTCATCGGTCGGGCGGGAAAATACCGTCTGAAGGGTCTGAATGGTCTGAAGGGTCTGAACCGGCCTTCCTCATCTCCTCCCCGCTCGCGGGGAGGTGGCGCGGCGCATGTTGCGCCGTGACGGAGGGGTTCTGGTCGGGGAGCTGGGGGATGTGCGCGGGGCGAAGATCCCCTCCACCACTTCGTGGTCCCCCTCCCCACCCGGGGTGGGGAGGAGACGAAGCGTCCTCCCGCAATTTACCGTCTGAACCGTCTGAACCGTCTGAATGGTCTGACTTGCCGGCCAACGCGCGGGCCATCGCCTCGATTTCAGCGACCTGGGCTTCGAGGGCGTCCATGAGGGGGTTGGGCGCGGGTACCGGCTGCGGCACCGGTTTCGCCACCGGCTTCCTGGCCATGTCCAGCAGGGTGCGGTGCAGGCGCATCCAGCGGCCGGCTTCGGTGGCGTGGCCTTTGAGGATGGCGCGGTTCAGGCGGATCAGGGCGTGGTTGGCCATGTCGGTATAGTCGGGCAGGCCGGCCTCAAGCTCGGCGTCGAGGTCGACGGGTTCGGGTTCCGGCTGGTCCTGACGGCGCCAGCCTTCGGAGGCGGCGCGGTTGCGCAGGGTCGAGACCCGCATGCCATAGCGGTCGCAGACGACCGAGGCGGACTCGCCCGCCAGATAGTCGGCCCGGGCGCGGGCCCAGGTCTCGTCCGAGGCGCGGTGATGGCCGGAGCGACCGGATGCGCGGGAGCGGGGCTCGCGCTCGGCAAAGATGCCGGCGCACTCCTCGTCGATCGAGGCGCGGTCGGGGTCATAGCCGGGCCAGTCGTTGGGCCAGTAGCCATCGGTCTGGGGGTCGTGGGTGTCGTGCGGGTCCATGGGGTCCTCCCTGTGCTCAACCGACCAGTGTGCGGGGGCGGTGAGGTGAGGCGGGGAGAATGACGGTCGCGGCGGGCAGGGTGTTGGAAAGGCGAGGGTTTGTTGCCGGAGATGTGCGGGTTGGGGGGCCTAGCTGAGCATTCCCGCCCGTTGATCCTTCGTCTTTCGTCATCCTCCGGGCCGCGAAGCGGAACCGGGGGACCCAGCGGCGCGCGAGAGCGCGACCCTGTCACGGGTGCGCCTGTGTCCAGCTTTCGCCTTCGGCGCCGCTGGGTCCCCCGGTCTGCGCCGCGCAGGCGCGGCTTGCCGGAGGATGACGAAAGAAAGAAGGGGACTTTAAAAGGGGTTCATCACAGCGGACACAGCGAAGACACGGCGGTCACGGCGGGGGTGGTGCGGCGTCCGATGCCGTAGCCCCGCCGGAGTGGTCCGTGCGGACTCTACGAATGCCCACGATGGGTGGAAAGCTGATGCTGCCGTGATAGGTCTTGTTGATGATCCTACTCACTCTCTTCGCGGGCATCCTTGCCGCATTCCCAGGACAGCCAGACGACATGGGCGTCTGTGATGTGACCGAACTGGCTCAAGTCCGTGTCGAACCGCTTCGACTGGATGGCAGACGGTTTTGCGGCGAGGTTGAGGTCCGGCAGTTGAACGATTTATTGATATTGATGCCGCCCGGAACCGATCTTCTGACCTCGGAAAACGAGACAATCGTTCTGCCGCACGAATGGCCGGAGAGAGTCCCGCTTCATGAAGGACTGTATCGGATCGAGGGCTATATAAAAGTCGACCCAGACTGCTTCGATGAATCAAAAGAGCAATGCGTGCCCATTGATCGTCCAGTTTTCTTCGACGTTGATCTCGCGGAGCCCCGAATCCGCTAACGCTACCAGCGGCAGTCCTGACACGTTCAGACTCGCGGAATGGGGGTTCTTTGGGTCGGGAGCGGACCCCTTCCCGGGAGCCTGCTAGCCCCAAAATGGTGCGCTGCACAAAAACCCCTTGCATTCCCTTCGCACTTGCACCATATGGCATATCAACGCCCCGGAGTTATGCGTGGGGTGGACCTTTCAGAGCGGCGCAGGCCGCCACCCGAACCAGGAGATGTGACCATGGCTGACACCGCCGAAACCACCAAGAAGACCGTCGAGAATGCGACCGCCAAGGCCCAGGCCCAGGCTGAAAAGATCCAGGCCGCCGGTGCGCAGGCCGTGCGTGAAGGCATGGACAAGTCCATGGCCTCCATGTCGGAACTGAGCGTCCAGGCCAAGAAGAACCTGGACGCCGTGGTCGAGTCGGCCACTGCTGCCCAGAAGGGCACCGAGGCCCTGACCAAGCAGGCCGCCGCCTATTCGCGCAAGTCGTGGGAAGACGGCATCGCCGCCGCCCAGTCGCTGACGCAGGCCCGTTCGGTTCAGGAAATGATCGAACTGCAGACCAGCTTCACCAAGTCGGCCATCGAGCTGTACGTGGCGGAAATGAACAAGGCTGCTGAAGTCATGACCGCTTCGGTCAAGGACAGCTTCAAGCCGATCAACGAGCGCGTCACCGCCTCGGTTGAGAAGTTCCAGGCCGCTCGCTAACCCCGAGCTTCCTGACGGAACATGGACGGGCCCCGGTGGAAACGCCGGGGCCCGTTTGCGTTTGGGAATATCCTCCATCCGTCTTCCCGGCGAAGGCCGGGATCCAGGGGGTTGGGCTTGTTCGGCTGAGTAGGCGGCAGTGCGCTTGGCTCTGGGCCCCGGCCTGCGCCGGGGAGACGGAGAACAAGGAAGTAAACGGAGAAATTGCTGTCGCCAACAAGGAGGTGTGACTGGACGTCCCTTCAAATCCCGACATGATGACCTATCTGACTGTCTCTTCCCCGATCCGGACTTCGAATGCCCAAATCACGGCCTGATGAGAATGGTGGAGGTCTCGGTGCCGCCGTCGTCACCGAAACCCGGCCCAAGCTGAAAAAGCCGTCGCTGTATCGCGTTCTGATCCTGAACGACGACTACACGCCGATGGAATTCGTCGTCTATGTGCTGGAACGGTTCTTCGGAAAGAGTCGCGATGACGCGACTCGCATCATGCTCTCGGTGCACCAGAACGGTGTGGGAGTGTGTGGCGTCTTTACCTATGAGGTGGCCGAAACCAAGGTCGCCCAGGTGATAGAGACATCCCGGCGGCACCAGCACCCCCTGCAATGCACGATGGAAAAGGACTGAGAGGAGCCTTACCCGATGCCTTCGTTTTCCCGTCCTCTCGAAGAGACGCTGCACCGCGCGGTCGCCTATGCAAATGAGCGCCGCCACGAGTATGCGACCCTTGAACATCTGTTGCTGTCGCTGATCGACGACCCGGATGCCTCGGTCGTCATGGGCGCCTGCAATGTCGATCTGGCGGCGCTGAAGGTGGCGCTGACCCTGTATGTCGACAACGATCTGGCCGCGCTGACGACGCCGGACGGCGACGACGCCAAGCCGACCGCCGGCTTCCAGCGCGTGATCCAGCGCGCCGTGATCCATGTGCAGTCCTCGGGCCGCGAGGAGGTGTCGGGCGCCAATGTGCTGGTCGCCATCTTCAGCGAGCGCGAGAGCCACGCGGCCTATTTCCTGCAGGAGCAGGACATGACGCGCTATGACGCGGTCAACTATATCGCCCACGGCATCGCCAAGCGGCCGGGGTCGGCCGAGACCCGTCCGGCCAAGCCGACCTCTCCCGAGGATGCCGAGGATGCCGCCGCCGCCAAGTCGGGCGGAGAGGCGCTGGAGGCTTACTGCGTCGACCTCAACGAGAAGTCGCGCCAGGGCAAGGTTGACCCGTTGATCGGTCGCCAGAGCGAGGTGGATCGCTCGATCCAGATCCTGTGCCGGCGGACCAAGAACAATCCGCTGCTGGTCGGCGATCCGGGCGTGGGCAAGACGGCCATCGCCGAGGGTCTGGCGCGCAAGATCGTCAATGGCGAGGTGCCGGATGTCCTGAAGGACGCGACCATCTTCTCGCTGGACATGGGCTCGCTGCTGGCCGGGACGCGCTATCGCGGGGACTTTGAGGAGCGGCTGAAGCAGGTCGTGAAGGAGCTGGAGACGCACGACAACGCCATCCTGTTCATCGACGAGATCCATACGGTGATCGGAGCGGGGGCGACCTCGGGCGGGGCCATGGATGCGTCGAACCTGCTGAAGCCGGCGCTGGCGTCAGGGACGCTGCGGTGCATGGGCTCGACGACCTACAAGGAATACCGCCAGCATTTCGAGAAGGACCGGGCCCTGGCCCGCCGCTTCCAGAAGATCGACGTGCATGAGCCGACGGTCGAGGACACGGTCAAGATCCTGCGCGGGCTGAAGTCGTACTACGAAAGCCACCACAAGCTGCGCTACACGGAGGCGGCGATCCGCACGGCCGTCGAACTGTCGTCGCGCTATATGTCGGACCGGAAATTGCCGGACAAGGCGATCGATGTGATCGACGAGGCGGGCGCCAGCCAGATGCTGCTGCCCGAGTCGCGGCGCAAGAAGACCATCGGCCAGAAGGAGGTCGAGCAGGTCATCGCCAAGATGGCGCGCATTCCGCCGAAGTCGGTCTCCAAGTCCGACACCGAGAGCCTGAAGGAACTGAAGGGCGATCTGGAGCGGGTGGTCTATGGCCAGGAGCAGGCCATCGACCAGGTGTCCTCGGCCATGAAGCTGGCGCGAGCCGGCCTGCGCGAGTCGAACAAGCCGATCGGCAGCTTCCTGTTCAGCGGGCCCACGGGCGTCGGCAAGACCGAGGTGGCCAAGCAACTGGCCGCGACGCTGGGCATCGAGATGCTGCGCTTCGACATGTCGGAATACATGGAACGGCACACGGTCAGCCGGCTGATCGGGGCGCCTCCGGGCTATGTCGGGCATGACCAGGGCGGGCTGTTGAGCGACGCCGTCGACCAGCATCCGCACGCCGTGGTGCTGCTGGACGAGATCGAGAAGGCTCACCCGGATGTCTACAACATCCTGCTGCAGGTGATGGACAACGGCATGCTGACCGATGCCCTGGGCAAGAAGGTCGACTTCCGCAATGTGGTGCTGATCATGACCACCAATGCCGGGGCGGCCGACAATGCGCGGGCGGCGATCGGCTTTGGCCGGGGCAAGGTCGAGGGCGAGGACGACAAGGCCATCCAGCGCCTGTTCACGCCCGAGTTCCGCAACCGGCTGGATGCGATCATCACCTTCAAGGCGCTGGGCGCGGACACCATCCGCCAGGTGGTGACCAAATTCATCCTGCAGCTGGAAGTGCAGCTGGGCGATCGCAACATCACTCTGGAACTGACGGATGAGGCGACCGACTGGCTGGCCAAGAACGGCTTTGATGAACTGTATGGCGCGCGGCCGCTGGGCCGGGTGATCCAGGAGCACATCAAGAAGCCGCTGGCCGACGACATCCTGTTCGGACGCCTGACCAAGGGCGGGCACGTCAAGGTGGCGCTCAAGGACGGCAAGATCGTCTTCGACATCTCGGGCACCGAGACGGCGGCGAAGCAGGCTGCGGATGCGGACGCCGACGCGGACTGACGGCGGATGGCAGACATGAAAAGAGGCCCGGGGTTCGTGCCCCGGGCCTCGATCAATTCCGGTGGTGACTGTGCCTAGCGACGGCGGCCAAGAGCGCCGAGCAGCACGGCCAGACCGGCGACGATGCCGGTGGTCAGCAGGGGCTTGCGGCGGGCGAAGTCGAGGCCTTCCCGGGCCTTGCCCTGATACTGGGTCGGGGCCTTGTCGATGAGACCGTCGAGGCCGTCGATGACGCGGCCATAGGCGTCGCGGGCCTTGCCCTTGTACTCGGTCAGATGGCCCTCGACCTGCTGCTTGCGGTCGCCGGTCAGGCGGCCCAAGGCGGAACGGGCCTTGCCGAGCGTCTTCTCGCCGGTGCCTTCGATACGTTGGTCGGTCATGCATGTCTCCTGATGCGGATGGGGAGGGGTCTCCCAACAAGCGCATGCAAGAGGTGGGAGTTCCACCGACGACCTGCGACATCGCAGCGCTGCCGGTCAGGCGGAGGGGCGCCCCGTCAGAGCCGCGCGCTCGGCCGCGGTCATGTGACGCCAGCGACCTTCGGGGAGGCCGTCCAGGGTGATCGGGCCGATGTGGGTGCGCCACAGGTCCATGACGCGCAGGTCCAGCATTTCGCACATGCGGCGGATCTGGCGGTTGCGGCCTTCGCGCAGCACGAAGCGGAGGCACAGGGGGCCGATCTGCTCGACCTCGGCGCGCTTGAGGTTGCGACCGTCCAGCGACAGGCCGAAGCGCAGGCGGGCGATCTTGGAGTCCGTCAGGGTGCCGCGCACCCAGACCTGATAGGTCTTGGGCAGGTCGGCGTCCGGGCCGATGACGGCCTTGGCCACCACACCGTCGGTCGACAGGATCAACAGGCCGCGCGAGTCCTCATCCAGCCGTCCGATCGGGGGCAGGCTGTCGCGTGAAGAGGGCAGGGGGCCGTCACCCAACTGGGCCGCGGCCGTCAGCAGGCGGGCCGCCGGGATCTTGCCGGGTTCAGGCTGTCCCGAGACATAGCCCATGGGTTTGTGCAGCAGGAGGGTGACGGCCGAGTCGAGCTTGTCCTGCGCGGCGCTGGCCAGGGTCAGGGTCTGGCCGGGCAGGATCTTGCGCCCCGCGTCGAGCACGGTTTCGCCGTCGAGCGAGACCAGACCCTCGGCGATCAGGGCGTCGGCCTCGCGCCGCGACGACAGGCCGGACTGACCCATGAATTTGTTCAGGCGGACCGGTTCGGTGCCTGTGTAGGTGCGGCTGAGCGACATGGGCCGGGTTTATCCTGTCGCAGGTGGGCCCGCCAGCGGCGTGTGGAGCTTGAGATCTTCGGCTCGGGCGCGCAAGCACGATGGCCCGCGCTCGCGTTGACTTTGAGTATCGGCTCCCTATATCAAGCGCATACCAATTGAACCGCGCACGCTTCGCGGCCGTGATTCCAGATCACGGTCGTCGATCCTGTTTTTCCTGCGGTGAACTCCTGTCCAGATTTCTGGATGTATGAGGGTTTTGCGTGCCAACAACAGAAGGACTTGTTTTGAAAGCTCAAGCTGCCAAGAAAACCCCCTATCGCAATCGCTTCCAACGTGTGCCGACGCGGGCCCGGATCGGGCTGGCCATGCGCCGGGATATGAATTTCGGCCCTCTGGGCGATGTCGAGCCGATGATCCAGGCCGGTGGCCTGTCGATCGCGCCGATCTCAACCGGTGACGCCAGCCTGCACGTCAATGGCGTGACGGTGCTGCCGACGGCCAAGGCCGGGGATCTGGAGAGCGGCGACCTGAAGGCGCTGGTGGTGCCGGGTGGCCATTCGGACGAGGCCGGAGACAAGGCCGTGCGTGAGCTCGTGGACATGGCCAGGAGCAAGGGTCTGCCGGTCATCGCCTTTGGCGAGGGCGTGGTGCATGCGACCCGCGCAGCCGGGGCCAATCCGTCAGACTATGTGGATGCGCCCGCCGTGGTTACGGATGGCGACGTCGTGACCATGCTGGCCGACCGGGATGCCCTGTCGGCGGCGACCGCCCGCATCGGCTGAGTTGCCGCTCGGCTGAAGGGGCGTTCAGACCGAGCGGAACAACAGGCCGAGATTGTTGGCGGGCAGGGCGGCGCGATGCGTGAGCCTCAATCCGTTCAACCGGGCTTCTGACACGACGTCTTCGAGGGCGCGCAGACCCCACGCCGGGTCGCGCGCCCTCAGGCTTTCATGGAAGGCCAGATTGCTGGGCGCGGTCTCGACGTCGGCTTCGGTGTAGGGGCCGTAGAGGGCGAGCAGGCCGCCAGGACGGGGAAGGCGTTCGCCCGCCAGCTTCATCAGGCCGACGGTCGCGGACCAGGGGCTGATGTGGATCATGTTGATGCACAGGGCGACGTCGAAGGTGCCGTCCGGCCAGGTCGAGGGGTCGGCGGCGTCAAGCCGGAGCGGCGGCAGGAAGTTGTCGGGACCGTGCGTCCTTCTCCATGCCTCCAGAGCCTTGATCGCATCTTCGTTGAAGTCGGTGGGCCGAACGGTCAGGCCCGGGTGGGTCCGGGCGAGGGCCAGACCATGGCCACCGGTGCCGGTCGCGATCTCGAGCAGGCGTCCCTTCGCAGGGAGGTGAGGGGCGAGGAACCCCAGAATATGGGGCAGGTTTCGTTCGCCGGCCGGGGTTAACAGGGCGGGATCGTGTGCGGGAGCGGCAGCCGTCAAAAAATATTCTCCATCACATTCCTGCCGGAGGTAACCGGTTACAGCCGCGTGGCATGCGGGATCGCGAGGGGCTGTGTGGCACGATCGGTGAAAACTTGCAGCAGTTGACCTTTCCGGCCCGACGTTGTTCTAGCGTGTAACAGAGCGTGATCCTCGCGCTCACTGGGGGCAGTCCGGCGAAGATCGGCGCTCCCGTCTGACGTTCAGGAGCGCTTACATGGCCCAATCCCCCATTGCCGGATTGCATCCGGCCCCGACCCGCCATGCCGAACTGGTGGCTTGGGTTGAGCGGATCGCCAGCCTGACCAAGCCCGACCGGGTGCACTGGTGCGATGGCTCCGAAGCCGAGAAGGCGGCGATCGTCGCCGACCTGATCGACAAGGGCACGCTGCGGGCGCTGGACCCGGTCAAGCGTCCGGGCAGCTATTATGCCGCCTCGGACCCGCGTGATGTGGCGCGCGTCGAAAGCCGCACCTTCATCTGTCCCGCCGATCCGAAGGACGCCGGGCCGACCAACAACTGGGCCGAGCCGACCGAGATGCGCGCGCGGCTGGACGGTCTGTTCGACGGCTGCATGGTCGGGCGGACGATGTATGTGGTGCCGTTCTGCATGGGGCCGCTGGGCTCGGAGATCAGTGCGCTGGGCGTCGAGATCACCGACAGCGGCTATGTGGCCGTGTCGATGGGCATCATGACCCGCATGGGCAAGGACGCGCTGGACGCGCTGGGCGAGGACGGGGTGTTCGTGCCAGCCGTGCATACGCTGGGCGCGCCGCTGGCCGACGGTCAGGCCGATGTGCCGTGGCCCTGCAATGAGGACAAATGGATCGTGCATTTCCCCGAGACGCGGGAGATCTGGTCCTATGGCTCGGGCTATGGCGGCAACGCCCTGCTGGGCAAGAAATGCTATGCGCTGCGCATCGCCTCGGTCATGGCCCGCGACGAGGGCTGGCTGGCCGAGCATATGCTGATCCTGAAGCTGACCGATCCGCAGGATCGGGTGAAGTATGTGGCCGCAGCCTTCCCGTCCGCGTGCGGCAAGACGAACCTGGCCATGCTGCAACCCTCGATCCCCGGCTGGAAGGCCGAGACGGTCGGCGACGACATCGCCTGGATGCGGTTCGGCGACGACGGGCGGCTGTATGCGGTGAACCCGGAAGCGGGCTTCTTTGGCGTGGCGCCGGGCACCAGCCGCAACACCAACAAGAATGCGCTGGAGACTCTGGCGACCAACACCGTCTTCACCAATGTGGCGCTGACGGCGGACAATGATGTGTGGTGGGAGGGCCTGACGAAAGAGGCCCCCGAAGGCCTGACCAACTGGAAGGGCCAGCTGCACGATCCGGCCTCTGGCGAGCCTGCGGCCCATCCCAACGCGCGCTTTGCCGCCCCCGCCGCCCAGTGCCCGACGATTGCGCCGGAATGGGAAGACCCGAAGGGCGTGCCGATCGACGCCATCCTGTTCGGCGGGCGCCGCGCGTCGGCCGTACCGCTGGTGACCGAGGCGTTCGACTGGGAGCACGGGGTGTTCCTGGGCTCGACCGTGGCGTCCGAAGGGACCGCGGCGGCCGAGAACAAGGTCGGCGAGCTGCGCCGCGACCCGTTCGCCATGCTGCCCTTCTGTGGCTACAACATGGGGGACTATTTCGCCCACTGGCTGGCCATGGGCAAGAAGAGCGACCCGGCGAAGCTGCCGCGCTTCTACTTCGTCAACTGGTTCCGCAAGGGCTCGGACGGCAAGTTCGTGTGGCCCGGCTTTGGCGACAATGCCCGCGTGCTGAAGTGGATCAGCGAGCGACTGAACGGCGAGGCCGAGGCGGTGCGGACCCCGGTCGGTCATGTGCCGACGCGCGAGGCGCTGGACCTGGACGGGCTGGACCTGTCGGAGGCCGATCTGGCGACCCTGCTGGACGTCGACGTCGAGGTCTGGACCGAGGAAGCCTCGCGAATTCCGGCCTTCTTCGAGACGTTCGGGGATCGCATGCCGAAGACCCTGTGGGACCAGCACAAGGCGCTGGAGCAGCGGCTGTCGTCGGCGCGCAGCGCCTCCATGGCGGCCGAATAGGGCACGCCCCGGCTTGATTTCAGGACGCACCCGGTCGATGCACCGGGCGTGACCTCCTCTTGCGACATTGCCGTCATCGGCGCGGGCGTGCTGGGCCTGTGCGTCGCCGCCGAGCTGCGCGCGGGCGGGCGAGACGTCGTGGTCGTAGACCCGGGCGGGGCCAATGCTTCGTCGGTGGCCGCCGGCATGATCGCGCCGGCGATGGAGAGCCTGCTGGACCCGTGGGAGGCTGATCCGGTGGGGCGGGCGGCCGTGCTTCGCGAGGCGCGCGACCTGTGGCCGGAGTTTGCCGCGCGACACGGGATTGCGCTGATCCGGGACGGGGTGGACTGGATCGGGCCGGATGCGGACGGGGTGATTGCGCGGCTGGCGGCGCTGGGCTTTGCGGCCGAACGGACGGAGGCGGGCGCTTTCTGCCCCGAGGATTGGCGGATTGATCCGGGCCCGGCGCTGGCGGCGCTGGGGCAGGGGGTTGAACGGTTGCCGGGCCGGGTGGCGGCGGTGCGTTCGGCCGGAGAGGCGTGGCAGTTGACGCTGGCCGACGGCGCCGGGGTTTCTGCGCGGGCGGTGGTGCTGGCGTGCGGGACGACGTTTCCCGACCTGCCCGAGACGGTGATGCGGGCGGTGAGAGACGTTCACGCGATCGGGGGGCGGCTGGCCTTTACGCCCCGGCGGCTGATCGAGCGTCCGGCGCGCTTTGTCGGCGGCTATGCGGTGCCGGCGGGCGAGGGCACGGTGATCGGCGCGACCATGGAGGCGGGCGGGCTGGTGGCCGACGCCTCGGGCTTGCAGGACAAACTGCTGGACGGGGCCCGGGCGGGGCTGGGTCTGGCGGAGATCAGCCCGGTGGAGTGGCGGATGGGGGTCAGGGGCGCGACTGAGGACGGCCTGCCACTGACGGAGGAGGTGATGCCGGGCCTGCACCTCGCCTTGGCCCCGCGCCGCAACGGCTGGCTGATGGGGCCTGCCGTTGCCGCGCAGACGGTGGCCGGGATCGAGGGCCGTCACACCGGCTGACAGCCCCCGACCCCTTCAGCCTAGTCCGGCAGGGTGAAGCGGATGCCGACGGTGACGCGGGCGCCGCCGACGGCTTGGCCGTCCACGGTGCGCGGGCTCATGCGGAAGTCGCGGGACAGGCGGGTGGCTGCGCGGCCAAAGCCGTAGCCACCGGGGGTCTCGCTGACCACCTGACAGTCGGTGAGGCTGCCGTTGACGCGGACCGAGCAACTGAGCGTCGCTGAGCCCGTGACGTTCGCCGTGATGGCGCGCTCCGGATAGGCGCGCATCAGGGCCTCCCCGGACGGTTTGCGGACCCAGTCGGGGTTGGTGATGGTCGGCGGACCGGCGGGCACCTCGGCCGGGGTGGTACCGGTGCCCTCGGTCGTCGGGTTGGGGATCGGCTTTGTCAGGGTGATGGCCGGGCCGGTCGCCTGGGTCGGAATGTCCGGAATGACGACGGTCAGCGTTTCCGTCGTCGGGACGGTTTCCAGCGGACGATGGATCGGCGGGTTGGGGGCGGGCGGCTCGGGCGCGACCTCGGGCTCGGGCGGAGGCTGCCTGTAGAATTCGAGCTTGATCGTGGAGTCCGGCTCGGACGGTGCGGTCAGGGGCAGTTCGAAGCGCTGATAGTAGAGGGCAATGCCGACGCCGACATGGGCGGCCAGCACGATCGCCACTGCGGTCAGGGTGGTGGGGGTCAGCTTCCACCGCGGCGTTTCACCATAGTCGAGGGGGCTGACCAGACCGGGGCCACCGGCGTGATTCATCATCATGGACGTCTCTCCCTTATGCCGTCCCCACAGCACACCCTGAGGTGAAGGGGGCGCTGACCTTGCGGCAAGTTTAAGGCGAGCCCGGCGTGCGACGATCACGGTTCGGTGGGTTAAGATTCAATTAACCATGTCAGCCCAGCCTCCGGGTCATGACCATCAGTGCGATTCCCTCCCAGGGCGGTGTCGAGGCAGCCATTCGGCGCGCCTCTGCCTCGACGGGTGTGGACTTTGATTTCCTGATGAAGACGGCCCAGCGCGAGAGCGCCATGAACCCGTCGGCACGGGCGCGGACGTCGTCGGCGGCCGGCCTGTTCCAGTTCATCGAGCAGACCTGGCTGTCGACACTGAAGCAGCATGGCGGCAAGCACGGATACGGCCAGTATGCGGACCTGATCTACAAGGGGACGGACGGGCGCTGGCGCGTGGATGGCGCGGCACGGAATGTGGTGCTGGACCTGCGCTATGACCCGGTGGCGGCCTCGGCCATGGCGGGCGAGTTGACGGCGTCGAACGCGGCCTATCTGCGCGGGCGGATTGGGCGCGAGCCGACGGCGGGTGACCTTTATGCCGCGCACTTTCTGGGACCGGCGGGGGCGGCCAAGCTGGTCGAGGCGGTCATTACGCGGCCGGGCGCCAGCGCGGCGGCCCTGTTTCCCCAAGCGGCGGCGGCCAACCGCTCGATCTTTTACCGGGACGGACGCCCGGCCACGGTCGGTGAGGTCTATGCCAATCTGACCAGCAAGGCGGGGCAGGGCATGCCCGCCAGTCCGTCGTCGGCGCCGGTGATCGACGCCCTGTCGCCCAAGGACCGGATGGTGGCGGATCAGATGGACCGGATGCGTCAGGATCAGGGCCTGCTGGCGCTGTTGCTGGGTCAGGAGGGCGAAGAAGGCAATGCCGGGTTTATGCGGGCCTTTGTCGGCACGGCTGACGCCTGATCCAGCACGGTTGGTAAACTGTGCATTAAGCCTGTCGCGCGCATGCTTCGGATCGGGAATCGGAGCACACCGGTTCGTATAGCCTAGCTGAGTCCGACATGACGGCCTATCGCGCCCGCCTTACCGAGTTCGACATCCGCCGACTGATCAAGTCGACCGACGAGGACGAACGCGCGGCCGCGACTCACAAGCTTTGCCGGAACATGGAGCGGGTCGAGCTGACGCCGGAGGACCGTGAGGCGGCCGAGAAGATCCTGCGCGTTCTGGCCCATGATGCGGCGGAACTGGTGCGGCGCGCGATGGCGGTGACGCTCAAATCATCGGACCTGATCCCGCGCGATGTGGCGCGGCGGCTGGCGGCGGATGTGGACAGTGTGGCCCTGCCGATTATCGGCTTTTCGCCCGCCTTTTCCGACGAGGACCTGATCGAGATCGTCAAGGCGGGGTCGACCACCCGGCAGGTGGCGATCGCCGCCCGGCCCCGGGTGTCGCGCGACGTCTGTCAGGTGCTGGCCGAGACCGGCAGCCGCGAGGCGGTGCGGACGCTGGCGGCCAATGACAACGCCGATCTGGCCGAAGACGCGATGAATGTGGTCGTCGACCGGTTTGCCGATGCCTCCGAAGTGCTGACCGCCCTGTCCTATCGCCAGGTGCTGCCGCCGGACATTACCGAGCGGCTGGTCGCCCATGTGTCGGAAACGGTGCGCGAGCATCTGATCAGTCGCCATGCCATCGCGCCCGAGGCGGCGATCCGTCTGTCGGCCCATGCGCGCGAGCGGGCGACGCTGGATCTGGTCGACCAAGCGGCCACCACGACGGACATGGCGACCTTTGTCTCGCGGCTGAACGGGCGCCGGGCGCTGACGCCGTCGCTGTTGCTGCGGGCGCTGGCGCGCGGGCAGCTGACCTTTGTCGAGCACGGGCTGGCCGAGCTGGCCCAGACGCCGCACGCGCGGACCTGGCTGATGGTGCATGACGCCGGGCCGCTGGGGCTGAAGGCCATCTATGACCGGGCGGGTCTACCGCCGCGCCTGTTCCAGGCGTTCCGGTCGGGGATCGATACCTGGCGGGCGCTGCAGGCTGAGGGCGCGGATTTCACCGCAGAGACCTTCCGCCAGCGCATGCTGGAACGCTTCCTGACGCAGCGGCCCAATGTGCCGCGCGAGGACCTGGCCTATCTGATGGAGCGGCTGGACCGCGCGCCGATGCCGGTGGACGCGCAGCGGGCCGCTAACGCGGCCTGAGGCCTTTGCCCCGCCGGGCAAAGGTGTCTTCGAGGATCAGGGCGGTGCGGCGGGATCAGGCCGCGTGTTCGGCGACGCGGGCTTCGAGCGTTTCGGCCAGGGTCTGGCCGACCGGGTGATCGTCGGTCTGGATCTTGTCGCGGACGACGGCGCGGATGGCGTCGATATGGGCATCGACCAGCACGATGGGCGCGGCCATGCGCTTTTCCGGGGCGTCCATCAGCTTGCACAGCGAACCGGCGAGGCGGGTCACCAGCGGGTACTGATAGGTCGTGCCGAGGCCCTTGAGGTCGTGGGCGCGGAAGTAGAGGGCCTCGGCCGTTTCGGTATTGTAGCCCTTGTCGCGGATATCGGCCTGGGCCTTGTCGAGCTTTTCGATTTCGTCCTGCAGCCATTGGGCGAACTGGGAGGACATGGCCTGCAGGGCTTCCTCGGCCTTGGCGATGGCCTTGGCGTCGACGCCGCCGAATCCACCACCGACCTTCAGGCGAAGGGTGTTGGGGGGACGAATGACCTGTGCCGGACCGCTCATCGGCTGCTCCTGTAGAAATCTGGCCGTGATCATGCCCGGGGCGTCTTAAGAAGCCGTGACCGTCAGCCCGTGAATTGCTCGGCGAGCACCCGTTCCTCGAACGAGCGGCCGGGATCGAACATCATGGTCAGGTTGATGTCGCGGCGCTCGCACACATCGACCCGGCGCACGCGACGGACCTCGAAACTGTCGGCGGTGGCGCTGACCGGGCGCTTGTCGGCCTCGAGGACCTCGAAGCTGACCTGGGCCTCGTGGGGCAGCAGGGCGCCGCGCCAGCGTCGGGGGCGGAAGGCACTGATCGGCGTCAGGGCCAGGATGCGGGCATCCAGCGGGATAATGGGGCCGTGGGCCGAGAGGTTATAGGCGGTCGAGCCGGCTGGCGTTGCGATCAGGCAGCCGTCGCAGCTGAGCTCCTCCATCCGCACGCGGCCGTCGACGCGAATCCGCAGCTTGGCGCTTTGCCGGGTCTGGCGCAGCAGGGAGACCTCATTGATGGCGAGGCCGCTGTGGGTGGCGCCGCTTTCGCTCCAGGCGTCCATCTGCAGCGGGTGGATGACGGTGCGGTCGGCGGCGATCAAGCGCGGTAGCAGATCGTCCTCGTCATAGTCATTCATCAGAAAGCCGACGGAGCCGCGGTTCATGCCGTAGACGGGCGTGCCGCGCGCCAGATTGACGTGCAGGGTCTCGAGCATGAAGCCGTCCCCGCCCAGGGCGACAATGACGTCGGCCTCGGTCTCGGGCACATGGGCGTAGCGGTCGCGCAGACGGGAAAGCGCGGCCTGGGCCTCGGGACGTTCGCTGGCCACAAAGGCGAGCCGGGGAGCGGGAGGAGGGGTCACGGTCACAGGTGAGACCGGGGGTGCCGACTTGTCAAACGTCCATTGCCGGTCTGCGGTCAGGCGGCCGGGGCTGTGCCGTCGCCGATAAGGGCGCGAAGGGCTCGCGCGGCGGACTGGGGCGACAGGGCGCCCCGCAGCCAGACGGCGTTGCCGGCCTCACCGGGCGGGCCGCCGTTCAACTGACGGATTTCGTAGAGCAGGGGCGGAAAGACCGCGCGATCAATCCCGACGGCCGCGCAGGCATAGTAGAGGGCTTCCGGTGTATTGTGCGTCAGGCAGGCCTTCACCTGGGCCATGGAGAAGCCACCGAGGACAACGAGGGCATGCTGGAACAGGCCCAGCTTTTTCTCGCGGATGGCCCGGATCAGATAGCCGGGGCGAAGCTGACCGGCGGCCTGAAGTTTCAGCACCAGACGTCTGTCCATCTCGTCGCGGTCCTCGTCGACCGGGGGCGGAGGTGTGCCCATACCGAGCGAGGTGAAGGCCGTCTGCACGGCATCCTCGACGGCGTCGTCGAGCCGGATGTCGGTGATGGCGAAGCGTTCGGCCATCGACTCGCGCAGGGCGGTGCCGATCCAGCTGTACAGTTGCCGGGCCATGGATTCGTCGAGCCGGGGATGGCGGGCGAGGGGCGCGCGCAGGGCCGCGAGGCGCCGTGAATGTTCGACGAGGCGGCGCAGACCCTCGGCACTGATTTCTGCCGTGGCGTTGCCGGCCAGAGCCGTCAGGGGAGCGGGGTGGGCCTGATCCAGAATGGCATCGGCGACGCGAGCGCTGAGGTTAGGGCGGCGGGCCACCTCGATCTGATGTTCCAGACTGGCCTGGACGAGCACGGCCAGCAGGTCCTCATCCTTGAGGATCGGGCTTCGGGCGAGGATGGGGCGGGCGATCTCAATGTCGTCGAGCGCCAGAATATTGACGAGGGCGGGCGGCGCCCAGGTGGCTGTCGCCAGACGCTCGGAGAGGGCCTTGCGGATATCGTGTTCGGCCTGACGGGCCAGAACCAGGAAGATGTCGGTCAGGACCGGAGACAGATCCTGGCTGGTGGCCGGGTGCTGGTCGCACAGGGCCATGACGCCCATCAGAAGTCGCTGCCGGTCCTCAAGGGACCGGCTGTGGGCGAGGGTCAGCAGGTCCGTCATGGCCGCGCCGGGTGGCTGAAGGGGGCCTGTGTCTTCCAGGGCGACTGCCGTCACGATCGACAACTCCCGACACCTCAAGCCGACGACCGACTCGATACGATGTCAGGACGACTATCCGGCCAAGGCGGTGAAGACAGGGTTAACCACATCTTGCCGAGCTCTGCCGTGTCGCGCTGCGGCTTGACCGGATGGCCATACGGCGCGAGTTTCGCCTCGAAACGAGGAGACAGCCCATGGCAGACGGAGCCCCCGCATCGCTGAAGTCGCGCGTGTCCGAGGCCGAATGGCAGGCGCGCGTCGATCTGGCGGCCCTGTATCGTCTGGTCGCCCTGCATGGCTGGGACGACATGATCTTCACCCACATTTCTGCGCGGGTGCCGGGGCCGGAGCATCACTTCCTGATCAACCCGTACGGCTATTATTTCGAGGAAATCACGGCCTCGTCGCTGGTGAAGGTCGATCTGGACGGCAACATTGTTCAGGAGACAACCAACTTCATCAATCCGGCCGGGTTCACCATCCATTCGGCCGTGCATGCGGCGCGCGAGGATGCGCACTTCGTCATCCATCTGCACACGGTGGCGGGGGTCGGTGTGGCGGCGCAGCAGCATGGCCTGCTGCCGGTCAGCCAGAACGCCTGTCTGTTGCAGCATCAGGTGGCCTATCACGGCTATGAGGGGCTGGCGCTGAACCACGATGAGCGCGAACGTCTGGTGGCAGATCTGGGCGACAAACCACTGATGCTGCTGCGGAACCACGGCACGCTGGCGGTCGGTCAGACGGCGGCGGCGGCCTGGGTCGGGATGTTCTTCCTCGAGCGGGCCTGCGCCCAGCAGATCGCCGCCCTGTCGGCGGGCCGCGACAATGTGCTGATCGCCCCGGATGCGGCGCAGAACGAGACGAAAGAACAGGGCAAGGGCATTGGCTTCATCTCGGCGCTGGCCTGGCCGGGCGCGCTGCGCATGCTGGACCGCAAGTCGCCTGGCTACGACGCCTGATCATGGGGCGGGGGCTGGGCATAGGTCTGGTCCTTGCCGGCACGCTGGCAATGGCCTTTCCGGCAGCGGCCGGGCCCTGGACGCGTGAGCAGGCAACGGCGCAGTTCATCCTGAAATATGAAGTGATGCGGGCCGAGCGGGGGTTCGACCTGGATGGCAACAGCCAGCCCCTGCTGGCGGAGCGGCGCGACAGCAGCTTGAGCCTCTATGCCGAATACGGCCTGACCGACCGGCTGATGCTTGTGCTCAAGACCGACTGGCAAAGCGGCTCGGACGCCTTTGTCGACTATGAGGGGCGGGGGCCGCTGGAGATCGGCCTGGCCTGGCAGGTCTATCGCGATCCGGCGAATGCTGTGGCGCTGCAGGTCAGCTATGCCGACGGCGGTGAGGGACGGAATGCCGGCTATGCCGCGCCGGGCGAGGGGACGGCCGACTGGGAGGTGCGGCTGTCGGCGGGACGGTCGGTGACGCCGCCGCAGCCTGTACTGGGGCTGCAGTCTGTGTTCGTCGATGTCCAGGGTGCGCGGCGGTTCCGGCAGGGGCTGGAGGACGAGACGCGTGTCGATGTGACCCTGGGCGGAAGATTCGGTCGGGACTGGATGGTGCTGGGCCAGCTGTACGGGGGGCAGGTGGACAACGGCGGGCCGCGCTGGCTGTCGGCCGAGACGTCGGTGGTGCGGGATCTGGGTGACTGGAGCCTACAGGTTGGATGGCGGACGGCGCTGGACGGGCGGGAGACGCCGCAGTCTGAAGGCTGGCTTGTGGGAGTCTGGCGACGGTTCTGACCCTGCGACGGAACACCGCGCCGGAATCTGCAACCTGATGCGTTCCTGATTAGTAATTGCGTCTGGCTGACAGACCGCTATGTGCTGCCCGTATTGCTGCAGGGACTTTCCGACACGTGATCAAGCGCCACTTCCTCCTCGTCGCCGCTGGCGTTCTGGTCTTGCTGATGGCGGTCGCCGTCATCGTCCGGCTGTTGTTTGCCGATGACGGCGGCGGTCAGGGCGGGCCGGGGGGTGGCCGGGGCGGCGCCCAGGAAGTCGCGGCGTTTGAAACGACCGAGCGGACCTTTTCTGACACCCTTCAGCTGGTCGGCGTTGCGCGGGGGCAGCGGTCGGTCGAGATCGCTTCGACCAACACCGAGCTGATCACGCGGGTGCTGTTCCGTGACGGCCAGTCGGTAAGGGCCGGCGCGCCGCTGGTCGAACTGCAGGCCCGCGAACAGGAAGCCGGGATGATTGAGGCTCGGGCCCGCGTGGAGCAGGCCCAGCGGGACTATGATCGCAGCAAGGAATTGGTCGATCGGGGAATCGCGCCCCGGGTCAATCTGGAGCAGGCCGACTCGGCGCTGAAGGCCGCCCAGGCGTCGCTAGAAGCGGCTGAGGCGCGCCGGGGTGAGCGCGTGATCCGCGCGCCCTTTTCTGGGGTTCTGGGCCTGACGACGGTCACGCCGGGCACGCTGGTCGGGCCGGGCACGGTGATCACGACGCTGGACGACATCAGCACCATCCGCATCGATTTCCCGCTGCCCGAGCGCTACCTGTCGCGGGTCCAATCCGGCACGCCGATCAGTGCGACGGCCGACGCCTTCCCCGGCTCGCAGTTCACGGGCCGGATCGCGCGGGTCGATACGCGGATCGATGAGGTGACCCGCTCGGCGACCGCGCGCGCGGAACTGCCCAATCCCGAGGGCCGGATTCGTCCAGGCATGTCGATGCGGGTGACCGTTCGGCAGGGCCAGCGCCAGAGCCTGGCCGTACCGGAGTCCGCTATCCAGTATGAGGGCGAGGGGGCCTTCGTCTATCGCATCATGCCCGCCGAGGCGGGGCAGATCGCCCAGCGCATCGAGGTCGAGACCGGAGTGGTCGAGGATGGCTATGTCGAGATCCTGTCGGGGCTCGACGCGGGTGAGACGGTCGTGGCCTCGGGCCTGAACCGGATCCAGCCGGGCGCGCCGGTCACGCTGGCCGGACGGAGCAACGGCCAATGATGCTATCCGACATCGCCGTCCGCAGGCCCGTCTTTGCCGCCGTTGCGGCCATCGTGCTGTGCGTGATCGGGGCGGCGGCGTTCTTCTTCGTGCCGGTGCGCGAACTGCCCGATGTGGACCCGCCGATCGTGTCGGTGACCACCAGCTATACGGGGGCCTCGGCCGAGGTGATCGAGAACCGGATCACGGAGCCGGTCGAGCAGCAGATTGCCGGTATCCAGGGCGTCGAAAGGATCACGTCATCCAGCCGCGACGGGCGTTCGAACGTCCGCATCGAGTTCTCGCTGGATACGGACCTGGACGTTGCGGCCAACGATGTGCGCGATCGGGTGTCGCGGGTGACCGGTCAGTTGCCGGATCAGGCCGATCCGCCGCGGGTGTCCAAGTCGGACGCGGACTCCCAGCCGATCATGATCGTCTTCCTGCGCTCGTCGGAGATGGATCGGCTGGAACTGACCGACTATGCGGAACGGTCGCTGACCGAGCGGTTCGCCACCCTGCCGGGCGTGGCCGAGGTGCGGATCTATGGCGAGCAGCGCTATGCGATGCGCGTATGGCTGGACGCCGATGCGCTGGCGGCGCGCGGTCTGACCGTATCGGACGTCGAGAGCGCCCTGACGTCCCAGAATATCGAACTGCCTGCGGGGACACTGGAGTCGACCGACAAGGACTATACGATCCGGGTAGCCCGCAACTATGCCACGGCTAGCGACTTCGCCAACCTGCCGATATTGAATGGCGGGTCTGCATCCGGGTCGGGCATATCGGGCGCGGTTGCCGGCGGCTATGTGACCCGACTGGGCGACATCGCCCGCATCGAGGAGGCCCCCGAGGACGACCGCCGCCTGTTCCGGGGCAATGGTCTGGATCAGATCGGTCTGGCCATCACCCGACAGTCCCAGGCCAACGACCTGGCCATTTCCGAAGGCGTGCGCGCCATGATCGAGCAGGTCAGCCCGACCCTGCCCGAGGGGGCGGAACTGGTCATTGGATCGGACAACTCAGTGTTCACCTCACACGCCATTGATGAGGTCTGGATCACCGTCGGCATCGCCCTTGGGCTGGTGGCGCTGGTCAATTTCATCTTTCTGGGAACGCTCAGGGCGGCGCTGATCCCGTCGATCATCGCGCCGATCTGTCTGCTGTGCATCTTCATCGTGCTGGCGGCCTTCGGCTTTTCGCTGAACCTGTTGACGCTGCTGGCCATGGTGCTGGCCATCGGACTGGTCGTCGACGACGCCATCGTCGTGACCGAGAACATCCAGCGTCGCCTGGACCATGGCGAGCCGCCGCTGGTCGCCGCCGAGCGCGGCACGCGTCAGGTGTTCTTCGCCGTTGTCGCCACCACGATCGTGCTGCTCTCGGTCTTTGCACCGCTTCTGTTCCTGCCCGGCTATGTCGGACGGCTGTTCGTGGAACTGGCGGCGGCCATCGCCGGGGCCGTGGCCTTCTCGGCCTTCCTGGCGCTGACCCTGTCGCCGATGCTGGCTTCGAAGCTGTTGCGGCCCGCCAGCGGTTCGGGTTTCGTGGCGCGCAAGGTCGACGCGGGCATGGACCGGCTGAAGACCTCCTATCAGCACTCGCTGAACGCCATGCTGGGGGTTCGCAAGGCGCTGATCGCCACCATCGCCGTGGTGGTGTTTGTCGCCCTGGGGGCCGTCGGCATGTTCATGACCCTGCCCAGCGAACTGGTCCCGCCCGAGGACCGCGGCAGTATCTTCATCCGCGTTCAGGGCCCTGAGGGCGCAGGCTATGACTATACGCGCGACATCATGATGGGCATCGAGCCCATTCTGGCCAGCTACGCCCAGACCGGCGAGGTCGAGAGCTATTTCATTTCTGCCCCCGGCTGGGGCGGGGGCAATAATGGCGGCAACGCCAGCCTCAGCCTGACCGATTGGGGCGACCGTGAGCGCTCGGCTGACGAGATCGCCCAGGATTTGAACCGCCAGCTTCGGAGCCAGCCCGGCGCCCAGGTCAATGCCTTTGCCCGCAGCGGCCTGTCGCGCGGCGGTGGGGGCAACAGCGTCGAAATGGTCATGACCGGGCCCGAGTATGGAAGCATGTTCCAGTGGGTCCAGCCGATCATGGCCGCGGCCCTGGCCAACCCCAATCTGTCACGCCCACGCCTTGACTATGAGCCGAACTCGCCACGCCTGCTGGTCAATGTTGATCCGGAGCAGGCCGCCAATCTGGGGGTTTCGTCGCAGGAGATCGGGAGGACCCTGCAGACCATGTTCGGGTCGCGCCGGGCCACGACCTATATCAAGGGCGGGCAGGAATACGATGTCATCTTGCAGACCGAACGCGCCGACCGCGCCGCAGTCAGCGACCTGGAAACCCTCTATGTCGGCACGAGAGCGGGGGGCGTCGTACCGTTGTCGTCGGTGGTCGAGACCCAGACCTCGGGGGATACGCCGGACCGGCGTCGTCTGGACCGGCAGCGCGCGATCAGCCTCTCGGTTGACCTGAACCCCGGCTACACCGTCGGTGACGCCATCGCCTTTTTCGAGGCGGAGGTCGCGAAACAACCGCCCGGTGTCGCCACGATCCAGTGGGGCGGCGCGGCCCGTGATCAGCAGGAATCCGGCGGTGCCGTCGTTGCGGCCTTCGGTCTGGCGCTGCTGCTGGTCTTCCTGGTGCTGGCGGCCCAGTTCGAAAGCTGGATCACGCCGGCGGTCATCATGCTGACCGTGCCGTTGGCGGCGGCAGGCGGGCTGTTCGGTCTGGTGATGATCGGCTCCAGCCTGAATATCTATTCGCAGATCGGGCTGATCATCCTGATCGGGGTAGCGGCCAAGAACGGCATTCTGATCGTCGAGTTCGCCAACCAGCTGCGGGATCAGGGACGGTCTGTGCGTGAGGCCATTATCGAGGCCTCGGCCCTGCGTCTGCGCCCGATCATCATGACGTCGATCGCCACGGCCTTCGGGGCCTTGCCGCTGATGCTGTGGCAGGGCGCGGGGGCGGGCAGCCGCCAGACCATCGGCGTGGTGATCTTCGCCGGGGCGATGTTTGCGACTCTGCTGACGCTGTTCGTGGTGCCGGTGATCTATGGCGTTCTGGCGCGCTTCACGCGGTCGCCGGAATATACGGCCCGCAAGATCGAGGAATGGGAAGCGCAGGAAGTCGCAGCCAATGACGCCATGCCCAAGGCCGCGGAATAGAGCCTAGCGCGGCGAGGTCTCGATCTTGAGCCAGGCGATCAGGTCGCGGCGATCCTGATCGTCGGGCACGCCGGCGAAGCTCATCTTGTTGCCCGGCAGGAAGGTGCGAGGATTGGCCAGCCACTGGTCCAGCTGTTCGCCGTCCCAGGTGAAGTCGGCCGCCAGCAGGGCCTTGGAATAGTTATAGCCCTCGTGCCGTCCGGCCGCGCGACCGAACACGCCGTAAAGGTTGGGGCCGGTCATGTTGGGGCCGCCCGGAGTGACTGTGTGACAGGCGCGGCAGCGGGCGAAGGCGCGCCGGCCATTCTCGTAATCCGCGTCGTTGTAGGGCGTGGGCAGGGCCGCGATGGCGACGCCGATCTGTTCCGGCGTGAGGGGCGCGGGCGGCGGCGCTTTCGGTGTGGCCGTGCCCGACGACTCGCCACAGGCGGCGACGGCGAGGGCCAAGAGGGCGAGGGTGGCGATGCGGACAGTCGGGGAGGGTGTCATCGGGAGCTCCATGTTCCGTCCGGCATAGGTCGAGCGGTGGAAATCGACAAGCGGACTGGACGACGCGGGGCAGCACCTGATAATCACTGTCAACTGGAAGGCGCGCCGAACGCGGACGGTTGTGACCCCCGATTCCCCGCCCGACCCGCGACGGCAGTTCGTAGTCCCATGACCGAGATCATCACGCTGAGCCGGGCCCGCAGGGGCCAGGGAGGCCGGATTCACGCCGTCGAGGCGATCGAGGCCAATCCCGCCGATGCGCTGGAGCTGGAACGCCGCCTGCTGGAATTCGGTCTGGTCGAGGGCGCGCGGGTGCAGATGATCCACGAGGGGCCGGTCGGTCGTGATCCGGTCGTGCTGGACGTCGAGGGCATGCGGATCGCCCTGCGCCGGCATGAGGTGCGCGGCCTGAGCCTGGCATTGACCGGGACGGACGCAGCAGAATGAGCGATACGGCAATCACGGTTGCCCTGGTCGGAAATCCGAACAGCGGCAAGACGGCCCTGTTCAACGCCCTGACGGGCAGTCGGCAAAAGGTCGCCAACTATGCCGGGGTGACGGTCGAGCGGAAGGCCGGCGCCATCAAGGCCCCAGACGGCACACCGATGACGGTGCTGGACCTGCCGGGGACCTATTCCCTGCGGGCGCGCAGCCCCGATGAGGTGATCACCCGCGATGTGGTGCTGGGCCGACGGCCCGAGGATGTGCCCGATGTGCTGGTGGTGGTGGCCGATGCCACCAATCTGCGTCTGGTGCTGAGGCTGGCGCTGGAGATCAAGGCGGTCGGGCTGCCGGCCGTCATGGCGCTGAACATGTATGACATCGCCGAGCGTCAGGGCCTGCGGATCGATCTGGAGGGTCTGTCGAAGGCTATCGGCATGCCGGTCGTGACCACGGTGGCGACGCGCAAGCGCGGGCTGGAGCAGTTGCTGACTATCGTGCAGGGCGTGCTGGCGTCGACAGCGGCCCGGCCCTCGACCTGGCACGAGCCGGATGTCGGAGATATCCGCGCGGCCCACCGCGAGGCCAGTCGCATTCTGTCGGCGCATGTAAAGCCGCCTGAGCGCCCCGATACCCTGACCGGCAAGATCGACAGCGTGCTGCTGCATCCGGTCGCGGGGCTGCTGATCCTGCTGACCCTGCTGTTCGTCATGTTCCAGGCGGTGTTCAGCTGGGCCGCGCCCGGCATGGACGCCATCGACCTGGGGCTGGGCGCGCTGGGCGGCTGGGTGGCGGGGATCATGCCCGACGGCCTGTTGCAGAGCCTAATCGTCGACGGGCTGATCTCCGGGGTCGGCAGTGTGCTGGTGTTCCTGCCGCAGATTCTGGTGCTGTTCCTGTTCATCCTGCTGCTGGAAGACTTTGGCTATATGGCGCGGGCTGCCTTTCTGATGGACCGCATCATGGGCGGCGCAGGGCTGCACGGACGGGCCTTTATTCCGCTGCTGTCCAGCTTTGCCTGTGCCATTCCCGGCGTCATGTCGGCGCGGGTGATCGACTCCAAGCGGGACCGGCTGACGACCATTATGGTGGCGCCGCTGATGACCTGTTCGGCGCGCATTCCGGTCTACACCCTGATCATCGCCGCCTTCATTCCGCGCGAGACGGTGTGGGGCTGGGTCGAGCTGCAGGGGCTGGTGATGTTCGGCCTCTATGCCGCCGGGATTCTCAGCGCGCTGGTGGTATCATTCGTGATCCGCAAGATCTTCTGGAGGGGGGCGTTCGAGCCCTTCATGATGGAGTTGCCAGCCTACAAGATGCCCGATCCGGGCAGTGTGGCGCTGAACCTGTGGCAGCGGGCGCGGATCTTCCTGGAGCGGGCGGGGCGGATCATCCTGCCGCTGATGGTGGTGGTGTGGGCGCTGTCGACCTTCCCCGGACCGCCGCCGGGGGCGACGGGTGCCGCCATCGACTACAGCTTTGCCGGGATGATCGGGCGGGCGCTGGAGCCGATCTTCGCGCCGATCGGCTTCAACTGGCAGATGGTGGTGGCGCTGGTGCCGGGCATGGCGGCGCGCGAGGTGGCGGTGGCGGCGCTGGGCACCGTCTATGCCGTGGCCGACGCCGAGAGCGCGGTCGGCACCCTGGCCGGGGTGTTGTCGCTGCAGTGGTCGCTGGCGACGGGTCTGGCCTTCCTGGCCTGGTATGTGTTTGCGCCGCAGTGCGTAGCGACGCTGGGCGTGGTCAAGCGCGAGACCAACTCCTGGATGTGGATGTGGGTCATGGTGGTCTATATGTTCGCCCTGGCCTATCTCGCGGCCTTTGTGGTCTATCGGCTGGCGGTCGCGTTCGGCCTCGGCTGAGACGGAGCGGACATGCTGGCGACGGTGGGGATCGGAGCAGGGGGTCTGATCGTCGGTCTGGCGGTGTCGCGGCTGAGCCTGTGGCTGGCGGCGCTGGACGGAGAGGCCGCGCGGGCGACCAGCCTGAAGCGCGATGTGGCGCTGAGCCTGTTTGGCGGCGGCCTTGGCGTATGGGCCGCGTCGGCATCTCCGAGCCTGATGATCGCGGCGGTCAGTGCGGTTCTGGCCTGGCAGCTGCTGATGCTGGCGGTCGTGGATGGCGAGAATTTCTGGCTTCCGGATGTGCTGACCTGGCCTTTGGTGGTGACGGGGCTGGTGGCCGCCTGGTGGTTGGAGCCCGACAGTCTGATGGCGCGCGCGATCGGGGCGGCGGCGGGGTTCGGCCTGCTGTGGGGGCTGGGCTGGCTGTATCGGCGGCTGCGAGGGCGTGATGGACTGGGCGGCGGTGATCCGTTCCTGATGGCGGGAGCCGGAGCCTGGGTCGGCTGGATGGGGCTGGCCAGCGTGATGCTGTGGGCGGGGATCGCGGGGCTGAGCCTCGTCATCGCACGACGGGTGACGGGCAAGGCGGTCAGCGGTCAGGACGCCCTGCCGTTCGGCGTGTTTCTGGCCATCGGTATCTGGCTGACGTGGCTGTACGGTCCGCTGGGCCTCGCGATCAGCGGCCGGTGATCAGGCGGACGAGGATATGGGCGGTCGTTTCGATGATGGCGCGGTCACTGTCGGCGCGCTTCAGCAGGTTGAAACTGGCGGCGGCGGACTCGGCGATGTTCGCGACCTCATAGGAGGCGAGGCGGGGGTCGTAGCCTTCCGGGTGAAGGCCGGCATTGGCCGCCTGGGCGATGCGCCGCTCCAGCGCCAGATGCAGTCGGCGGAGGCGGCCGATCCGGGCCTCGACAAAGGCCGGATCGCCGCGATCGGCCATCATCTGTTCGACCCGGATGATGGCGCCGTGGCGATCCCAAAGGGCGAGCATGTCGGTGATCAGGGCGCGGGCGTGGGCGAGGCCCTGACCGGCAGACCAGTCGGCCTCGACATGGTGGGCCAGTCCCTGCCAGTCGCTGGCGACCTCTTCGCAGAGGGCCAGCAGGGCTTCATCGAGAGTGTCGAAATAGGTGTAGAAGGTCGGGGCAGAAATGGCCGCCGACTGGGCGATATCGGCAATGCGGATTTCGCCCAGATGCCGGGTGGCCAACAGACCCCGCAGGGCATCGAGGATGGCCGCGCGGGTGCGGCCGCCGCGCGCGCCGATCCTGTGTCCCAGCTTGTTGACGGCGTCGGCCATGGAACCCCGGGGGAGGGGGAGGAGAGTGGTGCCGGTTGCAGGAATCGAACCCGCGACCTTCGGTTTACAAAACCGCTGCTCTACCAGCTGAGCTAAACCGGCGCCGGGCGGTTATGCGCAGGCCGCGCCCCCTGTGCAAGGGGGCGTGTGCACTGCGGCATGGATCAGGCCGGGTCCAGTTCGGCAGCGACCCGGTCGGCGAGCGCGCGCAGGCGGTCGCTGTCGGCCATGGGGGCGTGGCCGTGGCCCTTCATCGGGCGATCCGACCAGCGCGGGATGATGTGAAAGTGCAGGTGGAAGACGGTCTGGCCCCCGGCCTCGCCGTTGAACTGCATGATGCTGATACCCTCGGGCTTCAGGGCCTTTTCCGCCGCGCGGGCGGTGCGGTGGACGGCGCGCATGACCCGGTCGAGCGTATCGGGCTCAACCTCGAGCAGGTTGCGGGCCTGTGAGGTCTTTGAGATCACCAGCATATGGCCCTCGGACTGGGGGAAGACGTCCATGAAGACCCGCACATGGTCGTCTTCCCAGACCGTCACCGAGGGGATGTCGCCGCGCAGGATGCGGGCGAAGATATTGTCCGGGTCATAGGGGCCGTGCAGGCTCATGCGGCGCTCTCCAGTCTGAATCGGGTGAAGCCTAACATGTCAGTCGAGGCACGGGAGCCATTGACCGCCTGAGGCGCTGTGGCGGAGGGTATTGGTTGAGACCTGCAGGAGAGGAGACAGCGTCATGGTACGCTTCATTGTACAGGCCCTGGTGACGATGGTCGGGCTGTGGCTCGCGGACTATCTGATCACAGGGGTCGAGTTCCTGTCGACCGGGTCGCTGATCGCGGCGGCCATCATCCTCGGGATCGTCAATGCCTTCGTGAGGCCCATTCTGGTGGTCGTGACGTTTCCCATCACGGTGATCACGCTCGGTCTGTTCCTGCTGGTGGTGAATGCGGCGATGATCGGCCTGACGTCCATGTTCCTCGGCGGCTTCGTCGTCGACGGCCTGTGGCCCGGCATCGGTGCGGCGATTGTGACCGGCATCGTCAGCTGGATCGCGGGGGCCTTTATCCCGGACGAGGCGAAGGGTTGAGCGTGGCGCCGCCGCTGGTCAAGCCCCGCCTGTCGCTGGTCGGGCCGGGGATTGTTGTCGCCGCGACGGGGATTGGCGCCGGGGATCTGCTGGCGACCCTGATCGCCGGGGGACGGTTCGGCTATCTGTTGCTGTGGGCGGCGCTGCTGGGCACCCTGCTGAAGATCGCGCTGGCCGAGGGCGTCGGGCGCTGGACGCTGGCATCGGGGCGGACCCTTTTTGACGGCTGGGCAAGACTGCCGGGGCCGGGCGTCAAGGTGCCGGGCGGCGGGACGCTGAACTGGGCCGGCCTCTATTTCGGCATCTATGCGATCATCTGGGGCTTTGTGTACGGGGCCAGCGCCATGACGGCGACGGGCCTGCCGCTGACGGCGCTGTTCCCGGTGCTGGACCTCAAGACCTGGGGGATGATCACGGGCGTGATCGGTTTGATCCTCGTCTGGCTGGGCAGCTATGGACTGTTCGAGAAGATCATGACCGGGCTGGTCGCCATCATGTTCGTCACCGTCGTCGGTCTGGCGATACTGGTGACACCGGACCTGCCGCGCCTGATCACCGGGGTGTGGCCGACGCTGCCCGAGGGGTCGGGGTTCTATACGCTGGGCCTGATCGGCGGCGTGGGGGGCACGATCACCATGGCGGCCTATGGCTATTGGCTGACGGCCAAGGGCTGGAAGGGCCCCGAGTTCATGCCGGTCATGCGTTGGGACAACCGTATCGCCTACGGCATGACGGGCGTCTTCGTGGTCGCCATGCTGATCGTCGGCGCCGAGCTGTTGCACGCGGCGGGCATTGCCCTGGCCAGCGGGGATCGGGGTCTGTTGAACCTGTCGGATGTGCTGCGCGAGCGCTTCGGCCAGCCGATCGCCATCCTGTTCCTCGTGGGCTTTCTGGCGACCACCTTCTCCAGCCTGATCGGGGTGTGGCAGGGGGTCAGTCTGATGGTCACCGACTTTGTCGCGCACGCCGCGGGCCGGGTCGGCGATCCGGCGATGACGGGGTCGAAATCACCGGCGTTTCGCGCCTATCTGCTGTGGCTGACCTTTCCGCCGATGGCCCTGTTGTTCATCGACCGGCCGTTCGGGCTGATCGTGGCCTATGGCGTGCTGGGCAGCCTGTTCATGCCGTTTCTGGCGGGGACGCTGGTGTGGCTGCTGAACGGGCGCGACCAGCCGGCGGAATGGCGCAGCGGCTGGCTGTCGAACGCCTCTCTGGTGCTGGCGGCCCTGCTGTTCGCGGTGCTGGCGGGGCAGCAGCTGTATGAGATCATCGCCGGCTGAGGACCCGGCTGACTTGCCGTCGCGGCAGGCTTGGCCTACCCCTGCGGCCCGCAGAATCAACGAAACGACGGACGTTTTTGACATGACCCTCGCCTTCCTTTTTCCCGGACAGGGCAGCCAGGCCGTCGGCATGGGCGGCAGTCTGGCCGGGGCCTTTGCCAGCGCGAGAGAGGTGTTCGACGAGGTCGATGAGGCGCTGGGCCAACGCCTGTCGATGCTGATGCGAGAGGGGCCCGAGGACCAGCTGACCCTGACCGAAAATGCCCAGCCGGCGCTGATGGCGGTGTCGGTGGCGGTCGCCCGGGTGCTGAAGGTCGAGTTCGGGATCGATATGTCGAAGGCAGGCTATGTCGCGGGCCATTCGCTGGGTGAATATTCGGCCCTGTGCGCGGCAGGCGCGATCAGCCTGGCGGACACGGCTCGCCTGTTGAAGCTGCGCGGTCAGGCGATGCAGCGCGCCGTGCCGGTCGGCAAGGGGGCCATGGCCTCGCTGATCGGGCCGAAGACGGATCTGGCGCTGGCCGAGGCGGCTGCGGCCGCGGGGTCTGAGGTCGGCGTCTGCGTCGTCGCCAATGACAACAATGCCGGCAATATCGTGATTTCGGGCGACAAGGCCGCGGTCGATCGCGCCATCGAAAAGGCCAAGGAACTGGGCGCGCGCGCTATCCCGCTGAACGTGTCGGCGCCGTTCCACTGTCCGCTGATGCAGTCGGCCGCCGATGAGATGGCCGACGCCTTGGCCGATGCCAAGATCGTCGCCCCGGTCGTGCCGGTGGTCGCCAATGTTACCGCGCGCCCCGAGACCGACCCCGAAGCGATCCGCCGCCTGCTGGTCGAACAGGTCACCGGCCGGGTGCGCTGGCGTGAGTCGATGGAGTGGATGGCCACTGAGGGTGGCGTGACCCGCTTTGCCGAGATCGGCTCGGGCAAGGTGCTGACCGGCATGGCCAAACGCATCGCCCCCGACGCCGAAAGCCTGGCGCTGAACGCCCCCGAGGATCTGGACGCGTTCGCGAAGTCAGTGACGAGTGGCGAGTGACGAGTGGCGAGCCTTTTTGCAACGCCGCCTTGTTCCCTCGCCACACGCCACTAATCACTCGCCACTTGGAGAGATATTGATGTTCAACCTTTCAGGAAAAACCGCCCTCGTGACCGGCGCCACGGGCGGCATTGGCGGGGCCATTGCCCGGGCGCTGCATGCCCAGGGCGCGACCGTGGTGCTGTCGGGCACGCGCGAGGGCGTGCTGCAGGATCTGGCCAAGGAGCTGGGCGAGCGCGCCTTTGCCGCCGCCGCCAATCTGTCCGATGCGGAGAGTGTTGACGGGCTGGTGGCGCGGGCCGAGGAGGCCGCAGGTAGCCCGCTTGATATCCTGGTCGCCAATGCGGGCATCACCAGGGACGGCCTGCTGATGCGGATGAAGGACGAGGACTTTTCCGACGTCATCAAGGTCAATCTGGAGAGCTATTTCCGCCTGTCGCGCGCGGCCATGAAGGGCATGATGAAGCGCCGCTCGGGCCGGATCATCGGGGTGACCTCGGTGGTCGGGGTGACCGGCAATCCGGGCCAGACCAACTATGCCGCGTCCAAAGCCGGCATGATCGGCTTTTCCAAGTCGCTGGCGCAGGAGGTCGGCTCGCGCGGGATCACGGTCAACTGTATCGCACCGGGCTTTATCGCCAGCCCGATGACCGATGTGCTGAACGACCAGCAGCGCGAGACCATCCTCAAGAACATTCCCGCCGGGCGGCTGGGCACGGGCGACGAAATCGCCGCCGCCGCCGTCTATCTGGCCTCGGACGAGGGGGCCTATGTCACCGGC
Organism: Brevundimonas halotolerans; assembly: GCF_003730275.1. Classification (GTDB taxonomy): domain Bacteria; phylum Pseudomonadota; class Alphaproteobacteria; order Caulobacterales; family Caulobacteraceae; genus Brevundimonas; species Brevundimonas halotolerans. The sequence continues at coordinate 117,284 of NZ_QTTA01000010.1, forward strand.
CAGACCCTGCATGTGAACGGCGGGATGGCGATGATCTGAGCCCACAGGTTCGGCATCAAACCCCGTAACCGCCCCTTCCCCCTGCGAGCGACTGTGCTAAAGGGCAGGGGCACACGGCGGCGGCGAGTCTGGTTCAGGCTTGCGCCGGCGACTTCGCCGTCATACGGCAGGCATGTAAGACAACTGCCGCACCCTGCGGCTTATCAAGGCAGAGACACCCATGTCCGATACTCTGGAACGCGTCCGCAAGATCGTCATCGACCACCTGGACGCTGATCCCGACAAGGTCACTGAAAAGGCCAGCTTCATTGACGACCTGGGCGCCGACTCGCTCGACAACGTCGAGCTGGTCATGGCCTTCGAGGAAGAATTCGACATCGAGATCCCGGATGATGCCGCCGAGCACATCCAGACGGTCGGCGATGCGGTGAAGTTCATCGACGAGAAACTGGCGGGCTGATGCCCGGCTGAAACCGGCCCGATGGCCGCCGCGGTGTGCCCCTAGCGGGCCCGCCCGGCGGCCATTAGTGTTTGTGGCCAAAGCTGAATCGATAAGGAGCCGCCAAGATGCGTCGTGTCGTGGTGACGGGACTGGGCCTTCTGACCCCTCTGGGGACGGGCGTCGAGCATAACTGGACGGGTATTCTGGCGGGTCGGTCCGGCATTCGCCCGATCACCGCCTTTGATACCGAGGGCTGGGGCTGCACCATCGCCGGTGAATTGCCGAGTATCGACGGTCGCGGCGGCGGCAAGCCGGGTGACCCCGGCGTCTTCGATCCCGACAGCATCATGTCGCCCAAGGAGCGCAAGCGCGTCGACAACTTCATCCTGTACGGCATTGCCGCCGCGGATGAGGCCTTGGCCGATGCCGGCTGGACGCCCGAGAGCGACCACGACCGCGAGCGCACCGGCGTGGTGATGGGGTCGGGCATCGGCGGGCTGGGCCCGATTGCCGAGACTTCGCTGGAGCTGCAGGAAAAGGGGCCGCGCCGGGTCAGCCCGTTCTTTATCCCGTCGTCGCTGATCAATCTGGCGTCGGGACAGATCTCGATCCGGCATGGGCTGAAAGGTCCGAATCACGCCGTGGTCACGGCCTGTGCCTCGGGCGTGCACGCCATTGGTGACGCAGCGCGGATGATTGCGCTGGACGATGCCGATGTGATGGTGGCGGGCGGGGCGGAAAGCTCGATCGTGCCGATCGGCATTGCGGGTTTCCTGGCCTGCAAGGCGCTGTGCACCGACTTCAACGACACGCCGGAGAAGGCCAGCCGTCCGTATGACAAGGACCACGCGGGCTTTGTCATGGGCGAGGGCGCCGGGGTCGTGGTGCTGGAAGAGTATGAGCACGCCAAGGCGCGCGGCGCGAAAATCTATGCCGAGGTGGTCGGCTACGGCATGAGCGGCGATGCCTATCACATCACGGCGCCGTCCGAGGACGGCGACGGGGCCTATCGCGCCATGGCGGCGGCGGTGAAGCGGGCCGGGATACAGCCAGGCGACATCGACTATGTGAACGCGCACGGCACCTCGACCATGGCCGACTGGATCGAGCTGGGCGCGGTCGAGCGGCTGGTGGGAAATGCGGCCTCGACGGTCGCCATGTCCTCGACCAAGTCGATGACCGGCCACCTGCTGGGCGCGGCCGGGGCCATTGAAGCGGTGTTCACCGTGCTGGCCATCCGCGACCAGATTGCGCCGCCGACCATCAATCTGGACAATCCCGAGCGGGAAACCGCCATCGATCTGGTCCCGCACACGGCTAAGCCGATGAAGATCGATGTGGCCATGTCGAACAGCTTTGGCTTTGGCGGCACCAATGCCAGCCTGATCCTGAAGAAGGTCGACTAGAGTGGCGGGCAAGGGTGCTCCGTCCGACTCGAAACGTCCGCTGGGGGCGGCCCTGCTGGCGGCGTCCGCGACCTTCAGCCTGTTCCTGATCGGGGCGCTGGTCTGGGGCTGGAGCGTCTTCTACGCGCCCGGGCCCGAGGCGCGTCAGGGGGATACGACCATCGTCGTGCTGCCCAGCGGGGCGGGGGTGTCGGCCATCGGGGCGTCGCTGAAGCAGGCCGGGGTGATCCGCTCGACCGACATGTTCAAGGCGGCCGTGACCCTGACCGGATCGGACCGCAAGCTGCGCGCGGGCGAGTATGAGGTGCCGTCGGGGGCGTCGCTACGCTCGGTCATCAGCCTGCTGGTCGATGGGCGGGTGGTGCGCCATTACGTGACCCTGCCTGAGGGTTGGTCGTCGGCCCAGGCCTTCGACATCCTGATGGCCGAGGACATTCTGACCGGCGAGATCGAAATCCCGGAGGAGGGCACCCTGTGGCCCGATACCTATGAGGTCACGCGGGGTGAAAGCCGGGCCTCGGTCATCGCCCGCATGCAGCGTGCCCACGACCGGAACCTGGCCGAGCTGTGGGTCCAGCGCAGCCCCAACACGGTGGTCAGCAGTCCGGACGAGGCCGTGATCCTGGCCTCCATCGTCGAAAAGGAAACCGCCGTGGCCGAGGAACGGCCCATGGTGGCGTCGGTGTTCTCGAACCGGATCCGGCTGGGCATGCGGCTGGAGAGCGATCCGACCATCATCTATGGCATCACCCAGGGGCGACCGCTGGGCCGGGGGATCCGCCGCTCGGAGCTGGATCGGCAGACCCGGTGGAACACCTATCAGATCGACGGCCTGCCGCCGACGCCGATTGCCAATCCCGGGCGGGAGGCGATTGCCGCTGTGCTGAACCCGCCGCGATCAGATGCGCTGTTCTTTGTGGCGGACGGGACGGGCGGGCACGCCTTTGCCTCGACCTATGCCGAGCACCAGCAGAATGTCGCGCGCTGGCGGGCCATCGAGCGCCAGCAGCAGGGTCTACCGCCTGTCGAGGTGCCGCTGCAGGACGAGCTGGCCCCCGAGACCGGCGCCGAGATCACCATACTGCCGCGTGGGGCAACACCCGAATGACCGGCACACTGTCCGGCATGACCGGCTTTGGCCGGGCGGATGGGGCGCTGGGCGGTTGGGTCTGGACGGTCGAGGCGCGCTCGGTCAACGGGCGAGGGCTGGAGGTCCGGTTCCGGGGCCCGCCCGGGCTGGACGGACTCGAGCGTCTGACCAAGGCGCGGGCCCAGGCCCTGATGAACCGGGGACAGGTGACGGTCGGGGTGCAGGCGCGGCGCGAGGCCAATCCGGCCAGCGAGATCGCCGTCGATCAGGCGCTGCTGGACCGCTATCTGGCCCTGTCTCTGGAGTTGGTCGAGCGGGGGGCCGAGCGTCCGCGCGCCGATGGCCTGCTGGTCCTGCGCGGCGTGCTGGACCGGCCGGAGGAGGCCGATAGCGAGGAGCAGAAGTCCGCGCTGGAGACCGCCATCGGCGCCAGTATCGATGAGGCGCTGATGACGCTGGTGGAGGCGCGCCACGACGAGGGCCGTCAGCTGGCCGCGTTGATCGAGGGCTTCCTCGACCAGATCACGGCGGGCGTCGATCAGGCCGAGACCGAGGCCGCAGCCCAGACCGAGGCGGTGCGGGAGCGGTTCACCCGGCGCATGGCGGAGCTGGCGCCGGACACGCCCGGCCTTGAGGACAAGATTGTCGTGGAGGCGGCGGCGCTGGCCGCGCGCGCCGATGTGCGCGAGGAGCTGGACCGGCTGCGGGCCCATCTGGACAGTGGTCGTCAGCTGTTGGGCCAGCCCCCGGCCGGACGGAAGCTGGACTTTCTGATGCAGGAGTTCATGCGCGAGGCCAACACCATGTGCTCCAAATCGGCCACGGTGGAGTTGACTCGCGTCGGTCTGGCGTTGAAGGCCACGATCGATCAGTTGCGTGAACAGGTTCAGAATGTCGAATAATCAACCTCCCTGTTCATAACGGTCCGTTGGTGTACCGCAATGCCATGAATTACATGGTGTTATAAAAAAAATTGTCCTTGGGTGTATTTATCTGTGCCTGGCTGAACCGCTCATATGTGAGGGCTCATGTGTGGGTTTGGGGGCTGGGCAAAGCCAAGTCGTGATCCCATAATTTTGCCTGACGACCGACACGGGGCCGGCCCCTGAAGGTGACCTGCCCCCTTCCTGATCCCTCGGTTTGAGTGAGAGTCCATCACACAGCGGGACTGAACACCTAGATGGCCAGACTATGTCTCCTCGATGGTGATGGTGACTGGTCATCAAAGCAGGCTGCGACCACCCGAACCAGCCGCGACGCTTTTCCCGAAACCTGGATCTGTCGACCGGAAACAGTACAAAGTCCATCCGCTTCGAGGGCACGGGCCAGGTCCAGGCCCTCGTCGAGGGCGCCCTCTGCACGTCCGTGCTCCACACATACGGATCCGAGGTCCACTTCGAGATGGCACATCAGCCTTTCGATGACGGCTGCCCGCAGCCGGTCCTCTGCCGTCGTTGCCAGCTGGCGGAGGACGGGGAGTTCGCCGCGATCAATGGCCGACGCCCAGTGATCCACGCGCGATGCATTTTGGCAAAAGCCTTGCGGGAAGGCGCTGATCGCTGAAGGACCGAGACCGATCAGAACGTCGGCCGGGTCGTCGGTATAGCCCTGGAAATTGCGGCGCAGGCCGCCATTGGCCAGCTGCGCCGCCATCGGGTCGTCGGGGCGGGCGAAATGGTCCATACCGATCCGGACGTAGCGATGGTCGAGGAGCACGGCCTCGGCAGCTTCAGCCTGACTCCACCGTCCGGCGACATCGGCCAGATCGTCCTCGCGGATCATGGCCTGGTGCTTTTTCATCCACGGGACATGAGCATATCCGAACAGGGCAACCCGGTCCGGAGCCAATGAGAGAGCGGCAGTCAGACTGGCCGCGACATTGTCCGGGGTCTGGCCCGGGAGGCCGTACATCATGTCGAAATTGATGGCTTCCACGCCACCGCCACGAATGTCGGCGACGGCCGCCTCGACCCGCTCGAAAGGCTGGACACGGTTGACCAGCCGCTGGACCGTGGGGTCAAAAGTCTGGACGCCCAGACTGGCCCGGGTAACGCCCGCAGCGCCCAAACCGCGGGCGAAGTCCGGGTCGAGATGTCCGGGGTCGAGTTCAACTGCCACCTCGGCGTGAGGCCGCAGGGTGAGCTTCTGGGAAATGGAGCCAAGCAGGCGAGAAAAATCGTCGCGGGAAAGCGAGTTGGGACTGCCGCCGCCGAAGTGGATATGGGCGGCACCGGCGTGCGCTGGCAGAGCATCGACCCACAGGTCCAGCTCGCGCGCGAGGGGGTCCAGAAAGGCGGCGATGCGGTCGTAGCCGTTGGGAACGCTGGTGTGGCAGCCGCAGTACCAGCAAAGCCGTTCGCAGAACGGAATATGGACGTAGACGGAGAGGGCGTCGGTTGGCTGGATGGCGTCCAGCCACCCTCGCATCAGGGTGTCGTCGGACGCCGGCCGGAAGGCAAGGGCGGTGGGATAGCTCGTGTAGCGCGGCAGGCTGCGCGACGCATGAGCCAGCAGGGGTTCGGCCAGCGCCGTCATCTCAGCGCCGCCTCGGCTGCGGCGAGGTCCTCAGCCGTGTTGATGTTGATGAAAGGATCTCCCTCCTCGACGGGCCAGTCCACAGCGACGCAACCGACGGCTTCCGCCAGTCCGCGGAGGGACAGCTGCCCCGCGCCCGCCCGCTGCACCAGTGTGGGCACAACGGCTGTGCGCCACAGGGCGCAGATGGGATGCAGTCGTCCGTCACTGGCGGCGAGGGCGACGTCGACATCCGGCGCAAGAGCCTGCTCAAGTCGGGCAAGCAGATCGGCTGGCAGGAAGGGCATGTCACAGGGCAGCGTCAGGACCCGGTCGGCTCCGGCCTCCGCGGCCCAGTTCAAGGCCGAAAGCAGGCCGGCCAGCGGTCCATCGATCCCGGGTTCGTCGAGCACCACGGTTCCTGCGAACCCTTCAACCTGCTGGGGGCTGCGCGCGACCATGATGCAGGGCGCGGCCGTGTCGTTCACGCGGGTGAGGGCGTGATCCAGCAGGCGGGCTCCAGCCAGGAGCCGACGTGGCTTGTCTCCCCCGATCCGCCGGCCAGCTCCGCCCGCAAGGATTGCAACGACCGTACCCATTCAGCGTGCCTCGGGGCGCCGGGGGACTCGCGGGCGTGAGGCCGTGCGGCTACTGGAGCCCCGTCGGGGAGACGGGAGCGGTGTGGCCAGACGCGCGGCGGCGTCCGCGTCACAGACCGTCGTCTCAAGGTCTCGTACCAGGCCGTCGCGAATGGAATAGATCCAGCCGTGAATCGACAACGACTGACCCCGACGCCAGGCGTCGACAACGAAGGGATTGCGGGAGAGGGATCGAACCTGTGCCAGGACGTTCTTTTCGCAGATGAAGTTGACCCGGGTTTCAGGATCGCGGATGGCGTCGAGATCGGCATCGTGGTCTTCACACAGACGCTGGACGCGCTGCATCCAGTGATCGAGAATCCCGTGGCGGCGACCGTCCAGCACGGCACGAACGCCACCGCAACCATAGTGGCCGCAGACAATGATATGCCGCACCTTCAGCGTCTCGAGCGCGAACTGGAGCACCGCCAGCAGGTTCATGTCCTGAGCGGGCGCGAGATTGGCGACATTGCGATGGACGAACAGTTCGCCGGGTTGAAGGCCGACGATTTCGTTGGCGGGAACCCGGCTGTCAGAACAGCCGATCCACAGATAGTCCGGCGCCTGTTGTTCCGAGAGCCGGCGAAAATATTCCGGATCGAGCCGGGTCCGGGTGGCCGCCCAGTCCAGATTGTTGCGCAGCAGGGCCTCGATCACGACGTCGCTTCCTCGCCTTGGGGATCCAGCAGGAGGCCGCGGCGCGCGGCCAGCCGGATACTCAGCGACCTCAGATCCGCGGCAGTCAGACGAAGACGGGCGATCGGAAGGACGACGGCGTTCTCAAGAGCGATATGGCGGCGCTCATGCAGGGCGAAGTCCGTGAAAACGCGTCGGCTTTCGCGATCCTGACCGGGCGCACGACCATCGGCCAAGGCACGCTCGAGCGAGTCTATGAGGGCGCGGGCCCTGTTCAGGTCATCATGGTGCTGGGCTGACAGCGCGCCGAGGACGGAGTCCAGTTCATCGGCGGCTTGGCACCGCCGACGCAGGAGCGGAAACAGGTCATCCTCCTCGTCGATGACGTGCAGCGGCATGTCGTGGCGCAAGAAGGTGAGGATCTCGTGAGCTTCGTCGGTCAGCAGGACGGTCGCGGTGCCCACCCGCTCGATCAAATGGCACAGCTGCCGGTGGCGGTAGTGCTCGGCGAACAGCCAGTTCAGCGGCTCATGCACCAACTCCGGAGGCAGCGGCTCTATCAGGGGGACCTGGTTCATCGATCATGCGCTCCGTGCCGCCGCATCCACCTAGAACCGGTAATCGAATGCGACCCAGACCTTGTCGCGGTCCGGGAACGCGGCCAGGGCGCCGTCGAAATGCGCACCCTTGAACTCGACCGCCCAGTGGTCGTCGAGCACCAACCGGGCGGACAGATCCAGTTCGCTGCCGTAGCGAGCGGAGCCTTCAACTTCATGCAACTCCCGCCACGCGGCCGTCAGGACGCCGCTGCGCCCGATGGGCGGATGGGCGACTGCGTAGCTGACCGTGGCAGAGACGTCGCGCAAACCGTCCCTCGGCGTCGTCAGGAACACGTCAGCCCAACCCTGGAAGGCATGCAGGGTCGCCAATGGGGTCTGGAATGCCTGGCTTCCGTTGCCGTCCAGGTGCTCGAGCGCCAATGTCCCTGTGACGGGACCGCGCTTCAGTCCCGCCGAGACCAGGACATAGTCAAGGTCGAACCGGGCCGGATTGGCTCCGTACTCCGATTGCCGGGCGTATTCCACGGCGTATAGAGCCGACCAGCCGGACGAGAGGGGACGACTTCCCTCCAGTCGCGCACCCCACGTCGCCGAGGACTGGGCCGGAGCGTTGTCGAAATCCAGCAGATAGCCATAGGCCGTTACCTTGCCTGCCGGGCTCGCGGTCTCGACATTGATCAGGTGACTGTCCGAGCGCCATTCGCCCACGGGGCTGTCGTCGCCGAAGACCCTGTGAACCCGATCGACCCAGGCCCAGGTGACAGTGAGCGGCTCAAATGCCCGGGTCGTCACCTTGATCGCGTCAAAGGTCTGTTCGTTCTGGCGGAAGCCAACATTGCCCACGAAGCGAGCATTTCCCAGCACAATGCGCTGTCGCCCGAGCACCACTTCGGTGTCCGGCAGGCCGGTCCAGGTCACCTGCAGCCGGTTCAGCTCGAACGCTTCGGGGTCGGCCACCACAGGATAGGTCGAGGGGCCGTGGATAGTGTCATTGTAGTCAGCAACCAGGGCGACAACGGCCTCCCCCTCCATCAGAAAGCGGAAGCCGGACCGCTTCGGGCTCTCCCAGCCGAGGCGGGCGCGCAGGGTGGCTGCCGTGGCGTCATCGAATCCGTCCTGCCGAACGCCTTCGTAACGCAGGCGACTTTCGAACAGGAACCCACCCGCCGGTGACGGGGCGGCGACCGGGGGCAAGGCCGAAGACTGTGCATAGGCCGGGGATGAGGCCGCGCCCACCAATAGGGCCAGCAAGGCAGCGCGGCGAAAGGACGACATGTCAGTGTCTCCGGATCAGGGTGAAGGTCTTCGTCGGCGCGACCAGTTTCGATTTCAGGATCGCCCTGACGCAGGCCAGAGCCGGGTCGTCCGAGCCTTGGGCTGCCGAAATCAGGCGCGTCCAGCCCTGGTCGTCGGCGCTCTGGATGAAGCCGGCAATTTCGTTCTGGACGAACTCGGCCAGACTGACGCCCGCCGCAGCAGCGGTCTGCCGGGCCTGCGCGGCCAAGGCAGGTTCAGCTTCGTCGAGCCAGACTTCCAGACGGGCAGCCACGGCAGACTGGTCGCGTAGCAGGTCACCCAGGGACAGGGCGCCGGCCGCAAGCCTGCCGTCTTCCGTGACGCTTAGAGCGACGCCGCAATCGCGGGCCTCGGCCGCCAGGCCGGAGACGTAGCGGGCCGCAGCCGCGGTCCAGGCCCGGCTCTCCAGATGCAGGGCGATGCGAGGCAGGACATGTTCGAAAGGCAGCCGGCGGCCTTCGATCCGGCGCTCAAGGCGTAGCACATGCCAACCGAAACGGGATCGTACCGGCTCGGAGGCGGTTTCCCCGTCCTGTAGCTGGCCGAGCCCGGCCTCGACCTCGACGGCGAGATCGCCCGGCGAGAGCTGCCCCAAGGAGCCGCCGACGCCCTTGGACGGGCAGTCCGAAAGGGCCTTGGCCATCTCGGAAAAGCTGTGCGGATCAGCTGCCAGCTTTGTGATGGCGGCCTCGGCCGAGCTGCGCGCCGCCGTCCACGCGGCTTCAGTCTGGTCCTTGGGCGCGAACAGGATGTGGGACGCCTGGGTCAGCGGCGGCGTGCGGAACCGCTCTGGTGAGCTGTCGTAGACCCTCCGGCATTCGGCCTCGCCGGGGCGCTCCACCTCGATTTCCGCCTCAAGTACAGCCCTGACCAGGGCTTCTTCCGACGTTTCCTCGCGGCCGTCCTCGTCTATCTCCGGCCGCGGCGTCAGACCGAGCTGGTCGGCCCGGTCCAGCAGCAAGGCCTTGATGGCGAGGGCATGTGCGGCCGCCATTCGTGCAGCTTCGGGGGTCGCGGCGGGATGGTTCTGGGCCTCTTCGGCGACCAGACGTTCCGGGAGTGCAACCCCATCGATGACCATGACGGCGCTCATCGCGGCAGATCCCCGGAGCGACGAGAGACTGGCATCTGACGCTTGCTGCGAACAAGCTGCCAGCCGCGGCGGTTCAGGTACCAGACCGGTGCGGAGAGCATGTGAACCAGCCGTGTGAACGGAAAGATCAGCAGGATGGTCAAGCCGAGGGTCAGGTGCGCCTTGAAGATCCAGTGAACGTCAGCGACGAAGCTGGCGCTCTGGGGGTTGAGGGTGAAGATCCCCTGGGCCCAGGACATGAATTTGATCATCTCGTGGCCATCGCGGTGGCCGAGGGAGAGAGGAATGGTGGCGAGCCCGATGCAGAGCTGGGTCAGCAGGATCGCCAGGATCGCGGTGTCGCCGAAGCTGGACGTCTGGCGTATCCGGGCGTCAAAGAGGCGTCGGTGAAGCAGCAGAAGACCTCCCACGAGGCAGAAGGCCCCGGCGAGGCCGCCGGCGACGATCGCCAGCATCTGTTTGAAGCCGTGGCTGACCCCCAGAAAGTCCCACACGGCGATCGGCGTCAGCAGGCCCACGAAATGCCCGGCGAAAATGGCAAGGATGCCCACGTGAAAGAGGATGGAACCCAGAACGAGCTGCTTGCGCCGGAGAAGTTGGGATGAGCCCGTGCGCCATGTGTACTGCTCGCGGTCGAAGCGCAGGACCGATCCGATCACCAGGACCGCAAGGGCTATGTAGGGGTAGACGCCGAAGGCGATGAAATTCAGGTCCATAGTCTCGATCCTCAGGCAGCCGCGCCGGCGCGGCGGCTTTTGTCGGGGGCAGGGGCAGCATTCATGGCGGACAGCATGGAGTCGGCCTTCGGACACCCTTCGTCGGAGGGGCCGAACGTGACGGCGGTCTCTTCCCAGGCCTTGTCGAGCGCCTCCAGGTCGTCGGGGTCGTCGTCCGGCTCCTGCATCAGGGCAGCGACAGCATCCGAGTCCGGCACGGCTCCGGTCATGGCTGTAAGCGCGCCGAACACGGCCCGGTAGGGGCTCTCACGCTTGTGGAGCCGCTCGGTCAGGGCGGCGAGGACATGCGCCCCTTCGCCCAGCAGTGAGGCCGCCTCGTCGTTGGGCAGGGTGGACAGGAAATCCAGGAATACCGGCAGATGATCCGGCAGCTCGTTGGCCGTCAGTTCCAGCCCGTAAGAGCGGTAGAGCTCGACGAGGGCTGCCATCGCCTGTCCGCGGTCCCGGCTTTCGCCGTGAATGTGTTCGTACAGGTTGAGCGACAGGGATCGGGTCCGGTCGAACAGATGAACAAAGCCCTCCTGGAGGTCGAAGAGGTCCTCGTGTTCCAGCTTGCGGGCCAGCTTCTCCAGAGCTCCGACGATCGGCGCGGGGATCATGCCCTCCGAGCGGATGGTCGCCATGATTGACGACGCGGACGCCTGGATGTCCGCAGTCGGATAGCTGAGAAGAAGCGCAAGTGCGCGATAGGTCAAAGCCATGGTCAGGCCACCTCTGCTGTCGGTTTGGCGCGAGAGCGTTTGTCAGGGCCGAACAAGCCCAATTCGGTGCGTCCGCCGGAACAACCATTGCCAAAGGTGAAGCCGCAGTTCCCTCGCAGATCGTAGGCGTCCTCAACCGTCTCCCGGTGAGTGGAGGGGATCACGAATCGATCCTCGTAATCGGCGATGGCCATGATCCGGTACATGTCGTCGATCTGGGCTGCGGTGAGACCTACGGTGTCCGCCAGTCCGTGATCGATGCGGCCATCGACCGTTCTGGCGCGCATATAGGCCCGCATCGCCAGCATTCGCCGCAGCCCGAGCGTCACGGGCTCCTCGACCCCTGCGGTCAAAAGGTTGGCGAGATATCTGACGGGAATACGGAGCGAGTCGACGTCCGGCATCTCTCCGTCCATTTCGAGGGCGCCGACGGCGGCGGCGTTCTGGATCGGCGACAGCGGCGGAACGTACCAGACCATCGGCAGGGTCCGGTATTCGGGGTGCAGCGGGAAGGCGACCTTCCAGTCGATCGCCATCTTGTACACCGGACTGCGACGTGCCCCCTCCAGCCAGGCTTCGGGCACGCCGTCGGCGCGGGCCTGGGCGATGACGGCCGGATCGTGAGGGTCAAGGAAGATGTCGAGCTGGGCCTGGTAGAGATCCTTCTCGTCCGGCGTCGAGGCAGCCGCCTCGATCCGGTCTGCGTCGTAGAGCAGCACGCCGAGATAGCGGATGCGACCCACGCAGGTCTCGGAACAGACGGTCGGTTGGCCCACTTCGATGCGCGGGAAGCAGAAGGTGCATTTCTCGGATTTGCCCGAGTCCCAGTTGTAATAGATCTTCTTGTACGGGCAGGCCGACACACACATCCGCCAGCCCCGGCACTTGTCCTGGTCGATGAGGACGATGCCGTCCTCCTCGCGCTTGTAGATGGCGCCGGACGGGCAGGCCGCCACGCAGGTCGGGTTGAGGCAGTGCTCGCACAGCCTCGGCAGATACATCATGAAGGTGTTTTCGAACTGGCCGTAGATCTCGTTCTGGATGCCTTCGAAATTGGCGTCCTGGGATCGCTTGGCGAATTCGCCGCCGAGGATTTCCTCCCAGTTCGGCCCCCATTCGATCTTCTCCATCCGCTTGCCGGTGATCTGCGATCGCGGCCGGGCGGTGGGGAAGTGCTTCATCTCCGGCGCTGTCTGGAGATGCCCGTAGTCGAAGTCGAACGGCTCGTAGTAGTCGTCGATCTCGGGCAGGTCGGGGTTGGCGAAGATCTTGGCCAGGATGCGCCATTTGGCGCCCATGCGCGGCTCGATCTTGCCGTTGGCCTTGCGCCGCCAGCCGCCGTTCCACTTCTTCTGGTTCTCCCACTCCTTGGGATAGCCGATGCCCGGCTTGGTCTCGACGTTGTTGAACCAGGCGTATTCCACGCCCTTGCGGCTGGTCCAGACGTTCTTGCAGGTCACCGAACAGGTGTGACAGCCGATGCATTTGTCGAGGTTCAGCACCATGCCGATCTGTGCGCGGACTTTCATTGGCCAAACTCCTTGGACTCGAGCGGCTCATCCAGCCAGTCGACCTTCGTCATTTTGCGCAGGACGATGAACTCGTCCCGGTTGGATCCCACGGTGCCGTAGTAGTTGAAGCCGTAGGACAGCTGGGCGTAACCGCCGATCATGTGGGTCGGCTTGAGCACGGTGCGGGTCACCGAGTTGTGGATGCCGCCGCGCCGGCCGGTGATCTGCGATCCCGGCGTGTTCACGATCTTCTCCTGGGCGTGGTACATGAAGGTGGTGCCTTCACGGATCCGCTGGGAGACCACGGCCCGGGCTGTCAGGGCCCCGTTGGCGTTGAAGACCTCGATCCAGTCGTTGTCGACGATTCCGGCCTTGCGGGCGTCCGTCTCCGATATCCACACCACCGGGCCGCCGCGGTTGAGCGTCAGCATCAGCAGATTGTCGGAATAGGTGGAGTGGATGCCCCACTTCTGGTGCGGGGTGATGAAGTTGAGGACGATCTCGGTCTCGCCGTTGGGCTTGAGACCCTTCACGTGGGTGGTTTTTAGGTCGATCGGCGGCTTGTAGACGCACAGCGCCTCGCCAAAGGCCCGCATCCACAGGTGATCCTGATAAAGTTGCTGCCGGCCGGTGAGCGTCCGCCAGGGGATCAGCTCATGCACATTGGTGTAACCGGCGTTGTAGCACACTGTCTCGCTCTCAATGCCCGACCAGATGGGCGATGAGATGATCTTGCGAGGCTGGGCGAGAAGATCGCGGAAGCGGATCTTCTCGTCCTCCTTGGGCAGGGCCAGATGGGTGTGCTCTCGCCCGGTTTGCTTCTCGAGGGCTGCCCAGGCCTTGACTGCGACCTCGCCATTGGTCTCCGGCGCTAGCATGAGGATGGTCTCGCAGGCGTCGATCGAGCTCTCGATCCGGGGCATGCCTTCCGTCAGGCCCTGGTCGAGCACGGCGCCGTTCAGGGCGCGCAGTTCATCCACCTCATGGCCGGTGTTCCAGCCCAGGCCCTTGCCGCCATTGCCGACATTGGCAAGGAGGGGGCCCAGCGCCGTGAACTGCTTGTAGAGGTTGGGATAGTCGCGCTCAACGATGGTGATCTGAGGCATGGTCTTGCCCGGGATCGCTTCGCACTCGTCCAGATACCAGTCCTTGACCTCGATGGGCTGGGCCATCTCGCCCGGACTGTCGTGCTGGATCGGCGTCAGGACGACATCCTTCTCAACCCCCAGCACTTCGGGCGCGACGGCGGAGAATTTCTTCGCGATCGCCTTGAAGATTTCCCAGTCGGACTTCGACTCCCACGCCGGATCCACAGCCTCGGACAGCGGGTGAATGAATGGGTGCATGTCAGAGGTGTTGAGGTCGTTCTTCTCATACCATGTGGCCGTCGGCAGAACGATGTCGGAGTAGACGGCGGTCGTCGACATGCGGAAGTCGAGGGTCACCAGCAGGTCGAGTTTTCCCTCCGGTGCCTCGTCATGCCAGACCACGTCGACAGGCTTCACCTGACCGGCCTCACCCAGATCCTTGCCCTGGACGCCGTGGGAGGCACCGAGCAGGTGTTTGAGGAAATATTCGTGGCCCTTGCCGGAGGAGCCCAGCAGGTTCGAGCGCCAGATGAACATGTTGCGCGGCCAGTTGGCCGGATCATCGGGGTCCATGCAGGACAACTGGATCGAGCGGTCCTTCAGCCGGTCCACGGTGTAGGCCTTCGGGTCGACGCCGGCCCTTTCAGCGGCCTTGGCGATGTCGAGGGAGTTGGTCTTCAGCGCCGGGGTGGATGGCAGCCAGCCCATCCGTTCCGCCCTGACGTTGAAATCGATCATTGACGCCTTCCACGGCCCATCGGGCGCGGTCGGCGACAGCAGTTCGTCGATGCCCACGGTCTCGTAGCGCCACTGGTCGGAGTGGGCGTAGAAGAAGGAGGTGGAGTTCTGCTGGCGCGGCGGACGGACCCAGTCGGTGGCAAAGGCCAGGGGCGCCCAGCCCGTCTGCGGCCTCAGCTTCTCCTGGCCGACATAGTGGGCCCAGCCGCCGCCGGATTGGCCCACGCAGCCGCACATCACCAGCATGTTGATGACGCCGCGGTAATTCATGTCCATGTGGAACCAGTGGTTCATCGCCGCGCCGATGATCACCATCGACTTGCCGTTGGTCTTCTCGGCATTGGTGGCAAAGCCGCGGGCGGTGGCGATGATCTGGTCGCGCGGGACCGAGGTAATGGCCTCGGCCCAGGCCGGGGAGTACGGCTGCAGGTCGTCGAACGACTCCGGCATGCAATCGCCGCCGAACCCTTGATCCACGCCGTAGTTGGAGAGGAACAGGTCGTAGACGCAGGCGACAAGCGCCTCACCGTCCTTCAGCTTGACGCGTCTGACCGGAACATTGCGGGTCAGGACATCGGGGTGGTCGGTGGATGCGAAGCCGTTGCTGGCGGTGTTGGCGAAATAGGGGAATCGGACGCCGGCGACCTCGTCATGCGCGTCCTTTAGGCCAAGCTTCAGCGTGGTCTCGCGCCCTTTGGCGTCGCGTTCCTCTAGGTTCCAGCGGCCGTCCTCGCCCCAGCGGAAGCCGATCGAGCCGTTGGGCACGACGATCTCGCCGGTGGCCTCGTCGATCGCGACCGTTTTCCAGTCGGGATTGTTGGCCTGTTCAAGATCGCCGACGAAGTCCGAGGCGCGCACCAGCCGTTCCGGAACATAGCCGCCGTCCTGGGGCACCAGGCGGACCAGCATCGGCAGGTCGCTGTACTGGCGCAGGTAGTCGCGGAAGTACGGCACCTGTCTGTCGACGTGATATTCCTTGAGAATGACGTGCCCGAAGGCCATGGCGAGGGCCGCGTCGGTGCCCTGTTTGACGGGCAACCACAGGTCCGAGAATTTCGAGGCCTCGGAATAGTCGGGGCAGATGACCACCGACTTGGCGCCGCGGTAGCGGGCCTCGGTGTAGAAGTGAGCGTCCGGGGTGCGGGTCTGCGGAACGTTCGAGCCCCACAGCAGCATGAAGCTGGAATTGTACCAGTCGGCGCTCTCGGCCACATCGGTCTGCTCGCCCCAGGTCTGCGGCGAGGCGGGGGGCAGGTCGCAGTACCAGTCATAGAAGGAGCCGGTGACTCCGCCCAGAAGCTGCAGGTAGCGGGCGCCGGCAGCATAGGAGATCATCGACATGGCCGGGATGGGCGAGAAGCCGAACACGCGGTCCGGGCCCCAACGTTTGACCGTATGGGCGTTGGCTGCGGCGATGATCTCGGTGATTTCTTCCCAGTCGGCCCGCACGAAGCCGCCTGCGCCGCGCATGCTGGTGTAGGATTTGCGCGCCGCCGGATCGTTCTGGATCGAGGCCCAGGCCGCGACCGGTTCCATGGTCTCGCGTGCCTTGCGCCACACGCGCAGCAGCCGTGACCGCACCAGCGGATATTTCACCCGGTTGGCCGAATAGAGGTACCAGCTGTAGCTGGCGCCACGCGCGCAGCCCCGCGGCTCATGGTTGGGCAGGCCGGGTCGGGTCCGCGGATAGTCCGTCTGCTGGGTTTCCCAGGTGACGATCCCGCCCTTGACGTAGATCTTCCAGGAGCATGACCCCGTGCAGTTCACGCCGTGGGTCGAACGCACGATCTTGTCGTGGCGCCAGCGGCTCCGATAGGCCTCCTCCCAGCTCCGGTCTTCGTCGTTCATGACGCCGTGGCGGTCTGAGAACAGTTCGGTCTTGCGCGTAAAAAAGGCGAGACGGTCGAGGGTATGGCTCATGGTCAGGCCGCCGGTTCGTTGGTTGTCGGGGGGGAATGCAGAATCGAGCGTTTCCGGGCGTAGAAGACCCAGTTCACGATCGCGCAGCTCAGGTAGAAGGCGAGGAAGGCGTACAGGGCGGTCTCGGGCCCGCCGGTGGCGCGCATGGAGTCACCGAAGGCCATGGGGATGAAGAAGCCGCCATAGGCGCCGACGGCCGAGGAGAAGCCGATGATGGCGGCCGCCTCCATCTCGGACGCCTTGAGACGCAGTGCGGCCGTGGCCATCGGCATTAGCCGCAGCATGTCGATCCGGACGATTGCGGGGATCATCTGGAAGGTCGAGGCATTGCCCACCCCGGTCCAGAAGAACAGCCAGAGGAAGGCGGCGAAGAACAGGATGAACGACGGTTCAGCGCCGAAGCCGCCCACACTGTAGAGCACAGCCAGTACGCCGACCATCAGGGCGCCGAAGACGATCTGGGTGACATTTTCTCCGCCCCAGCGGTCAGACACCCATCCGGTGAGGGCGCGCGAGGCCGCCCCGACCAGCGGTCCGAGGAAGGCGAACTGCAGCGCGTTCACTTCCGGAAACAGGGTCTTGGTCAGCAGGGGGAAGGCGGCCGAGAAGCCGATGAAGGAACCGAAGGTGCCAACATAAAGCCAGCACATCAGCCAGTTGTGCTTGCGCTTGAAGATCACGGACTGCGCCGCGAAAGAAGCCTTGGCCGAGCTGAGGTCGTTCATGCCGAACCAGGCAGCGGCGGCAGATGCCAGAAGGAAGGGAATCCAGACGAAGCCGGCGTTCTGAAGCCACATCTGGCTCTCGACGCCCTTGTCGACGGCGATCTGGGGCGCTCCGACGACGGGCGCGAACAGGCCAAGTGTGATGACCACCGGCACGAGGAACTGCATGACGCTGACGCCGAGGTTGCCGAACCCGGCGTTGATGGCGAGCGCATTGCCCTTTTCCGCCTTGGGGAAGAAGAAGGCCATGTTCGACATCGATGATGCAAAGTTTCCACCGCCCAGTCCGCAAAGCAGGGCCAGGGTGACGAACACCCAGTAGGGCGTGTCGGGGTTCTGGACCGCGAGACCGATGCCCAGCGCCGGAACGACCAAGGACAGGGTCGACAGAGCCGTCCATCGACGGCCGCCGAAAATCGGCACCATGAAGCTGTAGAAAATGCGGAGTGTCGCACCCGAGAGGGCCGGAAGGGCAGTCAGCCAGAACAGCTGATCGGTGGTGAACTGGAATCCGATCAGACCGAGCTTGGCCACCACCATGGACCAGACCATCGACACCGAGAAGGCCAGGAGGAGGTTGGGCACCGAAATCCAGAGATTACGGCGGGCGATCGCCTTGCCGGTCGTGGACCAGAATTCTGGGTCTTCGGGACGCCAGTCAGTAAGGATGGAGCGAGACATCCGCGCCTTTCTCTAGTTCGGACGGGTGGATGAGGCGGCGGCGGTTCGGTCGGGACCGACGCCGGCCAGCTCGGGGAATTCGGGCAGGGTCGCCAGCATCGGGGAGCGCTGACGCTCCATCCGGCGGACGGCGAAATGCATCCAGACGAGGGCGGTGAGGACCAGCAGGAACAGCAGCATGAAGCAACTGGTCCAGACGCCGGTCAGGTCGTTCAGTACGCCAAAGACTATGGGCAGGATGAAGCCGCCAAGGCCGCCGATCATCCCGACCAGACCGCCGACCGAGCCGACGTGGTCGGGATAGTAGACGGGGATGTGTTTGTAGACGGCTGCCTTGCCGAGGCTCATGGCGAAGCCGAGCACGAAAACCACAGCGGTGAAGACCGGTAGGCTCATCGCCAGGCGGAAACGGATCGGCCCGTCGATGCCGTCGACTACGTAGGTCGTCGCCGGATAGGCGAGAATGAAAGCGCAAACGACGCTGATGAGAAAGGTCAGGTACATGACCTTGCGGGCGCCGATCCGGTCGGACAGCCAGCCCCCGAACACCCGGAACAGCGAGCCGGGGATCGAATAGGCCGCGGCCAGCATGCCGGCAACGCCGATGCCCACACCATAGGCTCCGGTCAGATAATGCGGCAGCCACAGGGCGAGCGCGACGAACCCGCCGAAGACGAAGAAATAGTAGAGCGCAAACCGCCAAACCCGAAGGTCTTTCAGCGGCTCAAGCTGCATCCAGGCCGCCACAGGCTTCTGGCCCGTCCGCCGGCGCTCGATCAGCTGGGGCTCGTCGCGGGTCAGAAAAAAGGCCGCGAGAGCGATGAGGAGCAGGGCCCCGGCCCAGACCTGGGCCACGGCTTCCCAGCCCAGCGCCAGCATGACGAAGGGGGCCGCGAATTTGGTTACCGCCGCGCCGACATTGCCCGCGCCGAAGATACCCAGGGCCGTGCCCTGCCGACCGGCCGGGAAGAATTTCGAGACATAGGCGACGCCGACTGCAAAGGCCCCGCCTGCCATGCCGACGCCGAGGGCAGCGATCAGGAACTGGGGGTAGGTTTCAGCGTAGGAGAGAAGGAAAGTCGCCGCCGCCGCCAGAGCCATGACGATCAGGCTGACCCTCCGCCCGCCGAATTGTTCGGTCCAGACGCCGAGAAACACGCGCGCCAGCGATCCGGTCAGAATGGGGGTTCCGACCAGCAGGCCGAACTGCGCCTCGGTCAAGCCCAGGTCGGCCTTGATCTGAACGCCGATGATCGAAAAGATCGTCCACACCGCGAAGCAGGCCGTGAAGGCAAAGGTGCTGACCCACAGGGCCGACGCCGCGCCGGGTGCTGCTGTTTCAGAGGTGGATGCCACCTGCGTCTGCTCCATGGAATGCCGCCGCTTGCCGGCTGAGGTTCCATTAGACCTAGCGCGCCCTTGGCATGCGTTATTTGACGTTTATCAATCCTATGCTTGGTGAAGTTGGAACATGCGTACTGGAATGAGGGATAATTACAGTAACGTGATAATGTAAAGGCGCAGAGTTAGCGCGCTTATCTTCCTTGCTTGATATTGGTCAAGCCATCCACTAGTCGGAGATGGGGGTGGAGCATGCGAACCCGGCCAGTTCAGAATCTCGCTCTCGAATCGCTTGAGGAAAAACACGATGACGATGCGCCCCGCAGATCTTGACCGCGTCCGCGCCCTTCCTCTGTTTGAACGCGCCGCGCCGGAAGTTTTCCGGGACGTGACCGGCGGCGCATTCCTGCAGCGCTTCCCTGCCGGGACCACCTTGCTGATGGAGGGCGACAGGGTCGACTTCCTCTATGTGCTGCTTGACGGGGCGGTCGAACTTCAGGGCTCCTGGAAGGAGAAGGAAACGACCCTCGCCCTCTTGCGACCGGTTTCGACTTTTATTCTGGCCGCAGTAGTCCTTGACGCCGACGCCCTGATGTCAGCGCGAACCCTGGAGCGGTCGGAGATCCTGATGCTGTCCGGCGAGGCTCTTCGCCGCACCATGAGGCAGGATGCCGACTTCAGCTTTGCTGTGGCCCAGGAACTCTCGGGTTGCTACCGCGGCCTCGTGCGGGCCGTGAAGAACCAGAAGCTCCGGGGCGGTGTCGAACGTCTGGCCAACTATCTGATTACCCAGAGGGTGCGCCAAGGGATGTGCGATCCCATCGTCCTGCCCCACGAGAAGCGGGTGCTGGCTTCTCTGCTCGGCATGTCTCCCGAGAACCTTTCCCGCGCCTTCGCCAGTCTGTCCAGCTACGGCGTTTCTGTGCAAGGCGCCGAAGTCGGCATCGGCCGGCCCGAGGCCCTCGAGCGGCTGGCGCGGCCTCATCCGCTGATCGACAATCACATGCCGCCACCGACGGAGAACATCGGCAAGGCTGAACGTGAGCGGTGGAGCTCGCAGACGGGACGGACCTGCGG
This sequence comes from Brevundimonas halotolerans, assembly GCF_003730275.1. Taxonomy (GTDB): domain Bacteria; phylum Pseudomonadota; class Alphaproteobacteria; order Caulobacterales; family Caulobacteraceae; genus Brevundimonas; species Brevundimonas halotolerans. Next base: position 137,478 of record NZ_QTTA01000010.1, read on the forward strand.
CTCCGTCCTGGGCTGATCAGCCCCCAAGTTGGGCCAGATTCCTCAGGTCGCCGGAGCGGCCCAATGCGAGGTTGTGGCCTGCGGACTTGCCTCCCAGGGAGGACATGATGCGCTGGGTCAGCGCCTCTCGATCATCGTCATCCTGCAGCAGATCGCGCAGGTCGACGCCGCCGTCTCCGAACAGGCACAGGCGCAGCTTGCCCCGCGCCGTGACGCGAAGGCGGTTGCAGCTGTCGCAGAAGCCGGGCGCATAGGGCGCGATCAGGCCGATGGCGCCAGTGTGGTCGGGGTGGCGATATTCCAGCGCCGGCCCGGCGTCAAAGGCGCGCTCCGACGGGGTCCAGCCATTCTGGTCCAGCCAGTCCCGCAGGCCCTGGGCCTTGACGTGATGGCGCGCGAAATACGCGTCGTTGTCCGTCGTCTTCATCAGCTCGATGAACCGGACGGCCACGGGCCGATCACGCACGAAGCGCGCCCAGCCGTCAAACCCGGCTTCCGCCGTCTCGCGCAACAGGACAGCGTTGACCTTCACAGCCGAGTAGCCCGCCGCCAACGCCAGGTCCAGGCCCGCCAGGACCTGGTTCAGTTTGTCGTGGCCGGTGATCTCATGGAACGTCTGAGGATCGATCGAATCGATGCTGACGTTGATATGGCTGAGACCGGAGGCCCGCCAGTCGGTCGCATGACGGGCCAGGTTCCAGCCGTTCGTGGTCATGGCAACCTTGGCCACACCCGGCGCGCTCGCAACGGTCTGGATGATGGCGTTGAAGTCCTTACGGACAGTGGGTTCACCTCCGGTCAGGCGAACCTTGCTGAGTCCCAGATCGGAAAACCCGGCGACCAGACGACCAATCTCGTCGACCGTCAGGAACGACAGGGGGCCGGTCTTTTTCCACCCGTTCGGCAAACAGTAGGTGCAGCTGAAATTGCAGACCTCTGTCACCGACAGGCGAAGGTAGTGGAACCGGCGGCCAAAGCCGTCAGTGATTTTGCCGGCGTCGAACGCCATGGAAGCCCCTTTCCAAACACGGGAGGCGGAGGGATTTCTCCCGCCGCCCTCGATCCTTGCGGATCCGGCTGCCGAACCTTGGCGCTGTAGAGCTTTAGGTCGGGCCGCTCGGAGCGAACTCGTGAAGATTTGTACCTGATCACCCCGTCATACCCCATGACGCGAGCCCGCCCCGGCCTTGATGAAGATCAATCGGGATCGATACACGCCGGGGATGTCGACAGACCCGGCCATGCTAATCAGAGTCGGCAGACCGGAGCGGTCGGCCCAGAAGGAGGCGCATCAATGGCGGAAGAGGGGGCAAGCATTGACCGACGAGCCGGGCTGTTGCTTCTCGCAGCCACGGCGCTGGTCGCGTGCTCGCCCCGCCGCGTAGACCCATCGTTGATCGACCTGTTCGCTGCCGCCAGTCTGCGTGAGGTGCTGGACGCCGTCGTTGCCGACTATCGCCGCCGCTTCGGCAAGACCGTGCGGGTGACCTATGCCGGAAGCGGTCAACTGGCCCGACAGATCGCCCAGGGCGCACCGGCGGATCTGTTCATTGCGGCTGATGAGGCGTGGATGGACTGGCTGGACCAACGCGGCCTGATCGAGACGTCCGCCCGACGATCCCTTGCGTCCAACCAGTTGGTGCTGATTGCGCCGGTGGCCGCCTCAGACGATCCGGTGGACCTGACAGCCCCAGCTGCGATCGCCGCGCGGCTGGGGGAGGGGCGCCTGGCCATGGCCGAAACCGCCGTGCCGGCGGGCCGCTATGGGCAGGAGGCTCTCATTCACCTGAACCTGTGGCCGGCGGTCAAGGATCGGCGGGCCCCCGCCGACGATGTCCGGGCGGCGCTAGCCATGGTCGCTCGCGGCGAGGCGCCGCTGGGTCTGGTCTATGCGACCGACGCCCGGGTCGAGCCACGGGTCCGGGTCGTAGCGACCTTCCCCACGGGAAGCCACGCGCCGATCGTCTATTCTGCGGCGCCGGTCCGGCCACTGGACGGAGCCGGCGACCCCGAGGGTGCGCGGGCCTTTCTGGGCTTCCTGGCCGGCACTCAGGGACAGTCCGTTTTTCGGCGCTTCGGCTTCGCGCCCGTCCCTGTCTGAGCCGCCCCGATGTTCTCGCTCAGCCCCGAGGAACAGCAGATTATCGGACTGTCGCTGAAGGTCGCCGCCACAGCGACGGTGTTCAGCCTGCCGCCGGGCGTCGCCCTGGCCTATCTGCTGTCGCGGGCTGACTTTCCCGGCAAGGCCCTGCTGTCGGGCCTTACCCATCTGCCCCTGATCCTGCCGCCGGTCGTCACCGGCTACGCCCTGTTGCTGCTGTTCGGCCGCAACGGGCCGCTGGGGCGTCTGCTGGACCCATTGGGGATCGTGTTCGCCTTCGACTGGACGGGCGCGGCCCTGGCCGCGGCGGTCATGGGCTTTCCCTTGATGGTGCGGGCGATCCGGCTGTCGTTCGATCTGGTTGATTCCCGGATTGAACGCGCGGCCGAGACCCTGGGAGCCAGACCCTTGATCCGCTTCCTGACCATTACCCTGCCGCTCGCGCTACCCGGCGTAGCGGCCGGGGCGGTGCTGGGCTTCGCCAAGGCGCTCGGCGAGTTCGGGGCCACCATCACCTTCGTGGCCAACATACCCGGAGAGACGCGCACCCTCCCGCTCGCCATCTACAGCCTGATCCAGGTTCCCGGCGGCGAGGCCGCCGCGCTGAGATTGGTCTTCATCTCGGTCGGGGTTTCGATCGGCGCCCTGTTGATCTCGGAGTGGGGCGCGCGGGCCGCGACGCGGCGCCTGGCAGGAATGGGCTGATGCTCGACGTTTCCGCCCATATCGTCCGTGGCGACTTCGCGCTCGAGGTCAGCTTCTCGAGCGACGCCCGCATCACCTGTCTTTTTGGCCGCTCCGGCGCGGGCAAGACGACAGTGGCCGAGGTCGTCGCCGGCCTTGTCCGCCCCTCGTGCGGCCGGGTGATGCTGAACGGGGAGGCCCTTCTTGACAGCGACACCGGTCAGTCGGTCCCGGTCTGGAAACGACGCATCGGCTATGTGTTCCAGGACGCGCGGCTATTTCCGCACATGACGGTTCGGGACAATCTGCTTTACGGCCCCCGTCGATCAGGCGATCCGGATCCTGCTCTTGATGAGGCGGTGGCCTTGTTGGGTCTCGAAGGTCTGCTCGAGCGCGGCCCGAGTTCGTTGTCCGGCGGCGAGGCCCGGCGGGTCGCGATCGGACGGGCCCTGCTCAGCCGTCCCCGTCTGCTGATCCTCGACGAGCCGCTGGCCGGATTGGACGGCGCCCGGCGCGGCGACATTCTGCCCTATCTGGATCGACTGGCTCGAGAGGGGCCTCCCATCCTCTATGTCAGCCATGCCGTAGAAGAGGTCGCCCGCCTGGCCGATCGCGTGGTTCTGGTCAGTGACGGCCGAGCTGTTGGTGCCGAGCCTCCCGATGCCGCGTTCGATCGTCCGGAGGCCGAGGCCGCCGCCGGGCTCACCGCGCCCTTGTCCGTTCTCGACGGGCGGGTCATAGCGCACGATCCCGAAAGAGACGCCACCCGCGTCGACCTGGCGGGGACCGCGTTTCTCGCCCCGCTCCTCCATGTGGTCCCCGGCGATCGCTTGCGAGTCGTTGTCGACGCGCGGGAAGTCGCTCTTGCCCTGACCGATCCTGTCGACGCCAGTTTCCAGAACCGGCTTCCGATGGAGGTCGCCGCGCTGGAGGTCCGGAGCGATGGAGTCCTCGTTCGACTTGAGGCAGGCGGGCTGAGGATGAAGGCTCTGGTTACCCGGCAAGCGAGCGAGCAGCTGGGACTGGCCCCAGGAAGGCGCGTGATCGCACTGGTGAAGGCGACCGCTGCCGCCCGCTACGCCTGATCACCATCATCTGCGATCCGGCCGGGGTAACAGCAACATGGGAGCATAGCCGATCGCGAATGTCAGAAAGGCCGCTGACCAGAGTGTTGCCGAGGCGATCAGCAACGGCTGATAGATGTCCGGGATCAAGCCCCCCACGACTCGGGTTAGCGCCGCAGCATTGACCAGTACATAGATCAGAACCTCGACCTTGCCGGCGTTCAACGGCCGACCCGTATGGCCGCGACTGGCGCGAGTCATGATGGCGAGCGTCATGACGCCGATTGCGCCCGCTGTCAGGGCGTGAACACCGACAGTGGGGGGGACCAGTCCGGGCGCGGCCGCTGACAGCCCCGTGAGAAAGAGGCCCGCAGCCAGCCACAGGTAGCCAAGGTGCAGAATCCACACGAGGGGTTCCGCTGCCGTGGCATCACCGCGCCACCGGATCAGCCGGAGCAGGTTCAATCCTCCCGCCGACAGCATGAGGGCACCCGCCAACGGGTGGGCCGGCGCGATGCCCCATGCGATGAGGCCCACAGCTGTGACCGCCAGGGTCACGGCGTCGAACCGGCCGACGACAGCCGGCAATGGTCCGCCGCGCCTGATCTGCCAGTTGCGGGTGAAGCTCGGGGTAACCCGACCCCCGATGACCGCGATCAGCATGGCCACGACTGCAAGACCCAGGCGGGTGGACAGGTTTGCGACGCCGCCGGCGCCTGACTCGAGGTGAAATCCGGCATTGGCGAGGGCAAATATGGTGACCATGAGGGCAACCGGTACATTGCGCCAGTTGCGCCCAGTCAGCACCTCCCGCCAGACCACGAAGGCCATGGCGAACAGGAACAGACCGTCAACCATCAAGGGCCAGATTGCCGCCGCCAGATTGGCGTCGAGGGCCATGGCCAGCATGGCACCCCGGCCTGCCAGCCACAGGCCGAACAGCAGGGCCAGCGGCGTCCCCACGACCGGCAGGCGACCCGTCCAGTTGGGCACGGCGGTGAGCAGGAAGCCGACGACGATCCCGCCCGTATAGCCGAACAGCATCTCGTGGACATGCCAGCTCAGCCCGACAGGTCCGCCGCTGAGAAAAGCGTAAAGCCAGAGCGGTGCGGCGATAGCCGACCACAAGGCCGAAAACAGATAGAAGGGGCGCAGACCAATGCTGAAGATGGCGGGCCCGCGATGGGCGCGGATGGCAGCGGCGGTGTTCATAGGGACTCCGGGACGACGATGCGACCTGTGAATAGAGGACCCGGGCGTAGACCTGATTGACGGACCGGATGCTGCGACCTGCACTTCGTCAAGTCGATGGATCAGTCTTTTCAGCACAGGCAATGAGCGTCTTCTGAGACTCGGCCGAACGCTCGAGAAGCTCGCGCCAGACCGGAATTGCGATCGCTTCGTCCAGCCCGCAACGCCGTGCTGCCGACTGGACGCGGGTAAGGATGGCGGCGATCCGGACAGGATCCCGGGCACTGTCCGGCCCCGTCTTGAGTGTGGCGATGACCGCGACCTGGCGCTGGCGGGCTGCGACCAACCGCACCAGGGCGGAATCGATCCGGTCTATTCTGGCCCGCCGGGCCTCCAGTTCGGTCGTGTTCATGCCGCGACACCCCCACGCCCCCAGCGAGCGCCGGCCATGCCGTGTAGATAGCCGCTGACCAGGGGTCCGGGCGGGCCAAGAGGCTCGATTTTCAACGCAAGTTCCTCTGCCATGATCCGCCCGGTAGAGAATTCGAGGAACAGGTTGGAGACTGCGATCATGTCCAGACTGTGCGGCGATAGTCGCAGGACCGAGACGCCGGCTTGCTTGAGCGCTTCAAGCTCAACATCAACCAGCTGACATCCGTGCGACAGGGTTTGCAGTCCGTTGATGGCCAGAAAATCCTTACCCTCGATGGTCGCGACATCCATTCCGTCAGGATGGTGATCGCAGACATAGCGGCAGGCGTCCCGGTGCAGGCCCTCCATCCGAGCCTGGGCGCAGCGGCTCGACAGGGCCAGCGGCAGACGACCGAAGGCGAAGAGCTCGAGTTCGAGCCCGGGACAGGCTTGCGCGATTTCGGCGATCGAGGTCAGGGGGAGTTCGATGTTGGCGCACAGACGCACACAGCCCATCCGCACCAGCTCCGCCGCCGCGGGGGCGCTGTAGACGTTCAGCAGCGGGCCGGCGACAAACGGGGCTGGCGCCCGGCTCCAGACCGCTGACATGTCCCCGGCCTCGATGAGATGATCGGGATCCGCAGCGAGCTCAGCCGCCAGCCGGCGCTCCCTCGGCGTGGAGGGGATAGCAAGGGTCGACCAGATCACGGTCTTGCCCGCCGCCTCCAGCCGATCTGCTGCGCGCGCCAGGACGTCCTGCAGCGGGGGCTGACGCTTTCCACACACCACCTCGCCGAGATAGACCGTCCCCACCGGTGCCTCGTCGGCGATCCGGGCATAGAAGGCTTCGACCTGTTCCGTCGGCCAGTTGAACAGCAGGGGTCCGATCGCCAGTTCCATCGAACCCCTCATCGCCAGCGTTTCCGATAGGCCCCGGTCGTCTCCCGTGCGCCTTCAGCGAGGTCACCCAACAGGGATTCATAGGGGGCTGGAGATTCCCCTCGCGCGATGGCGTCGATCGCCGCCCGAAAGGCGGCGGTGACGCGGGACACATAGGCGCGTCCTCTCTGTCGTCCCTCAATCTTGACGGCCGTGACCCCGGCCGTGGCGAGTCCGGCCAGCAGGCTCATGGCGTTCAGACTGACCGGATCCTCGAACAGATAGCCCGGCTCATCGGAGCCGCCGCCCCGGAATCGGCCCTTGCAGAGGGTCGGATAGCCGCCGACCTGGCCCGCTGGCAGCCGGTCAATGGCGAAGCCGGACAATCGCGTCGTGCGCTCGCCGTGGTCGTCGCTGAAACTCACCGCCTCGGGCGGCGAACACACCCCTGACAGGTTCGGCGATCTTCCCGAGGCATAGGAGGACAGGGCGCAGCGGCCCTCGGCCATTACGCATAGTCCGCCGTAGACGAAGGCTTCGGTCTCGACGGAAATTTCCGGTGTCAAACTCCTGATTTCCTCGACGCTGAGGACACGGGGCAGAACCACCCGTTTCACCCCGTATTCACGAGCGTAAAAGGCGATCGCTTCCGGCGTCCCCGCCGCAGCCTGCACCGACAGATGAAGCCGCGTGTCCGGATGGTTGGCGCGCAAATGAGACAGTACGGCGAGGTCTGCGGCGATCACCGCGTCCACACCGGCCGCAACAGCGGCGTCAGCTGAGGCCCGCCACACATCGGTGGCGTCGGCACGGGCAAAGGTATTCAGCGCCAGCAGGACCCGGGCGTCGCGCTCGTGTGCCCAGTCGGTCGCAACGCGCAGTTCCTCGGGGGAGAAGTTCAGACCCGGGAAATTTCGTGCATTGGTCTCGTCGCGGAAGCCGCAGTATACGCTGTCCGCGCCAGCCTCGATCGCCGCTCTCAGCATGGCTGGCGAACCAGCTGGGCACACTAATTCCAGCCCTGAAGCCGCACGTCTGTTCACGGGTAGGCCTCGACTGGGCGCCAGTGTCCGGCGATCGACAAGGCGGTCTGCAGCAGCGGATCCAGCTGGCGTGGCAAGCCCAGGATATCGGCCATCGTCAACTCCGACGCTTCGAGCGCATTGTGCAAAGCCAGGATGGCGACGGTATCGCCATTGACGTCGATCCGGCGCTGGAAAAAGGCGCCGTCGGCATCTCGCCGACCGTCAAACAGGGACAACAGCGTCAGCAGCGGACCCCTTATGCAAGCCGACGTCTCGCCGGGATCTGCATTGGAGCGGACCACCCGGATGGACCCGGCGGTGCCGTCCGGCCGCATCTCAAAGGCGAAGGGCAAGCCGTCAGGCATAATGCGTATGGTAGCCCGACGGACTTCACCCAACCGATCGAACGCGTCAGGCTGACGACGCGCCACCCCCCGAAGGGAAGCCGTCAGCAGGACCTCCACAGGCCGCCGCGAGCGATACAGGAGTTCAGTCCACCCATGACTCGACGAAGAGCGACGCAGAGGTGCTATCCGCATCGGGAATAGCCGCAGTCGAGGCAGCTGTCGCAGCCTTCCTTGCGAACAAGACCCGGCGTGCCGCATCGCGGACAGGCCGTGGGAGCAGGCGCTGCAGCGGTCGCTGGGCCGGGGTCCTGTACAGGCGCGGCTTCAGGCGCAGAGGCGCCGTCACCGGCCGAGAGGTTCATGTGACGCTCGATCACCGCTCCAATGGCGGCCGGTAGGGACGGCGTATAGCGCCCCTCCATCCAGGCCCCGCCGCCCGGGTCGAAGACCGCCTTGAGTTCTTCTGCCACAAAGGAGACGTCGCCACCCCGCCGGAAAACAGCCGACACCATCCGGGTAAGGGCGACGGTCCAGGCATAGTGAGCCATGTTCTTGGAGTTGACGAAAATCTCCATCGGACGCCGCTCGCCTCCGGGCTCGTCGTTGGAGTCATTGATCGTCACATAGACGGCGTGCGCGTCCAGCGGCCAGCGCACCTTGTAGGTCGCACCCTCCAGCCGCGCAGGCCTCGGCGTCAACACTGGCCCGACCGGAACGGTCTCGTCTGACGGCGACGGCTCGACGCTCAGGACCGAGCCGGTGATGGCATTCGGCCGATAGGTCGTCAGACCCTTGCAGCCCAGACGATAGCCCTGCCGATAGACATCGGAGAAGGCGTCGAAGGCTATATCTTCGGGGCAGTTGATGGTCTTGGAGATGGAGCTGTCGATCTGGGCCTGGGCCGCCGCCTGCATCCGCAGATGATGCTCCGGAGTCAGGGTCTGAGCGGTGACAAAGGCGTCGCCCGGCGCGCTTTCCAGCGGAGCGCCCGCTCCCATGATCCGCTTCCAGAGCGTCAAGGCGTAGTCCTCCACGGCTTCCTCGCGCTTGCTGCCATCCGGCTGCAACACCTTGCGGGTGTAAGTGAAGGCGAACACGGGCTCGATTCCGGACGACACATTCCCCGCCAGGAGAGACGTCGTTCCCGTGGGAGCGATCGAGGTCAGGCAACCGTTGCGCAGGCCGTGCCGGGCAATCAGGTCGCGTGTCTCGGGATCCAGTACCGCGAGGTTTGGCCGATCCAGCATAGCCGGATCATAGAGGGGGAAGGCGCCCTTCTCGGCTGCCAGCTCGGCCGAGGCGCGATAGGCCTCCCGCCGGATCAACCCCAGCCACTGTTCCGTCAGGGCCACGGCCCTGTCCTCGCCATAGCGGGCGCCGCAGAAGATCAGGGCGTCGGCGAGCCCCGTCACGCCAAGGCCGAGGCGGCGCTTGGCCCGGGCCTCTTCTTCCTGCGCCGGCAGGGGGAAGCGGGAGACGTCAATGACATTGTCCAGCATCCGCACCGCCGTGCGGGTGAGAGCCGCCAGCTCGACTTCATCCATGGCGGCGCCGGGATCGAACGGAGAAGAGACCAGACGGGCCAGATTGATGGACCCCAGCAGGCAGGCGCCGTAGGGGGGCAGCATCTGCTCGCCGCAAGGATTGGAGGCCGAGATCACCTCGCAATGGGCAAGGTTGTTCGCCGCGTTGACGCGGTCGATGAAGATCACCCCCGGCTCGGCGGCGTCATAGGTGGCCTGCATCAGGCGATTCCACAAATCTGCCGCCCGAACGGTGCGCCGCACCTCGCCACCGAACACCAGAGGCCAGTCCGCGTCGGCGTCCAGGGCGGTCATGAAGGCGTCGGTGACCAGCACAGAGAGGTTGAAGTTCCGGAACCGGACCGCATCCCGCTTGGCGTCGATGAAGGCCTCGATGTCCGGATGGTCAATCCGCAGGCAGCCCATCATCGCCCCGCGCCTTTGGCCGGCAGACATGATGGTGCGGCACATGGAATCCCAGACGTCCATAAAGCTGAGCGGGCCCGAGGCTTCCGCCCCGACGCCCCTCACCGGCGCACCGGACGGCCGCACCGTGGAGAAGTCCATGCCGACGCCGCCACCCTGCTGCATGGTCACCGCAGCCTCGCGCAGGTGCAGGAAGATGCCGTCGAGGTCATCGGGCACTGTGCCCATGACGAAGCAGTTGAACAGGGTGACGGCGCGGCCAGTGCCCGCCCCCGCGAGAATCCGTCCAGCGGGCAGGAAGCGGTAGTCTTCAAGCGCGTCCCGAAAACGGGCGCGCCAGCGACCGCGCAACTTTGCAGGTTCGGCTTCAGCGAGCGCGGTCGCGACCCGGTCCCACGTGGCCTCAACGGTCGCATCTCCGGCCCCGTCGTTCGGCCGGAAACGATATTTCTTGCTCCAGATCTCACCCGCCAGCGGACTATCGAACGCCATCTCTGCACCCCTTCAAATTTGGAGTTCAGATTCGCCGATTCCGTGCGGCACGGGGAAGGGTGGCAGGGGTGTCGCGCACCCGGACCGGCATCAATGCGAGGCTTGACTGACGTCAAGCCCTGGCCCGCTGCGACGCCTTACGAAGACCCGATCATCACGCTCGCGCATGGGAGCGCGAAAGGAAGAGGACACTCTGGAACATGTCGCTTGAACATCTTTCCGTCGGCGAGATCGCTGTCATCCTGCCGGGAGCCACGACGGTCTTTCGTCGCCACAAAATCGACTTCTGTTGCAAGGGCGACGTCTTGCTTGCCAAGGAAGCGGAGAGCCGAGGCCTCGATCTGTCGGCGCTTGAGGCGGAGCTCCACGCTCTGGAAGCGCCGGGAGACCACGCGCCCGCCGAGACAGCCGACCTGATCGCCCACATTGTTGAGCGCTATCACAAGGTGCACCGGCGGGAATTCCCCGAGGTCATCGCCTTGGCCCGCCGCGTCGAGTCGGTTCACCGCGACAGGGCCGACTGCCCGCACGGGCTGGCCAACCTGCTTTCCGACATGTTCGATGATCTCGAAGACCATCAGCACAAGGAGGAGGCAGTCCTGTTTCCAGCGATGCTCAATGGCATTGGTCCGGCCCTGTGTGGCCCGATCTCCCGGATGATGCAGGACCACGATGACCTGGGGGCTTTGCTGGCTTTCATGGCGGAGCTGACCGACGACTTCGTCGTGCCGGACGGGGCGTGCGCTACCTGGCGTGCTCTGTATGCCGGGTGCAGCAAGCTGGATATGGACCTGCGCGAGCACGTCCACCTGGAGAACAATATCCTTTTCCAGCGCTTCCTCTGAGCGGGTTCAGAAGTCCAGAACGAGGGCGGTGTCCCCGGCGTCGAGAGCTGTAGCGCCGGGGCGCCGCCGGATCAGTACATCCGCAGTCGCCAAGGCCATCTGGGTCGCAGAGTCCTGGACAGACAATGGCGCGACACCGCCTCCGACCAGACGGCCGCGCTCAAAGGTCTCCCGATCTCCGCAGGGTTTCAGCGGCGCAGTCAGGGTCATGTCCCGCCAGCTCAGTAGCGCGCTCGGATCTCTCCCCGCCAGACCGGCGACCAGTGGCGCCATGAACAGACGGGCCGTCACCAGCGCTGAGGTGGGATTGCCAGGCAGACCCAGGACCAGCTTCCCGCCTGCCCGCCCGAACCAGACCGGCTTGCCCGGTTTGATGGCCACCTTGGAGAAGATCATTTCCAGTCCGAGCGGGGTGAACATCGAGCGGGCGTAGTCCTTCTCGCCGACGGACGCACCGCCCGTGACCACCACCAGATCGGCTTCGTCGAGCGCGCGGCGGGCAGCAGCCCCAAGGAGTTCAGGCGTATCGGTCAGGCGGCGGCGATCAACCACCTCACCCCCGCATTGCCGCGCAAGGGCGGCGACGCCGAACGAGACGCTCTCCGGAATGCTGCCGGGCGTCTCCAGAGCCTGCCCTGGTTCGGCCAGTTCATCCCCGGTGCCGAGGATGACTATGCGCGGGCGGCGTACGACCGACAGCGTGGTGACGTCAGCGGCTGCAGCGGTGACCATGGCGCGAAAACCGAGGGCCGTCCCCGCGCGGAGCAAGGTATCACCGGCCCTGAAGTCCGACCCCGATGCGCGGATGTGCTTGCCCGGTCCGGGCGTCACCTCGAACACGGCCATGTCTCCGTCGCGGCCGACAATCTCCTGGACCACGATCCTGTCGGCCCCGTGGGGTACGGGTCCGCCGGTAAAGACCCGGGCGCAGGTTCCGCCAGGCAGGACCGGCACGTCGGCTCGCCCGGCGAAGGCAACGGTGGTGATTGGCAGTCGGGCCGGAAAGGTCCCAAGGTCGACGTCTCGCACGGCGTAGCCGTCCATCGCCGATACAGCAGCGCGCGGGGCGTCGCCGCGGGCCCGCAGATCGACGGCCAGTACCCGGTCGGCGGCGGCGCCCAGCGCCACCGTCTCGCATGGCAGGGGACGGGCTTCGGTCAGGACCAGAGCGACGGCGGAGTCGAAATCAATCACGACGCGGTCCAATCGCCCGATCGTCCGCCCGACTTGGACAACAGCCGGACCTGGCTGATGACCATGCCCCGGTCAGCCGCCTTGAGCATGTCGTAGAGGGTGAGGCAGGCGACGGAGACGGCGGTCAGGGCCTCCATCTCGACGCCGGTCGGTCCCGAGACACGCGCCTCCGCCGTAACGATGAAGCCGGGCAAGGCTTCGTCGAGATCGATCTTCACCGAGACCTTGTCGAGGCCGAGCGGGTGGCACAACGGGATCAGGTCCGCTGTGCGCTTCGCCCCCAAGATCCCGGCCAGTTCGGCGGTCGTGACCACTGCACCCTTGGGTGCGTGGTCATCCTGGACCAGCGCAAGTGTGGCAGGCGCACAGATAACCCGGCCTTCAGCCACAGCCCGCCGTGCCGTCGGCGTCTTGTCGCCCACGTCGACCATGTGCACGCGCCCGCCGCTGTCCAGATGGGTCAGGGCGCTCACGGGCAGATGCCCCGGAAACGCGGGATCTGGCCCACCAGGGAACAGGGCCGGAAGCGGCTGTCTAGCTCTTCCGCCAGCACCAGGTCCCAGGCGTCGCGGCACGCCCCGGTCGAACCGGGCACGCAGAAGATGAAGGTGTCCTCGGCCTGTCCCGCGAGCGCCCGTGATTGAAGGGTCGCCACGCCGACCGTGCCCAGGCTGGCGAGGTGGAAGACCACGGAAAAACCCTCAAGCTCACGTCGGAACAGCGGCTTCACGGCCTCAGGCGTCACGTCACGCGGTGAGAAGCCGGTACCGCCCGTGGTCAGGACGACGTCGACATCCGGGTCCTGGACCCAGATCTTGAGCTGGCTGCGGATGGCATCCACCTCATCGTGAACGATGGCCTTGCCCTTCAGCACATGGCCCGCCGTGGTCAGGCGTTCGACCAGGGTGCCGCCCGAGGTATCAGTCGTTTCATCGCGGGTGTCCGAGATGGTCAGCACCGCGATGTTGAGCGGGTGAAATGGCAGCGTCTCGTCAATTCTTCCGGCCATCAGGGGGTCTCGTCCTTCCAGCGCGCCAGTGCGGCGCGATCTTCGTCAACGGGTTCGATCCAGCGTGTGCCGGAAGGGCCGGTCTCGCGTTTCCAGAATGCGGCCTCGGTCTTGAGCCTGTCCATCAGATAGTCCGCCGCCGCGAAGGCTTCGCGACGGTGGGCAGCGGCGGCCGCGACGAAGACGATAGTCTCGCCGGGGACGATCTCGCCGCATCGATGGACCACGACCAGATCCGTAACCGGAAAGCGCGCTGCGACGGCTTCGGCGATATCCTGCATCGACCGCTCGGTCATGCCCGGATACCAGTCGAGCGTAAGGGTTTCGACGAACGAGCCGTCCTTGCCAGTGCCCCGGGCAAGGCCGGTGAACGTGACCACGGCACCGTCGCCCGTGCGGCCGGCGAGAAAGGCCTCAAGCTCCGCAGGGGCGGACAGGGGCGTGCTGATGAGCCTGACGTCGAGGGCCAACTCAGCCCCCCGAAAACAGGGAAAAGAACGCGATCTCCTGACCCGGGCGGGCGAGGGAGTCCTCACTGACCACAACCATGTCGACCGAGGCGCGGACGTCGGGGCGCAGCAGGGCGTCTGCCGCGACCTCGTCGCGCTCGGCCAGCAGGTTGCGGATCTCACGAACCGTAAGGCCCTCGCTCGGCAGGTCGAAGCTCCCTTCAGGGCCCAGACGTTCGCCGACCCGGCCGAAGAACAGGATAGGGGTCATGGTCGTCTCCATTTCAGGCTGCCTTTGCTTCGTCGGGGCCAGCCAGGGCTCGGCGCAACTCCTCAATGAAGCGAGGCAGCAGGTCGTGCCGCACCGAGGAGTCAGACCAATAGGGGTTCATGAAGACGCAGCGGATCACCAGCATCCCGGCATCACCCTCGGATCGGTCATTATAGCCGCCATGGCCGCTGAGCAGATTGGCGATGAGTGCGGCGTTGTCGGCACCAAGTGTCGTCTTGGACACGGCGAAATGCGGAGATCTCTGGAAATGATCAAAGACAGCCTGGGTACGGACGTTGGAATGGCTCAGCGCCTCGCCGGCTCGAGCCAGCGAGAAGCAGGCGATATTGCTGTCGGCGGGCAGGAAACACGCTTCCGGGACAGCTTCCCGTACGGCGGCTTCGAAAGCCTGGCGGGTCTCAACCGTAGTGGCCATCAGAGCCCCGAGGCCGTCCGCGCCGAAGCCGAGGGTTTCCGCCGTCAGCCAGGTCGCCGCGGCGCCTGCCGCCGACCGCGACCCTTCCAGAGTGGACGACCACTTTCCGTCGCCAAGTTCCGGCCGGTCCAGATAGGGAGCGTCAAAGGCGGAGACGGCGTAATGTTCGGCGTCCGGCGTCAGGAAGGCTCCGCAGGCATAGGGCACATAGCCCAGCTTGTGCGGGTCGATGGTGATCGAATCCGAACGTCCCATGGCCCGCAGTGCGGCGGCCGTCTCCGGGGCCAGGGTTGCTTCTGACGGGCCGTCCAGCATGGCCCGGAGAAAGCCGCCATAGGCCGCATCGACGTGGCGCCAGATGCGCCAACCCCGCTCCGCCCGCCACAGGTCCAACCGGTCATAGAGGCGATCGAGGGGATCAATGGCCCCTGTCTCGGTGGCCCCGGCCACGGCGACAGCCATAAGGATCGGTCTCCCATCAGCCTGGGCGCGCTCCACCTGACGTTCGAAATTGGCGAGGTCCAGGTGACCGCCCTTGTCCAGGGCCACGCTCCAGATCGCCTCTCCGCCGAGGCCGAACACGTTGGCGGACTTGCTCCAGGAATAGTGCCGGTTTCCGGGAACAAGCATTATCGGTCCTCGATAATCCCGTCCTGACGCCCGACTGATCCGACGCCAGACATCGCCCGGATTGGACGCCGCCGCGCTACAGGACTTCAGGACATCGTCCGGGACGCCGTAAAGAGTCTGCAGGTGGCGGAACTGGTTCCAGCCCATATGGGCCGCCGCGAAGGGGTCCAGGGGTGCACCGTCGGTTTCGGAAATATGCAGCGCCAGTGCCAGCCAATGATCCAGTCTGTAGCGCGCGCGCCAGACGGCCTCGAAGTTGGCGACCGTCCCACCGGAGGTGAAATGCCCCTGGGCCTGCGCGGGATCATAGCCCAGCATGCCGGCCAGGGCGGCGATGGCCTCGGTCTCGATCACGCTGCCGACGCGACTGGCGTCGCGCGAACTGTTGTTGGGATTGTGTAGCATGGCCGCGAACCAGCCCAGCAGACCCGGCAGGGACAGATCAGCCTTCATGTGGGCGATGTAGCGGGGAGAAAAGGTCGGGGTCTCCGCCGTCAGGGCATCGCAGAGTGTCAGCAGCCGGCGTCCGAGCCGATCGCCCTCGTGCAAAGGAGCACCGGAAGCGGGCGCCGCGTCATTGGAAGCGCTGTCCTCAAAGCGACCGGATCGCCAGCGGAACCAGTGGTCGAGGGTCGCGTCGATCTCGTTGCGTAGACGGCGCTCACCTTCCGATCGCGCTCCTGGAAAATAGGAACTTACGAGCTCGCGCGACGGATCAGCGGTCATCGGAACGTGGGTTGCCTCTCTGCCCGGGCCGGGCTGGTCCGCTGGATTTACAACCTCCGTTGTCAAAACGAATTGGCATCCATCAAGTGCCCGGACGACCCCCATCAAAGACCCGGGGCGCCCTCAGCGCCAACCACGTCTCGTGGCGGCCTGCACATGCAATCATCCCAGCTCAGGCGATCTCAAGGAAGTCGCCGTCGGGTCCATAGGCCGCGAAGCCGCCAATACGGCCGTCGCGCACGGCCTGGACCATGGTCTCCAGGGCGAGGTCGATTCGGGCCTTGTCAGGCGGACGTCCGGCTTGTCCGGACAGGCTCGCGGCGAACACGACGCTCCAGGGCGGGCCGGCCTCCTCAGCCTCCGAGACGAGCGCCTTGAAGTCCGGCAGGTCGCGCGGGGCCTTGTCGACGCACATCAGTGGCCCGAGCGCGCCTCCCTTTCCTGATCGAAAGCGTGCCTCCTGCTCCGGCGTGGCCCTGTCGGGCAGTTCGGCACCGGCAAAGACGAATAGCAGGCGCTGCGGTTCCGGCTCGGCGGCGGCGGCGGCGAGGAGTTGCTGGAAGTGCTCATTGGGGTTCATCGGACAGACGTTACGACAATCAGGTCCTTCGTGTCTCGCAGGCTCGAAGCTTTCATGAGTTACCTTTGCGGTCGCGGGGTCCGTCGCCCGGGCAGCGATGTGGTGACCCCCGGTCGTCACAGAAGGATTGTCGGCCGATCGTCAGGGACGATCCACCACAGCCACGAAGCGATCCAGAGGCACCGCTGATCCCGGGAACGGCATCGGTCAGCGACCCGAGCATGGCTTGCTCTGGTCAACCTGGAGAAGCCCGTAGCACGCTGAGTACGACGGAGGGGACTGGTAGCGACTTGCCTTGAAGGTGGTCAGCGGCTCCTCTCAGGCCTTCCAGCGCCTCGGGCCAGAGCTTCTCTCGCTCCGCTGCCTCGAAGTTCATCTCCAGGGAGCATGCGAGTTCATGGGCGAGAATGATGATGAGGTCGGTGGTCATTGTGGTTCCTCTGAACGAAAGTGAGCGGAGAGCAGGGCCCCTTGCGACACGGCCCGGTTTGCGGTGTCGCCGTCGGCGCCCTATTGGGTGAGCAAGGCGTGTGGCGCGCACGGAATCGCCGTTCGCATCCTTCAGCCAGGAAGCCATCTTGCTGTGGGTCTGGTGTGGGTGCGAATTCGGTGAGTTCCAAAAACTGACTTTTAAACAATGCGCTGTGGATTAGGATTCAGAATGTCGAATGACCGTATGCCCCGCCGCGGCGTCCTGCTGATCGTGGCCAGCCCGTCGGGCGCGGGCAAGACCTCGCTGTGCCGGCGGTTGATGGCCGATCACGGGGGGCTGGAGCTGTCGGTCAGCATGACGACGCGGCCGATCCGTCCGGGCGAACAGGCGGGGCGGGACTATCACTTTGTCGACGAGGCCGAGTTTCAGCGCCTGATTGAGGCCGATGCCTTTCTCGAATGGGCCAATGTTCACGGCAATCTGTACGGCTCTCCGCGCGCGCCGGTCGACCGGGCGCTGGCCGAGGGCCGCGACGTCCTGTTCGACATCGACTGGCAGGGCGCGCGCGAAGTGGCCCGCCGCTGTCCCGAGGACGCGGTGCGGGTGTTCATCCTGCCGCCCAGCCTTGAGGAACTGCGCCGTCGTCTGGTGACCCGCTCGCAGGATGCGGAAGAGGTCATCGACCGCCGCATCCGCAACGCCAAGGGTGAGATCGAGCACGCCACCGAGTTCGACTATGTGTTCGTCAACGACGACTTCGACCGCTCCTATGCGGAACTGGCCCACATCTATCATGCGGAGCGGTCGCGCCGGTTTCGCAACGTCTGGGTCAGCGGCTATCAGCAGGCTTTGCTGAACGAGAAGGTCTGACGCCTCAGGCCGGCAGGTCCGGATTGGTGTTGATCATCCAGGGAATGCCGAAACGGTCGATGAGGCTGCCGAAGCCCGGCGACCAGAACGACTCCCCGAAGGGCATCACAACCTTGCCCCCCTCGGACAGGGCGTCGAACCAGCGACGGGCCTCGGCGACGTCATGGGTGTGCAGGGTAACGTCGAAGCCGTTCTTCGGCTTGTCGATGCCGGGAGCCCACTGGACATCCATATCGGCGCCCATGATGGCCTGATCCCCGATTTGCAGCCAGCCATGCATCAGCCAGTCTTTCATATGCTCCGGCACTCCCATGTCGGGCGGCCCGTCGCCGTAGGGCATGGCGGCGGTGATCTCTCCGCCGAGAACCCTGGCGTAGAATTCGAAGGCCTCGCGGCATTGGCCGCGGAAGCTGAGGCTGGTCACGATCTTCATGGTGGTGTCCTTCCGTTTTAATCCCTGTGGGCGGCCAGCCAGGCCTCAAGCCGGTCGGTCGTGCTGGTCCAGCCATGGCGATGGCCGGTCAGGCTCTGTTCGGACTTCAGGCCCGCGTGGGTGAGGTCCATGTGGGTCTTGCCGTCGTCGGTGTCGCTGAACACCACGGTCACGAGCGTGTCGGCGGGCGGGCCGTCCTCGTGGCTCTCGTCCCATTTGAAGGTGAAGACGAGGCGTTCGTTCTCGACGATCTCGAGATAGATGCCGCCCTGCCAGAGCTCCTCGCCCGTTTCGACCGAGCGCAGGCATTTGCGCCACTCGCCCCCCACGCGGAAATCCTGGGTGGCGCTGATGGCCGGCCATTCGACCGGGCCCATCCATTGAACGGCCATCTCGGGGCGGGTCCAGGCCATCCAGACCAGCGGGCGGGGCGCGTCGAACACCCGCGTAATATGCAGGGTGGGGCGGGTCGCAAGATCGTCGGTCACGGCCATGTCAGAAGGTCTTCACCAGCTCGGCCAGCTGGTCGGCGCACTGAGCCCAGCCGTCGTGGAAGCCCATTTCCTCGTGCTGCTTTTTCGTGGCCTCGTTCCAGTGATGGGCGGTGGCCGTGTATTTTGTGCGGCCGTCGGGCAGGGGCTCCAGCTCGATGCGGCTGACCATGAAGGGCTGGCCGGCGGGCTTCCAGTCGGGCGTCAGGCCGTCGGTCGAGACGATGCGCCGGTTGGGGATGACCTCGAGGAAGACGCCGGTGTTCGGGAATTCCTGACCGTCGGGTGAGCGCATGATGAACTGTGTCAGGCCGCCGGGGCGGGGGTCACAGACCGCGTCGGTGATGGTCCAGGGTTTGGGGGCCAGCCATTGTTTGATCAGTTCAGGCTCGGTCCAGGCGCGGAAGATCTTTTCGGGAGGGGCGTCGATGATGCGCTCCAGCACGAGATCGAAGCTGTGGGCGGCGCCGTCGGTGTCGCACGGGTTATCAGTTTCGTTGACCATCGTCTTTGCCTTTCTGCAGATTTCTCAGATAGCTATCGAGACGATCAAACGAGGCGTCCCAGTAGCGGCGATAGTGTTCCAGCCAGTCGGCCACGCCCTTCAGCGCCATGGGTTCCAGCTTGGCCGGGCGCCACTGGGCCTCGCGGCTGCGGCTGATGAGGCCGGCCTTTTCGAGCACCTTCAGATGTTTCGACACGGCCGGCAGGCTCATGTCGAACGGTTCGGCCAGTTCATTGACGCTGGCCTCGCCCTCGCACAGCCGTGCCAGAATGGCCCGACGGGTCGGGTCGGCGAGGGCTGCAAACTTGGCGCTGAGGGGGTCGGGGGTCATGGCGGCTTTCGTGTGAAACTGAGGGGTTAAATATCCGGCAGCCGCCCATTTGTCAACCGGTCGGTTAAATGAAGCCGCACGAGCAGAATTCGGCGGGAGACAGGCAGGCCACATTGAGGGATGCTGGGGGCGTCCCTATGCTGGAGCCCGCCATGAAAACCATCCTCCTCATCGTCGCCGCCCTGACGCTTCTGACCGGCCCAGCGCGGGCCCAGAGCGAGGACCCGGGCGCAGTCATCGACGCCCTGCACCAGGCGGCGCGCGAGGCGGACGGTGCGGCCTACTTCGCCCTGTTCACCCCGGATGCGCGCTTCATCGGCACGGACGTGACCGAGCGCTGGACCGTGGCGGAGTTCGAAGCCTATGCCACGCCCTATTTCAGCCGGGGGCAGGGGTGGGACTATCAGGTCGTCAGCCGCGAGTTGTCGATCCTGCCGCTCGACTGCCGCTGCGTCGCCGTCTTCGATGAGGTGCTGGAGAATGCCAGCTATGGCACTGTGCGGGGCTCGGGCGTGCTGCGGTTGACCGATGACGGCTGGAAGATCGAGCAATATGTCCTCAGCTTTGCCGTGCCCAATGACGTTGCGCGCGATGTTGTCGCCGTGATCCGCGCCGGGGAAGCCGCTCGGCCCTGATGGAGTTCGAGGACGACGCCTTTGTGCTCTCGGCCCGTCCGCATGGCGATACGGGCGTGGTGGCTGACCTGCTGACCGAACATCACGGACGGCGGCTGACCTATGTCGCGGGCGGGGCCTCGCGGCGCATGAAGCCCTTTCTGCAGCCGGGGTCGCGAGTGCGGGCCGCGTTTCGCTCGCGCGACGACAGCCAGCTGGGTTCGGCCCGGCTGGAGCCGCGCGGCGAGGATATCAGCCGGCTGTTCGATTCACCGCTGGCCCTGGCGGGGTTGGCCGCTGCCACCGCTGTGGTGCAGGGCGCGCTGCCCGAGCGAGAGCCGGAGCCCGGCATCTTTGCGGCGATGGAGGCGCTGATGTCGGCCTTCGCCCATGATGCGGTCTGGCCGGCGGTGTTCATTCGCTTCGAACTGGGCCTGCTGGCCAGTCTGGGCTTTGGCCTCAATCTGGATGTGTGCGCGGTGTCGGGGTCGACGGACGATCTGGCCTGGGTCAGCCCGCGCACGGGCCGGGCGGTCAGCCGGACCGAGGGCGCGCCCTATGCCGAGCGGCTGCTGGGCCTGCCGCCTTTCCTGCTGGGCAATCAGGCGGCGGTCGTTGAGGGGGATGTCGGTCTGGGTCTGGCCCTGACCGGCCATTTCCTCGAGGCCTGGGTGTTCCATCCGCGTGACAGGCCGCTGCCGCCCGCGCGGGACTGGATGGTCGAGCGCTTGCAACGATCCGGCTTGTTGTAGGCGCGGTTGCGGGACTAGGGTCGCGCCGAAAGAAATCGGGGAAGTCACACCATGAGTATTCGTCGTCTCGCAGGCATGGGCGCGGCCCTGTCGTTGCTTCTGGCCGGAGGGCTGGCGGCCCCGGTGCTGGCCCAGTCGTCCGAGGATGCGCAGGTCGCGCGCCGGATGGAGGCCCATGTGACCTTCCTGGCCGATGATGCGCTGGAGGGCCGGGACACCGGCTCGCGCGGCTATGAGCTGGCGGCCCTCTACGTCGAGAGCCATTTCTTCGCGCTGGGCCTGACGCCGGCGGGCAATGCCGAGCGCACCAGCTGGCGCCAGCCGGTCAATTTCGCCGAGATCAGCCTGTCGGCCGGCCAGATGAGCTGGACCGTCCCGAACGGCACCGCCCACAGCTGGGATCACGGCGACGGCGTCGCCCTGATCCCGTCGCAGGTCGGTGAGGTGGCGCTGGATACCGGCTTCGTCTTCGTCGGCTATGGTCTGGATGTGCCCAGCCACGGTCTGGACGACTACGACGGGCTGGATGTCGAGGGCAAGGTCGTGCTGGCCCTCTATGGCATGCCCGAGGGCCTGCCCAGCGAACTGGCGGCCCACCTGGGGTCGGCCAAGGCAACGACGGCCTTTGAGCACGGCGCGGTCGGCTACATCATGATCCACTCGGCCGATACGCGGAATATCCCGTGGTCGGCGCTGATGGGGTATTTCGGGGAGCCCCAGACCCGCTGGGCGACCGCCGACGGAGTGCCGCAGAGCGATGCGCCGGGCATCAAGGTCGAGGGCTTCCTGTCGCAGCCGACGACGGCCATGCTGTTCGAAGCCGCCGGTCAGAACTTGACGGCCATTCAGGACGCGGCCGCTGCGGGGGCCTCGCCCAAGGGGTTTGAAATCCCGGGCGCGGCCAGCGTCAGCCTGACGGCCGAGGCTCGCTATTTCGAGAGCCCCAATGTGGTGGCCATCCTGCCCGGATCCGATCCGTCGGTCGCCGATGAAGTCGTGGTGGTCATGGGTCATCTCGATCACGTGGGCATTTCGGACGACGAGAGCGCCGAGGACCGCATCTCGAACGGGGCCATGGACAATGCCACAGGCATCGCCACCCTGATCGAGGTGGCCCGCGCGCTGTCGCTGTCGGATGAGCGCCCGCGCCGGTCGGTCATGTTCCTGGCGGTGACGGGTGAGGAACTGGGCCTGCTGGGCTCCAGCCGCTTTGCTGCCGATCCGACCGTGCCGCTGGAAGACATCGTCGGCGTGGTCAATCTGGACATGCCGATCCTGACCTATGACTTCGTCGATGTGGTCGCGTTCGGCGCCGATCACTCGACGCTGGGCGCCATCGTCGCCGAGGCGACGGCCGAGGTCGGGGTGGCGACGGTGCCCGACTACATGCCGGAAGAGAACCTGTTCGTGCGCTCGGACCACTATGAGTTCGTCAAGGCGGGCGTGCCGTCGGTGTTCCTGGCGACCGGACCGGGCGGCGAGGGGCGTGAGGCGACCGCGGCCTTCCTCGCGGACAACTATCACCAGGTCAGCGATGAGGTGGACCTGCCGTTCGACTGGAACGCCGCGGCCCGGTTCGTGCGGGTGAACACCTCGATCGCCCGGACCATCGCCGACGGCGAGGAGCGCCCCATGTGGTATGAAGGCGACGAGTTCGGTGACCTGTTCGACGCCGACGGCCCGCGCGCTACCCGCCCCTGAGCCGGGCGGACACCCGTCCGCACCGATTTGGGCCTAGACTGATCGAAGCGGCGGGCGATTCGTCCGCCGTTTCCCATTCGTATTGATACCATGACCTTGCACACCCCTCCGCCGGACGGCGGCCGTATCGTTGATGAGCCGATGGGAGACGCCCTGTCGCGTCGCTATCTGGCCTATGCGCTGTCGACCATCACCAACCGCGCGCTGCCCGATGTGCGGGACGGCTTCAAGCCCGTGCACCGGCGGATCCTGTACGCCATGCACCAGATGCGGCTGAACCCGCAGGCGGCGGCGCGCAAATGCGCCAAGGTGGTGGGCGACGTCATGGGCGGCTATCACCCGCACGGGGACGCCTCGATCTACGACGCCCTGGTGCGCATGGCCCAGGCCTTTGCCCAGCGCTATCCGCTGGTCGACGGGCAGGGGAATTTCGGCAATATCGACGGCGATAACGCTGCGGCCATGCGTTACACCGAGTGCAAGCTGACGGCGGCGGCCGTGCTGCTGATGGAAGGGATCGACCAGAATGCAGTCGATTTCCGTCCCACCTATGACGATCAGGATCAGGAGCCCGTGGTCCTGCCGGCGGGCTTTCCGAACCTGCTGGCCAATGGCTCGTCGGGCATTGCCGTGGGGATGGCGACCTCCATCCCGCCTCACAATGTCGGCGAGTTGATCGAGACCTGCCTGATCCTGCTGGACGATCCCGAGGCCACGACCGAGGCGCTGATGCAGCATATGCCGGGGCCGGATTTCCCGACCGGGGGCGTGCTGGTCGAGGGCAAGGCCTCGCTGCTGGAGACCTATGAGACGGGACGGGGCGGTTTGCGGCTGCGCGCGCGCTGGGAGGTCGAGCATCTGGAGCGCGGCACCTGGCGCATCGTGGTCACCGAGATCCCGTATCAGGTGCAGAAGGGCCGGCTGATCGAGACCCTGGCCGATCTCATCGACCAGAAGAAGGCGCCGCTGCTGGGCGATGTGCGCGATGAGTCGGCCGAGGACATCCGGCTGGTGCTGGACCCGCGCGCCCGGACGGTCGAGCCCGAGGTGCTGATGGAAAGCCTGTTCCGGCTGTCCGACCTCGAGGTCCGGGTGCCGGTCAACATCAATGTGCTGGATGCCACGGGCACGCCGGGGGTGATGGGGCTGAAGGCATGTCTGCAGGCGTTCCTGGATCACCGGCGCGAGGTGCTGATCCGTCGCTCGAACTGGCGTGCAGAACGCATTGAAAAGCGACTGCATCTGTTGGAAGGGCTACGGATTGTCTTCCTCAATATCGATGAGGTGATCCGCATTGTCCGCGAGGAGGAACAGCCCAAGGCCGCGCTGATCGCGCGGCTGAACCTGACCGAGGTGCAGGCGGACTTTGTGCTGGACACGCGGCTGCGGCAACTGGCGCGGCTGGAAGAGCTGGCCATCGAGACCGAGTTCCGCGAACTGGCCGAGGAACTGGCCGGACTGCGGGCCCTGATGGACTCGCCGTCGCGGCAGTGGAAGCGCATCGGCAAGGATCTGGCCGAGGTGCGCAAGGCGCTGCCGTCGCCGCGCCGGACGATCTTTGGCGAGGCCCCGGAGGGTGGCGCCAGCGCGCCGATCGAAGCCTTCATCCCGCGTGAGGCCATCACGGTCGTCCTGTCCGAGCGGGGCTGGATCCGGGCGGCCAAGGGCAAGGTCGAGGACCCGTCCGAGCTGAAGTTCAAGGAGGGCGACAGCCTCGCCTTCCTGGTGCCGGCCTTTACGACCGACAAACTGCTGGTGGCGGCGACCGACGGGCGCATTTTCACGATCGGGGCCGACAAGCTGGCGTCGGGACGCGGCCATGGTGAGCCGATCCGGCTGATGATCGATCTGGAGGAGGGCGTCGAGATCGTCGCCCTTTTCGCGCACCAGCCGGGGGCGAAGCTGATGGTCGCGTCAAAGGCGGGCTATGGCTTCATCGCGCCGGAAGACGAGCTGCTGGCCCAGAAGCGGGGCGGCAAACAGGTGCTGAACGGCGAGATGGCGGTCTGCCTGCGCGTCACGGGCGACCATGTCGCGGTGATCGGCGACAACATCAAGACGCTGGTCTTCCCCGTGTCGGAGCTACCGGAGATGTCGCGCGGCAAGGGCGTGAAGTTCCAGTCCTATCGTCAAGGCGGCATGGCCGATGCCACGGTCTTTGCCGAAGAGACGGGGCCGGACTGGGTTGATGGCGGCGGGCGTCGCCGCAACTGGCCCGACTGGCGTGACTGGATCGGCAAACGCGCCGCGGTGGGGCGTCAGGGACCTCGCGGCCTGCGCAAATTCCGCTGAGTCTGCGGGGACCGGTCCCGAAATAAACTCGATTTCACTTGGGTGCGGGGGCCGGTTCGCGCGATAAGGGAGCTCGCAATCAAAGGAACCTGCCCATGATCACCTGGATCGTCATCGGCGTTATCGTCGTCCTCATCCTGTTCGTCGTTGTCGGCGGCTACAACAAGCTGGTGGCGCTGGATCAGCGCGCGGACCAGTCGTTCGCCGACATCGATGTGCAGCTGAAGCAGCGGCAGGACCTGATCCCCAATCTGGTCGAGACGGTGAAGGGCTATGCCACGCACGAGCGGGCCACGCTGGATGCCGTCACCCAGGCGCGGGCCGCTGCGGCGGGCGCGACCTCGGTCAATGACAAGGTCGAGGCCGAGAACATGCTGACCGCCACGCTCGGCCGACTGTTTGCCGTGTCCGAGGCCTATCCGGACCTGAAGGCCAACACCAATTTCCAGCAGCTGCAGACCGAGCTGTCGGACATCGAGAACAAGCTGGCCGCCGCCCGCCGGTTCTTCAACAATGCGGTGTCCGAGTTCAACGCCGTCCGCCGTCAGTTCCCGACCGTGCTGTTCGCCGGGCTCGTGGGCTTCGGGTCGGACAAGCCGTTTTTTGACGTTGGCGAGGGCGAGCGCGCGGCCATGACCGCCGCCCCGCCGTCGGTGCAGTTCTAGGATCCATGCAGGCCGTCGGGCTCCAGACCCATATCTGGGCGAACAACACCCGCTCGATCGTGTTGCTGGCCATGTTCCCGGTGCTGTTGGTGCTGGTTCTGTATGGCCTGCAGCTGGTGCTGATGGGGTTCGGGATCATACCCGGCAGCGGCGGCACCCTGGGTGACGACATGGCGCTGGCCGGGCGCATGCTGGGCTGGACGGTGCCGGCCGCCGCCGTGATGGCCGCGATCTGGTTCGCCATCGCCTATTTCGGCAGTCAGGCGATGATCGACGCCATGACCGGGGCCCGCAAGGTCGAGCGCCGCGACAACCCCGAGCTCTATAATCTGCTCGAGAACCTGGCGATTTCGCGCGGCATGCAGACGCCGACCCTGCGGATCATCGAGACGGATCAGCTGAACGCCTATGCCTCGGGCCTGCATGAGGGGCGCTATAGCGTGACTGTCACCCGGGGCCTGATCAACACCCTGACCCGCGACGAGGTCGAGGCGGTGCTGGCCCACGAACTGACCCATGTGATCAACAAGGATGTGCGGACGATGGTGATCGCCTCCATCTTTGCCGGTATCCTGAGCGTCATGGCCGAGCTGGTGTTTCGCGGCCTTTTCTTTGCGCGCGGCGGGCGCGGCAACAAGAATGCGGGACCGCTGATCCTGATCGGGATCGCCATTGCAGCGATCGGCTTTGCCCTGGCCTTTGTCATCCGGATGATGCTGTCGCGCACGCGCGAGTATGTGGCCGATGCGGGCGCGGTAGAGCTGACCAAGAACCCGGATGCGATGATTTCGGCGCTGCGCAAGATCGAGGGGCGGTCGACGCTCAAGGCGCCGGACGAGGTACAGGGCATGTTCCTGGACAACCAGCCGGAGAAGGCCGGGATCATGGGCCTGTTCGCCACCCATCCGCCGATCCCGAAACGGATCGAGGCGCTGGTCAAGTTCGGGGGCGGACGCGATTCCGGGCCGTGGTCGCAGCCGACCTATGCCCCCTCCACCTCGGTGCCCAGCGCCGGCTAGAGCCTGATCGGTTGAGGTGGAATCGCTTCGCGATTCCGCCGATGCCGTGAATCAGGATCTCGAATAACTAGGGCAGGTCGCGCCAGCCCTCGCGGGTCAGGGCCTGTAGCGGGCGCAGGCGGGCCTTGTAGTCCATCTTGGCCGACCCCTGGATCCAGTAGCCCAGATAGACGAACGGCAGGGCCTGTTCGCGCGCCTGCATCAGATGGTCCAGAATGGCGAACTGGCCGAGGCTGCGGCGACCCAGCAGCGGGTCGAAGAAGCTGTAGACCATCGACAGCCCGTCCGAGAGCATGTCGGTCAGCACCACCCCGACCAGATCGCCCGGACCGGCGCCGTCGGCGGGCAGGCGGTATTCGATCAGATGGGTGCGCACGGCCGTGTCCTCGACCATGGCGACATAGTCCTCCCAGCCCATGTCGCTCATGCCGCCGCCGGCGTGGCGGGCCAGCAGGTAGCGGCGCAGGAGGTCGAACTGCTCCATGGTGGCTTCGGCCTCGACCTGGTCGCGGGTCAGATCGGCATTGCGCTGGAGGATCCGCTTCTGCGAGCGTGACGCCGAGAACCCACACACCGGGACCCGAACCGAGACGCAGGCGTCACAGCCTTCGCAGGCCGGGCGATAGGCGATGTTCTGGCTGCGGCGAAACCCGGCCTGGGTCAGTTCGTCATTCACCCAGGCACCGTCGCTGAAGGGCAGATTGGCGAACACCTTGCGTTCGATCTTGCCCGGCAGATAGGGGCAGGGCGCCATGGCCGTCAGATAGAAACGCAGCTGACGCTGGGGCACATGCCGGGTCATGACCGCGCTCCGCATTCCCGGTCGCGGGGATGGCCTGCAATGTCTGTCAGACGCGCACCATGCATGGCGCGATGGGAGACCAGTCCGGGCCCCGGCGCAAGGCCCTTCGCCATCAAGGCGCGAAGGGCCGGGGCCGCTGTCACAGGCTGGTATCGCTGGGCAGGACCGGCGCCTCGCGCAGCAGGATGATCGAGATGCGCCGGTTGCCCGCGAGGCTTGGATCGTCGGGATAGAGCGGGTCGGACCCCGCCTTGCCGTTCACCGAATAGATGCGGTCGACATCGACCCCGGCCCCTTCGAGGATCAGGCGGGCGGCGTCGGCGCGGCGGGCCGACAGGCTCCAGTCCGCCGGCGCGCTGGCGCGATTCGATCCGGCGACCGAACTGGTGTGGCCGGTGATCGAGATGCGGTTGGGTAGGGCCGTGATGATCCGCGCCACGGCCCGCAACAGGATCTGGGCGCGGGCGTTGGGGCGGGCCGAGTCTTCCTCGAACATCGACCGGCCTTCCTGATCGACGATCTGGATGCGCAGCCCCTCAGGGGTCTGGTCGATGATCAGCTGTTTCGACAGCTCGGCCAGCTCGGGCATGGACTGCATCGCCTGACGCAGCGATTCCGCAGCGCTGGCAAAGTCGGAGGCCTCGCGGCGGGCGATCTCCTCGCGCAGCTGGTCCTCGCTGGCGGCGGCCAGATTGCTGTTCTGGCCGGCCTGATCCGGGGCCTCGGGGGCCTCGGGCGCCATCTGGGTGATGACCGACATCGAGCCCGAGCTCTTGGAGCCGTCGTCGCCCAGGGATGTCCCGCCCAGAATGCCGCCCGATCCCGAGGTGGTCGTCGAGATGCTGGCCGGGGCGAAATATTCGGCGATGCCGCGCTTCTGCTCCGGGTCAGTCGTGTTGATCAGCCACATCAGGAGGAAGAAGGCCATCATGGCCGTGACGAAGTCGGCATAGGCGACCTTCCACGCGCCGCCGTGGTGGCCGTGTCCCGCAACCTTCTTGACCTTCTTGATGAGGATCGGACGATCGCTCAGGGACATGGGCGCCTCACTGGATTCGGGGCAGTCTTGGGCGATCAAGGTTAAGGCGACGTTTCCCGTGTCGCCCGGCTTGTATGCGCAAGCCCGGACGCTAAGGTCGCCGCGTGACCGACATTTCCCTTTCTGAACCTGACGGCGTCGACGCCCGTGCCTATCGCCGCGCCATGGGGGCCTTTGCCACCGGCGTCTGTGTCGTGACCGTCGACGGCCCCGAGGGCGCGGTCGGCATGACTGTGAACTCGGTGACCTCGGTGTCGCTCGAGCCGCGGCTGTTGCTGTGGTGTCTGGACGACAGCGCCGAGCGGGCCGGGGCGTTTCTGGATGGACGGCCCTTTTCGGTCCACGTGCTGGAGGCGGATGAAGCCGATTGGGCGGATCGATTCAGCCGGGGAGACTGTCGCCTGTCGGCCGAAGAAATCGATCGGGCCGAGACGGGCGCGCCGGTGCTCAAGGGCGCGCTGGCGCGGTTCGACTGTGTGCTGCACGAGCAAATCCCCATGGGGGACCACCAGATTCTGGTCGGGCGGGTGGATCATTTCGAGGCCCGGGAGGGCGCCGGCCTGACCTTCTTCCGGGGTCGCTACGGACGTATCCAGGAGGGCGTGGAATGAAGATCGCATTTTCCGGTCTGGGCGTGATGGGCGCGCCGATGGCGGGGCATCTGATCGCGGCGGGGTATATGGTCACGGGCCATAACCGCAGTGCGGCCAAGGCCGAGGCCTGGGCGCAGAAGACCGGCGGGACGGCGGCGGCAACCGCAGCCGAGGCCGCGCGGGGCGTGGACCTGTTGATCCTGTGCGTCGGCAATGATGACGATGTGCGCGAGGTCGTGGGCCCGGCCCTGCCGGAGCTGGCCCCGGGTGCCGTGATCGTGGATCACACCACCACCTCGGCCAAGGTGGCGCGCGAGATGGCGGAGCGGGCGGCCGAGCAGGGCGTGGCCTTCCTCGACGCGCCGGTGTCGGGCGGGCAGGCCGGCGCCGAGGCGGGCAAGCTCAGCATCATGATCGGCGGCGATGCCGATGCGCTGGCCCGCGTCGAGCCGGTGCTGGCCGTTTACGCCAAGGCCATCAAGCACATGGGCCCGGCGGGCAGCGGACAGCTGACGAAGATGGCGAACCAGATCGCCATCGCCGGTGTAGTGCAGGGGCTGGCCGAGGCGGTGCATTTCGCCCAGAGCGCGGGGCTCGACACCGATGCCGTCTATGAGGCCATTTCGCAGGGCGCGGCCCAGAGCTGGCAGATGGACAACCGCTGGAAGACCGCGGCGGCGGGCCAGTTCGACTTTGGCTTTGCCGTCGACTGGATGCGCAAGGATCTGGGGCTGGTGCTGGAGGAGGCCCGCGCCAACGGCAGCCATCTGGCCGTTACCGCCCTGGTCGACCAGTTCTATTCCGAGGTGCAGGCGATGGGCGGCACCCGCTGGGATACCTCAAGCCTTGCGGCCCGACTGCAGGCCCGCAAGCGCACCTAGCCGAGGAATTTCACCTCACCCGAATGCATCTGTTTGACGGCGGCAACGACCTTGAGGGTGCCCGCCTCCAGCGCATCGGCCAGCGAGGCATCGGCCACGCGCAGCTTGTCGGCGACCCGCTGGGCGTTCAGCTCGACAGCGCGGACGGCCATGTCGGTCGCGTCTGACCGGCGGGCTTCCAGCACGGCGGGAATGATCGGCACGATCATCTCTTCCAGCGAGGGATCCAGCGGCATGACCCCGTCGACGATGGCCTCGGCCGCCGCCACGGCGCCGCAGCCGGTGTGCCCCATGACCACGACCAGCGGGCAGTTCAGGTGTTTGACCGCATAGACGATGGAGGCGAGGCCCCGGCGGTCCACCGTATTGCCTGCGACCCGAATGGAGAACAGTCTGCCAAAACCTTGATTGAAAAGAATTGTCGGGGGCGTACGGCTGTCGGCACAGCCGACGATGGTGGCGATCGGGTTCTGGCCACCCTGCAGGGGTTCGAGATCGTCGACCTTGACGTAGCCGAGGTTGTTTTCGCCGCGCAGGAAGGCGTCGTTGCCGGCCTTCAGCTCGGCGAGGGCCTGATCGGGCGTGGGGCCAGCGGGGGCCGGGGCCTCGGGTTCAGGCGTCGGCGCCTCTCTCTCAAGAACCGCCACTCCGGGACGCACGGGTTTTTTGCCCAAGCCAAACAGACCCATGATGTCCCCCCGTTGAACTGATCAGGCTGGTTAACAGCGTTCGGCGTAAATCCGGTGACAGTGCGCGTCTGTCAAGCGGTCAGCGGTTCAGCCATTCAGCGACGCGCGGCGCGAAATAGGTCAGCACCCCGGAACAGCCCGCGCGTTTGAAGGCGCCGAGGCTCTCGAGGATGGCGCGTTCCTCGTCCAGCCAGCCGGCGTCGATGGCGCCCTGCATCATGGCGTATTCGCCGGACACCTGGTAGGCGAATATGGGCACTGAGAAGGTGTCTCGAACCCGCTGGATTATATCGAGATACAGGGTTCCCGGCTTGACCATGACGGCGTCGGCGCCCTCGGCCAGGTCCATGGCGACCTCGCGCAGGGCCTCGTCGGAATTGGCAGGGTCCATCTGATAGGTGCGCTTGTCGCCGATGAGGGCGCGGGCCGATCCGACCGCATCGCGGTACGGCCCGTAGAAGGCTGAAGCGTATTTGGCGGCGTAAGACAGGATCATAACGTTCTGATATCCATTGGCCTCAAGCGCCTCGCGGATGGCCTGCACCCGACCGTCCATCATGTCGGAGGGCGCCACGACATCGGCCCCGGCATGGGCGTGGATGAAGGCCTGTTCCGCAAGCCGTTCCAGCGAGCCGTCGTTGACGATCCGCCCGTCCTCGACGATGCCGTCGTGGCCGTGGTCGGTGTAGCAGTCGAGCGCCACATCGGTGATGACCCCGATCTCGGGCACGGCCGCCTTGATGGCGCGCAACGTCTCGGGGACCAGGCCGTCGGGGTTGGTGGCCTCGGTGCCGACGGCGTCCTTCAGGGCATCGTCGATATTGGGGAACAGGGCGACGGCCGGAATGCCCAGATCGCGCGCCTGGCGGGCGGCCTCGACGGCTGCGGCGGTCGACAGCCGGTCGACGCCGGGCAGGGTGGCCACCGGCACCCGGTCGGCCTTGCCGTCGTGCAGGATCAGCGGCCAGACCAGATCGGCCGGGGTCAGGGTGGTCTCGGCGACCAGACGTCGCACCCAGGGCTGGCTGCGCAGGCGGCGACCGCGGGTCAGGGGGAAGCTGGCGGGAAAGACGAGCTTGGACATGGGGCCTCATAGCCTTTGCCGGGCGGGGGGAGAAGCCATCCGGGCGGCCCGAGGGGGTTCAGTTTGCCGTTCCATGGTCTAGAAGGCCGCAACGACAGATGAGAGGACCCCCATGGATTTCGCCCTGACCGAAGACCAGCGCGCCATTCAGGACGCCGCCCGCGCCTTTGCCGAGGCCGAGCTGGCGCCGCACAGCGCCGAATGGGACGAGACCAAACATTTCCCGGTCGATGTGATGCGTCAGGCCGCCGAGATGGGATTCTGCGGCATCTATACCAGCGAGGAGCACGGCGGCATGGCGCTGGGCCGGGTTGAATCGGCGGTGATCTTCGAGGAGCTGTCGAGCGGCGATGTCTCGACCGCTGCCTTCATCTCGATCCACAATATGGCGACCTGGATGATTGACAGCGTCGGCTCGGCCGAGCTGCGGGCCCGCTATGTGCCGTCGCTGGTGACGATGGAAAAGATCGCCTCCTACTGCCTGACCGAGCCGGGCTCGGGCTCGGACGCGGCGGCGCTGCGGACCACGGCGGTGCGGGACGGCGATCACTGGGTGCTGAAGGGCTCCAAGGCCTTCATCTCGGGCGCGGGCACCTCGGACGTCTATGTGGTGATGGCGCGGACGGGCGCAGACGGGCCCAAGGGCATTTCGACCTTCGTCGTCGACAAGGACGCGCCGGGCCTCAGCTTTGGCGGGCAGGAACGCAAGATGGGCTGGAACAGCCAGCCGACCGCCATCGTCCAGTTCGACGACTGCCGCGTGCCGGCCGAAAACCTGATGGGGCAGGAAGGGCACGGCTTCCGCTATGCCATGATGGGGCTGGACGGCGGGCGGCTGAACATCGCCGCCTGTTCGCTGGGCGGGGCGCGGCTGGCACTGGAGACCGCGCAGGACTATGTCGCCAGCCGCAAGCAGTTCGGCAAGCCGATCGGCGACTTCCAGAACACCCAGTTCAAACTGGCCGACATGGCGACGCAGCTGGAGGCCGCCCGGCTGATGGTGCTGCGCGGCGCCTGGGCCATCGACACCAACCACCCGGAAAAGACCAAATGGTGCGCCATGGCCAAGCGGCTGGCCACCGACGCCTGTTTCCAGATCGCCGACGAGGCCCTGCAGCTGCACGGCGGCTATGGATACCTCAAGGACTATCCGCTGGAACGCATCGTCCGCGACCTGCGGGTGCACCGCATCCTGGAAGGCACCAATGAGATCATGCGCGTGATCACCGCGCGGGAGATGATGCGGCAGTGAAGCCCGGCTTCTATTCCATCGCGCAGGCAGGCGGAGATCAGGATCCGGCCGACGATGAGGCGTACGGCCTCGCGGCTCTTACGCATTTTCGGGACGGGCAATTCGTTGGCGTTGATCCCGGTGGGTGCAAGGTGTCCGGCGAATACCGGATCGACGAAGACGGGCGGATCGCCCTGCATCTCAACTACGATTTTCGAGCCGGGATCGAGCTGGCGAATGGCACGATCTTCGACCGGGCGACCCGACTGGAGGCCGACCTTGTGCTCGCGCCGGCGGCCGCAGAAGGAGAGCCCCAGCCCGTGAATATAGGCCTGGGCCCCATGTTCATTCGCCTGAACTGGCTGGCCGACCCGATCTGAGGCTGGACCGGGCAGGCGACGTTTCGTAGACGCAGCACATGACCGACGAACCTGAAATCCTCGCGCGTATCCAGTCCGGTCTGGGTCGGATCACGCTGAACCGGCCCAAGGCGATCCATGCGCTGAACAAGGGCATGTGCGACGCCATGATCGCGGCGCTGCTGGCATGGAAGGACGATCCGGCGGTCAAGTCCGTGCTGATCGACCATGCGGGCGAGCGCGGCTTCTGTGCCGGGGGCGATATCCGCATGATCGCCGAAAGCGGGGCGGGGGATGCGTCGGAGGCCAAGGCCTTTTTCCATGCGGAATATCGGCTGAACCACCTGCTGTTCGAATACCCCAAGCCGGTGACGGCGCTGGTGGACGGCATCGTGATGGGCGGCGGCGTCGGCATTTCCGAGCCCGCCGAGGTGAGGATCGCGACCGAGAACACCACCTATGCCATGCCCGAGACCGGGATCGGCCTGTTCCCCGATGTCGGCGGTGGCTGGTTTCTGCCGCGACTGCCGGGCTTCGTCGGCACCTGGCTGGCCCTGACGGGGGCGCGCCTGAAGGCGGCGGATACGGTGTTTCTGGGCATTCACAGTCACTATCTGCCGGCAGATGCGGTCGAGGCCTTCCGGTCCATTCTGGCGGCGGATCCGGCCCATCCGGCCGACTTCGCCGACGGGCTGGAAGATGACGCGGGCGAGGCCCCCATCGAGGCGCATCTGCCGACCATCGACCGGCTGTTCGGCCTTGACACCCTGGAAGAGATTTTCGCGGCGCTGGAGGCCGACGGCTCGGAGTGGGCCACGGCGCAACTGTCGACCTTGAAGACCAAGTCGCCCCTATCGATGAAGGTCACCCTGCGCCAGCTGCGCACCGGAGCGACGCTCGACAGCTTTGCCGACAATATGGCGATGGAATACCGGTTGGGCGGTCGGGTCGTCCGCACCCACGACTTCCAGGAAGGCGTGCGGGCCGTGATTGTCGACAAGGACAATGCGCCGAAATGGTCGCCGGCCAGCATCGAAGGCGTGACCGATGAGACGCTGGACGCCCTGTTTGCGCCGCTGCCGGCCGATGAGGAATGGACGCCCCTGCCGCAACTGGCGTAATCCTGAACCGAACCGGCCGGGAGTCAGACCATGCGCACCATCCTGAAGACCACGCTTGTGATCGCGGCGGCGCTCGCTGCGTCGGGCTGTATCATCATCGCCAATGACGGCGGGGGGCAGACGGTCATCACCTCGACCTCGCCGGCCAGCGCCCGGGCCGATACCCGCGCTGCCATGGCCCTGTCGGATGACCGCCGTCCGGAAGAGGACCGCGCCCGCGACTCGCTGCGCATGCCGCTGCAGGTGATGGTGTTCTCCGAGATCAGCCCCGGTGACCACGTGGCCGACATCCGGCCTGAGGAGGGGTATTACACCCGCCTCTTCGCCCCGGCCGTGGGCGACGAGGGCCGGGTCTATGCCTTTGTTCCCACCCGCACAGCCGAGCGCGAAAAGCCCTATGCCGATGCCCTCGCCGAGACCTATGGCAATGTCGTGCCGGTCGTGGGCCTGCTGGACGAGATGCGCTTCGACACCCCGTTGGACGTGGTGTTCATGAGCCAGGAGTATCACGACTTCCACATCCCGGCCTTTGGCGTCGACGTCGCCCGGATGAACCGTGCGGTCTATGACGCGCTGAAGCCCGGCGGCCTTTATATCGTCATCGACCACTCGGGCCGGGCCGGAACCGGCAATACCGAGGTGCAGAGCCTGCACCGGATCGAGGGCGACTTCCTGAGGGCCGAGGTCGAGGCGGCGGGCTTTGTCTTCGAGAGTGCCAGCCCGGCGCTGGCCAACCCGGATGATGACCGCACCGTCAGCGTGTTCGACGAATCGATCCGCGGCGAGACCGACCAGTTCGTCTATCGCTTCCGCAAGCCGGGCTAAGGTCACGCTGGCCTTGCCCGGTCCAAACGGCTAACCCTCCGCGCAAGAAACGCGACCACAGGGAGACGCCGACATGACCGAGACCATCGCCTTCATCGGACTGGGAAACATGGGCGGGGGCATGGCCGCCAACCAGGCGAAGGCGGGCCGCAAGGTCCGGGCGTTCGACCTGTCCGAAGCGGCGGTGGCACGCGCGGTCGAGGCCGGCTGCGAGGCCGCCGGCTCGGTCGTCGAGGCGGTCAAGGACGCTGACATCGTCATCACCATGCTGCCCGCGGGGCCGCACGTGCTGAAGGTCTATTCGGAGCAGATCATCGGGGCCGCGCCGTCCAGCGCCCTGTTGCTGGATTGCTCGACCATCGACGTCGACACGGCGCGCAAGGTCGCGGGTCTGGCCAAGGAGGCGGGCTATGCCTTTGCCGACGCGCCGGTCTCGGGCGGGACCATGGCGGCCGATGCCGGAACGCTGGCCTTCATGGTCGGCTGCGACGAGGGCGACTTTGCCCGGATCGAGCCGGCGCTGGAGCCGATGAGCCGCGCCACCTTCCGCGCCGGTGACCACGGGGCGGGGCAGGCGGCCAAGATCTGCAACAACATGATCCTCGGCATCACCATGCTGGGCACCTGCGAGGCCATCGGTCTGGCGGAAAAGCTGGGGCTGGACCCGGTCAAGATGTTCGACATCGTCTCCAAGTCGTCGGGCCAGAGCTGGTCGACGACCACCTATTATCCCTGGCCCGGGCCGGTGCCGACCGCGCCGTCCAACCGCAACTATGACGGCGGTTTCGCCACGGCCATGATGCTCAAGGACCTCAAGCTGGCGCAGGATGCGGCGGCCAAATCGGGCGCCTCGACCCCGCTCGGCGCGCAGACCGAGGCCCTGTTCCAGATGTTCGACCGGCTGGGCTATGGCGGACGGGATTTCTCGGCCATTCTGCAGTTGCTGCGCGGCAAGCTGGATGAGCTGCCGAGGGATTGAGGCAGTGTCGGCCCTCTGGATCGTGCAGGTTTCCGCCGAGAATGGCGGGAGTTCATTCAATGTCATCGTTTACAATGAGGAGCGGTCAGTCGCAGAAATGACGGCGGAAAGCGCGGTGTCCGCTGACGGCTGGTCGGACGTGCGTGTCTTGCGCTCAGGGATGGTTGCGGAAGATCGTTTGCATGAACGTAATTCCGTTTTTCGCGACGCAGCAACGGCGGCGCGCGCAATGGGCTGGGCTATCATCCGCTATCGACCCACGATCTAGACTTTGAGAACCGTTATCAATTAAAGGTTTGCGGCCAATTCGCCGCACTCTGAACATGGACTTTCAGCCGTCCGGAGCGCAAAAGAGCCGCGTCCGGAATGCATAAGCGAAAGACCGCCGATCTTGTTCGACTATAAGGCCGCCTTTGGAAACGCCGTGGACCAGGTCCGGGCCGAGGGGCGCTATCGCGTCTTCGCCGACCTGAAGCGTGTGCGTGGCCAGTTTCCGCGCGCGGTCTGGCGTCGGGATGACGGCACCGAGCAGGACGTGGTGGTCTGGTGCTCGAACGACTATCTGGGCATGGGCCAGCACCCCGAGGTGCTGACCGCCATGCAGGCCGAGATCGATTCGGTCGGCGCCGGGGCCGGGGGCACGCGCAACATCTCGGGCACGACCCGTTCGGCGGTCGATCTCGAGGCCGAACTGGCCGCCTGGCACCACAAGGAAGCGGCACTGCTGTTCACCTCGGGCTATGTGGCCAATGAGGCGACCCTGACGACCCTTCAACGGATCATGCCGGGGCTGATCATCTTCTCCGACAGCCTGAACCATGCCTCAATGATTGCGGGCATCCGCAACGGCGGCTGTGAGCGGCACATCTATCAGCACAATGATCTGGAGCATCTGGAGGCCCTGCTGGCGGCGGCGCCGGCCGATGCGCCCAAGCTGATCGCCTTCGAGAGCGTCTATTCCATGGACGGCGACATCGCCGATCTGGCCGGGACGATTGCGCTGGCGAAGAAATATGGCGCCCTGACCTATCTGGACGAAGTCCATGCCGTGGGCCTGTACGGGGACGCCGGCGCCGGCATTGCTGAACGCGACGGCGTGCTGGACCAGATCGACATCATCGAATGCACCCTCGGCAAGGCCATCGGCGTGATGGGCGGCTATATCGCTGCCGACGCCCTGATCATCGATGCCGTGCGCAGCTGGGCCGCGGGCTTCATCTTCACCACCAGCCTGCCGCCGGCCCTGACCGCGGGGGCACTGGCCTCGGTGCGTCACCTGAAAGCCCACCCGGAACTGCGCGCGGCGCATCAGGCCCGGGCCCAGGCGCTGAAGGAGCGGTTCCTGGCCGCCGGCATCCCGGTGATGCCGTCCGAGAGCCACATCGTGCCGGTGCATGTGGGCAATCCGGTACACTGCAAGATGATCTCGGACATGCTGCTGGAAGAGCACGGCATCTATGTCCAGCCAATCAACTATCCGACCGTGCCCAAGGGCACCGAGCGCCTGCGCTTCACGCCCTCGCCGAACCACGACGACGGCATGATGGACGCGCTGGTGACGGCGATGGACAAGCTGTGGACCCACTGCAACGTGGCGCGCCTACCTGCGGTGGCTTGAGGCCGTTTTCGATACGTCCGAAATTGCGGTATGCTGGCGCTATGAACATCCAGCGGCCCATCCGTGAGACACCGGTCGAGGAGGAAGACTTCTTCGACATGTCAAACCTGCGTCCCAAGCACACCGGGCTGCCGATGGTCGTCTGGGTCAGCCACCGAGGCCGTGCACGCCATGACGCCCGCGAGAAGGTATGCCGGACCCCGGGGGACCGGATCGACATCGACGACATGGCGGTTGTGGGGATCCGTCCGACGCCCACCCTGATTGAAGGACCGCTTGATGCCGCCAGCCTGAAGCTGGTCCAGAAGTGGATCGTGCTGAACGAAGCGACCCTCATTGGCTATTGGGACGGCGAGCTGGATACGGTCGAAATGCTGCAGAGGCTGCAGCGCATTTGACGAACCGGGAAGGCCCCGACGAGGTGATCGTAGAGTTTGTGCGCAATGGCGCATACCTGAAATGCTCGGTCGTGCATGTGGCGTCGGGGGTCGAGGTCTCGGCCGTCGGGCCGGTGACCGAGCGTCACGGTCTGGAACGCATCGCCCTTTCCAAGCTGAAACGGGCGCTGGCGGCGCGGGGACAGTGGCAGTAGGGTTTGCCCCCGGCCACGGAGACGAATGCTATGGGCGACTGCGTAATGGCATTCCTTTATGTCTGCCTGAGTTCGCAGGGGCTCCAGACTGCTGAATATGAGCAGCACCATGGGTTGGAAGTTCGCGCCGACTATGCTGGCTTCGACCTTCGCGTGATTGCGCCTGACCTCGTCTATACGCTCGACAAGGACGCTGAAGATGTGGCCTGCGGCGCAGGGCTTTGCGTCACCTATCACCAGTGGTGTGAAGCCGACCTAACCTCTTGTGAGTACACGCTGCAGCGACACGGCCCTCCAGAACTCATCGTCGTTCAAGCAACCTCGAAGGATGGGCCTCTGCCGAGCGACTGGCGCCAGCGCGTGGCCATCCGCTCGCCAGGCTCTGACACCGAGGTGCGCCTCGAAGAGATGACGCGGATCAGTCAGACGCGAGAGCCGGCAGTGGCGCGGCGGCCTCGCGACTGAGCCTGCGTCTCCGCTGACCACAAGATGTTGTGGTCGCCCCGTGTGAGGCCTAGATAGGTTCATCATCGAATTCGGGGACTGCCGTGACTGCTCATACCCATGACGCCTTCTTCTCGCGCACGCTGGCCGAGGCCGATCCGGACATATTCGGCGGCATCCAGGGCGAGCTGGCCCGGCAGAAGGAACAGATCGAGCTGATCGCGTCGGAAAACATCGTCTCGAAGGCGGTGCTGGAGGCGCAAGGCAGCGTCCTGACCAACAAATATGCCGAGGGCTATCCGGGCCGTCGCTATTACGGCGGCTGCGAGTACGTCGATGTGACCGAGAACCTGGCGCGGGAGCGGGCCAAGGAACTGTTCGGCTGTGCCTTTGCCAACGTCCAGCCGCACTCGGGCGCGCAGGCCAACCAGGCGGTGTTCATGAGCCTGCTACAGCCGGGCGATACCTTCCTCGGCATGGATCTGGCGGCGGGCGGGCACCTGACCCACGGGTCACCGGCCAACCAGTCGGGCAAGTGGTTCCGGCCCGTGACCTATACGGTGCGCCAGGACGACCACCTGATCGACTATGACAACGTGGCCGAGATGGCCGAGCGCGAAAAGCCGAAGCTGATCATCGCCGGGGCCAGCGCCTATTCCCGCCACATCGACTTTGCGCGGTTCCGCGAGATCGCCGACAGCGTCGGGGCGTATCTGATGGTCGACATGGCCCATTACGCCGGCCTGATCGCCGGCGGCGTCTATCCCGACCCGCTGCCGCACGCCCATGTGGTGACGACCACGACGCACAAGACGCTGCGCGGGCCGCGCGGCGGCATGGTGCTGTCGAACGACATCGACCTGGGCAAGAAGATCAACTCGGCCGTCTTCCCGGGCCTGCAGGGTGGACCGCTGGAGCATGTGATCGCGGCCAAGGCCGTGGCCTTTGGGGAGGCGCTGAAGCCGGAGTTCAAGACCTATGCCCAGCAGGTGGTCGACAATGCCCGGGCACTGGCGGCCGTGCTGGTCGAGCGCGGCGCTGCCATCGTGTCGGGCGGCACCGACAGCCATCTGATGCTGGTCGACCTGCGGCCCAAGGGCGTGACGGGCAAGGCGACCGAGGCGGCGCTGGAGCACGCCCTGATGACCTGCAACAAGAATGGCGTGCCGTTCGATACGGCGCCCTTCACGGTGACGTCGGGTGTTCGTCTGGGGACTCCTGCGGGCACGACGCGCGGCTTTGGCGTGGGCGAGTTCCAGCAGGTCGGTCACTGGATCGCCGATGTCATCGACAGCATGAAGGGCGGCGACGAGGCCGATCCTGAGGTCTCGCGTCGCGTGGCGGGAGAGGTGCGCGAGCTCACGCGTCGCTTCCCCATTTACGGATAACCGTCTGATGAAATGTCCCTTCTGCGGTCACGCTGATACCCAGGTGAAGGACAGCCGGCCGTCCGATGACGGGGCGGCGATCCGCAGACGTCGGTCCTGCCCGCAGTGCAGCGGCCGG
This sequence comes from Brevundimonas halotolerans, assembly GCF_003730275.1. Classification (GTDB taxonomy): domain Bacteria; phylum Pseudomonadota; class Alphaproteobacteria; order Caulobacterales; family Caulobacteraceae; genus Brevundimonas; species Brevundimonas halotolerans. The sequence continues at coordinate 177,630 of NZ_QTTA01000010.1, forward strand.
TTCACGACGTTCGAACGGGTGCAGTTGCGCGAGCTGGTGATCCTGAAGCGCAATGGCCGGCGCACGCCGTTCGACCGCGACAAGCTGGAGCGGTCGCTGGGGATTGCGCTGCGCAAGCGCCCCGTCCAGCCCGACCAGATCGAGCAAATGGTCAGCCGGATCGTGCGCCAGCTGGAGAGCCTCGGCGAGACGGAGATCCCGTCCAGCGTGGTCGGCGACTTCATCATGAAGGCGCTGAAGGGGCTCGATGAGGTGGCCTATGTCCGCTATGCCTCTGTTTACAAAGACTTCCGGCACACGGGCGACTTCGCCCGCTTCCTCGGCGACGAGGGCTACAACGACGACAAGCCGGGTGGCGACGGCGCGCCGGAATGACCGGTCGTCCGACTGTCACGCTGAAGCTGGCCACCTCGCTGGATGGCCGTATCGCCATGGCGTCGGGCGAGTCCCAGTGGATCACGGGCGAGGCGGCTCGGCTTGAGGGGCACCGGCTGAGAGCCTGTCATGACGCGGTTCTGGTCGGTATCGGCACGGTACTGGCCGACGATCCGGCGCTGACGGTTCGGCTGCCCGACCATAGCGGCCCCCAGCCCCTGCGCGTGGTGCTGGACAGCCGACTGAGAACGCCGGAAACGGCACAGGTGACCGGGGGTAACAGCCTGATCCTGACCACGGTTGAACCGCGCCCCGTTGGCGAGGCCGAAGTGGTAGAGGTTGTCGAGGTGGACGGCCGCGCGGACCTCCATGCCGCCCTCGACACCCTGTATGCGCGCGGCGTTCGCTCGGTCCTGATCGAGGGGGGAGGCGAGGTTGCGGCCTCCTTCCTGCGCGAAAGCCTGATCGACCGCATGGAATGGTTTCGCGCACCGATCCTGCTGGGCAGCGAGGGACGGCCCTGTGTCGCCGCCCTGTCGCTTGCAAAGCTGGCGGATGCCCCCAAGTTTCGGCGCAAGGCTGTCCAGGTCGTCGGTGACGATCTGTGGGAGCGGCTTGAAAGGATCTGAATGTTCACCGGCATCGTCACAGATGTGGGTCGGGTGCGCCGCATCCAGGCCACCGCGCGCGATCACCGCTATGAGATCGAAACGGCGTTCGACACGGCCACGATCGAGCTGGGTGCCTCCATCAGCCATGCGGGTTGCTGCCTGACGGTCACCGAAAAGGGGCCCGACTGGTTCGCAGTGGAGGTCTCGGGCGAGACCCTGTCGAAGACGACGCTGGGGGACTGGGCCGAGGGCACGCACATCAATCTGGAGCGGGCGGCGAAGCTGGGCGACGAGCTGGGCGGCCATATCGTTTCGGGCCATGTGGACGGACTGGGCACCGTCGTGTCGATCACACCTGAGGGCGGGTCGCACCGGCTGGTGATCGAGGTGCCGGCGCCGCTGCACCGCTATATCGCGGCCAAGGGGTCGATCACGGTCGACGGCGTGTCGCTGACGGTCAACACGGTCGAGGGCCGGACCTTTGGCCTGAACATCATCCCCCACACCTGGGATCACACGACGCTGGGCGGGCTTCAGGTCGGAAATTCCGTCAATCTGGAGATCGACATGCTGGCGCGTTACCTTGCCAGGTGGCAGGAGACGCAATGATGCAAACCGCGCACCAGACCGACACCCCGATCAGCCCCATCGAGGACATCATCGAGGACGCCCGCAACGGGCGGCCCTATATCCTTGTGGATGCCGAGGATCGCGAGAACGAGGGCGATGTCATCATCCCGGCCCAGTTCGCCACGCCCGACCAGATCAACTTCATGGCCAAGCACGCGCGCGGCCTGATCTGTCTGGCGATCACCGCCGACCGGGCGCGCCAGTTGCGTCTGCCGCCCATGGCCGCCGAGAACCGCGAGAGCATGGGCACCGCCTTCACCGTCTCGATCGAGGCGAAGGAGGGGGTGACGACCGGCATTTCGGCCGCCGACCGGGCCCGCACGGTGCAGATCGCGGTCGATCCGAACCGGGGCGCGGACGATCTGGTCTCGCCCGGCCATGTGTTTCCGCTGGTGGCGCGTGATGGCGGGGTTCTGGTGCGCACCGGCCATACGGAGGCCGCGGTCGACATCAGCCGCATGGCCGGGCTGACGCCCGCCGGGGTGATCTGCGAGATCATGAATGACGACGGCACAATGGCCCGCATGCCGGATCTGGTGGCCTTTTCCCAGTTGCACGGCATCAAGATCGGCACGATTGCCGACCTGATCGCCTATCGCCGCCGCACCGAAACCTTTGTTGAGCGGGTGCTAGACACCGATCTCGACAGCATCCACGGCGGCCCGTTCCGCATGGTCCTGTACCGCAACACGATCGAGGGCGTGGAACACGTCGCCCTGGTCAGCGGCAAGGTCGATCCGTCGAAGCCGACCCTGGTGCGCATGCATCAGGTGGACTTTGCTGCGGATCTGCTGGGCCATGTCGAGGGCCGTCAGGACTATGTGCCCAAGGCGATGAAGACCATCAGTGACCATGGCGGAGCCGGCGTGGTCGTCTTCCTGCGCGATCCGGAACTGCATGGTCTGGCCGAGCGGCTGATGGGCGCCCCCCGGCCCCAGGCCGTGGACCGGTCGATCCGGAACTATGGCGTGGGGGCACAGATCCTGAAGGACCTCGGCGTGCGCGACATGATTGTGATGAGCTCGACCCGCCCCAATCCGACCGCGCTGGAGGGCTATGGCCTGCGCATTGTCGGCTGGCGTGACATGGATGGAGAACCGGTGGCGTGAAGGATCCCGATCGTATTCTGATCGTCGAGGCGCGGTTCTATGACGAACTGGCCGATGCCCTGCTGGACGGCGCGACCGACGCGCTGAAGGCCCAGGGCGTCCAGTATGACGTCGTGACCGTGCCCGGTGCGCTGGAGGTGCCCGGCGCCATCGCGGCGGCCGAGGAGGCCGGGCGGTATCCGACCGCGCCGCGCTATGACGGCTATGTGGCGCTGGGCTGTGTGATCCGCGGTGAGACCTATCATTTCGAGATCGTCTCGGACCAGTCGGCGGCCGGCCTGATGAACCTGAGCATCAAGGGCCTGTCGATTGGCAACGGCATTCTGACCACCGAAGACGAGGATCAGGCCTGGGCCCGGGCCCGCCGTAGTGAAGGCGACAAGGGGGGCGGTGCCGCCCGTGCGTGTCTGGAGATGATTGCCCTGAAGAAGCGGTTGCGCGTAGGACTGAACCGGTGACCGAACCGAACAGCCTCAAATCCATCCTCGACCTTCTGGACGAGAAGTCCGGGGACACGCTGACGTCGCGTCAGCGCCGCGCGCGCACGGTTGCGCGGTTGGCCGCCGTGCAGGCCCTCTATCAGATGGAGCTGGCCGGAGAGGGCGTCGACACCGTCATTGAGGAGTTTTCGCGCCACCGCTTCGACGGGGACATCGAAGGACAGATGCTGGCCGAGGCCGATGAGGCCTGGTTCGCCGATGTCGTGCGCGGCGTCGTGACCGAGCAGAAGGCCGTCGATGCCGCCATTCGTGCGCGTCTGGCCTCGAACTGGAAGATCGAACGGCTGGACGCCACCCTGCGTGCGCTGCTGCGCTCCGGGGCGTGGGAGCTGATGCGCAAGCCCGAGGTCGCCCTCGAAATCGTCATCGATGAATATGTGGAGCTGGCCAAGGCCTTCTTCGACGATGCCGAGGCCAAGTTCGTCAATGCTGCCCTGGACGGGGTGGCGCGCGACACGCGGTCCTGATGCCGGCGGTCGACGTCGCCGACGAGTTTGAGACCATCCGCCGATTGCTTGCGCCGCTGGCCCACCCCGAATGGGGCCGGGGGCTGGCCGATGATGTGGCCCTGATCCCTTCACGCAAGGGGCATGATCTGGTGGTGACCAAGGACGCCCTGGTCGAGGGGGTGCATTTCCTTGCCACCGATCCGCTGGATACGGTCGCCCAGAAGCTGCTGCGCGTGAACCTGTCGGATCTGGCCGCCAAGGGCGCCGAGCCGTTCGGCTATCTGCTGGCGTGCCACTGGTCCGAGCGTTGCGGCTGGCCGGAGCGCAAGGCCTTCGTCGAGGGATTGGCCCGGGATCAAGTGGAGTTTGGCGTGGCCCTGCTGGGCGGAGACACGGTCTCGACGCCGGGACCGGCCTCGTTCTCGATCACCCTGATGGGCTGGGCGGCGAAAGGCCGGATTGTCGGTCGGGCAGGGGCCCAGCCCGGAGATCTGGTGTTTGTCACGGGCACGGTCGGCGAGGGCTGGCTGGGCCTGCGAGCTGCGCGGGAGCTTTTGCATCTTGAGCCTGCGCGGCTGGCGGCGCTGGTGGAGCACTATCGCCGGCCTCTGCCGCGCACAGCCTTTGCGACTGCGATCCTTGAGCATGCCAGCGCGGCGCTGGACGTGTCGGACGGCCTGATCGGTGATCTGGGGCATCTGGCGCGGGCGAGCGGGGTCGGGCTGGAAATGCAGCTTGAGAGCCTACCCCTGTCGCTGGCGGCCCAGGCCTGGTTCGACGGTCGGGCCGATGCGGTCCAGGCCCTGTCGCAGCTGGCGACCGGAGGCGACGACTATGAGATCGCCTTCACCGCCCGGCCCGGCCATGAATCGGCCCTGCGCCGGGAGGCCGAGCGGTTGCATCTGCGCCTGACCCGGATCGGTGAGGTGAAGGCGGGAGAAGGCGTCCGGGTCCGCTACCGGGGCGAAGACGTGCCGATCTCGCGACCCGGCTGGGTTCACAGCTGAACCCGGCAACGGAATTCTAACGCCTGTCGGGTATCCGGGCAGGATGGATCGCAGACATTTTCTCTCCCTCATGGGCGCTGGCCTCAGCATGGGCGTCGCCGGACCCGCTCTGGCCTCGGGCGACGAAAAGCCCGCCGCCGCTGTCGTCAACCTGCAGGGCGTGGGCCTGCCGGTGATCTCGGGCGGGCGGATTCGCAACTATGTGTTCGTCAGCATCCGGCTGCATCTGTCGGCATCGGCCGTGATGGAGACCGTCCGGGCCAAGGATGCGCACTTTCGCGATGCGCTGGTCAAGGCGGCCCACCGGACGCCCTTTACGCTTGCTGATGACTGGTCACAGCTGGACACGGCGGCTCTGTCGCGCAGCCTGATGGCGTCAGCGACGCGTATCGCCGGGCAGGGCAAGGTCGCCCGGGTCGAGGTCCTGCATCAGGCACCCCGCCGACGTACGGGCATTCCCACCGGCTGATCAGCGTTCTGCTGTTGCGATTCGTCCGGGCATTTGGCACGTTTCCGCCGCAATCCCGAAGGACGCATTGTCGCGTCCATCGCGCACGGGGGGACCGGAAGGCGGACAGAGGCGAAAAGCCCGCCGCGCCAAGGGTCCGGGCGCCTTGCATGAACAGGGTACGGAAACGCCATGACAAACTATCTGTGGCTGGTCATCGCCGCAGGCGCGCTGGGGGTCCTTTACGGGCTTGTCCAGACCGCCGCGCTGATGAAGGCCTCAACCGGCAATGACAAGATGCGCGAGATCGCTGCGGCGATCCAGGAAGGGGCCTCGGCCTATCTGAAGCGCCAGTACACCACCATCGGCATGGTCGGGATCGTCATCCTGATCGCGGCCTATTTCCTCATCGGCGAATGGGCCGCTATTGGCTTCGTCATCGGCGCAGTGCTTTCGGGCGCCGCGGGCTATGCCGGGATGCTGATCTCGGTGCGGGCCAATGTTCGCACCGCGCAGGCGGCATCGGAAAGCCTGTCCAAGGGTCTGGATCTGGCGTTCCGCTCGGGCGCCATCACCGGCCTGTTCGTGGCGGGCGGTGCCCTGATCGGGGTCGCGGGCTATTATGCGATCATGACCGAGATGATGGGTCTGGAGCGGACCGGTCGTGAAGTGATCGACGGTCTGGTGGCGCTGGGCTTTGGGGCCTCGCTGATCTCGATCTTTGCCCGTCTGGGCGGCGGCATCTTCACCAAGGGTGCGGACGTCGGCGGCGACATGGTCGGCAAGGTCGAGGCCGGCATCCCCGAGGATGACCCCCGCAACGCCGCGACCATCGCCGACAATGTGGGCGACAACGTCGGCGACTGCGCCGGTATGGCCGCTGACCTTTTCGAGACCTATGCGGTGACCACGGTCGCCACCATGGTGCTGGCGGCGATCTTCTTCCGCGACCAGCCCTATGTCGATGTGATGATGCTGCTGCCGCTGGCGATCTGCGGCGTCTGCATCGTGACCTCGATCATCGGCAGCTTCTTCGTCCGTCTGGGCAAGTCCAACAACATCATGGGGGCCCTGTACCAGGGGCTGATCGTGACCGGCGTACTGTCGGTCGCGGCGCTGTGGTTCGTGGTCGACCAGATGGTCGGTGGACCGGTGACGGCGCTGGGCGGTCAGGCAGGTGAGCGGATCATCGAGCCCATGAACCTGTTCTGGGCCGGTCTGGTCGGTCTGGCGGTCACGGCCGCCATCGTGGTGATCACCGAATACTATACGGGGTCGAACTTCCGTCCCGTGCGGTCGGTGGCCAATGCCTCGGTCTCGGGTCACGGCACCAATGTCATCCAGGGTCTGGCGGTCTCGCTGGAATCCACGGCCCTGCCGGCGCTGACGATCATCGTCGGCATCGTCACCAGCTATCAGCTGGCCGGTCTGTTCGGCATCGCCATTGCCACCACCACCATGCTGGGTGTGGCGGGGATGATCGTGGCGCTGGACGCCTTTGGTCCGGTCACCGACAACGCCGGCGGCATTGCCGAGATGGCGGGTCTGCCGAGTGAAGTGCGTCAGTCGACTGACGCGCTGGACGCCGTGGGCAACACCACCAAGGCCGTGACCAAGGGCTATGCCATCGGCTCGGCGGGCCTTGGCGCGCTGGTGCTGTTTGCCGCCTATACCTCTGACCTCGACTACTTCGCGGCCAATCCGGAGCTTTATCCGTTCTTTGCCGGGATGGGCGAGATCAACTTCGGCCTGACCAACCCCTATGTGGTCGTCGGTCTGCTGTTCGGGGGGCTGCTGCCCTTCCTGTTCGGTGGCATGTCGATGATGGCGGTCGGACGCGCGGCCGAGGCCGTCGTGGCCGAGGTTCGTCGTCAGTTCCGCGAGAACCCGGGCATCATGACCTATGAGACCAAGCCTGAGTACGGTCGCGCGGTCGACATCCTGACCAGGGCGGCCATCAAGGAGATGATCGTGCCGTCGCTGCTGCCGGTACTGTCGCCGATCGTGCTGTTCGTCGGCATCCTGGCCATCTCAGACAAGGCCACGGCCTTTGCCGCGCTGGGTGCCATGCTGATGGGCGTGATCGTCACCGGTCTGTTCGTCGCCATCTCGATGACGTCGGGCGGCGGGGCCTGGGACAATGCCAAGAAGGTGATCGAGGAGGGCTTCACCGACTCGAACGGCGTGCTTCACGGCAAGGGATCCGAGGCCCACAAGGCCGCGGTGACCGGCGATACGGTTGGCGATCCCTACAAGGATACGTCCGGCCCGGCCGTGAACCCCATGATCAAGATCACGAACATCGTGGCCCTGTTGCTGCTGGCCGTGCTGGCCAGCGGGAATATCGGCTGATCGAGGACATCAAGACCTGAAACTGAAAACGCCCCGGAGAGCAATCTCCGGGGCGTTGTTCTGTGTGGGAATATGAAAGGTCAGTCCGGGCGGCGCTGGCCGGGGACGTCCTCGTCGGTGCGGGGCAGCTGGCCGCGGCCGACGTTGCCGAGCAGCTGTTCGATGATGGTCAGCTCGCGACCGCGGGTCGGGGTCTCGTTGCGGTTCATGGCGACTTCCTGACCGTCTTCGAGGCCGAGGGTACGCACGCCCGCGACATTGCCGGCGCCGTCGAAGGTGATCTCGGTCACATTGCGTTGCGCGATGAAGGCCCGGTTGAAGGTGTATTTCCGCGTTGTCTGGCTGATGTAGTACCAGACGCTGTCGTCCTCGAAGACCGAAGTGGCCGACGGCGAGCCCAGCCGGGCCAGCACGGTTTCCTTGGTGTCGGTACCGACCGCGATGTCGGCGGGCTTCACATCCACGGCCTGAAAGCCATGCACACCCACGACCGGGGCACAGGCGACCAGCCCGGCGGACAGGACAAGAGCGGCGACGAGGGACTTGGAACGGTTCATGGACAGCGCCTGCGACAATACAAGGTCTTTGACCTAGACCCTGCCGCGTCCTAGTTCAACGTCGCGGCGGAAAAGGGGCCGTACGATCATGCTGAAAAATCTTCTCGGGCTCAGGGAAAAGGCCACACCGGGCCGCGAGGCCTACGGACTGGCGGTCGCCCGGGCCCGGGCGCGCGACTTCTACGTCGATCATGGGGTCGACGACCGGATCGACGCGCGATTCGAGCTCTACACCCTGCACGTGCTGCTGCTGGTGCTGCGTCTGCGGGACGAAGACACCGCACCAGCCCGCGATGCGGCCCAGGACCTGTTCGACACCTATGTCTCGGCGCTCGACAACGCCCTGCGGGAGCTGGGGGTCGGCGATGTCGCTGTGTCCAAGAAGATGCGCAAGCTGGGCGAGGCGCTCTACGGCCGCATGCAGGCCTATGAGACGCCCCTGCGTGCGGGCGATGCGGCCGGTCTGGCCGAGGCGCTGGAGCGCAATGTCTATGCGGGCGCGGGTGCGGATCATGCGCCCTGGCTGGCGCGTTATGCCCTCGAGTCGCGGCAGCGTCTGGCGGCCCAGTCTGTCGAATCCTGTCTGAAGGCCCCCGACTGGGCCGGAGTGTCCGCATGAGTGCCCAACCGCCCGTCCTGCTCGAGGCCGTCCGCATCAACCAGATCGGCGAGAAGCGGACCTTCAGCCTGGCCCCCGATGCCGAGGCCCGCCGGACCATCGCCAGGTGGCTGAAGATCCTCGACCTGCCCCGGTTCGAGGCCGAGCTGACGCTGGTGCCCTCGCGCGCGGGCTGGCACCTGTCGGGGCGCCTGACGGCCGAGGCCGTCCAGGCCTGTGGCCTGACGCTGGAGCCGGTCGAGGAGCAGATCGACGAGACCTTTGGCCTGGATCTGGTCGAGGCCGATGAGGACGCCGCCAGCCCCGAGGTCGAGGTAAGTCTGGAGGAGGATGCGCCCGATCTGGTCACCGACGGGCGGATCGACCTGAGTCGCCATGTGCTGGAACATCTGTCGCTGGCGCTTAACCCGTTTCCGCGCAAGCCGGGGGCCGTGTTCGAGGCCCCGGAGGAAACAGCCGAGATCTCGCCCTTTGCCGTGCTGAAGGGCCATGTGAAGCCGCGCACCGATAGCGACGACTGACTCGGCAGAACGGTTGCATCCGGCGGGCCGGGCGCTATCGTCCGGCACCCGAGCCGACCGGCCCCCAGGAGTTTTTCTGCTTGTCGAAGACCCTCGTCATTTCGCTGGACGCCATGGGCGGCGACCACGGCCCCTCCGTGGTTGTGGGCGGCGTTGCGGACTATCTGAAAGCCCATCCCGATTCGGACCTCCGGTTTCTGGTTCATGGCGATGCGGCTGCCATCGAGGCCCAGGTCCGGGCGCATCGCCTGCCCGCAGACCGGATCGACGTCCGCCACACCGACAAGGTCGTGGCCATGGACGAAAAGCCGGCCCAGGCCCTGCGGCGGGGCAAGGGCTCGAGCCTGTGGAACGCCATCGAGTCGGTGAAGTCCGGCGAGGCCGCCGCCATCGTCTCGGCCGGCAACACCGGCGCCCTGATGGCGATCTCCAAGCTGCAGCTGCGCATGGCTGCGCCGGGACTGGAGCGGCCCGCGATCGTCGCCAGCTGGCCGACCCTGCGCGGTATCACGGCGGTGCTGGACGTCGGCGCCAATATCGACTGTGACGCGGCCCAGCTGATCGAGTTCGCCATCATGGGTGAAGCCTTCCAGACGGCGGTCCACGGCACGAAACGCCCGACCATCGGCCTGCTGAATGTTGGCTCGGAAGACATGAAGGGCCACGAACAGGTGCGCGAGGCCCACCGCCTGCTGCGCAGCGGGGCGTTTGATCTGGACTATCACGGCTTTGTCGAGGGCGATGACATCGCCAAGGGCACGGTCGATGTGATCGTCACCGACGGCTTTACCGGCAATGTCGCGCTGAAGACGGCCGAGGGCACGGCGCGCTTCATCTCGGCCCTGCTGAAGGAAGCGCTGATGTCGGGTCTGCCGTCGCGGTTCGGGGCCATGATGGCTCTGCCGGCGCTGAAGAAGATGCGCAACCGCATCGACCCCAATGCCATCAACGGCGGGCCCCTGCTGGGCCTGAACGGCATCGTCGTCAAAAGCCATGGCGGTGCCAGCGCCTATGGGTTCGGCAATGCCATCCGCGTGGCTGGCGACCTGGCCCGCAGTGATTATATGACCAAGGTCAGCGCCAATCTGAAGCGCATGACGACCGTCCTCGAGGAGGACGATGCCGGATCGGCGTCCGGGACCGGTGTGGAGACTGCCCAGTGACTGTTGTTCGTAGCGCCGTGACCGGCGTCGGTGCCTATCTGCCGGAAAAGGTCGTGACCAATGCCGATCTGGCGAAATTCGTCGATACCTCTGACGAATGGATCGTCGAGCGGACCGGCATTCGCCAACGCCATCAGGCGGCGCCCGACCAGCCGACCAGCGATCTGGCCGTTGAGGCGGCGCGCAAGGCCTTGGCCGAGGCCGGCAGGACGCCTGCCGATGTCGATCTGATCATCGTCGCCACTACCACGCCGGACATGACCTTTCCGGCCACAGCCTCGATCGTGCAGCGCAAGCTGGGCGTGCCGGTCTGTGTGGCGTTCGACATCCAGGCGGTGTGCTCGGGCTTTGTCTATGCGCTGAGCGTGGCCGACGGCTTTGTCGCGCGCGGCACCTCGACATGCGCGCTGGTCATCGGCGCCGAGGAAATGACCCGGCTGATGGACTGGGAAGACCGCACCACGTGCGTGCTGTTCGGCGATGGCGCCGGCGCCGTGGTGCTGGAACCGGTCGAGGGGCAGGGGACGCCTGCGGATCGCGGCATTCTGGGCTCGGCCCTGCGCTGCGACGGCACCAAGACCGACCTTCTGTACGTCGACGGGGGCCCGGCCACGACCGGTCAGGTCGGCCATCTGCGTATGCTGGGCAATCAGGTGTTCCGCCACGCGGTTGTGAACATTGCCGAAGCCATCACCGCTGCCGCCAAGGCCGCCGGGATCGAGATCGCCGATGTCGACTGGTTCGTGCCGCACCAGGCCAATCAGCGCATCATCAAGGGGGTCGGCGACCGCCTGGGTCTGGACGAGAACAAGGTTGTCTCGACGGTCGCAATGCACGCCAATACCTCGGCCGCGTCTATCCCGCTGGCCCTCGATTCAGCCATCCGCGACGGTCGCATCAAGCGCGGCGATCTGGTCCTGCTGGAGGCCATGGGTGGCGGTTTGACGTGGGGCGCCTGCGCGCTTCGCCTGTAAAACGAATTTACGCCTTTCCATTTCAACGCCTTTCAGCCTTTATTGGCGGTTGGAACTTCAGAGAGGGGAGGGACGCTTGGACGACCATCACACGCTGACCCGGGCCGATCTGTGCGACGCCGTGCACGAAGCGCTGGGCCTGTCGCGCAATGAATGCGCGACGCTGGTCGAACGGACCCTCGGTCTGATCGTCGAATCGCTGGAACGCGGCGAGACCGTAAAACTGTCCGGGTTCGGCGTCTTTCAGGTCCGCGAAAAGCGCGCCCGCATGGGCCGCAATCCCAAGACCGGCGTACCCGCCGCCATCAATCCGCGCCGGGTGATCAGCTTCCGGGCCTCGCAGATCATGAAAAGCCGCGTCCACGGCGCCGCTGGCTGAACGGAGGGCCGCGCGTGGCCAAAAGCCCCGAAGCCTTTCGCAGTATTTCCGAAGCCGCCACCGAGGTCGGCGTCCCCCAGCATGTGCTGCGCTTCTGGGAGACCAAGTTCGCCTTCGTGTCGCCCGTCAAGCGCGCCGGCGGACGGCGTTTCTATCGCCCCGAGGACATCGACATCCTGAAGGGCGTGCGGCGCCTGCTGCATGAAGAGGGGCTGACGCTCAAGGGCGTGGCCCGCCTGCACAAGGCCCAGGGCATCAAGCGCATCCTGGGCAAGGAGGCGGCCGGACCCGCACCCGAAGCCCCCGTTCCGGAGATGCCGGTGCGGCCGGCAGCGCAGCCGGCTCCGACCGGCCTGTCCTCCGACCAGCGCCAGCGTCTGGCCGAGGTCCTGCGCGACATTGAGGCCGCGCAAAGCCGACTGGAAGCCGCCCTCAGCCGCTGACAGCTTTATTGTGCCGCCCAGCCCCAATTTGGGTTTACGACGCAACGGCTCCCCGTCTATAGGGAGCGCCTTCGGAGCGTGGCGCAGCCTGGTAGCGCACTTGACTGGGGGTCAAGGGGTCGCAGGTTCGAATCCTGTCGCTCCGACCATCTTCCGCAATGAAGACGGTTGGTTGAAGGGGTCGCACTCGAGCGGCCCCTTTGCAATTGCGGCGGTTGTCGCGGGCTGGTCCAGGGTCCGCAATCTGGCATGGCGCCGATGACCGATCTCGACCCATAGCGGAAGTTCGGCTGGTCGACTAATGTGCAAATCGTGGATGGCGAATTCTTCTTTGCAGTCGCTTGGGTGGCCCTGGTTGTCCACGGACTCACCTTCTTGGGCGCAGCCGGCCTAGAATGGGTTTCTAATCCGCGTGGGTGGAACCGAGGGGTGATTAGCATCCAAGGCAGGCTGTTTACCGCCCGACGTGGAGACGTGCGGTCCCCTTTCTCATGGCTCCTGATCTGGACAGCCAGATTGGCCCTACTGGCTGCAGCGGCTGCCGTGGTCGCGGGACTCATTCTACATAATCTATGAGGTCCACTCCTAACCCTTCCGAGACCTCCCGCAAGTCCGTTGGTCGGTGACTGGCGGTGTTGCAGACTCTCCGGCGGGGCCATGTTCGTCGGGCTCGAGCAGACGTCGCGCTCGCCCCCGCGGCGCCTACCGCAGCTGGCTGTCCTTGCTGCCGCAGCGGTTGATGGCGGAGTGGCGGATGGTGGCATCGCGGCCGGACTGGCACTGGACGCAGGTGGTGACGCCGGGCAGGGCCAGGCGCCGCCGTTCGGGAATATCCTCGCCGCACTCGATGCACTCTTCCGTGCCGGGACCGGTGGGCAGGCGGGCGCGCGCCGACGACACACCGTCGCCGACCGTGTCCTCGATCTGGTCAAGAACCGCGCCGTCGCGTGTCCAGCCGCCTGCCATCGTGTCGTCACTCCATCCGGTTCGTTCCGTATGGATATGGAAAGCTGGCAGGAATTTTAAAGTTCCCGAAGGGCGCGGGTCAGCGGGGCGGGGGCTCTTGCTCGGCCCATTTCAGCAGGGGGAACAGGGGGATGCCCCAGGCGATGCCGGCGATCGGATAGAAGATCAGGTCGGTCCAGAAGGAGCGCGGCAGGAGGGCGTGGATCGCCAGCACGGCCCAGATGTAGAAGGCCAGAAAGGCGATGATGCCGATCATGGCCACCAGACGCCGGACGCGCACCGGCATCAGCGGGTATTCCGGAACAGGAAGTGAGCCCCCAGCGCCAGCGCCGCCCCGACGACCGACCAGATGACCCACGGCCACTGGTCCATGGTCGCCACGCCGAACACCCGCACGGCCAGAAAGCCGCCGCACAGGGCGCCGGTGAAGGCCACCAGCAGCGGCGCGGCCAGGCCCCGCCGTCCGGTCACGGCATCAAACCCGAAGGCCAGGGCGGCTGTCAGGATGACGGCCACCGCGATGTCCAGATTGCCCATATCCGTCTCCGATCCTGTGCGACGGCATGACCGTCAGAAGCGACTCGATCTTGCCGTCATCGACAGGCATATCGCCTGTATCGAGGTCGGGTCCATCGGCCTTTCACTGTAGTGTACCCGTGGCGAGCTTTGAATGAACCGATTTGGTCAGCCCGAGCGTAGCGTTTCCGTGGCCGTGTGGCTGTTCCTTGTGGCCGGACTGGTGTTCGCCATGGTGGTGGTGGGGGGCATTACCCGCCTGACCGGTTCGGGCCTGTCGATCACCGAATGGAAGCCGCTGATGGGCGCCATCCCGCCGATGAACGCGGCCGACTGGCAGGAAGCCTTCGACAAGTACAAGGCCATTCCCCAGTACCAGCTGGTCAATGCGGGCATGAGCCTGTCGGAGTTTCAGGGCATTTTCTGGTGGGAGTGGATCCACCGGCAACTGGGCCGGTTGATCGGTCTGGCCTTTGGCCTGCCGTTTCTGGTGTTCCTTCTGGCCCGCCATATCCCCCTGTTGCGGCGTGTCGGGCTGCCGTCGCTGCCGGATCGGCTGGTGTGGCGGTGCCTGATCCTGCTGGTTATGGGCGGGATGCAGGGCGCCGTCGGCTGGTGGATGGTGTCGTCAGGGTTGCAGGACCGGGTGGATGTGGCGCCCGAGCGGCTGGCCTTCCACCTGGGGCTGGCGCTGCTGATCTTCTCGGCCCTGATCTGGACGGGGCTGGAGGCGCTGAACGGGCCCGAGCGGTCCGAGTCGCCGTCCGGCTGGACGCTGGGCGCCGGCCTGCTGCTGGGGCTGGTGTTTGTGCAGTGCCTGCTGGGGGCGCTGGTCGCGGGGGGCAAGGCGGGGCTGGTCTATACCGACTGGCCGCTGATGAACGGCGCCTTGCTGGCGCCGGTCGACTGGGGGCAGGGGGCGCTGGCCTTCCTGCACGATCAGGCCCTGACCCAGTTCAATCACCGGATGACCGCCTATGCCCTGATGCTGGCCGTGGTCGTGTATGCGGTCCAGGCTTGGCGGTGGAGACTGGCCGAAGGGGCGGGGGCCTCGGCCTATGTCGTGCTGGCAGCCGTGATGATACAGGCGGGGCTGGGCATCGCCACCCTGATGCAGGCCGTGCCCGTCTGGCTGGGCGTGCTGCACCAAGCCGGGGCCGCCGTAGTGCTGGCGGCCGCGACGGTCAATCTGTGGCTGGTGATGCGGTCGCGGCCCCGGCGGTTTATCGCCGGACCGAGGTCCATGGGCCTCTGATCGCCAGGGTCATGCCCGGGTACATGATGTTGACGAACAGCACCTGGCCGTCCGGCGAGAAGCAGGCGCCGGCGAACTCGGCATTGCCGGTGAACACATTGCGGGCGATCGTATAGAGCTTGCCGTCGGGCGTTACGCCCTTGATGTGGTTGCGGATCTGGCTGGAATAGTTGTCCTCGCACAGGATCAGGTCGCCCCACGGCGCGATGGTCAGATTGTCGGCCATATTGACCATCTTCTCGTCGGTGCTCTCGACGAACAGCTGCAGGCGGTCGGGCCCGCCGTCGACGTTCGGCTGCAGGCGCATGACCTGACCGCGGCGGACCGGCCCGCCCGAGGTCGCGGTCATGTAAAGCTCGTCCTGCCCCCACCACAGGCCCTCGCCGCGTGCCACAAGGGCCGCGCCCGCTGCATGGCCGCGCTGGCGCAGGTCGTCTTTCGGCGACTCGACGTCCTCCATGTCGATCCAGTCGACCTCCAGCCAGTCGCCGACGTTCCATGACCGGCTGTCCTGGTTGCGGGTATCGGCACCGCCCTGACCCCGGATCACCATGGCCTGCAGCGTGCCACCCTCGGCCAGCTTGTCCGGAACATTGGGAATGAAGCGGTAAAACAGGCCGTCGTTCATGTCCTCGGTCAGATAGACAATGCCGGTGCGCGGATCGATGCAGACCGCCTCGTGATCAAACCGGCCCATGGCCTTGAGCGGCACGGGCTCGACCAGTCCTTCGGCCGTGGCCGGGACCTCGAAGACAAAGCCGTGCGGCCGGGTGACGTTGTCCGTCTCCGGCAGTTCGGTGTTCTCCTCGCAGGTCAGCCAGCTGCCCCAGGGGGTGATGCCGCCGCAGCAGTTGGTCGAGGTGCCGATCAGTGACAGATATTCGCGAACCGTCTGGCGGCTCTCGAGGTCATAGACAAGAGTCGTGGTGCCGCCCGGCAGGGGGCGCCCGTCCTTGTAGGTGTCATACGACAGCGCGGCATCGACGCCGTTGATGCGCTCCTGATTCAGACCGCCCGGCCCGAGGTTCCGGTGCAGGGCGCTGGAGCCCTTCAGTTCGTGATTGCGGACCAGCGCCACGCGCCCGCCGCCGAGGTCGAAACAGCCCATGCCATCCGGCTGGCCGGGCACGAACAGCCCGTCATCCATGGTGTCGCCGCTCTGGGAGATGACCTGATAGGTGAA
Organism: Brevundimonas halotolerans; assembly: GCF_003730275.1. Classification (GTDB taxonomy): domain Bacteria; phylum Pseudomonadota; class Alphaproteobacteria; order Caulobacterales; family Caulobacteraceae; genus Brevundimonas; species Brevundimonas halotolerans. The sequence continues at coordinate 193,687 of NZ_QTTA01000010.1, forward strand.
CCCCTCTGGCAGATCCATAAGCCCGGCGGGGTCCGTCTTCAGCGGACCATAGCCCTCGACCTCATTGATATAGGTCTCTTCAGACTGCGCATGGGCGAAACGGGCGAGGCCGGAGAAGGCCAGGCCGGCAGCACCGGCGGTCAGCAGCTGTCGACGGATCAGGGACATGGGGCTCTCCTTGTGCCCCGTGTATGCCGCCTCAACATGCCCGGATCATCACCATTCGATGACGATTGCGGGACGGATCGTCACAGGTCCAGATCGGCCTGTGCAAAGCGGGCGTTCTGCTGGATGAAGTCGAAGCGCGGTTCGGCCTTCTTGCCCATCAGCCGCTCGACCAGATCGGCGATTTCGTCCTCGGACTCGGGCAGGGTAACGCGCGCCAAGGTCCGCTTCTTCGGATCCATGGTGGTTTCCTTGAGCTGGGACGCCATCATCTCGCCCAGGCCCTTGAAGCGACCGATCTCGACCTTGCGGCCCTTGAAGGTGGTGGCCAGCAGCTCGTCGCGGTGGGCGTCGTCGCGGGCGTATTCCGACAGGCTGCCCGCCTGGATGCGGTACAGCGGCGGCAGGGCCATGAACAGCCGGCCCTCACGGACCACCTCGGGCATGACGCGATAGAAATAGGTGATCAGCAGGGCGGCGATGTGGGCGCCGTCCACGTCGGCGTCGGTCATGATGATGACCCGCTCATAGCGAAGATCGCCGAGGTTGAACCGGTTGCCCGGCTGGACCCCGAGGGCCAGCGCCAGATCGGACAGTTCGATATTGGCGCGCAGCTTGTCCGCCGTGGCCGAGGCCACGTTCAGGATCTTGCCCCGCAGCGGCAGGATGGCCTGGGTGGCCCGGTCGCGCGCCTGCTTGGCCGAGCCGCCGGCCGAATCCCCCTCGACGATGAACAGTTCGGTGCCCTCGGCCGCCTGACGGGTGCAGTCCGCCAACTTGCCCGGCAGGCGCAGCTTGCGGGTGGCGGCGGCGCGCTGGACTTCCTTGTCCTTGCGGCGCTTCAGCCGGTCCTCGGCCCGGTCGATGACAAAGCCCAGCAGGGCGTTGGCCTGTTTCGGGCTTTCGGTCAGCCAGTGGTCAAACGGATCGCGCAGCAGGGCCTCGACCAGCCGCTGCCCCTCGGGCGACGACAGCCGGTCCTTGGTCTGGCCCTGGAATTCGGGATTGCGGATGAAGACCGAGATCAGGGCACCGGCATTGGCGATGACATCCTCGGCGGTGATAATGGCGGCGCGCTTCTCGTTGGACAGCTCGCCATAGGCCTTGAGGCCCTTGACCAGAGCGGCGCGGAAGCCCGCCTCATGGGTGCCGCCATCGGGCGTGGCGACCGTGTTGCAATAGGACTGGACGAAGCCGTCGGCCTCGCCAAAGCCGATCGGGCTCCAGGTCACGGCCCATTCGACGGCCCCGGCCTCGCCCTTGCGCTCGACCCGGCCGCTGAAGGTCGGGGTGACGGTCTCAAGCTCGCCGATCCGCTCGACCAGGGCATCGGCCAGACCATTGGGGAAGTGGAAGACCGCCGTCTCGGGCGTCGCATCGACGATCCGTTCGGACGCGCAGGTCCAGCGGATTTCCACGCCCCGGAACAGATAGGCCTTGGACCGCGTCATGCGGAACAGGCGCGCGGGCTTGAACGCCACGCCGGTGCCGAAGATTTCGGCGTCTGGCCGGAAGCGGATCAGGGTGCCGCGCTTCTTGGACGGCTGACGCTTTTCGAGGCCGCCCTGCGGCAGGCCGCGTGAGAAGCTCTGGTGCCACTCAAAGCCGTCGCGCCAGACGGTGACCTCCAGCTGGTCCGACAGGGCGTTGACGACGGACACGCCCACGCCGTGCAGGCCGCCCGAGGTCTCATAGGCCTTGCCCGAGAATTTGCCGCCGGAGTGCAGCACGGTCATGACGACTTCGAGCGCCGACTTGCCGGGGTGTTTCGGGTGGGGGTCGACCGGGATGCCGCGGCCGTCGTCCTGCACCGACAGAAAGCCCTCGGCGTCCAGCTCGACCTTGATCAGCTTGGCATGGCGGGCCACGGCCTCGTCCATGGCGTTGTCCAGCACTTCGGCGAACAGGTGGTGGAGCGCCCGCTCATCCGTCCCGCCGATATACATACCGGGGCGTTTGCGGACAGGCTCCAGCCCCTCCAGCACCTCAATCGAGGAGGCGGAATAGCCGGTCGTGCCCGCAGGAGCCGCCACCGGCTCTGACGCCTTGATCGCCGCGACAGGTGCAGCAACCGGGCGCACGGGCTCGACCGCCGGCTTCTCGGGCTCGGGCTCGGGCAGGTCGAACAGGGACGGCGAGGAGGTGGGAGGCATGACCTCAGTTTGGAACGATTCGAGGGGAGGTGAGGTAGGCCCCTCTACGGCGTCGGGCAAGCGGAACCGTGGCAGTGTGGCGTCGGGGCATCGGATCGGGCGTCAGCGCCCGGGCCGTCAGGGCCAGGAACAGCGCCCACGGCAGGTTGGCGTGGCTGAGCAGTACGCTTTCCGACGCGCTCAACAGCGCAAACACCAGCAGATAGGCCAGTGAGAATCCGCCCTCACGAAAGCCCTGTCCGCCCAAACGGATGACGAGGGCAAACAGGGTAATGGCCATCACCGTGCCGACCAGGACGGCGCCGGGCCAGCCGACCTGCACCAGCAGGTCGATCCAGCCATTGTGGGCCGACGGCACCAGCCAGCCGGTTTCAAGCCGCACATAGTGGGCTGGCACCGACTCCTTGCCCCAGAAGGCGCTGTAGCCAAAGCCGGTCCAGGGCCGCTCGGCCACGCGCCGCATCAGGCTTTCCCAGATGTCGGTCCGCCCGGTCAGGGTCGGGTCCTTGCCCAGCAGTTCCAGGATCAGCGCGGAATTGTCGGTCCAGACCCAGGCGGCGATGCCGACAGCGGTCACCGCCCCCCAGACGGCGACGACGGACAGCACCGGTCCGCCCCGGCGCATGATCCACAGGCCCCCAATGACTCCAAGCCCGGCCATCAGACACAGCAGCGAGGTCTTGGATTGGGTCCCCAGCATCAGGCCGATGCTGATCGCCAGGGTCAGCAGGGCTGTCCAGACCGTCCGTTCGTGCCGGTCGGGGGCGGCCAGCACCGCGGCCGAGGCCACGGCGGTTGCCACCATGACGATGCCCATCTGGTTCTTCTCGTACCAGAGCCCGCGCCACAGGCCGGCATTGTCGTCCTGATGGATGCCGATGGCGGGGAAGGCCAACACCATGACCAGACTGCCGATCGCCATCACGAGGCCGGTATGCATCAGCAGACGCGGCAGCTGTGCCCCGGTAAAGGCGACGCCCAGATAGACGGCAAAGGCGCTGGTCATGAACAGGGCGATCACCCGCCGGTCGGTCACGCCCGGATCGATTGACCAGTAGCGCGAGGCAAGCGCCAGCAGGGTCAGAAGGCCGAGAATGATCCACGCCGGCCATGCCGATGCCATCCGTCCGAGCCGGTTAAGAATCAGCCCCAGGGTGATGGCATAGACGGGCAGCCAGATCAGCCGCAGGATCGGCGTCTCCCCTTGGTCCGGCGCAAAAACGGGGCCGATCAGCGCCCCCGTCAGCATGACGATCACAAACCCCGCCGCCACCTGTTCCCACAGGGGCGGCGCGGGTAGGGACAAACCCGAATCTCTGGCTGTTGCGCGCACCCCCGGAAGGTGAGCGTTTGGCGTTAACGAAGCGTTGGGGAAGGGGCTTCAATCCCGCTCCTGGCGACTGTGAAATATCCTGCGCACCAGCAGGTGATCCGGCATGACTTGGTAGCGCAAGACGTATCCGTCCCGTCCAAAGCGAACCGGAAACTGCCGTGTGCTGTCTGCGCAGGACGAACCGCTGAGCGGAAAGAGAGTCAGCAGGTCGATGGCCAGATAGATGGCCGCTTCAGCCCTGTCCGCCGCCGACGGCGACCGGTCATCCAGCCAGGCGATATGCCCAAGCAAATCGGTCCTGGCCTGAGCCGACAGCCGAACCTTCACGCGCGCTTGCGGCGGGCCCCGGCACGCTGCGCCTGAAGCTCGCCCTTCACGTCCTCCCAAGCATGGGTAGGCTCATTCACGTCGAGCGGTGGAAGGAGTTGATCGGGATCGCCATTGCCCCATTCGACGTCGCGAGCATCAAAGAAGTGCTGATCGAGCAGCATCGCAGCCAGATGTTCGACCGGCATGCCAAGAACCTTGGCCTTTTCCGCAATGCGGATGGCCGTCGCGTCGCTGAGCTTGAGGGTCAGGCTACCGTCGGGCATGCGCGATAATACTCCATTTCGGTAGCCCCGACCATGTGATCGCTCACGCCTTCTCGACGAAGCTGTCGATGACCTTCTTCTCGCCGGCCTTGTCGAAGGCGACGCGCAGCTTGTTGCCCTCGATCCCCTGGATGCGGCCATAGCCGAACTTCTGGTGAAACACGCGCTCGCCCCGGCTCCACTGGCCCGAAGGGGCCGCCGTTGCCGGGCTTTCGATGCGGCGGGCGACGCCATCGATGGGCGGGGTGCGCTGGGCCGAGCCGGAGGTCGCCCTCTGCTGGGCGCGCTTCCAGCCCGGGCTGTCGTACCCGCCGCCAAAGGTTGTGCCTTCGGACCACCGGTCCTGCACCTGACGGGCGCTGGGGGCGGCGCCGTAATAGCCGGTCTCGCTTTCCGGCTGGACGTTGTCGATCGGCAGTTCGTCGACGAATCGGCTGGGCATCTGGGCGGTCCAGCGGCCATAGACCAGACGGTTGGCGGCAAAGCTGATGCGGGCATCGCGGCGCGCGCGGGTCAGGCCGACGTAGGCGAGGCGACGTTCCTCCTCGAGGCCCTTTTCGCCCTTCTCGTCGATGCTCCGCTGGCTGGGGAAGACGCCTTCCTCCCAGCCGGGCAGGAAGACCAACGGGAACTCCAGCCCCTTGGCGCCGTGCAGGGTCATGATCTGGACGGAGTCGTCGCCCGAGGCCCGCTCCATCTCCATCACCAGCGAGACATGCTCCAGATAGGCCTGCAGGGAGTCAAAGCCCTGCATGGCCTGGACCAGCTCCTTGAGGTTATCCAGCCGCGTCTGGCCGGTCAGCCGGTCAGCCTTCTGCATGTCGGTATAGCCGCTCTCCTCCAGAATGACTTCGGTCAACTGGGGGTGGGGGGTGTCCGAGGCGAGCGTGCGCCAGCGGTGCAGGTCGCGTGCAAAGCCGGCCAAGGCCGTGCGTGTCCGGGCCTGAAGCTCGTCCGACTCGATCAGCCGATGGACAGCCGCCATGGCGGATATGCCGGCGGTGCGCGCCAGGTGCAGGATCTTCTGAACCGAGGTGTCGCCGATGCCGCGCTTGGGCACATTGACGATCCGCTCGAAGGCCAGATCGTCGTCCTCGGACTGGATCAGCCGGAGATAGGCATGGGCGTCACGGATCTCGGCCCGTTCGAAGAAACGCGGCCCCCCGATCACCGTATAGGGGATGGCCAGCATGACGAACCGTTCCTCGAACGCCCGCATCTGAAACGACGCGCGAACAAGGACGGCCATGTCCTTGTATTTCAGCCCCGTCTTGCGCGCTGTCTCGATCTCGTCAGCGATCAGACGGGCCTCGGCCTCGCCGTCCCAGACGCCGCGCACGCGCACCTTGTCGCCGCCCTCATCCTCGGTCCACAGGGTCTTGCCCAGCCGGTCACGGTTGCCGGCGATCAGGCCCGAGGCCGCGCCCAGGATATTGCCGGTCGAGCGATAGTTGCGCTCCAGCCGCACCATCTTCGCGCCGGGAAAATCGCGCTCGAAGCGGAGGATGTTGTCGACCTCGGCCCCGCGCCAGCCATAGATCGACTGGTCGTCATCGCCGACGCAGCAGACATTGCCGGTCGAGGACGTCAGCAGCCGCAGCCACAGATACTGGGCGACATTGGTGTCCTGATATTCGTCGACCAGAATGTAGCGGAACCGACGGCGATATTCCTCTGCAATATCTGCATGCTCGGAAAGAATCGTCAGGTTGTGCAGCAACAGATCGCCAAAGTCGCAAGCGTTCAGGGTCTTCAGCCGGTTCTGGTAGGCGGCGTACAGCGACTTGGCCTTGCCGTTAGCGAAATCCTCCGTCCCCGGAAGTTTGGCCGGCGTCCAGCCGCGGTTCTTCCAGTGGTCGACCAGGCTGGCCAGGGTGCGGGGCGTCCAGCGCTTGGTGTCGATCCCCTCGGCTTCCATCAGCTGTTTCAGCAGCCGTTCCTGATCGTCCGTGTCCAGAATGGTGAAACTGGACCGCAGGCCCACCAGCTCGGCGTGACGGCGCAGGATCTGGGCGGCGATCGAGTGGAAGGTGCCCAGCCAACGCAGGCCCTCGGCCGACGGCCCGATCAGATGGGTGATCCGCTCCCGCATCTCGCGCGCGGCCTTGTTGGTGAAGGTGACGGCCAGCAGCTCCCACGGGCGCGCCTTGCCGGTCGCCAGAATGTGCGCCAGCCGCGTGGTCAGCACACGCGTCTTGCCCGTGCCCGCCCCCGCCAGCACCAGCAACGGGCCCTCGGTCGTCTCGACAGCCTCACGCTGTTCGGGATTCAGCCCCCGCAGATAGTCGGGCAGGGGCGCGGCCGCCCGGGCCAGGTCGGAAATGCGGGGAGAGAGGGGGAGCGAGTCGGACATGAGCGAAACATAATAGGAACCGGCGCACGCCAAGGCCACCGCCTGCAGCAATACAGAGGTTGGCGGGAACCTGTGCCGTTCGCCTCCGTTTGGATCAGCAGGTTTAACCGGAGGAAGACATGTCGGATCAATCGAACAATACGGGTGGCAACAACGGCGGCGGCGGCGGCGGCAATGCCGGGCTGGCCTTCATCGTAGGCGGGGTCGTCGTCGTTCTGGCCATCATCGCCTATTTCGTCTTTGCAGGCGGTGGCATGGGCACCCAGGACAAGAACATCGACGTCGACGTCGATATGCCTGAAGTGTCGGCACCTGACGTCCCTACGCCCGCGCCGGCTGAATAAGCCGATGTGATCGACCGTCCGTTATGGCCTAGCGCAGGCTGTAGCGGACGGTCGTCACCACCCGCACCTTCTTGTCGGGGGATTGGCTTTCGTCGCCGATCTCATCGCGCGACAGGATCTGGAACGACCCCTGGGTCGCTTCACGTATCGGGCCCAGCGGTGTGCCCGAGTCCTTGGCAAACTGTTCGGCGCCTGTGCGGGCCGAGGCGGTGGCTTCCGCGATCATTTCCGGGCGCACATCGTTCAGCTGGGTGAAGACATAGGTCGGCCCGCTGAAGTCCTGAATGACCACCCCCTGCCGGACCAGATCGTTGAGCGACCGCGTCGTGGTCTGGACCCTGTCCACATCCGTCGTCCGTACAATCACCGTCTGCGCCAGAATGAAGCGCGGCCCGTTGTTCTGGCCGCCGTACTCCCGCGATTGCATGTCTGTGACCTCCAGCCGCCCGAGGGTGATGGCGTCGGCGGGATAGCCCTGGGCCGCGAGGAACTGCCGGACCGTCGCCAGGTCCGCATCAATGCGCGCCTGCACCTCGGACAGGATCTCGCCTGTCGCCGTGAACCGGACCGGCAGGATGGCGAGGTCGGCCACGACGTCTCGCTCGGACAGGCCGCGCACGGTCACCACCCGGTCGCCGACGCGGGCGTTGACCACGCCCTGACCGATCAGGGCTCCGGCCCCGATCAAGCCAACCGAAATCACCCCGGCCACAATGACTGCGGGGACAAGACGTGGATCGATTTTCATGGGAGCATCCTGTGGATATCTCCGCACCATGCGCCGATGACCCGGCGAGTCAAACGCTATCGGAAGCAGGACTTTCCGGAGCGGATTGCACCACCCATTCCAGTGCCTTGACCCTGCAGGCCGAGGCCAGTGGCCGCCGCCCACGCGTGGCGTCGATCTGCTTCAGCAGTGCGGCCAGACTGATATCCAGCGCCGCCGCGCGAGCCTCCAGAACGGCCCAGAATTCCGGCTCCAGCGCGATGGATGTCGCATGGCCGGCCAGCAGGACGGACTTCTTCTTCAGCATGGCCCCTCCTGATCGGGCGTGACGTCCAGACGGGCTGAGGGTATGCTAAAGCAACCGTCCTGTCCGGAACCCGCCATGACCGACCTTGTCACACATATCCCCGGCATCGACAGCTTCAATCCGGTGCGGGTCGAGCGTCTGCGCCCCCTGACCGCGTTTCGGGCCTTCCGGCGGCTTGTGCGGAACAAGGAAGACACCACCCAGGTGTTCGAGATCATGAAGGCCCTCAACGGTCGCTCGACCACGCGCGGCTATCAAAAGCTGCTGCGCACCTTCGAGGGCGGGCGCCAAGCCTATCTGCGCGAGGAACTGGCGCACAAGCTGGATGACCCCGACTGGCTGGCCCGCTTCCCCGAGGGCTCGGTCGGCGCCACCTATCGGGCGTTCCGCGAGGTGCGCGGCTTCACCGCCGACGGTCTGGCCCAGGTAGAGCGCGAAGTCGTGCCCTTCATCGACGCCGAGCATCCGACCGTGTGGTATTCGCGACGTCTGCGTGATGTGCACGACATCTGGCATGTGCTGACCGGCTTTGAGACCGACGCTCTCGGCGAGGCCTGTGTGGTGTCGTTTTCCTACGGCCAGACCGGCAGTCTGGGCTTCGCCTTCATTGGCTGGGGCGCGGCCCGGGAAACCCAGCGCGAGAACCACAGCGTCCCGGCCCGTCGCGCCGTCTGGCAGGCCTGGCAGATGGGACGGCGCGCCAAATGGCTGCCCGGGCTGGATTACGAGGCCCTGTTCGCCTGTCCGCTGGATGAGGCCCGTCAGCGGCTCGGTATCGGCACGCCGGACATCTACCTGTCGGTCCCGGCCGGGGTTCGCCAGTCGCTGAAGCTGCGCGGCCAGGGCGTCTAGCGACGGGCCTCGGCCCGGATATCGACGCGGCGGTGCTGCATCGGGCTGGCGGCGGTGGCGGCGTCCAGCTCTGGCTCTCCGGCCGCGACGACCTCGATACGAGCCCCCGGCACGCCTCGCTCAACCAGATGGGCCCGCACCGCTTCAGCACGGTCTTGTGCCACCCGTTGATTGGTCTCGGCATCGCCACTGGCATCGGTTCGCCCGGTCAGCGTCAGGGACCAGTTTCCGTCGGCCAGCGCCTTGCCCTCAATCAGGGCGTCCAGCATGGCGCGGGCCTCATCCGTCAACGTCGTCTCGCCCAGTCCGAACAGGACCCTGGCCTCGACGGGATCGGGCAGGGGCGCAGGCGGCTCGGCCTCGGCCAGCACTTCAGGGCGCATGATCGATGTGCCTTCAGGCGGCGTCTCCGTCTCGACGCGGGGCGTGGGCGGTTCTACCGGCTCAGGAGCCGGCTCGGGTCGGTCCTGACAGGCGGATACGATCAGCCCCAGACCCAGCAAGGCGGGAAAGAGAGGTCTCATGTGCCTGACGGCGAAGGAAGCGGGATCATGCCTTCGTCTCCTTTCGGGGGCGGTGTTTTCTTGGCGCGGGCCAGAGCAGGCTCGCGCAGCGGGGCATAGGATACCACGGTGTCACCGGGCTGGGGTTTCGGCCGCGAGGCGTGGCTGAAGAAGTGCAGCTTGCCGCCGTCGCGCACCAGCACAAGCAGATCCGCATCGGGCGGCAGGTCGGCGCGCGCGTCCTCGAGCGTATATTTGTCGGTAAGCCGGGTCTTGCGGAAGTCCCAGCCCTCTCGTTCGCGCCGCGCGATCTCCTCGACCCCGAGACCCGAGGCGAACAGGGTCCGGCCGCGCAGGGTGGGGGGCAGGGCGCGCGGATTGTCGTCCGAGGTGTCGCCCAGCTGGAACACCGCATGTCGCCCGACCTCGGGGGCCAGTTCATTGCAGACCAGCGCGTTATAGGCCTCGTTGTCCGTGGTCGCGACGAGAGCCTGAAACTCGCTCATGTCGACATGATCCTCTGTCACCTCGGCCAGGATTTCGCCGTGGAAGACCCGCATGCCCCGTTGCCGGGCCGTGGCCAGACGTTGCCAGCTGGTGTCGGCGATCAGCACCGGGATGTTCAGCGACTTGAGCAGTTCCGCCAGCGACAGGCTCCACTGCGTCGTCCCCACGATCAGGACGCCCTTGTCACCCGATCCTGTGACCTTGAGCCAGCGGGCGGCCAGTTTGGCGGTAAAGCTGTGCGCAAGGATGGTGGCGATCACCACGGCGAACGACAGGGTGACCAGGGTGCCGCCGTCGGCATAGCCAAGCTCGCCCAGCTTCAGCGCGAACAGGCCGCTGATGGCCACGGCGACAATGCCGCGAGGGGCGATCCAGCCGATGAACAGCTGTTCGCGCATCGGCACCCGGCTGAAGGCGAGGCTGAGGAGTACAGTCGCCGGTCGCACCAGAAACAGCAGCACCAGCAGAAAGGCCAGGAACCGCCATTCGAACTGGCGCAGCACCTCGAGATTGAGCGAGGCCGACAGCATCACGAACACGCCGGACACAAGCAGGACGGTGACGTTCTCCTTGAAATGCATGAAGTCGCGGAAGCTGGCCAGCTTCATATTGGCCAGCGCCACGCCCATCACCGTCACGGTCAGCAGGCCGGACTCCTCCTGAATCATATTGGCGCCGACGAACACGCCGATCACGGTGATCAGCAGGATGGGCGACTTCAGGAATTCGGGCACATAGCCCCGGGGGAAGGCCCAGGCGACGATCCGGGCCGCACCCCAGCCGATCAAGCCGGCGACCACAGCGGCCAGCAGCAGCGACATGACCACGCCGACGACCGTATCGCCCTCGCCGGCGCGGTGCAGGACCTCATAGGTCAGCACGGCACACAGGGCGCCCAGCGGATCGTTGACGATGGCTTCCCACTTGAGGATGGCGCGGGGCCGCTGGGCCAGGTTGGTCTGGCGCAACAGGGGCAGGATCACGGTCGGCCCGGTGACCACCAGAATCCCGGCGAACAGGATGGACACCGGCCAGATCAGCCCGGCGACATAATAGCAGGCCAGCGCTCCCAGCGCCCAGGCGATCGGCACGCCCAGAAACACCAGCCGGTGGACCGCGCCCTCGGCGTGGCGCAGCTCGCGAAAGTTCAGGTTCAGCCCGCCCTCGAACAGGATGATGGCGACGGCCAGGGCGATGATCGGCTCCAGCAGAGGGCCGAAGACCTCTTCGGGACGGATAAAGCCGGTGACAGGTCCGCCGATGATTCCGGCCAGCAGCATCAGGGCAATGGCGGGCCAGCCGGTCTTCCACGCGACCCATTGCGCGCCAATTCCCAGCACGCCGATCGCCGCCAGTACCAGTGCCTGATGTTCCATTATCCCCGCCGTGACGCGCAACGCTCCCGGCCCTAATGGACCAGCCGCCCAAGCGTTACAGGGAAAGTGCCCCGGCTGAAACCGGCTGGAACCCGATGTGACCGCCGAACCCCGGGCAAGGCTCGCAATGGCAGGCGATTCGGCGCAAGGGTCCGGGCGTCTCCCGCTCCCATGGTTGCCCCCGTGCCTGCTCCGTCTGCCGTCCCTGTTGCCACCCGCTGGTTGATTGCGGGCATTGTCGTGTGCGCCATCATCTGGGGCACGACCTGGTATGCCATCACCCTGCAACTGGGGCCGGTTGCGCCGACGGTCTCGATTGTCTGGCGGTTCGGACTGGCGGCGCTGGCCCTGTTTGTCTTCTGCCTCGCGACCCGACGTCCCCTGCGTCTGAACCGGGTCCAGCATCTGGCAGCGCTGGGGCAGGGGGCCTTCGTCTTCGCCATCTCCTACGGCTTCGTCTACGCCTCGGAAGAGCGGGTGCCGTCGGCCGTGGTCGCGGTCATCTTCGCCGGTCTGGCCTTCATCAATCTGGTGCTGTTCCGCGTCATCGCCGGGCAAAAGGCCTCGCTTCTGGCCTGGGGTGGGGCGGCGCTGGGCCTCTTGGGCGTCGCCGTTTTGTCGGGCTCGGAGATTCTGGGCAGCGACATGACTGAGGCGGCGGGCCTTGGCGTCGGCATGGCGGCGCTGGCGGTGCTCAGCTCGGCCTTCGGCAACTATTTCGCCTGGAGGGGACAGGTCGCCGGATCAGCCGTCATGCCCGCCACCGCCTGGGCCATGGCCTATGGCACCGCCATGCTGGCCGTCTTCGGCCTGACGCAGGGGGTCGAATGGCGGATCGAGCCCACCTTCAGCTACATCGGCTCGCTGCTCTATCTGTCGCTGTTCGGCTCGGTCGTCGCGTTCGTGATCTATTTCACCATCGCCCGCAGCCGGGGCTATGCTCTGGCCAGCTATATCTCGGCCCTCACCCCGCCCATCGCCATGCTGGTGTCGGTGCTGTTCGAGGGGGCCAGCTTTGGTTTGACGGCCCTGATCGGCCTCGCCCTGGTACTGGCCGGTCAGGTCCTGCTGATCCGCGCGCCGAAGGTCAGCTAGCGTCCGGATCGTCGAGATCCCGTTTCGCGGCCTTCTTGCCGCTCTTTGCGGATTTTCGCGCCTCCTCGATCATGGCCTTGCGGCGCAACATGACCATCAGCAGGATCAGTCCGTGGCTGACACGCTTGTCCTAGCGGGGATCACTCATCGTCGTCTTCCCGTTTGTGGCCGTCCAGGTGGCGGTCTGCGCGGTTTCGCGCGGCGTCCTGCCCGGTCCGGTCGGCGCGGGTCCGCCCGTGACGTGCGCGGCTGGCTTCTGCGGCCGCCTTGCTCTCGGCTTTGGCGCGCGCCTTGCGGGCGCGGTTCAGGTTGATGATCTCGGCCATGTGGCGAAGCCTACTCCAGCATGTCAGGGAATTCACTCGGTGCCAGCCGGGTCCGTCCTTATATTTCCGCGCATGGACCTCATTCGACTCATTCTCAACGTTCTCTGGCTGATCTTCGGCGGCCTGATCTCGGCCTTCGGCTGGTTCTTTGGCGGGGCGCTGCTGGCGCTGACCATCGTCGGCCTGCCGTGGACCTTCGCGGCCTGGCGGATCGGCGCCTATACCCTGTGGCCGTTCGGGCGCGAGGTCGTCTGGCGCGACCCGGACGCCGGCGACATCGGCGCCGGCCCGGTGGGTGTGGTGTTGAACGTCATCTGGTTCATCTTTGCCGGCTGGTACATCGCGCTCAGCCACCTGATCGCGGCCTTCTTTGAGGCCATCATCATCATCGGCATCCCGTTCGCCATCAAGGATCTGGAGTTGGCCAAGCTGGCGCTGGCGCCTGTCGGACGCACCATTCGCGACAAACCCTGACGCGTCTTTCAGCGCTGCCGTATGCAACGGCCTTCTGCCCCTTCCCGTTGATTGGAGACATCCAACAGACAGGGAGCATGACCATGCTGGAAGCCATCAAGGAACATATGGACGTCATTGGGTCGGACGGCGGTCGCATCGGCCGCGTTGACCACGTCAAGGGCAACCAGATCGAGCTGGCCAAGCTGGATCTCGACACCGGCTTCAAACACCGGATGATCCCCATGGACTGGGTGACCCGCGTCGATGAGCACGTCCACCTCAACCTCACCGAAGACGAGGCCAAGGCCCGCTGGACCGACAAGCCGTAGGCTGGTCCGCCGACATTCTGGAAGGCCCCGCTATCGTCGGCAGGGCCTTTTCGCGTCAGAAGCCGGTGAGCAGCCGATCCAGCGCGCGGCGGATGTCGTCTTCACGGTCACCCAGCGACCCTCGGGTCGCCCCGAGCGAGCGGCGATCCAACGCCGCCAGTTCTGAGAGCATCAACACGAACGCCTCATTCGCGTGGACAACCCTCAGGGTCACCTTCGTAAGGACCGCCTCATCCGGCATGCGGAAGAGCGGGGCCACCAGCACCGTCGGCCCCTCATCGTAGAGGTGGGACTGCACGACCATCACGAAGGGGGCGATCTCGCGGGATCGCGGCGCCGGATTGTCCAGAATGTCGAACTGGCGGATCACCAGGTGCGGACATCCTCGCCAAACACACCGTGGCGGTCGATCCGGTCACGGTGCAGGGCGATGGCCTCAGCGTTTTCGGAGGCCCACTGACGGGCCTTGTCGGGGTCTGGAACGACACCAGCACGCTTATGGTCCAGCACGGATCTGAGACTTTCGACGGTCAGGGCCTCGACGTCGATATTCAGCGCGCGTGCCTCATCCAGCAGCGCCTGATCGATCTCGAGTCTGAGCTCGGCCTTTCCCATCCCGGAATCCTAGCACGAAGTCGTGGCGTGGGCGATCCAGCCGCGCCACGCCTCGTCAGCCCGGGGCGATCATCGTCTCGGGCCGGACGATGGCGTCGAAATCCTCGCCGGGGATGCCGAGGGCGATGGCTTCCTCGCGCAGGGTGGTGCCGTTTTTGTGCGCGGTCTTGGCCACCTTGGCGGCCAGGTCATAGCCGTATTTTTCCTTGAGCGGCGTCACCAGCATCAGCGAGTTCTTCAGGCCGCGCTCGATGTTGTCGAGGCGGGGCTCGATGCCGACCACGCAGTTGTCGGTAAAGCTGACGGCCGCATCCGCCAGCAGCCGCACCGACTGCAGGAAGTTGTAGGCCATCATCGGATTGTAGACGTTCAGCTCGAAATGCCCCTGCGAGCCGGCAAAGCCGATGGCGGCATTGTTGCCGTGGATGTGGACGCACACCTGGGTCAGGGCCTCGCACTGGGTCGGATTGACCTTGCCCGGCATGATCGAGGAGCCCGGCTCATTCTCCGGCAGGGCCAGCTCGCCCAGACCCGAGCGCGGGCCTGATCCCAGGAATCGGATGTCGTTGGCGATCTTGAAGCACGACATGGCGACCGTGTTGATCGCGCCATGGGTCATGACCATGGCGTCGTGCGCGGCCAGGGCCTCGAACTTGTTCGGGGCCGAGGTGAAGGGCAGGCCGGTGATCTGGGCGATCTTGTCGGCCACGCCCTCGGCGAATCCGACGGGCGCTGACAGGCCGGTGCCGACCGCCGTGCCGCCCTGGGCCAGCTGCATCAGGTCGGGCAGAGTCGACCGGATCCGCTCGATTCCCTTGGCGATCTGCTGGGTATAGCCGCTGAACTCCTGGCCGAGGGTGATGGGCGTGGCGTCCTGGGTGTGTGTGCGGCCGATCTTGATGATGTCCTTCCACGCCTGGGCCTTGTCGTTCAGGGCGTTGTGCAGGGTCTGCAGCGCCGGCAGCAGGCGGTGCACCACCTCTTCGGCGCAGGCGATGTGCATGGCCGTTGGATAGGTGTCGTTCGACGACTGGCTCATGTTCACATGGTCGTTCGGGTGCACCGGCGCCTTGGAGCCCATCTCGCCGCCCAGCATCTCGATGGCGCGGTTCGAGATCACCTCATTGGCATTCATGTTGGACTGGGTGCCCGATCCGGTCTGCCAGACCACCAGCGGGAAGTGGTCGTTCAGCTTGCCTTCGATCACCTCATCGGCAGCCTTGAGGATGGCCTGACCCAGCTTCGGATCCAGCTTGCCGAGCGCCATATTGGTCTCGGCCGCCGCCTTCTTGACGATGCCCAGTGCGCGCACGACCGGCAGGGGCTGCGTCTCCCAGCCGATCTTGAAATTCCCCAGGCTGCGCTGCGCCTGGGCGCCCCAGTAGCGGCTTGCGGGCACATCGATCGGGCCAAAGGTATCGGTTTCGACGCGGGGCTTGTTGGTATCGGTCATGAGCGGATTTCCGGGTGCGGGGATCAGGGGCTTGGCGCGGGAATGGGCGGGGGTGTAGCACGAAGTGTCAGGGGGGCAAGCGACCCCGGGGGGCGGAGGATAAGATGCGATACCGGGCCATGATCACCCTTGCCGCTGCGGCCCTCGCAGGGTGCGCGACCGAGGCGCCCGTGACCGGTGAGCCGGTGCGGGTCGATCTGGTGACCGAGCGGGGGGTCATCACGCTGGAACTGGCTACGGACAAGGCGCCGCTGACCGTCTGCAACTTCCTGTCCTACGTCACCGACGGTCACTATGAGGGCGGCAGCTTCTTTCGCACCGTGGTCGCCTCGACCAATGACAATCCCAACCCGATCAGCGTGATTCAGGGGGCCACGCCGCGCGGCTCTGACGACGACCTGAACTCGCCGATCCCGTTGGAGCGTACGCGCGACACCGGCCTCAGCCACGTCGCCGGCACCATCTCCATGGCGCGCGACGGGCCCGATACGGCGACGTCCAGCTTCTTCATTGTGGTCGAGGATGCGCCGGCGCTCGACTATGGCGGCGCCCGCAATCCAGACGGGCAGGGCTTTGGCGCCTTTGGCCGGGTGACCGCCGGCATGGAGGTGATCCACGACATCCATCGCAGCCCGGCCGACGCCGACGAACAGCTGACACCGCCGGTCAAAATCCTGACCGCGACCGTGGTGGGCGAGGTGCCCGCCCCCTGTCGTCCATGAGCGCCGACTGGATAGGGATCGGCAAGGTCCGGGCGCGGGAGACGGGGCAGGGGGTCGAGATCACCATCGACGGCCTGACCACCCAGGCCAAATACTACAAGCCGCTGGTCTATGAGTTCATGCGCAAGGAGTGGCGCGGTGCCCGGCCCTCATGGGGTGATCACGTCGTCGAGATCGACATGGAGCATGTCGGCGAGCCCCCGCACATGGACCTCGACAATCTGGCCAAGGCCCTGCTGGACGCCATCAAGGGTTATCTGTTCCACGACGATGCCCAGGTCGCCCGCCTGCTGGTCCAGCGGCACGAGGGCGAACGCGAGCGGATCACGATCCGGGTGTTTCCCAGACCCTGACTCAAGGGACGATCGTATACCCCGGCGGAGCTTTGGTTTCGACGTGGCTGGGGTGATACATATCCAGGTAGATCACATTGGTTGCCGGCTGTGAGCCGGGGCAATCGACCTGATAGCCATCCATGATGGTGCCATAGGGCCCATCTCCAGCGCTGCCGAGACGCTCGAACGTCGGGGCCTTTCCATCGGCGCAGCGAAGGCGGGACAGATAGGCTCTTTGCCCGGCCGGCATGTTGACCCGTACGGGATTTTGCTCTGTGCCAAGGGGATGGGCAGCTGCCTCGACTGCAACGCGTGCAGCCCGATCTTCAGGAACCCCGCCAAACATATCGGCGAATGGATCGTCAGCCTCCATATCAGAGGCACACCCCCCCAAAACCAGCACGGCAAGGACGGGCACAAGTCGCTTCAGCATTCAGACCTCCCAAAACACGGGTGCAGGTTGGAACCGATACGCGGCCGAGGCAAGGTTAGGTCAGTCTCAGGCGTCGGGCCCGATCGGCGGATAGCGGTCAAAGGCCGGGATCTGGTCCAGAGTCGCCATCCAGCCGATGCGTTCGGCCGTCTGGATCTGGACCTGAATCGGCAGGGCGTCGGGATCGTCCAGCGTGGCCCCCTGGATATCCGTCATGCCCGGGAAGATGACCTCATTCGCATAGAAGAGGCCCGTTCCGCAGGCGACGCAGAAGGACCGCCGCCCATGTTCGGAGGAGGCGTACGCCCGGGTCTCACCCGTGATCGTCAGGCTGTCGGTCGGCACCAGACACCAGCTGACGGCCGGAGCGCCCGCCGATTTTCTGCAGTCCAGACAATGGCAAAGCGCGTGATGCTCAACCTTGCCGTCTGTCTTGTATCGCACCGCCCCGCAGTGGCATCCGCCCTCAAGCATGTCGTCCTCCCTCGCTCCATGTTCCGCAAATGTTCCACACCTGACGGGTCGTGGCAAGCGGCGAAGGCGGCCTCAGCGACGGAAGGCGTATATGGTGCTGAGCAGCGGTGCGATGTCCACGCCGACCAAGGTCTGCGGCTCCGAGGCCGGGCTGAGCCCTTCCTCCCGCTCACGCCGCTGGACGCATTGCGCTGCCTGATCCGCCAGGACCAGGAAGTTCGGCGCGGTCGGCAGGCTTTCCAGAATACAGCCGTCGAAATAGGGGTAGGTGGCATCCTCCGAGCAACCGAACGACGACCGGTCCCGCCGGGCCGCGCTCATGATCATCCGGTTGGGCGCGGCCAGCCGGTCCGTGAACACGCCCGAGAAACAGGCCGAGACAATCACGACGGTCGGGCGGGTGCCGCACCAGTCGTCGACCCGGCGCGCCATCTCATCGGGGCTCAGAAGACGATTAGGCCCGAACACGATCCCGCGCGGCGATCCGTGCGAGGTAAAATACAGGAAACACCCCCGCGTCGCCTGTTCGGCATTGCGCCCAATGGCATTCAGCGCCTGATCGGCCGAGGTCGGATTGGGCACATCGGGGCGCAGGGCGAAGTCAACCATGTCGGCCCGCGCAAAGCCGACCTCCTGAAAGCCGGCCACCAGATCGCGCCGCGCATTGTCAAAGGCCTGGATCGGCGTACCCCGGCTGGTGGTCCAGTCCGCCGCCACGATCGACGCGGCCCATCCGTCAAACGCTCCGCTCGAGGGCTCCCCGCCCGTCGCCGCCCCGCCCGAAGTGGTGGCACAGGCCGCCAGCGACAGGCTGGCGATGAGTGTGACGACGACACGACGGATCATGATGCAACTCCCCGGCCCAATCAGCATTGCCCGCCATTGATCCCCGCGCAAGGCGGGCGGTCAACCCGTCCGGTCCTGATTCCGGATCCCCGCTCGACTCAGCCCGGCGGACGCCACTTGCCGGGGGGCTGCCAGGTGGGGGCCTGACCGCCGGGTGACAGGACGGACAGGGGACTTCCGGCGGGCCTGGACTGGGGCGGTCTGAGGAGAGACGCCAGGGACTGGACCGGGGCCGGAGTGAGGGTCGTGGCGGGAGCGGGCGCCGGCGCATTCAGCTCCGGATAGATGTGCCCGTCCGCCTTGCGTTGATCGAAGGTGTAGAAGGCCGGCATCGTGATGCGGCGGCCCTGGGTCACCTTCAGTACGCCGTGCTCGTGGTGATAGCCGGCGCTGAACGCCACCAGCATGCCGCGCTGCGGCTTCAGCACCCGGTCCTTGGCGGTGAAATACAGCTCGCCGCCCTCATAGTCGTCGTTCAGATAGACGATGCTGGAAAAGTCCCGCCACGGCGTGCTGTGGGCGGTGCCGTCCGGGTTGCTGTTGTCGGTATGCGGCGGCAGGCACGAGCCTTGCTCCCAGATGTTCAGTTGCACCGTATCGGTCCACAGCGGCCGGGTCAGGGCGTAGAACTCGCCCAGCATGGCCGTGGCCCGTTTCTGGAAACCGCCCATGATCTCCGCCGCCGAGGCGTCGTGCGCCGCCACATCGTTCATATAGACGATGCGGCCCTCCCAGAAGTCGATCCCGATCCGGCGATGCTTCACCAGACCATGCACCTGATCAAACATCTCCAGCAGGCGATCACACTCAGCCGGCGTCAGAAAATCCGGGACGATGATGAAGTCCTGCGCGCCATACTCGGCCGGCGTGATCGGGGCAGTGGCCTCGGACGGCGTCAGCACACCATCGACGACCCGCCTGCGCCCCGCGAAATTGGCCTCGGTCTGACCGGGATCAATGGACGCCATCCGGCTGTCCGACGCCCACGCCCTGCGATCCACGCGTTACACTCCTTCGGCGATTTCAATGGTTTCGCCGGGCACCGTGCATTGCAAACGGAAACATATCAAGCGGCTGGTTACCGTCTACCCCGGCGGCAATGCGAGGGTCGCATCAGCCCTCGCAGCGCGCCTGCGGTAAACCTTCGCCGGCCTTGAATCGCGCGCGCACCGGCTGATGGTCCGAGTGACGGAATCCCAGCTCGACCCCGGCCACGGACACAACGTCGACACCCGGGGAGACAACGAAGCCGTCGATCACCGTCGTGTAGTTTTCGCCCGGCTGATAGGCCCGCTCGTTCGTCCGCACTGAGGGCGTCGCGCCATCAGCGACCACACGCCAGCCCTCGGGCAAGACCTCGGGATCGAAGTCATGGATCCAGCCCAGATACTCATCCTCCGTTGTATGAGGGAACTGCGTGGCGACCAGTCGCAGGTTGAAGTCACCGCCCATCACGACTCGATACCCCAGGGCGTGTGCAGCCACGGCCCGCTCCAGCAGCGTCGCCACCTGACGCTTGCGCAGGGCTCCCCCCTCGTCGAAGGCCGAAGTATGAAGGTTGACGAACACCCAGCACCCGCCGGGCCCCTCGACATAGGTAGCAAGCGCGCCGTAGCGCCGTCGGATCAGCCCGTCGTACGGATCTCCGTCACTGGGCATGGGCCAGATCTCTGACTGCACCAGCCCGTGACGGGCGTAGGTGGCCATACCGTTACTGATGCGGAGCGGCGGCGGCAGATAGCGGGTGCGGAAGTCCGCGTGGAAGAGCCTCTGATACCCAGCCAGCGCCCGGTCGGTGCGACCCTTGAGATCGGTCCAGTAGTTGACCACGCTGGCGCGCGCGTTCTCCTGCGTCAGAATAATGTCGGCATCGCTCTCGCCCAGCCAAGCGGCGATTGCACCGGCCGATTCACGCGTCGTGCCCGGCCCGGGCGGCAACCACGACCGCCCGCCATCGGCGAAGAAGTCCGACCCTCGACCGAGCCCGCTGTAGCCCAGGTTCCAGGTGATGACGCTGATCGTGTCCATGGACTGCGGCCACTCCGGGTGCGCGGGGAAGCTGCGCGACGTACCCTCTTTCCCGGTCGTCGAACAGGCATGCAGAACAAACAGGCCCGCGCAGAACACGGCCGCGGCGGCCAAAGTGGCTCTAGCCCGCATTTGGCCGGAACCGCGCATTGGGCAGACGCAGGGGCACAGCTGCCTCCTTCTTGTCGGAAATCTTGTCGAGCGCGAATTGGACACCCCAGGCCAGAATGGCGAATCCGCCGCCCTCGCCGGCGATCATCCGGATGAAGCCGAACAGGTTCATGGAATTGGCCAGCTCCGAAACCATTTCCGCGTGACGCTGGGCCAACTCCCAGTCGTCCGTGGCGGGGGGCGGCGTGAATGCCTGGACATTGTCCAGAACACCCTGAAGAAGGGTCTCGTAAGAGCCCATGTACACAGCCAGGGCGAAGGCTCCGATGATGGCAAGTGGCCCATAGGTGAAGACGGCCGTCATCACGACCGCCTCGCCCATGAACATATGCTTCAAAGACGTGAAGTTGATCAGCATGTTGATCCCAATCAGCAGGCCGGCGAACACGAACAAGGGATTGAACTGGCTCTGCAGCAGCTTGGCGGCGAGGGCGATGTGGCCGAACCCGCTCTCTGCCAGGATCATGGCGCCGACATAGCCGTCGCCCGATCCGGCGGTCGGTGACGGACCGGAGACGGCGGTCTCCCGCGCAAGGACAAAGATGTCCGAGATCACGCGAGCCTCGGCCCGAAAGGATGCGCCGTCACTGAGGTATTGTGCGGCGAGCATCAGCAGGACCATGGCCCCCACGCCGAACAGGCAGACGCTGTAAAAGTTGTAGGTGGCATAGGCGGCCTGCAATCGCTTGCAGTAGACCGGCTTTCGGCCTTCCTTCACAGCCGCCCGGGTCACGGTCGTCGAATAGATGTGAACGACAAGAACAACGAGGAGAGTGGCGAGCAGGGCCTGCCACCACCAGCGTGCAAGGATGCCCACCAGCGAAATGTCCGGCGTGAAATAGGCGATGATCAGGCTGGCTGCGGCGGCGATGGTCAGGATGACAGCCTCGCCGACCCATCCCTCTACATAGGCGCGCTGTGAGGGTCGGCGGGCGTGCGGCACCACGATGCAATGCCGCAGGACCCACACCCTTCCGCTGCGCTGGTAAGAAGCACGCAGCAGGGCGAAAGCGACAGCGTAGACGAACGCGATCAGCAGGGCATCGGCAGCGAGTGAAGGCAATGGCGGGCTCCGTCAGCTTGCCCGCCGAACCTTAGCTATTTTTTCCGGAACTGGTCCAGTGAGACGACCTTGGGGCCGTCGTCGCCGGTGGAGGGGGGCGGCGCCTCGGGTTCGGCCGGGGCCACCTCGACCTCGTCCTCGATCACCTCGACCGTCTCGAACTGCAGCAGGAACTGCACCGAGGGGTCGAAGAAGCGGGTGATGGCGCGGTAGGGCACGGTCATCGCCTTGGGCACGCCGCCAAAGCGCAACATGATGCTGAACTGGTCGGCGTCGACCACCAGATCCTCATACTGGTGCTGCAGCACGACCGTCATCTCTTCCGGATATTTGGCCACCACATCGGGCGGCAGCATCACACCGGTCGCCCGGGTCTGGAAGGTGATGTAGAAATGGTGGCCGCCGGGCAGGCCCTCGGGCTGGGCCGCGCGTTCCAGCGCCGCACGAATCACGCCGCGCAGGGCATCCTGCGCCAGGCGTTCATAGTGCATTTCGTCGACGGGAGGGGTCGGGTTGGTCATGCCTGCCTCTGTGAGGGTCGCCTCCTGATAGCCCCGTGGGTCCACCAGTGAAAGGGGCGCATTGCCCTCAATGCAGGAAAGCGCCGGGATTCTGTTGCCAGGCTCCCGACAGGCCCCGCCTGAAGATCTGAACCTCCAGGAGTTTAGATTGGAATTACCGGAACCGCATTACGCGGCGACAGCGTATTCCCCAGCGAAGTTATCGTTCGCAGTTACAAAATGGCCCGATAACGATGGGCCAGCACGGGCGAAAGCAATCCTCTTTACACGTCCGTCGATGCTAGTCGGCCCCATACATTCCGCCGATAACGCGGGGGAAAATGGTGGAGCCGCCGGGAATCGCACCCGGGTCCGGTCCGCTTATTACAAGCGCCTTTATCGCCATAGTCCGGGCGAACCCGGACGCCCCCAATATAGGGGCGAAGGGATGAAAATCCAATAACCTGATGCCGTCATCCGTTTGCACTGGCCAGCGGTGCGGACGTCGGGCAATCATCGGGGCTCATTTTTCCGAGGAGCGTCCCCGTGTTCACCCGTCTTGCAATGTTCGCCATGGTTCTGGCACTCGGCTCGGGCCTCGCCGCCGCGCCCGCCCTGGCGCAGGAGGCTCCGAAAGCCACCCTGTCCGCTGCCGACCGCGCCGGCCTCGACGCACGGATCGATCAGCTGAACGGCATGGTCGAAGCCGGACAGTTCTCGGCCATGATAGAATTCCTGCCGCCGAAAGTGCTGCAGACGATTGCCGACACCTATGGGGCCACCGTCGAGGAAGCGCAGAACGCCAGCCGGGAGATGGTCGATGAGCTGATGAGCCAGGTCGCCATCCTTGCCTTCGACATCGACCGGGCCGGGGCCCAGACCTTCGTCACCCCGGATGGCAGCCGGCAGTATGTCGTCCTCGACCTCACCATGCTGATGGAAACCCAGGGCATTCAGATCAAGGCCGTATCGCCCAACCTCGCCTTCAAGGACGACGGTGTCTGGTATCTCATGGACGTCAACGATCCCGCCCAGGCCAACATTCTGCGCGAGGCCTATCCCGAGTTCGAAGGCGTGACGTTCGAGCCCGGCACCATGGACATGATCGAGTAGCCGTCAGACCCGGTCCCAGTCCGGCATCTGGTTCCTGAACCAGGTCAGCTGGCGCTTGGCATAGTTGCGAGTGGCCTGACGCATCTGGTCCAGCGCCTCCTCGCGCGAGGTCTCGCCGCGTAGGTGGGCGGCCAGTTCGCGCACGCCGACGGCCTTCATCACCGGCAGGGCAGGGGACAGGTCCCGGTCCAGCAAGGCCTGCACCTCCTCCAGCGCCCCCCGCTCCAGCATCACCGCGCAGCGGGCGTCGCAGGCCGTATAAAGGGCCTCGCGCTCGGGCATCAGCACCTGTCCGGTCCAGCTGCCCGGCGTCAGCACTGGCCGCGTGTCCGCCTGCCAATCCGACAGGGCGCGCCCCGTATGGTCCGCGACTGCCATGGCCCGGATCAACCGTTGCCGGTCGTTCTCCTCGATCCGGGCTGCGGCCCCGGGATCCACCTCCGCCAACCGCTGACGAAAGGCCGCTTCGCCCAACCGGTCATAGTCCGCCTCAACGGTCTGTCGCACGGCACCCGGGACCGGCGGAATGTCGGCCAGCCCCTTCGTCAGAGCGGTAAAGTAGAGGCCTGTGCCGCCCACCAGCACCGCGGGCCGCCCGTCGAGCTCTTCCAGCAAGTCCTGCACCGCCCGCACCCAGCGCCCGACCGACCAGGGGTCATCGCCTGCTGCCACGCCGTACAGCCGGTGCTCGGCCCGCACCTCTTCCTCGGCATCCGGCCGGGCGCTCAGCACGCGCAGCTCGGCATACAGCTGCTGGCTGTCGGCATTGACGATCACCGCCCCGGTCCGTTCGGCCAGCTCGAGCGCCCGCGCCGACTTGCCCGAGGCGGTCGGCCCCCCGATCAGGGTCAGTCTGGCAGGCTCGCCCTGGGACAAATGGAACCTCGCGCCGATGCGGTCAGGGGGATAGAAGGCCCGGTAAACCCCCTCGCGCGCCAAGGAGCAAGCCGTGCCCGACAGACAGGCCGTCATCGATCTGCTGAACCGCCTGACCGATCCGGTCACCGGCGGCGGCCTGATGGACGGCGGCAAGGTCAAGGGGCTGGTGGTGGCCGAGGATCGTGCCGGCTTTGTGCTCGAGGTCGATCAGGCCGAGGTGGCCCGCTATGCTCCCGTCCGCGATCAGGCCGAGGCGGCGCTGAAGGGCCTGCCGGGCATCACGCGCGTGTCGGTTATCCTGACGGCCGAGACCGCCCCCGCGCCCGCCCGCCGCACCGCCGGCCTGTCCAAGGCGGCCGTCGATCAGGGCCGGGCCAAGGCCCCCGTGCCGACCGACCGCCCCGACCATGTGCGCCGCGTCATCGCCGTCGGCAGCGGCAAGGGCGGCGTCGGCAAGTCGACCGTCGCCGTCAACCTGGCCATTGCCTTGTCGCAACAGGGGCTGCGCGTCGGCATCCTCGACGCCGATGTCTATGGCCCGTCCCTGCCGACCATGCTCGGCATCTCGGGCAAGCCTGAGTATGTCGAGGGCAAGATGGAGCCGCACCGCGTGCACGGTCTTGCGGCCATGTCGGTCGGCCTGCTGACCGAAGCCTCCGACGCAATGATCTGGCGCGGTCCCATGGCGTCTCAGGCCCTGACCCAGATGCTGACCCAGACCCGCTGGGGCACAGCCGAGGTCCCGCTCGATGTGCTGGTCGTTGACCTGCCGCCCGGCACCGGCGACGTTCACCTCAGCCTGATCCAGAAGACCCCGCTGGACGGCGCGATCATCGTCACTACCCCGCAGGAGGTCGCCCTCGCCGACGCCCGCCGCGCCCACCGGCTGTTCGAAAAGGTCGGCACGCCGGTCCTCGGTCTGGTCCAGACCATGAGCGGTGACATCTTCGGCACCGAAGGCGGCCCGGCCGAGGCGGCCCGCTTAGGGATCCCCGTCCTCGGCGACATCCCGCTGGACGCCGCCGTCCGTCAGGCCGGCGATGCGGGCCGTCCCCTGACCCTCGACAGCCCCGACGGGGAGGCCGGCCGCCGCTTCACCGACTTGGCCCGCGCCGTCGCCGACACCCTCAATCTCAAGGCCTCCTGAGAAAAATCGCGGCCAAGGGTTTTCAAACGCAACGCTAATCGCCACCTTGCCGGTTCCAGTCACACGAACCGCGAGCCTGCCATGTCCGTCGATGCCCTGTTCCAGCCCTTCCAGATCAAGTCGCTGAAACTGCCCAACCGCATCGTCATGGCGCCCATGACCCGCTCCTTTTCGCCGGGAGGCATCCCGACCGAGGACGTCGCGGGCTATTACCGGAGGCGTGCCGAGGGTGATGTCGGCCTGATCATCACCGAGGGCACGGTCGTCGAGCGCCCCGCCGCCCGCAATGACGCCAATGTCCCCGTCTTCCACGGCGAGGCCCTGCCCGAATGGAAGAAGGTGGTGGACGAGGTCCACGCCGCCGGCGGCCTGATCGCGCCGCAAATCTGGCACGTCGGCTCGGCCCGCGGCCAGGGGGCGGACTGGACGCCGCTCGGCAAGGTCGACAGCCCGTCCGGCATGACCACCCCCGGCAACCGCAAGCTGGAGCCGATGACCGAGGAGGACATCGCCGACACCATCGCCGCCTTCGGTCGCTCGGCCAAGGCCGCCCGCGAGCTGGGCTTTGACGCGGTCGAGATCCACGGCGCCCACGGCTATCTGATCGATCAGTTCTTCTGGAGCGGCCTGAACGACCGCAACGACCGCTGGGGCGGCCCGACCATCGCCGACCGCGCCCGCTTCGGCGCCGAAGTCGTCAAGGCGGTGCGCGAGGGCATCGGCGAGGACATGGCCCTGATCCTGCGCATCTCCCAGTGGAAGTCGCACGACTTCGCCGCCAAGAACGGCCACGATCCCGATGAGTTGGCCCAGTGGCTGGCCCCGCTGTCGGAGGCGGGCGTCGACGTCTTCCACGGCTCGCAGCGCCGCTTCTGGGAGCCCGAGTTCGAAGGCTCGGACCTCAATTTCGCCGGCTGGATCAAGAAGCTGACCGGCAAGCCCACCATCACCGTCGGCTCGGTCGGACTGGACGGCGAGTTCATCGCGGCCTTTGGCGGTGCCGGCTCAAAGCCCGCTTCGCTGGACGGCCTGATCGACCGGCTGGAGCGCGAGGAGTTTGACCTGGTCGCCGTCGGACGCGCCCTGCTGGCCGACCCTTACTGGGTGCAGAAAATCCGCGACGGCCGCCTCGACGAGCTCAAGGATTTCGAACGCAGCGCGTTGGCGACGCTCAGCTAGGAAGCGGTGAATAGTGAGTGGTGAGTGGTGAGTGGTCAGTGGTGAGTAGAAATCAGTACAGCCAGACGTTCGCGGCTCTACTCACGACTCACTAACACTACTCACCCTCTCACCGCCTCCGATCCAGCACCCGAAACACATAGGGGTGGTCGTCCTTCTCGCCCGCATCATGCGCCTCGGACGCCACCTCGACAAAGGCCGCCTCGTCAAAGGCCGGAAACAGGGTGTCGCCCTCGGGCTCGGCCTCGACCTCGGTCAGGTACAGCCGGTCGGCCCGGTCCAGCACCGCCTCATACAGCTGCGCCCCGCCGATCACGCAGATCTCGTCGACGCCGTCCTCGCGCGCCTGTTCCCGCGCCATCTCCAGCGTCTCGGGCAGGCTGGTACAGACGACCGCCCCGGTCGCCTCAAAGCTCTCATCGCGGGTCAGCACCAGATTCAACCGCCCGGGCAGGGGCTTGAGCGGCAGGCTCTCCCACGTCGCCCGCCCCATCAGACACGGCTTGCCCATCGTCACGGCCTTGAACCGCTGCAGATCGCCGCGCAGCCGCCAGGGCAGATCGCCCTTCATCCCGATCACGCCATTCCGCGCCCGGGCCGCGACGAGGGACAGGCGAGGGCGGATCATGCGGGGGCCTTTTCAAGCCAGTGCAGCCATTTCCGCTGCATGGCGGCTTCCAGATCGATGCCCGCGCTGTCGCAATAGATCAGCAGCATGCCCAGCACATCCGCCGCCTCATCGCCCAGCTTTGACGTATCCGCCTTACCCCGCGCCCGCCCGCTCATCCGCAGATGCTCGGCCGTCAGCTCGCCCAGCTCCTCCTGCAGCTTCAGCAGCGCCCAGTCGCGGTCACGGTCGATCCCGTGCTCGGCCGCATAGATGTCGGAGATGCGCAGGACGTCGGCCTGCAGGTCGGCCATTTTTAGGTTCAAGCTGGAAGCCTGTAGATCATCGCATCTTCCAGATAGACGCCATTGATGCGGTTCCTGCTGAAGCGGACGCGGTTATTACCTTCGACGCCAATCACACCCTTCAGGGCCGCGAAGATGGAACGGTCCGGATCAACGATGTCCACGCGAGACAAGTCGAGGAGGTTCTGGGTGCCTGCCTTCGAAGTGGCCTTCGCAACGTCCAGATAGAAACTGGTGATGTCCTTGCGTGCTTCCTTGAATGCAATCACGAACCGCCACCGCTCAGCGTCGCTGTCGTAGAGCCACAGCGCACCGCGCACCGCCAAGCCATGGTCATCCAGAAACGACACAAGCTGTCCGGCCGCTTCGATGTCTTCGGCTACCAGTGCGTTTTCAACCATTGCAGAACTCCGGACCTTGGATCACCGACAGCCATGATCATGCGGTTGGCAGTGAACGGGTCGATAGTCTCATATCGAGAGCTCTCTTTCCATCCGGCTATGAAAGCCCAGTTCGCCTCTAACTCAGGATTCTCCGCAGCTGCGATATCGAGCTGCTGCTTAAGGCCCGCGAGCGCAATCAAGGCTTCCAAATTGTGAGTGTGGATCGCACTCACGAATTTCGGGGAAGGAATCACGGTCGCGCGAAATGACAATGCAATGATCGCCTTCAGTCCGCACTCAACAACGTAACCGGCGAGGTAATAGGCGCCACTGTGCCTGCCAGCACCGAGTAGGACTTCAGCGTCGTTCCACCGTAGTTGGGCCAGAGCTTTCAGATGTTCTGCGCTGGGATCTGCCATGAACTAAACCGCGACCGCGGCCTTGATGTGAGGCCAGGGGTCGTACCCCTCCAGCGTCACGTCCGACAGTTCATAGGCGAACAGGTCGTCGCGCGGGGCCAGTGTCAGGGTGGGGAAGGGGCGCGGCGCCCGCGACAGCTGCTCCTCGGCCTGATCCATATGGTTAAGATACAGGTGCACGTCCCCGAAACTATGGACGAAATCGCCGGGCTCCAGTCCCGTCGCCTGGGCGATCATCAGGGTCAGCAGCGCATAGCTGGCGATGTTGAACGGCACGCCGAGGAAGATGTCGGCCGAGCGCTGGTACAGCTGGCAGCTCAGCTTGCCGTCGGCGACGAAGAACTGGAACAGGCAGTGACAGGGCGGCAGGGCCATGTCGTCGACATCGGCCGGGTTCCAGGCCGTGACGATGTGCCGGCGGCTGTTGGGATTGGCGCGGATGCTCTCGACCACCTTCTCGATCTGGTCGATCACCCGGCCGTCGGGCGCGGTCCAGCTGCGCCACTGCTTGCCATAGACGGGGCCCAGCTCGCCCTCGGCATCGGCCCATTCGTCCCAGATGCGGACGCCATTGTCCTTCAGCCAGCGGATATTGGTCTCGCCGCGCAGGAACCACAGCAGCTCGACGATGATCGACCGGGTGTGCAGCTTCTTGGTCGTCAGAAGCGGAAACCCCTTCGACAGATCAAAGCGGATCTGCCGCCCGAACACACCCAGCGTGCCCGTGCCCGTCCGGTCCCCGCGCTGGACGCCATTGTCCAGAATGTCCCGCAGCAGGTTCAGATATTGATATTCGGGATGCGCGGGATCGACCGCCGGTCCGGCATGGTCGGTCAGGGTCGGGGCGAGCGCGTTCATCGCGCCACTCTGCCCGATTCGCGGGGCGGCGGCAGGTCTGCCGAATCAGCATCCACAGAAAACTGGGCGGGTGCGTCCCCCGTTGCCGTCATCCTCCGACTTGATCGGAGGATCGGTCCGGGCAGGCCGTCACCCGTTCAGGGTGACACCGATCCTCGGGTCGAGCCCGAGGATGACGATGGGTTGGGGGCAGTGGCCCGGATGGCTGGTCCCCGAATGCCCAAGCCCTTCAACACCCTCGCCGCTTCCCGGACCGTTCTTCCCGACCTGGTCCGCGCCGCGCCCATACTGTCCGGTTGCTCAAGCCACCGAAGGCCCGGACGTGATTTCAGACCATTCAGACCATTCAGACGGTTCAGACGGTTCAGACGGTTCAGACGGCAAAGTACATCCCCTCTCCCGGGGGGAGAGGGGGCAGGGGGTGAGGGGCTCTCTGCATCTTTCGGCGTGAGCCGTCGCACCGCCCCTGCCACGGCTTGCGCCGACATACACCGCCAACCCTCATCCGGCGCTCACGCGCCACCTTCTCCCACTGGGAGAAGGGGACCACCTCGTTGGAGCACCGCGATTTCAGACGGTTCAGACTGTTCAGACGGTATTTTACCATCACCTCCCCATCTTGATGGGGAGGGGGACCACGGAGTGGTGGAGGGGGCGGCGCTGCCTTGCCCTGCAAAGCCGCTGTCCGCACCCACAGTCATGGCAAGCCGTCCCGCCGCCCCCTCCGTCACGTTGGCTACGCCGCCGCGCCAGCTCCCCATCACGGATGGGGAGGTGATGGAGAACGCCATTCAAGACCATTCAGACGGTTCAGACGGTATTTTACTCGCGCTACCCCCCGAACCCGCCCTCATCCAGAAACGCCTGCTCCTCGGCCGTGGTCTCCCGACCCAGCGCAGCGTTGCGGTGCGGGAAGCGGCCGAAGCGGACGATGATGTCGCGGTGGATCTCGCCCCATTTGCGCAGGTCGGCGTTATCCCCGGCCAGTTCCAGATACCGGTCCTGGTCCTCCAGCCGCTCGGAATGCTCGAAGGGCAGCAGGATGAAATTCCGCAGGTCGGGGGGCACGGCGCGATCATACTCCCGCGCCACGGCGTCCCGGGCCAAACTCAGCGCCAGCGGGTCGGTCGCGAACTGGTGCGCCGTGTCGCGAAACGCATTCCGGGGCAGCTGGTCCAGCAAGATGATCAGCGCCAGCGCCCCCTCGGCCGTCTCCATCCACCCGTCCAGCTCGCGCCGCGCCCCGGCCATGTGCGCCTCCAGAAACCGGTCCTTGAAGGCGGCATCAAACGCCTCATCCTTGGCGAACCACTTGCCGGGGCCTGCCTCTTTCCAGAAGGCGATCACGTCATTGGGAGAAACATCTTGGGTCATGCCAACCATAATCCTTTCAAAGTGAACCTGCTTTCAAGCCTGCTGCTCGCGACAGCGCTGCTGGCGTTCGCAAGTTCGACGGCTAATGGCCAGGACGCGGGGGCTCGTGCCGATGCCTATCTGGCCTGCCCTGCCGCGGGAATAGCCCTGTGGATACCTGCGCCCAGACGCGCGCCTTCGCCCCCGGATGATCCGACCTTGATCGTTATGGAGCGGGATCCAATCGACGTCCGTTGGGCCGGCGACGATGACTGGATCGATCCTCGGGCAGTGCCTGAGGACGTGTTGTCGGACCCGGAGACTTGGATCCGGCCTGCTTCCGTGCGCGAGGAGCACGAGGCGGTCAGGGGACAGGCCGTGGCCGAATTTCCTGCGGGTTCGCCGAGCGTCCTGCTGTTCCAGCGGACAGAACATTGGGCCTGGCACTCCGAAAGCACCGTTGCCGTACGCTTCCCGGATGGGAGTTGGCGGGTAGACTACGTGCAACGCTACGACGATGGCACTGTCAGGCGCGATCAACGCACTCTGGACTCCGAGGCATCTCGGCGCATGGACGAACTCGTTTCCGACCCTTGCCTCGCTCGTGAGCCGTTCGTTTCAGAGTTTGCCCATGTCACCTCATCCGATAACACGCGCTGGACGCTTGAAGTTGATGACGGCTCACTGACGACGAGGATCGCCGGCCGGGATTCCGGTTTCGGGCGCGCCGGGGCCATTATTTATTTACTCCTTGGAGGGACTGCGTTTTGACCCCGCTGCCCGTTTTCCACGACCGTGATTGTGACCTGTCCATCATCCGCGGCAAACGCGTCGCCGTGATCGGCTATGGCAGTCAGGGGCGGACCCATGCGCTGAACCTGCGCGATTCGGGGGTCGCCGACATCGTCGTGGGCCTGAAGGCCGGATCGAAGACCCGGGCGGTGGCCGAGGCGGACGGCTTTGAGGTCATGACCGCCGGCGAGGCCACGGTCGGGGCCGATGTCGTGGCCATCATGGTCTCGGACGAGGCGCACCGCGATCTGTGGGCCGACGAGATTGAACCGGCCATCAAGCCGGGCGCCGCCCTGATCTTTGCCCACGGCCTGTCGGTGCGGTTCGGTCTGGTCCAGCCGCGCGCGGATCTGGATGTGATTCTGGCCTCGCCGAAGGGCATCGGGCCGCGTATCCGCGACCTCTATGAAGAGGGGCAGGGGGTCTTCTGCCTGTTCGGCGTGCATCAGGATGCCTCGGGCAAGGCCCATGCCCTGGGCCTGTCCTATACTGCGGCGCTGGGCTGTGGGCGCAAGGGTATTATCGAGACCACCTTTGCCGCCGAGTGCGAGAGCGACCTGTTCGGCGAGCAGGTGGTGCTGTGCGGCGGGGTCAAGGATCTGGTCGATGGCGCCTTCACGAAGCTGGTCGAGGCCGGCTATCCGCCCGAGGTCGCCTGGTTTGAATGCTTCTATGAGCTGAAGCTGGTCACCGATCTGATGTTCGAAAAGGGCATCGCCGGGGCCTTTGGCCGGATCTCGAACACCGCCGAATACGGCGCCTATCTGACCGGGCCGCGCGTGCTGGGCGAGGCGTCAAAGGCGGCCATGGACGAGGTGCTGGCCGAGGTCCGCTCGGGTGCCTTCGTGCGCACGCTGATGGCAGACTATGACGCGGGCTCTCCCGACCTGCTGGCGCGCAGGAAGGCCTTGGGCGAGCGGCCGATCGAGGCCGTGGGGCGGCACCTCGCCGAGGTGGCTGGCAGATTTAAGGAGTAGGGAGGGGGAGGGGCCGGAAGGCCCCCGATCAGCGCCCGGGTCGCGCTGCAGATAAAATGGTCGGAGTGAGAGGATTCGAACCTCCGACCCCTGCGTCCCGAACGCAGTGCTCTACCAGGCTGAGCCACACTCCGACTTGAGGAGGGGGCTTATACCGAGGCCGGACAGCCCCCGCAAGCCGGGATCGCGGCTATTTCTCAGGAAGGAAGAAACCGCTGCAAAGAAGCGAAAAGGGGGTGTTGCATCGCCCGCGACCTTGGCGTATCTCGGCGCCTCTCGCGAGCCTGTCTCGCGACGCACCGGCCCTGCTGGGGAATGGTGTAATGGTAACACTCCGGTTTTTGGTACCGTCATTCTAGGTTCGAGTCCTAGTTCCCCAGCCACCGCCTCCGGGCCCGCCTCGATCAGATTTCATCAGGATGCCGCGCTCGACGGCCCGCCCATCCTGAGGCAGGCTGGGCTCCTCATCGGGAGAGGCCAACATGTTCAAATCCATCGGTATTGCAGCGACCCTGGCGGTCATCGGGGCCACCCCCGTTCTGGCCCAGAGCTGGGAAGCGGTGTCATCGTCCGACTCGGCTGTGGCGGCGATCGACTGGAGTTCGATCGACATCAACGGTAACCGCCGCGAGGTGACCTTCGCCATGGTCTCGCTGGTCCCGGACGCCGTGCCGTTCGACTACGCCGTCTCGACCATCAACATGGACTGCTCACAGCTGCGCTACGCTACGCTCCGATCCAGCTTCTACGATCGTTCGGGGACCAGCGTGATCGACGATTTCGTCGGCGACGGCTCCTGGACCGCTCTGGCTGAGGGCACGATCATGGGGGATGTGCGTCGCGAGGTCTGCGCCAGCGATTCCTCGCGCACCGGCGCGTTCACGAGCGCCCAGCAGTTCGCGACCAACGCCTGGCGCATTGTGGAACAGTAGGCCCTACTGCAACTGACGCGCTGTAAGGGGCAGGTGGACCTTCACGGTCAGCCCGCCCCGTTGCGGCTCTGAGGCGGTAGCCTGACCGCCCAGCAGGGCCACCAACCCCTCCACCAAGGCCATGCTCTCGGCGTGGACCGCGTCGTCGCCGGCCGGTGTCGTCGCGCTGACGACCATGCTGATATCGGTCGCGGAGGCCGCAAACGCCACGGCAGCGGCCTGACCGACCGCGCCCGGCTCGTAATGCCGTACGACCTCGCCCATGATCTCATGCAGGACGAGGGCAAGCGGCAGGTGCAGATTGTCCGGCAGGGCGGGAACCTCGCCGTTCACCGACAGCTTCAATCCACGCGACTCGCACAGCCTCGTCCAGAAGCTGAGGGTCTCTTCCATATAGGTGCCGAAGTCCGGAGCTCCGGATCGCGTGCCCCGCTCAACCATCAGGCTCATGGCGCTGACCAGGTCGCTGACCCAGTTCATGTGCCGCCGCCCTTCGGGATCGGTCACGCCGCGCAAGCGGATGGAAATGAGCGTCTGGATGAGCCTCAGTTCACGCGTCGACGCCGGTTGCGCCCCGTCCAGAGGATCGATTGCTGATACGCCCATTTGATACCCGAAAGACACGCCCCGACCGGGTGAATAGCAAAGGTCGAACCAATCCGATACAGGTGCGTTCCAAGTGTACGCAATCGGACAATTGCGGTCTTTGGTCTGTGACGCCGCCCTGTTCAGCGGTGCGTGGTAGTGTTGTTGAACCTTAACTTGCCCAAAGACATCAAGGTCATGGTCGTCGAGGACCAGCCCATCCTGGCGATGGAGCTGGAACTGATGCTGACCGATTACGACTGCGAGGTCGTGGGCCTGGCCATGGATCAGTCAAGCGCGCTCATGCTGGCGGGCCGGCACGAGCCCGACCTGGCCTTCGTCGACGTCAATCTGCTGGATGGGCTGACCGGGCCGCAGGTCGCCCACGAGCTGGTCGAGCACCACGGCGTGGCTGTGGTCTTCATGACCGCCAACCCCGAGCAGATTCCCGAGGGCTTTGCAGGCGCGCTGGGCGTGGTCTGCAAGCCGTTCGACGAATCGACCTTGCGCGACGTGGTCGACTTTGCCTGCCGCTTCCGGCTGTCGGGCGATATCTCGTGCCCGCCGCGACGCCTCAAGTTGGCCCCTTGGCTACGCACCCCGCCGTCGAGCATCGCCCCTCACTAGGCGGTGCGCGGCTCTCATGCCGCTTCCCAGCCCTTGTCGATTGCCCAGATAGCGAAGGCATAGTCGTGGGCGACTTCCTTCAGATAATCGAAGCGCCCCGATGATCCGGCATGGCCGGCCTCCATATTGATCTTGAGCAGCACCGGCTTGCCAGAGGTCGTGGCGGGGCGCAGGCGGGCGACCCACTTCTCGGGCTCCCAATAGGTCACGCGGGGGTCTGACAGGCCACCGGTAGCCAGCACGGCCGGATAGGCCTTGGCCTCGATGTTGTCATAGGGGCTGTAGCTGGCGATGTAGTCGTAGGCTTCGGCATCCTCGAGCGGATTGCCCCACTCGGGCCATTCGGGCGGGGTCAACGGCAGGCTGACGTCGCTCATGGTGTTGATCACATCGACGAACGGCACCTGGCCGATCACCCCCGCCCACAGGTCGGGCCGCATGTTGTTGACCGCGCCCATCAGCAGACCGCCAGCCGATCCGCCCTGGGCCACGATGTGCCCGGCCTTGCCGTGTCCGGTCGAGATCAGGTGCTCGGCCGCCGCGATGAAGTCGGTGAAGGTGTTCTTCTTGGTGAAGCGGCGAGCGTCGAGGAACCAGCCCCAGCCCTTGTCCGAACCGCCCCGGATGTGCGCGATGGCATAGATCCAGCCCCGGTCCACGAGCGAAAGCCGGTTGGTGGAGAAGCTGGCCGACATGGGGATGCCATAGGAGCCATAGCCGTAGAGCAACAGCGGCGCCGAGCCGTTCACCGGCGTCGTCTTGCGGCGCACGATAGTGACGGGCACCAGCTGTCCGTCACTGGCCGGGGCATTCAGCCGCTCGACGACGTAGTCAGCGGCGTTGTGGCCAGAAGGGATTTCCTGAACCTTGCGCAGGGTCCGCTCGCGCGTCGCCAGATCATAGTCATAGGTCGACGTCGGCGTGGACGGCGAGTTGTAGCCATAGCGCATGACCGTGGTGTCGAACTCGGACGCCCCGGCCAGATTGAGCGCATAGGCGGGCTCGTCGACGGCGATCTCATGCTCGGCGCCCGCGCGGTCGCGGATCACGATCCGGGTGTTGGCATCGGCGCGCTCCTGGCGGGCGATGAAGTCCTTCACCAGCGAGATGCCCTCGATGTAGCGGCCCGGCGTGTGGGGGATCAGGTCGGTCCAGTTGGCCTTGCCCGGCGATCCGGTCGGCGCCTCACAGACCTTGAAGTCGATCGAGTCGTCGGCATTGGTGTGAATGACCCAGCGATCACCCCAGTGGTCGGCGTCATACTTGCGGGCGACCTCGCGCGGCTCAACGACTCGCGGCGTGGCGGTGATGTCGTCGGCGGGAATGTAGCGGGTCTCGGAGGTTTCCTGATTGCCGATGCCCACGATCATGAAGCGGTCATCGGACGTGCGCCCGACGCCGATGAACATGCCCTCGTCCTCTTCCTCATAGACCAGGGTGATGTCGCCGCCGCGTGCCGGGCGGCGGAAGATCTTGTCCGGGCGGCCGTTGTCGTTGCGGTTGGTCCAGAAGATCCACTGGCTGTCCGGCGAGAAGGTCAGGCCGCCCGAGGCGGACTCAATCGGCTCGCCCACCAGTTCGCCGGTCGCCAGATCCTTGACGTAGATGCGGTAGACCTCGGACCCCTGTGCGTCCTCCGAATAGCCGAACAGGGCGTGGTCGGGGCTGTGGGTCGCCTGACCGACATCGGAGTAGGCCTTGCCCTCGGCGAGCGTATTGGCATCGAGGAGAAGCTCAGGACCATGAAGCACCCGCACAGACGTGAGCCGGATGCCATCTATGTTGAAGGGAGGGACACGCCCCTTTCGCATGTAGCGAGGGTGCTGGTCGCCCTCTAGGTATTCGACGTAATACTCCCAGTAGCCGTCCGGTTCGGGGACCGAGCTGTCCGCTTCCTTGATCCGGCCCTTCATCTCCTCGAACATCGCGGCCTGGAGCGGGAGGGTCGAGGCCATCATGGCCTCGCGGTAAGCGTTCTCGGCGGTCAGGTGCTCCTTGACGTCGGCCTTGATCAGGGTCGGATCGCGCAGCACGGCCTGCCAGTTGTCGTCCTTCATCCACTGATAGTCGTCGACCCGGACGCGGCCCAGCTGTTCGATGGTGACCGGGATCTTCTTGGCGACGGGGGGGACGGGCATGTTGGAGAGGGCGCCTTTCGCAGAGCGGGCAAGGGTCGGGGAGGCGGCGGCCGCAAGGGCGGTGGCGGCGGTGGACGCGATCATCTGCCGACGGTTCATGACAGGCTCCAGAGAAGGGCGGAAATCGGAATGCGGCACCATGATCCGCGCCGCGCCGGGGCGTCAAATGAACTAACGGCCATGATGGGGTTCAGGGGGCCAGAACCGCCGGGGTCATGCGCAGCAGCAGGTCGCCGCCCTGACCAATGGCGGCCAGACGGCTCGACACATGGCCGAGCACATTGGCGGCATAGACCTCGTAAAGTGCGATGCGGCCGTCCAGCCAGTCGGCGTCCCCCTCGCCATTGGCCTTGAGCGTCTGGGCCGCCAGCGCGCCCCGGGCCAGGAACCAGCCACCGATCACGTCGCCCATCAGCTTCAGATAGGCGTCGGCCGCAGTCAGTACATCGGCGGTGCCATCTTCGGCCGCCTTGCGATCCAGCAGCCACAGGGTGGCGTCCTCGACTGCCGACAAGGCGTTGGCCATCCGCTCGACCGGCTTGCCGTCATAGAGGGCCGCAAGAGGAGTCAGGACCGTCTTCATCTCCTCTATCAGCAGGCGCGCCGAGGCCCCACCGTCCTGCGACAGCTTGCGGCCAACCAGATCCATGGCCTGGATGCCATTGGTGCCCTCATAGATCGGGGCGATGCGGGCATCGCGGTAGTATTGGGCCGCGCCCGTCTCCTCGATGAAGCCCATGCCGCCGTGGATCTGGATGCCCATCGAGGCGACCTCGACCCCCATGTCGGTTGACCAGGCCTTGGCGATCGGCGTCAGCAGGTCCTCGCGGCCCTTCCACTGGCGGGCGACATCCGGATCGGCCGAGCTACGGGCCAGATCGGCGGCCATGCCGGTCGCCAGACAGATAGCGCGCCCGGCGGCGATCCGGGCCTTCATGACCGACAGGGTGCGGCGCACATCGGGGTGGTCAAGGATCGGGGCCGAGGCCTCGCCGGTCCAGACCGACCGGCCCTGACGGCGGTCCGTGGCATAGGCCAGGGCGTTCTGATAGGCGCGCTCGGCGATGCCCACACCCTCGACGCCCACGGCCACGCGGGCGGCGTTCATCATGGTGAACATATGGGCCAGCCCCTCATTGGGAAGGCCGACCAGTTCGGCGGTGGCGCCTTCATAGGCCATGACACAGGTGGGCGAGGCGTGGATGCCCAGCTTGTGTTCGACCCCGACCGGGCGGAAGGCGTTGCGTTCGCCCCGCGAGCCGTCGGCGTTCAGCAGGTATTTGGGCGCCAGGAACAGGCTGATGCCCTTGGGGCCCAGGGGGGCGTCGGGCAGGCGGGCGAGGACCATGTGGACGATATTGTCCGTCATGTCGTGGTCGCCCCAGGTGATGTAGATTTTCTGGCCGTTGAGGCTGTAGGTGCCGTCGCCCTTGGGCGTTGCTGTGGCCGTCAGGGCGCCGAGGTCCGAGCCGGCATTGGGCTCGGTCAGGACCATGGCCCCGGTCCATTCGCCGGAGATCAGCTTTTCGAGATAGGTGGTCTTCTGGGCCTCGGTGCCGTGGGCCTCCAGCGCCTCGATGGCCGCCAGCGACAGCATGGGACACAGGCCAAAGGCCATATTGGCCGAGTGCACGGTCTCGAACGCGGCCAGCTCCAGCGCCTTGGGCAGGCCCTGACCGCCGTGCGCCGTCGGGGCGGCCAGCCCCATCCAGCCCCCCTCGATGAAGGTGCGATAGGCCTCGCCAAAGCCCGGCGCGGGAATCACCCCGTCGCCTTCCAGCTTCGAGCCCGCGCGGTCCCCGGACACGTTCAGGGGCGCCAGCGTGCCCTCGGAGACCTGACCGGCGGCCTCGAGCACAGCATCGACCACATCGGCGTCAAGGTCGGGATAGGCCCCGGTGGCCTGAAGGTCCTCAAGGCCGAGGACGTGCTTCAGGGTGAAACCCAGGTCGCGAAGCGGGGCGCGGTAACTCATTGGGACTCCCTTGATCGAACAGGTAGCGATACGATTGCGCCGACACTTGGCCGGGATCGCTTCATTTGCCAAGTTTGCTCCACTGCCGTCACGGAAGGGAAGTCATGGCTGAGCCCCGGAACCGATACTCGCAGGTGTCCCTGATCCTGCACTGGCTGATCGCCCTGATGGTGATCGGTCAGATCGCCCTGATCATGGCGCATGACGCCACCGAGGGCGATCTCAGCCGGTCCTTCGTCATGCTTCACAAGGCTGTGGGGTTGTCGATTCTGGTGCTGACGCTGGTGAGGCTGGGCTGGCGGATCGCCAATCCTGCCATTCCGCTGCCGGCGGAGATGCCGAAATGGCAAGCCCTGCTGGCCCGCGGCACGCATGTGCTGTTCTATCTGGTGCTGATCAGCATGCCGCTCGGCGGGTGGGCCGCATCCTCGGCCGCAGGTCGCGACATCGACTTCTTCGGCCTGTTCAACTGGCCGCTGCTGCCGATCTCCGGCGGGCGCGAGGTCGCGGG
The DNA here is from genome assembly GCF_003730275.1 of Brevundimonas halotolerans. Taxonomy (GTDB): domain Bacteria; phylum Pseudomonadota; class Alphaproteobacteria; order Caulobacterales; family Caulobacteraceae; genus Brevundimonas; species Brevundimonas halotolerans. Next base: position 232,526 of record NZ_QTTA01000010.1, read on the forward strand.
GCAGTTCATGGATGCCCACGAAATGGGCGCCAAGCTGCTGTACGTCCTGTTGGCGATGCATATCCTCGGGGCGCTCAAGCACCACTTCGTCGACCGTGACAATGTGCTGCACCGGATGCTGCCCTTCATTCCCCGCCGCCCGTGAGTGATCGGGTCGCGGAGGCCGCGGCGGCCCTGTCGCGCGGCGAGCTTGTGCTGTTGCCGACCGAGACCGTCTACGGGCTGGCCGCCGACGCCGGCAATGCCGAGGCCGTGGCCCGCATCTTTGCCGCCAAGGGCCGCCCACGCTTCAACCCCCTGATCGCCCATGTCGACAGCGTCGAAGCGGCCGCGCGGGTGGGCCAAATGACCCCGATGGCCGAGGCCCTCGCCGCCCGCTTCTGGCCCGGTCCGCTGACGCTGGTGCTGCAGGCCCTGCCCGACGGTCCGGTCTGTGATCTCGCACGGGCGGGGCTGGACAGTGTGGCGGTGCGGCTGCCCGCCCATCCGCTGGCGCGTGCGGTCATCGGCGCGTCTGGCGGCCCTGTCGTGGCCCCGTCGGCCAACCGCTCTGGCCGCCCCAGCCCCACGACCTTTGCCGACGCCGTGGAGGAGACCGGACCGTCCGCTGCGGTGACGCTGGACGGTGGGGACTGTGAGGTCGGGCTGGAGAGTACCGTCGTCTCCCTGCTGGGGGATCGTCCGCGCCTGTTACGCCCCGGCAGTGTCACGCGCGCCGGGATCGAGGCCGTGATTGGGCCGCTGGAGGCCGACGCGGGCGAGGGGCACCGGTCGCCCGGGCGACTGACCCTGCACTATGCGCCCGACGCGCCGGTCCGGATCGAGGCCGCAGATGCCGCTCCGGGCGAGATCCTGCTGGGCTTCGGCCCCGGCGTCGGCGATCCGCGCTGGAGCCTCAGTCCCTCAGGCGATCTGACCGAGGCGGCTGCGCGCCTGTTCCGCCTGTTGCGCGAGGCCGACCGTGAGCATCCAACCGGGATTGCCGTGTCGCCGATTCCCGACACGGGGCTGGGTGAAGCCATCAACGACCGCTTGCGCCGGGCTGCAGGGTTCGTCGGTTAGAGGAAACGAGCCTTGAGATCGACGCTGGGCGTCCTGCCGACGTGGGCCAGACAGTCGCTGATCCAGACGTCCGCCGCTGCCCGGCCCTTGTCCTTCAGCCGGTTGAGGAAGGTCCATTCCGTGTCGAATTTCGACCGTAGCGGCAGGTCCGACAGATGGGTGTCAGCCTCGATGGCGTGCATCCGCAGCTTGCGATAGCCGTCGTCGCCGGTCTGGTTCAGCCGCCCGGCCTCAATCAGGTCCTGAACGAAGGCGACGGCCCGCAGTTCGGCCACCAGCGGGGCGTTGAAGACGATCTCGTTCAGACGATCCATGATCACATCGGCGTCCCGGGGCGTCTCGTCCCGCTGGAACGGGTTGAGCGGCAGCAGCAGGATATCATCGGGGGTCGAGGCATAGAACAGCGGCCACAGCGGCGGATTGGCCAGATAGCCCCCGTCCCAATAGGGCTCGCCCTCGATCTCGACCGCCTGGAACAGGTGCGGCAGACAGGCCGAGGCCAGCAGCACATCCGCGGTCAGTTCGGCATTGTCGAACAGACGAACGCGGCCCTGTTTGACCGCCGTCGTGGCCACGAACAGCTGGATGTCAGATCCCCGGACCGCCTCGAAATCGACGACCGCGCCCAGAACTCGTCGAAGAGGATTGAGGTTGAACGGATTGAATTGATAGGGCGACATGGTCATGGCCAGGCTTTCGGCCGACCGCCACAGGGGCGTATCCTTCATCCAGGCCGGGCTGAAGGTTGCGCTCCAGATCGAGCTGTCGCCAAAGACGTTGCGGCCACCGGACAGATTGATCTCGCGCCACAGCTTGTCTAACGCCTTCCGGGCCCCGTCGAAGCCTCCAGCCTCGAGACCGGAAATCAGGGCGGCGGCGTTCATGGCACCGGCCGAGGCGCAGGTCACGGCGCGGTAATCCAGCGCCTCAGTCTCCAGCAACCGGTCCAGCACACCCCACTGGAAGGCCCCATGCGAGCCTCCGCCCTGCAGGGCCAGGCAGACCGGCGGAGGAGGGGCCTTGCGCGCCATCCGGCCTAATGCGCCGTCCAGCCACCGTCGATCGAGAAGGCGGTGCCGTTGGCGGACGCCCCGAGGTCGGAGACCAGATAGAGGAAGATGCCGACCAGTTCATCGGTCGTCACGAACCGCTTGGTCGGCTGGGATTTGAGGATGATCTCTTCCAGCACGCGGTCCTTTGAGATGCCGTGGGTGCGGGCCTGATCGGCGATCTGCTTGTCGACGATTGGCGTCTCGACAAAGCCGGGGCAGATGGCGTTGCAGGTGATCCCCTCGCGCGCCAGTTCCAGCCCGACGGTCTTGGTCAGGCCGATCACGCCGTGCTTGGCGGCGACATAGGCGGACTTGAAGGGGCTGGCCACCAGACCGTGAGCCGAGGCGACATTGATGATCCGGCCGCGGCCCTGGGCCTTCATGATCGGCACCGCCGCCCGCGTGGCATAGAAGGCCGACGACAGGTTGATGGCGAGGATCTGTTCCCACTTGTCGGCGGGAAATTTCTCGATGGCCTCGACGTGCTGGACGCCGGCGTTGTTGACCAGAATGTCCAGCCGTCCCAACTCGTGCTTGGCAAAGGCCACCATGTCGGCGACCTCTTCGCCGTGACGCATGTCGGCCCCGTGATAGCGGACGCGCACGCCACAGGCGGCCTCCATCTCGGCGCGATTGCGCTCGATCTCGGACGGGTCACCCAGACCGTTCAGCACCACATCGCCGCCGCGCGCAGCCACAGCCCGGGCCAGAGCCAGCCCAATCCCGGAGGTCGACCCCGTGATCACCGCGACCTGGCCGCGCAGGTCATTCATGTCGCGCGGGCGGGCCTGTTCGGACTCTGCCTTGTCACCGCGCTTGGGCCACTGGAACATCGAATGCCTATTCGTGAGTGAAACGTGGCGTGATCTATAGCGGGTGATGCTGCGGTGCGCCACGCGGCGATGTCAGGAATTTCCTGTTCGGGTGAATATCCAGTCGTTCTCGGTCGACGGGCTGGCCTGAAAGCCATAGCCGTCGCGGTCAAAGGCCTTGAGATCCTCGGCCCGGTCGATGCGATTTTCGATGGCGTAGCGCGCCATCGTGCCGCGCGCCTTCTTGGCAAAGAAGGAGATGATCCGGCTTTCGCCGTCCTTCTCTTCGCGGAAGTGGATGTTGACAACCGGCAGCTTCAGCGCCTTGGCGTCCACGGCACCGAAATACTCCTGGCTGGCCAGATTGACGAGGGTCGGATCAGCATGGCCCTCGGCATCGGCGTTGAGGGCCTTGGAGATCCGGTCGCCCCAGAAGTCGTAAAGGCTCGACCCCCGGCGGGTCTTCAGCCGCGTGCCCATCTCAAGCCGATAGGGCTGGATCCGGTCCAGCGGCCGCAGCAGGCCGTACAGCCCCGACAGGATGCGCAGGTGATCCTGCGCCCAGCCCAGATCGTCTGCGGCAAGGCTGCGGGCGTCCAGGCCCTGATAGACATCGCCGGCGAAGGCGAGCGCGGCCTGCAGGCCGTCTTCACTGTCGGGGTCAAAGGCCTTGAACCGAACCTGATTCAGCTTCGCCAGATCGGCCGAGATACCCATCAGCCGCCGCAGATCGGCCTGGGTCTGGCGCCGCGCCGTCACCGACAGGCTGCGGACGTCATCGGTCATCCGGTGCGCCGTCGCGGGCACGTCGGTTGCGGGGTCTGAGAAGTCCAGCCGCTTGGCCGGAGACAGGATCATCAGCACATCGGGTCTCCCTTTGACGGGGGCTGACTTAGTCAGGTTCGTCCGGGAATGAAACCGGCGGCAGTCCGTCGCAGGGGTTCAGAACAGGACGCCGGGGTTGAGGGTCCCCAGCGGGTCCAGCGCCTTGCGAACCGCGCGCATGGCATCCAGTTCGACCTCCGATTTGTAGCGGCGTGCCTCGTCGGTCTTCAGCCGCCCCAGGCCATGCTCGGCCGATATCGAGCCGTCATAGCGCGCGACGATGTCGTGGACGATCCGCGACCCGGCTTCCCAGCGGGCCAGAAACGCTTTCAGGTCCGCGCCTTCGGGACACAGGACGTCATAATGAAGATTGCCGTCGCCGACGTGGCCGAAGACGCTGATCCGGGCGCCGGGCTCAAAGGCCTCGACGGCTGCCGAGGCCTCCTCGATGAAGTCTGCAATCTGCGAGACGGGCACGGAGACGTCGTGCTTCCAGCCGCCGCCCTCGGGCTTCAGCCCTGCCGACTGTTCCTCCCGCAGCCGCCAGAAGGCCGCAGCCTGGGTCTGGTTAGCAGCTATGGCGGCATCCTGGATCAGGCCATCCTCGAAGGCCCCGGCCAGCAGCCGTTCCAGCGCCGCAGGAGCTGTGTCGGCATCGCCCGAGCCCAGCTCGATCAGCACCGACCAGGGCGGAGCGCTCTCCAGCGGTTCACGTGTGTCGGGGATCCATTTCAGGACCAACTCGGTGCCGAGCCGCTTCATCAGTTCGAAAGCCTCAACGCCGCCGCCCGACTCGGCCTTCGCGCGGGCGAGCAGTGCGACCGCCTGCTGCGGCGTGTCCAGCCCAACCATGGCCGTGGCCCGCCCCCGCAGAACCGGCGACAGCTTCAGGGTCGCGGCTGTGATGATGCCCAACGTCCCCTCGGCCCCGATCAGCAGCTGTTTCAGATCATAGCCCGTGTTGTCCTTGCGCAGTCGCTTCAGCCCGTTGAACACGCGCCCGTCGGCCAGAACGGCCTCGATGCCCAGCACCAGGTTGCGCGCCATGCCGTAGCGCAGCACCGACGTGCCGCCCGCATTGGTCGACAGCACCCCGCCGACGGTCGCCGTACCCTCGGACGCGAGGCTGAGCGGAAAGCGCCGCTGGACCGCCAGTGCTGCCTGCTGGGCTTCGTGCAGGGTCACCCCCGCTTCGACCGTCAAGGCGTCATCGAGAGGGCTGACGTCTCGAATGGCGCGCAGACGGCGGGTGGTCAGCAGGACCTCGCCCATCGGGATCTGGCCGCCGACCAGGCCCGTGTTGCCGCCCTGGGGGGTGATCGCCACCCGATGCCGCGCACAGATGGCGACCACGGCAGCAACCTCGGCTGTCGAGCCCGGCTGCAGCAACAGGGGGGTGTGGCCCTGCCAGCGATCCCGCCATTCTCGCAGATAGGGGGCGAGGGTATCGGCATCCTCGCTCCACCCCTTGGGACCAAGGGCGGCTTTCAGCTTGGAGAGGGCCTGGGGGGAGGGGACAGCCATATCCGCTTGTCTCAGATGCCGGGGCCGGGGAAAAGGGCGGATGACTGATCTGCCATCGACCGACTGTCCTCCGATGAGCGCGCCGGTCGCGGCCGTGGGGGTGATCTGCTTGCGCGGCGATCAGGTCCTGCTGATTCGACGGGGTCAGCCGCCGCGACTGGGCGAGTGGAGCCTGCCGGGCGGGCGGGTCGAGCCCGGAGAGACCCTGCGCGACGCCGCCTTGCGTGAACTGGCCGAGGAAACCGGAGTCGAGGCGGACCTCGGCCCGCTGGTCGATGCGGTCGACGGCATTTTCCCCGAGAGTGGACGCCACTATGTGCTGATCGACTTCCTCGCGCGCTGGACGTCGGGCGAGCCGGTTGCCGGAGACGACGCTGCTGATGCTCGCTTCTGGCCACTGGACGAGGTCGAGCAACACGTCGCCTGGGCTGAGACGATCCGCGTCATCCGGCTGGCGGTGGCGCGGCTCGCGGCAGAGTGATGCACCCTTGTCCGGTTTCTGTGGCGGGGCGGCGTTTTACCGCCTAGCCTGTCGCAAACACAGGGAGACGCGTGGCTGATGCAAATCTTGGATATCTTTGGAATCGTGGTCGTCGTCTTTGCGGTGATCCTGCTCTTCAGCGTGATCAAGATCGTGCCGCAGGGCCGGGAGTTCACGGTCGAGCGCTTCGGCAAATACACCAAGACCCTGTCGCCCGGCATCAGCCTGCTGACCCCGTTCGTCGAGCGCATCGGGCGCCGTATGAACATGATGGAGCAGGTCCTCGACGTCCCCCAGCAGGAGGTCATCACCAAGGACAACGCCATGGTGAAGGTCGACGCCATCGTCTTCATCCAGGTGATGAGTGCCTCGGCCGCGGCCTATCGGGTTGAGGACCTGCCCTATGCCATCACCCAGCTGTGCTCGACCAACCTCAGGACCGTGATCGGCTCGATGGAGCTGGACGAGGTCCTGTTCCAGCGCGACAGCATCAACAGCCGCCTGCTGACGGTTATCGACGCGGCGACCGAGCCCTGGGGCGTCAAGGTCAACCGGATCGAGATCAAGGACCTGACCCCGCCGGTCGACATCACCAATGCCATGGCCCGCCAGATGAAGGCCGAGCGCGAGCGGCGCGCCGTCATCACCGAGGCGGACGGCGAGAAGCAGGCCGCCATCGCGCGCGCCGAGGGCGCCAAGCAGTCGGCCATCCTCGAGGCCGAGGGCCGCCGCGAAGCTGCCTTCCGCGACGCCGAGGCCCGTGAACGCGAGGCCGAGGCCGAGGCCAAGGCCACCGCCATGGTGTCGCAGGCGATCGCAGCCGGCGACGTCAACGCCATCAACTACTTCATCGCCCAGAAGTATGTGGAGGCGTTCGCCGAGCTGGCCCGCAGCCCGCAACAGCGGACCGTCATCGTGCCCGCCGAGATGTCGGGCCTGGTCGGCACCCTGGCCGGAGTCGGCGAACTGGTCGGCCTGGCCCGCGAGCAGCAGACCCGCACGCCGCCGACCGCGCCGCAACCGCAGCGGACCGCCGCGCCGCGCACCCCGCCGACCCGCCCCGCCGGGGGTGGTTCGGTGCCCCGTACCTGACGGCAGGACAGACGCACATGGACGCGCTCATTTCGCTTCACGCCAGCCAGCCGTGGTGGATATGGCTGGGCCTCGGCCTCGTACTGCTGGCCGTGGAGTCGGCCCTGTCGAGCGAGTGGCTGCTGTGGCCGGCGGTTTCGGCCGGGATCGTCGCGGTGCTGACGGCCATCGGCCTGCGCTACGGCTTTGCGGTCGAGATCATCGCCTTCGGCCTGCTGACAGCGGGGCTGACCCTGCTGTCGAACCGGCTGATCAAGCGGATGAACCCGGTCGACATGCCCGACATCAACGACCGGGATTCGCGGCTGATCGGACAGCAGGCCCAGGTCATCACGCCGTTTCTGGACGGGCGGGGCCGGGTGTTCATCTCGGGCTCCGAGTGGGCCGCCGAGCTGGAGGGCGAGGCTTCTCCGGCTATCGGCTCGCGCGTCGTTGTCGAGGCCATCCAGGGCGCTCGCCTCAAGGTCCGGACCCCCTGAACAGCAAAAGGCCCGTCCCCTCCGAAGAGAGGGCGGGCCCCGAAAACATCGGATAAAACCGAGGTTTAGGCTTGGACTTGCAGTTGTCCGGCCGACGTCTTGCCGCTGCGCTGATCGCGCTCCAGCTCGTACGAGACCGTCTGGCCTTCATTCAGAGAGCCGAGGCCCGCACGCTCGACGGCCGAGATGTGGACGAACACGTCCGTGCCGCCGTCGTTGGGTTGGATGAAGCCGAAGCCCTTGGTGGTGTTGAACCATTTAACAGTGCCGGTAGCCATGTTGAGACCTCCGTTGGCGTTGGCCCGGAGAAACACTCCCTGGGCCCGTCGTGTCTGAGGTAACGGCTTATCTCGATGCGTCGCAAAGTAGAAAAAGGGCGTTGCGCAGAGATGTTGACCCGCGCCTTATGCGCCGGAACCCGGGCGAAAGCAAGGCACTCCTCGTGTCCGTCAGAGCAAGGTCGGCTGAGCGGGCTTGCCCGACCCGACCGAAGCCTGCCCGCCGCGACGCCCGATCTCGGTCGCGGCGCTGAAGCGAATGTCGATGTCCCGGTCGCGGGCGAGGGTCGCCAGCACCGTATCGCTCAGGCACGACCACGGCTGGCCCCGGTGCGCGCCACTCGGCACACGGGGCAGCAGGCCGGGCTCGCGGCTCCACTCCAGCAGCTGCTCCAGCGACACGGTGTTCAGCATGTCGCGCAGATGGTGGGCGGTGACATAGGCGTCGGGCAGGGCCCTGTGGGCGGGCAGGCCCTTGTCGTGGTCCAGCCCCTCGGGCCGACGCAGATAGCGTAACATCTGGTTGGAAAACCGCGGCAGGTCCGGCCACAGCCGCAGGGCGCATTTCCAGGTACAGATCCAGTCCGCCGAACCGGTCAGGTCGGGGGTGCAGAACCGCTGTTCAAAGCTGGCCCGGTGGGCGGCCAGGGCACTCACAGCACCATCAGGCCGGAGAACCGCGGGCGCCACATCCCGCCAGTAGCCGGCGCCTTGAACCCATTCGTCGAGGATATGGTGGATCGCCATGGTGCCCGGCGAGATCGGTCGCCCCGGATCGACGAAGCGGGCCCCGCGTGAGCCGGCCGAGACCTGCCAGGTGCCGTCGGTCTGCTGCTCGACATCTTGCCAGCCAACCTCGCACACGTCGGACGGGCTGCTTCCGGCGGTCTCCAGGTCGATGACCCGGACGCGGAGGGTAGCTGTCTGGCTCATGCGGGGCTCAATGGACCGAGGGCCGGCCGGTTGCCGACCCCGGCGGGTGGGTGCGAGAAAGACCGTCTGAACCGTCTGAATAGTCTGAAAGGGAGTCAGGAACCAAAACAGACTCCCCTTTCTCCATAGAGCCAAAAAGCCCCGTGTGCATTGGGGTTCAGGGCCATCGAGCGCCTGGAGTCTACGGTCCAGACTCCACGCCCGTTCCCGGAAATTACCATCTGAACCGTCTGAAATGGAGGATTGGAATTCCCACCGTCAGAGTTGGATGCCGATACCGCGCGGCCCTTCATGAATGCCCTCGCTGTTGTTGAGCGCGGAGTCTGCCACAGCTCACAGGTAAGGCGGGAAGATTGGGTCGGGCGTCGTGGATGTGGGGCGTGGATGGCTTAAGATGAGGTGCCTGTGTCCTCGAGGTTGATGTAAACCGAAGTCGAACTGCCCTCGGATTCAGGATAGGAAAGACGCCTGTCATCGCGGTAGGCTGAGGGGGCATGGCCGATCAGATTCCCATCAACCCTGTCCTGTTGTCATGGGCGCGCGAGCGCGCGGGCCTCAGTCGGGAGGAGGCGCTTCAAAAGTTCACGCGACTGGACGAGTGGGAAGCTGGCGAATCCGCTCCGACCTACCCGCAACTTGAGCAGCTGGCAGCCTTGCTGAAGGTCCCAATCGCGGTCTTCTTTTTTCCCGAGCCTCCGGATGTCCCAGCAATCAACGAGACCTTCCGAACGCTTCCAGAAGCTGAGATGGGACAGCTCCCGAGCCGTATCCGTCTCCTCATGCGGAAGGCAAAGGCTATGCAGCTCAGCTTGGCCGAGCTGACGGAGAACCGAAACCCCGCCGAGCGGCTGATCACCCGAGATTTAAGGTTTTCCGCTGACGTGAATATTCAGGCGATGGCTGCGGCAGTGCGCGAGTACATCGGCTTGTCCGTCGATGATCAGCGGGGATGGCGCGACGACGAAGCCGCGCTGAAGGAATGGCGTGCGGCTCTTCTCAGGGTCGGCATTTTTGTATTCAAGGACGCTTTTCGAGTCGAGGAGTTTTCGGGTTTCTGCCTCTACGATGACGAGTTCCCGGTCATCTACGTCAACAACAGCTCAACCAAGACGCGGCAGATTTTCACCTACTTCCACGAGCTGGCACACCTGATCTTCCACACCAGTGGCATAGACAAGGTCCGCGACAACTACATTCAGCGGCTGGCTGTCGACGCTCAGCAGATCGAGGTCCTCTGTAACCGTTTCGCTGCGGCCTTTCTGCTCCCGGAAGATGACTTTAGGGCGGCAATGGCGGGCCGGGAGGCAACTGAGGCGACAGCCGAGGTGCTCGCGGCCCAATTTCATGTAAGCCGAGAGGTGGTTTTCCGGCAGCTCATGGACCAGGGCAGGGTCACCGAGCAGCAGTATATGCACGCGGTAGAGCGCTGGAACGGGCAGCGGCAGGGGGGTGCCGGAGAGGGTGGAAGTGGAGGGAATCACTACTGGACCAAGCTGGCATACCTCGGCCGCGATTATGTGGGTTTGGCCTTGCGGGAGTTCCATCGCAACCGGATTGATGAAGACCAGCTCGCCGACTACCTCGACACGAAGCCGAAGAACATCGGTACCTTGGAAGCGTATTTCGAGCGGGGGAACGCCTGATGTACGTGTTCGACACCTCGCCGCTTTCCACGCTCTTCAAGAACTACTACCGGGCACGTTTTCCGTCTTTGTGGAATCGCTTCGACGGCTTGGTGGGGGACGGCCACATCGTGTCCACCCGAGAAGTCCTGCGCGAGGTCGATGACGGGCCGGTAGAAAGCCTCCGTGTGTGGGCGGCGGACAGATCAGAATTTTTTCACATTCCAAATGCCTCTGAAGGCGCTTTTGTCGCCGAGATCTACCGGGTCGCGCACTTTCAGCAGAATATCGAGCAGAGGAAGCTCCTGAAGGGCGGACGCAACGCAGACCCATTCATCGTGGCCAAGGCCGCGTCAGAGGGGCGGTGCGTGGTCACTATGGAGCTGTATAAGGACAATGCCGCCAAAATCCCGAACATTTGTCGCCACTTCCGTGTCGACTGCCTGACGCTCGAGGAGTTCATGGAGCGCGAAGGCTGGCAGTTCTAGTATGGATGGCGGACAGGGTGGGATTCGAACCCACGGTAGGCTTCCACCTACGGCGGTTTTCAAGACCGCTGCCTTAAACCACTCGGCCACCTGTCCCCGGTGTGGGTCGGCGTCATAGCAGGGGGAGGGGGCGTTAACCAAAGAAGAAAATGATGCCGGCATTCTGACGGCCTCAAATTGATTTCGGGGCCGGTGCGTCATGTCCACACCTGTATCTGCGGTTCGCATTCTGACGGTTGTGCTGGCGGGCTTAAGCCTGTCGGCCTGTGGCACGGTGGGGGCCGCTGCGGGCCTGGCGGGGGATGTGGCCGAGGGCGGCTATAACCTGGCGGCGGGTACGGTGCGGCTGGGGGCGCGGGCGACGGGTCTGACCGGCGGGTCGCGGTCCGGGGCCTCGGTCCGGGTCGACAATCCGGCGCCGATCGTGTCGGGGACCATGCGGCCCTATCAGATCCGGGGGCGCTGGTACCATCCGGCCGAGGACCCGGATTACGAGGAGGTCGGCATGGCCTCCTGGTACGGGCCGGGCTTTGACGGGCGGCCGACGGCCACCGGCGAGCGGTTTGACCAGAATGCCCTGACAGCGGCGCACAAGACCCTGCCCCTGCCCGGTCTGGTCGAGGTGACCAATCTGGACAATGGCCGCACCGTGGTGCTGCGCCTGAACGACCGGGGGCCGTTCGTGGATGGCCGGATCATCGACCTGTCGCGCGGGGCGGCGAACGAACTGGGCCTGCTGCAGAGGGGCGTGGGCCGGGTGCGGGTGCGTTATCTGGGGCCAGCGCCGAGGCTCTGACCGTCGCGCCTGTTGAAATCGACGCATCGGGCTTGGTTTCGCCCCGGCATGTCGCCATTCTGGACGGATGACGCGCGGACGGTTCATCACCTTTGAAGGCGGGGAGGGCAGCGGCAAGTCGACCCAGGCGGGGCGGCTGGCCGAGCGGCTGCGCGCGCGGGGCCTCGAGGTCCTGCTGACGCGGGAGCCCGGCGGATCGGCCGGAGCCGAGGCGATTCGTGAACTGGTGGTCAATGGCGAGGGCGAGCGCTGGTCGCCCCAGACCGAGGTGCTGCTGATGTTTGCGGCGCGCAACGACCATCTGGAACGTACCATCCGCCCGGCACTGGCCGCGGGGCACTGGGTCATCTGTGACCGGTTTGCGGACTCCAGCCGGGCCTATCAGGGCGGCGGCGGCGGGGTCGACCGGACCTTTATCGAGGCGCTGGACCAGGCCGTGGTCGGGGCGGACCAGCCGGATCTGACGCTGATCTTTGACCTGCCGGTCGAGGAGGGGCTGGAGCGCGCCTTTGGTCGCGGGCTGTTCGAGACGCGGTTCGAGTCCAAGGGGTTGGCGTTTCACGAGCGGCTGCGGCAGACCTTTCTGGACATCGCCGCCGAGCATGAGGACCGGTGCCGGGTGATCGATGCGCGTGGGACCGAGGATGGCGTGGCGCTGCGCGTCTGGGATGCGATCGAGGCCCGGCTGCCCCTGCCGAAGGTGCCGGCGTGACGGACCATCCGCGCGATCGCTATGACGAGGTCAGCCATGAGGCGGCCGAGCAAGCGTTCGTGGACGCCATGGCCGGCGGTCGGCTGCACCATGGGTGGCTGCTGTGCGGGCCCGAGGGCGTGGGCAAGGCGGGCTTTGCCTATCGCGCCGCGCGACGGCTGTTGGGGGCCGCGCCGGACCCGCAGCGGGGGCCGCTGGGGAGTGCGCCCGACGACCCGACCAACCAGCTGGTCGCGGCCCAGTCGCACCCCGACCTGATGGTGCTGGAGCGGGTGACCGAGGGGACCAAGGCCCGCAAGACCATCTCGGTCGATCAGGCACGCGAGCTGCCGGGGTTCTTTTCCAAGAGCCCGTCCCGGTCGCAGTGGCGGGTGGCAATTGTCGACAGCGCTGACGACCTGAACGTCAATGCAGCCAATGCCTTGCTGAAGATTCTTGAGGAACCGCCACAGAGGGGGGTGCTGTTCCTCGTGGCCCATGCGCCGGGACGGCTGCTGCCGACGATCCGGTCGCGGTGCCGACGGCTGAGCTTTCCAATCTGGGGCGAAGACCGGCTGGCGGCCCTGCTACAGAATCGGCTGGGGCTGGAGGGCGAGCAGGCCCGGGCGACCGCGCGGGCGGCGGGGGGATCGCCGGGACGCGCCCTGTCGCTGGCGGGCGATGAGGTCGCGGGCATCGACGCCCTGGTCAACGGCTGGATGCAGGGGGCCGACATGAGCGCGGTGATCCCGGTTGCCGAGAGCCTGAAGCGCGCCGATGGCGGGCCGAAGTTCGAGCTGATCCTCGATCGGCTGGCTGCCGCCGTGAAGGGGCGGGCGCTGTCGGGCGGGCCGGGCGCGGATGCCTGGGCCGAGCTGTGGTCCAGCATCCAGACGCGAGCGGATCAGACGGCGGGGCTGAACCTCGACCGGCAGGATGTGCTGTTCACCCTGATGGCCGAGGTGGACCGGGCAAGGGCCCGCGCCGCATGCTGATCGACAGCCACGTCAATCTGCACGCGCCCCAATTCGACGAGGACCGCGATGCGGTCATCGCCCGGGCGCGCGAGGCCGGGGTCGGGATGATGGTCGAGATTTCGGACCGCCTGTCGACCTTTGACGCCACCCACGGTTTGGCCATGGCGCATGACGACATCTGGTGTACGGTCGGTGTGCATCCTCATGAGGCGCGGCACTATGAGGATCTGAGCGTCGACCGTCTGGTGGAGCTGGCGGGGCGAGAAAAGGTTGTCGGAATAGGGGAGTGTGGGCTGGACTTCCACTATGACCTCAGTCCGCGTGAGGTTCAGGCAGCCGTGTTTCGCGTGCATATTGAGGCTGCGCGCCGGACGGGTCTCCCGCTGGTGGTCCATACACGCGAAGCCGATGGCGTGATGGCCGACATCCTGCGCGAGGAGATGGCGGCTGGACCCTTCAAGCTGTTGATGCACTGCTACACCAGTGGCCCAGAACTGGCGGAACTGGCAGCAGAATTGGGCGCCTGGTTCTCGGTCTCGGGCATTGCCACCTTCAAGGCGGCCGAGGACGTGCGGGCGATCATCCGCGACATGCCGGGCGACCGGATCATCGTCGAGACCGACTGTCCGTATCTGGCGCCGGTCCCGCACCGGGGGCGGCGGAACGAGCCGGCCTATGTGGGCCATGTCCTGGACAAGCTGGGCGAGATCCGGGGCTGGAGCCGCGAGGAGGCCGAGGTGCGCACGACGGATGCCTTCTTCGGCTTGTTTGACCGCATCCCCCGACCGGAGGGCGCATGAGCCGCGAGCTTGAGATAGTCATTCTCGGCTGCGGGTCGTCGGGCGGGGTGCCACGCGGGGACGGCGACTGGGGCGCCTGTGATCCGGCCGAGCCCAAGAACCGGCGTATGCGCTGTTCGATGCTGGCGCGGCTGACGGGGGCAGAGGGCGAGACGACGGCGCTGATCGACACGTCGCCGGACCTGCGCGAGCAGGCGCTGATGACCGGGCTGAAGCGGATCGATGCGGTGCTCTATACCCACGATCACGCTGACCAGACGCACGGGATCGATGATCTGAGGGTGTTCGTGCTGCGCAACCGGGCCCGTATTCCGGCCTGGATGGACACGCCGACCCGGGCGGCCCTCGAGAGCCGGTTCCCCTATATCTTCATGGACCAGCAGGGCTATCCGGCGCTGCTGGAGGCGCGGGACATTCCCCCGCACGGCACGCCCTGGACCGTTGAGGGGGCAGGGGGGGGCATCCCGGTTGTGACCTTTGATCAGGGGCACGGACCGATCCGCTCGGTCGGCTACCGGCTGGGCCCGGTCAGCTATTCCAGCGATGTGGATGCGATGGATGAGGCGGCGCTGGACGCCGTGCGCGGAAGTGACCTCTGGATCGTCGATGCGCTGCGCTGGACCCCGCATCCGACCCACGCCCATGTCGACCGGGCACTGGAGTGGATTGAACGAACGGGCGTCCCGAACGCTCTACTGACCAACCTGCACCTCGACCTCGACTATCGGTCGCTGAAGTCGCGCCTGCCGGCCCATGTCGATGTTGCCCATGACGGATGGACCGCGCGCTTCAATCTTTGACGAAAGGACTTTCGCGTGGCCCGATATGATGACCTCAAGGCCCTGTTCCTGAACTGCAGCCTGAAGCGGTCCAGCGAGCCCTCGCATACCCAGGCCCTGATGGACGTGGCCATCGCCATCATGAAGGCCAATGGCGTCTCGACGATGACGATCCGCTGCGCCGATCTGGATATGCCGCCGGGCGTGCAACCCGACATGACGGAACACGGGTTCGAGAGCGACGGCTGGCCGACTGCGCAGAACCAGGTGATGGACGCCGACATCCTGGTGGTCGGAACACCGATCTGGCTGGGCGACAAGTCGTCGATCTGCACCCGGGTGATCGAGCGGTTGTACGGCTATTCCGGCAAGCTGAACGACAAGGGACAATATGCCTATTACGGACGGGTCGGTGGCTGCATCGTCACGGGCAATGAAGACGGCATCAAACATGTCGGCATGAACGTGCTGTATTCCTTGCAACATCTTGGATATGTGATCCCGCCGCAGGCGGATGCGGGGTGGATCGGCGAAGCGGGCCCCGGGCCATCCTATGGCGACGACGGCACGGTCGGGCTGGACAATGAGTTCACCCAGCGCAACACGACCTTCATGGCCTGGAACCTGATGCATATGGCGCGGATGCTGAAGGACGCGGGCGGTATTCCGGCCCACGGCAACCAGAAGACCCTCTGGGACAAGGGCGAGCGGTTCGACCATCCCAACCCGGAATACCGCTGAGCAGCCTCATAAATTTCGCATAATATATCTTAGGCGACATTTCGATATCGGGAATCACCCGCCGGAATCGCACCGGCGGGCTCCCCTTTTGTCAGATCAGCGTCAGCTGGCGGCGCTGGCCAGCACCTCGGCGAGAGCCTTCATGCGGCGGGCCGCCAGAGGCGTAACGCCCTGGGTCTCGGCCGTGACTGCGAGCGACGCGACCGCAGCGGCAGCGGCGATCGGATCGATCTCTCCTGCACGCCATCCCTCAATCACGGAGTCAATCTGCTGAGCAAGATCGGCCTCGATCGCATCGGCACGACGCAGCTGGGCGAGATAGGCCCCGGCGACGTCCGGGGTATTGGCCCAGCTGACACGGGTCTGGGTCTGCGGGTTGATCTCGTCTTCCATGACGGCCTCGGCAGCGGCGATTTCAGCGGCCGACAGCTGATCCGACGGGACCAGACGCAGAACGTCGAGCCCGCGGGCGATCTCGCTGGAGTAGATGCGACCGTTAAACCAGTAAGCCGACCACGAACCGCCGATCATCAGCCGCTCGCCCAGCGGGCCACGGTCGAAATAGGCGATTTCCATCGGGTTCATCGGATCGGTGAAGTCCATGATGGAGATACCGCCTTGGTACCAAGCCTGGACCATCAGGTCGCGACCGGGCACCGGGATGATGTTGCCGTTATGGGCCACGCAGTTTTCGTTGGCGCCCTGGACCGACGGCAGCTTGTGGAAGGCGCGGCCGCGCAGCTCGCCATTGGTGATGGTGGCGACCAGGTTGGCACCCCAGTTGCCGGGCGCATCGGCCGTGCAGCGCGGCGAGGTGCCGCCGCCCCACTCATCCGTGAAGACGACCTTGGAGCCGGTGTTGTCGAAGGTCGCCGAGTGCCAGTAGGCCATGTCAGCGTCGAAGATTTCCGAGATGCGCGTCGGGTTCTTCGGGTCCGAGATATCCAGCAGGATGCCGTTGCCCGAGCAGGCGCCGGCGGCCTGGCCGATTTCCGGGAAGACCGTGATGTCGTGGCAATGGTTGGTGCGGGCCGTGGCCTGGCTGGCGACACCGGCGCGACCGCCCATCCAGAGACCGGCCACGGCGCCCGTCTCGCGATCCTCGAAGATGCGCGGGCGGTTAACAATGGCGGCGTCCTGCGGGCGATCCAGCGGCACTTCGATCACGTCGATGGAATACAGGGCCGTGTCGGGGTTGGTACCGGGCTCGCCGTCCGAACAGATCGACAGTTCGTCGCTGCGGCGGACGCCCGAGGTGGCCGAGTTGTAGACATAGAGAATGTTCGAGTCGGCCGGGTTCGGCACCAGGGTATGGGTGTGCGATCCGCGGCAGGTCTGGACGGCCGCGACCTGCTGCGGGGCCCTGATGTTGCTGATGTCGAAGATCCGCACACCGCGGAAGCGCTCAGGGTTCACAGCGCCGTCGGCACCCGATGCGCCGCAATCGATCCGGCCGTTGTTCTGCTCGACCGACATGAACAGCAGATTGCCGTGAACCGACACATCGCCCTGCCCGCCCGGGCAGACGACCGAGGTCAGCAGTTGAGGCTCCCCTCCCCCGCTGATGTCATAGATGTTGAAGCCGTTGAAGTTACCGACGAACAGCTTGCCGTCCGACACGGCCATGTCGCTGTTGGCCAGGGCCAGAGGGCTGTAGCGCGGCGGGTTGGCGCGGTAAGCTGCGGCCTCTTCCCGCGTGGTCGGCGGCGCGAAGATGGCGTCCGGATCGAAGAAGCCGGGAGGCGGGGCCAGCGTGTGCTCCAGCGCGAGGCCCGAGCTGGCCTCGGCTGCGTCATAGATGCCCGGTGCGAGCTCGGTGCGTTCGTCGGACGGAATGGTCTGGACCTGGGCCGAGGCGACGCTGGCCCCGAGCAGGACGGCCATGGCGGCGACGGATGAATACAGGGCTTTGCGAACAAACATGGCCGCTCCTCAGGGTCAGAGTTCAGACAGAAGGGATTGCATACGCAGGATTTCGGCCGACTGGTCGGCCACGACGGATGAGGCGAAGTCCGAGAGCATCGGGTCATTGCCGGAGTCGGAATAGGACAGCAGCTCGTCGACCATGTCGAGGGCACCCTTATGGTGCTGGATCATGCCTTCAAGGAACAGGCGATCGAACTCGGGGCCTTCGGCTGCGGCAAGGGCGCGCATCTGGGCGGGCGACAGCATGCCCGGCATGATCGGGACGGTGTCGGGATCGACCGGGGCCGCGCCGTGATCGCCATGGCCGGCGTGGGCGTCGTGCCCCGCGTGCGCATCATGGGACGGTGAGGCCGGCGCTGTGGGCCCGTGACCGGCGTGCAGGTCTGCGGCTTCCAGCGGCAGGCCACGCGACAGCAGCCAGTTCTGCATCAGGTCGATCTCGGCTTCCTGGCTGAGGGCGATGCGGCGGCCGATGGCCCGAACGGCGGGCGAACTGGCCCGGGTCTGCAGCAGTTCGACCATCTCCACGGCCTGACCGTGGTGGACGATCATGTGCTGCATGAAGCGCACGTCTTCGTCGGTGTAGGTGGTGCGGCTGAGGTCGACGGCCTCGGCAGCCGTGATCTGGCGCGAAGCCGCGCCGGGCGCGCCCGGGTTGACGATCGGGGCTGCTGCCGGGTCCTGAACGACCGGGTCCTGGCCGATAATCAGACCGGCCAGGGCAATGCCCAGATAGTGCAACAAGACGCGAACCCTTACCCGTTTCAGACGCGGGGCAGACTAGGTCCGCAACGGTCGGGCGCGCAAGGACAAAGACCCCTGCCCCAACCTTACAAATCGCTCATGTTAGAGGCGGGTGGCGCCGGTCCTAGATGTGGATCACCCGGCCGTAGGCGTCCAGCGCGGCCTCGTGCATGGCTTCGGACAGGGTCGGGTGCGGATAGATGATGCCGTGGATGTCTTCCTCGGTCGCCTCAAGCGTGATGGCGGTGACATAGCCCTGGATCATCTCGGTCACCTCTGCGCCGATCATATGGGCCCCGATCAGGGCGCCGGTCTTCGCGTCGAAGATGGTCTTGACGAAGCCCTCGGTCTCGCCCGAGGCGATGGCCTTGCCGTTCACCTTGAAGGGGAAGCGGCCGATCTTGACCTCGCGGCCCGCCTCCTTGGCACCCTGCTCCGTCACGCCGACCGAGGCGACCTGGGGCTGGGCATAGGTGCAGCCGGCGATGGGGGAATGGACGTTCGGGGTTTTGAACCCGGCGATATGCTCAGCGGCGTGGATGCCTTCGTGCGAGGCCTTGTGCGCCAGCCAGGGGGCGCCGGCGCAGTCGCCGATGGCGTAGAGGCCCTTCACATTGGTCTGGCAATGACCGTCGATGGTGATGTGGCCCCGGTCCATGTTGACGCCCAGCGCCTCCAGCCCGATGCCGTCGGTGTTGGCTGTGATGCCGACCGCCGAGATGCAGACCTCGGCCTCGAGCGTTTCGTCCCCTTTGGCCGATTTGATCGAAACGGCGACTCCCTTGGTCGATTTTTTCACCGAATTGACCGTGCAGCCGGTGCGAAACTTCATGCCGCGCTTTTCGAACGCCTTTTGCGCAGCCTTGGATACCTCGATGTCCTCGACCGGCATGATGCGGTCGATGGCCTCGACGACCGTGACCTCGGCGCCGAGCGCCCGATAGAAGCTGCCGAACTCGATGCCGATGGCGCCCGAACCGATCACGACGATGGATTTGGGCATGAATTTCGGCGCCATGGCCTCACGATAGGCCCAGATGCGGTCACCGTCGGCTTCCAGCCCGATCTGGGGAATGGCCTTGGCCCGGGCCCCGACGGCCAGGATAACGGCTTTCGTTTCGACCGTGCGGCTACCGCCGGCCTTGAGATCGATCACGACCTTCGGCGCCGTCTTGCCCTTTTCCAGCTTTGCCGTGCCCTCGATGACCTCGATCTTGTTCTTTTTCATCAGGAAGCCGACGCCGCTGTTCAGCTGTTTCGCGACGTTCCGCGACCGCTGGATGATGGCGTCGAAGTCGAACCCGACCTTGTCGGCGCTGAGGCCATAGTCCTTGAGGTGGCTCAGGCTCTCGTACTTTTCGCCCGACTTGAGCAGCGCCTTGGTCGGGATACAGCCCCAGTTCAGGCAGATGCCGCCCAGGTTCTCGCGCTCGACGATGGCGACCTTCTGGCCCAGCTGGCTTGCGCGAATGGCCGCCACATAGCCGCCCGGGCCCGAGCCGATGACGATGA
The DNA here is from genome assembly GCF_003730275.1 of Brevundimonas halotolerans. GTDB lineage: Bacteria > Pseudomonadota > Alphaproteobacteria > Caulobacterales > Caulobacteraceae > Brevundimonas > Brevundimonas halotolerans. Next base: position 252,140 of record NZ_QTTA01000010.1, read on the forward strand.
GATCGAAGGTGTCAGCCACAGTGTCGTCCTTACGCCAGCATCGTCACGGGGTTTTCGATCATCGGCTTGAAGGCCTGCAGGAAGCGGGCGCCGATGGCCCCGTCAACCACGCGGTGATCGCAGGTCAGGGTGACGGTCATGACGGTGGCGACCGCCAGGCTGTCGCCGCGCACGACGGGGCGCTTCTCCCCTGCCCCGACACTCATGATCGCACCTTGCGGCTCGTTGAGGATCGAGGCGAAGGACTTGATGCCGAACATGCCGAGGTTCGAGACCGAGAAGGTGCCGCCCTGGAACTCCTCGGGCTTCAGCTTGCGGTCGCGCGCGCGCTTGGCCAGGTCCTTGGACTCGGTGGCGATTTCGGCCAGCGACTTGGTCTCGGCCGCACGAATGATCGGCGTGATCAGGCCGCCGTCGATCGCCACCGCCATGGCGACATCGGCATGATGGTGCATGGCGATGCCTTCGGGCGAATAGCTGGCATTGGCTTCCGGCACGGCCTTCAGGGCCATGGCCACCGCCTTCATGATGAAGTCGTTGACCGAGACCTTGATACCCTGCGGTTCCAGCAGGGCGTTGACCTGGGCGCGAGCGGCCAGCAGGCCGTCGATCTCGCAATCGATGGTCAGCGGGAAGTGCGGCACATCGCGGAAGCTGTCGGTCAGGCGGCGGGCGATGGCCTTGCGCATGCCGTCCAGCGGGATGAGGTCATAGCTGCCGTCCGGGATGCCCATCTGGGCCAGCGACTGAACCTTGCGGGGTTCGCCGGCGGTGGCGGCGGCAGTGGCGCTCTTGGCCGTGCCGCCCTTGCCGGCGGATTCGACGTCCGCCTTGACGATACGGCCGTGCGGGCCGGTGCCCTTGAGGGTCTTCAGATCCAGACCGGCGTCCTTGGCGAGACGACGCGCCAGCGGCGAGGCGAAGATGCGCTCACCGTCCTTGGCCGGTGCGGGCGGCGCCTTGGTGGCCTCCGCCTTTTCTGCCGCAGGTTCAGGCTTCGGCCCAGCCTTGGCGTCTTCCTTTGCGGTCTCGGGCTTTTTCGGCGCGGGCGCGGCGTCGTCGCCGGCCAGACGGGCGATGGGGGTGTTGACCTTCACGCCTTCGGTCCCGGCCTCGACCAGGATTTCAAGCACTTCGCCCTCATCGACCGCTTCGACCTCCATGGTCGCCTTGTCGGTCTCGATCTCGGCGATGACGTCTCCGGCCGAGACGGTGTCGCCGACCTTGACGTGCCATTTGGCCAGAACGCCCTCTTCCATCGTCGGGGACAGGGCGGGCATCAGAATGTCGGTCATGCGGCGCTCACTCCTTCTCGACGAGGGTCTGGACGTCGTTGCGCTTCAGGACTTCCGAGAAGCCTTCGAGGATGGCGTTATAGGCCTTGCGCTCATCGTGGCCGTGACGCACCGCATAGCCGTGGGCCATGTGCTTGGCCGCGAGCGCCAGCATGTGGCCGTACTGGCGCGGGTCGCTGAAGGCCGGCTTGATCGACATGACCGGCTCGCCCTTCGACCACCACATGCGGGTCAGCTCGATGGCATTGGGGTCGGACGCGACGCTTTCCGGCGTCGTCAGCTGGTATTCGGACGGTTCCTGGGTCATGCGGTCACCGCCTTCACAGCCTTGATGATCTTGTCGACGCCCGGAAGCGACAGGGCCTCCAGATTGGCGGCATAGGGCAGCGGCACATCTTCCTGATGCACGCGCAGTGGCGGGGCGTCCAGATAGTCAAAGGCGTGCTCGATCACCCGGGCCACGACCTCGGCGCCGACGCCCATGGGCCCCCAGCCTTCCTCGGCCGAGACCAGCCGGTTGGTCTTCTTCACGCTCTCGACGATGGTTTCGTGGTCCAGCGGGCGCAGGGTGCGCAGGTCGATGACTTCGCAGTCGATGCCTTCTTCGGCCAGCTTTTCAGCGGCCTGCAGGGCAAAGCCGACCATACGGCTGTGTGCGGTGATGGTGACATCGGTGCCTTCGCGGCGGACCTTGGCCTTGCCGATCGGCAGAACGTAGTCGTCGACCTCCGGAACGTCGAACTCGATGCCGTACATCATCTCGTGCTCGAGGAAGACGACCGGATTCGGATCGCGGATAGCCGCCTTCAGCAGGCCCTTGGCATCGGCCGCATCATAGGGGGCGATGACCTTCAGGCCGGGCACCTGGGCGTACCAGGCGGAATAGTCCTGGCTGTGCTGGGCCCCGACGCGGCTGGCGGCGCCGTTGGGCCCGCGGAACACGATGGGCGCGCGGATCTGGCCGCCCGACATATAGAGGGTCTTGGCCGCCGAGTTGATGATGTGGTCGATGGCCTGCATGGCGAAGTTGAAGGTCATGAACTCGACGATCGGCTTCAGCCCCGCCATGGCCGCGCCCACGCCCAGACCGGCAAAGCCGTGCTCGGTGATCGGGGTGTCGACGACGCGCTTGTCGCCGAACTCCTGCAGCAATTCGCGGCTGACCTTGTAGGCGCCCTGATACTGGGCGACCTCCTCGCCGATCAGAAAGACACTCTCGTCGCGGCGCATTTCCTCGGCCATGGCGTCGCGCAGGGCGTCGCGGATGGTCGTCTTGACCAGCTTGGCATCGGCCGGGATTTCCGGATCTTTCAGCTCGGTTTTCGGCTTGACCGGCGCATCGGCAGGGGCGCCTTCAGACTCAGGCGCCTCCTCGGCTTTGGCATGGGCCTTGGGAGCTTCGGGCGCAGGGGCGGCGGCGCCATCCTCACCGGCCAGACGGGCGATGGGCGTATTGACCTTCACGCCCTCGGAGCCCTCGGCCACGAGGATTTCAAGCACTTCGCCTTCATCGACGGCCTCGACCTCCATGGTTGCCTTGTCGGTCTCGATCTCGGCGATCACATCCCCGGCGGAGACCGTGTCCCCCGCCTTGATGTGCCATTTGGTCAGCGTACCCTCTTCCATCGTGGGGGACAGCGCCGGCATCAGAATGTCGGTCATGCTTGAACCTTCAGATCACGGATCAGCAAGCTGCCGTCCTTCTCAAATGCGTGTTGCTCCAGGAGTCTGCGACCAGCCTCCAACGCGTCATTTCTCAGCGCTACCAACGACGTGAACAGATCCTTCCACTGAGGGTCTGCCAGGCGGATAGCGTCAATGGTCACTCCCCACCTTGCCGATCGATCACCAATTTCCACCAGGAAGCTGGCGTAGCCTCGATCACGATGAACCAGCTCGCCGCCGATATATGCGAATGGTCCCTGCGCGTCGAAATTGCGCATGTCGTCGAGGTCGTTTGACTTGGGTTCAACACCATACGCCCAAGCCGTCAGCGACCGTTGGGCGGACTTCGGCAGCACCGAGAACAGGCGATCTAACACCTAAACCTCCACGTAGACGTCAGTATAGAGCTCGGAGGGGTCCGGTTCGGGACTTTCCTGGGCGAACTGGACAGCCTCGGCGACGATACCCTTGATCTCGGCGTCGATGGCCTTGATCTCGTCCTCGGTGGCCTTGGCCTCGGCCAACAGTTTTTTCACATGCTCGATCGGGTCGCGAGTGGTCTTCATTTCGTCGACCTCTTCCTTGGCCCGGTATTTGGCCGGATCGCTCATGGAGTGGCCGCGATAGCGATAGGTCTTCATCTCGAGGATGAAGGGGCCGCCGCCTTCGCGGGCGCGCTTGACCGCCTTGGCCACGGCGTCGCGCACGGCGATGACGTCCATGCCGTCGACCTGTTCGCCCGGAATGCCGAAGCTGGCGCCGCGCTCGCTGAGCTGGGTCGTCGAGGACGACCGCTCGATGCTCGTGCCCATGGCGTACTGGTTGTTCTCGATGATGTAGATGGCCGGCAGCTTCCATAGCTGGGCCATGTTGAAGCTTTCGTAGACCTGGCCCTGGTTGGCCGCGCCGTCACCGAAATAGACGAAGGCGACCGAGTCATCACCGCGATAGCGTCCGGCAAAGGCCAGACCGGTGCCGAGCGCCACTTGGGCGCCGACGATGCCGTGGCCGCCATAGAAGCCGGTCGGCACGTCGAACATGTGCATCGAGCCGCCCTTGCCCTTGGACGAGCCGCCGATGCGGCCGGTCAGCTCGGCCATGACCTCTTTCGGGTCCATGCCGGCGCACAGCATGTGGCCGTGGTCGCGGTAACCGGTGATGATCTTGTCGTGGCCCTGTTTGACGCTTTCCTGGACGCCCACGGCCACGGCTTCCTGGCCGATGTACAGGTGACAGAAGCCGCCGATCAGGCCCATGCCGTAAAGCTGGCCCGCGCGCTCCTCGAACCGGCGGATCAGCACCATCTCGCGGTAGTAACGCAGCAGGTCTTCCTTGGTCGCGGCGGGGCCGTTGGACCGTTTGGCGGACGTGGATTTCTGTGCGGCGGCTTTCGCCATCCGGGCCTCCCGGCGTTGCGGCCCGTCGCCCATGCGCGCGCCTGTCATTACGAAAGCGGCTTTAGCAGCCTTCGTTCCGAAAACGCAAAGCGGCCCGTCCGGGCTGTAACATTAGTTTAGAGGCTGGGGGCGGCCTGTGTGGCCACGGGTGTCGCGAGGCTGACCCGGATCACATGGTCTGCCGGGTCGGCATAGCCCAGCAGCACCCGCGCACGCTCTTCCAGCAGGTCGCGCGACAGGTGGTCGGTCTGGAGATAGCGAACGCGGAGTTCCAGGTCCTGGCGCTCCTCGGTCAGCCGCAGGTAGGTGGCTTCGCGTTTGGCCAGGGTCGCGGCGCGTTCATCACCGGTCAACAGGCCGTACTGCCCCGTCAGGGCCTGCACCCCCAGATAGAGGACGCTCAAGACAAGCAAGGCAGACAGGACGTAGGGCTTCATCCATTCAGGCACTGAGAACGCTCCTTCTGAGCGTGAACTATGGTTCTCGATGCCTGCACGAAAATGCCTAACGAACCGTAGCTTGGCCGTAAGATTTCAGCGCCTGAAGGGCGTTGTTATGGCCTATTTCAGCAGCATGCCGTCGCCGAAATAGAGGCCTTGGTCGCCCAGCATCTCCTCGATGCGCAGCAGCTGATTGTATTTGGCCGTGCGGTCCGAGCGGGCCAGCGATCCGGTCTTGATCTGTCCGCAGTTGGTGGCGACCGCCAGATCGGCGATGATCGAGTCTTCGGTCTCGCCCGAACGGTGGCTCATCACGGCGGTGTAGCCCGCGCGGTGGGCCATATCGACCGCATCCAGAGTCTCGGAAAGCGTGCCGATCTGATTGACCTTGATCAGGATTGAGTTGGCCAGACCCTCGCCGATGCCGGCGGCCAGACGCACGGGATTGGTCACGAAGAGATCGTCGCCGACCAGCTGGATCTTGTCGCCCAGACGGTCGGTCAGCAGTTTCCAGCCGTCGAAATCATCCTCGGCGCAGCCGTCCTCGATCGAGACAATCGGGAAGCGCTCACACAGGTCGGCCAGATAGGCGACCATGCCATCCGATTCGAGCGTCTTGCCTTCGCCTTCAAGGCGGTACTTGCCGTCCTTGTAGAATTCGGTCGACGCCACATCGAGACCCAGGTGGAAGTCCTCGCCCGCCAGATAGCCGGCCGCCTGCCCCGCCTTTGTGATGAACTCCAGCGCGGCCTCGGCCGAGGCCAGGTTCGGGGCAAAGCCGCCCTCATCGCCGACGTTGGTGTTGTGGCCCGCATCCTTCAGCGCCTTCTTGAGCGCGTGGAAGATTTCCGCGCCCATACGCAGGGCTTCCGAGAAGCTCTCGGCCCCGGTGGGCAGGATCATGAATTCCTGAATGTCGATCGGATTATCGGCATGGGCGCCGCCGTTGATGATGTTCATCATGGGCGTCGGCAGGATGCGGGCGGTCACGCCCCCGACATAGCGGTGCAGCGGCAGGCCCGCCGACATGGCGCTGGCCTTGGCGCTGGCCAGGCTGACGCCGAGGATGGCGTTGGCGCCCAGACGGCTCTTGTTGGCGGTGCCGTCCAGGCCGATCAGGGTTTCGTCGATGCGGCGCTGGTCTTCGGCATCCAGACCGCTGAGGGCGTCGAAGATCTCGCCGTTGACGGCATCGACCGCCTTCATCACGCCCTTGCCGCCCCACAGCGACTTGTCGCCGTCGCGCAGCTCGACCGCTTCATGGGCGCCGGTGGAGGCTCCCGACGGTACAGCCGCACGCCCGAAAGCGCCATCTTCCAGCGTCACATCGACCTCGACCGTGGGATTGCCCCGGCTGTCCAGAATCTGGCGGGCGGTGATGTCGGCGATGTCGGTCATGGGGCTCGGCTCGGGGGCTGCGAATTATCAGGTCGCGCGGGTGTAGCGCAGCCCCGGCCAAACGCCAATCAGGCGGACGCGATCAGAGACACCCTTCGACGTACTGGATCGAGGGGCCGCCCGCGTGGATGGCCATGACCGTCCCGTCAGATCCGATCTCATAGACGATACCGCGGGCGTTCTCGTCCTCGACATAGCCCTCGCCGCCAGCGCGGGTCCAGACGGTGACATATTCGGCGGGCGCATCCTGATATTTGTGCGGGGTGACAATCGCCCGATCCCCATAGGCGGCTTTGACGCGTTCGGCCGTGTCGCCGACGCGGAGCCCCTTGTCCGTCATGATTTCAGACGGATCGGTCAGCGAAATACGGGTCAGGCGATCGCTCTGAACCATCAGCAGCATAGATTCGGGTGCGCGCTCCGGACGGAACTGATCGCAGCTTTCGGGGTCGGGGCCACCGACGGCATTGGGGTTGGCGTCTTCGCCCAAGGCCTCGACGATCTCGGCGCGGGTCATGCCGATCCGCAGGGACTCCCAGCCCTCTCCGGTCAGAGTGACGCCCGTCGTCGCAGCAGCCGTGGGATCCGTGGCCGCAGGCGGCGGCACAGGGTCGGTCGGGGTCTCGGTTTCAGGGCTGCAGGCTGCCAGCAAGGCGATCATACCGGCGGCGCCGAGCAACTGCTTCAGGTGGTGTGACATGTGATGACTCCCCCTCGTCGGCAGCGTAACGCACAAAACGCCGCCCGGGTGCCCCGGACGGCGCTGAAATGTGCAGACAGTCAGGTGTCGCCGAAGCGACGGACCTAGTCTTCCTTGGGCGTCAGGACCTGGCGGCCACGATAGGTGCCGGTCTTCAGGTCGATGTGGTGCGAGCGGCGCAGCTCACCGGTGTCCTTGTCCTCGACGTGCGGGTTGGAGCCCAGCGAGTCGTGGGCGCGGCGCATATTGCGACGCGAGGGGGATACTTTGCGCTTCGGAACGGCCATTTCCGTCTCAATCTCGGTTAGAGGCACCCGTTGGGGCGCGAAAACAATTGCGGCGGCCCAGAAGAGCCGCCAGCGGAGGGCGGCTTATGCCTCAACCCGCGCCGGAGTTCAAGCGTCTGTGCGCCACCGCCATTCCTCGCGCGAAACGGCGTAGAAATAGCTGTTCTTCCACTCGCCCCCGACATTCCAGGTCCGCTCGGCAAAGCCAGTGCGGCGAAATCCAAGACTTTCCAGCAGGCGAATCGATGCGGCATTGTCGGGATCGACGTCGGCCGTGGCCTCCGCGTGGTCGGTCAGGGCGAACAGACGAGCCAGGACGGCGACCACAGCCTCACGGGCCAGCCCCAGCCGCCAGTGGTCGGGGTGCAGGATGTAGCCGATGTCCGGCGCAGCAAAGAAACCGGCCTTGCCGATCACCTGACCGTCGCGTTCGATCAGGAAGTCGAGGCCGGAGTGCTGATGGGCTATCATGCTGTCCAACCAGGCACGGGTCTGGTCGAGGGTCTCATGCGGCGGTGACGACCACCATGTCATGGCCTCGGGCCGGGTGAAGACGGCGTGCAGGGCGTCGAGGTCGTCGGGTCGGGCCGGTCGCAGCACCAGCCGGTCCGTAACGATCCGGTCCAGCGGCTTTTCAAGCACGGTGAAGGCCAGGTCGTCGCGTTTCGGTAAACCAAACCGGGGGTCGGTCGCGGGAAACGGGCGAGTCTCGCTCGTCAGGCGGTAGCCGCGCCGCTGATACCATTCGATCAGTTCGTGCCGGTGGACGATGACGGTCATCTCCATCCGGCGGGTGTGGAAATGCCGGAACGCGTGCGCTTCAGCTGCGGCAATCAGACGACGGCCCAGCCCCCTGTCTTGCAGCGCGGGATCCACGGTCAGCATACCGAGGTAGGCCAGCTCCGCGCCGCGATCGGTGACGTGGACGCAGCCGGTCAGGGCCGCGCCATCCGTGGCGACCAGCACGACCTGACCGGTCGTGGTGATGGCAGAGCGAAGGGAGTCACGGTCGATGCGGCTGCCGTCCAGAAGGTCGGCCTCATGGGTCCAGCCGCGACGGGCGCTGTCGCCGCGATAGGCGGCGTGCACCAGAGCGTCCAGCGCCTCAAGGTCGTCGGGTGTGGCAGGGCGGAACTCAGACATCCAGCCGATCCGCGACGATTTCGCCGAGGGCGAGCGAGCTGGTCAGGCCGGGGCTCTCGATGCCGAACAGGGCCATCAGACCGTCGAGGCCATGGACCTCGGACCCATGGAGCTGGAAGTCAGGCTGATCCTCGCCGGCCCCATGCAGTTTGGGCCGGATCCCGGCATAGTCCGGGACCAGACGTTCGGCCTCAACACCGGGCCAGAAGCGACGGATGTAATGAGCAAACACGTCGCGCTTGTCCGGATCGACGGCGTAGTCCTCGGTCTCGACGAAGGCGAGGTCCGGACCGAACACCCCCTGCCCACCCAGATCCTTGCGGTAATGGGTGCCCAAGGCCCCTGCGATGGGCGGCGGATAGATCAGGCGGTTGAAAGGGGCCGGACCGGTCAGGCGGAAATAGACGCCCTTGCCGAAATGGCCTGCGGGAATCTCGTCGGCGGGATAGCCCTCGATCGACCGGGCGACGGCCTGGGCTGACAGTCCGGGTGCGGTGACCAGAAGGCGGCTGGTGACCGTCATGGCTCCCTCACCGCCGACCCGGATCGAGAAGCCGCCACCGGAAAGCGGCTCGGCCCCCTCGAGCGGTGCCGAGATGACGACCGACCCGCCTGCGTCCTCGATCTCGCCCTGCAGCGCCAGCATATAGCCGTGGCTGTCGAACACCCCGCTCTCGGGCGACAGGATGGCAGCATGGGCATTGAGGGCGGGCTCGAGCGCCCGGGCCTCGGCGCCTGTGAGATGTTCCAGCCCCTCGACGCCATTGGTGGTCGCTTGCCGGAAAATGGCTTCGATGCGGGCGACCTCGGTCTCATCGGTGGCCACGACCAGCTTGCCGCATTTCCAGTGATCGACCTTGCGGCTCTCCAGAAAGGCATAGAGCCGGCGCCGCCCCTCGACGCAGGCGCGCGCCTTCAGCGATCCGGTCGGATAGTAGAGGCCGCCGTGGATGACCTCGGAATTGCGCGAGGACACGCCCTGGCCGATGTGGCCTTCTTTGTCGAGCACCAGAACCGTCAGACCGCGCTTCGACAGCGCCCGACCGCAGGCCAGACCCACGGCCCCTGCCCCCACGACCGTGGCGTCGAAGTCGAAGGTCATGACGCCCCGTAGCGCCGCGCGGCCTCAGCCTCGAACCGGCGGATCAGGGATTCGACCGCGCGGTCGAAGTTGGCCTTCAGCATGGCGTCGAGGATCGGCGACCGGAAGGCGAAGTCGATCATGAACTCCAGCCGCGCGCCCTCAGGATGCTGGAAGAAGGCCCAGCGGTTCTTCAGATGTTTGAACGGCCCCCGGATCAGCCCGACCTCGACCTTCGACTGATTGACGTCATGCCGGACCCAGGTGGAGAACCGCTCTTTCAGAAAGGCGAAACCGACACCCGCCTCGGCATCCAGCAGGCTGACACCGGGGGCTTCCTCACGCGCGTTCCAGACGCGCATGGAGGTGACCCAGGGCACAAAGTCCGGATAGGCACGCACGTCAGCGACCAGCGCGGCCAGCTGGTCCGGCGCATAGGGCAGAACTCGGGTCAGGGTGTGGACGGCCAAGCGAGGCTCAGCGTCCGGTCTGGGCCAGTCGCGCCGCCTTGAGCCGGGCGAAGTCGTCGCCGGCGTGGTGCGAGCTGCGGGTCAGGGGCGAGGACGACACCATGAGGAAACCCTTGGCACGGGCGATGGCCTCATAGGATTTGAACTCGTCCGGGGTGACGAACCGGTCGATGGCCGCGTGCTTGCGGGTCGGCTGCAGGTACTGGCCGATGGTGATGAAGTCGACGCCGGCCGAGCGCATGTCGTCCATGACCTGCATGACCTCTTCCTTGGTCTCACCCAGGCCGACCATGATGCCGGACTTGGTGAACTGGTTGGGGTCGCGTTCCTTGACCTGCTGCAGCAGGCGCAGGGAGTGGAAGTAGCGGGCCCCGGGCCGGATCTTCAGATACAGGCGCGGGACGGTTTCAAGGTTGTGGTTGAAGACGTCGGGCTTCGCGTCGATCATCACCTCGGCCGCGCCGTCCTTGCGCAGAAAGTCGGGCGTCAGGATCTCGATGGTCGTGTTCGGCGCCTGGATGCGGATCTGGCGCACGACCTCGGCGAAATGAGCCGCGCCACCGTCGGAGACGTCGTCCCGGTCCACCGAGGTGATGACGACGTGGTTCAGGCCCAGCTGGGCCACGGCCAGCCCGACCTTGGCCGGCTCTTCGGGGTCGAGCGGTTGGGGCAGGCCCGTCTTGACGTTACAGAAGGCGCAGGCGCGGGTGCAGGTGTCGCCCATGATCATCAGGGTGGCGTGCTTCTGGCTCCAGCACTCGCCGATGTTGGGGCAGGCCGCCTCCTCGCAGACTGTGACGAGGCCCTTGTCCTTCACGATGGCCCGGGTGGCATTGTACTGGCCCGACCCGGGGGCCTTGACCCGCAGCCAGTCAGGCTTTTTCAGCACAGGGCTTTCCGGCCGGTTGCGCTTTTCCGGGTGGCGCAGTTCGGCGGGCGACCGTTGCAGGGTGTCGATCAGGGTGACCATGGCGTCAGGGCTTCGGCGGCGGCGTAAGGGCTCAAGAGCCGCTATGTCGGCCTTCAGCACCCGGATGGCAAGCCGCAACGGCCATTGGCGTGTCCTCACGCCGTGTAACTTATCTTTTCAAGGGCCGTTCGGGTCTCTAGTTTGGCCCCAGACATCAAGGAGGGGCGCCAAGACCCCTCACAGGGAGGTATCGTTTGTCGTCAGACATGCACGCCAGGGCCGTTCAGGAAACCATCTTTGACGCCCTCGTCGCGGCTCGCGACAAATATGGTGACAAGCCGATCCTTGAGGACCTGGACCGTAACCCGTTGACCTATACCGGGCTGATCCGGGCCGCCATGGTGCTGGGTCGCAAGATCGCCGCCATAACCGAGCCGGGCGAGCGGGTCGCCATCCTGTTGCCGTCCAGCTCGGGCGTCGTGGTCACCTTCTATGGTCTGCACGCCATGGGACGGGTGCCGGTGATGCTGAACTTCACCTCGGGCGAGATGAATCTGAAGGCCGCGATCAAGGCCTCGGGCGTCAAGCGCATCCTGTCGGCCAAGCGGTTCATCACCCAGGCCAAGCTGGAGGCGCTGACCGACAGCCTGGCCGAGGTCGCCGAGATCATCTGGCTGGACGACATCCGCAAGACCATCGGCCTGCCCGACAAGCTGTTCGGCCTGATGGCCGGGTTCTTTCCCAAGCAGTTCCGCGTGGAGACCCAGCCGTCGGATCCGGGCGTGATCCTGTTCACCTCGGGCAGTTTCGGCAGCCCCAAGGGGGTGATGCTCAGCCAGTCGAACCTGGTCTCGAACGTGCGTCAGGTGGCCACCCACATCGACCTCGATCCCGACTGGGTGATGTTCAATCCCCTGCCGACCTTCCACTGTTTCGGTCTGACGGGCGGCGTGCTGCTGCCGCTGCTGACGGGGATGAAGGCATTCCAGTATCCCTCGCCGCTGCACGCCAAGCAGATCGTCGAGCTTTTGCCCGATGTGAAGGCCTCGATCCTGTTCGCCACCGACACCTTCCTGAACCAGTATGCGCGGGTGGCGGGGCCGGACGATTTCGCCACACTGCAGTTCGTGGTGGCCGGGGCTGAGCGGGTCCGGGACGAGACCCATCATCTGTTCAATACGCGCTTCGGCGGCCTGAAGCTGCTGGAGGGGTACGGGGCGACCGAGGCCGCCCCCGTCGTTGCCGTCAACCATCCGGACCGGAACCGCCCCGGTACGGTCGGTCAGATGCTGCCGGACATGGAATGGCGGGTGGATCCTGTCGCCGGGATCGAGACCGGCGGGCGCCTTTACCTGCGCGGCCCGAACGTCATGGCGGGCTATATATCGCCCGACGATCCGGACCGGCTGGAGCCCCTGCGCGACGGCTGGCACGACACCGGCGACATCGTCGAGATCGACACTGATGGCTATGTCAGCATTCTTGGGCGCGTAAAGCGGTTCGCCAAGGTCGGCGGCGAGATGATCAGTCTGATGGCGGTCGAGGGTCTGGCCAGCGCGGTCTGGCCCGAGTCCCGCCATGCCGTGGTCGCCGTGCCGGACAGCCGCAGGGGCGAGAAGCTGGTGCTGGTCACCGACCGCATGGACGCTGATTCTGCCCGCCTGACCGAATGGGCGCGCAGCCACGGGGCCCCGGATCTGGCCGTGCCCAAGCGGATCATCAAGGTGAAGGAAGTGCCGGTTCTGGGCACCGGCAAGACCGACTATGTCGCCATCCAGCGCATGGTCGAGTCCGAGGCCGAAGCCGCCTGACCGTCCTTAGAACGACGATTGATCTGAAACCGTAGCCATTGCAGTCTCGCCATTCCAATCAAGGGAGGCTGTCACCATGTTCGATTCGCTTGAGCGTCACCGTCCTACGGCCCTGGCGGGCCTTCGGATCATTACCGGTCTCATGTTCATGCAGCACGGGACCCAGAAGATCTTCTCCTTCCCGGCCGAGGCCCGGGGGCCGTTCGAGCTGATGAGCCAGATGGGCATCGGCGGCGTGCTGGAGCTGGTCGGCGGCGCGCTGATCGTGCTGGGCCTGTTCACGCGGCCGGTCGCCTTCCTGCTGTCCGGCATGATGGCCGTGGCCTATTTCCAGTTCCACGCCATGTCAGGGGGTCTGTTCCCGATGGTCAATGGCGGTGAGCTGGCGGCGCTGTACTGCTGGGTGTTCCTGTATCTGGTGTTTGCCGGTCCGGGCGCACTCAGCGTGGACGGCATTCTGGCCAAGAAGGCCTGATCAGCCCCCTGCCCCGGTTTTGCCCCGGGGCAGGGATCGCCGTCAGCCGAACAGCTTCTTCGCGGTCTCGGCCGCCAGTCGCCCCTGGAAGCGGGCGCCTTCCAGTTCGTTGTCGCTGGGCATGCGCGACCCGTCACCGCCGGTGATGGTCGTCGCGCCATAGGGTGAGCCGCCGGTGATCTCGTCCATGCGCATCTGACCCTGCCAGGTGTAGGGCAGGCCGACAACCAGCATGCCGTGGTGCATGATGGTCTGGATCAGGCCGATCAGGGTCATTTCATTGCCGCCGTGCTGGGTGGCGGTCGAGGTGAAGGCGCCACCGACCTTGCCGGCCAGGGCGCCCTTGGCCCAGAGACCGCCCGTCTGGTCGAGGAAGTTCCGCATCTGGGAGGCGGCGGTGCCATAGCGGGTGCCTGCCCCGATCAGGATGGCGTCATAGTCGGCCAGCTCCTCCACCTTGGCGATGGGCGCAGCCTGATCCAGCTTGTAGCCGCTCTTCTTCGCCAGTTCCTCGGGGACCAGTTCGGGTACGCGCTTGATGTCGACGACCGCGCCGTCAACCTCACGGGCGCCTTCCGCGATGGCCTCGGCCATGCGCTCCACGTGTCCGTAAGTCGAGTGATAGAGGACGAGAACCTTGGGCATAAAAGCCTCCTTGTAATACGTAACCGTTACAGTGTCGAAATAGGATGCAGGTCAACGCATTCAAGGGCCGCTCAGCACATTTTCAGAAAGGGCAGACCCGCCTGTAAAAGGCATCGTCACCGGGAACGGTTGCACCGTGCGCCAGCAAAAACCGGTGCTCAACGACAGAGGCCTGCTGCTCGATGTTGAGGGTGGCCCAGTTTGTCCGGGGGCCGCAGTCGTAGGCATAGGCGGCGGGGTTGTCGCCGGCCTTGAGCTTGGCGATCAGCAAGTTGACGCCCTGCTGGGCCTGCCAGACGTGGACCAGTTCGTGGATCAGGGTCGCCTGACGCCTCAGCGGTCCCTGTGACAGGTCGTCCGCCCAGACGGCTGTCGGCCAGCAGATCCACTCGCGCCCTGCCACCCCGCCCGGCACGAAGGCGCGCCGGAGCAGGGGCGGCAGGCGGAGAAGGCGGACGGTGTCGGTCCGCAGCACCGGACCGAAGACCGACCGGGCCAGATCGACCTCGCCCGGAGCGAGGGCCCGGATCATTTCACCATCATCGGCGGGATGTGCGGCCGGGGCGCCAGCCGTTCGGAGTTCAGCACCTCGGTGGTCGGGCCGGTCCATTCCCAGTGCCAGGGCTCATAGACATAGGGGACGAAGCCGAAGCGGTGGGCGTTCTCGACCAGCCAGCGATAGGCCGGACCGCGTGTCTGGTGCCGGCGGTTGGCCCAGCGGGTCGAGTCGACCCCGTGTCCCGCCAGATGGCCGACATAGAGGTCGATCGCGGTCCCCGTGCGATGGGGCGAACAGACCGCGCGCCTGAGGCCATCGCAGTTGCCTTCTCGGGCACAGCGGGCGGCGTCGGCCTCGGGATCGCGATAGCTGGAGAAGACCTGCAGCAGTTCGGGGTTGTCGGCGATCTCGGGCACTTCGGCGCGGGCGGCGCGGACCATCAAGCGATAGGCATTGAGGACGTCATACTGGAGCAGGCGCACCATGCGGTCGGCGTGCTCCTCGGTCGGGTCGAGATACCCCAGCTCGCTCTGGGGCGGCGGTTCCGGGCAGATGTCGGCCACACGGGCCATGACGAACGGACGGCGCTCCTGCCACAGACCCTTGAAGACCTGGAAGGTGTCGCGGGTGAACAGTCCGTTGGCGACGAGACCATAGCGCTTCTGGAAACCGGCGAGGGCCACGGCAAAGCCGGGGGTGTCCGGGCCGCAGGCGGTGCCGAGTTCCCGCGAGATCAACGGCAGATAGGCCAGCCAGCCGCGCTCGGTCTGGTCGAACGGCCGCCACACCATCCAGTCGAAGGAGTAGCCGTTGACCATTGCAATCCCGGCAAAGCCCGGTCGGCCGCCGCAGTCGTCCTCGGCCAGGGCCGGGCGCGCCACGCCCAGTCCGATCAGGAGAACAGCTACAAGGGTCACGATCCGCGTCATGGCGAGAGGAAGCCTGACGCCGGGCCGGAGAGCAAGGGGGCACTCGCCAGAAGCGGATTCGCGGTATGACGGGAGGCGCGGTCGAGTCGCGCCTTGAGCCAGCGGATCTTCATGACGTCTGCCCCCTCGCCCGCCAAACGCCTGCCGAACCGGACGCTGGCCGCCTTTTCGGCCGCCTGCCTGCCCTATGCGGCGCTGGGCCTGCCCGTCTATGTGACCCTGCCCGAGTTTTACGCCAGCCATGTCGGCGTCGATCTGGCGCTGGTCGGGGTGATCTTTCTGGTCATCCGGCTGGCCGATATCGTTGTCGACCCGGCGCTGGGCATGGTCATTGATCGCACGCACAGCCGCTTTGGCCGCTATCGCCTGTGGATGGGCATGGCCGCGCCGGTGCTGATGCTGGCGGTCGGCATGCTGTTCATGGTCAGTCCGGGTGCGGGCGGCGCCTATCTGGCGATCTGGCTGATCGTCATGTCGCTCGGCTTTTCCGTCAGCCTGTTGTCGCAGGTCAGCTGGGCCTCGACCCTGACCAGCGACTATGACCAGCGATCCCGCATCTACGGCTGGTGGCAGACGGCCAATATCGTCGGTGTTCTGGTGGTCCTGTTGATCCCGGCGCTGGTGCAGAATTTGGGCCTTGGCGACTATGCCTCGGCGGTGCGCTGGCAGGGGTGGTTCATCATCGTCGCCCTGCCCCTGACCCTGGCCATCACCTTTGCCTTTACGCCCGAGCCCAAGGCGGGCCCCAGCCCCGACAAGGCCGCGCGGTTCGCCTATCTGTCGCTGTTCAAGTTGCCGGTGATGCAAAGGCTGCTGACCGCTGACCTGATGCTGGGCATTGCGCGGGGCGTGGTCGGGGCGCTGTTCTTCTATTTCTTCGAGGCGGTGCAGGGCTTTGCCCGGGCCGAGACCTCGATCCTGCTGCTGGTCTATTTCGTTGCCGGGCTGGCGGGGGCGCCGGTGTGGAGCGCGCTGGCGGTGCGGATGGGCAAGCACGCGGCGCTGATCCTGGCCTGCGTCTATTTCGCCGTGACCCTGCTGCTGGCCGCCTTTGCCGGGCCGGTGCTGGTGCCGCTGGCCGAGGCGGCGGGGCTGGGCAATGCCGAGGTGGTGGTCGCCGGCCTGATGGTGGCGCTGGTCGGGCTGGCCTTTGCCTCGGGTGATCTTTTGCTGCGCGCCATGATGGCCGATGTCGCTGATCAGGTGCGGCTGGAGCAGGGTGAGGACCGGACGGGGCTGCTGTTCTCGATCCTGACGGCGACCTCCAAGCTGGGCTATGCCGTGTCGGTGATGACCTTTGCCGGGCTGAGGCTGACCGGGTTCGATCCGGCGCTGGGCGGGGCCAACAGCGAGACTGCGCTGATCTGGCTGCAGGCCATGTTTGCGGGACTGCCCGCCCTGTGCCTCGTGGTCGGGGCCTGGGCCCTGTGGCGCTACCCGCTGGACCAGAAGCGCCACGCCGAAATCCGCGCAGCGCTTGAGGCCCGGGGCGGAGCCGGTTAGGTCCGACGCATGACCGACATGCCCCCTGCCCCGCTCGACCGCCTGCGCGCCATCATGGTCCGGCTGCGCGATCCCGTGACCGGCTGTCCGTGGGATGTGGAGCAGACGTTTTCGACCATCGCGCCCTATACGCTGGAGGAGGCCTATGAGGTCGCAGACGCGATCGAGCGCGGAGATTTCGACGAGCTGAAGTCCGAGCTGGGCGATCTGCTGTTTCAGGTCGTCTTCCATGCGCGGATGGCCGAGGAGGCCGGACTGTTCGATTTTGATGCCGTGGCCGGGGCCATCGCCGACAAGCTGGAGCGGCGCCACCCGCATGTGTTCGGCGATGAAGCGGCCAAGGCCGATGCCGCCTCGCAGAAGGCGCGCTGGGAGGACATCAAGGCCGCCGAGCGCACCGCGAAGGCCCAGCATGGGGTGCTGGACGATGTGCCCGTCGGCCTGCCGGCACTGGCCCGGGCGGCCAAGCTGACGAAGCGGGCGGCGCGGGTCGGATTCGACTGGCCGTCGACCGCCGAGGTGTTCGCCAAGCTGGACGAGGAGGTCGCCGAGCTGAAGGTCGAGATCGCCGCCGGGTCCCCCGAACGCATGAAGGACGAGGTCGGCGACCTGCTATTCGTCGTCGCCAATCTGGCCCGTAAGCTGGGCATCGAGCCCGAGGATGCCCTGCGCGGATCCAATGCCAAATTCGTGCGCCGGTTCGCCTTCATTGAGGCCGAACTGGCCAAGGATGGGCGCACGCCCGATCAGTCGGACCTGACGGAGATGGACGCCCTGTGGAATGGGGCCAAGGTCGCGGAACGCGGGTGAGCGGAAGCCCCCGTCCGTGTTTGCGGCGGGTTGGAGGGCAGGCGGAGCGCCGGGCCTTCGCCCGGAGTGAATGAGTATTACCGTTTCGACGAAAGCTGACGCTCCGCGCGGTGGTTTTCCGGAAGCTTGCGTCGGGTGGCCGTATTCGGGCCTTACCGCAGCGCCCCCGGCGGGCAGGGCCTTCCTGCGAAGGCTCCCGGACGATCGAGTATCCCCCTCGACCCAATGTTTTTGGGGCCTACCGTTCGCGCCGCGGGCGCTCACTGCTTGAGGCCCGAAGTTTGATCGGCGGTGTCCCAACAACCCCGCTCCATCCGCCCCCGCCGCTCACAAGGTCGCAGGCCTTACGAGCCCTCCGTGCCACGGGACGTGAGGAGTGTGGCACACGGCGGGACCTGGTCGGGCAGAACGGTCCGGGAAACGACGGTGACGTTGAAAGGGGTGGGCTTTCGGGCGGCGGCTATCCTATTTGCTGGTCTCAGCCAGACACAATGACCCTTCTCCCGGTGGGACCCGAAGGGCCGCGCGAAGCCTGAGAAGGTGGCGCGTGAGCGCCGGATGAGGGTCAGCGGCCTCTGTCGGCGAATGCCGTGGCAGGACCGGTGCGACGGCTCACGCCGAAGGATGCAGAAAGCCCCTCACCCCCAACCCCCTCTCCCGCCGGGAGAGGGGAAACGTTTTAGCGCAGCTCCACGCGGCGGGTGCCGGGGGGCAGGACCAGCTCGCCGCCGGACCACTCCACGGGGCGACCGTCGATGCGGGCGGTGCGGACGTCGCTGCCCGGAGGCCAGGCGAGGACGAAGCCGCCGGGCGGCGTGGCGGTGGTGTCGAGGTCGAGCAGATAGCCGCGACCGTCCTGGCGCAGGTGCCAGCTGACGGGGCCGTAGGCGGTGCGCAGATTGGCGATGCCGACCCCCTCCTCCGTCTCGATCCAGTCCATCGGGATGCCGGCGGCCAGCACCAGGGCGTGGTCGCGGTCGCGCTCATGCACGAACAGATCCAGCGCCGAGCGGATATAGTCAGAGCTGATCCAGGCGTGGGGCATGTCGCCGATGAAGCGAGGCTCGCGCTCGTGACGGCCGACGACCTCGGCCCAGCCGTTCCAGGCCTGCGGGCGCAGGTCGCCGAAGAAGTAGTCGAGGGCGGCGATGGCGCGGTCGCGCTGGCCCAGCCGCACGAAGGCCCCGACTGAGCGCAGCTCGTACGGCGTGTAGTCGGGCCAGTCGGGGCGGGGATCCCAGTCCTCGGCCATCAGGGGAGTCCAGTCGCCGGTGCGGCGCGCCTCGAAATTCAGCCAGTAGAGGTCGAAGGTCCGTTGCAGCAGGTCCTGCGGCAGGACGTCGATCAGGCCGCCGGGCGACAGGCCAATGGTGGTCGAGGTGGCGTCGAAATCACCCCTGTCAGCCGCGCCCGCGATCCAGTCGATGTCGTGGAAGGCGGCGGTGGCGATGATGGCGGCCGAGATGTCGGCGCTGAACTGATCCCGGCCGGCGGCGAAGCGGGCCTCGGCCGCGTCCTCGCCCAGCACATCGGCGATGAAGACGGCGTCGCGATAGCCGACCAGCCCCCAGAAGTCGTCCCAATAGGAATAGGCGATCTTGTCCGAATAGCCCTCGTGGCTGATCGTCGGGGGCAGCAGGCCGTACAGGTGGCGGGTGTCGGGGGTCTGGAACTCGGCCGTGCGAGTCTCGGCGCGGAGTTCATCCATATAGGCGATCGCGCCCTCGACCTGGGGCCAGACGTCGCGCAGCAGAGCCTGATCACCGGTGTAGCGATAGACTTCGGCAGCGAGGAAGACGAACTCGCCATGGCTGTCGTTCTCGGGCACGGGGTCGGCGCCGCGGGCATCGACGCAGCACGGCACCTTGCCGTTGTCGAACACATAGGGGGCGAACCAGCGGAGATAGTCGGCCGAGATGTCGGCGTGACCCAGCCGGTTCAAGCCCTCGGCGATCATGGCGCCGTCGCGGATCCAGGACCGGTTGTAGGAGCGGGTGCCGGGCTGGAGTATCGGCCCCTGACGCGACATCAGGATGTGGGCCAGCGAGGACTTCAGCACATCCTCGACCTGCTGGGCCTGGGGCGGCAGGATCAGGTCGACGCGGTCGATCTTCGCGCGCCAGTCGGCGGCGACGCGGTTCTCGACGGCATCCAGCGCAGCCTCGACCGAGCCGGTGACCGGCAGCGGCTCGGGGACACCGGCCATGGGCAGCATCCAGCCGAACTGGCGGGTTTCGCCGGGCTGGAGGGTGACTTCATAGAACAGCGCTCCGGCCATCAGGCCGTCGTCGGATTCCACCAGGCGCTCATCCACCGGCTGGCGGCGGTCGGGTTGGGTCAGCAGGCTATGGGGATCGGCGCCGGACGCAAAGATGGATGCCGCAACCGCATCGGGCATCACCAGCGGACGCACGCGGGTGTCGTCGTTCAGCACCAGCTCGCCGCCGGTCCAGTCGATCTGGAGGATGGGGCCGACGCCGCCGGGGACGGCAAGGAACTGCCGGGGGCCGTTGACCTGATAGGGGCGTGCCATCAGGGCCAGAGTGACGGTACGCGCTCGGTCCGAGGTGTTGGTCAGATGATAGCGACCGAACAGTCGCGAGCTCTCGGGCGTGCCGTCGGCGAAGGCCTCGATCTTGAGCGTCAGGCCGTCGGCCTGCCACTCGACCCAGGGCATGGGCAGGTCGTCGTCGCGCAGCCCCTGGGTGATGTTGACGTCGGCCCAGGTGGTCAGGCGGCCGTCTTCCAGAATGAAGGGTTCGATGGAAGGGCCGCCGCGGCGCAGCTCGATGGCGCCGTCCTCGCCCATCAGGCCGCTTTCGCCGCCGCCATCGACGCCAACGAGGGTCCAGTAAGGCTGTTCGCCGTGGAAGCCACGCGGATACTGGCCACGGCGCGAGTCCGAGGCGATGGCGGTCACAAAGGCGGTCTGCGAGGCGCCGAACGCCAGCGGCCGGATCTCGATTTCCGAGAGGCCATAGGTCGGCTCGCCGTCCATCAGGTCGAACTGAAGATAGCGCCCCGAGGCTTCGGGTGTGCGCAGCCAGTCGGTGCCGCCATCGCCGTATTCCACGCGGGCGATTTCGGTCCATTCAAGACCGTCATTGGAGGTTGAAACGCTATAGCGATCAGCCTCCCCGCCGTCTTCCCAGTGCAGGACCAGGCCGCCGAACTCGCGCTCATAGCCGAGGTCGAGGGTCACCCCCTGGGACACACCGTATTCGCTGCGCCAGACGGTCGAGGGATCGCCATCTACGGCATTGGCGATCGGAAAGGCCGCCAGTTCGGAGGTCGTGGTGGCCAGCGGGCGCGGCGGCACCGATGGCTCGGGCGGCAGTTCGCGCAGGGTCAGCTGGTCGATCTCGATATGGCCGGACCCGCCCTCGGCCGCGACCACGACAAACTCCATCCGCGCGGCCTGACGCAGGACGGGGTCCTCGCCCGGGCCCCAGGCCTTGGACACCTGACGGCGCTTGATGGTGAACAGGGTCCAGTCGTCGGGGAAGTCATAGCGGGTGGTCTGGCGCCACCAGACGTTCTCGTTCTCTGCGTCGGTGAATTTGACCTCGAAGGTGTTGAGCGGACCGACTCCGCGCACCCAGAAGCTGATCTCGTAGTTCTCGGGCAGGGTGAGGTCGATCTCACGCGCGGCAAAGGCATAGCCCGCGCGGCCGTTGAAGTCGAAGTCGAGGCGCAGCGCCTGCCCTTCCCGCCCCGGAACGGTGCGGATGGTTGACGTCACATCCGTCGAGGCGTCGGCTTCCCACGCGCCGGTGGTCTCGAAGGCGTCGAGCACGCGAGTGTCCTGGGCGAGCGCGGGCATGGCAGCCAGAAGACAGGCCGTGATCGCCAGAAGGCCGTTTCGGATCATGGGCATACGGAGCACTCCTTACTCAGCCTTTGACGCTGCCCGCCAGCATTCCCCGGATGTAGTAGCGCTGCAACGCGAGAAAGAGGATCAGCACGGGGGCGACGGTGATGACCGAACCGGCCATCATCATTTCAATGTCCTGCACATGCTCGCGCGACATGGCGGCCAGCGCGACCGGCAGGGTGTAGTTTGACTGGTCTGTCAGGATGATCAATGGCCAGAGGAAGTCGTTCCAGCTGCCGAGGAAGACGAACAGGCCCAGCGTGACGATGATCGGCTGCATGGTCGGCAGCACCACGCGGCGGAAGATCTGGCCCTCGCTGGCGCCGTCGACGCGGGCGGCCTCGAGCATCTCGTCGGGGATCGACAGGGCGTACTGGCGCACCAGAAACAGGCCGAAGATGGACGCCAGCCACGGCACCAGGGCGCCGGCATAGGTGTTCACCAGCCCCATGCCCTTGAGCATCAGAAACAGGGGAAGCGTGCCGATCTGGGCCGGGATGACCAGGGCCCCGATCAACAGTTGAAACAGGCGGTCGCGCCCGGCGAACTTCAGCTTGGCAAACGCGTAACCGGCCGGAACCGTGAAGCCGAGCGCCAGAAGGGTGGCCATGGTGGCCAGCGCAAAGCTGTTCCACAGGTACTGGCCCATGCCCTGGGTGACGAACAGGGTGCGGTAGTGTTCCAGCGTCCAGCTGTCGGGCAGCAGCGGCGGCGGGAAGGTTGCCGCCTCGCCGGTCTGCATGAAGCTGACAGAGACCATCCAGGCCAGCGGGAACAGGACCATCAGGGCGATGAATGCCACGGCGACATTCAGCGCGATGACGCGGGGCTTCAGCTTCATGACGTGGCCCCCAGACGCTTCGACACCCACAGCTGGATCAGGGTGATGGCGAAGATGCACAGGAACAGGATGAAGGCGACGGCCGAGGCGGAGCCGAGGTTCCACCATTTGAAGCCCTCTTCGTACATGAAGTAGAGGACGGTCACGGTCGACTGGGCGGGCCCCCCTTGCGTCATCACATAGGGCTCGGCGAACAGCTGGAAGAAGGCGGCGACCGAGATGATGCTGACCAGCAGCAGGGTCGGCGCGATGGCCGGCAGGGTCACGTGGCGGAACTGCTTCCATGGGCCGGCGCCGTCGATGCGGGCGGCCTCGTACAGCTCATCCGGGACGGTCTGAAGCACGGCCAGGAAGATCAGCATATTGTAGCCAAAGGTCTTCCAGACCACGAACATCAGGATGGCCGGGATGGAGGTCGAGGGCTGGCCCAGCCAGTCGACGGCGGGCAGGCCGACCGAGGTCAGGCCCCAGTTGATGATGCCGTAGCGGGTGTGCAGCAGGTAGTTCCAGAGCACTGCCGTGGCGACCAGGGTCGTCACATAGGGCGCAAAGAACATCACCCGCCAGATCGGCCGCCACAGCACCATGCGGGCGTTCAGAATGACGGCGGCGGCCAGCGACACGGCCAGCGTCAGGGGCACGCCCAGCACGCTGAACCAGACAGTGTTCCTCATCGCCCCCCAGAACAGGGAATTACCCAGCAGGTTCTGGTAGTTGTCGAGACCGACGAAGCGCAGATTGTTCAGATCGGCCAGCGCATAGATGTCGAAGTCGGTCAGGCTGAGCAGCAAGGCCGAGACCATCGGAATGACGAAGAACAGCCCGATGGCGATCAGGGACGGGGCGACAAAGCCCCAGGCGGCGCGGCTGCGCTTGCGGTGATCCGAGCGGCGGGGCGGTCGGGTCGCCTCGCGCGTGGCGGCGGGGGCCGTGACGGTCTGCATGGTCATGAGGCCCCTCCCCGCTCCAGCATCCAGCGGCGTTTTTCAAGCAGGCGGTCGGCGCGGCGGTCAATCTCGGCGGCGGCGGTCTCGGGCGTATACTCGCCGCGCACCATGCGTTCGGCGACGATCTGCATTTCGGTGACGATCCGCTCCCACTCAGGGGCCTTGGGCACGGCCTCGGCGCGGGCCAGCTGGGCCTTGAACGGCTGGATCATGGGATCGGAGGCCAAGGCGGGCGCCTCCCATGCGCTTTGGCGGGCCGGGAGGCTGCCGGTGATCTGGTTGAAGCGGACCTGGGTCTCGGGCTCGAGCAGGTAGCGGACCCAGGCCCAGGCGGCCTCGGGGTGGCGGGTGGAGCGGAACACGGCCAGCGAGGAGCCGCCGGGCGCCGAGGCCCCGGGGCCGGTCGGACCGGGAATGCCGGCGGTGGCCCATTGGGTCTCGGGCGGCAGGCGACGGCGGAAATCGCCGATCGACCACGGGCCGGAGAAGTAGAAACTGAAATAGCCGCGCTGGAACTCGGTCCAGACGTTCGAGATCTGGGTGGCGGAGACCAGCGGGGCCAGACCCTCGTCGAACAGGCTCTTGTAGAAGGCCAGCGCGGCGATGAAGCCGGGGCTGGAGAAGTTGCCGCGCGTCGCCTGATCGGCGAGCAGGGGTTCGTCGGCCTGAAGCCCGAAGGTCAGAAGCTGCTCGAACTCATTGACCGGCAACAGGATTGCATAGTTGCCCTCGCCTGCCACGCGCTTGATGGCGTGCATGGAGGCCTTCCACTCGGCCCAGGTCGTGGGGACGGTGTCATAGCCGGCGCGGGACAGAATATCGGTGCGGCAAAACAGCAGGCGGGTGTCGACATACCAGGGCGTGGCGACGGCCTGACCGTCGACACGGTTGGTTTCCAGCACCGCCGGGAACTGGTCGGTCAGCAAGTCGGAGGCGAAGGCCGGCGTGGCCGACAGGGCGCCGATGGCGGCCATTTCGGAGACCCAGGTGTTGCCGATCTGGCTGATGTCCGGGAGGGAGTCGCCGGCGTAGGCGGTCAGCAGCTTCTGGTGGGCGGCGGTCCAGGGCACGGCCTGGACCTCGACGGCGATGCCGGGATTGCGGCGTTCGAACTCGGGCACCAGTTGTGGCACGGCCGTGCCCTCGGCGCCCATGGCCCAGAAGGTCAGATGCGTACGCCCGTCGCTGCGGCCTGTGCAGCTCGCCGTCGCAAGCGCGGCCGTCGATCCGGCCAGCCAGCCCAGTGCCGTCCTGCGGTCGGGCCGGACCAGCGTCATGCGCGATCCAGCCAACCGCCCTCGAACCCGGCGCGCTGCAGGCCCCGGATCAGATTGGGCTCGCCGTGCATGTGGTTCCAGACGAGGTTGGTGCGGTGGTTCTCGATCATGACCACGATCGGCCCCTGATCGATGCCCAGATAGTCGCCATTCACCCAGCCGATGTCAGGCACGATCTGGCCGTGCCGGAGCGGTCCGTCGCGCTCGGTCAGCGTCGGGTTGAAGGAGTCGAGGAAGCCCCACTGCGTGTACAGGGCCTCGCCATAGCGGGCCTTCATGGCCTTGAGGCAGGCGGTCACCGCATCCGGCGCGAAGGGCATGGAGGCCATGGCGGCGGTCGGGGCGATGGTGCCGTCGTCGCGCTCGCCCGGGCCACGGGCCGAATAGCTGAAGAACTCACGCTCGCGGCCGTCGACGGTCTGGGTGAAGTCGCCCGGTCCGTCGCAGGCGGTCAGGCCCCAGACCTCGGCGTCATAACCCACCCAGCCCATGGGGTTGGTGCGGGCGTAATACTGCTGCGCCTCGGCGGCGCGGACGCTGTTCTGGAAGTAGTCGAAGTCGCCGATCTCGGCCGATTTCTCGCGCATCCAGGAGTCGCGGATGCCGCGGAAGTCGATGAACATATGGCTGTACTGATGCCCGAACATCGGCGCGAAATGCAGGTGCGGCGAGCCGTATTCGTCGGTCCAGCTGTCGCCGTAAGCCGAGCACCACTCGGTCCAGACGTCGGGCGACACCGGATGGGTCTCGCTACCCATCGCCATCAGCAGGACGATCATGCCCTCGTTATAGACGTGCCAGTCGTAGGGGATGTGGCCCGTCTCGGGGTGCCAGCCCATGGAGATAAGGTTGGGGCGGGCGACGGCCCAATCCCACTCGACCCGGTCGTAGATAGCCTGGGCCTTTTCACGGATTTCGGTCTCGCCGGCGTCGTCGCCGTCGAAATAGCGGGCCGCGAACAGCATGCCGCCCAGCAGCAGGGCGGTGTCGACCGTCGACAGCTCGGTCGTGCCGAAGCGGTGGCCGGTGTCCATATCGAGGAAGTGGTAGAAGAAGCCCTTGTAGCCGGTCATGCCGGTGGCCTCGGGCCCCTGGGGCGCATCGTGGAAGAAGCGGATGGTGGTCAGAGTGATGTCGCGGGCCTCCTCGCGCGTCATCCAGCCGCGTTCGACGCCGACCGGCCAGCAGGCCAGGGCAAACCCGACGGCGGCGACCGACGAGAAGGACGGGGTGGGCCAGCGATCCGGCGTCAGGCCGGTGCGCGGGTCGGTGACATGGCGGAACCAGTCAAAGGTGCGCTTTTGCAGTTCCTCGACATCGGCATCGAGGGTGACAGGAGCCCCAGGGGCGTCGCTCTGACCACGTCCGCAGGCAGCAAGCCCCACAAGACCCGCACCCGCCACCGAAGCCAGAAGAAACCGTCTGCGATCCATGATCACACCTTACGCGACTGTCGGGCCAAACCCGAAAACACAAAAAAGAGGGGCCGCCCCCCCACGCACGGTGAGAGGCGGCCCCAGGCTCAGGAGATCAGAACTTGTAGCGAGCACCGATCTGGAACGTCCGCGTCGGGAACAGAACCGACGACGGCTGTCCGAAGTTCGGGTTCGGGTTCGTTGCCGAACCGGTACCGCCATCGAAGCCGTTGTAGTTGTCGAAGTTGAAGACGTTGATCGCGTCCAGATAGACTGACAGTTCCGAACCGTTCGGCAGGCCGATGTCCTTGGTCAGGCGCAGGTCCAGATTCCGGTACGCAAAGGCGTTCGGAATGATGAAGCTGTACTTCTCAGGCTCGCCGCCATACGGGCGGAAATAGAAGCGCGAACCGGTGCCGTCGAACACGTTGAACGGCGTGCCCGATCCCAACGTCAGTATACCCGACAGCTGGAAGTCCCACGGCAGATCGACGATGCCGTTGGCGACGATGCGGTGCTCTTCATCATTGGCCGAAGGCCGGGTCGGCGAGGTCTCGACGCTGAAGCAGTCGAAGCAGAAGGCATCGTTGCCACCGTTCTGGGTCGATTCCGACCAGGTGTAGGCCACGTTCATGCCCCAGCCGGATTCCCGCGTGTAGGGCTTGTCCAGCTTGACGTAGAGGGCGGTGAACTCGCGCTCCTTGTTGTGGTCCGAGACCAGGTAGGTCCGGTACGGGTTCGAGCCGCTCGGCGAGCAGAAGCCACCGTTGTCGCCGAAGCCACCACCGTCGTTGCCGAACGTAGGTTCGCGGCAGCGGTTCAGATACTGCCAGGTGAACTCGTTTTCGGTCTTGCCATAGGCCAGGGTGAACTCGGTCTGCCAATCGCCGAAGCGCTGACGGACACCCAGGTTGAACTGATCGGTGCGCGGCGGTTCCCACTCGTTCTGGAGCAGGAAGGCCTCACCCCGCCCGGCGATGGTGGCGAAGACCGGATCCAGACCGGCGGCCGTACGATAGGACTCCTGCCACAGGATCGGGTCACCGGCCGAGCCGGACGCCACGCCCGGCGGCCCGCCCGTGGTGCTGAAGAAGACGTTCTGGCGGATGTCGTTCGGCTTGACGATCTCGTCGTACGAGAAGTTGAAGTTGATCCGGTCGTAGTAG
Source organism: Brevundimonas halotolerans (assembly GCF_003730275.1). Classification (GTDB taxonomy): domain Bacteria; phylum Pseudomonadota; class Alphaproteobacteria; order Caulobacterales; family Caulobacteraceae; genus Brevundimonas; species Brevundimonas halotolerans. The sequence goes on from NZ_QTTA01000010.1 coordinate 279,118, forward strand.
CGACCGGCCCCACCGAAGATCACCGTCGCGCGGTCTCCGAACACATCATACGAGAAGCCGATCCGGGGCTGGAAGGCGCCCATGAACGGGTCGCGGTTGTCACCGGTCGAGATGTAGTCGTCGCGATTGAACCAGCTGGGGGCATAGCCGGCGGGCTTGCCACCGTCCGTGGAAGCGATCCACTGGTCCAGACCCGCGATGACGCTGGCGGGGGTGACATAGTCCTTGTTGCCGGCGTTCGATTCATAGTCCCAGCGGAGGCCGAGGTTGATCTCGAGCTGATCGGTGATCCGCCAGTCGTCCTGAACGTACAGGCCGATGACCGTGTTATCGAGGTCGACGTTCGGGAAAGACCGGCCCAGTTCGACGCGGTACGGAACCGTGGTCGAGCCGCTCAGTTCCGGACGGCCGTCCACGTCGTAGTAGAACTGCGGGTTGCGACCAAACTGCTTCAGGACCTCATAATTCTGCATCGATATCTTGCCGCCGATCTTGACGGTGTGGAAGCCGTTCATTTCCAGCTGGTCGAATGTCAGATCGTTGCGGATGGTGAAGGCGCGGTCGTGGATGTCCTGGGCACTGTCACGACCGCCCAGGTTGAGGATCGTGGCCCCGCCGAAATAGTCGGGCTGGAAGCCCGGCATACCCGGATTGGTGTCGTTTTCGAACAGGCGATAGCTTTCGCCGGCGTCGCTGAAGTTCAGGGCGCCGGGGGCGTAGTTGTAGTCCCGGTAGTCGACGGCGAGTTCATTCAGGAAGCCATTACCCTGCCACTGCCAGCGCAGGTTGCTGGTCAGGGTCTGCTGGCTGAGGTTGGTTGCCCGCTCATAGGCATTGGCCCCGCCGAAATCGCGGATGTCGAACTCGTCGCGATAGGTGACCGACCAGTCGACGAGGTGACCTTCGCGCGGCTGCCAGCTGAGCTTGCCGAAGAACAGGTCTTCCTCGAACGGCGCCGCGAAGGTGCCGATGTATTGGCCGAACTGGGTCTGGAAGCGCGGATCCTGACGGCCCAGGTTGACCACGGCCGCGCGGTTTTCTTCCTTGCGCTCATAGGTGCCGAAGAAGTGGAGACGGTCGCGAATGATCGGGCCGCCGAAGGCAACGCCCCACTGCTCGACGCTGAGATCGGCCTTTTCATCCCCGCGACGTTGCGCGAAGACGTCCTGCTCGATCATGCTCTGGTCGCGGTAGGACCCGAAGATCTCGCCCTCGAACTCATTGGTGCCGGAGCGGGTCACGGCCGTGATGATGGCCGAGGAGGCCTGTTCATACTCGGCCTTGAAGTTCTGGCTGATGACCCGGAACTCCTGGATGCCGGCCTGCGGGAACGGGTTCCCGCGGCTGTCGTCCTGACCGATGATGCCACCGGCGATGACGTTCGACTTGAGGCTGGCGCCATCGATGAAGGCGTTCACCGATTCCGCGCGCTGGCCACCAGCGGTGATGGTCTGTTCCTGCTCATTCACCGAGACCCGGACACCGGGGGCCAGGGCGGCGAAGTTCAGGAAGTTGCGGTTGATCTGCGGCAGGGTCTCGATCTGCTGGGTCGTGACGTTGGTCGCGATTTCCGGGGTCCGGACCTCGGGCAGACGGCGGCCGACGACCACGATGTCATCGACGCTCGTGCCGCCGGGGACGCCCGCGACGACCGTGCCGCTGACGTCCAGGTCCAGGTCACCGACCTGGCCGACGCCGATGGTGACGACGTCGCTGGCGGTTTCACCCTCGGCGGTCGTGACGGTGATCTCATAGGTGCCGGGGCGCAGGCCCGACAGGACGTAGCCGCCGTTGGCATTGGCAGTGGTCCGCGAGGTGAACCCCGAGGCCACGTCGCGGGCCACGACCGTGGCGCCGGCTTCGCCGACACCGCTGTCGGTCACTTCACCCCGGACGGTGGACGTCGCCACCTGGGCCGTGGCCATTCCAGCCATGCCCAGCGACACGGCCATGGCGAGGGCGGAGGCCGCCCCCAGATATCGAATGTTCATTTTAGCCATCCTGGTTTTCCCCCTGAGCGGAAGCTGTCACGCCCGACGGCCGCCCGTCCGCCGCGCGTGTGGTTGAGACCGACGCCCGGGTGGACGTTCGGATCACGAGTTCAGGCCGAACGACCTCGCAGGCGGAGGACGACTGGGTCGCCTCACGTCCGGCCTGCGCGGCCTCGATCTGACCGACCAGACGCTGCAGGGCGCGGCGTCCGGTTTCGGCAATACGAATTCTGAGGGTGGTCAGGCCGGGCCTGACGAGGGCGGCGATCGGCACATCGTCGAAGCCGACCACGGCCACATCCTCGGGGCAGCGAACGCCGGCCTCCTGGAAGGCCAGAAGGGCCCCGATGGCCATCATGTCATTGCCGCAGAACACACCGTCGAAGCGGCGCGGGGCCGCCATCAGCGCTTGGGCAGAGGCATGGCCGGAGCCCTGGTTGAAGTCGCCCTCGACCACATGCGGCTCAAGCCCTGCTTCGGCCATGGCCTCGAGATAGCCGGCCAGGCGGGCCTCGGCCTCAAGGTTTCCGGCCGGACCGGCGATGTGGGCAATCGACCGGCATCCCGTGGCCAACAGGTGGTCCACTGCGGCATGCGCGCCGCCATTGTTGTCGACCACGATCGACGGGAGGGTGCTTTCGCCTGCGCCGCCATGCATGAGCACGACGGGCAGGCGTCCGGCCATGGCGGTCGCCAGATTGGCCGAGTCGATCTGGGGCGACAGGACGAACAGGCCGTCCACGCGTCCGCGCATCGAGCGGATCGCGGCGGCGGCGCCGTCTGCGTCGTCATGGGAGCTGGAGACGATAAGGTGATAACCGTGCTCGCGCGCGGCCAGATCCATGCCCCGGATCAGTTCCGAGAAGAACTCGCCGTACAGGTCGGGCAGGATGATGCCGAGTGTATTGGTCTTGCTGGTCGACAGGCTGCGGGCGCCGCTGTGAGGCACATACTGCAGGGCCTCGGCCGACTCGAGAATTCGCTTGCGGGTTTCCTCGGTGACGGTGTCCGAGCCGTTCAGAGCGCGCGAAACAGAGGCCACCGAAACCTGGGCATGACGCGCCACATCGCGAATTGTAGCCGGTTTCATTTTCCGGCCTCGCAGACTGGCGAAGGACATCGATGAAAGGTCACGTGTACAGGCTCCCTGGACAATCCAGCCGTGCCGACCCCTTGGCGAGGTTCGTCGGTCAAATCGTGTAATCGGTTACATGACACACGAGTCATGAGACGCGCAAGTGCCCCGATTTGGGCACAGGGCCACGGGGCCGTGGGGCCACACCTCCCTGCCCCTGCTCTCACACACGGCGATGTTCGGCACCGGATAACGTCGTTAACGCTGTATATCCTGATATTTTTCGTATGCCGATCCGCTGTCGGGGGCCGGGCCGTAGCCGCCTCGAACGGCCGACGTGCTGGCACTGGCGCGCCACAGTTCAGTCCAAAATGTCACGGGAGCGCGGCCCGATGGGCGGCTCTCTATCCCCCGGGACGCACCCGAGCATAGAAGGATTCGATCAGATCCAGGCGCTCCGCATGGGGCATCGGCCGGGCGACCGGCCCGTCATTGGTGAACTCCAGCAGCCGGTCCGGCGCCGCCCGGACATCGGGCCATATAGCCGCTGTCGGGGCGTTCGGATCACCGGCCCGTGCGAAGCGGGTCCAGTAGCCGGCCATGGCATCGGCGGCGTCCTGATCGCGCTGGCCCAGAGGCCGACCGACGGTGTCGAGCGTATCAAAGACATAGGGGCGCTCGGAAGCGTGGGTCGCGCCGCCGCTGGGCTCGGGGTTGGATTCCGGCACGACATCGAAACGGTAGAGGAAGGTCGGATACCCGGCCGCCGCGTGCAGGCGCGTCAGATGGCGGGCGGGCTCGTTGAAGATCAGGTCGCTGACGATATGGGCGTCATAGCCGTCGGGACCGCCATACGCCGCCAGCAGGGCGTCGTGCTCGACCTCGGTCAGAGCGTCGTCGGTGCGGCCGTAGGCACCCGCGTCAACAGGACGGATCCACCAGAACTCGGCGCTGTTGGTGCCAAGGATCAGGGGCACGGGAGCCTGACGCCCGGCGGCAAAGGCCTCGACCACATCCTCGGGCAGGATGATGCCGTCGACGATCAGATTGTCCGAATAGAAGGCCGGCATGGGGCTGAGCAGGACTTCCGCAGGTACGGCGCGGAGCTGTGCCGCATCGGCATCGGCGGGCAGGCCGGCGCTGCGGGCAAAGGCCACACCCAGCGATTGGGCCGAGGGCCTGCCCGGGCGGTCCAGCGCCAGTTCGGCGGATCGCTGACGGCCCAGGCCGGACTGGACGATGGCCTTGTGGAACAGGCCGCATGCCGAGGGGGCGACCATCAGCTGGGTGACGGCCACGCCGCCTGCGGACTCGCCGAAGATCGTCACATTACCGGGGTCACCGCCCAAAGCCGATATATTGTCGCGTACCCATTCCAGCGCCGCGATCTGGTCCATGACGCCATAGTTGCCGGCGGGCTCATCCGCTGGACGCTCTACGGCCAGCGCCGGGTGATCGAAGAAGCCGAGGCGGCCGAGGCGATAGTTGATCGTCACCACGACGACGCCGCGCCGGGACAGCGCACTGCCATCGTAGAGAGCCGCCGTGCCCGAGCCGTTGTTGTAGCCGCCACCGTGGATCCAGACCATGATCGGCAGAGGCCCGTCCCGCTCGACCGGGGCCCAGACATTGAGCGTCAGGCAGTCCTCACTCATCGGCAGGGGGCCCACGCCGGGATCGCCGTTGGCGGGCGGCTGGATGCAGAGGGCGCCATAGTCCGTGGCGTCCCGTACGCCGTCCCAGTCCGGGGCCGGAGCCGGGGGACGCCAGCGCCGCTCGCCCACCGGCGGCGCAGCATAGGGCAGGCCCTTGAAGGCCACGACATCGCCCGAAACGACGCCCTGCGCGGCCCCGTTTTCAAGCCGGACGAGTTCGACGGGATCGGGCACAGGCTCAGACATGGGCGCAAGGACCATCATCAGGGAAAGCAGACCGGAGAGTATCATCGGGCGACCCTAGACGTCGGCTCCGACAATCCCAAGTCAATCACTTGACATCCGTCGGGAACCGCTTTCGGGATCAGGCGTTTCGACGGCTTCGTCGAGGGGGCTGCCGCTTGAAGTATCTTGAGTTGAGCGATGTGGCAGCGCGGGACATGGCCCGCGCGTTCGATGCCTCGCCCAATCCCTACACCATGCTGACTACCGACTTCTGTTACGTGGGGGTCAACCAGGCCTATCTGGATGTGGTCGGGCGCGAGCGGGATGACCTGATCGGTCGCAATCTGTTCGACCTGTTCGACGGAGGCGGCCAAGGCGATCAGGCGCGCGAGAATGCTCGCCAGCTGAGGGCCTCGTTCGAGCGGGTCCTGTTGACCGGCGAACCGGATCACCTGGCCCTGATCCACTATCCTATCGAGATAACCGATGCCGACGGCCGGACGCGGATCGAGGATCGCTACTGGAGCGCGACCCATACGCCGATCCGGGATGTCGACGGTCAGGTCGCCTACATCCTTCAGCACACGACGGACATCACCGAACTGCAGAACCTGCGCAAGCGCGTGATGGGCGACCGGGACAAGGCCACGGTCACCGACCTGCTCAGCAGCAACGTCATGGCGCGGGCCGAACACCTGCAGACCGACAATCTCCGCCTGCAATCAGAACGCAACCGACTGCTCGACATCTTCATGCAGGCGCCGGGATTCATCGCGGTGCTGACCGGGCCGGATTTCGTCTTCCAGATGCACAATGAGGCCTATGCCGAGCTGACCGGCCACAGATCCCTGAACGGCAAGCCTGTGGTCGAGGCCCTGCCCGAGATCGTGGCCCAGGGATTCCTCGACCTGCTGAAGCAGGTGCGGGAGACCGGCGATGCCTTCGAGGGGCACGCCATGCCCGTTCAGCTGGGTACCGGACCGGACGGCGCCCTGCGCACCCGCTACCTCGACTTTGTCTACCAGCCCCTGCGGGACGGCCAGGGCGATGTGGCGGGCGTGTTCGTGCAGGGGCACGATGTGACGGACGTCGTCGAGGCCGGCAATCGGCAGAAGCTGATGATCGACGAGCTGAACCATCGTGTGAAGAACACGCTGGCGACAGTTCAATCCATTGCCATGCAGACGGCACGGACACATGCCGAGCCCGAGACCTTCGCCGAAGGGTTTCAGGCGCGTCTGATGTCGCTGTCGCATACCCACAACCTGCTCACGCGCACCCACTGGGAGGGGGCGGAGCTGGCGGATATCCTGACGCATGAGACCGAGGCCCACGGCTCCATGCGTATCCTGCCGAACGGGCCGGTCGTGTCACTAGACCCGGCCCAAGCCCTGTCGCTGGGGATGATCTTCCACGAACTGGCCACCAATGCCGCCAAGCACGGTGCTCTACAGTCCGGCGACGGCCGCGTCCTGGTCGACTGGTCCATTCAGGATGCGACGGTGTCGCTGGTCTGGCGTGAGATCGATGGTCCGCCGGTCGTGGCGTCCGAACATCGCGGGTTCGGCAGTCGTCTGATCGAGCGGAATGTGCGTCATGATCTGGCGGGACAGTCCCGCTTCGACTATGCCCCTGACGGGTTGATCTTTTCACTGACCTTTCCACTCGAGAGAACCGCGTCATGAGCATTCCGGGACTGGAGGGCCGAACGGTATTCGTCGTCGAGGACGAATCGCTGGTCGCCATGCTGCTGGAGACCATGCTTGAGGACATGGGCTGTACGGTTTTCGGCACGGCGGCTCGCATTGAGGACGCGCTGGAGATGATCGCAGGAGATGCCCGGCCCGATGCGGCACTGCTGGACGTCAACGTCGCCGGCCAGACCGTCTATCCCGTGGCCGAGGCGCTGGATCGCAAGGGCGTGCCGCTGGTGTTCTCGACTGGCTACGGCCAAGGTGGGCTGGCCGAGGGGTGGGAGGGCCGGCCGACGGTCCAGAAGCCCTATACCGAGGCCATGATCCGAGACGCCCTGATGCGGGTGCTGGACATCAAAAACGCCTGAAGTCGCGGATCACGGACCGGGCCGCATTATGGCCGGGCGCGCCGGTCACCCCGCCGCCCGGATGGGCGCCGGATCCGCACAGATAGAGCCCCGGCACCGGCATACGGTAATCGGCATGGCCCAACACCGGGCGCGCGCTGAACAGCTGATCGAGACTGAGGCGGCCGTGGAAGATGTCGCCGCCGATCAGGCCGAAGCGTCGCTCCAGATCACGCGGCCCGAGCGCCAGCCGGCCGACGACAGAATCCCTGAACCCCGGGGCCTGGGCCTCGACCGTATCGATCATCAGGTCGGCGACCGCATTGCGGTGCGTATCGGCCAGATCGGGGGCAACGTGCTGACAGAACAGGCTGGCGACGTGGTGCCCCTCGGGGGCGAGGCTGTCGTCGAGGGTCGAGGGGATCAGCATCTCGACGATCGGCTGGCGGGACCAGCCGTCGCGGCGCGCGTCCTGATACGCCCGGTCCATATAGTCGAGGCTGGGGGCGATGATGATGCCGGCGGTCAGGTGGTCGCCGACCCCCGGCCGGGCCGTAAAGTCCGGCAGGCGATCCAGCGCGACGTTCATGCGAAAGGTGCCCGAGCCCGAGACATACCGGTCCATCCGCTCGCGGAAGTCGGAGGGCACCACGGCCGGATCGACCAGCCGGTCGAACAGCAGGCGCGGATGCAGGTTCGACACGACCGCCCGACCCCGCACGACTTCGCCCGCTTCGGTGACGGCGCCGACGGCCCGGCCCCTTTCGGTCAGCACCTCGGCGACGGGGGCGTCGAGGGTGATCTCGACGCCCGCCTCCACGCAGGCGGCGGCCATGGCCTGGGTGATGGCCCCCATGCCGCCGAGGGCATGGCCCCAGGCCCCGCGCTTGCCATTCACCTCCCCGAACACATGGTGAAGCAGAACATAGGCCGAGCCCGGTGTGTACGGACTGCCATAGGCCCCGACGACGCTGTCGAAGCCGAACAAGGCCTTGATCGGGTCGCTTTCGAACCAGCCGTCCAGCCATTCCCCGGCCGAGCGGGTGAACATATCGACGAGGTCGCGCTGTGTGGTCTGGTCCAGCGTCTTGACGCGCAGGCCCAGCGCCCCGGCAGCCAGCGCTGGCCCGAGGCTGGAGAGTCCGAGGCCCGGGGTCAGGTTCGGCGGGGCCTTGAGGATCTGGTCGCGCAGCACATCGGCCACGGCGTCCAGCCTGCGTCCATAATCATCCAGCCGTACCGCATCGCGCGCGGAGAAGCGGGCCACCTCGCGCGCGGTCAGCCCCCCCTCGCCCACCGACAGGCTGTCGCCGTCCGGCAGGGGAAGGAAGTTCGACATGCGCCGCTCGACAACGCGAAGGCCATGGCGGGCCAGCTGCATGTCGGCGATCACTTTGGGATTGAGCAGGCTGACGGTGTAGCTGGCCGTCGAGTTGCGATAGCCGGGATGGAATTCCTCGGTGATCGCCGCACCGCCGACGACGGGACGTCGCTCCAGCACCCGCACCTTGAGCCCGGCGCGCGCCATATACCAGGCGCAGACCAGCCCGTTGTGGCCCCCGCCCAGCACCACTGCATCCCACGTCTCACGCGCCATTCTGCCTCGCTTCGCTCTCGCCTTGGGAGGAGCCTAGTCCGGGAGAGGACCTGAGGGAATCGATTCCCCGGCCCGTCACGGACCGTCAGTCGACAGAACGCGGGTCCGGGTTCACAAATGGCCGCAAAAGGAGGGAAGTATGTTTCGATCCAGACCTGTCCTGACCGGGGCCCTGTCGCTCGCGTTCTCACTCGCGGTGATGACACCCGTCGCCGCCCCGGCCCGCGCGCAGGACGGAGGCATGTGGCAGGTCTATATCGCGGGCGTGCCGCTGAGCTGTGCCAGCTATTACGGCGAGCCGGTGCGCATCTACATGACCCGCGACCTGAACAATGTCGGCATCGCCACGCGGGTCCAGAATGGCCAGCCGATCATCGTCATGAACCCCGATGTTCTGGCCCGCTTTCAGCCGCTGGTGCAGGTGTGGTGGTTCGCTCACGAGTGCGGGCACCATGCGCTCGGTCCCTACAACAGCGAGACCAATGCGGACTGCTGGGGTGTGCGGGTGCTGCGCGATCAAGGCTTCATCCGCAATGTCTATGATCTTCAGGCCTTTGCCTATGACCTCAGCAGTCTGCCGGGCAGCGCCGTGGGGCATCTGCCCGGGCCGCAGCGGGCGCAGAACGTGATCAACTGCTCCCTGACCTGAGTGGCCACGACCTCGACGCCGCAGCGGGTCAGCCCGGCCAGCTGAGTTCCGAAACGCACAATCAGGTCGATACGAGTGTCATCGGCCGCTCGCCGCGCTGATCCGATTGAATGCGACAGGCTCAAAGCGGGAAGGGATCTGGCGGAGACGGAGGGATTCGAACCCTCGGTACCCCTTACAGGGTACGACGATTTAGCAAACCGTTGCCTTCAGCCACTCGGCCACGTCTCCGGCAGGCGCCGTCGATAGCCGAGCCGGCGCGGGTGCGCAACAGGCTGTTCAGCAGTGATGACAGGCTTGTGCGTTAACGGGACAGTCAGCCGCATGTGGTGTGGTGTGGGCCACTGTCGACAGGAAGCCGCCCTGCCCCATGCCCAACCCGCTCGCCAATGCCATCGCCGATGACGTGACCGGTTCGACAGGCGAGCTGGATGCCACAGGCCTGCAGGCGCTGGCGCGCGCATCGCTGTCGGACGACGCTTCGGCGGACGAGGCGGCCAGTCACAAGCGGGGTCCCTTCCGGCCCGGGGTCTGGCTGAATGCGCGGGAACGGGCGCGCGCGCGCCTGTCGGTTCACTATTTTCATGCCATCGACGTGCTGGTGGCAACGATCGTCACTCTGCTGAGCCTTTTCCTGCTGACACCGCAGGGTCTGGGCCAGGCGAGCGTCGGTAATGTGCTGCCGGTGGGTCTGGGGGCGGTGGTCACCCTGGGCCTGATGCGGTCGATCGACATCTACCGCTTTGGTCGGGACACCTCGGGCATCATACACCTGGGCACGGTCGGCGGGCTGGTAATGGTCGGCGGTCTGGCAGCCGTCGCCGCCGGGCTGGCTCTGGGCGGCAGCAATTTCACCCTGTGGCTGGTCTGGCCAGCCCTGATGATCGTCAGCCTGTACGGCCTTCACCTGTGCTGGCTGGAGTTGATCCGGCGCATGCGGACGACCGGAGCCCTGACCCCCAACGTCGTGCTGGTCGGGGCCACCAAACATGCCGAGGCCATGATCCGCGAAGCCATGCAGCGGCGCGACCTCAACATCATCGGTGTGTTCGACGACCGCATGGCGCGGTCCCCCAAGGCGGTCGAGGGCGTGCCGGTTCTGGGTGACAGCGAGGCGCTGATGGCCCATCGCATCCTGCCCTATGTCGACCGCGTTGTTCTGGCCATCGATCCCAAGGCGGAGGAGCGGGTGCGCGACCTGACCCGCCGTCTGGGCGCGCTGCCCAATCCGGTCAGCCTGCTGGTCGATACGGCGGACGGAAAACTGCGCGCGGCGGCCATGGACCGGTTGGCGCGGACCCGACTCGCCCGCCTGAACGGGCCAGTCGATGACGACCGCCGGGCCTTCAACAAGCGGCTGCAGGACATGATCATTGGGGGCATCGCCCTGATCCTGCTGATGCCGGTCATGGCGGTCATTGCCGTGCTGGTGAAGATGGACAGCCCCGGGCCGGCCTTTTTCCGCCAGCGACGCCACGGCTTCAATCACGAGGAGATCGTGGTCTGGAAGTTCCGGACCATGAAGCAGGAGGCGGCCGACGCCACGGCCAGTCGCCAGGTCACCCATGACGACGACCGGATCACGCGTCTGGGCAAGGTCCTGCGCTCAACCAGTCTGGATGAGCTGCCGCAGCTTCTGAACGTGCTGAGGGGCGAGATGAGCCTGGTCGGGCCGCGCCCCCACGCCATCGGCATGAAGACCGGCCAGATCGAGTCCGCGCGACTGGTCGCCGACTATGCCCACCGCCACCGGATCAAGCCTGGCATGACCGGCTGGGCCGCCATCAAGGGCTCGCGCGGGCCCCTGCACACGGCCCAGGATGTGCGGCGCCGCGTGCAGCTGGACGTCGAATATGTCGAGCGGCAGTCGTTCTGGATGGATCTGTGGATCATGATGGTCACCGTGCCCGTGCTGCTGGGCGACCGGCTGGCTATCCGGTGAACGGCGGGTCCTGATGTTCTGGCGCGGTGTCTGGGGCTATCTGCCCGCCAATATTGTTCAGGGGCTGGTCGGCTTTCTGACGCTGGTGCTGTTTACGCGCCTGCTCAGCCCCGACGACTTCGGGCGCTATGCCGTCGCCTTTGCCGTGTTCAGCCTGACCCATGTGGCGGTGTTCACCTGGATCGAAGCGGCCATGGCGCGCTTCTGGGCCGCCGAGAGCCAGGGGCCCTCGCTGGCCGACCATTTCGCCGGCCTCTATCAAGCGACCTTTGCCCTGACGCTGATCTTCCTGCCGGTCATGGGGCTGGCCCTGTGGCTGTGGCCCATGGACATGGAATTCCGGATCGCCGTGGCGGTCGGCGTGGCCGGTGTGCCGATCCGCTGCTTCGCTCGGCTGGCGCAGGAGCGCTATCGGGCTTCCGGCGAGGTCACGAAGTCGGCGCGGCTGGACATGCTGACCAGCATCGGCAGCCTGGGTTTCGGGGTGCTCTTTGCGCTGCTGGGGGCCGGTGCTGCGTCGCCGCTGCTGGGACTGGCACTGGCGCCGCTGGTGCTGCTGCCCTTCGTGCTGCCGGCCGAGTTGAAGTTTGCACGAGGCGGTCGAGCCGATCCGCAGCGGCTGCTGTCCTATGCCCGCTATGGCTACCCCATCGCTGTGTCGCTGATGCTGACCCTGGTGCTGAGCTCCACCGACCGGATCCTGCTGGCGGTGTTTCTGGATGAGGCCGCGACGGGCGCCTATCACGCGGCCTACAGCCTCGCGAACCGGACGCTGGATGTGCTGTTCATCTGGCTGGGTGCGGCGGGCGGGCCAGCGCTGGTCATGGCACTGGAGCGGCACGGTCTGTCCGGATTGAAAGAAGCCGCGCGCGAACAGGCCTCGACCTTCCTGTTGATCGGCATTCCGGCGGCGGTCGGTCTGGCGCTGGTGGCCCGGCCAATGGCGGAGTTCATGATCGGTGAGGATCTGCGCGGGGCGGCGGCGGCCATCACCCCCTGGATCGCCTTTGCGGCCCTGATGTCGGGGTTGTCGAGCTATTACTTCGGACAGGCCTTCACGCTGGGCAAGCGCACCAGTCTGCTGTTTGTGACCATGGCCATTCCGGCGCTGGCCAATGTCCTGCTGAACCTGATCCTGATCCCGGCCTACGGGGTCATGGGCGCCGCCTGGGCCACTGCGGCCAGTCTGGCACTGGGCCTGACCTCGGTCATCGTGATCGGGCGACGGGTCGTGGCCCTGCCCATTCCGGTCGACAGCCTGATCCGCATTGCAGTAGCCTCGGTGGCGATGGCCGCCGTGGTCATGGCCCTGCCCTCGCCGGGTGGCTTCGTCGAGCTGATGCTGGATGCCGGGGTGGGTGCCGTCGTCTATGGGCTGGTCGCCATTACGCTCAATGCGGCGGACGTGCGCGATGTGCTGGTGGAGCGCTATCGGCGACTGAGAGCCCGAGGGGCCCCGGCATGAGCCGCGCGCGGATGACCGACAGCCCGGCCTATGAGGCGGCCCAACCGATCCTCTCGGTGCTGATCCCGTTTTTGAGGGATGATCCCGCCGCGCTGCTGGTGCGGCTGGACGCCGAGGCTTCGGCGCTGGGCGGGGCTGTCGAACTGGTCGTGCTGGACGACGGGACGGGGGATACGGCACTGACCGCCGCCCTCACCCGGCAGCTCAGGGAGGCAGGGCTGCCCGTGCGCCTGATCACCCTGACGGCCAATGAAGGCCGGGCGCAGGGGCGTAACTGGCTGGCAACCGCGGCGCGGGGCCGGACCTGGCTGTTCCTTGACAGCGACATGCGGCCGGACCGGCCGGACTTCCTGAAGGCCTGGGTTGCCTTGGTTCAAAAGCACGACCCCGCCGTCGCATTCGGCGGCTTTTCGCTGCTGCAGGCACCGACGGACGCGCAATTCGCCGTGCATCGGGCGCTGGCGACACGATCCGAGTGTCTGCCCGTCGAGGTGCGCCGCCTGAACCCCGAGAAGTACGTCTACACCTCGAACCTGCTGGTCCGGCGAGATGTGTTCGAAAGCGAGGCCTTTGATCCCGGCTTCACCGGCTGGGGGTGGGAGGATGTGGAATGGGCCATGCGGGTCTCGCGCGCCCACCCGGTCCAGCATGTCGACATCCCCGCGACCCATATGGGGCTGGACACGGTCGAGAGCCTGATACGCAAGTATGAGCAGTCGGCGGGGAATTTTGCCCGGGTGATCGCGCGGCATCCGGACATCATCGCCACCTATCCCAGCTATCGCGCGGCGCGATATATCCGTCGCCTGCCCGGACGGGGGATGCTGCGAGGGCTTGCCCGGACGTGGGCGCAGCGAGACGGATTGCCGGTCGCCAGCCGGGCCTTTGCCCTGCGATTGTACCGCGCCGCCCTCTACGCCGAGGCAGTGTGATGAGCCGGGTAGCCATTATCGTCCCCACACTGCGACGCCCGGAGGGGCTGGTCAGCGCGCTGGCGTCGCTCATGGCGCAGCAGGGTGTCGAGGGGTGGCTGACCGAGGTGGTGGTGGTCGACAATGACCGCGAGCCCAGTGCGCGCGCGGTGGTCGAACGCTTTCAGGGGCAGGCCTTTCCCGTCATCTATGTGCATGAGTCGACGGTCGGCGTGGCCTCGGCGCGCAACGCCGGGCTGGCCGCGACGGACGCCCCGCTGATCGCCTTTCTGGACGATGACGAGATCGCCTCGCCCGGCTGGCTGGCCGCGCTTCTGGCCACGCAAGCGAGCAACGGCGCGGATGTGGTGTTCGGCCCGATCCGGGGACGCGCGCCCGAGGCCGCCGCCGACGTTCGCCCGTATCTGGAAGCGTTCTTCGGGCGGGCCGGACCTGACCGTGACACGCTGATCGATCACCCGTTCGGCTGCGGCAACAGTCTGATGGTGCGGGCGACCGCCCTGCCCGGCCCGGGGCCGTTCGAGGTGCGCTGGGACCAGTCGGGCGGCGAGGACGACGCCCTGTTCGCCGCCCTGAGCGCGCGCGGCGGCCGGTATGGCTGGTCGGCGGCGGCATGGGTGGACGAGGTCGCGCCCGCCCACCGCGCCAATCTGGCCTATACCCTGTCGCGCGCCTTCGCCTATGGCCAGAGCCCGGCCCAAGCCGCATGGGCGAAGCGGGACATGGCAGGCGTGATCAAATGGATGGCGGTGGGTGCGGTGCAGGTGCTCGGCTGGGGCCTGATCGCAGTGCCGCTAACCCTGCTGCGACGCCCCGGGCGCGCCCGGGCGCTGGATCGGGCGGCGCGGGGTTTGGGCAAGATCCTGTGGATGCCGGGACTGGAGCCGCGCTTTTACGGCGCCTCGGAACTGCAGCGACTGGACCGCGCCGGGAGCTAGGCTGACCGGCGGCGCAGCAGGGTCGGTGCCCGATAGGTCGACCGGTTGACGACCACCCCCGCGATACTGCCGCCGACAGCTTCGATCTCATCGCGCAGGGCGACGGGCGCGGACGCCTCGGTCGCCTGACCGGCCACCACCAGCACAGAGACGTCCGCCAGCGGGGCCAGAACCAGCGCCAGATCGCTGCGATCGGCAGACGGGGCGTCGATGACGATGGTCTCGGCATGGGCGCGGATGGCGTCCCAGTAGCGGCTGTCGTCGGTCGCCTCGACGCGTTGGCCGGAGCGCAGGATTTCCTGATTGAAGCGGGTGACCCACAGGCGACCGCCCAGAGCCGGACGGGCGGTCAGCAGGCGTGCGGGGGCCACGGCTTGGCCATCCCGCCCCACCAGCGGCGGGCTGACGGCAAAGAAGCTGGATCCATCGGGCGATGCCTGGGCAGGGCGCCCGAGCTGGCCGAACCGGTCGGGTTCGCGGCCCACGGTCTCCATCTGGCCCTGCTGGACGAGGTCGGCATCGATCAGCCACACGGGGCGGCGGGCGCGCACGGCGGCGAGGCGGGCGTATTCCCGCGCGACGGTCGAGGTCCCCTCGCCCGCCAAGGCCGAGACAAACAGGATCACCCGGCCGCGATGCCGACGGCCCGGCCCCAGGGCGGCCCACAACTCTGCCATTTCAGTTGTCAGGTCGATCATCGAATCGCAATCACACGCGCCACTACACCGATGAAGCTAGCACGCCCGCGCACTCATCGAGCCTTCATTGGCGCGACGGCCAGAACCGGCATGTCGAGGGTGCGCCCGACGACCTCGGCGGTGGCGAAATCGCGCCGCGAAAAGATGCGCGCAAGCCCGACGCACAGGGCGGTAAATCCGGCAAACAGGATCACCAGAGCCAGCAGGGGCAGCTTCAGGCTCTTGCCGGTCATGGGCGCGGTGGCGCGCTCGATCACGGTGACATTGTCGGCGCCAGCCTGGACAAGGGCGCTGTCAGCGCGGCTTTGCGAGGCGCGCTGCTGGAACTCGCGGATGTTGGCCGACAGAACCTCGCGTTCGCTGGACAGGGTGGCGTTCTGCGATTCGACCTGGACCAGTTCGCTCTGGCGGGCCTTGATCTGCGCCAGTTGCCCGTCGAGCGCGGCCAGCCGGGCCTGAAGCGAGTCGCGCTCGGCCTGAACGGTAATGCGGGTGGTCTCCAGCTCGGTCCAGATCGGGTTCGGACCCGTGCGCACTTCCTTGACGCCAACACCCCCGCCCGAGGCGACATAGGCCTCCAGCTGGGCAATGCGCGCCTCGATATCCCGAACCGGTTGGGAGTCCGGCAGGTATCGCGCCAGCAGGGCCTCGCGCTCGTTGCGGGCCTGAAGAATCTGGTCGCGGGCCGAGACGTTCAGGTCCTGGGACAAGGCAACCTCGGGCGGGGTGCGGGCCAGTTGGGCCTCCAGCGTCTGCAGGCGCTGGTCAGTCTGTCTCAGCAGGGCCTGGGTCGACAGCCGGTCGGCATAGACAGTCTGGTAGCTGGTCGCATAGCCGGCCTTGGCCGCCGCGAAATCGCCAATGTCGTTGGAGCGCAGGAAGGCCTGATACTCGGCATCGGCCTGGGCGAGGTCGTCCTCGAAGGCTTGCTGCTGGGCCAGATTGGCGTCCGTCGAGCGATCCGTGAACAATTCGCGGCGATAGGTCAGATAGGAATCGACGATGGCGTTCAGCACGGTGGCCGAGCGCGCGGGATCTGAACTTTCATAGCCGACGGCGATGATCGGGCTGCCCGGGGCGACCCCGATCGCCAGACCGCCCTCCAGCGCCTTCATGGCCTGGGCTTCCTGAACCGCCCGGCTGCCGCTGGCCTTGTCGCCAAGGATGGCGGCCGGGCCGAGGGACTGGATGACGCGCTGTTTGACTTCCTGGCTGCTGAGGATGGCGGCTTCCGACTGGGTCACGGCATCGCCTTCCGGGGCCTGACCGCGTTCCGCGACGCCGACGCGGGGCTGGTAGACATATTCCTGGCCCACGCCGGCGAAGATCCGCGCCTCCGCCGTATAGGTTTTTTGCAGGGTCATCACCGCCAGGGTGCCGAGCACCGCGATCACCAGAAACACCACCAGCATGATGCCGATCTGACGGAACAACAGCCCGACGATGTCCGCCAAGTCGTACCGGGGTCTGGCAGAGGTGTAGGCGGTGGAACGCATACGGGGGGAGAATCCTGTCGGTCGGGTCAGGGTGATCCTCTGCCCCGCGCGTTAACCATCGGTTACCCACGTTCACCGACAGTGCAGGGGCCATGGTCAGAATGAGTCGAGGTAAGCCCGAATGACGGTCGATCGCAGACACCTGCTTCTGCTGGGCGTGGCGCTGGGTCTGTCGGCCTGTGGGGGCAATGCGGGGCGCATGCCCTCGCCCGGGTATGGCCGGGCGGACGCCGCGACCGCACCCGGGGCCTTCCCGGACATCCCGTTTGCCGACTGGACGGATGCGGAGCCCGAATACGTTCTTTACCCCGGCGACGAGATCGAGGTCGCGACCCCGACGGCTCCGGAGCTTACCCGCACGCTGAAGGTCGGGCCGGACGGGCGGGTGTCCCTGCCCCTGATAGGTCAGGTGATGGCGGCGGACCGCACGCTGTTCGAGCTGGAATCGGATGTCAGCGCCGCGCTCTCGACCCAGCTGGTGCGCCCGGTGGTCGAAGTAACGCTGAAGCAGGCAGGGCCTGTAAGGGTCTGGGTCGACGGAGAGGTGCGCACCCCGGGCGTTTACGAGATGCTTGGCGACATTGATGCCTATCAGGCGGTCATTCAGGCGGGCGGCTTCCTGCCCACTGCAAAACTGACCCAGGTGGCCCTGATCCGTCGGGGTCCGGGCGGCCGGCGCATGATGCGGGTTCTGGACCTCAGACCGCGCCGGGGCGAGATCGTGGCGCTGCGACGCGGCGATATCCTGTTCGTGCCCCGCTCCAACCTGGGCGAGCTGGCCAATTTCTTCACCCAGATCCGCAACGCCCTGCCCGTCGGCTTTACCTATTCGATCAACGGGCAGTATCAGCAGTTCTAGGCTGCGAGGGTAGCGGTGCCGGCGTCGATCCAGCGGCGGGCCGCACGCTGGGCCTCGCTGATTTCCTCGCGGTCCATCTCCATCGACATCTCGCGGCGATAGTCGCGCGCCTCGATCGAGCCCTTCATGGCCGCCAGATTGAAGATCATGTGGGCCGAGACCCGGTCGAGGGGACAGCCCCCCTGCCCGGCCGAATACATCAGGCCCAGTTTGAACAGGGCGTCGCCGTCCATGTCCGGGGTGGGCAGCGGCAGGCCGCCCGTTTCAGCGTCTTGCGCGAGTTCTTGCGCCATCATCACCAGTCCCTCCAGCCAAGGCCTTTCTGGCCCGCCGATGGTCTGGATAAAACAGCCGCGGATTGAAGTTAGCGTTAACAGCAGAGGCGCCGACGACGACTTTTGTGTCACCAAGTCATGAATGCAAGTTACTGTATTTACTTGCTGTAAATCGATTGTTCAGAGCCGGTTTACGGTTGACGCCTCGGGCTAGGCTCGTCGGGCACGCTGGCCGAACAGCAGCTTGCGGGCCTCTTCGGCGTCCTTGCCGGCGGCAGCGAGATTGCCGCGCAGGGCGTCGCCGACCGCCCGACCAGCCTTGACCCCGGGCCTTGCGCCGACCCGCTCCATCCAGGCGGCGAGGTTGGGGAATTCGGCCAGGTCCTGGCCCTGATGCGTCGGCAGGATCCACGGCCAGATGGCCATGTCGGCGATGGAATAGTCCCCGGCGACAAACTCGCGGTCGGCCAGACGGCGATCCAGCACACCGTAAAGACGGTGGGTCTCGTCCGTATAGCGGCGGACGCCATAGGCGATCTGGCGCTGGTCCTTGATCATGGCGGGCGCGTACTGGCGGAAGTGGTGGGTCTGACCCGCCATGGGGCCAAGGCCGCCGACCTGCCAGAACAGCCACTGGTCGATCTCGGTGCGGGTGCGGACGTCCTGCGGATAGAACTGACCGGACTTCAGCCCCAGATACTGAAGAATGGCGCCGGACTCGAAGATCGAAAGGGGCTGGCCGTCCGGCCCCTCCGGGTCGATGATGGCTGGCATGCGACCGTTCGGGCTGATGGCCTGGAAGGGAGGTTCGAACTGTTCGCCCCGCCCGATGTTCACCGGCTTCATCTCATAGGGCAGCCCCATCTCCTCGAGCGCGATCGAGACCTTCCAGCCGTTCGGCGTGGGCCAGTACCAGAGTTCGATGGGTCGGGTCATGCGGAGGCCTCCTGCGGCTGGCTCCAACATCTGGGCACCTGCGAGAGCCGCCACAAGGGGCTTCCTGACCAGAGCGTTCAGGTCGGGTTCATTTCGGACCCGACAGCCTGAGCCTATCGCGGATCGGCTCCGTCGATCCACCGGACCCCTCACCGGAGTAGTGTTATGAGACACCTTGCCCGCGCGGCCGTCGTCGCGCTCACCATGGCCACCCTGGCCGCCCCCGCCATCGCCGAAGCCCAGAGCCGCCGCGACCGCGACGACCGCCGTGAGTGGCGTCAGGACCGTCGCGACGACCGCCGGGACTATCGACGGGATCGCCGCGAAGACCGGCGCGACTGGCGCAGTGATCGCCGGGATGACCGTCGCGACTGGCGCGAGGATCGTCGGGATGACCGGCGCGACTACCGTAACCATCGCCGCGCGGACCGCTGGGACCGCAACAATCGTGACTGGTGGCGCGGTCGGTCCGACTTCCGTGATTTCCGCGGACACCGCAGGGGCTACTGGTATGCGCCGGGATACGGCTATCACCGCGTCGAGCCGCGCTATTACGGCTATCGCTGGCAGCGGGGGTCGCGCCTGCCGTCGAGCTATCACCGGTATTATGTGCGGGACCCGTATTACTATGGTCTGAGGCCGGCGCCGCGCGGCTATCGCTGGGTCCATGCGGACAATGACATCCTGCTGGTGGCGCTGGCCACGGGCGTCATCGCCGACCTGGTGCTGGATATCTGGTAGGTACCCGGCAGGATTGGGCAGGAAGCCCCGCGCGGTTCGCCTCGCGGGGTTTTCTGTGTTTGAACAGCAGGCGGCAGGGCGGTCAGGTTTCGTTCACATACGGTTCAGCCTGGCCCTGCCAAGGCTAGGGACAGATCATCGATCGGGATGACAGACAGGGGCGACAAGGACATCGAGATGAAACGCACTCTTCTGGTCTTCAGTGCCCTGACGGCGTTCGCGGCTCCCGCGATTGCGCCTGCAGTCGCTCAGGCTCAACAGGCCGAGGCCCGCGAGGACCGCGGCGACCGCCGTACCGAAGCCCGGACGGAGCGACGCGAGCAGCGCCGTGAGGACCGCCAGCAACCCAGGACCGAGCGGCCGCAACCGCCGCAGGACCGTGGCGGTGGACGTCAGGACCGACGCGAGGACAGACAGGATCGGCGCGAGGATCGGCGGGATGACCGTCAGGATCGGCGCGAAGATCGTCGGGAGGATCGGCAGGACCGCCGTCCCGACACGCGCCAGGATCGCCGCGAGGATCGGCGGGACGACCGTCAGGACCGTCGCGAAGATCGTCAGGACCGCCGTCCGGATAATCGGGATGACCGTCGCGACCGCCGGGAAGACCGACGCGAGGATCGTCAGGACCGGCGAGAGGACCGCCGGGAGTGGCGTGAAGACAGGCGTGAAGACCGTTTCGAGAACCGCCGCGACCGCCGGGATTACCGCGAGTTCAGGCGCGGCTGGAACCGGGATAACTGGCGCCGCGACTGGAACCGCAGCCACCGGTCGGACTGGTGGCGCAACCACCGCTCGTTCCGCGGCTATTCGGGCGTGCGGGTCGGATTCTATTTCGCCCCGGATTACGGCTACTACTCAGTCCCGCGTCAGTACTGGAACCAGCGCTGGCACGAGGGCCAGTACCTGCCGTCGATCTTCTGGCGCTACCAGTTGAATGACTATCGCACCTACGGGCTGGGCTTCCCGCCCCAGGGCACGCGCTGGGTCTATGTCGACAACCACATCTATCTGATCGACGACTACGACGGCTACATCATCGAGGTCGTCTACGACTTCTGGCGCTGGTAGGCGTCAGGCCAAATGAGGAAGGGCCCGGAGAGCGATCTCCGGGCGCTTTTCATGTCGGCGCTCAAGCAGCTAGGTGCCGCGCACCGAGCGATAGCGCCAGGTGTCAAATACCCAGCTTGGCCTTCAGGATGTCGTTGACGGCGGCCGGGTTGGCCTTGCCGCCGGTGGCCTTCATCACCTGACCGACGAACCAGCCGAGGGCCTGGGGCTTTTCGGCGACGGCGGCGGCCTTGTCGGGGTTGGCGGCGATGATGTCGTCGATGGCCTTTTCGATCGCGCCGGTGTCGGTGACCTGTTTGAGGCCGTGCTTCTCGACGACCTCGGACGGGCTGCCTTCGCCATTCCAGACGTGGTCGAAGACTTCCTTGGCGATCTTGGAGGAGATGACATTGGTCTCGATCAGTTCGACCAGTTCGGCCACATGGGCGGCCGGCACCGGGCTCTGGTCGAAATCCAGATGGTCGGCCGCCAGGCGCGCCGACAGCTCATTGGTGACCCAGTTGGCGACCAGCTTGGCATCCCGCCGCCCTGTTCCGTTTCCTTGGGCAGCCGCCTCGAAATAGTCGGCCTTGGCCTGTTCCGAGATCAGGACGATGGCGTCGTATTGCGACAGGCCATAGTCGGCCATCAGCCGCTTGCGCTTGGCGTCGGGCAGTTCTGGCAGGGAGGCCTTGATGCTGTCGATCCAAGCCTGTTCGATTTCCAGCGGCAGCAGGTCCGGGTCGGGGAAGTAGCGGTAATCGTGCGCCTCTTCCTTGGAGCGCATCGAGCGGGTCTCGCCCTTCACCGGGTCGAACAGGCGGGTTTCCTGGGTGATCGATCCGCCATCCTCGAGGATCTCGATCTGGCGGCGGGCCTCGTACTGAATGGCCTGGCTGATGAAGCGGAAGCTGTTGACGTTCTTGATCTCGCAGCGCGTGCCCAGATGGCTGAAGTCACCCGTCGCCTTGAAGGCGTCATAGCCCCCGGCGCGGCAGACCGAGACGTTGACGTCAGCGCGCAGATTGCCCTTCTCCATGTCACCGTCGCAGGTGCCCAGATAGATCAGGATGGTGCGGATCTTCTTGACGTAGGCGACCGCCTCTTCGGGGGTGCGCAGGTCAGGGCGCGAGACGATCTCCATCAGGGCCGTACCCGACCGGTTCAGGTCGACATAGCTTTCGGTCGGCGACAGGTCGTGGATCAGCTTGCCGGCATCCTGCTCCAGGTGCAGGCGCTCGATGCCGACGTTGAAGAAACTGCCGTCCTCGGCCTCGACCTCGACCACGCCCTCGCCCACGATCGGGTGATACAGCTGGCTGATCTGATAGCCGGTCGGCAGGTCGGGATAGAAATAGTTCTTCCGGTCGAACTGGCTGAATGTGTTGATCTGCGCATTCAGGCCCAGGCCCGTGCGCACGGCCTGTTCGACGCAGAACTTGTTCAGCGTCGGCAGCATGCCGGGAAAGCCCGCATCGACCAGCGAGACCTGCTCGTTCGGCCCGGCACCAAAGCCGACGGCGGCACCCGAGAACAGCTTGGCCTTCGAGGCCACCTGGGCGTGGATCTCCAGCCCCATGACGATTTCCCAGTCGCCGGTCCGGCCCTGGATGGTTTTGGTGGTGGTCGCAGTGTCAGTCATGCCCTGCTTTTAGGACGGTGTTTGCACGGGGTGAAGGTGTTTTCGCGGGCGGGGCGGGAATCCCGTCTTGAGCCTGTCGTGAAAACGGGGTTCTCTGGGCTGGACGTTAACCTTGGAGACGCCCGCCATGTCCAAATTCATCACCGCCCTCGCCGCTGCCGCTCTTGCCACCGGCAGCCTCGCCGGCCTGACCGCCCCGGCCCACGCCACCGAAGTGTCCGCCGTGTCGGTGCGTGCCAACCCGACCATCGACAGCCCGATCAAGGATCTGCTGGCCGATCCGGACACCGCCGCCATCCTCGAAAAGCACCTGCCTGGCATCAGTGATCACCCGGCCCTGCCCCAGTTCGAGGACATGACCCTGGCCGAGGTCGCCCCCTATTCCGAAGGCGAAGTGACCGACGCGATCATCGCCGCCATCGACGCCGACATCAAAGCGCTGGAAGAGTAGTCCGGCCTCTACTCCGCTCATCCCCGCGGAAGCGGGGACCCAGCGTTCTGGCTTCATCAAGAGGCTTCGCCCTTGAGCAGTACTGGGTTCCCGCTTCCGCCGGAATGAGCGGCGAATTGGGATGAGTTTAGGGATGGCTATCCGGCCATCTGACGACTCCCAACGACCCGCACCCCTTGATCAGTCGCCGGTGCCAGTCACTTCTTTTTCCGCCCCAAGGCTACGTCGAGGTCGTCAAGAGCGTCGAACAGTTCGCTCGCAGCGTTCTGCTCGTGATAGTTGCGCCTTAGGACGTCGGCATACCGGCCAACCGCGCCAGCGTCGGCCTTGTATCTCCGCAGTTCATAGATCGCGAGCAACTGCGCGCCCAATCCGTATTTCAAGCCATTGTTGAAGATGATTTTTGCCAGCTCCTGAAGACGTTCGTCTCTTGCCCTTTTGGCGCGTTCCCATTCCGTCGTGGCATGGCGCCATGCTGCCCAAGCAAGCGCGACTAGCGACGCAATGCCAAAGAACACCGTGGCCAAAAGCGCCAGGAACGCAAGCCAATCAGACAGACTCTCGGGCGTTGACCAAATCACCACCACCGCTCCGGCTTCGCCACGAACCCGGCGGATTGCTCGAGCACATCGGCCACCTGGAACACGGTCGCCTCATCCAACGCCTTGCCGATCACCTGAAGGCCGAGGGGCAGGCCGCCGCTGTCGACTCCGGCAGGGACCGAAATACCGGGCAGGCCCGCGAGGTTGGCCGTGACGGTGAAGATGTCGTTCAGGTACATCTGGATCGGGTCGATCTCTTTGTCGCCGAGAGCAAAGGCGGCCGAGGGGGTCGAGGGGGTCAGGATGGCGTCGACCTTGTCCCAGACGGCATCGAAATCCTGGGCGATGCGGCGGCGAACCTTGAGCGCGCGGACGTAATAGGCGTCATAGAAGCCCGCCGACAGCACATAGGCGCCGATGGTCAGGCGCCGCTGGACCTCGGTTCCGAAGCCTTCGGCGCGGCTGGTCTCGTAAAGATCGGTCAGGGACTTCGCCCCGGTCGCCCGGTGGCCAAAGCGCATGCCGTCATAGCGGGCCAGGTTCGACGAGGCCTCGGCCGGGGCGATGATGTAATAGGCCGGCAGGGCGTATTTGGTGTGCGGCAGGCTGATCTCGACGATCTCGGCACCCGCGGCCTTCAGCCACTCGACGCCCTTGTCCCACAGCGCCTGAATCTCGGCCGGCATGCCGTCGACGACGTATTCCCTGGGCACGCCGATGCGCAGGCCCTTGACGCCCTTGCCGAGGCTGGCGGTCCAGTCGGGGGTTTCGACGTCGAGGCTGGTCGAGTCCTTCGGATCGAAGGAGCACATGGAGCGCAGCAGGATGGCGGCGTCCTCGACCGTCTTCGTGATCGGCCCGGCCTGATCCAGCGAGGAGGCGAAGGCGACCATGCCGAAGCGGCTGGCGCGGCCATAGGTGGGCTTGATCCCGACGGTGCCGGTGAAGGCGGCGGGCTGGCGGATCGAGCCGCCGGTGTCCGAGGCCGTGGCGGCCAGGCACAGGTCACCCGCGACGGCCGAGGCCGAGCCGCCGGAGCTGCCACCCGGCGTCAGCTCTGCGTTCGAGGTCTTTGATTTCCAAGGATTGCGAACGGGGCCAAAGGCAGAGGTCTCGTTCGACGAGCCCATGGCGAACTCGTCCATGTTGAGCTTGCCCAGCATGACCGCACCGTCGGCCCACAGATTGGCCGTGACGGTCGATTCATAGGGCGGCACGAAGCCCTTCAGCATGTTGGAGCCGGCGGTGGTCTGGACCCCGTCGGTGCAGAACAGGTCCTTGATGCCCAGCGGCGCGCCCTCCAGCGCTCCGCCCTCTCCCTTGGCCAGTCGGGCGTCGGAGGCGCGGGCCATGTCCAGCGCCTTGTCGGTCGTCTGGACGACATAGGCGTTCAGGGCCGGATTGGCGGCCTCGATATTGGTCGCGAAGGCGCGGGTGATCTCTTCCGACGAGAAGTCGCGGGCCTTGAGGCCGTCCAGCACGGCCTTGAGGGTCAGTTTGGTCAGGTCGGACATACTATTCGACCACCTTGGGCACGACGAAGAAGCCATCCGCTGACTTCGGGGCGTTGGAGAGCACTTCGGCGACCTTGTCGCCGTCGGTGACCACATCCTCGCGCAGGCGCAGGGGCTGGGCCACGTTCGAGGTCATGGGCTCGACGCCGTCGACATCGACCTCGTTCAGCTGCTCGATCCAGTCCAGGATGCCGCTCAGCTCGCGGGCCAGCGGCTCCAGCCGCTCCTCGGGGGTCTTGATACGGGCGAGATGCGCCACCTTGCGCACCGTCGCGGCGTCGATCGCCATTCCGGCCTCTCCACAACACGGGTGAACGGGCACGCGGCCCGACACGGCGGGATTAGCGGGACAGACCCGGTTTCACAAGGCGGCGGCGTGAAGCCTAGCGCGCCGGGGTGACGGTGACCGTCTCGGGCACCGCGCCGTCGGGGCCGGGCGTGAAGCTGAGGATGATGGCCGTCTGGCGGCTGCCGATCTCGCTGGTGGCCTGATCCATCACGCTTTCGCTGAGGCGCAGTTCGACCCGGCCCGCGGACACGGCCTGGATCTGGTAGTCGAGGTAGTCGCCGATGCGGAACACCCGCCAGCCCTCGGCCGGGCTGTGGTAGAAGGCGATGTAGGTATAGAGGCCGTTCATCGCCGGATCGCCGCCTGCCGTGCCGAACATCTTGGCGGTCAGATCGCCCTGATCCGGGAGATAGTCGAGCTCGACCACCGCGGCAGCGGTCTGGAGTGCGTCGTCGGTCTCGGGTTGCAGAACCACGGCCTGACCGGCCTCGACCAGGGCGCCGCCCGGCGTGGGGGCCGGGGTCGATGTCGGCGCGGTCGAAGGGTGCTCGGCGGGCGCGGGGTTGTTGAAGCCTTCCCACGCCGCCGACAGGCGATCACACCCGGCAAGCCCGCTGATCAGCAGCCCGCACGTGCCCGCAATCATGATCCGTTTCATACCCGACCTCCCGTTTCCCGCAATCAGCTTCGACCTTGCCAGCCCCGGCGGCAAGGCCTATCGCCTGCCGCGTGTCTGTCCATGCCCTGCCTGACCTTGCCGCTCACTGCCCGCCCGGCACCCCGTGGCTGGGGCTGGACCTCGGCAGCAAGACGATCGGCGTTGCCGCCTCGGACGCCACGCGCATGATCGCTTCACCGTTCGAGGTGATCCGCCGGACGAAATTCACCGACGACGCCCATGCCCTGTTCCGCCTGATGGACAGCAGGGGGGCCACGGCGCTGGTCATCGGTCTGCCGCTCAATATGGATGGGTCCGCGGGGCCGCGCGCCCAGTCCAGCCGCGCCTTTGCCCGCAATATGGACCGGCTGCGCGATATTCCGGTCGCCTTCTGGGACGAGCGGCTGTCGACTACGGCGGTCGAGCGGTTCCTGATCGACGACATGGACATGAGCCGGGCGCGGCGGGGCCAGGTGGTGGATCGCAATGCCGCCGCATGGATTCTGCAGGGCGCGCTGGACAGTCTGCGCCGCTGATCGCGGTTCGCGCTTTCGTTTTGTCGCACATGGGACTATAGCCGCCCGTCGATGGCTCGCCCTGACTCAGACCTTCTGACTGTCATTCAAGAACGGCTGAGGCCGTTCCCCCGCGACCATTTCCTGTCCGTCACCGATCTGAACGCCCAGACCGCGCGCGAGCTGCTGGATCTGGCCGACGGCTTTGTCGAGCTGAACCAGGGCTCGGCCAAGTCGCTGGACCTGATGGCCGGGCGCACGGTGGTGAACCTGTTCTTCGAGAACTCGACCCGCACGAGCGCCTCGTTCGAGATCGCCGCGCGGCGGCTGGGCGCCGATGTCATCAGCCTGAGCCCGCGCGCCTCGTCGGTGGCCAAGGGCGAGACCCTGATCGATACGGCCGCCACCCTGAATGCCATGAAGCCGGATATTCTGGTGGTCCGCCACTCGGCTTCGGGGGCCGCCGACCTGTTGTCGCAGAAGGTCGGATGCGCCGTGGTCAACGCGGGGGACGGCCGTCATGAACATCCGACCCAGGCCCTGCTGGACCTTCTGACGCTCAAGCGTGAGTTCGGCGACGTCGGCGGCCTGACCGTGGCCATCTGTGGCGACGTGGCCCACAGCCGGGTGGCGCGATCGAATGTGGCCCTGCTGTCGATGATGGGGGCGCGGGTGCGGCTGGTCGGACCGCCGACGCTGGTGCCGGGCGATGCCGACCGGTGGGGCTGCGAGGTGTTCCACGACATGCGTCAGGGGCTGGAAGGCTGTGACGTGGTCATGATGCTGCGCCTGCAGCTGGAGAGGATGCAGGGGGCCCTGGTCCCCTCCACGCGGGAATACTACCGGTTCTGGGGGCTGGACCGCGAGAAGCTGAAGGTCGCAGCGCCCGGCGTGCGGGTGATGCACCCCGGCCCGATGAACCGCGGCGTCGAGATCGACTCCGACATCGCCGACGATCCGGTGATCTCGCTGATCCAGACCCAGGTCGAGATGGGGGTCTCGGCTCGCATGGCCGTGCTGGCGGGGCTGTCCCTGCGCCGCGAGGGGGCCGGACTGTGAGCGCGCCCGTCTGGATCGTGAACGCCCGGCTGCTGGACCCGACCAGCGAATACGACGGCCCCGGAGCCGTGCGGGTCGAGGACGGCCGGATTGCCGACGTGGTCCGGAGCGCCGCCTTTGTCCCCTTCGACGATAGGGAGACGATTGACGCGGGTGGCCTGTGCCTGTCGCCCGGCCTGATCGACATTCGTGTGAAGACCGGTGAACCGGGGGCCGAGCCAAAGGAAACGCTGAAGTCTGCGGCACTGTCTGCGGCCGCCGGGGGCGTGACCACACTGGTGATCCAGCCGGACACGGCGCCGGCGGTCGACGATCCCGCCATGGTCGACTTCATCCAGCGACGGGGGGCGGCGCTGGGGCTGGTCAACATCCTGACCGCAGGGGCGGCGACGCAGGGCTGTGAAGGCAAGCTGATGGCCGAGATCGGCCTGATGCAGGAGGCCGGGGCTCTCTATTTCACCGACGTCGATCAGGTCATCGCCGACAGCGGGACGCTGATGCGGGTGATGGCCTATGCGACGGCCTTCAATGCCCTGATCGCCTGCCGCCCCCACGACCCGTGGCTGTCGAAGGGCGCTGTCGCCACCTCGGGCGAGCTGGCCACCCGGCTGGGTCTGTCGTCGGTGCCGGCGATTGCCGAGCGCATGCAGATGGAGCGCGATCTGGCGCTGGTCGAACAGACCGGTGTGCGCTTCCTCGTCGACCAGATTTCGACCGCGGGCGCGCTGGAGACGCTGGACCGGGCTCGCCTGCGCGGGCTGGAGGTCGCGGCCAGTGTCTCGATCAACCATCTGCGCTTCAACGAGGTCGACATCGGCGACTATCGGACCTTCTACCGGATGGACCCGCCGCTGCGCGACGAGAACGACCGGCTGGCCCTGATCGAGGCGGTGCGCGACGGGCGGATCGATGTGATCACATCGGCCCACTCGCCGGCGCCGGCCGAGGACAAGCGCCGTCCGTTCGCCGAGGCGACGCCGGGGGCGGTGGGCCTGCAGACCCTGCTGCCCGCCGCGCTGGGACTGCACCATGAAGATGACCTGCCGCTGCTGGATGTGCTGAGGCCGATGACTGTCGGCCCCGCCGAGCTTCTGGGACTGGCCGCCGGGCGACTGGCGACGGGCGCGCCCGCCGACCTGATCCTGTTCGACCCCGACGCGCCAGTGGTCATCGACGCCGACGCCCTGCGTTCCAAGTCCAAGAACTCGCCCTTCGACAATCGCCGCCTTCAGGGACGGGTGGAGCGGACCTGGGTCGGGGGACGGTCGATCTTCTCGGCCTGACTTGCAGCCCTGCGGCCGAAGCCTCATCGTCAGGGTCTGGACTGAGGGAGGCCGAATCAGGTGCAGGATCTGGCAGGAATCGCGGTGCTGACGCTGCTGATGGCTGCGCTGGGCGGCTATCTGGTGGGCTCCATTCCGTTCGGCGTGCTGCTGACCCGGGCCGCCGGAGCGGGCGACGTCCGCAACATCGGCTCGGGCAATATTGGCGCCACCAATGTACTGCGCACCGGGCGCAAGGACCTGGCGCTGGCCACCCTGTTGCTGGATGCCGGAAAGGGCGCTGCGGCCCTGCTGATCGCGCGGGCAGTCACCGACAGTGATGCTGTGGCGGCCATCGCGGGTGGCGCGGCCTTCCTTGGCCATCTCTATCCCGTGTGGCTGGGCTTCAAGGGCGGCAAGGGCGTTGCGACCTTCTTTGGCCTGATGCTGGCGGCGGCCTGGCCGCTGGGGCTGGTCGCGGCGGCGGTCTGGCTGCTTACCGCAGCCGTGTTTCGGGTGTCGTCCCTGTCCGCCCTGATCGCCACGCTCGTTACTCCCGTGCTGGCCCTGATGCCCATTGCCGCCCTGAACCTGCCGACCTCGAACAGCGTCTTCCTGCTGGCGCTGGCGGCGATGACGCTGATCTGGCTGCGCCACTTCGACAACATCATCCGGCTGATCAAGGGCAAGGAACCCCGCATCGGCGCGAAGTCTGCCTGATGGCGCTGGAGGCAGCCGAACGGATCGCCCGGCTGCAACTGGCCCGCAGCGAGCGGATCGGGCCTGTCACCTTTGCCCAGTTGATCGCGAGATATGGTAGCGCGCAGGCGGCCCTCGACGCCCTGCCCGGCGTCATCCGCAAGGCCGGCGGCGCAGCCTATACTGCTGCCCCTCGTGACCAGATCGAGGCGGAGATCGCGAGCGGTGAGGCCCTCGGCGCGAGGCTGGTGGTCATCGGCGACGCCGACTATCCGGAGACGCTTGCCGCAGTTGACCCCGCCCCACCGGTGCTGTGGGCCAGAGGGAGCCTGGACAGCCTTCGGAAGGACGCCGTAGCCATTGTCGGCGCGCGCATCGCCTCGGCCGGGGGGCAGCGGATCGCCCGGGGGCTGGCGTCACAACTGGGCGAGGCGGGGATGACCGTTGTCTCGGGACTGGCTCGGGGCATCGATGCCGCCGCGCACTGGGGATCCCTGTCGACAGGCACGGTGGCCGTGCTGGGGGGTGGCGTCGATGATGTCTATCCGTCGGACAATCAGGACCTGTACGAGCGGATTGTGGCCGAGGGCTGCGTCCTGTCGGAGAGCCCGCCGGGCACCCGGGCCCAGGCCCGCGACTTTCCAAGGCGCAACCGGATCATCTCCGGCCTGTCGCGCGGGGTGATCGTCGTCGAGGCCGAGATCCGTTCAGGCTCCCTGATCACCGCGCGGCTGGCCGCCGAACAGGGACGAGAGGTGTTCGCCGTCCCCGGATCGCCCCTGGATCCCCGATCACGCGGCCCCAACGCCCTGCTCCGCGACGGTGCGACCCTGTGCGAACGGGTCGAGGATGTGCTGGACGCGCTCGGCACCCTGCGAGCCGCCCGGATCAAGGCCCCGACACCGGCTGCCGTCGAGATTTCCACCGACCTCGACAATGCTACCCTGGGGGCCGTCGAGGCCTTGCTATCCCCCACTCCGACCCCCCGCGATGATCTGGCACGCTCGCTGGGACTGCCGGTCGCTGTGGTGTCCGGGACCCTGCTGGAGCTCAGTCTGGTCGGCCGGGCCCGCCTGCTCCCGGGCGGACTGGCGTCGCGCTGACTCGGGTTTTCCGGACTGGCGATTGACACGGGACGAGAGGCGAACCACGTTCCCCGGCCTTCTTCTCCGGCCCGAACCCTGGGCCCCTCCCCCCGAAAAGCGCCACGCCCGTATGAATCTCGTCATTGTCGAAAGCCCGGCCAAGGCCAAGACCATCAACAAATATCTGGGTCCCGACTTCGAGGTTCTGGCCTCCTATGGCCACGTCCGCGACCTGCCCTCCAAGGACGGCTCGGTCCTGCCCGACGAAGACTTCGCCATGTCGTGGGAGGTCGATGCCCGGGGTGCCAAACGCCTGTCCGAGATCGCCGAAGCGGCCAAGCGCGCCGACCGCGTCATACTAGCGACTGACCCCGACCGTGAGGGGGAAGCGATCAGCTGGCACGTGCTGGAGGTGCTGCAGAAGAAGAAGGCGCTGAAGGACACCCAGGTCGAACGGGTCACCTTCAACGCCATCACCAAGGCCGCCGTGCTCGAGGCCATGGCCAATCCGCGTCAGCTGGATATGGAGCTGGTCGAGGCCTATCTGGCCCGCCGCGCGCTGGACTATCTGGTCGGGTTCACCCTGTCGCCGGTGCTGTGGCGCAAGCTGCCCGGCGCGCGCTCGGCCGGTCGGGTGCAGTCGGTGGCGCTGCGGATCGTCGTTGACCGCGAGTTGGAGATCGAGAGCTTCAGGCCGCAGGAATATTGGTCGATCGAGGCCGATCTGACGGCGGATAGCCCGCCTTTCACCACCCGGCTGGTCAAACACGCGGGCAAGCGGGTGCAGCGGCTGGACATCAAGGACGAGGCGACGGCGACGGCCGCGCGCGCGGCCATCCAGGCCGGTCAATTCACGATCCGCTCGATCGAGAAGAAGCCGGTCAAGCGTAACCCCTCGCCCCCCTTCACCACCTCGACCCTGCAGCAGGAAGCCTCGCGCAAGCTCGGCTTCACGGCGCAGCGCACCATGCAGGCGGCGCAAAAGCTGTACGAAGGCGTCGACGATACGGGCGGCCTGATCACCTATATGCGGACCGATGGCGTGTCGGTCAGCCCCGAGGGCATCGCCCAGGCCCGCGAAGTGATCGCCGAACGGTTCGGCCCCGCCTATGTCCCGTCCGAGCCGCGCTACTACAAGGTCAAGGCCAAGAACGCCCAGGAGGCGCACGAGGCCATCCGCCCGACCAATATCGCGCGCCATCCGGACTCGGTGCGTCTCGATGACGACCTGCGGCGCCTGTATGAGCTGATCTGGAAGCGTATGGTCGCCAGCCAGATGGAGGCGGCCCGCATGGACCGCACCACGGTCGAGATTGAGGAGCCCTCGGGCCAGACCGGCCTGCGCGCCACGGGCCAGGTCGTGACCTTCGACGGCTTCATCGCCGCCTATGAAGAAGGCCGTGACGACAAGCCCCGCGCCGGGTCGTCGGACGACGACGAGGATGACGCGACCCGCCTGCCCGCCCTGAAGGAAGGCGCTGTGGCCAAGGTCGAGGCCATCCGCACAGACCAGCATTTCACCGAACCGCCGCCGCGCTATTCCGAAGCGACCCTCGTCAAGAAGCTGGAGGAGTTGGGCATCGGTCGCCCCTCGACCTATGCCTCGATCCTGACCACCCTGCGGGATCGCGAATACGTCCGCATGGACAAGAACCGCTTCTATCCCGAGGACAACGGGCGTCTGGTCACGGCTTTTCTGGAGCAGTTCTTCGGCCAATGGGTCGAGTATGACTTTACCGCCGCGCTCGAAAACGAACTGGACGAGGTCTCGGCCGGCCAGATGGACTGGAAGGCCCTGCTGCGGGATTTCTGGGCCAAGCTGAAGCCCGCGACCGCCGTGGTGCTGGAGCGTCAGGGCGTCATCGACGAGTTGGACTCGGCCATCGGGCCGTTCCTGTTCCCCGAGAAGGACGACGGGACCGACGCGCGCCTGTGCCCGCTGTGCAAGTCCGGGCGGCTGCATCTGAAGGCCAGCTTCAAGATGAAGTCCTCCTTCATCGGCTGCTCGAACTATCCGGAGTGCCGCTACACCCGGGGCTTTGGTGCCGGAGCCAATGCCGCGGGTTCGGCGGACGGCGGCGACCGCGACCTGGGCATCGATCCGGACACGGGCCAACCCGTCCAGCTGAAGATCGGCCGCTTCGGGCCCTACGTGGAGACCACCCCGCCCGAGGCTGAAAAACCGAAACGGTCCTCCCTGCCCAAGGGGTGGAGCCCGGCGACGCTGACGCTGGAACAGGCTCTCACGCTGCTGGCCTTGCCGCGTCAGGTCGGAGCACACCCCGAGGACGGCAAGCCGATCACGGCCGGGCTGGGTCGCTATGGGCCCTTCGTTCTGCACGACGGCGTCTATGCCAATCTGCCGGACATCGAGGAGGTGTTCGAGGTCGGTCTGAACCGCGCCGTCGCCCTTCTGGCCGAGAAGAAAGCCTCGCGCGGGGCCCGGGGCCAGACGGCACCGCTGAAGGAGCTGGGGGCCCATCCCGAGAGCGGTGACCCGATCCAGGTGATGGCCGGTCGGTTTGGCCCCTACGTCAAATGCGGCAAGATCAACGCCACCCTGCCCAAGGGAACGGCGCCCGAAGACCTGACGCTGGAGGCGGCCCTCGAACTGGTCGCGGCCAAGGCGGCGGCGGGCGGCAAGGGCAAGAAGGCGCCCGCCAAGAAAGCAGCGGCCAAGAAAGCTCCGGCGAAGAAGGCGGCAGCCAGGAAGGCCCCGGCCAAGTCCAAGGCCAAGTCTAAGACGGCCTGAGGTCTTTCGGCGCCAGACCGGCGAGGATACCGGGAATGAGATCCGGCAGGTCCTCGGCGATCAGGCCGGGGCCGAAGCGGCGCGCAGCTTCGGCGTGGATCCACGCTGCCGCGCAGGCGGCGTCAAAACTGTCCATGTGCTGGGCCGCCAGTCCGCCGATCATGCCCGCCAGCACATCGCCGGTGCCCGCCGTCGCCAGCCAGGGCGAACCGTTCGGGTTGACGGCAACGCGCCCGTCGGGCGCCGCGATGACGGTCTCATGACCTTTCAGCAGCACGACGGCATCGGCCCGCACCGAGGCCTGAGCGGCCGCTTCGGTCGAGGGCAGATCGGCCAGATCCGGAAACAGGCGCACGAACTCTCCCCCGTGCGGGGTCAGCACATCATCGCGGTCCAGCAAGGCGAACAGATCATCAGGGTGGCTTTCAAACACGCTGAGCGCATCGGCATCGACGACGAGCACGGCACCGGTTCTGGCCAATGCATGCAGATTGCCGACCGTTTCCTCTCCCATCCCCGCAGCCGGGCCGATCACCACGGCATCAACCTCCCTGAGGCGGTGACCCAGATCGTCGGCGCCGTCGAAGGGTTCCACCATCACTGCCTCCAAAGAGGCTGCCAGCACCGGGATGGCTGCGGGCGACGCCATGACCCGGACCAGACCCGCACCAATCCGAAGCGCTGCCCGCGCCGCCAGACGGGCCGCTCCGGTGCGGTGCGCCGGGCCCGAGACCACGGCCAGTCGCCCGCGCGCATGCTTGTGGGTGTCCGCCTCGGACCAGGGCAGACGGCTTCTCCAGTCTCCGGCTTCAGGTAGGACAGTCATGACGCCTCCGTTCACGGATGATGATAATTATCAAAAGGGCCTTGCCTTATGGTGCAATGCAATGTCCCATTGCGGTCCGAGTGCACAGACCAATTCCGGGCCAATTCCGGGTCGCCTCGGGGACGCCATGAAAAAGATCGAAGCCGTCATCAAGCCGTTCAAGCTGGATGAAGTCAAAGAGGCACTGCAGGACGTCGGGGTCCAGGGGATGACCGTCCTCGAGGCCAAGGGCTATGGCCGCCAGAAGGGGCATTCCGAACTGTACCGTGGCGCCGAATACGTCATCGACTTCCTGCCCAAGATCAAGATCGAGGTGGTCGTCAGCGATGACCTGGCCCCGGCTGTGATCGAAGCCATCCAGACATCGGCCCGCACGGGCAAGATTGGCGATGGCAAGATCTTCGTCTCGGACGTCCAGGACGTCATCCGTATCCGCACCGGCGAAACCGGTGCCCAGGCCGTCTGACCCTTTCACCGACCGTCCCTCGCGGACGGTCTTTCTGTTCTCCTCCCCCAGCCACAGGATACGAAATCCATGAGCGTCAAGGCCATCCTTCAGGACATCAAGGACAAGGACGTCAAATACGTCGACCTTCGCTTCACCGACACCAAGGGCCGACTTCAGCATGTGACCTTTGATATCGACCTGGTCGATGACGAGTTCCTTGAGGAAGGCACCATGTTCGACGGCTCGTCGATTGCCGGCTGGAAGGCGATCAATGAGTCCGACATGCTGCTCAAGCCGGATCTCGACACCGCCTATATCGACCCCTTCTACCAGCACACCACCCTGTTCCTGTTCTGCGATGTGCTGAACCCCGACACCAACGAGCCCTACAACCGCGACAGCCGCTCGATGGCCAAGAAGGCGCTGGCCTTCGTCCAGTCCGCCGGCGTGGGCGACAAGGTCTATTTCGGTCCCGAGGCCGAGTTCTTCATCTTCGACGATGTCCGCTGGTCCACCCAGGCCCACGACACGGGCTACACCTATGACTCGCTGGAACTGCCGGCCAACACGGGCTCGGAATACAGCGAAGGCAATATGGGCCACCGCCCGGGTGCCAAGGGCGGCTATTTCCCCGTCAATCCGGTCGACTCCGGCCAGGACCTGCGCGCGGAAATGCTGTCGGTGATGAAAGATATGGGCCTCAACCCCGAAAAACATCACCACGAAGTGGCCCCGGCCCAGCACGAACTGGGCCTGAAGTTCGCCGAGCTGGTGACCATGGCCGACCGGTTGCAGCTGTACAAATACGTGATCCACAACGTCGCCGCCGCCTATGGCAAGTCGGCCACCTTCATGGCCAAGCCTATGTTCGGCGACAACGGCTCGGGCATGCACGTGCACCAGTCGATCTGGAAGGACGGCAAGCCCCAGTTCGCCGGTGACAAATACGCCGGTCTGTCGGACATGTGCCTGTGGTACATCGGCGGCATCATCAAGCACGCCAAGGCGATCAACGCCTTCGCCAACTCGACGACCAACAGCTACAAGCGCCTGGTCCCGGGCTATGAAGCCCCGGTCAAGCTGGCCTATTCGGCCCGCAACCGCTCGGCCTCGATCCGTATTCCGTGGGTCAGCTCGCCCAAGGCCAAGCGTATCGAAGCCCGCTTCCCCGATCCGATGGGCAACCCTTATCTGACCTTCACCGCCCTGCTGATGGCGGGCCTCGACGGTATCGAGAACCGCATCGATCCGGGCGCCCCGGCCGACAAGAACCTCTACGACCTGCCGCCGGAAGAGCGCGGCAACATCCCCGAGGTCTGCGGCAGCCTGAAGGAGGCCCTGGACGCGCTCGACAAGGACCGCGCCTTCCTTAAGAAGGGCGGCGTCATGGATGACGACTTCATCGACAGCTACATCGAGCTGAAGATGGAAGAGGTGATGCGCCTGCAGCTGCATCCCCACCCCGTCGAGTTCGACATGTACTATAGCTGTTGATCAGCAGGCTGAATTGACGACGGCCCCGGCGAGCGATCACCGGGGCCGTTTTCATGTCTGGAGACCGACCTAGCGGTTGGTCGTTTCGACCTCGATACCGTCCGAACCGGCGCGGACGGTGGTAGAGTCCCCGGCCTCGCGTTCGACCACGACCGGGGGCGGCGCTTCACGCTCTACGACGACCGGCACTTCCTGGACGACCGTGCGGGTTTCAGGCTCCGGGGCCGGTTCGGGCTCGGCGGGGGAGCAGGCGACGGCACCGGCCATCAGGGTCGCGGAAGCCATCAGGCTGAAGGTAAGGCGGGACATGGGCGTCTCCTGTCGTGAAAGGTCCACGACTAACGGCCCCGCTTGGTTCCGGTTCCGGTCAGGCGGTCAGGCCGTCCTCGACATCGCGCTTGCGTCGACGCATCTCGATCAGCCGCACACACCAGATCGAGACCTCGTAGAGCAGCACCAGCGGGATCCCCAGCATGATCTGGCTGAGCGGGTCGGGCGGCGTGACAAAGGCGGCGACCACGGCGATGGCGACGATGGCGTATTTGCGCCCCTTGGCGAGGGCGCTGGAGCTGACAATCCCGGCCATGCCCAGCAGGGTCATGACCACCGGAAGCTGGAAGCAGAGGCCAAAGGCCAGCAACAGGGCCATCACCAGGTTCAGATAGTCGGAAACGCGCGGCAGCAGCTCGGCCGATATACCGCCGCCGGTCACCTGCTGGCCCAGCGAGAACAGCATCACGAAGGGCAGCATGACGTAATAGACCATCGCCGCGCCGAGCAGGAACAGCATCGGGGCGGCGACCAGGAAGGGCAGAAAGGCGCCCTTCTCGTTGCGATAGAGGCCGGGTGCCACGAACCGGTAGACCTGAAAGGCCAGCACCGGGAATGTGACCACAACCGCGCCGAAGGCCGCCAGCTTCATCTTGGTGATCAGGAATTCGAGCGGCGCCGTGAAGATCAGATTCACGGTCTCGCCGTCACCCCGGGGCACGGGGACCAGCCCGGCCGTCCCGAGGATCAGGTCGAACGGTGACACACTGCCGCCGGGCCCGGCGGCCTCGCGGAACTGGGCCGCCACAGCGAAGGGCTGGACCAGAAAGACATAGATGGGGTCGGCGACGATGAAACAGCCGATGAAGCCGACGACGAACGCCACGACACAGACCACCAGCCGCCCGCGCAACTCGATCAGATGATCCATCAGGGGAGCGCGGGACGATTCGATCTCGTCTTCGTCGCGATCAGGACGGCTCACAGGTCCACCGCCTTCTTGCGGGTGACCTTGGCCCGGGTCGGGGTGGCCGCCTTCGTTGCGGGAGATTTGGCGGCCTTCGCCCGGGGCTTGCGGGCCGCCTTGGGCTTGGTGGCGGCCCCGGACGCTTTCGCTTCAGGCTTCGGAAGAGCTTCTGGCTTCGCCTCCGGAACCGGCGTCGGCACGGACGGCGGGACAGCCAGCGGTTCCTTCAGGCTCTTGTCGATGTCGCGGAAGGCTTCCTCGGCCTCGGCGCCCAGCGGCACGGCCTGGGCGTTGCGCAGGGCCTCGACCTCCTTGCGCAGTTCGTCCAACTCGGCCTGCCGGGCCATTTCGTCAAAGCTGGAGCGGAACTCGGAGGCCATGGCCCGGGCCCGAGCCAGAAACTGGCCCACCTTGCGCATCATCAAGGGCAGGTCCTTAGGGCCGACCACGATCAGGGCCAGCAAACCGATTACAAGGATTTCCAGCCCGCCGATGCCGGGACCCAGACCACCCATGGATCACACGCTTCCGTTCTGAAGGACGTTCAGTGCTTCAGATCTTCTTTTTCAGCATCGGTGCGGGGCAGAACGCTCTCACCGGTCGACTTGTCGTCTTCACCCTTCAGGCCTTCGCGGAATGCGCGGATGCCCTTGGCGGCATCGCCCATCAGGCCGGAAATCTTGCCGCGTCCCCCGAACAGCAGGAGGGCCAGAGCAGCGATAAGAAGAATTTGCCAGATGCCGGGCTGCATGATTCCACGTCTCAACACGAAGGGCGGCGGGATTGCCGATGATCTTTGATCACACCCCATATAGGCCTTGTAATGGCCATGCGCCAAGCGCCGGTTAGGTCTTGCTGCTGTTTGCCCTGATCCACCGAGCCAATGGATCAATGTCGATCTGCCCCGCCGCCACCGCCCGCATGGTCAGGGTGGCGTCCACGCTATCCGCCTGTAGAGGCTGCCCATTCAGTGCCAGAAACAGCAGTAGCGCCTGATAGGCCGCGCGTTTGTTGCCATCGATAAATGGATGATTGGAGGCAATGCCCACGGCATAGGTCCCGGCAAGCACCGAAAGATCAGTTACCTGTTGATACAGGAACCGATTGATTGGCCGCTGCAGAGCAGACTCAAGCAGCCCCTCATCGCGTATCCCGGCAGGGCCGCCATGAAGCGCGAGAGTGCGGTCATGCAAGGAAACCAGAGCTTCCCTGCGAATCCAGACCGGCTCGCGGGCTGTCATTTTGCCAGGGCGCGGAAGACGTCTCGATTCTGATCCATCAGTTGCTCTCCCAGTTCAATCTGGCGCCGGACCTCGTCATCATATGCCGTGACACGCATCGACCCATCCGGCCCCTTGGTCAGATACAGGGTGTCGCCCTTGGTCACACCGAGCTCGTTCAAGGCCTCTTTGGGAAAGACGGCACCGACCGAATTGCCGACCTGGGTCAGTTTGATTGCGATCATCACTGGTCTCCTTGCGCGCCTCCTGTATAACAGATGTTATAACGTCTTACGAGCCCCCTGCCCTTTTGAGCCCTCCCCCTGTGTCAGACCTCTCCCATGTCATCATCCACACTGACGGCGCCTGTCGCGGCAATCCGGGGCCGGGGGGCTGGGGTGCGATCCTGCAGACCGGGGCTGGCCATGTGCGCGAGTTGAAGGGGGGCGAACCCCACACCACCAACAACCGCATGGAGATGACGGCTGCCATCATGGCGCTGGAGGCCCTGAAACGGCCCTGCCGCGTCGATCTGCACACCGACAGCCGCTATGTGATGGACGGCATCACCAAATGGATCAGCGCGTGGAAATCCCGTGGCTGGAAGACAGCCGACAAGAAGCCGGTCAAGAACGAGGACCTGTGGCGCCGTCTGGACGAGGCCCGGGCGCGTCATCAGGTGAAGTGGCACTGGGTCAAGGGTCACGCAGGCCATGAGCTGAACGAGCGGGCGGATACCCTCGCCAATGAGGGCATCGACGGCCTTAAAGCCTAGGGCAGGCGCTCAGCAGCCGCCGACATACCGGCGGTTGAGCAGCGGCTTGCCGAGCCAGTAGGACAGTTCTGCGGGGCGGGTCACATCCCAGACCGCCAGATCGGCGGCCTTGCCGACCGCCAGCGTGCCGACCTGATCGGCGATGCCGAGGGCCTGGGCGGCGTGGCGGGTGGCTCCCGCAAGCGCCTCCTCTGGCGTCAGGCGGAACTTCATACAGGCCAGCGCCATGGCCAGCGTTATGGAGGCCAGCGGTGAGGTGCCGGGATTGCAGTCGGTCGCCACCGCCATGGGGACGCCCGCGTCGCGGAAGGCCTGCACCGGCGGCAGTTGCGTCTCGTCCAGCATGACGAAGGCGCCGGGCAGCAGGACGGCGATGACACCGGCCTTGGCCATGGCGGCCACGCCGTCATCTGAAATGTATTCGACGTGGTCGGCGGACAGGGCCTGATACCGCGCGGCCAGCGCGGCCCCTCCCCCGTCGCTGAGCTGGTCGGTGTGCAGCTTGACCGGCAGGCCCAGCTGTCGCGCCTTGTCGAACAGCCGCGCGACCTCCTCGGTCGTGAAGGCGATCGGCTCCAGATAGGCGTCGACCGCATCGACCAGCCCCTCGGCTTGGGCGGCGGGCAGGATCTGATCGACCATCAGATCGACATAGGCCGCACGCTGGTCGGCGAACTCGGGCGGGATGGCGTGCAGGCCGAGGAAGGTGGTCCGGACGCGGACCCCGCTGGCCCACTCCAGCCCCTTGGCCACACGAAGCATGCGCAGCTCGGTTTCGGCATTCAGCCCGTAGCCGGACTTGATTTCGACGGTCGTGACGCCGCTGTCGGTCAGGGCGTTCAGTCGATCCAGCGCGCTATCCGTCAGTTCGGCATCAGTCGCAGCGCGTGTGGCGCGGACGGTCGAGGCGATGCCGCCCCCCTCTCGGGCGATCTGGGTGTAGGGCACGCCGGTCAGGCGGCGCTCATACTCGCCCGAGCGGTCGCCGCCGAATACCAGATGGGTGTGGCAGTCGATCAGGCCGGGCGTGACCCAGCGGCCGTCCAGCCGGTCGACCTCGGTGGCCTGATGGTCGGGCAGATCCGCCCGCGTGCCGATCCAGACGATGCGTCCGTCCCGGATCAGGATGGCGCCGTCCTCGATCGCGCCGTAGGGCTCGCCGCCGGGGACCATGGTGGCGAGGCGGCAGTCGGTGATCAGCCGATCGACCTTCATCGGGTCTCGAACCCGGCCAGCAGTTCGCAGAACCAGCGGCCTGCGGTCAGCGATCCCAGATCGCCGACTTCAAGCGACGGATCGTACTCGGTCAGATCGACAGCGCGGACCTTGGGACAGGCGCCGATCACCCGCGTGGCCTCGAAGAAGGCATGGACGCCGACTCCGCCCGGGCGGGCGCCGGGGCTCGCGGGCCACTGGCTGCGGTCGATCACGTCGATGTCGACATCGACATAGATGCGGTCCACCCGCGCGCTCAGGCGCTCCAGTTCTTGGAACACGACCTCGGCAAAACCCGTCCGGTGACACTCGCCCGCCGTGCGTACCGAAATGCCGGCCGCCTTCGCCTTGTCGTGGGCCCGCTTGGTATTGGCGAAGGGGGCAAGGCCGATCTGGCTGATCAGGGCGCCGTCCATGCCGTCGTCCAGCAGGGCCTGGACCGGATTGCCATTGGTCAGGCCCTGATCGGTGTCGCGCAGGTCGAAATGGGCATCGAGCGTCAGCAGACCCGTGCCCTTGAGGCCGAGGCCGTGCAGACCCGGGCGGGTGACGGCATTGTTGCCGCCGATGATGACGGTCAGACGCCGCCCGGACTGGGCCGCGACGGCATCGCGCAAGGGCTGGAAGGCGGCCTCGGGGGCCAGCGCCTTGAGCGCCACATCGCCGGCATCGTGGACCCGCGTCTCCAGCGAGCGGCCCGTCTCGACGTCATAGGTGGAAAAGCGCGGCAGGACGGCGCGGAAGGCGCGCGGGCCCAGGTCGCACCGGCCGGGTGTCAGCGAGCGTTCGCCCAGGGGCGCCC
This sequence comes from Brevundimonas halotolerans, assembly GCF_003730275.1. Classification (GTDB taxonomy): domain Bacteria; phylum Pseudomonadota; class Alphaproteobacteria; order Caulobacterales; family Caulobacteraceae; genus Brevundimonas; species Brevundimonas halotolerans. Next base: position 320,168 of record NZ_QTTA01000010.1, read on the forward strand.
CGATCAGGGCCACCGCCGCGTCCGGATGATCGCCGATCATGTCCGCAACCGAGCGCCAGCCCAGGGCCTCTGAGTCTTCCATCGTCATGGAGGGGAACGTAGAGACGGGATCATGACGACTCAACCGATCTCGAACACCCGCATCATTCGCAGCCCGCGCGGTCCGGAAAAGACCGCCGCCACCTGGGCCGCCGAAGCCGCCAAACGCATGCTGATGAACAACCTCGACCCCGAGGTTGCCGAGCGTCCGCAGGATCTGGTCGTCTATGGCGGGATCGGCAAGGCGGCGCGCGACTGGGCGTCCTTCGACAGGATCGTCGAGACCCTGGATGCCTTGGCCCCGGACGAGACCCTGCTGGTGCAATCGGGCAAGCCGGTCGGGGTGTTCCGCACCCATGCCGATGCGCCACGCGTGCTGATCGCCAACTCCAATCTGGTGCCGAAATGGGCGACCTGGGAGCATTTTGACGCGCTCGATCGCAAGGGGCTGATGATGTACGGCCAGATGACGGCCGGGTCGTGGATCTACATCGGCACCCAGGGCATCGTTCAGGGGACCTATGAGACCTTCATGGAGGCTGGCCGGCAGCACTATGGCGGCGACTGGTCCGGCAAGTGGATCCTGACTGCCGGGCTGGGGGGCATGGGCGGCGCCCAGCCGCTGGCGGCGACCATGGCGGGGGCGTCGTGCCTCGCCGTCGAATGCCAGGCCAGCCGGATCGAGATGCGGCTGAAAACCCGCTACCTCGACGTCATGGCCGAGGATCTGGAGGACGCCCTGGCGAAGATCGAGGCGGCGAACGCAAGCGGCCGGCCGATCTCGGTGGGCCTGCTGGGCAATGCGGCGGAGGTCCTGCCCGAACTGGTGCGGCGGGAGGTGCGCCCCGATCTGGTCACCGACCAGACCAGCGCCCACGATCTGGTCAACGGCTATCTGCCGAAGGGCTGGACGGTGGCCGAATGGGAAGACAGGCGCCAATCCGATCCGGAGGCGGTCCGGACCGCAGCCAAGGCCTCCATCGTCGACCATGTGAAGGCCATGCTGGACTTCCAGCGGATGGGGATTCCGACCACCGATTACGGCAACAACATCCGGCAGGTGGCGCTGGACGAAGGGGTCGAGGACGCCTTTGCCTTCCCCGGCTTTGTGCCCGCCTATATTCGTCCGCTGTTCTGCCGGGGCATCGGGCCGTTCCGTTGGGCGGCGCTGTCGGGCGATCCGGAAGACATCTTCAAGACCGACCGGGCGATGAAGCGGCTGTTCCCGGACAATGCCGGCCTGCACCGCTGGCTGGACATGGCGGGCGAGCGCATCGCGTTTCAGGGCCTGCCGGCGCGGATCTGCTGGATCGGGCTGGGCGACCGGCACCGGGCGGGCCTGATGTTCAACGATATGGTGGCCTCGGGCGAGCTGAAGGCCCCCGTCGTGATCGGGCGCGATCATCTGGACTCGGGCTCGGTCGCCAGTCCCAACCGCGAGACCGAGGCCATGCTGGACGGCTCGGATGCCGTGTCGGACTGGCCGCTGCTGAACGCCCTGCTGAACACGGCCTCGGGCGCCAGCTGGGTGTCGCTGCACCACGGCGGCGGGGTCGGCATGGGCTATTCCCAGCATTCGGGCGTCGTGATCGTCGCCGACGGCACGCCGGAAGCGGCGAAGCGTCTGGAGCGGGTGCTGTGGAACGACCCGGCCACGGGCGTCATGCGCCACGCGGATGCCGGCTACGACATCGCGAAAGACGCCGCCCGCGAGAACGGGCTGCATCTGCCAAGCCTGCGCTGACCTGACCCCGACGACCTTCGCCCCCTGAGGACCCCGCATGGAATTCGCCGCCGTCGCCCTGCCTCTCGCCCTCGGGATCATCATGTTCGGCCTCGGGCTGGACCTGACACCCGCCGACTTTGCCCGCGTGGCGAAACAGCCGAAGGCCGCCGCCGTGGCCCTCGCCTGTCAGTTGCTGTTGCTTCCGGCGATCTGCTTTGGGCTGGTGCTGCTGTTCCGGCTGCCGCCGATCCTCGCGGTCGGGATGATGCTGCTGGCGGCCTCGCCCGGCGGCACGACAGCCAACCTCTACAGCCACCTGTTCCGGGGCGATGTGGCGCTGAACATCTCGCTGACCGCGATCAATTCCGTCATCGCCGTCGTCACCCTGCCGATCCTCACCAATCTGGCGATTGCGTATTTCCAACCGGGCGACCTCAGCGTGGGCCTTCAGTTCCGCAAGACGCTGGAGGTCTTCCTTATCGTCCTCGTTCCTGTGGCGCTGGGCATGACCGTGCGCAGGCTGAGCCCCGGGTTCGCTTCGGCCATGGACAAGCCCGTCCGTATCGCCTCGGTGGCTATCCTCGTGCTGGTCATCGCCGGATCGGTGGCGAGCAGTTTCGATCTGCTGGCCGCCAACTTCCTGCTGCTGGGGGGCATCTCGACCGTCTTCTGCTTGCTCAGCCTGACGGTCGGCTATGTCGTGCCGCGCCTGATGAAGATCGAGAAACCCCGGGCGGTGGCCAGCGCCTTTGAGGTCGGGATTCACAACGCCACCCTCGCCATCGTCATTGCCCAGGGCGTGCTCGGCCGGCCGGATATGTCGTTGCCGGCGGCCGTGTACGGCGTGCTGATGTTCCCGATCGCGGCCCTGTTCGGGCTGTGGGTGAGTCGACGAGGTCCCGCACGGGAGGATAAGGGGAGCGCATGACCCTGACCCTCGGACAATCCCCCCTGACGCTCGCCCAGCTTCGCGCCGTGCTGGATGGCCCTGTGCGTCTGTCGCTGACCGATGCGGCGTGGAAGGCGGTAGACCGGGGTGCAGCGACGGTGGCCGCCATCGTGGCCGATGGCCGCACGGTGTACGGCGTGAACACGGGGTTTGGTCTGCTGGCCAACACCTCGATCAAGCCGGAGGATCTGGAGACGCTGCAGCGCAATCTGGTGCTGAGCCATGCCTGTGGGGTGGGTCCCGATCTGGAAGACCGGGTCGTGCGGCTGATGATGGTGCTGAAGGTCGCCAGCCTGTCGCGCGGGGCCTCGGGCATCCGGCGCGAGACGCTGGAGATGCTGATCGCCCTGCTGGACGCCGAGGTTCTGCCCTGTGTGCCGTCCAAGGGATCGGTCGGAGCATCGGGCGATCTGGCCCCGCTGGCGCATATGAGCTGCCTGTTGCTGGGGGTCGGTGAGGCCCGGGTGAAGGGCGAGCGGATGGCCGCCACCGAGGCCTTGGCAACCGCGGGGCTTGAGCCCCTGACGCTGGGGCCCAAGGAGGGCCTGGCTCTGCTGAACGGCACCCAGTGTTCGACGGCGCTGGCCCTGACCGGTCTGTTCGCGACCGAAGACGCCTTTGCTGCCGCCCTGGTGGCGGGAGCGATGTCGGTCGACGCGCTGAAGGGGTCGGACGCGCCGTTCGATGCCCGCATCCACGCCCTGCGCGGCCAGCCGGGGCAGATTGCGGTAGCCGAGACCCTGCGCGATCTGATGGCGGGGTCGGCGATCCGCGACAGCCACCGGACGGATTGCTCCAAGGTGCAGGACCCCTATTCGCTGCGCTGTCAGCCGCAGGTGATGGGGGCGATCCTGGACCTGATGCGGTCGTCTGCGACGGTACTGGAATGCGAGGCCAATGCGGTGACCGACAATCCGCTGGTATTCGTCGAGGAGGGCGACGTCATCTCGGGCGGGAACTTCCACGCCGAGCCGGTGGCCTTTGCCGCCGACCAGCTGGCCATGGCCCTGTGCGAGATCGGCAATCTGTCCGAGCGCCGGACCTCGATTCTGGTCGACCCCAAGATGAGCGGCCTGCCCGCCTTTCTGGTGCGGGAGTCGGGCCTGAATTCGGGCTTCATGATCGCCCAGGTGACGGCGGCGGCTCTGGTGGCCGAGAACCGCATGGTGGCTCATCCGGCCAGTGTCGACACCGTGCCGACCAGCGCCAATCAGGAGGACCATGTGTCGATGGCGACGCATGGGGCGCGACGCCTGCTGGACATGGCGCAGAATACGGCGACCGTGGTCGGGATCGAGCTGCTGGCGGGGGCCCAGGGTCTGGACTTCCACCGCCCGCTCACGTCGTCGCCTGCGCTGGAGCGGGCCTGGGCGATCGTGCGGGAAGCCGCGCCGGAATATGCGTCCGACCACTATTTCGCGCCCGACATCGCGCGGGCGACCGACGGAGTGACCGCCGGTCGCTATCGCGACTTCGTGCCGGGCCTGTTGCCCTCGGCCTAAAGGCCGGAGGCGCCGAGGCAGGCGGCGCGGGTGGGCACCGGCGGCAGCTGGGCCATGGCGTCGGGATCCTGAATGAGCCCGGCCGCCAGCTCGGCGATCTCGTTGTTCACATCGTCCGAGGACTTGCCGAGGGCCGCGCCGGACTGTTCGGCATTCGTCAGCAGGGTGTAGTTGTCCGAGAGGAGCTTCTGCAGCTCTGCATCACTCATTTCCTGCTGCATCAGCTCGATCATGCCGAGGGTGCCGAAGGCCGCGCAGGTCAGGTCGAAGTCATAGCGGTCGTCCGCCTCTCGCGGCCGGGTCAGATTCGGGACCTGGGCGGCTGACGTGGTGGTGCCGCGCTCCGTGACGATCAGGCGGTAGGCGCCGGTCGCGCCTGCCGCGTAGCTGTTGGCGAGGATGAAATAGTCGCCGCCCGAAGAGGTGAAGATCAGGCGCGAATTGGTGTTGTCCTCGCTGATGTCGTCATTGGTCTGCTCCACCGGCGGCTGGCAGGCCCGACCTGGCCCCATGCCGATGAAGGTGTCAAAGTCGCTGGACGTCAGATCAATGGCATAGGACTGCCCCGCACGGGTCGAGACGATGTAGCAGTCATAGCTGCTGCCATCGACCTCCATGACGGGATCGCTGGCGCTCAGCGTGCCTCTGACCGGCTCGCCGAGGCGGATCGCGGTCTGGGCCGAGGCCGTCGTCGAGACGGCCAGGGCCGCCATCAGGGCCGTCGCGGCCACAGCGCCCGTGCGGGCCAGAATTTTCAGGGACATGAAACGAACTCCGGTCGGGGCTACAGCCCCCGTTGAAAGAGGACAGCAGATCAGCGGAAGCGGGTCACCGGTGTGAAGCCATTGGCCCGGTCGCAGTCCGCGAGGGCGGTCAGATAGTCCGAGACCTGCTGCGGCAGATCATCGATGAAGCCGTTGAGCGTGCTGAGCACAAAGGCACTGGACATGAAGTCAGCGCTGCCTTCCTGGGCCGGGGAGAGGCGCGACGAGACCCGACGATTGCGTTCGGCATAGTCGATCGAGCTGACATTGCCGTAGCGGGTCAGATACTGGCGCAGTTCCGGCATGGCACGATAGGCGCCGGCGCAGACGTAGGGGTCCGTGCCCCACTCGTTCTCGACGACCGGCAGGGCATCCATCGACCCCTGCGCCGTCTCGGACTCCACGACACCGGCGGTGACCTTGACCCAGTAGTTGCCCCCCTCGCCCGCGTTGAAGGCATTGGCGCGGATGAGCAGGCGCGGCTCGTTGAAGGTGCCGCTTACCCGGGCATTGGTGTTGTCGCCGCTGTCGTCATCGGCGGCGAGCGCGGTCATATTGTCCCCGCAGTCCCGGCCCGTGCCGACTACCAGAAAGGTATCGAAGAAGCCGCTCATCAGGTCGATGGTGATCGGCTGACCATTGGTCTCGACCACCCAGCACTCATAGGAACTGCCGTCCGCCAGTTTGGGCGACTGGGCATTGAGGGTTGAGCCGGACTGTTCGCCGACGGCGATCCGGGTCTGGGCCGAGGCGGTGCCGGCGGCGGCGACAAGCGCGAGGCCAACGGCCGTGGCGGTAACGAAGCGTGCGAGCATGGGAGTCCCTCCAGATGTGTGCGGCACCCTAGACCCGAAGCTGCAGCAAGGCTTCTGACAGAGTCTGACGTGACGCGGGTTGGCGACGAGAGCGGGAACGCCAAAGCCCCTCTCGCCCGGGGGGCAGAGGCTATGGAGAGGCGGGCGGCGCATGGGCCGGGGGCCCGGAACCGTATGCTCCCGTGCTTTCGCCGTCAGGGAGCGTGTGTGATTTTCGGCCCCGTAGCCTGGCGCCGCCCCGGTCGGTTCACGCGAGCGCCTGGGGGGACTGTCTCTTCCGCCGGGGGTCGGGCACCCGGATGCTTGTGCGCCCGACTTCGCCTGTCCCGGTTCGACAGCATATCCCAGTCTCTCGGCCCGCGACGGGCGAGGCGTCCAGAAACGCCCCGGACCCCGGGGTTTCGCCCCGGGCAGTCCCGCTCGACCGGCCCCCGCCGCCGCTTCAGTGCCTGGGTCCCGAGGCGCCTCTCCTGCGACGGAGACGGGCAGAGGGTGGCACACCGCTGCACCTGGTCGGGAAGAACGGTACGAGAAACGGTGGGGGCGTTGAAAGGGTTGGGAAATTTGCGGGCGGCTATCGCACTATCTGTCTCCTCCCTAGCAAAGCTGGAGAGGTGGATCGGATGCGAAGCAGCCGAGACGGAGGGGCTCTTGAGGGCGTGCCTGTGGTGGAGAACCCCTCCACCGCCCCGCGGTCCCTCTCCCCATCATGGTGGGGAGGAGACGGAAAAACTTCCCTCGCAGGAAGCCGCTCAGCCCTCGATCGGGCCGGAGGGGGACAGCCGGCGGGGGATGGCGCGCATGGCGTGGACGAGGGCGAGGGCGCGGCCGGCGGGGGTGGGGTCGATGGCGGCGATGTGGTCGAGGCGGCGGCGCACCTTGGCCAGCGGGGCATCGGCGCCCGAAGCCCAGGCGGTCGAGCCGAGGGTCATCAGGCCCCTGCCCTTCCCCTCGACCAGGGTGAGGCCGACGCCGACCTGTTTGCGGATCGAGGCCCAAGGCTGTTTGTAATGGTCGTGGCCGGGTCCGAGGTCATAGGTCGTGATTCCCAGCCGGGGCATCGCGCGGATGGCCTGATCGAGGAAGGCGTTGCCCGGCGACACATGCGCCAGCGCCGGATTGGTCGAGGCGATCCACGGGTGATAGGTGCCCCCGCCGAACACGCCGAAATGGCCGCCGACGAGGGTGTCGCCCGCGTGCAGGGTCAGCATGAGGCCGCGGAAATGGGGCGTGTCCGCCTCGAACAGGTCTGACATCAGGGCGCGCACCCAGAGCGGGCGCAGAACGTCCTGAAGCCCGGTGCGCTCGAACTGCTCGGACTTCCACGACAGCAGGGCGTCGAGGTCGTCACGGGACTGGCTCTGGTCAAAGCGCAGGGGGCCAAGCTCGGCGAGGCGGTTGGACAGCCGTCGCCAGTTCTTGAACTTCTTGGGGCTGACGGCGCGCATGGACTCGAGGTGGGCCTCGGGACCGTCGGGCGTCTCGATGGCAAAAGCGTCCGGCCCGGTACCGACCGGCGGGAACAGGCCATAGGGATCGACCAGACCGATGTGTCGGAAGGCGCCGATGCCCGCCAAGGTCAGGGCCTGCGGGCCATCCATGCCGGGCGCAGGCCCGGTGATGAGAGCGTGATAGTCGGAAAAGGGGGCGCCCAGCGGGCGGGCAAAGCCGCCGGGACGCCGGTGCAGGCCGAGGAAGCCGACGATCTCGTCTCCCCGGCGATAGGTAACGACCTCGGCATCGTCGCGGACCCGCCCGATGGCGCGGGCGAAGTCCGGCCCCATCAGCGGATTGGCAAAGGCCGTCTGCTGTCCCTGAAAGGCACGCCAGACGTCGGCTTCCCGGTCGGGAAGGTCCGTCGCGGGACGGCGGGTGGCGATGATCTGTGCCATTGCGGGAGGCTTTCAGGGCAAACGGTGGACGCTGGCCCGCCCCCTGCAAGACCCTGACCGAAAGCCGGCTCAGTTCAGAGCGAACAGCCGCTGGTACCGACCGAGAGCGGGCTCGGAGAGGCGCACGCTGATCTCGAGGCGGCCGTCGGCGTCTTCGGTGCGGGCGGTGATGCGGCCGTGCTCATAGAGCCAGGCGAGGGCCTCGCCGTCCTGGGGTTCGAGCGTCAGGTGGATTTCGGGGTCGGTATCGATGCGTTCGGCGATGGCCTGACGCAGGGCCTCAAGCCCCTCGCCCGTCAGGGCCGAGACGGCGACCGCGCCCTCGGTCCGGGCGCGGGTGACCATGGCGGCGTGGGTCTCGGGGTCGAGGCGGTCGATCTTGTTCCAGACCTCGAGGGTGCGGACCTGAAGCGAGGCCTCTTCCTCGCCCTCTGCGGGGGCGATGCGGGCCAGAACCTCTTCGACGTCCTTGGCCTCGGCGTCCGTCTCGGGGCTGGAGATGTCGCGGACGTGCAGGATCAGATCGGCTTCGGCCACCTCCTCAAGCGTGGCGCGGAAGCTCTCGACCAGTTCGTGCGGCAGGTCGGAAATGAAGCCCACGGTGTCGGCGATCAGGGCCGACCGCCCCTGCGGCAGGCGGATCATGCGCTGGGTCGGGTCGAGGGTGGCAAACAGCAGGTCCTTTGCCACCACCTCGGCCCCGGTCAGGTGGTTGAACAGGGTCGACTTGCCCGCATTGGTGTAGCCGACCAGGGCGACGGTCGGGAACGGCACCTTCTTGCGCGCGGTGCGGTGCAGTCCCCGGGTGCGACGGACGTCCTGGAGGTCGGTCCTGAGCTTGACGATGCGGTCGGCGATCAGGCGGCGGTCCAGCTCGATCTGGGTTTCGCCGGGACCGCCGGTCGAGCCCGTGCCGCCGCGCTGGCGCTCCAGGTGGGTCCAGGTACGGACGAGGCGCGAGCGTTCATATTCCAGCCGGGCCAGTTCGACCTGCAGCCGGCCCTCGCGGGTGCGGGCCCGCCGGCCGAAGATCTCGAGGATCAGACCGGTGCGGTCGATGACCTTGGCCTCCCACGCCTTTTCCAGATTGCGCTGCTGGACCGGTGTCAGGGCGTCGTCGATGACCACCACCTCGGCCTCGGCGGCGCGCACGAGAGCCGCCATCTCGTCGACCTTGCCCGAGCCGAACAGGGTGGCGGGCGTGGTGCGGCGAAGGGCGATGACCTCCTGGCCCCGGACGTGGAGGTCCAGCGCCTGGGCCAGGCCCACGGCCTCGTCCAGCCGATCCTGCGGACGGCGGCCCCCTGCCCGGCCGGCCGACCGGTCAGGGTGGAGAACAAGCGCCCGAACGGGCGGAGCGGTATGGTCGATCAGCAGTGAGGACACGCAGGTTCCGGGCTTTGAATGGATGAAAGCGTCCCGTCCGCGAACGCACGGACAGGACCACAGGCTCCCTCAGCACTCCGGACCGGACGGATCAGTCCTGATCTTCCGGCTCGCGCAGGTCGACCGGAGCCGAGGGCATGATGGTGGAGATGGCGTGCTTGTAGACCAATTGCGACTGGCCATCGCGACGCAGCAGCACGCAGAAATTGTCGAACCAGGTGACGATGCCCTGCAGCTTGACGCCGTTGACGAGGAAGATGGTCAGCGGGGTCTTGGTCTTGCGGACCGTGTTGAGGAAGGTGTCCTGAAGGTTCTGACGCTTGTCTTGCGACATGGCAGGTTGATCCTGTTCTTGCTTGTTGTCCGGCAAGGGGGAGCCGCCGGAGCCGCGATGTGCCGCGACGATGTGACCTTAGTCACCGCCATGCGCCACGGCAACCGCAACTGCCCTGTCAGACGGCGTTGTCGCGGGCGGCGTCGAGATAGGCTTCGCGGAGGCGGCGGGTGACGAGGCCGGGCTTGCCGGTTCCGATCTTTGTGCCATCGATGGATATGGCGGGCAGGACGAAGGCGCCGGCGGCGGTGAAGAAGGCCTCCTGGGCCGCCTTTGCCTCCTCGACGGTGAAGGCGCGTTCCTCGAACGGAATGCCCTCGTCCTTGATGATCTGCATCAGGGTCGAGCGGGTGCAGCCGCGCAGGATGTTGGCCTGGGTATCGCGGGTGCGCAGGACGCCGTCGGCATCGATGATCCAGGCATTGGTCGAGGTGCCCTCGGTGACCAGACCCAGCTCGTCGACCAGCCAGCATTCATAGGCGCCGACCTCGCGCGCAGCCTGTTTGGCCAGCACATTGGGCAACAGGCCGACGGTCTTGATGTCGCAACGGCCCCAGCGCAGGTCGGGGCGGGTGACGACGGCCACGCCCTTTTTTGCTGTGGCCTCGGCCTTGACCTGATCGACGCGGCGCGAGGTGACGATGACGCTGGGCGGGGTGTCTGCGGACGGAAACGGATGGTCGCGGCGGGCCGTGCCGCGCGTGATCTGCAGATAGACGATGCCGTCGTCTACGCGATTGCGGCGGATGGTTTCCTTGAGGACGATGGTCAGGGCCTGGGGCGTCATCGGCATGCGGATACGCAGTTCCGACAGGCTGCGCTGCAGGCGGGTCATATGGCCCTCGAAGTCGGCCAGCCGACCGTCGAATACGGACCAGACCTCATAGACACCGTCGGCGAACTGGAAGCCCCGGTCCTCGATATGGACGACCGCCCCGGTGTGGGGCAGGTACTGGCCGTTGACGTAGGCGATGCGGGACATCAGGCGTCGCTCGCCTCGATCTCGTCGTCGCCACCGCGCGCGGGGGAGACGCCCAGAGACTTGAGCTTGCGGTGCAGGGCCGAGCGCTCCATGCCGATGAAGCCCGCCGTGCGCGAGATATTGCCGCCGAAGCGCATGATCTGGGCGGCCAGATATTCGCGCTCGAACACCTCACGGGCCTCGCGCAGCGGCAGGGCGATGATGCGCTCATTGCCCATCGACAGGGTGGCGTTGTCCGACGGGCCGTCCTGGGGAAGCATGTCGGCGGTGATCGGCTCGGATGGGTCGCCGGTGGCGAGGATCAGCAGGCGCTCGATGTTGTTGCGCAGCTGGCGGACGTTGCCGGGCCAGGGGTTGACCTGCATGACCGCGACCGCGTCGTCGCCGATGCGCCGGCGGGGCAGACCCTGGGAGATGCAGATGCTCTCGGTGAAATGCTCGATCATTTCGGCGATGTCCTCGCGGCGCTCGGTCAGGGGCGGAACGCGGATCGGCACGACGGCGAGGCGGTGGAACAGGTCCTCGCGGAAGCGGCCCTCCTCGATCTCCTGCTTCAGGTCACGTGAGGAGGAGGTGATGACGCGGACATCGACCTGGACGTCCTGCTCGCCGCCGACGCGACGGAAGCGCTGCTCGACCAGCACCCGCAGGATGCGGCTCTGGCTCTCGCGGGGCATGTCGGCGACCTCGTCGAGGTAGAGGGTGCCGTTGTGGGCGCGCTCGAACACACCGATCTTGCTGGGGCGGCCGTCGACGCCCTCCTCCCCGAACAGTTCGAGGTCGAGACGTTCGGGCGTCATGCCGGCGGCGGCGATGGCCACGAACTCGGACCGGCCGCGCGGGCTGGCCTCATGGATCTGGCGGGCCACCAGCTCCTTGCCGGAACCGGGCGGGCCTGAGATCAGCACGCGGCTGTTGGCGGGGGCGACCTTGGAGATGGTGTTGCGCAGGGCGACCGCGGCGGCCGACTTGCCGATGATGCCGGTCGGCGTCATGGCCTGGGCGCGCAGCTGGCGATTTTCGCGCTTGAGCGAGGCGGCCTCGAGCGCGCGCTGGATGACCACCACCAGCCGGTCGGACTTGAACGGCTTTTCGATGAAGTCATAGGCGCCGCGCTGCAGGGCGCTGACGGCGGTTTCGATATTGCCGTGACCCGAGATCATGACGACCGGCAGGTCGGGGTCGATGGTGCGGATGATGTCGAGCAACTCCAGCCCGTCGATGCCGCCCCCCTGCATCCAGATGTCCAGCAGGGCCAGCGACGGCTTGCGCGCGCGAATGGCAGCGAGGGCCTCGTCAGAATTAGAGGCGGTGCGGATCGAATGCCCCTCATCTTCGAGCAGGCCGGCGACCAGGTCGCGGATGTCGGCCTCGTCGTCGACGACCAGTATGTCGGCTCCGTTGCTTTTCATGAGCTCTCTCTATTCAGCCGCGGGGATGGTGGAGGGGGAAGGGGTGGCAGGCACGGTCCCGGTCCGGGAGGGCGCCTTGAGCGGGAAGACCAGACAGACCCGGGCTCCCCTCAGCGTTTCGGCATCGGCCAGTTTCAGCTCGCCGCCGTGGTCCTCACAGATACGGCGGACGATGGCGAGGCCCAGCCCTGTGCCCTTGTCGCGCGTGGTGACATAGGGTTCGGTCAGGCGGTCCCGGTCCTTTTCGGGCAGGCCGACGCCGTCGTCCTCGATGACGAAGGTGATCGTGTTCGGGTCGAGGTCCAGCCAGGCGAGGATGGCGGTGCCGGCGTCCGTGTCGCCGGTCATGGCGCGGCGGGCCTGCACCGACTCCCCGGCGTTCTTGAGGATGTTGGTCAGGGCCTGGCCGACCATGCGGCCGTCGCACTGAAGCTCGGTCCTGGGCAGGCCGCGCTGGAGGTCGATGGCGGCGTCGGGCACCGCCACGCGCTGGGCAAAGACCGCCTGACGCAGCAGTTCGGCGGGGTTTTCGGGCGCAAAACGAGGCGCCGGCATGCGGGCGAAGGAGGAGAATTCGTCGACCATGCGGCCGATGTCGCCGACCTGACGGATGATGGTCTCGGTGCAGCGATCAAAGACCTCGACATCATCAACCACCTGCGAGCGGTATTTGCGGCGCAGACGCTCGGCCGACAGCTGGATCGGGGTCAGGGGGTTCTTGATCTCATGGGCGATGCGGCGCGCGACATCGCGCCAGGCGGCATTGCGCTGGGCCGTGACCAGCCGGGTGATGTCGTCGAAGGTCAGCACCATCTCGCCGCCCAGACCGCCCTCGATCCGGACGCGCAGGCGGCGGGTCTCGCCGTCGCGGGTGACGTCGATGTCTTCCTCGATGTGGGCCTCGGCCCGCTTGAGCAGCTCGCTGAGCTCCGGCGAAAAGGCCGCCAGTTCGCGACCTGTCAGGTCAGCATCGGGCAAGCCCAGCAACTCGATGGCGCTGGCGTTGATGGCGGAGACGCGGCCCTTGCGGTCCAGACCGATGACCCCGGCACTGACGCCGGACAACACGGTTTCGATGAAGCGACTTCGGCCCTGGGCATCCTCGCTGGCGGCTTTCAAGGCCTCTTGCTGTGCCTGAAGATCGCTGGTCATGCGGTTAAATGCATTGGACAAGGCGGCGATTTCGTGAGGTTCTTTATCGACCGCAACGCGGGCCGAGAGGTCGCCGCCCGCGACCTGATCCGCGGCCTGTGCCAGACGCCCGATCGGCACCGAAATGGCGCTGGCGGCCGACATGCCCAGCCAGACGGCGCCCACGAGAACCAGCAGGGCGGTCTCGAGATAGCTGAGGGCAAAGGCGGTCTGGATGCTGGCGCGGCTTTCCTGGGCCTCGCGATAGGCCTGGATGGACTGCTCGCTGTTGCGCATCTGCGAGATCAGCCCGGGCTGTAGGGGACGGACGGCATAGAGGTAGGCGTCGCCATACCCGGACAGCGGATAGAGGGTGCGGATGGTGTCGGGGTTTTCGGTGACGCCGCTTGGGGCGATTTCGCCCTGCGCCGCCATTTCAAGATCGCTGCGGGGCGGTCCGACATAGGCGGGAGCGCCCGGCAGTTCGCCGCTGGCCAGAACCCGCCCCTGACCGTCGAGGATATAGAGGGCGGGATAGCCGAAGATGTCCGCCGTCTGGGCCAGAAGGCCGGAGAAGCGGATGCGGCTGGTCTGGAAGTCCGCGCGGGCTTCGGGGGCCGTCAGCTCATTGGCCATGGTCGCGAGGTCGGATTCGAGTTCGAGGCTGACATCGCGGACATAGGCGCGGCCGATATCGGCGCCATTTTCGACCGCCGCGCTGACGTTGACGCTGAACCACTGGTCCACGCCGCGGTTGACCAGCACGCCGAACACCAGGGCGATCAGGATGGCGGGCACCACGGCCACCAGCGAGAACAGGGTGACGAAGCGCAGGTGCAGGCGCGCGCCGGCCTGTTTGCGATTGCGGACCAGATCCAGCACCTGGATGCCGACGCCGGACGCCAGTGTCAGGATCAGGACCAGATTGCCCAGAAGAATGTACAGCACCGCCCGGCTGGTCGCTGCCCGGGCCCCCTCCTCGCCGCCGGCCTCGGGCGCGACGGCCACAAGCCAGATGGCCGCGACGGTGATCAGGAAGGCGACGGCATAGGCCACACCGAACACGGGACGCCCGGCCGGGGTCGAGATACCGGCCCGCAACGCGCCGAGCGCCGCATCCAGCGGCCGGCTTTTAGGCATTTCATCTGCTGTCACAGGGCCGGTCATGCGTCCGGCACCATCCGATACCTGTGGCCGATGATCAACAGGTTAGTTGCGAATATGCGGCACTATGCGGTCCAGAGCTCCGACAGGGACCGGGCCACGGCCTCGGGATCGTCCATGCGGCACAGGCGTGCCTTGGCGGCGCGGCGGTCGGCGGGGTCCGCAGGCCAGGGGGCCTGTTCGATGTACCAGCCGAGGTGTTTGCGGAACATCTTCAGCCCCAGCGGATAGCCATAGAAGTCCAGCGAGGCCTGCATATGGTCGATGACCAGCGTCAGACGGTCGGCGCGGTCGGGAGCATCGGGACCGGTGTCGCCGTTCAGGCCGGCCTCAAGCCGGGCCGCCAGCCAGGGCCGGCCATAGACCCCGCGCCCCAGCATCAGGGCATCGGCGCCCGATTGCTCCAGCGCATCGCGGGCGTCTTGCAGCGTCAGCACGTCGCCATTGACGACAACGGGGATGGAGACCGCGTCCTTGACCTCACCCACCGCCTGCCAGTCGGCCTTGCCGGTGTAGAATTGCTTCCGTGTGCGGCCGTGTACCGTGACGGCCTGCACGCCGATCTGTTCGGCGCGTCGGGCCAGGGTTGCGGCATTGCGGTCGGTGTCGTCCCAGCCCAGACGCATCTTGACGGTGACCGGGCGGCTGACGGCTCCCACGACCGCCTCCATGATGCGGCAGGCGAGATCAGGCACCCGCATCAGGGCCGACCCTGAGGCCGAGCCGGTGACCTCCTTGGCCGGACAGCCGAAGTTGAGGTCGATCAGGTCAGCGCCCGCGCGCTCGGCCATGCGCGCGCCCTCGGCCATGGCCTCGGGATCCCGCCCGACCAACTGGATGACGGTCAGGGGCAGGCCATCGCCCACCGCCGCCCGGCGGACGACATCCGGGCGACCGCGAGCCAGCTCGGCCGAGGCGACCATTTCGGTGGCGACATAGGGCGCACCGAGGCTCGAAGCCACGCGCCGGAACGGCAGGTCGGTGATCCCCGTCATGGGGGCCATCAGCACCCGGCCGGGCACGGTCACATCGCCGATGGTCAGGGAGGAAGCCATCGGCCCCTATCTTCGCCCCGCCCCCCTCTCGTCAAGTCTGCGACCGCGCCCTAGAAGAGCGGCATGAGATTTCAGGCGGTTGTTGTGGCGGCGGGCTCGGGCTCTCGCGCCGGTGTGGAAAAGCCCTGGGCGGCGCTGGCGGGTGTGCCCGTGCTGCGCTGGTCGGTGCGCGCGCTGCTGGACGCCGGGGCCGCAGACGTCGTGGTCGTGGTGGGCCCTCATCGTCTGGCTGATGTGGGGGACGCGCTGGCAGGCCTGACCGGCTGGCGGGCCGTTGAGGGCGGCGCGACCCGCGCGGAGTCGGTCTTGCGGGGGCTGGATGCCATTGAGGCGGCCGATCTGGCGGGCGCGGATACGCCGGTGCTGATCCACGATGCGGCGCGGCCGTTTCTGGAGCGGGCCGTGATCGACCGCCTGATCGATGCGCTGGGTGATGCCGACGGAGCGGTCCCTGCCCTGCCCGCCGTCGACAGCCTGCGGCGGGGCGATGAGGCCGGGCTGGGCGACAGCGTCGATCGCGACGGCCTGTTCCGGGCCCAGACGCCGCAGGCCTTCCGGCTGGCCACGGTGCGGGCGGCCCTGACCGACTGGCCGGGCGAGACGCCGCCGACCGATGAAGCCGAGGCCGTGCGTGCGGCGGGCGGCCGGGTTGTGCTGGTCGCCGGCGATCCCCGCCTGTTCAAACTGACCTATCCCGAGGATTTCATCATGGCCGAGGCGCTCGCTGCCGGTTTGACCCCGCCGTCCGTGACGCGCGTCGGACAGGGGTTCGATGTGCACCGCTGGGGACCGGGGACGTCGGTGTGGCTGTGCGGGGTCGAAATGCCGCACGACCGGACCCTGATCGGCCATTCGGATGCGGATGCCGGCCTGCATGCCCTGACCGATGCCATTCTGGGCGCCATGGGCGACGGTGACATCGGCGACCACTTCCCGCCCTCCGACCCGCAATGGAAGGGGGCATCAAGCGACCGGTTTCTGGTGCATGCCGTGCAGCGGCTGGCGGCGCGCGGCGGGCAGCTGGTTCATGTCGATGTGACCCTGATCTGCGAGGAACCGAAGATCAAACCGCACCGTCAGGCGATGCGCGAGCGGATGGCCGAGCTGTGCGGCCTTCGTCTGGATGGGGTCAGCGTCAAGGCGACCACGACCGAACAGCTGGGCTTTACGGGGCGCGGTGAAGGGCTTGCCGCGCAGGCGGTGGCCACGATCACCCTGCCCGCTTCACGCTAGAAGTTGGCGCGGACCAGGGCGCCCCACAGATTGACGTAGTCGTCGGTCCACGGCCGGACCTCGGTGTCGGCGATCACGCGCCAGGTCGGATCGTCCACGAAGTCGGCCAGGCCTTCCTCGGTGGGGGCCATGATCAGCACCTCGGTCGAGGCCTCGGCCATGTCGGGCTGGTCGGGACGCTCGAAGAAGATGCGGTGGCGCTCGGCAGCGCCCAGCTGACGCGCGGCAGCGACCGTCGGCAGGGTGATGTCGAGGTTGCGGTTCGACACATGCAGGACCACCATCCCGTTCGGTCCGACCAGCCGCAGATAGTCTGCCAGCGCCTCGACCGTCAGCAGGTGCGTCGGCACGACGTCGGAGGAGAAGGCGTCGATGACCAGAAGGTCGAAGGCGGCGTCGGGCTGTTGCGCCAGGGTCAGGCGGGCATCGCCGAGGACGGTCTGGACGGGGCCTGCGGCACAGTCCGAGATATAGGTGAACCAGCGCGGATCGCGCGCCATGCGGTCGACCATGGGGTCGATCTCGAAGAAGGTCAGGGTGTCGCCGGGCCGCTTGTAGGCCGCCATGGCCCCGGCTCCGAGCCCGACCACCCCCATGCGCACCTCGGGCGAGCGAGACTGGACCTCAAGGGCCGCGAGGCCGATCGGGGTGGAGTAGGCATAGTACATGGTCGGGTTGCAGGCATGGTCGGGATGGCGCGCCTGGGCCCCGTGCAAGGTGGTGCCGTGCATCAGCACATGGACCGGGCCGCCCATGCCGGAGTCCTCGATCTCGGCCACCCGCATGACTCCGAAGAAGCTGCGCTCGGTCAGGCTCCAGTCATAGCCGCGGGCCACATGCTGGGCCGACAGGGCGATCATCAGCAGGACGCCGGTGAAGACCAGCGCCTTGTCCCGCACCAGAAAGGCGCAGATGGCCGCGCCGCCGAGGATGATCGAGGCCAGCTTGAGGGTGGTCAGGTCCTGCACATAGGGCCAGAGCGACG
Source organism: Brevundimonas halotolerans (assembly GCF_003730275.1). GTDB lineage: Bacteria > Pseudomonadota > Alphaproteobacteria > Caulobacterales > Caulobacteraceae > Brevundimonas > Brevundimonas halotolerans. The sequence continues at coordinate 337,537 of NZ_QTTA01000010.1, forward strand.
GGGTCCGGGCGATCACCTCCATCACCACATGCGGCATGACCGACAGGAAGGCGGCGCCGAGCAGGAAATAGCCGTGACGCAAGGTGAAGGGGCCGCCCCGGGGCCGGGCCAGACCGACGGCCACCAGCACCAGCGGATACTCCCACACCATGTTGAAGATGACGGGCGCGATCAGGGCGTTGAACACCCCGCCGAGCATGCCGCCGACCGACAGCAGCAAATAGAACTCAGTCAGCCGGTCCGGAGGCGGGCGTCGCCCTGCCAGCAGCTGGTGACACAGCAGGGCGGTGAAGAAGAAGGTCGTGAGGTGGACCACCAGGATCAGCATCCAGCTGGAGCTGCGAAAGGCGACCATGCTGACAGTCACGGCCAGCAGGGCCGACTGGACGATCAGGGTGATCGGCAGGGGGATCCACGGCCGGCTCTGGAAGGCGATGACGAAGGTCAGCAGATAGAGGGCCAACGGCAGGACCCACAGGAAGGGCGCCGAGGCGACATCGGTCGTCAGATGGGCGGTCACGCCCAGCATCAGGCTGGACGGGGCCGCGGCCAGCAGCACCCAGATGCCGCGCTCGCGCCAGTCGATGGGCGTGGTCCTGGCCAGCCGCGGCGGGTCGGACCGGGTCAAGGCGCGGGCGCGCCAGACGGTCAGGCCCAGCGCGACGATCATCAGGACGAAGACGCCATAGCCCACGCTCCAGCCCCAGCGCTGACCGGACAGGGAGCTGAGCGGCTCGATCAGGACGGGATAGGCCAGGAGGGCGAGGAAACTGCCGAGGTTGGAGGCGGCATAGAGGACATAGGGGTTCTGGCCGTCGGCGTGCCCCACGCGGACGCGGGCGTACCAGGCCTGAAGCAGGGGGGCGGTCGCCGACAGGATGGCGAACGGCAGGCCGACCGAGATGGCCAGCGTCGCCAGCAGCCAGCCGATCGGTGCCGAGGGGTCCGGATCCCCCAGCAGGCCATTGACCCGGAGCGGCAGGAAGATGGCCGCGATCAGCAGCAGGACCAGATGGATGCCGACCTGAAGGCGGAGGGAGGCGACCTTCTGCAGCAGGTGGGCATAGGCATAGCCGGCCAGCAGGCCCGTCTGGAAGAAGACCATGGCCGTGTTCCAGACCGAGGGCGAGCCCCCCAGCACCGGCAGGACCAGTTTGGTGATCATGGGCTGGACGGAAAAGACCAGCATGGCCGAGGTGAAGATCGCCAGACCGAAGATCAGCGGGGTCAGGCGGACGCCGAGCGGCTCGACCCCGTCGGTCACGCTGGTCTGGCTCATGCATGCTCCATCGACAGGCGGGCATCGGCGCGGCACCCTGTGGGCCACCGTAAGGCTGACTCGCCAAGGCTTAAAGCCATGTTTACTCCCGATCTGATGACCTTGGCCGAGGCGGTCCTGGCGCGCGCGCAGGCGCGGGGGATGACGCTGGCCACGGCCGAGAGCTGTACGGGCGGTCTGGTCGCGGCCCTGATCACCTCCGTGGCGGGATCCTCGGCGGTGCTGGAACAGGGGGCGGTCACCTATTCCAATGCGGCCAAGACGCGGATGCTGGATGTACCGGCGGCCCTGATCGAGGCGCATGGCGCGGTGTCTCAGCCTGTGGCGGAAGCCATGGCGACCGGGGCGCGAGCCCGGGCGGGTGTAGGTCTGGCGGTCTCAATCACCGGGGTCGCCGGGCCCGGTGGCGGGTCAGCCGAGAAGCCGGTCGGACTGGTCCATTTCGGGCTCGCGACCGCAGACGGTGTGCGGCATCTGGAGCGCCGCTTTGGCGAGGGCGACCGTCAGGCGATCCGACTGGCGGCCACCGAGCAGGCGCTGAGGCTTTTGCTGGACGGGCTGGCGTGAGCCCTGCCCCGATCCTCGTCGATGCCCGCGGTCACCGGTGTCCGGTGCCGAGCCTGAGGCTGGCGCGCGCGCTGGAGGCGGCGGCGCCGGGTGAGACGGTTGTGTTGATGGCGACCGACCCGATGGCGCGCATCGATGTGCCGCACATGCTGGCCGACGGGCCGCACAGGCTGATCGGGATTGAGGACGCAGACGGCGTCCTGCGGATCACTGTCGAGACTGGCGCCGCGCCGTCAGGCTGACGACCTTCGGCGTCTGCATCAAGGCTTCCTCGGCCTCGACGATCAGGGCTTCGTCGCGGGCGCGCGCGACGATCTCCATCTCGGTGGCGAAGGCCCCGCCGTAGAAGATGGCGTTGACGTTCCACGACAGCCAGATCAGCAGGACCACGACCGCACCGACCGAGCCATAGGTCGCGCCCAGCACGGCGATCTGCTCGACATAGACGGCGCACAGCCAGGACGAGATCATCGACAGCAGGGTGGCGATCACCCCGCCGGTGATGGCGGGACGCCAGGCCACGCGCGACTTGTGCGACATGGCATAGCGGTAGAGCAGGCTCAGGCCGAACGACAGGCCGGCTGCGGGCAGCAGGACGTCCAGCGGCATATAGCCCCCGCTGGAGGCGCCGGTCGTTGCGGCCGATCCGGCGTGGGACATCAGCCGGGCCGTGACCACGGCGCCGGACACGACGGTGAACAAGCCGAAGGCAAACAGGGCGACGAAGAAGGCCAGCAGGTTGAACCTGAGGAAGCCATGCGGCTCGGCTTCGTCATGGATGAGGTTAAGACCGGCTAACAAGGCCTTGAAACCCCTGTGCGCAGCATAGGCACCGATGATCAGGGCGAAGGCGCTCTGCGTCGACACGGTGCGGGCCGAGGCATTGGTCAGCCGGCTGATTTCCTCGAGGAAGATGCTGCGGGCGGCAGCGGGCATGACGTCGGCGAGCGCCGTGGCCTGGGCGCTGACCTCGCTGATCGACAGGCCGACCTTGTAGAGACCGATCAGGATGGCGATCGCGGGGAATACGGCCAGCAGGGCGAAGAAGGACACCCCGCCCGTGTAGAGCATGACATCGCGGCCCCAGCTGCGGGCAAACGCGCGTCCGGACAGCCTGAGCCAGAAGCCGATCCGGCTCCGGAGAGAGTCAAAGGTCAAAGTCATCCTCGCCACAACCCGGCGCGAAACTAGACTTTTTTGTGACTTTGCAAACCCTCTTGCGTGAAGCGGTCATGGAACCGGTTGCGGGGGCGCCGGGGGGCTGTCTATGGTCCGGCACCATCGGGCTGGTCTCCGGATCGCAGAATCCGGGCTGAAGGGGGCGTACCGTTTTGGATTTCGATCCGCGTATTCTGGTCGTTACCGGCGATGAGACCGAGGGCGAGGCCCTGTGCCGTCAGCTTGATTCGGAAGGCTGGACCACGATCACCGCACCCTCGCCCGAGGCTGCGGCGATTGTGCTGGAAGATTTCCCGATCGAGGCCGCCGTCCTCGTGGCTGGTGCCGGGGATGCCGATGTCTCGGGCGTGGCTGCGCGGCTGAAGGGGCTGGCCTCGCCGCGATACCTGCCTGTCATCGCCCTGATGGGACGCGCGCCGACGCCCGAGGAATCCACGACCGTCGATCTGGCCATGACCGCCCCGGCCCATCCGGTTCAGCTTCGGATCCGGCTGGAGCAACTGGTTCGCGCGGCCCTGGCCGAGGAAGAGCTGAACCTGCGGATCGACACCTTCCGCCAGCAGGGTCAGGCCATCGATCTGCCGGTGACCGATCTGACCCCGGTGCGGGTGCTGGCGGCGGGCAAGCCGGATCGCCGGTTCCTGGCGCTGTCGAACGCCCTGACGGAGGATGGCGCGGAGGTGGTGGCCGCCCCCACGCCCTACACCGCCTTCGACTATCTGCACGAGAGCCCGTTCGACGCCGCCGTCCTGTGGGGGGCGGAGGACCACGCCCCTGCGCTGTCGATCGCGTCGGGCATGAAAAGGAATACAAGGCTCTATCATATTCCAGTGATGCTTTACCTGAACGACGGGGCCCAGATGGACGCCTCGGATCTGTTCGGTCGGGGCTTTGCCGACGTGGCCGCCGCGGACACGGATGAGCGCGAGACGGCACGGCGACTGCTGGCCATGGCGCGCTTTCACCGGCGCCAGACCGGGGTGCGGCGCGCGCTGGAGTCGGTGCGGGGCTCCGGCCTGACCGATCCCGACACCGGCCTGTTCACGCGCGATCTGTTTGCCCAGCATCTGGGCCGGGTCAGCGAGGCGTCGCGCGAGCGGCGGCGGCCCCTGTCGCTGTGCGTGCTGAAGGTGACCATGACCGATCCGGTCGAGGAGGCGCGCCGCGATGGCTGGCTGGCCCGCGCCCTGCCCCAGATCGGCACCATGGTGTCGCGTCTGATCCGCACCGAGGATACGGCCGCGCGTCTGTCGAGCGTGGTCTTCGCCCTGGCCCTGCCCGGCACGACCGAAGCCCAGGCCCGGATCGCGGCCCAGCGGATCGTGGCCGTGATCGGCTGCACCGCCTTTGAGGCCGGCCCGGGACGCTCGCCGTTTGTGGTCGACTTCGAACTGGGCGTGGCCGAGCAACGCAGCGGCGAGGCTCCAGCCCGGACGCTGGAGCGGGCCTCTGCGTCGCTGGCCACCGACACCCGGGTCGCGAGCTGAGGCCTGAGACATCAATACCGCTCATCCCCGCGAAAGCGGGGACCCAGTTCTTCCCTGCACATGCCGCTTGGGATGACCGTTGCGGGGCCGATAGAGAGCCTAGATCGCCCAAAACTCTGGGTCCCCGCTTTCGCGGGGATGAGCGGAGGGTTGGGGGTGCCAGCTTCGCTGACCTCGCTTGAGAGACCTAGTTCTCCAGCGCCGCCACGGTGGCCAGCGAGTCGGTGATGCGCTCGGCGGCCTTGAGACGCTCTTCCGGATTGGCCCATTCGCCCATGACGACGATCTTCTGATCCGGGCGCAGCTTCCACACACCGGCATTCTTCTGGATCAGGCCGACCAGCCCCAGTGGGTTGGGGAAGTCGTTGTTGCGCAGGGTCAGGACCGCGCCCTTGGGGCCCATGTCGATGCGCTCGATCTGGGCCTTGCGGCAGGACGACTTGATGCCGACGATGCGGAGCAGCTGGCGGGCTTCGTCCGGCAACGGCCCGAACCGGTCGATCAGTTCGGCGGCCAGGGCCTCGCGGTCCTCGCCTCGCTCGGCATCCGACAGGCGGCGATACAGGCTGAGACGCAGATTGAGGTCCGGGACATAAGACTCGGGAATGAGGACTGCCGCGCCGACATTGATGGTCGGGGACCAGTCGCGGTCGCGCAGGTCGCCGCCCTGCTCGCGCATCTCGGCCACGGCGTCTTCCAGCATCTGCTGATACAGTTCGACACCGACCTCGCGGATATGGCCGGACTGTTCGTCGCCCAGCAGATTGCCCCCGCCCCGCTGGTCGAGGTCGTGGCTGGCCAGCTGGAAGCCGGCACCGAGGTTGTCGAGCGACTGCAGCACCTGCAGCCGCCGTTCGGCCGACAGGCTGAGCGGGCGTTTGGGGTCGGTGGTCAGATAGGCGAAGGCGCGCGCCTTGGACCGGCCGATGCGGCCGCGGATCTGGTGCAGCTGGGCCAGGCCGAACATGTCGGCCCGGTGCACGATCAGGGTGTTGGCCGTCGGGATGTCGAGGCCGCTTTCGACGATGGTCGTCGACAGCAGGACATCATATTCGCCCTCATAGAAGGCGCTCATCACCGCCTCCAGCTGGGTCGGCGACATCTGGCCGTGGCCGACGACGGCCTTCACCTCGGGCACCTGTTCGCGCAGGAACTGTTCGATGTCCGGCAGGTCGGCCAGACGCGGCGCGACGTAATAGGCCTGACCGCCGCGGTATTTCTCGCGCAGCAGGGCCTCGCGCACCATGACCGGATCCCACGGCGCGACATAGGTGCGGACGGCCAGTCGGTCGACCGGCGGGGTGGCGATGATCGACATCTCGCGGATGCCGGACAGGGCCATCTGCAGGGTGCGCGGGATGGGGGTCGCGGTCAGGGTCAGCAGGTGCACATCGGCGCGGAGGCTCTTGAGCTTCTCCTTGTGCTTGACGCCGAAATGCTGCTCTTCGTCGACGATCACGAGGCCGAGGTCCTTGAACCCGACCTGTTCCGACAGGACGGCGTGGGTGCCCACCACGATCTCGAAACTGCCGTCCTTCAGGCCCGCGCGGGTCTCGTTGGCATCCTTGGCCGTGACCATGCGTGACAGGTGGCGGACGGTGATCGGCCAGCCCGCAAACCGCTCGCTGAAGGTCTTGAAGTGCTGGCGCGCCAGCAGCGTGGTCGGGCAGACGATGGCCACCTGCTGGCCCGTCATGGCGACCACAAAGGCGGCCCGCAGCGCCACCTCGGTCTTGCCGAATCCGACATCGCCACAGATCAGCCGGTCCATGGGCGTGCCCTTGGCCAGATCGGACAGGACGTCGCCGATGGCGTTCAGCTGGTCGTCGGTTTCCTCATAGGGGAAGCGGGCACAGAACTCGTCGAACAGCCCCTGCGGCGGAACCACGACTTCGCTCTCGCGCAGGGCCCGTTTGGCGGCGAGCGCGATCAGGCCCTCGGCCATTTCGCGCAGGCGGGCCTTGGCCTTGGCCTTACGGCCCTGCCATCCGGCGCCACCCAGCCGGTCCAGCTGCACCCCGTCGCCCTCGGCTCCGTAGCGGGTCAGAAGGTCGATGTTTTCGACCGGCAGATAGAGTTTGGCATCGCCGGCGTAGGCCAGCTCCAGACAGTCGTGGGGGGCCTCCTGGATGTCCAGGGTGCGCAGCCCCTCATAGCGACCGATGCCGTGGTCGAGGTGGACCACCAGATCGCCGGTGGTCAGGGCCGAGGCTTCGGCAAGGAAGTTGGAGGCACGGCGCTTCTTGCGCGGGCGGGCCAGCCGGTCGCCGAGGATGTCGGTCTCGGTGATGACGACCAGATCGTCGGTCTCGAACCCCGTCTCGACCGGCAGGACGGCGCGCAGATAGAGGGTGTCGGTCGCCGCCTGCACATCGGCCCAGTCGCGCACCGGCACGACCGGTTCCAGCCCGTGGTCGGCCAGCATGGAGGCGAGGCGCTCGGACGAGCCCTCGCTCCAGGAGGCGAACAGCACCTTGCGACCGTCGGCGCGCCGGGTCTTGGCGTAGGCCGCGACGGCCTCGAACAGATTGACGCTGTCCTGGGCCCGTTCGGCGGCGAACGACCGGCCCAGACGGCCGCCGGCATCCTCGCCCGGTCCGGACAGGGCACTCAGCTGGATGACGGGCCGGGCCGCCAGCGCGCGGGTCCAGTCTTCGGGCGACAGATAGAGGGCCTCCGGCGGCAGCGCGCGGCCGCTCTGGACGCTGCGACCGGGCGCGGCCTGGGCGGCTTCACGCCGGGCCTCGAAGGCATCGACGGTCAGGTCCCAGCGCTCGGAGCGTGCCCTGTCGGCCTGGTTGTCGAGCCATACGGTGGCGTCGGCCGGAAGATAGTCGAACAGGGTCTCAAGGTGCGGATAGAGCAGCGGCAACCAGTGCTCCAGCCCCTGCCGGCGCGCGCCTTCGCTGACGGCGGCATAGAGGGGATCATCGCCCGCCGTGCCGAAGCGGTTGAGATAGCCGGTGCGGAAGCGCGAGATGGCCTCGGGATTCAGCAGGGCTTCGGACACCGGGGCCAGCTGCACAGCGGCCCTCTGGCCGGTCGAGCGCTGGGTGGCCGGATCGAACGTGCGGATCGACTCCAGTTCCTGGCCGAACATGTCGAGGCGCACCGGCTCGTCAAAGCCCGGCGGGAAGACGTCGATCACCCCGCCCCGCACGGCATATTCGCCGCGTTCCGACACGGTCGAGGCGCGGACATAGCCATTGGTGGCGAAATAGGTCTCGAGCGCGGCGGTATCGAGCTCGCGGCCGACGTGGGTCTCGAAGCCGGCGCCGGCGGTGATCTCACGCGGCGGGGTGCGCTGCAGGGCAGCACCGACCGTGGCCACGATCAGCAGGGGCTTGTCGGGGGCCTTGCCACCCGCGAGGCGGCTGAGCGTCGCCATCCGCTGGGCCGAGACCGAGGACGAGGGGCTGAGACGGTCATAGGGCAGACAGTCCCAGGCCGGATAGGAAACCACCTCGATCCCCTCGGCAAAAAAGCCGATGGCGTCGATGAATTGGGCGGCGCGCGAGGCGTCGCGGGCGATGAACAGGGCGGTGCCGCCCTCGCCCAGCCGGTCGGCGACGCGCAGGGCGTCCAGACCCTCGGGCGCGCCGCTCAGCGTGATGGGGTCCGCCATTACCCGATGCCCCGCGCCACCTCGGACGAGACCGACTCGGCGACGAACCGGCGGATGCGGTCCATCAGCGGCCCTTCCCATTCGGGCGGCGTGGGCGTCGAGCCCTTGATCCAGCCGTAGAGGGTGTGGTCGTCCTCATCCAGTAGGGCCTCGAACAGGGCGAGGTCGGCTTCGTCCAGTTGCGGCGCGACCTGTTCCGAGAACGGACCGAGGATCATGTCGGCCTCGCGAAAGCCCCGACGCCAGGCGCGAAAGCGGATGCGGTTCAGCCGGGTCGTCATTTCGGCACGTGCGATGTCTTCGGCCACAAGAAGTCTTGCCCGGTCAAAAGGAATGGAGCCGTGTCAGATAGCGGTCGCGGGTCCATTTCGCCACCCGTCCTGTCCGGCTATCGTGACGCATCATGCGGCCCGAGATTCTGTTTCCCCTGTTCGTCGCGGTCGAAAGCCTGAAGGGCGTCGGCCCGCGCATGGCCCCGGCGGTGCACCGGCTGGCCGGGCCGCTGGTGCGCGACCTGATGTTTCTGGCCCCCACCGGCCTGATCCGCCGGCGCGAGATGACCGTGCAGACCGCGGTCGCCGGTGAGGTGGGCATCTTTGACCTGATCATCGGCGGCCTGACCAAGCCGGGGCGGCCGGGCCTGCCGTTCAAGCTGCGGGCCAATGATGAAACGGGCTTTCTGACCTTGGTCTGGTTCGGCGGATCGGAGGCCTGGATCCGCAAGCAATGCCCGGACGGGGAGCGGCGGATCGTCAGCGGCAAGGTCGAGACTTTCAACGATCTGGTTCAGATCGCTCACCCGGATTATGTGGTCTCTGCCGAGAAGCGGGACGAGATTGTACCGGTCGAACCCGTCTATCCCGCTACCCAGGGGATCACCTCGCGGCAGGTGCGCAAACTGGTGATGACGGCGATGGAGTCGCTGCCGGACCTGGCCGAATGGCAGGATGCGGCGTGGCTGGCGAAACAGGCCTGGCCCTCGTGGCCCGACGCGATGAAGGCCCTGCACGCCCCCGAGAGCGAGATCGATCTGGATCCGCAGGCCCCGGCACGGGCGCGGCTGGCGTTCGACGAACTGCTGGCCCACCAGCTGGCGCTGGCCCGGCGGCGACGGAACCGGCAGGCGGTGCGGGCGCCGCGGCTGGCGCCCGGCGCGGCGGCAGAACGGTTGCTGGCCGCCCTGCCCTTCACCCTGACCGGGGCCCAGCAACGGGCGGTGGCCGACATCCGGCGCGATCTGGCCAGCGGTGAGCAGATGGCGCGGCTGCTGCAGGGCGATGTCGGGTCGGGCAAGACGGCGGTGGCGGCGCTGGTGCTGGCGGACGCCATCGACAGTGGCTTTCAGGCGGCGCTGATGGCCCCGACCGATATTCTGGCCCGCCAGCATCATGAGCGGCTGGCCCCCCTGTTTGCCGAGGTGGGTGTGGCCTGCGCCCTGTTGACCGGGCGAGACCCGGCCAGTGTGCGGCGGCCGGTGCTGGAAGGACTGGCGGGCGGGCGTCTGCCGCTGGTGATCGGCACCCACGCCCTGTTTCAGGACAGTGTGCAGTTCCATCGGCTGGGGCTGGCGGTCATCGACGAACAGCACCGGTTCGGGGTGCGCGAGCGTCAGCGACTGCTGGACAAGGGCGGGGCCGACGGGGCCGTGCACCTGCTGACCATGTCGGCGACGCCCATCCCGCGAACGCTGGAATTGACCCAGTATGGTGAGCTGGACGTCTCGCGGCTGGATGAGAAGCCGCCGGGGCGCCGGCCGATCAAGACGGCGGTCCTGCCGCTGGACCGGCTGGGCGAGGTGGCGGTGCGACTGAAGGCGGCGATCGAGGGTGGGGCACAAGCCTACTGGATCTGTCCGCTGATCGAGGAGTCCGAACACATCGACCTGGCCGCCGCCGAGGACCGGGCGCGGGATCTCGGCAAGCTGATGGGGCGTCCGGTCGGGCTGGTGCACGGACGGATGCCGGGTCCGGAGCGCGAGACGGTCATGCAGTCGTTTCTGGACGGGCATCTGCCGCTGCTGGTGGCGACGACCGTGGTCGAGGTCGGCGTCGATGTGCCCAACGCCACCCTGATGGTCATCGAACACGCCGAACGGTTCGGGCTGGCGCAGCTGCACCAGCTGCGCGGGCGGATCGGCCGGTCGGACAAGCCCAGCGCCTGCACCCTGCTGTACGGCCAGTCAGAGACCGGGCTGGGCAAGACGGCGGTCGAGCGGCTGGATATCCTGCGCCGCACCGAGGACGGCTTCGAGATCGCCGAGGCGGATTTCCGGATCCGGGGGGGCGGTGACCCGCTGGGGCTGAAGCAGAGCGGCTTTCCGGCCTATCGGTTTGCCGACCCCATGGCCCATGCGGGGCTGATCCGGGCAGCCGCCGATGACGCCCAGCTGATCCTGGGACGGGACCCGGGCCTAACGTCAAACCGCGGGCGGGCGGTTCAGATGCTCGAGGCGCTGTTCGACTGGCGCTCGGGACGACCGTCCGGCGACTGATCGACCGGCGCGTCCGGCGCCTAGCGGGCGATCCAGACGGCCAGACGTTCCTGAACGTCGTGTTCAATATCGCTGTAGAACAGATTGTACGGACGCGATTTTCTGCGGTCTGACCAGTTGCCCGTCTCGCGGAAGGACTCCATGTCCGGCTGGGTGTGACGCAGCAGGCCGTCCTGGCAGACCGTGGCGACCGAGCGGGCGATCAAGGCCGGGCGCGCGCCCCACTCGAGCCCTGTGGCATTGGTGGCACCCAGATGCACCCGGGCCGGAACCTGGACCTCATCCGGCGAACCGGTAACCGGGTTGACGCAGACGGCGGCCCGATCATCCAGCTCGACCAGACGCCCGCGATCGTCCCAGACGAGGGCCCGACGAAGCCTGCGACGGGCGGCGCCGTCGTTGTCCTCTGTGACCGGCGAGAAGGCTACGAGACAGGCCGTCTGGTCGCGCGCGCTGCAAGGCGGCAGGGAGGGCGTGGCCGGGTCGGCCGCCAGAATGGTGTCCATGGCATAGACGGCGACGATGCGGCGACGCAGGGCCGGGTCACCAACGATCCGCTCGCGCACCAGCCGCTCAGCCAGTTCGCCCCCTTGCTCAACCCCGGCGATGACGATCGGCCCGGACGGATGGCGGGCCAGAAAGACCTCGAACGCCGCCTCGATGTCCCGGTACGCGAAGGCACGGGCTTCGCGTGCGTCATCGCGAAGGGTCAGGCGGGTGTAGAGGCTGCCCTGTCGATAGCGGGGAATGCTGAGCCGGCCCGAGCGGGCGAAGGGGCCCGCATAGTTGGGGATGACCACCCGGAACAGATAGGCATCGGCGTCGGCGTCGCCGATCGGGCCGTTCCATTCCTCGCCGCCGTCATAGGTCGTGGAGTGGATGAAGAAGACGGCCGCAGGGCCTGACCCTGCGATCCCCCTGTCCTGCATGGCCCAGGCCGGGGCCTGCTGATAGTCCGGGGCCGGAGGCGGGTCATAGGTCTGGAAGGGCACCTCGGGGTCCATGCCGGCCTGCAGGATATCCCCGCGCCAGACGGCCGCGGCAGCCACGATCAGAAACACCAGGGCAAAGCCGGCATAGCCGATCAGGGTCCTGAGGCTGACCGCGCGGGACTTCATCGATACGGGTCTTCCGTTGCCAGATACGACTGGACGTAGCGGCGCACGCCCTCCTCCAGCGGTGTCGACTGGCCGTCAAAGCCCAGCGCCCGGACCCGGTCCATGCGAGCCTGGGTGAAATACTGATAGCGGTCGCGGATCACCTCGGGCATGTCGATATAACTGATCTGCGGCTCCTTGCCGGCCGCGGCAAAGGTGGCCCGTGCGAGGTCGGCGAACGAGCGGGCCTGTCCCGATCCGGCGTTGAAAACGCCTGAGATCTCCGGCTTGCCGAGCAGCCAGTCGATCACATCGACCACGTCATCGACATGGACGAAGTCGCGCAACTGGCCCCCGTCCGCGTAGTCCGGGTGATGGGAACGGAACAGCTGGACCGGCTCACCCGCCTGCACCTTGGGCCAGATCTGGGCCACAACCGACTTCATACCGCCCTTGTGATACTCGTTCGGACCATAGACGTTGAAGAACTTCAGGCCCGCCCATTGGTTGGGGGCATGCCCGCGCTCCGCCTGTTGCCGGGCATAGAGGTCGAACAGATATTTCGAATATCCATACGCATTTAGCGGACGAAGCTTTTGCAGCGACGCAAAGTCATCCTCGTCATCAAAGCCTTTGTGACCGTCGCCATAGGTGGCCGCAGAGGAGGCATAGACCAGCCGCACACCGCGTCGCACGCACCAGTCCCACAGGTCGCGGGACAGGGCAAAATTGGTCCGGAGGATCAGGTCGGCGTCCGGCTCGGTCGTCGAGGAGATCGCGCCCATGTGGATGACCGCCTCGATGCGATCGGCGTTCGCCTCCAGCTTTTCAAACATCTCTTCCGGCCACCAGAAGTCGGCGACCGGATGTTTGGCCAGGTTCTTCCACTTGCCGAGATCTGCGCCTTCGAGGCGGTCGCAGACGACCACATCGTGGCGATCCGCAGCGCACAGCCGGGCGACGATGTTGGAGCCGATGAAGCCGGCGCCGCCGGTGACCACGATCATGCGGCGCGTCATTGGCCCTCGCCTTTCGCCAGTTTCTGGATGGTGGCCGTGGTCGAGTGACCGGGCGAGAATTCCGCCAGCCGGACCTCTCCGCCCCAGGATTCAACCTCGGCCGCGCCGACGACGGTGTCGCGCGTATAGTCCGCACCCTTGATCAGCACAACCGGTCGCAGGGCCTTGATCAGGTCCAGCGGTGTTTCCGTATCGAAGGACGTCACCCGATCCACGCTGGCCAGGCCGCCGATGACCGCCGCGCGGCTGTCGAGATCGTTGACGGGACGGCCCTCGCCCTTCAACCGGCGCACAGACTCATCCGTGTTGAGCGCCACAACCAGCCGGTCACACCAGGCCCGCGCCTGGGCGAGATAGGCGACATGACCGCGGTGCAGGATGTCGAAACAGCCGTTGGTGAAGCCGACCTTAAGCCCCGCCGCCTTCCACAGTTCGACCTGATCGACCAGGGTCTCGACCGGCACGATCCGGCCGTGGTCGATGTCCATGGCGCCGGTGAGCTCGGCCTCGAGCAGTTCGGGAGGCGTGACCGTGGCGGTGCCGCTTTTGCCCACGACGACGCCCGAGGCCAGAATGGCAAAGGCGGCCGCCTCGGGCAGGTCATGCCCGGCAGCCAGCGCGAGGCCGAGGGCCGCAAGGCCCGTATCACCGGCACCCGACACATCGAACACTTCGCGGGCGCGGGCGGGAATGTGCTGGACCGGACCGCCGCGCCGCATCAATGACATGCCCTTGCCCGCGCGGGTGACGATCACAGCCTTGGCCGTCGTCTGATCCAGCAGGGCCGAAAGCGCGCGCTCGACCTCGGCGTCGGTGTCGGTCGGCAGGCCGGTGGCCCCCGCCAGTTCGGCGGCATTAGGCTTGATCAGGTCGACCGCGCCATAGCGGGCGAAGTCGCGGCCCTTGGGGTCAACGATGACCGGCACCCCGGCCTGTGCGGCATGGGCGAGCGCCGCCGCGATCAGGGCGTCGCTGACCACGCCCTTGGCATAGTCCGAGATCAGGATGGCGTCCGCGCCCTCGAACACGCCCTCGCCTGCATAGTCAGTGTCGAGAGTGTCTTCCTCGTCGAGACGCAGCAGTTGCTGGCCCGCGGCGACATAGCGCGTCTTGACCACGGTGCGGGCCGTATCGGTGTAGCGCACGGCGTCGGTCAGGCCGGGCTCGGCGGCCAGAAGATCGGCCAACGCCCGGCCCTCGACATCCTGTCCCGCGACCGAGCCGAGGGTCACGCGCGTGCCCAGCGAGGCCAGATTGCGCGCCACATTGCCGACGCCGCCCGGCATGGAGACCGAGCGGTGGGTGCGAAGGACGGGCACCGGGGCCTCGGGCGAGATGCGGCTGACCTCGCCATAGACGAACCGGTCCAGCATCAGGTCACCGACGCAGGCAAGGCTCAGGGACGGCGCCCGGGCGAGCAGGCTTTGAAGACCGGCGAGGTTCATGCGTCGGAGCTATCCCACAGGACCGGGCACGTCCAGTCGCGGACCGGTTCAGGCCGCGCGCTTGATGCCTTGGGCGATGACCAGATCGTCGAAGGCGATCAGTTGACCGGCGAGGGATTCGAACTGGTCCAGCGGCACCATGTTCGGGCCGTCCGACGGGGCGTTGTCCGGGTCCTGGTGGGTTTCCATGAAGACGGCATCCACGCCGACCGAGACCGCAGCGCGGCCCAGAACCGGCACGAACTCGCGCTGGCCGCCCGAGGACGTCCCTTGCCCGCCTGGCTGCTGGACGCTGTGGGTGGCATCGAACACCACCGGGCAGCCGATGTCGCGCAGCACCGGCAGGGCGCGCATGTCCGAGACCAGGGTGTTGTAGCCAAAGCTGGCGCCGCGCTCGCAGGCCATGACGTTCGGATTGCCCGCGCCCACGACCTTGGCGATGACGTTCTTCATGTCCCAAGGGGCGAGGAACTGGCCCTTCTTGATATTGATGACCTTGCCGGTCGCGGCAGCAGCCAGCAGCAGGTCGGTCTGACGGCACAGGAAGGCGGGAATCTGGATGACGTCGACGGCCTGGGCGGCCTCGGTACACTGGGCCTCGGAATGGACGTCGGTCAGAACCGGCAGGCCGACGCTCTCGCGAATCTCGGCAAAGATGGGCAGGGAGTCCCGGAGCCCAAGCCCCCGGGCCGCGTTGGCCGAGGTGCGGTTGGCCTTGTCAAAACTGGTCTTGTAGATGATGCCGACGTTCAGACGCTCGCCGATCTCCTTGAGCGCGTTGGCCATTTCCAGCGCGTGCTGGCGGCTTTCCAGCTGGCAGGGGCCGGCGATGAAGACGATGCGGCGACCGCCGCCGATGGTGACCGGACGCTTGAGACCTTCGGAGATTTCAATGACGGCGTTGGGACGGCTCACGATATTCACTTTCGACAGGATGGGAGCCCAAGGCTCAAATCAGACAGGACGTCATATGGGGTGGATGATTTTGGATAACAGGTTTTCCGACGGGATGCGCGCATGAGCGGGACGGATGCGCCGGTGATCCTGTGGTTCCGGCGGGACCTGCGGCTGGCGGACAACCCGGCCCTGACCGAGGCGGTGGCCAGCGGGCGGCCGGTCATGCCGCTGTATGTTCTGGATGAGGCGGCGGAGGGACGCCCCCTGGGCGGAGCGTCGAAATGGTGGCTGGAGCGCTCGCTGCAAGCGTTGGCCGAGGCGCTGGACAAGGCCGGGGCGCCGCTGATCCTGAAACGCGGCCCGGCCGAGGCGGTGCTGCGGGCGCTCATTGAGGAGACCGGGGCGAAGACGGTGTTCATGAATCGCCGGTTCGAGCCTGCGGCCTTCGCCGCGGATGCCGACATCGCCCACGCGCTGAAGGCTGAAGGCATCGAATGTCGCGGCTTCAACGGGTCGCTGCTGGCCCGGCCGGGATCGGTGCTGACCCAGGCCGAGAAGCCCTACAAGGTCTTCACCCCCTTCTATCGCGCGCTGATGGAGGCGATCGAGCCGCCGCCCGCGCGCCCGGCGCCGGAGCGGATTGCCGGCGTGAAGGGCGTCGCGTCTGATCCGCTGGAGGACTGGGGCCTGTATGAGGCGCGCCCCGACTGGGCCGCCCGGTTCGACGCGAAGGCCCCGGGCGAGGCGGCGGCGTCGAAGCGACTGGCCGACTTCATCCGCCGGGATCTGGCGAACTATGGGGTGATGCGGGACCGGCCCGGCAAGCCCGGGACCAGCCGGCTGTCGGCGGCGCTGCACTGGGGCGAGATCAGCCCCTGGCGCGTGGTTCTGGATGTGCGCGCCGCGGTCGAGGCCGGCACGGTCACCGAACAGCAGGCCGAGGCCTTTGTGCGCGAGATCGGCTGGCGTGAGTTCTCGGCCCATCTGCTGCACCAGTTCCCGACCCTGCCGGACCGGAATTTCCAGCCGAAGTTCGACGACTTCCCCTGGCGGTCGGACGGCGCTGGCCTGAAAGCGTGGCAGGCGGGCCAGACCGGCTATCCCATGGTCGACGCGGGAATGCGCGAGCTGTGGACCACGGGCTGGATGCACAATCGGGTGCGGATGGTGGTCGCCTCGTTCCTGGTGAAACACCTGCGAATCGACTGGCGCGAGGGCGAATCCTGGTTCTGGGACACGCTGATCGATGCCGATCTGGCCAGTAATTCGCAGAATTGGCAGTGGGTCGCGGGATCCGGAGCCGATGCCGCGCCGTATTTCCGTATCTTCAACCCGGTGTCGCAGGGCACCAAGTTCGATGCGGATGGTGAGTATGTTCGACGTTGGGTGCCGGAGCTCAAGAAGCTTCCCGATCGCTGGTTGCACAGCCCGTGGGAGGCTCCGGCCGAAGTCCGTGCCGATGCGGGTGTCCAGCTGGGCAAGACCTACCCCCGTCCGATTGTCGATCACGCCGAGGCGCGCGACGCGGCGCTCGCGGCCTTCAAGAGTCTGGGCAATGAGGGGTAGACTGCCGGTCCTTGCCCTCTCCTGTGGAGGTCTGTGATGACGACGACCACCCTGAGCGACATTCAGGCCCCGGCACATGCGCCGCGTGGATTCGGCCTGTTCCTGCGCCTGCTGGCGGCGAACTGGACCTGGGGGCGGCTGACGCTGAAGCTGCCGGACGGGGCCATGCACGAACTGGTCGGCAAGGTTCAGGGCCGCAGCGCCGTGCTGGAAATCCGCGACTACAACGTCGCCCGCCGGGTGCTGGCCAATGGCGATATCGGCTTTGCCGAGGGCTATATGGCCGGAGAATGGGACAGCCCCGATCTGGCGGTCCTGCTCGAGGTTCTGGTCGAGAACTACGACCACATCCACAGGCTGTTCAACGGCTCCCTGCCGATGAAGGTCATCAACTGGGTCAGCCACCGACTGAGGCGCAACAGCCGCCGGGGCGCACGCAAGAACATCCACGCCCACTATGACCTGGGCAATGAATTCTATGCGTCATGGCTGGACGAGACCATGACCTATTCCTCGGCGCGCTATGCGGCCAAGGACGAGGCGTTGGCGGTGGCCCAGGCGCGCAAATACGAAAGTCTGGCCCGGCGCATGGACCTGCAAGCCGGGCAGTCGGTGCTGGAAATCGGCTGCGGCTGGGGCGGGTTCGCCGAATATGCCGCGCGCGAGGTCGGGGCCAAGGTCACGGCCATCACCATCTCGCAGGAACAGTATGATTTTGCCCGCCAGCGCATGCAGCGGGCGGGGTTGGGCGAACAGGTCAACATCCAGCTGGTCGACTACCGCGATGTGACCGGCCGGTTCGACCGCGTCGCCTCGATCGAGATGTTCGAGGCCGTGGGACAGGAATACTGGCCGACCTATTTCAGCAAGATCGCCGAGGTGCTGGCGCCAGGCGGCCGGGCGGCCCTGCAGATCATCACCATTCAGGACGCGCTGTTCGAGGAGTATGCGGTCCGGACCGACTTCATCCAGAAATACATCTTCCCTGGCGGGATGCTGCCCAGCGAGGAACGGTTGAAGCCGGTCATCGAGGCGGCGGGCCTGAACTGGCAGTCCGTCGAGCGGTTCGGGCAGGATTATGCCGACACTCTGGCCGCCTGGGACCGCCGCTTCCAGTCCAGCTGGAGCGACATCCAGCGCATGCAGAGCTTTGACGAGCGGTTCCGGCGGATGTGGCGCTTCTATCTGGGCTATTGCGAAGCCGGGTTCCGGTCGGGCCGGACGGATGTGATCCAACTGGCGATCGGCAAGGGGTGATCCGATGTCGCCGCTCATCGAAGCCCGTGACCTGCTGGCTCTGATGCGCGAGGGGGCCGTTCGGGTCGTCGATGCCGGGTGGCGGCTGGATGGGACCGATACGCGGGCCCTGTTCCGGGAGGCGCATATCCCGGGGGCGGTGTTCTTCGATCTGGAGGCGGTGTCCGACCCGACCTCGCCCCTGCCCCACACCCTGCCGGACGCCGCGCATTTCGGGCGGGCCATGGGGGCGCTGGGCCTGTCAGAGGGCGACCGGATCGTTGTGTATGAGGCCGGGCCGATGTTCTCGGCCCCGCGCGCCTGGTGGATGCTGAAGACCTTCGGGGCGACGCAGGTTCAGGTTCTGAATGGCGGGCTGAACGCATGGACCAAGGTCGGGGGCGAGACCGAAGGTGGGGATGCCCGTCCCCTGCCCGCGCGCTTCGATGCCCGACTGGATCGTAACGCGGTGGTCGATATCGAGACCGTGCGTCAGGCGCTGAACGAGGGCACCACACCTGTTCTGGATGCGCGGGGTGCCGTCCGGTTCCGGGGCGAAAGCGCCGAGCCTCGCCCCGGTGTGCGGCCCGGTCATATGCCGGGAGCGCGGAACCTGCCCTATGCAGCCCTGGTCGATGAAGCGGGGCGTCTGCGGGACCGCGCCGACCTTGAGGCCGCATTCGAGGCGAGCGGGCTGGACGACACGGCTGTGCCGATCACCACCTGCGGATCCGGCGTGACCGCCGCCATTCTGGTGCTGGCTCTGACCGTGCTGGGCCGCCCGGCGCGGCTCTATGACGGGAGCTGGACCGAATGGGGGAGCCGCACGGACACCCCCATCCAGACCGGCTGACGCCTCAGGACGTCGGCGGGGCGACGGGCAGCGGGCCCGAGACCTCGGCCGGGATGTCCTTCTCGCCGCGCGAGACCACGGTCGCGGCCACCAGATCGCCGGTGACGTTCAGCGTGGTCCGGCACATGTCGAGGAAACGGTCGACGCCCAGGATCAGGCCGATACCTTCGGGCGGAACCCCGACCATTACCAGGATCAGCGCCACGACCGGCAGGGAGCCTGCGGGCACACCGGCCGTGCCGATACCGCCCAGAATACAGACCAGCATGACCACCAGCTGCTGCTGGAGGTTGAGGTCGATACCGAAGAACTGGGCCAGAAACAGCACCGTCACCCCCTCGAACAGGGCGGTGCCGTTCTGGTTGGCCGTGGCTCCCACGGTCAGCACAAAGCGCGAGATGCGCTTGGGCAGTTTCAGCTGCTCCTCGGCGGCCTTGATGGCGACCGGCAGGGTCGCGTTCGACGACGCGGTCGAAAAGGCCACCACAAAGGGCTCGCGGACGCCCCGGGCGAACTTCAACGGGTTCATGCCGCCGAAGATCATCACCAGCAGCGGATAGACGATGAACATGTGGATCGCCATGGCGCCGACGGCGACCCCCGCATAGGCGCCGAGGCGGATCAGCAGATCCCAGCCGAACACGGCGGCCAGGTTGAACATCAGGGCGGCGATGGCGATCGGGGCCAGTTTGATGACGGCGTTGATCAGTTTCATCATCACTTCCAGCAGACCCTGCAGGCTTTCCTGAAGCGCATCCGTGGCCTTTGACTTGGCCATCACCATGCCGATGCCAAAGATCAGGGCGAACACCATGACCGGCAGGATCTGGTTGTCGGCGGCCGCCGTGATGACGTTCGACGGGATCATGTCGAGGAAGAACTGGCCGGCCTCGATGCTGGTGGGCGCATTGCCTACGATGGCGGCGGCGCCGTCGCGGCCGTCCTCCAGCAGTTGCGCGGCCAGCGCCGGATCAACGCCTGCGCCCGGCTGGAAGTAGTTGACCATGACCAGGCCGATCCCGACCGCGATGGCGGAGACCATGATGGTGAAGACCAGCGTCTTGAACCCGACCCGGCCCAGCGACTTCAGGTCGCCCATCTCGGCTACACCGACGGCCAGCGCCGCGAACAGCAGCGGAATGACCAGCATGAACAACAGGCGCAGGAAGATCTGCCCGACCGCCTGGATCAGTTCCATGACCCATGGAATGACCACCAGATCATTCAGATTGACGTAGAGACCGCCGCCAAGGCCGACGGCAAAGCCGAGCAGCATCCAGAGATAGAGCGGCACACCGCCACGTTTCGTCTTTTCCACAGGTCCCCCCGGCCGAGGCCGATATCACAACACGTCGGCAAGCCTCGACCAGGTCGCGGGCCCGAACAGCCCATTGTGCGCCAGCGCTACGGCCTTCGTCGAGGGGAGATTTTCATGCCGGAGACGGCCCGTCTTCACCGCCTGATGGTCCCCTATTTGATCGGCGGCGCCTTATAGGCCTCGATGTCGATTTCCTTTTCCCAGCGCCCTACGATGGTCGCCACAGCCAGGTCGCTGATGACATTGGCCACGGTGCGGGTCATGTCGAGGATGCGGTCGAAGGGCAGGATAAATCCGACCATCAAAGCTGTCTGGGCCGGGCTGACCCCGATCACCTGCAGCACGGCCGCCAGCATGAACAGCGAGGCCGATGGTACCGGCGCCGTGCCGATGGACACCAGCACGGTAGTCAGGGCGATCAGCGCATAGTCGACCATCGACAGGTCGATGCCAAAGGCCTGGGCCGCGAACGAGGCCAGCAGGGCGATGTAGAGTGCCGTGCCGTCCATTGAAATGGTCACGCCCAGTGGGAGGACGGTCGAGAAGACCGGCTTCTTGATGCCCAGATTGGCCTCGGCCACCGCCATCGATACCGGCAGGGTGGCCGACGACGAGGAGGTCGAGAAGGCCACCAGTCCGGCGTCGGTCACGCCCCGGAAGAACGGCAGGGCCGGCAGCCGCGCCAGCAGCTTGATCAAGCCGCCGTGCACGATCAGCACCTGCAGGAGGCAGCCGGTGATCACGCAGAAGGCCAGCAGGGCGACGTTGACGAAGGTCGCCGGTCCGGTGGTGCCCATCACCCAGGCGATCAGGGCGAAGACACCGAAGGGGGCGATCTCCATGACAAAATTGACCACCTTCAACATGGCCTCTGCGCCAGCGTGGAAGGCACCGGCCAGCGGCTCGCCCTTGGCTCCTGCGGTCAACAGACCGGCCCCGAAGATCAGGGCGAAGAAGATGACCGACAGCACCTGGCCCTCGGCCAGGGCGGCAATCGGATTGGTCGGGACGATGGATTCCAGCAGCCCCGCAAACGGCTGGGCCGCCTCAAGCTCGCGCGGCACGGCGCCGGCGAAGTCCACACCCAGTCCCGGCTGGACCAGGGCGCCGAGGATCATGCCGATGACGATCGCGAACGCCGTCGTCAGAATGTAGAGGAAGATCGTCTTCAGCCCCAGCGAACCCAGTCGCTTGGGGTCCTGCAGGCTGAGCACGCCCGAGACGATGGTCGCGAACACCAGCGGGATCACGATCATCTGGATCAACCGCACGAACAGGTCGCCGATCCATTTGATCTGCACCGCGCCCTCGTCCCAGATCAGGCCGGCGATCGCCCCCAGCAGAAGGGCCGCGAGAATCCGTTTCCACAGCTTGATGCCGAACCAGTAGCGGTAGAGAGGCCCGCGTTCACGTTCCCCGGCGGCAGTGTGGCTGTCGTCAGTCATGGAGTTCCCGTATGGATACGCTCGGGCTGTGCCCCGGCACTACCTGCACACGTTATCGACTGAGACGCCGGATCGCCAGTGCAGTCCCGACCCGGTCTATCGGATCGGCAGGCCGTAGATCAGCCCGCCCGGTGTTGCGTTCCACTGTGCATTCAGGCCGCGGGCAAGGTCCAGTGCAGAATCCGATCCCAGATTGCGGGCGAAGACCTCGCCATAGTTCCCCACAGCAGAAATCGCCTGATACGCCCAGCGGTCCGACAGGCCCAGACGGGTGCCGAACTCGCCCTCGACGCCCAGCAGACGGCGGATGCGCGGGTCGCGGGCCTCCTTTGCCTGATCCGCAACGGTATCGCGGGTGACGCCATATTCCTCGGCCAAGATCAGGGCAT
This sequence comes from Brevundimonas halotolerans, assembly GCF_003730275.1. GTDB lineage: Bacteria > Pseudomonadota > Alphaproteobacteria > Caulobacterales > Caulobacteraceae > Brevundimonas > Brevundimonas halotolerans. The sequence goes on from NZ_QTTA01000010.1 coordinate 359,430, forward strand.
TCAGAGTCCAGCGGACCACCCGGGTCCAGTGGGGATCCTCGCGACGCACGATCGGACCCAGCGGCTCCTTGGAAATCACATCGGGCAGAATGGCGTGCTGTTCGGGATTGGCCAGGGTCGTGCGGGCGGCGGCCAATGCCGAGACGTCGGCGGTGAAGGCGTCGCAGCGCTCCTCGGCATAGGCGCGCCGGGCCTCCTCCTCGGTGGCCACCACCACGGCCTCATACTCCAGCCCGCGCAGGCGGAAATAGTCGGCCAGATTGAGCTGGGAGGTCGACTCGGCCTGCACGCAGATGCGGGCCCCGTTCAGCTCGGTCGCGCTGCCCAGATTGAGCGCGCGCCGCACCAGGAAGCCCTGGCCGTCGTAATAGTTGGTGCCGGCGAACGAGACATCCTCGGTCACGTCGCGGTCCATGGTCCAGCTGGTGTTGCGCCACACCACATCGACCCGTCCCTCGCGCAGGGCCTCGAACCGCTGGGCGGTGGTCAGGGGCACGAATCGCACCGCGTCCGGATCATTGAATATGGCCGCCGCCATGGCCCGACAGAAGTCGACGTCAAAGCCGCGCCACTGACCCCGGTTGTCGGTATAGGCAAAGCCGACCAGACCCTCGTGCACGCCACAGTTCAGACGCCCGCGCCGGCGTACGGCGGCCAGCGTCGGGCCGATGGTACCGGGCGCGGTTGCCTCGACTGGCGGCAGACCGGCCAGATCGTCATCCGGGGTGGCGGCCTTCTTGTCATCATTGCCCCCGCAGGCGGCCAGCACCAGCGCCGCCGCAAGGGCGGTCCCGGCGGCAAACAGGCGGGTAAGGCGTGACGGCGTACGGATCGTCATGACCGCCTTATAGACGGCATCCGCCCCCGCTTCGCAACCGCCCGGATGTGGAAAGCTAAGGGTGGCGCGCCCTGCAGGATTCGAACCTGCGACCGTCCGCTTAGAAGGCGGGTGCTCTATCCAGCTGAGCTAAGGGCGCCTCGGGTTCGCCTCAGAGCGGTGGCATGCGCCAGGGCTCAGTGCGTCCAGGGCTGTTTGCGGTGGGTGGCGAAATTGTCGGCATAGGCCTTGAGGATCAGCGGAGCCTCTTGCGGCTCCTGCAGGCGGAAGGCGATCCCGTGACGCTCTGCATAGGCGACGGCCTCGTCCTGGGTGTCGAAGGTCAGGCGCACCTGGCCCTTCATGTCGGTCGAACCGGTCCAGCCCATCAGCGGATCGATAAAGCGCGCAGACGCCGGCATGAACTCCAGAATCCAGGCGGTCGTCTTGGCCCTGCCCGACTGCATGGCGGTTTTCGCCGGTCTGTAGATACGCGCCAACATGTCCGTCTCGTTCGCCTCAAAGGGGCCCTCGCCCCGCGCTGACCCTCGTTTAGCGAGCGTCGCCCCGGCGGTCCAGCCGCCCGGCCCTTGGTCGGGGCGAGAGGATTCGAACCTCCGACCCTCTGCTCCCAAAGCAGATGCGCTACCAGGCTGCGCTACACCCCGACATCAAGGGACGGCTCTCATGCCACGCCCCCGCCCGGCCCGCAACGCGGATCAGCGATCGCAGGGCGCGTCGGTATCAAAGAAGGGATGGCGGACCCGGTCGCCGGGCTGCGCGCCGATCTCGCCCATGCGCCCGGCCCGGACCTCGAGCACGCCGTTGGCGGCCCCGCCTGAGGGATAGGTGGTCTCGGTATAAGGGGTGGTGTGGGCCGCGATCGAGATGATGCAGCCCTGCGGATCCAGATAGACGATATCCAGCGAGCTGGGGGTGTTCAACATCCAGAAGCCGCGCTCGGCCGCCTCGGGATACTGGAACAGCATGCCCCGGTCGTCGGGCAGCGGAGGACGGTTCATCAGGCCCCGCTGGCGCTCTTCGAACTCGTCCGCGATCTCGACCTCGAAGTCGAAACTGCCCTTGGCGGTGACCACCGTCAGCGGCTCGACCGGCAGGGACTGCCCCCCGCTGCCCGTCACCGCGTCCTGGGCGCAGGCGCCGGTGAACAGCAGTGCCGCAAACAGGGCGGCGACGGGCAGGCTGCGGGTGAACGTCATCAGATCAACTGCAGGGCGTCTGGGTGTCGAAGAAGGGATGGCGGACGCGGTCGCCGGGCCCGGCTCCGATTTCGCCCATGCGGCCGGCCCGGACCTCAAGCACGCCCTTGGCGGCGCCGTTCGAGGGATAGGTGGTTTCGGTATTGGGGGTGGTGTAGGCCGCGATCGAGATGATGCAGCCCTGCGGGTCCAGATAGACGATGTCGAGCGAGCTGGGGGTGTTCTGCATCCAGAAGGCGCGCTCGGCCGCATCCGGGAACTGAAACAGCATGCCCTTGTCGTCTTCGAGCGGCGGGCGGTACATCAGGCCCCGCGCCCGCTCGGCCTCGTCGTCGGCGATCTCGACGTCGAAGTCGAAACTGCCCTGATCCGTAACGACGCTGAGGGTTTCGACCGGCAGGGTCTGGCCGTCAGCCGAGCCGTCATCCTGGCTGCAGGCGCCGGTGAACAGAAAGGCCGCCATGATCGCGGCCGCAGGAAGATAACGCTTCAACACCTGTTCCACCTCTTTCGTCAGGCGGACTGGTCTCCGCCCATTCTGATTTCCGCGACGACCAGGCCCTTGGGGCCCTCGGCGAAGCGAACCTGAACCGGATCGCCGGGCAACAGATCCTCTATGCCACACCGACGCAGGGTCTCGACGTGGACGAAGATATCGCCCTCGGCCTCATCGCGCACCACAAAACCATATCCCTTGGTGCGATTGAACCATTTCACGACGGCGGGTTGAAGCGGGAGGCCGGACAAGGGCTCGGCCGTGGCCGTCGACGGCGCATGGCCAAGGGCCCTCAGGCCATCATATCCGCTGCGCGTCGCGGGCGGATCGGCAGCCTCTTCGTCGTCGGATAGATCGAGTACCTCAAGCACCTGCCAGCCCTTGGGGCGGCGCACGCATTCGCAGCGGATGGACGCGCCCTCGGGCGCGCTGTCCCGACCGGTGTCGCGCAGGCTGCTGATGTGCAGCAGGACATCCTTGAGGTCCGTCATGTCCGGATCGTCCGGAACGATGAACCCGTATCCCTTTCCGGGATCAAACCACTTGACCTTGCCGACGATCTCGATCGTTCCCGGCGTATCAAGCCCCTCTAGGTCAGACACAGCAAAACACCCCCGCCCGCGAACAGCAGACACGGCCATGCTTAACACGGTTCTGTGAAGCCTGTGGAGTGCGAAAACGCCGGTTTTACGCCGCAGGTTGCCGCTGCGACGCAGTTGCAGGACCATCCCCGTCTCGAATCCGAACGGATGGCGCAATAAATTTCCGATGGGGGAAACCCCGCGTGGCAGTCCCTAGGGGAATCGAACCCCTCTTTTCAGGTTGAAAACCTGACGTCCTAACCGATAGACGAAGGGACCGCTGCGCGGGAGGACGGCGATATAGCGGGCGATTCCGGCGCTTGCAACCCTCTTTGGCGAACTGAATCGATCAGGCGCGTCGCGGGTCGGCGACATCGTCGATTTCGAACTGGACGCCGCGTCGGCCATTCCAGTCGTCGGGCTTGAGACGACCGACGATATTCAGGGCGTCACCCGCCGCCAGGGCCTGACCGCTCTCCTGATCGGCACAACGCCAGGCGACCGCGCGCAGCGACCGGCCATCGGCCCCGCGCAGCAGACAACGCAAATGCCCGCCCTTCATGGGTCGCACGTCAACGGCCCGGACCCGCTCGAGCGCGAAGACCGGCTCGGGGTTACCGGGACCGAAAGGCGCCAGTTTCTCGAACGACTCGAACAGGGCCCGATCCGCCGCACCCGGCTCGATCAGGGCATCGATCAGGACAGCGTCCAGCGCGCGCGCCGCCTCGGTGTCGGTCTGGGCCGAAAGGGTCTGGTTCAGATAGTCGCGCAAGGCATCAATGCGGTCGATGCGCACCGTCAGCCCCGCCGCCATGGCGTGCCCGCCCCCCGCCAGCACTACGCCCTCGTCAAAGGCCTGCTGGACGGCACGGCCCAGGTTGTATCCCGCTTGCGACCGGCCCGAGCCCTTGCCGATGCCGTTGATGGTGTCCAGGCCGATGACCACCACGGGCTTGCGCCAGCGTTCCCGCAGACGCCCGGCGACGATGCCAACCACGCCGGGATGCCAGCCCTCGCCCGCGATGACGGCGGCAGCAACGGACGGATCCTCGACACCCATGGCCTCGCCCTGACGGACGGCGGCCTCGGTGACTTCGGCCTCGACCTCGCGCCGGGCGATATTCAGCGCATCCAGCTCGCGGGCCAGGGCCATGGCCTCGGTCGGGTCGTCGGTCGACAACAGGCGCGCGCCCAGATCGGCCCGACCGATCCGCCCACCGGCATTGATGCGCGGGCCAAGGATAAAGCCCGCATGATTGCTCTTGGCCTCGCCGGGTTCGCTGCCGGCGACGTCCAGCAGGGCCTTCAGCCCGGGGTTGGCCCAGGAGGACATGACCTGCAGCCCCAGCCGCGCCAGCGCCCGGTTGAAGCCCGTCAGGGCGGTAACGTCGCAGATGGCGCCCAGCGCCGCGAGATCCAGCCAGCGGCGCAGGTCCGGTTCGCTCCGCTCCTCGAACAGGCCGCGCCTGCGGGCCTCACGATTGAGCGCTGCCAGAAGGACGAAGACCACGCCCGCCGCCGCCAGATTGCCCTGTCCCGAGCGACAGTCGGCGCGGTTGGGGTTGACTACGGCCAGACAGGCTGGCGCCTCGCCGCGCATCAGGTGGTGGTCAATGACCACGACGCCGAGCTGGATGTCAGCCGCATGAGCCAGGGCGATTTCGGCCGCCGCGCCGCAGTCGACGGTAATGACCAGATCGGCCCCGGCGGCCTTGAGCGTGTCGAACGCCCGGGGACTGGGGCCATAGCCCTCGGTCAGGCGGTCGGGGACATAGAGGGGCAGGTCGTGGCCCATCTCGCGGAACCAGCGGACCAGCAGGGCCGCGCTGGACGCACCGTCCACGTCATAGTCGGCAAAGACATGGATGTTGGCCCGACGCTCCAGCGCATCGACGATGGCCGAGGCCGCGGCGTCCATATCGGCAAAGCTGGACGGATCCGGGAACAGGGCGCGCAGGGTCGGATCCAGGAAGTCGGCCCCCTCCTCCGGCCGGACCCCGCGTGAGGCCAGGGCACGGGCCAGCGGCTCGCCCAGACCCAGCGACTGGGCATGGGCACGGGCTACGGCCGGGTCATAGGGGCGCTCGCGCCACTGGCGCCCGGACAGCGAGCGTTCGACCCCGAGAAAAGCCGGTGTGTCAGAAGGTGCGGACCCGTCCACCGTTCCGTCAGGCCGGGCGCGAGGTGCGGATGCGGCGCACCGTGCGCGTAAAGGAGTCCATCACCAGCGTATGGGTTTCGATCCGCCCGCCGACATGACGGACTCCATCCAGCATGGCGCCCTTGGTGACGCCGGTGGCGACGAAGATGGCATCCTTCGACACCAGCTCATGCAGGTCATAGGTGCGGTCAAAGTCGGTGACGCCGGTGCGCTCGGCGCGCGCGCGCTCATCGTCGTTGCGGAAGATCAACCGGCCCTGGAAATGGCCGCCGACGCATTTCAGGGCAGCTGCCGCCAGCACGCCCTCGGGCGCCCCGCCGGATCCGAGGTACAGGTCGATCCCGGTCTCGGGCTCGGCCGTATGGATGACGCCGGCCACGTCGCCGTCGGTGATCAACAGCACCCGGGCCCCGACCTCGCGCAGGGCGGCGATCAATTCGGCGTGGCGCGGACGGTCCATGACACAGACGGTGATGTCGGATGGGCTGACCCCCTTGGCCGAGGCCAGCGAGCGGACATTGTCCTGCGGCGACATTCCCAGATCGACCGTGCCCGGGGCATAGCCGGGGCCAATGGCGATCTTGTCCATATAGGTGTCGGGCGCGTGCAGCATGCCGCCGCCCGGCGACATGGCCAGCACGGTCAGGGCATTGGCCATGGCCTTGGCCGTAAGCGTCGTGCCTTCCAGCGGGTCCAGCGCGATGTCGATGGCCGGACCTTTGCCGGTGCCGACTTTCTCGCCGATGTAGAGCATGGGGGCTTCGTCGCGCTCGCCCTCGCCGATCACGATCTTGCCGTCGATATCGAGCGCGTTCAGGGCGGTGCGCATGGCGTCGACCGCCAGTTGATCGGCGGCCTTTTCATCGCCGCGCCCGATCTGGGCATAGCTGGCGATGGCGGCCAATTCGGCGACTTCGGCGGCCTCGAACGGCAGGCTGGCGGCGTAGGGTTTGGCGTCCTGGGCCATGGGTGTCTCCTGAGGGTGCGTGACCCCTGCGGTCCGCGCCAGTTTCTTGGTGTCAGATGTCAGCGTCTGGGAACGGGCGGAGGGGCGCGGCCCCGGTCGCGCAGACCCTGGGCGAAGGCTTCGACCTCCCCCCGCGTCTGGAGGGTCGCCGGGGCGATGGGCCGCGAGGCGATGTCCTCGGCGATCCGGCGGGCGAAACCTTCGGGATCGTCGAGCGTCCAGTCGATGGCGGCGACGTCGGCAGCCGTGGCCGCCGAGGTTGTGTTGAGCGCCGCGACCTGGACCGAGACAGCGGCCGCGTCGGGGGCAGCTGTGCCCTGGCGCGGAAAGTTTCGCCATTCCGGATAGCGGCGATTCTCGTCGACGAGGGCGACGATTCGCGGCGAAAGCGGCGCGACCGTGCTGTCCGTGACGGGATCCGGCGTGGCGCAGCCGACCGCTCCTGCGGCCAGCACAGGGCCGAGGCCGACCACCGTCCACTTTTTCGTCCGCTGCGCATTCATCTCGGGCACGGTCATATGCCATGATCCCCCCGCAAGAAAGGGCAAGGACGCGATCCGGCACGCCGTAGTGATGTGCCCCTCGTGACGCCGCGCCCGACGAGAGGATTCCATGGCCAAACGCCCGACCGACTCCAGCACGCCTTCGAAGAGCGCAGGCAAGACGGCACCGGCGCGGGCGCCGCGCAAGTCGGGGCGACCGACCTCGGCCAAGCGCCCGGCGAAGCCCCGCGCCGCCAAGGCCAAACCCGAGGCGGCCCCGAAGGTGGAGGCCGAGGCCAGGGCTGCCCCCTCCCCCGCAGCCGCGCCGGATGAAGCCCTGCCTGATCTGGAAGCCCTGTCGATGAACCTGGCGCGGGCGGCGATGATGGCCCAGGCCGCCATGGCCGAATCGGCGATGAGCCAGGCGGGACGGACGCCTTCGCTGAACCCCGACCCGTTCAATGTCGGCCCGGCCATGGCCTCGGTGATGAGCGGGCTGGCAGCACGGCCGGACAAGCTGTTCCAGGCCCAGGCCGATCTGTTCTCGCGCTATATGGACCTGTGGTCCTCGACCGCCAGCCAGACGCAGGGTGTGCCGACCGCCGAGCCCCGGCCCGACAAGCGGTTCAAGGATCCGGCGTGGAGCGAGAACCCGACCTTCGACATCATGCGCCGGTCCTATCAGCTGTCGGCCGACTGGATGAATGAGTTGGTGTCGTCAGTCGAGGACATCGATCCCCGCACCAAGCGACGGGCCGAGTTCTTCACCCGTCTGTTGACCGACGCTTTTTCGCCCTCGAACTTCCTGGCCTCCAACCCGGCCGCACTGAAGGCGCTGGCCGAGAGCAATGGCGAGTCGCTGGTCAAGGGCATGCAGAACTTTGCCGCCGATATGGAGCGCGGCGGCGGCACGCTGAAGATCAGCCAGGCGGACTATGGGCGCTTCAAGGTCGGCGAGAACGTCGCCACAGCTCCGGGTCAGGTGGTCTGGCGCGACGAGTTGTTCGAACTGATCCAGTACGCCCCGGCCACGGAGCAGCAGCACCAGATCCCGCTGCTGATCTTCCCGCCCTGGATCAACAAATTCTACATCCTGGACCTGCAGCCGGCCAATTCGATGATCCGCTGGCTGTCGGCCCAGGGGTTCAGCGTGTTCGTGTGTTCTTGGGTCAACCCCGAGGCCGACAAGGCCGGATACGGCTTTGACGACTATCTGGAGAAGGGCCTCTATCGCGCCATCGACAAGGTGCGCGAGCAGTGCGGGACGGAGACGGTCAACACGGTCGGCTACTGCATCGGCGGGACGCTGATGGGGGCGGCGCTGGGCCATATGGCGGCGACGGGGCGCAAGGATGTGGGGGCGACGACGTTCTTTGCCGCCCAGCATGACTTTGCCGAGGCCGGCGACCTGCTGCTGTTCACCGATGAGCATTGGCTGGAAGAGATCGAGCGCCAGATGGACGAGGCGGGCGGCGTGCTGCCCGGCAGCGCCATGGCCGACACCTTCAATGCCCTGCGGGCCAACGATCTGATCTGGTCCTTCTTCGTCTCCAACTATCTGATGGGCAAGGACCCGCCGGTGTTCGACCTGCTGTTCTGGAATGCGGACCAGACGCGGATGCCCAAGCGGCTGCACATGGACTATCTGCGCTCGATGTACGGCCGAAATGCCCTGACGGCGGGCGAGTTCGAGCTGGGCGGGGTGCGGATCGATCTGTCGAAGGTGACGATCCCGCTCTACTTCCAGGCCAGCCGCGAGGACCATATCGCCCCGACCCGGTCGGTCTATCGCTCGGCGCGGGCCTTCTCGGGCGCGGATGTGACGCTGACGCTGGCGGGCTCCGGCCATATCGCCGGGGTGATCAACCCGCCGTCCGCGAAGAAGTATGCCCACTGGACCAATGACGCCCTGCCCGGGAGCTTCGACGACTGGATGGCGGGGTCGAAAGAGCATCCGGGCAGCTGGTGGCCGCACTGGGCCGAGTGGCTGGCGGCGCGGTCCGGACCCAAGGTCGCCGCCCGCGATCCGGAAAAGGGGCCCCTGCCCGCGATCGAGCCCGCCCCCGGCAGCTATGTGAAGGTCCGCTCGTGAGGTCGGTGGGGCCCAATCTGCTGCTGGCGATCACCACGGGCACGGCCTATGCGCTGCAGGTGCTGACGACCTCGGTCTATGGCCGGACGGACCAGACGCTGAAGTACATCCTGCTGGCTCTGTTGGTGCCCGCCCTGTTCGTGGTGATGAACGGCTGGCTGCTGAAGCGCATGGGGCGGGCGCCCCTGCCGTTGGTCCATATGGACGCGCCGAGCACGGCGATGTGGGCCTTGGTCTTTCCCCTTTTGACCCTGATCGGGGCGGCCATTCCGGTGTTCATGCCTGGCTATGACTACGGCCTGCTCATCGTCATCGCCGGGGTGTGGGTCGGCCTGACGGTGCAGTCGGCGCTGGCGGCCCGCAAGGCCTAGGCCGGCCGGAAGATCAGGGCGACGCCGTTGTTGCAATAGCGTTTTCCGGTCGGGCGCGGGCCGTCGTTGAAGACGTGACCCTGATGCCCGAGACAGCGGGCGCAGTGGTATTCGGTGCGCGGCACGCCGATCAGCCAGTCCGTCTTGGTGCCGATATTGCGGGACATGACGTCCCAGAAGCTGGGCCATCCGGTGCGGGAATCGTACTTCCAGCGCGACTCGAACAGCGGCAGTTCACAGCCCCGGCACAGGAAGGTGCCCGTGCGGCGCTCGCGGTCCAGCGGGCTGCTGTACGGGCGCTCGGTCGCCTCTTCGCGCAGCACCGCATAGGACAGGCCCGGCAGGCGTTCCCGCCACTGGGCCTCGGTCAGGCGACGAAAGGGCGAGTCGGCAAAGCGGGGATCGCCCGCGCTGGCGGTCTCGGAGGAGCACCCCGCGAGGGTCAGGCCACCAAGGCCGGCCAGCAGGGATCGACGGTGAAGGATCGGGTGGGTCATGTTCCGATATACGACGGGCCGATCCGAAAGGTTTCAGGTCAGGCCGGTGCCCTCGTCGAGGCCCAGCACGAGGTTCAGGTTCTGGACCGCTGCGCCGGAAGCCCCCTTGCCCAGATTGTCCAGCAGGGCGACGAGACGGGCCTGATGGCCGTCGCGGTCGCCGAACACGTGCAGGCGCAGGCGGTTGGTACCGTTCAGGCCCTCGGGCGTCAGGCCGGTCATGGCCTCGGTCTCCTCCAGCGGGGCTACCTCAACAAACCGTGCGCCGTCATAGGCCTCAACCAGCGCGCCATGGATGACCTCGACCGACGGCTGGGCCGGCAGGGCCGACAGGTGCAGGGGCACCTCGACCAGCATGCCCTGGCGGTAGTTGCCGACTGCGGGCGAGAACAGGACGGGACGCGAAAGTCCTGCATGTTTCGTCATTTCCGGCACATGCTTGTGCTTGAGGGTGAGGCCATAGGCCCGGAAGGGGTCGGGCGTGCCCTCTTCGAACTCGGCGATCATGGCCTTGCCGCCGCCGGAATAGCCCGAGACGGCATTGAGGCTGACCGGCCCGTCGGCGGGGATCAGGCCCGCGCGCACCAGCGGCGCGACGAGGGCCAGGAACCCGGTCGGATAGCAGCCGGGGTTGGACACGCGGGTCGAGCCGGCGACGGCCTCGCGCTGACCGGGGCGGAGCTCGGGAAAGCCATAGGTCCAGCCGGGCGCGACGCGATAGGCGGTCGAGGCATCGATCACCCGGACCGCCGGATTCTCGACCATGGCCACGGCCTCACGCGCCGCATCATCGGGCAGGCACAGGATGACGGCATCGGCGCTGTTCAAGGCCTCGCGCCGGGCCTCGGGATCACGCCTGCGGTCGCCCAGCAGGATCAGTTCGAGGTCGGATCGCCCCTCAACCCGCTCGCGGATCTCAAGGCCCGTGGTGCCGGCTTCGCCATCGATGAACAGGGTGTGGGTCATGGGAGGGTTCTAACGCGTGGATTGGAATTTGGGACTCGGGAAAATACCGTCTGAATGGTCTGAAGGATCTGGAAGGGGGCTGCCGCCAGTTGGACTTCGTCCTTCTCCCGTTGGGAGAAGGTGGCGCGGGAGCGCCGGATGAGGGGCGGCGGTATCCGTCGGCGACCGCCGTGGCAGGGACTATGCGACGGCTCACGCCGAAGGAACCGGTTAGCCCCTCACCCCCTGCCCCCTCTCAGGCTCCGCGCTGCCCTTCGGGTCCCAACGGAGAGGGGGTGAATAATACCGTCTGAACCGTCTGAACCGTCTGAATGGTCTGGAATGGCGCCTCCGCTGGTCGGGGCATCGGCAACCGGACAGTATGGACGGCACCCGGACCCGGTCCGGAAGAACGGTGCGAGAAAAGTAGAGGACGTTGAACGGGCTGGCGGTTTGCACGGCAGCCATCGCAGTCGGAGCCGCCAACCCAGCCAGCCTTCTCCCCTTGCGGGAGAAGGTGGCAGGCGAAGCCTGACGGATGAGGGGGGGCACAGGGCGGGGGTGCGGCTCATCACTTCATGCGGCAGCGTGACCCCTCATCCGCCCCCTTCTCAGTGGGCACCTTCTCCCGCAGGGGGAGAAGGGGAAGGCGACGCCCAACCAAAAAACGCCCCGGGTTTCCCCGAGGCGCCTTTTGTAGACCAGATCGTGTCGGCGCTTAGCGCTTCGAGAACTGGAAGCTGCGGCGGGCCTTGGCGCGGCCGTACTTCTTGCGCTCGACGACGCGGCTGTCGCGGGTCAGGAAGCCGTGGGGCTTCAGAACCTTGCGCAGCTCGGGTTCGTAGTGCGTCAAGGCGTGCGACAGGCCGTGGCGGATGGCGCCGGCCTGGCCCGACAGGCCCGAACCCTGGACGGTGCAGACCACGTCGAACTGGGTGGTGCGATCGGTGACGGTCAGCGGCTGGGCCACCATCATCTGCAGCACGGGGCGAGCGAAGTAGGCGTTCAGCTCCTTGCCGTTGACGGTGATCTTGCCCGAGCCGGGCTTGAGCCACACGCGGGCAATGGCGTTCTTGCGCTTGCCGGTCGAATAGGCGCGGCCCAGTGAGTCCAGTTCCTGGACGTAGGTCGGCCCGGATTCGACTTCGGAACCCATGCCCTTCAGGGCATCGAATCCGGTGGCGGCGGGCGTTCCGGCCGGGGCGGCGGTGTCGATTTCGGTATTGGTCGCGTCGGTCATGATCAGACGGTCCGGGTGTTCTTGGAGTTGGCCGACTTGAAGTCGATCGTTTCCGGCTGTTGGGCTTCGTGGGTGTGCGAGCCACCGACGAACAGGCGCAGGTGCGTCATTTGCTTGCGGGCCAGGGGGCTTTCCTTGGGCAGCATGCGCTCGACGGCCTTTTCCATGACGCGCTCGGGGAAGCGGCCATTCAGGACCTTCTCGGGGGTGGTTTCCTTGATCCCGCCCGGGTGACCGGTGTGACGGTAATAGGTCTTGTTGGTCAGCTTGGCGCCGGTGAACACCACCTTGTCGACGTTGGTCACGATGACATAGTCACCGCAATCGACGTGCGGGGTGTAGTCGGGGCGGTGCTTGCCGCGCAGGCGGTTGGCGATGAAGGTCGCGAGGCGGCCCACCACGACGCCTTCGGCGTCGATGTGGATCCACTTCTTCTCGACATCGGCCGGCTTCAGCGAAGCCGTGGTGCTCTTCAGCATGTCTGGAGGTCCTGATGGTCGGTCGGGGCCCCAGAGATGCGGAGCGCCGGAATGAAGGCGGGCTGCTACAGGACACCAGTCCGCCCGTCAATCCCCACCACGACACGCATATGCCATTAGTGCGTTGATTTTACTAAAAAATATATATGCGGTATTAAATTACCGTATAAACCGGGCGGAATTGTTCAGCTTCGGCCCCGGACCAGGGTGTTCCGGACGTGCCGGCCCAGGGGGTCACGGGCCATCCAGCTGTCGCCGATCTCGGCCTCGACGATGTCGCTGCAGAAGCGGGGCAGCATGAATCCGGGCCGGATGCGGGTCAGGCACACCTTGTTGCGGTCGACCTGCCAGCGCGCGGTAATGCGGGTGCCGTCGGAGAAGCGGCCCTCATAGCTGCCGTCCCGATTGAACCAGTGCTTGACCCAGCCGCCGTCGGGATAGTGGGACATGACCGTATTGTCGAAGGCCACAGCCATGAACGGCGGCACATCGCCGGCGCGGGTATCGCCCGCCTGCAGACCCGTGCCGGACCCCAACACCAGACCCATGGCCATCACGGCCAGCAAAAGCGGCTTGCGCATGCGCGGCCCCCCTCCCCTTCCAATCTCCCGGGGCGGACTATTAACGATCTGTTAGGTTTTGCAAGACCGCCGGCCGGTCAAATACTTGACTTCGACGTGTGGATATCTATATCCGGCCCTCGTGCTCGGGACAGGAACGGCAACGGGGCCGCCCGCACGCCCAGAGGGGCGGTTTCGTGCACAGTCGGCTCCACACGGGGGCCCGCTCTTTCTCCTGTTCCCGAACATACAAGGTTTGAATGACCGACTTTTCCCAGCTGGGCCTTTCGCCCACGACGCTGCAGGCCGTAATCGATACCGGCTACACCTCCGCCACCCCTATCCAGGCCCAGGCCATTCCGGTCGCCCTCGCCGGGCGCGATGTTCTGGGGATTGCCCAGACCGGTACGGGCAAGACCGCCGCCTTTACCCTGCCGCTGGTCGAGCGGCTGGCGTCGGGCCGGGCCAAGGCCCGGATGCCGCGCGCCCTGGTGCTGGCGCCGACCCGCGAGCTCGCGGACCAGGTGGCCGAGAGCTTTGCCAAATACGCCAAGGGCACCAAGCTGAACTGGGTGCTGCTGATCGGCGGCGTGTCGATGGGCGACCAGGTCGCGGCCCTGAACAAGGGCGTGGATGTGCTGATTGCCACGCCCGGTCGCCTGCTGGACCTGTTTGACCGCGGCAAGATGCTGCTGACCGGCGTCGAGATCATGGTCGTCGACGAAGCCGACCGCATGCTGGACATGGGCTTCATCCCGGACATCGAGAAAATCTTCAAGCTGACGCCGCCCAAGCGCCAGACGCTGTTCTTCTCGGCCACCATGCCGCCCGAGATCACCCGGCTGACCACCCAGTTCCTGAAAGACCCGACCCGGATCGAGGCCTCGCGCCCCGCCATGACGGCCGAGACCATCACCCAGTATCTGGTGCGTATTCCGGGCTCTGACCCCAAGCTGAAGCGCGAGGCGCTGCGCGCGCTGGTCGGCCGCGATGACGTCAAGAACGGCATCGTCTTCTGCAATCGCAAGTCGGAAGTGAACGTCGTCGCCAAGTCGCTGAAGCAACACGGCTTTGACGCTTCGCCGATCCATGGCGATCTGGACCAGAGCCTGCGCACCAAGACGCTGGCCGACTTCCGCTCGGGTGCGCTGAAGATCCTGGTGGCCTCGGACGTGGCCGCGCGCGGTCTGGACATTCCCGACGTCAGCCATGTGTTCAACTATGACGTCGCGCACAATGCCGACGACTATGTGCACCGCATCGGCCGCACGGGGCGTGCCGGCAAGACCGGCCAGACCTTCATGATCGTGACGCCGTCGGATGACCGCTCGCTCGACAAGGTGCTGAAGCTGATCAAGATGACGCCGGAAGAGCTGACGCTGGACCTGTCTTCGGGCGGCAAGGCCCGTCCGGCGAAGACGGAATCGGCGAAGGCCGCTGATGAGGGCGCCGCTGTAGAAAAGCCCACTCGGTCGCGTCGTCAGGCCAGCCCTGCCGTTGCTGAAGAGACCTCCGGCGAGGCCCCTGCCCACCGGTCGCGGTCGCGTCGCAAGCCCCTGAGCGAAACGGCCGAGGTGGAGACGGAAACGGCTCCGGTCGAGGTCCGGCCTGTCGACCAGCCGATTGAGGCACCGAAGCCGGAAGCCGCCGATGCCGAACCCCGCAAGCGCTCGCGCTCACGTGGTGGACGGGGTCGCAAGTCTGATGGTGCGCCGGAGGCCCGAAGCGACACGAACGCTCGCAAGGACAACGACGCCCGTAAGGACTCCGCGCCGATCAAGGCGTCGGACAGTTCGGCCTTCGGCAATGACGGCGTGCCCGCCTTCCTGCGGCGTCCCATCTGACGTCGGGCTTGATCCCCCTCACGAATCCCGGTTCTTCGACCCCGCTTAACCCGCTGTTACGCTTCGGCGGTTAGGCTTTTTAGCGTCGATCCAGAACGGGTCGGGGTACCCGGGGGGACAGGACGCATGACGGAAAAGGTCGACACCACCGTTCGGGGGCCGGAAGCCTATGGCCTGGCCCGGCGCGTGCTGGACGACATGGAAGCGGCCGGCGTCTGGCCGACCCCCGTCAACTTCGAGCTGTGGCTGCACTATGTCGGCGATCCGGAGGGCGCGCTGGGCCGCGAAATCCGGCGCATCCTGGCAACCAAGGAGCCCTTTTCGGAGTCGACCTCGGAGATGCTGGCCTCGGAATATCTGCCGCGCGGCCGCCTGAGCGAGGAAATCCGCGATGCGGGGCGCCTGCTGGACAAGGAACTGTCCTCGGTCGCCAGCACCATCGCCAATACCCACAAGGCGCAGGCCGAGTACGGCGCCACCCTGGCCGACGCCTCCGGCAAGATGGACGGGGTCGAAAACGCCGAGAGCCTGAAATCACTGGTCAGCACGCTGGCCGACGCGACCCACAAGGCGCAGACCCAGAACAGCACGCTGGAAAAGAAGCTGGAAAGCTCGACCCGCGAAGTGGCCAAGCTGCGCGAGCACCTGGAGCAGGTGCGGCGCGATGCCATGACCGACGCCCTGACCAATCTGGCCAATCGCAAGGCCTTTGACGAACATCTCGAAGGCTCGGTCGACGCGGCCCATGCAAACGGCAAGGCCCTGACGCTGGCGGTCATCGACATCGACCATTTCAAACGCTTCAACGACACTTGGGGTCATCAGACCGGCGACCAGGTGCTGCGCTATGTGGCCAGTGTGCTGGGCCGGACGGCCAAGTCACCGCGCCTCGCCGCCCGCTATGGCGGGGAAGAGTTCGCCATCATCTTCCCCGACGAGAACACTGCGGCCGTCGAGAAGGCGCTGAACGGGGTGCTCAAGGAAATCTCGTCGCGCGCCCTGCGGCGCCGGTCGACGAATGACGAGCTGGGGGCGGTGACCATTTCGGCCGGCTTTGCCCGCCTGCGTCCCGAAGAGACCGCCGCCTGCCTGCTGGAGCGGGCCGATGCGGCCCTCTATGCCTCCAAGCGAGGCGGCCGGAACCGGGTGACCAACGCGGACCAGCTTGAACAGGCTGCCTGATATTCCCGCCGAGGGGCGCCTCGCCCCGTTCAGCCGCCCGCGCAGCCTCGCCTTCGCGGCGGCCTATTGGACCCTGTCGATCGTCTATTGCCTCGCCGCCGTGATCGCAGCCGTGCTGCCGGGGCGCAAGGCGACCGGCTGGATCATCCGGCGCTATGTGCGGCGCATGGTGCAGGCCATGCGGCTGCTGGCCGGGATCCGAACCGAGGTGCGCGGGCGTGAGCGCCTGCCCGACGGCGGCTTTATCGTTGCGGCCAAACACCAGAGCTGGGGAGACGGCTATACGGTCTATGACCAGTTTCCGGACCTGGCCTTCGTCACCGGCGACCACCTCGAGAAATTCCCGCTGATGAGTACGGTGCTGCGCAAGCTGGGCGCCATTGTGGTCAACAACTGCGGCGGCCACGAAGCGCGGGCGGCGCTGAAGCGTCGGGCGGCGGACGCCCACGCCGAGGGGCGCCGGATCCTGATCTATCCCGAGGGCAATCTGGCCAAGGTCGGGGAGAAATTCCGCTATCGCAGCGGCGTCTGGCATATGTACCGCGACTTCGACATGCCGGTCGTACCGGTGGCGACCAATCTGGGCCTGTTCTGGCCGCAGGAGCAGTTCCTGAAACACCCGGGGACAGCGACGATCGAATTTCTTGAGCCCCTGCCGACCGGTCTGGGCAAGGAGGAATTCATGGCCGGGCTGGAAGCGGCGATCGAGGGCCGCACCGCAGAACTGGTCGCCGAAGCAACCGGTCAGCCGGTCACGCCTGCCGTACAGGTGCCGACCCCGGATGAGTTACGCAAGGCCGCTCAGGCGTCCTGAGCCACCGGGGTGATGGTGACGCTCTCGCCGCAGCCGCAGGCGTCGGTCTGGTTCGGATTGCGAAACACGAATTTCGAAGCCAGGTCGGTGACCTGAAAGTCGATCTCGCTGCCGATCAGGAACAGGATGGCCTTGGGGTCGATCAGCACTTTCGCCCCCATGTCTTCCACCACCTCGTCCAGCGGCTCGACGCGTTCGGCGTACTCAACGGTATATTCCTGACCCGCGCAGCCGCCGTTCTTGACGCCGATGCGCAGACCCGCGCACGGGCCCGAGGCCGCCTCGGTCAGCTGGCGGATGCGGGCGGCGGCGGCCTCGGTCAGGCGAACGGCCTGGGGGCGCGGACGGCGGGCGGGGCGTGTGGCGGTCAGATCGGTCATGGGCCTAGAACATATTGAGGGCCAGTTTGGCCTCATCGCTCATCTTGGAGGGATCCCACGGCGGGTCGAACACAAGATTGGCCCTGGCCGAGCGAATGCCCTCGACCGTCATGACAGCGTCCTCGACCCAGCCGGGCATTTCTCCGGCGACGGGACAGCCGGGCGCGGTCAGGGTCATTTCGACCAGCACGTCCTTGTCATCGGAAACGTCGACCTTGTAGATCAGGCCCAGCTCATAGATGTCGACCGGGATTTCCGGGTCGAACACGGTCTTCAGCGCCGTGACCAGATCGTCGGTCAGGCGGTCGAGCTCGGCCTGGCTGAGGGCGCTCTTTTGCGGGGCGTCCCAGCTCTCGGCGAAATCGGCGCTTTTGGTGATGGCGTCGTCCATGACTAAACGAAAAATTCCCTGGCCTTGATGAGAGCGGCGGCGAAGGCGTCGGCGTCCTCCACTGTATTATATAGGGCGAAACTGGCCCGCGTGCTTGAGGTCAGGCCAAATCGGGTGGCCAGCGGCTCGGCGCAGTGCAGACCGGCGCGCACCGCCACGCCATAGCGGTCCATGATCTGGGCGATGTCGTGGGCGTGGGCGCCGTCGACGGTGAAAGTGAAGATGGCCCCCTTGCCGGGCGCCGTGCCGATCTCGGTCAGCCAGTTGAGGCCCGACAGGCGCTCGCGCACCCGCTCCAGCAATGCAGCCTCATGCGCCTGGACCGCTGCCCGGTCGTAGGTGGAGTACCACGTCAGGGCGGCCCCCAGACCGATGGCCTCGAGGATCGGCGGGGTGCCGGCCTCGAACCGCTGGGGCGGCTTTGCATAGGTGACGCGGTCCTCGCTGACCGACTGGATCATCTCGCCCCCGCCCTGATACGGCGGCAGGGACTCCAGCGCTTCGGCGGTGCCATAGAGGGCACCGATGGCGGTCGGGCCGAACAGTTTGTGGCCGGTCAGGACATACCAGTCGCAGCCCATGGCCTGAACGTCCGGGTCGGCATGGACCGCACCCTGACAGCCGTCGACCAGCACCCGGGCCCCGGCGGCGTGCGCCAGACGGACGATGTCGGCCACCGGATTGAGGGTGCCCAGCACATTGGACATATGGGTGACGGCGACGACCCTGGTCTTCGGGCCCAGCAGCTCGGCATAGGCCTCCATGTCGAGGGTGCCGTCGTCCTTGACCGGGATCCACTTCAGCACCGCGCCATGGCGCTCGCGCAGCATGTGCCAGGGCACGATGTTGGAGTGGTGCTCCATCTGGCTGACGAGGATCTCGTCGCCGGGCTGGAGGGACTGGCCAACACCGGCGGCGACCAGATTGATCGCCTCGGTGCCGCCCCGGGTCCACACGATCTGGTCGGCGGAAGTAGCATTCAGATAGCGGGCGACGGTCTCGCGGGCGGCCTCGAAGGCCTCGGTCGTTTCATTGGCCAGGGTGTGCAGGCCGCGGTGGACATTGGCATAGCTACCCTCCATCGCCGCCGTCAGGGCGTCGATCACCGCGCGCGGCTTTTGCGCCGAGGCGGCCGAGTCCAGATAGACCAGCGGCTTGCCGTTCACCTGCCGCGACAGGATCGGGAACTGGGCCCGGACGGCGTGGACGTCGAAGTCTACTGATCCTCCCCTGCTTGCGGGGGAGGGGGACCGCGAAGCGGTGGTGGGGGCGGACCCAGCGGCGGCGTTTGAAGTCGCCCCCTCCACCGCCGTTCCGGCGGTCCCCCTCCCCCGTTCCGCTGCGCTACCCGGGGGAGGAGCTATCACGAGCTTTCCATCAGCCATGTGCGGACCTCCTCTCGCGCACCCTCGTGCTCGATGCGGTCGACGACCTCGAACAGGAAGGCGCGGGTCAGAAGCGCCCTCGCCTCCTCCGCCGACAGGCCGCGCTGCTGCATGTAGAACAGGGCGCTTTCGTCCAGATTACCGACCGTATTGCCGTGGGCGCACTGGACGTCGTCGGCATAGATGATCAGCTCGGGCTTGGCATCGACCTCACCCCGGTCTGAAAGGATCAGGGCGTGATGACCCATGCGGGCATCGGTGCCGTCGGCCCCGCGCTCGACCACGATCTTGCCCTGAAAGACGCCGCGCGCCGTGTCGCGCACCACGCCCTTGATCAGCTGCGAGGTCTGGCCGTCGGGCCCGGCGTGGGTGACGATGCTGGTCAGGTCGGCATGGCGATCCCCGGTCAGGGCATAGAGGCCGTCGGCACGAACGGTCGCGCCGTGACCGGGGTGGGTCACGTTCGTTTCGAAACGTTGGAGTTTCGCGCCCGTGGTCAGGATGGTTTGATTGAACTCCGAACCCTCGCTCAACGTCACATCAGCACGGGAAATAGAGATGGCTTCGGCGGTGTCATCGGCCAGAACGATCCGGTCAAGACGACCGCCTTCGAGGACAACGAAGTTGATCGCAGCGTTGGCGATATATGCGCCTGCCCGGCCCTCATAGCTTTCAAGCAGCACGACATGATCATTTGGGCCGACTGTGTAGCCCAAC
Source organism: Brevundimonas halotolerans (assembly GCF_003730275.1). Classification (GTDB taxonomy): domain Bacteria; phylum Pseudomonadota; class Alphaproteobacteria; order Caulobacterales; family Caulobacteraceae; genus Brevundimonas; species Brevundimonas halotolerans. The sequence goes on from NZ_QTTA01000010.1 coordinate 379,051, forward strand.
GACGCCTGCCAACCACCAAAGGCGCTATCACTCACGAAGCGAATGGCATCTAGCAAGGGAGCATCAGGACGGACCGTCAGTCCCTTCCTGCCAAATCCCTTCAGTAAATTGTCGCCTTCATGGGTCCGACCGTTGCCAAAAGTCTGGTATTCATTGGTGCAGAGCGCCCGGAACGGCCCGCCGTCGACCTCCACATCGATACGCTCCGCCGCAGCAGGCACCTCCCGAAGGTATCGGCGTACATCAGTGTACTTCCACTGCTCGACCCGCCGTGACGGGAAGCTGGAGACGTCGTTCAGGTCGATCCGGGTAGCGAGGTTCAAGCCGCCACCGGAAGGTATTTGTCATACCCTTCCGCCTCGAGCTGGTGCGCCAGCTCCGGGCCGCCCGAGGCGACGATCTTGCCAGCGGCCAGCACATGCACCTTGTCCGGTTTGATGTAGTCCAGCAGGCGTTGATAGTGGGTGATGACCAGCATGGACCGCTCGGGTCCGCGCAGGGCGTTCACGCCGTCGGCGACGATCCGCAGGGCGTCGATGTCGAGGCCGGAGTCCGTCTCGTCGAGGATCAGCAGAGACGGCTCCAGCAGGGCCATCTGCAGGATCTCCATCCGCTTCTTCTCGCCGCCCGAGAAGCCGACATTCAGGGGCCGCTTCAGCATGTCGAAGTCCATCTTCAGGGCTTTCGACGCGGCCTTGACCTGCTTCAGGAACTCGGGCGCGGAGACCTCGGCCTCACCGCGCGCGCGCTTCTGGGCATTCAGCGCCGTGCGCACGAAAGTCAGGGCCGGAACGCCGGGGATCTCGATCGGATACTGGAACGACAGGAACACGCCCTTCGCCGCCCGCTCGGCCGGGTCGAGACCCAGCAGGTCCTCGCCGCGCCAGGTGACGGTGCCCTCGGTCGCCTCATAGCCGGGACGTCCCGAAACGGCATAGCCGAGCGTCGACTTGCCCGCGCCATTGGGGCCCATGATGGCATGGACCTCGCCCGCCGGGACGTCGAGCGTCAGGCCCTTGAGGATGGGGGTGTCGGCGACAGAGACGTGGAAGTTGGAAATGGAGAGCATTCAGTGGGACTCGGGTAAGGGGAAAACGCGGCCAAGGTCCTGACGGGCGTCGTAGAACGACACGATCACGACCTCATCCTGCAAAACCTGAAAAACGACGATCTTGTGCCAGCGTAGCAGGCTGGCCTCGCGCAAGCCTTTCCAGCGGGACGGACGATAGGAGAATGGATGTGCGCCGGTCCTGAGCGACAGGGCCTCGCTTTCCGAGAGGGCGCGATCGGTCAGGCGTGTGTCCTGGGCCTCCAGTCCATCCAGCCAGTCGCGTTGCGCGCTGCGAGCTTCCTGCGACCATCGCACGCGCCTCATCGCTTGTAGCGGGCCTTGAGCTCATCAAAGACCTCTGAATGATCATAGAGACGACCGGCCGCAACATCCTCCAGTCCACGCCTTATGGAAGCCGCCTGCTCTTCGGTCAGCGAGGCCCCGGCCTGCCCCTCATGGTCGGCGGCAACCTGCTCTGCCGCCGAGGCAATGAACTCTTCGAGCGACATGCCGATCTCGGCCGCCGCACGCTTCAGACGATCCGCAGCGTCAGCATCAAAGGGAATGGCTATGGTTTCCATCAGACAGTCCTCCGGTGACGCAGCATCTTATCATAGTGGCCCCCACCCGTCGGACCCGTGACCACGTGCACCTCACCCGCCGGAACGTCGAGCGTCAGGCCCTTGAGAACGGGGGTGTCACCGACGGCGACGTGGAGGTTGGAGACGGAGAGCATTGCTAAAGAGCCTTGGGATTTAAACCGATTGGAATTTCGTCATATCCCTCAATGTCAAGCCAAGCTCCTGCCGCCTCATTCAAGGCTGATCGAGCATTTACGGCATGAGGAAACCCGCGAGAAAGTTCGGTCCACATTTCGCGCGCTTTGGCTCTGAGTCTCAGCGAATTCCCGGCTCTCAACGTGTGGACCCAAACCATAAGACCCGAGGCCACTTGTGGAATGCCCTGCTTCTGAAGTCCGTGAACTACTTTCACGAGAGAGCTAACAGCGGTCGGATTCAGCGCATGAAAAACTAAGGGGTCCATCAAGTCGTAGCCTTGATCCTCCAACTCGTTCCGCCAACTAGCCGCCTGCGCGACCACGAAGCCAAGCTCGTCAGCATCCACCGCCTTCAATCCATCGACGAAGGTTTGCATCTCCTTGAGCTGCACTCCCTCCCAGAAGTTCGCCATTAGACGCCCGAACACTAGCCCACACTCCCCTCGAGACTGATCGCCACCAGCTTCTGGGCCTCGACGGCGAACTCCATGGGAAGTTTCTGCATGACATCGCGGACGAAGCCGTTGACCAGCAGGGCCACGGCCTCTTCCTCCGACAGGCCGCGTTGCTGGGCGTAGAACAGCTGGTCGTCGGACAGGCGGGTGGTGGTTGCCTCGTGCTCCAGCTGGGCCGAGCTGTTCTTCGCCTCGATGTACGGAATGGTGTGCGAGCCGCAGTCCTTGCCGATCAGCAGGCTGTCGCACTGGGTGAAATTGCGCACGCCCGTCGCCTTCGGGTGCACCGACACCAGGCCGCGATAGGTCGAGTCCGACTTCCCGGCCGAGACGGCCTTGGCGATGATCCGGCTTTTCGAATTCTTGCCGAGGTGGATCATCTTGGTGCCGGTGTCGGCCTGCTGGTGGCCGTTGGTGATGGCGATGGAATAGAATTCGCCCGAGCTCTCCTCGCCCTTGAGGATGCAGGACGGATACTTCCACGTCACCGCCGAGCCGGTCTCGACCTGGGTCCAGCTGACCTTCGAGCGGTCGCCGCGGCAGTCGGCACGCTTGGTGACGAAATTATAGATGCCGCCCTTGCCCTCGGCGTCGCCGGGGTACCAGTTCTGGACCGTCGAATATTTGATCTCGGCGTCGTCCAGCGCGACCAGCTCGACCACGGCGGCGTGCAGCTGGTTCTCGTCGCGCATCGGGGCGGTGCAGCCCTCCAGATAGGAGCAATAGCTGCCCTTGTCGGCGATGATCAGGGTGCGTTCGAACTGGCCGGTCTGGGACGCGTTGATGCGGAAATAGGTGGACAGCTCCATCGGGCAGCGCACGCCCGGCGGGATGTAGACGAAGCTGCCGTCCGAAAAGACCGCGCTGTTCAGGGCGGCGAAATAGTTGTCCGAGACGGGCACGACCGAGCCCAGATACTGGCGCACCAGATCGGGGTATTCGCGCAGGGCCTCGGAGATCGGCATGAAGATGACGCCGACCTTGGCCAGCTCGGCCTTGAAGGTGGTGACGACCGAGACGCTGTCGAACACGGCGTCCACGGCGTAGCGCGGGGCGCCCTCGACGCCGGCCAGCACGGCTTGTTCCTTCAGCGGGATGCCCAGCTTTTCGTAGACGGCCAGCAGTTCGGGATCGACCTCGTCGAGGCTCTTCGGCCCCTCCTTCTTTTTCGGCGCGGCGTAGTAGAACAGCTCCTGATAGTCGACCGGCTCATATTTGACCGAGGCCCAGGTGGGTTCCTCCATGGCCAACCAGCGCTCATAGGCGGCCAGGCGCCACTCCAGCATCCAGTCCGGCTCGCCCTTTTTCTCCGAGATGAAACGGACGATGTCGGCATTCAGGCCACGCGGGGCGTATTCGGTGTCGATGTCGCTTGTGAAGCCATGCGCGTATTTTTCCAGCGCGGCGACGGCGTCGACGGTTTCCTTGACGGCGGCCATCAGGCGATCTCCCCGACGGGTTGGCGGGCGCGCAGGCGGGCGCGGGCCTCGCACCAGGCGTCGGCAAAGGTCTGCCAGTCGCTCTCGACCGTGCCCCAGCCGCCCGAGACGCGGATGGCGAAGGTGGCCAGCGGCTCCAGCCCCATGGCGACCATGGTTTTCGACGGTTTGGTCTTGCCCGAGGAACAGGCGCTACCCGCCGAGACCATGACGCCCTTGAGGTCGAGGCTGATCAACTGTTGCGGGCTGTCCCAGCCGTCCGTGGCGACGAACAGGGTGTTGGGCAGGCGGGGTGCGCCCTCGCCGACCACCACCGCGCCCTCGGCCTTGAGGCGTTCGGCGGCGGCGTCGCGCCAGGCGCTATGGTCGTGCGCGAGGTCACGCGCGGCGCATTCGGCGGCCACACCAAAGGCGGCGATGCCGGGGACATTTTCGGTGCCGGCGCGCAGGCCGCGCTCCTGCCCCGCGCCGTGCAGGATGCGCACGGCGCTGCGGCCCGGGGCCAGCACCAGGGCGCCGACGCCCTGCAGTCCGCCCAGCTTGTGCCCGGACAGGGTCAGGGAGTCTGCGGCCAGGTCGGCCATGGAGACCGCGATCTTGCCCGCCGACTGGATGGCATCGACGTGCAGCCAGCCGTCGGCGGCGGCGACCAGCGCGCGGGCCTCGGCGATGGGCTGGATGACGCCGCTTTCATTATTGGCGTGGTGGATGCCGACCATGGCCCGGCCCGGACGTTTCAGCGCCCCGGCCAGCCATTCCAGATCGACCTGACCGTTGGCATCGACCGGCAGGGTCTCGACCGGGACCGACGACATGGCCGCGGTCTCGGCGACGCAGGGATGTTCGGTGGCCGAAACGATCAGCCGCTCACAGCCCGCCGCGATGGCGCTGGCGAGCGCCTGGGCGTTCGACTCAGTGCCGCCAGAAGAGAAGATCACCGCGCTGGTGTCGACCCCGACCAGATCGGCGACGCGGGTGCGGGCGGTCTCGATATGGGCGCGGGCGCGGCGGCCCCGGGCGTGGACAGCGTTGGGATTGCCACCCTCGGCCATGATCTGGGTGACCAGGGCCTGGACCTCGGGCCGGATCAGGGCGGAGGCGTTGTAGTCGAGATAGACGGTCATGCGGCGGCTCCCACGCCGGGCGCGGATACAGACGGAGAGCAGGCCACACGACGGCGGCTGCCGGTGCGGTTCAGGACCACATCTTCCAGCGACACCCCGGCCAGATAGGCGTGGATCTCGGCGCCGAGGTCTTCCCAGAGGTTATGGGTGATGCAGCGCTCGCCCGAGGCCATACAGCCGCGCGGCGAGGCGTGGGCGACGCAGCGGGTGGCGCGGATCGGCTCATCGACGGCCAGCACGATATCGGCGACGACCGTCTCGTCCGCCGGTTTGGCCAGACGATAGCCGCCACCGGGCCCGCGTACGCTTTTCACCAGTCCGCAGCGGCGCAGGCGGGCGAACAGCTGTTCCAGATAGCTGAGGGAAATCTCTTGCCGCTGGGCGATTTCGGACAAGGAGACAGAGCGGTCAGACCCGTCGAGCGCACGACCGTTGCGGGCCAGATCGGCCATCGCCATCACCGCATAGCGTCCCTTCGTCGACAGTCGCATCCCGCACCTTCAAAAATACCGCGCAGAGGCGACGAGGTATGTTAGAACCCGCGCCTTCGCCGCCGCGCCCATTGGGTACCGGCACTTAGAAAGTCCTACTACAGCAGTCAAGTATTCGCCCGACCGCTGTGACCTTTTGAACCGGATGGTTTGAAGACACATGCCTGAAGTGATTTTGCCGGGTGCCTCCGGTCGTCTCGAAGCCCGCTATTCCCCCGGCAAGCGCCCCGATGCCCCGATCGCGCTGATCCTGCATCCGCACCCCAAGGCCGCCGGCCACATGAACAATCCGGTAGTGGTGACGCTGTTCCAGCTGTTCCAGCAGCGGGGCTTTGCCACCCTGCGCTACAACAGCCGCGGCGTCGGCAAGTCGCAGGGCGAGTTCGACTCGGGCATCGGCGAGCTGGCGGATGCCGCCACCGCGCTGGACTGGCTTCAGGCCGAGAACCCCGCCGCCAGCCAGACCTGGGTCGCGGGCTATCAGTTCGGCGCCTATATCGGCATGCAGCTGTTGATGCGCCGGCCCGAGACGGACGGCTTCATCTCGGTGTCGCCGCCGTCCAACATCTATGATTTTTCCTTCCTGGCCCCCTGCCCGGCCTCCGGCCTGTTCCTGCACGGGACGGCCGACACCATCGTGCCGCCGGTCGAGGTCGAGCGCGTGGTCAACAAGCTGCGCACCCAGAAGGGCATCGTCATCGACTATGAGCTGGAGGACGGGGCCACCCACTTCTGGCAGGACCACATCGGTGCCGTCGACCGCCGCGTCGCCGCCTATCTGGACAAGCGGCTGGAAGAACGCCCGGCGTAAGGCCGCTCAGTAGATCAGGAACGCCTTGCGCGTTTCCGCCCACGCCGCTTCATCCGGCGTGGCGATGGCGTCGAGGTCGCCCGCCTCGGCCCCCGCGTCGTCCACCCACTCCCTGAGCGACCGGCCGCCGTTGATCACATCGATCGGTAGCTTGCCGAACGCATATTCGTACGGAAAATCCCGCCACAGGTCGTAGTCGGGCCAGAGGGCCCGGATGGCCTTGAAGCCCAGCGCCTGGACCCGCCAGGGGCGGAAGGCGGCGTGGTCATAGTGCGGGCCTTCGACGTGAATCTGCACCCCGTGGCACAGCTGGCCAACGTGTTTGTGGAAGGTCGGCTGGAACCACATTTCGCGGAGGGTACACCCGGCCAGCCAGTCGGGGGCTCGGCGCTGCATCTCGGCGATTGCGGCGCGGGCGTCGATGTCGGGGGCGCCGAACAGTTCCAGCGGGCGGGTGGTGCCGCGCCCTTCGGACAGGGTGGCGCCCTCCAGCATGACCGTGCCGGCATAGGTGCGGGCCATGCTGAGCGTCGGCGCATTGGGGCTGGGGTTGATCCACGCCCGCTCCAGCAGCGGCCAGCCGTAGCCGGGCGCGGCGTCAATGGCATAGCCCTGCATCTCGATGACGCGGTAATCCACGTCGAGCTTGAAATGGTCGATGAACCAGTGGCCCAGCTCGCCCATGGTCAGGCCGTGGCGCATGGGCATGGGGCCGGCCCCGACGAAACTCTCATAGCCGGGCTGCAGCAGGGTGCCCTCGACCGGGCGACCGGCGGGGTTGGGGCGGTCCAGCACCCAGACCGTCTTGCCATGCTTCTGCGCGGCTTCCAGCACATACAGCAGGGTCGTCACATAGGTGTAGATGCGACAGCCAAGGTCCTGCAGGTCGATCAGGATGACATCGAAGGTGTCCATCCATTCGTCCCTCGGACGGCGGACCTCGCCATACAGGCTGAACACCGGAAAGCCGTGCACCGGATCGCGATAGTCCGGGCTCTCCATCATATTGTCCTGCAGGTCGCCCTTCATGCCGTGCTGGGGACCGAAGGCGGCGGTGATGTCGATGTCCGGGCAGGCGACCAGGGCGTCGATGGCATGGGTCAGGTCTTCGGTCACCGAGGCCGGATGGGCCAGCAGGGCCACGCGACGGCCCTTGAGCGGGGCACGCAGGTCCGGTTCGGACAGCAGGCGGTCGAGACCGGTCTTCATGAGAGCTCCAGCACGAACGAGTCGGGATGATGAAAGTCGGGCTTATCCGACGGATGCGCCAGCGCCCAGTAGCTGAGCGAGCCATCGCTCGCCTCGATCACGGCGGAGAGGGCGATGCGATCAATGTGGGGCCATTCGGGCCAGTGGAGGATGGCGTCCAGCTCGAACGCGCCACCTGCCTGTTCCGACCGGATCACCTGGACATGACCATCAAGGTTCCCCCCCCCTTCACGATAGCTGCTGAAGTGGTAGGCAGCCCACTGCCCTGAGGGCGAGATGTTGAATTCGGCGTAGCTGCCGTCACGAAGCTGCGCGAAGACCTCAAAGCAGGTCGTGCGCCAAAGCCCGTCGGCTCGCCCAAGATCAGGGTCCGACGCCGTCAGCGGGTTTGCCTTCTTGCCATTTCTGTTTGCGACAAAGGCTGCCGCATAGTCAGCGCTTCGCCGAGCATGGGTGGCTGCAATCGAGTCCAGCCATTCCGGAAGCACGACCTGGCCTCCGAAACCGCTCAGCCGAAAGCTGACATGGATCCAGCTCCGCCCTTCGATATCGAACTCAACCGTGATCGCTTCCGAGTTATGAAAGCCGGACGCACCGAAGGCGGACAGGGCAGCATTCAGGATCATGGTTGCGCGCTCGGTTCGCCTAGCCAGATGTCCGTGCTACACGCCCCTTCCCTTTCCCGCCATGCCTTAAGCCCCATGACCGATCACGCCTTTCAGTCCGACTTTCTCAAGACGCTGCGGGATCGCGGCTATATCCACCAGATCACCCATCCGGACGAGCTGGATGCGGCAACGCGGTCGGGCGTGGTGTCGGGCTATATCGGGTTTGACGCGACGGCCCCCAGCCTGCACGTCGGCTCGCTGATCCAGATCATGATGCTGCGCCGGCTGCAGCAGGCCGGGCATCGCCCCGTGGTGGTCATGGGCGGCGGCACGACCAAGGTCGGCGATCCGACCGGCAAGGATGCCTCGCGGCCCCAGCTGACCGACGAGACGATCCAGTCGAACATCGCCTCGATCCGCACGGTGTTCGAGAAATTCCTGACGTTCGGCGACGGGCCGACCGATGCGGTCATGATCGACAATGACGACTGGCTGTCGACCTATGGCTACATCCAGTTCCTGAGGGACTACGGCACCCATTTCACGGTCAACCGCATGCTGGCCTTTGACTCGGTCAAACTGCGGCTTGAACGCGAGCAGCCGATGACCTTCCTCGAGTTCAACTACATGCTGATGCAGTCGGTGGACTTCCTCGAGCTGAACCGGCGGCTGAATGTGACGCTGCAGATGGGCGGCTCGGATCAGTGGGGGAATATTGTCTCGGGTGTCGATCTGGTGCGGCGGGTGGACCAGAAGGCCGCCTTTGGCCTGACCACGCCGCTGTTGACCACGGCATCGGGCGGCAAGATGGGCAAGACGGCCCAGGGTGCGGTGTGGCTGAACGCCGAGCAGCTGAGCCCGTACGACTACTGGCAGTTCTGGCGGAATGTGGATGATGCGGATGTGGGCAAATTCCTGCGCCTGTTCACCGACCTGCCGCTGGACGAGATCGCGCGGCTGGAAGCGCTGGACGGCGCGGCCATCAACGACGCCAAGAAGGCTCTGGCCGATGCCGCAACGACCATGCTGCACGGCGCCGGCGAGGCGGACAAGGCGCGCGCTGCGGCCGAGGGCGCGTTCGAGCGGGGAACGCTGTCTGCGGACCTGCCCACGGTTGAGCTGCCGCAGGACGAGGTGATTGGAGCGATGATCGCGGCCGTGACGACGCGGGCCGGCCTGACGGCCTCCAACGGTGAGGCCCGGCGTCTGGCCCAGGGGGGCGGGCTGCGGCTCAATGATGAACCGGTTGCCCATGGGGCCCGCCTGATCGAGGCGGCGGATATCAATGCAGACGGTGTCCTGAAACTGGCCGCCGGCAAGAAGAAGATCGTTCTGGTGAGACCTGTCTGAGGAGACGCAGATGTCCGAGCTTGAAGGCAAACCCGTTCCGGCATTTGACATGCCGACCGCCGACGGGGACCGGGTCAGTGACGGGGCGCTGAAGGGCCGGCCCTATGTGCTCTACTTCTATCCGAAGGCGGACACGCCCGGCTGCACGACCGAGGGCAAGGACTTCTCGTCCTTGATGGACGACTTTGCCGCCGCAGGGGCCCGGGTGATCGGCGTGTCGAAGGACACGGTTAAGAAGCTGTCGAACTTCAAGGCCAAGCACGACCTGACCGTCACCCTGGCGGCGGACGAGGATGAGAGCGTCTGTGCGGCGTTCGGCACCTGGGTCGAAAAGTCGATGTACGGCCGGACCTATATGGGCATCGAGCGCGCCACCTTCCTGATTGATGCCCAGGGCGTGATCCGCCACCAGTGGCCCCGGGTGAAGGTCAAGGGCCATGCCGAGGAGGTTCTGCAAGCTGTTCGCAGCTTGTAGATTCGCAGTCCGACCTGCGAGACCGACAACTGTCCGAGAGCTGACGGGTCGTCACGGAAAGCCAGATTCGCGGTTCGCGTGACAGGCGAAATCCAGTCTTGCCGAGCAGCGTTATTCTCCGAATACGATTCCAAAGAGGGTTAATGCTTCCCTAACAGGGTTGAAGCTTCACCGTCGCTGGCGCATAAAGCGTGCGTTCGGGGGTGTAGCGTATGCGCGACGAGGCAGAAACGACCCGGACAGGATGGCTCCAACGGTGGTTTCCTGTCCGTTACATCTATCTTCGCACGGGCGATGAGGTTCAGGCCTACGCCCTGACGGCCCGACGCCAGATCCTGATGGGGGCGGTGGCCGTGGGACTGATCGGCTGGGGCGCGATCGCCAGCTGCGGCTTCATCCTCGACATGATCGGCGTCAGCCAGGCCGAGCGCGCTGTGGCCCAGGCCCGCGCGACGTCCGAGCGCGTCAATGCCGATCTGCAGGCCCGTCTTGAGACCGCCGTGGTGCGGATGACCGCCAGCACCGGCTCGCTCGAGGAAATGGCCCAGATGGTCGAGCGGCGCCACGCCGCCCTGACCCAGGTCATGGGCACCTTCCGTGGCGTGGACGGCGCCGAGCTGGAGCTGCAGCCCGTCGTCATGAGCGACTCCGACAGCCGCACGCCGATCGAGCGCATGGCCGCGGTGCGCATGGATCAGGAGCGTCTGATCGCCCGGGCTGAACAGTTCGCCGAGACCCGCGCCGAACGGCTGCGGCTAGCCTTCCGGCTGGCCGGGTTGAACCCTGCCGCCTACATCGGACAGGGCACCTCGCTGGGCGGGCCGCTGATCCAGGCGGACGATCCGAGCGCGCTGGCGGCCATTCTGGATGTCGATGAGCCGTTCGCCGCCCGCATCCTCAGCGCGACCAGCAATCTGGGCGATATGCGCGCCCTGACCGACGCGTCCGGCGGCCTGCCGTTTGCCCGGCCGACCCAGGCGCGCACGACCTCGGGCTTTGGCGTGCGGTTCGATCCGTTCAACGGTCGCCCTGCCCTGCATCAGGGTCAGGACTTTGCCGCGCCGCTGAATACGCCGATCTATTCGACCGCGCCGGGGGTGGTGTCTTTTGTTGGCGTTCGTTCAGGGTATGGCAACACCGTTGAGATAGACCACGGAGGCGGTTTCAAGACGCGCTACGCCCATCTCAACTCGGCGTCCGTTCAAATCGGGCAGCGGGTCGCGCTGGGCCAAAGAATCGGGGCCATGGGTTCGACCGGACGGTCGACCGGTGTGCACCTGCACTATGAGGTCTGGATGAACGGCCGCGCCCAGAATCCAGCCCGCTTCATGAAAGCCGGAGATTATCTTGTTCAATAAGTCGAAGTCCCCCGCCAAGCCGTCGTCGGTGCCGTCGATCCCGCCGCTGCCCGACATGCCGCAGGCGCCCCAGGCATCGCAGGCGGCACAGGCCCCCTCGTCCCAGCCGCGCCAGCCCGCGCCGCAACAGCAGTCGTCGGGCCGCAATCTGTCGACCCTGTCGGCGGACCTGCGGTTTGAAGGCAATATCTCGGGCTCGGGCGACCTGCAGGTCGACGGCCAGATCAAGGGCGACGTCAAGGTCGGTCGCCTGATTGTCGGCGAGACCGGCGCCATCGAAGGCAGCGTCAATGCCGACTATGTCGAGGTGCGCGGCCGGATCGTCGGTGCCGTCTCGGGCAAGCAGGTCAAGCTGATCTCCACCGCCTACGTCGACGGCGACATCACCGCCGAACAGCTGTCGATCGACATCGGCGCCTATTTCCAGGGCCGCTGCATCCAGGGCAGCCGAAACGCCGCGCCGGCCTCGGCCCCGCGCCCGTCGGCCCAGCCTGCGGTTGCCGCCCAGGCCCCGCAGCCGGTGCCCCAGGCCGAAACGCCGCAACGGATCGACATGTCGTCCAACTAGGGTCGGCAATCTCTTCGGATATGGAAACGGGGCCTCGCGGCCCCGTTTTTCGTATCAGCTGTCGGCACCATCGCGGGTCTCGCCGACCCGGGCCGCCAGCGCCGCGCCCATGAAGGCGTCCAGATCGCCGTTCAGCACGCCGTCGGTGTCGGAGGTTTCGACATTGGTCCGCAGGTCCTTGACCATCTGATAGGGCTGCAGGACGTAGGAACGGATCTGGTGGCCCCAGCCGATGTCGGTCTTGGCGTCGGCCAAGGCCTGGGCCGCGGCCTCGCGCTTTTGCAGTTCCAGTTCGTACAGACGGGCGCGCAGCATCTTCCAGGCCTGTTCGCGGTTCTGGTGCTGGGAGCGCCCGGCCTGACAGGCCACAACCGTGTTGGTCGGTACGTGGGTCAGACGGACAGCCGAGTCGGTCTTGTTGATGTGCTGACCGCCCGCACCGGACGCGCGATAGGTGTCGGTGCGGACATCGGCCGGGTTGATGTCGATCTCGATGGTGTCATCCACGACGGGCGACACCCCGATCGAGGCGAAGCTGGTGTGGCGTTTGGCCGCCGCGTCATAGGGGCTGATGCGCACCAGCCGATGCACGCCCGACTCCGACTTCAGCCAGCCATAGGCGTTGGGTCCCTCGATCAGGAGGGTGGCCGACTTGACCCCCGCCTGTTCGCCGGATTCCTCGGCCTCGATCGTGACCTCATAGCCGTGGGCTTTGGCCCAGCGGGAATACATGCGCAGCAGCATGCCGGCCCAGTCGTTGGACTCGGTGCCGCCGGCGCCGGAGTTCACTTCCAGATAGGCGTCATTGCCATCGGCCTCACCGGACAGCAGGGCTTCCAGCTCGGCGCGCGCGGCGCGGTCCTTGATGGTCTTCAGGGATGCGACGGCTTCCTGATAGGTGGCCTCGTCGTCTTCCTCATCGGCCATTTCCGAGAGCATGATGCCCTCTTCCAGACCGGTCTCCATCTCGCGCACCGTGCCGATCCGGGCTTCCAGCTGCGAGCGTTCGCGGCTGACGGCCTGGGCCTGGTCGGGGTCATCCCACAGGGTCGGGTCCTCGACCCGGGCGTTCAGCTCATCCAGTTTCCGTAGGGCGACATCCCAGTCAAAGACGCCTCCTGAGCAGAGCCACGCTCTGCTCGATGTCAGCCTTCAAGGCCTCGACATCCGCTCTCATCGCCTACTCCTGCGATCTGATGAAAAGGCGCACCCGACCGTGAGGCCGGATGCGCGACAAGCAGCGTACCTAGAGGGTCAGTAGAGCCCGCTCAAGTCCTCTGCCGGTTCCTTCTTGGGCGGAGGCGGCGTGGTGGCCGGGGGCGCAGTGGCCTCCTGACGCGTCTTTTCTTCCTGCTCGCGCCGGATGATGTCGTTGTAGTTCTGCGGCCCCGTCGGCGTTTCGGGCTCACGCGTGGGCTCGGGGATGCGGCGCTCGGTGCCGGGGCGGAAGGCTTCCTCGATACCGTTCACCGTGCGGAAGACGGCATTCCGGGGCTTGAGGAAAGGCCGCGCCGGATACTCCTTGAGGGCTTCCTGCATGAAGGCATTGAAGATGGGCACGGGCGTCGCCGCACCGGTCTCGCCCCGTCCCATGGGGCGGTTGTCGTCAAAGCCGATGAAGACGCCCACGACAATGTCGGTCGTGAAGCCGACGAACCAGGCCGAACGGTATTCATTGGTCGTGCCGGTCTTGCCCCCGACCCAGCGGCCGAGACCGCGGGCGCTGGCGCCGGTGCCGCGCTGGATGACGCCTTCCAGCATCGAACTGACCTGATAGGCGGTGATGGGGTCGATGACCTGTTCCCCGCGCGGCTCGAGACGCGGTGATTCCTGCCCGCTGAAGCCCCGGGTGCACTCGCGGCAGGTGCGGTCTTCGGCATTGAACACCGTCTCGCCGTTCCGGTCCTGGATCAGTTCGATCAGATAGGGTTCGATCCGGCGTCCACCATTGACGAAGGCGGCATAGGCGGCGGTGAGGTCATAGGGCGTGGTCTCGCCGGCGCCCAGCGACACCGACAGATTGGGCTGCAGGTCATCGGCCACACCCATGGTCTCGGCCAGATCGACGATCTTGCGCATGCCGACCTGATCGGCCAGCCGGACGGTCATGACGTTGCGCGACAGCTCCAGCCCCCGGCGCAGGGTCTGCGGGCCATAATATTCGCGGCTGTAATTTTCTGGCGTCCAGCGGGTGCCGTTCGGACCACCGGCAAAGCTGATCGGCGCGTCCAGTACGATCGAGGCCGGGGTGAAGTCGCCCTCCAGCGCGGCGGCATAGACGATCGGCTTGAAGGCCGAGCCGGGCTGGCGTCGGGCCTGGGTCGCGCGGTTGAAGCTGGACAGGGCGTAGGAGTAGCCGCCGACCATGGCCAGTACCCGGCCGGTCTGGGGGTCGATGGCAACCAGGGCGCCGTTGACGGCCGGAATTTGTTTCAGCGCGAACTGGTCGCCACGCGGCTCGACAAAGATCAGGTCGCCCCGCTGCAGCCGTTTGTTGGCATTGGCCCAGGCGGCATCTGCCGGGACCAGAGCGCCAACACCGTCACTGACGGCCAGACGGATGCGAACGGTGTTGCCCGATACGCTCTCGACCGCCGCCGCCTGCCAGTTCCGCCGTTCAGGGGGCGTGGTTTTCTTCCGGGCCTCCTCCTGCCAGCCGTCTGCGAAGTCTGTGGTGCCCCAGGGGCCGCGCCAGCCGTGGCGGCGATCATAGGCCTCCAGCCCGGTCATCAGGGCGTTGCGGGCGGCCGTCTGGAGGGTCGGATCAAGGGTGGTGCGCAGGTAATAGCCGCCTGCATTGATGGCCTGGGCACCGTATTCGGCAATGGCCCGGCGGCGAGCTTCTTCCACGAAATAGTCGGCGTCGCGGTACTGGGCCCGCATCGGCGCGTCCTGGGTGATCAGGGGTTTGGCGCGCGCGGCAGCCAGCTCCTGCTGCGTCAGGGCCCGGTTGTCGGCCATTTCGCCGAGAACCCAGTCGCGCCGGGCCTTTGCGGCTTCGGGATAGCGTTTAGGGTGATAGTTGGTCGGTCCCTTGGGCAGGGCCGCGAGGAAGGCGGCTTCTTCAGGCGTCAGCTGCTCCAGCGACTTGCCGAAATAGTTGTAGGCCGCCGAAGCGATGCCATACGACCGATAGCCCAGATAGATCTCGTTCAGGTACAGCTCGATGATCTGTTCCTTGCTGAGGGTCGCCTCAAGCCGGCTGGAAAGGATGGCCTCCTTCAACTTGCGGTTCACGCTGGTCTCATTGGTCAGCATGATGTTCTTGGCGACCTGCTGGGTGATGGTCGATCCACCCTCAAGCCTGCGCCCGGTCGCCACGTTGAAGATGTTCTTGAACATGGCCCGGCCGAGGCCCGAGACATCGACGCCGCCGTGGCTGAAGAAATTCCGGTCTTCGGCGGCCAGAAACGCCTGGATCACGACGGGCGGGATCTGGTCGTAGGACACATAGATTCGGCGTTCTTCGGAAAACTCGCCGATCAGGGTGCCGTCACCGGCATAAACGCGCGTGGCCGTCGCCGGCCGGTAATCGGCCAGCTCGGTCGCATCAGGCAGGTCATGGAAAAGCCACGCCGCGTAAACGGTGACCACCAGGCCAGCCAGGGCAATCGCGCCCAAAAGGCCGATACCCGCCATCACGAACCAACGTTCGGCTATCTTCACCGCTCACTCCGACAGGACCTGTCCTGAGGGTTTAGCCCGCGTCGCCGCCCCGCGAAAGGGTCTGTAACGTCACGGCGGGGCATTGGCCGGTCAGGGGGTGCCACCGGCCTGTGGCGTCCCGGCATAGCGGGTCGGGCTTTGCAGCGCCTGGAAATAGGCGTCGATGCCCGCCACCACGCCCCGCATGAGGTCGCGACGGCGGCGCTCGTCCAGCAGGATGCGTTCGTCCTCAGGATTGGTGACGAACCCCATCTCCAGCAGCACCGCCGGAACATCGGGGGCCAGCAGGACCGCCAGACCGGCATCACGGTGGCTGCGCCGCAGCATGGGGTGGCCGGTGCGCTCGATCTCGCCCAGCAGCGACCGCGCGAACCAGGCCGAGCGATTCTGGGTCGAACGCTGGGTCATATCCAGCAGGATGCGGTCCACCGACGGGTCCTGGCCGGGCAGATGCAGCTCGCGGTGCCAGTCATCGCGAACGGTAAACTCGCGTACGGCCCGCCCGGCGCCCTGTTCGGACAGGGTATAGACGCTGGCGCCGCGCGTGGCCGGATCGGCCCCGGCGTCGGCGTGCAGGCTGATGAACAGGTCCGCACCCGCCTCGCGGGCGATCTCGACCCGGCGCGGCAGGCCGACATAGACATCGGTCGAACGGGTCATGAGGACGCGATAACGGCCCGTGCGCTCCAGTTCAGCCTTGAGCGCCAGACCGGCGGCAAGGGTTATGGCACTTTCGCGCGACTGCTGGCCTGATGCGCCGGGGTCTCGCCCGCCATGACCGGGGTCGATGACGATCAGGGGCCGCTGATCCCCGCGCCGGCCACGCGCCGGTGTGGCGGCGCCCCGGGGCGGCGGCGTCGCCATGGCGGTCGACGCCTCGCCTGTGGCCTTCAGATCGATGACATAGCGATAGTGCTCGACGCCATCGCCGGGCGACAGCAGGAAGCGACGCTCGACTTCGACCCCCGACGCCAGGGCCAGTTCGATTCGCGAGCGGCTGCCGGCCTGGGCGACGCGATAGGTGCGCACCAGCCCCATCCCCGGCCCGCTCTGGCCACGACCGGCGCGAATATTGTCCAGATCGACGACCAGTTGGCCGCTGCCTCCGGCCTCGACGAGGGTGCCGCGCGTCGAGGCGTCCAGATCAATGACCACGCGGGTGCGCTGGGCATCCCCGCCGAAGCGCACCCTCAGGACATCACCGTCGGCTCCGAGAGCCAGCCCGCGCGTGGCGGTCAGCAGCAAGGTGCAAAGCACGACAAGGGCCAGGGCGGTCATGGCCCATTCCTTCGCCCCCCACCGGGCCAGATCGAATTTCAGTGTCGCGCGCATTCTGTCGTAACCGCAGGTATTCACAGGACCGATTTTCGGTGATGCCACACCTGACACAGGCCTCTGTGGATTCCGTTAAGGCCAAGTCGCTTTCAATTCGCGCACGGGCTGCCTATTGTCTGTGTGCTGCGGTCGCGGCCCGTTTCGTGCGGGCCGTGCGGCCATCAGCCCCGATCCCACCCTTCTGACGCCCGCACGGCCTGACCGACGGACGACAGGGCGGAACCGGCCCCACGGATGAAAGACCCCCGACGAAAGGGATGTCTGGCAGCCACCGGGCCGCGTTTCAGGAACACGCACGACCATGGGCCTTTCGACCCGCTCGAATCTGGAGATCGAACCTGTTCGCACAGCCGACGGCCTGACCGTCTGCGCGGGGTTCATCCGGGTCCATGCCCCTCATTCATTCAGGCGAGCCGCTCGACCGGTCGGGACACGTCCCGACGGGCGGGGACCGGCGCGCCCAGGAAAGATCCTTCATGTCCAAGACAATGCTTATCGACGCGGCCCATGCCGAGGAGACCCGCGTCGCCATCGTAGAGGCGCGCCAGGTTGAGGAATTCGACTTTGAATCCCGCGCCCGTCGCCAACTTCGCGGCAACATCTATCTGGCCAAGGTCACACGGGTAGAGCCCAGCCTTCAGGCCGCCTTCGTCGAATACGGCGGCAATCGCCACGGCTTCCTAGCCTTCAACGAAATCCACCCGGACTATTACCAGATCCCGGTCGCCGATCGCGAGGCGATCATGGCCGAGTTGTCCAATTCGTCATCCGATGACGACTCTGAGCACGACGATCTGGGCCGCGAGAGCGACGACGGTGAGTCGGAAGGCGGGCTGGCCGACGAGGAACGTCTGAAGCGGCGCCTGATGCGGCGCTACAAGATCCAGGACGTTATCCGCCGTCGTCAGATCCTGCTGGTGCAGGTGGTCAAGGACGAGCGCGGCGCCAAGGGCGCGGCCCTGACCACCTGGCTGTCGCTGGCCGGCCGCTACTGCGTGCTGATGCCCAACACCGGCAAGGGCGGCGGCATCTCGCGCAAGATCACCCAGGCCACGGATCGCAAGCGCCTGAAGGCGGCGGCAGCGGCACTGGACGTGCCCAAGGGCATGGGCCTGATCATCCGCACGGCCGGCGCCAAGCGCACCAAGGCCGAGATCAAGCGTGACTATGAATATCTGCTGCGACTGTGGGAGACGATCCGCGAGACCACCCTGGGCTCGAACGCGCCCAGTCTGATCTACGAAGAAGAAAACCTTGTCCGCCGCGCCGTGCGCGACATGTTCGACAAGGATTTCGACGGCATCCAGGTCGAGGGCTATGAGGGCTGGAAGCAGGCCCGCGACTTCATGCGCGTGCTGATGCCCGCCCATGCGAAGAAGGTGCACCTGTATACCGGCTCCAAGCCGCTGTTCGCCGCCCACGGCATCGAGGATCTGCTGACCCAGATCCACCAGCCGACGGTGCCGCTGAAGTCCGGTGGCTATCTGGTGATCAACCAGACCGAGGCGCTGGTCGCCATCGACGTCAACTCGGGCCGCGCGACCAAGGAACGCAACGTCGAGCAGACAGCCTACAAGACCAATCTGGAAGCCGCCGTCGAGGCTGCGCGCCAGTTGCGGCTGCGCGATCTGGCCGGGCTGGTGGTCATCGACTTCATCGACATGGATGAGTCGAAGAACAACCGGTCGGTCGAAAAGACCATGAAGGATGCGCTGGCCAAGGATCGCGCCCGCATCCAGATGGGCCGTATCTCGGACTTTGGCCTGATGGAAATCAGCCGCCAGCGTCGTCGTCTGGGCGTGATCGAGGGGGCCACCGAGGTCTGCCCGCACTGCCAGGGCGCCGGACGGGTTCGCTCGGCGGAGTCGGCGGCGTTGATGATGCTGCGCGGCGTCGATATCGAAGCCGGCAAGAATGGTGCCGGGACCATCGGCCTGAAAGTGCCGCTGGACGCAGCCCTGTACATCCTGAATCACAAGCGCGCCTATCTGGACGCCATGGCGCGGATGCGCGGCGTGGTGGTTATGGTCTCGGTCGACGAGAGCCTGGCGCCGGGCGACTATGCCATCGAGCGGCTGACCACGGATCCCGAGTTCGTCGCCCCCGAGGCCGATGCCCTGCCGGTCGATGACATGCCGGTCGACGATCTGGCCTTTGACGAGGACTATGAGGACGAAGACGAGGATGAGGACTTCGACGTCGCATCCGAGGATGCCGACGAAACCGTTCAGGAAGACCGCGCACCGCGCGACCGGGGCCGTCAGCGCGCACCGGCTCCGGAGGCTTCGGACGACGACAGCGAGGACGGGGGCCGCCGCCGCCGTCGGGGTCGTCGCGGCGGACGTCGCGTCCGCGAGGACAGCGAACGGGACGGCTTCAACTGGGTGCGCGGTCGCACACCCTCGCTGACCGACCCCTATGTCTGGTTCGATCCGCTGAACCCCCATGCTGATACGGACTCGACCGAGCCCCGGCCTGTGCAGGCTGACAAGGCCGACAGCCATCCTGCCAATGATGACGGCGAGAACGAAGGCGAACGCGAGGGCGGTGGCCGTCGCCGTCGTCGCCGTCGTGGACGCGGACGGGATCGGACCGGTTCCGACGAGGCCAGCCCGCGCGCCGAGGCTCGCGCCGCCAATGAAGGCATGATCGACGAAGAGCCGGTCGATACCGCCGTCACCGCTTCGGCCGAGACCGAAACGTCGGTGCCTGTGACGGAAACGGCGGACGTCGAGCCCGCTCCGAAACGCCGCCGCGTGCGTCGTAAGGTCGTCACCGAAGCCACGGACGATGAGGTCCCCGTCGAGGTCGAAGCCGAGACGACCCTGCCGCCGACGCCGGTCGAACCGGAGGCCCCTGGTGAACCGGCACCTGTTGCCGAGGAACCTGCGGACGATGTCGTCGTCAGCAAGCCTGCTTCCGCGCGCAAGACGGTCGATGTCGAGGAAATCCTGGCCAGCGACCCGAACCAGATCACGGCCCCTCCGCCCAAGCCCAAGCGCGGGTGGTGGCGCCTTTGACCTGACGCCCCATCATGGGGGATGATCACGGTGACCGGTCATGCCGGGCGGGACGGCCATTGTTTGGCCTTGTCGCCCGGCGACCAATGACGATCCCGGAAAAGGGCGACCGGGCCGGTCGCCGTCGGACAGGAGCGTACCTTGAGCTGGCTTAAGCGATCTGTTTCCCGCATCACCGGTGTAGCTGTCGCCATCGCGGCGCTGCTGGCGCTGCCAGCGCACGCCCAGGCCCAGAGCATCATCCGCGATACGGAGATCGAGGGAATCATCCACGACTGGTCCGCGCCCGTGTTCACGGCGATGGGACTGGAGCCGGATGAAATGACCATCCTGCTGGTCAATGATCCGTCGCTGAACGCCTTTGCCACGCGCGGCCGGATCATGGGGCTGAACACCGGCCTGATCCTCGAGACCGACAATCCCAACCAACTGCTGGGCGTCATCGCCCATGAGGGCGGCCACATCCGCAACCGCCACACCCTGCGCGACGGGGTGCAGAACGCGGGCATGCAGCCGTTTCTTATGACCATGGCGCTGGGCGCGCTCGCCGCCGTGGCCGGTGCGCCGGACGCCGCCGCCATGCTGGTGGCCTCCAGCCAGTATTTTGGCACCCTGGGTGCGCTTCGGTATATGCAGAGCCAGGAGGGCGAGGCCGATATCACCGCCGCCCGAGCACTGGAGTCAGCTGGTCTTTCCGGTCGGGGCCTGATCGAATTCTTCGAGAATTTCCGCTCGCAGGAAGTCTTCTCCGAAGCCCGCCGCTTTCCCTATTTCCGCAGCCACCCCCTGTCCTCGCGCCGCATCGAGAACCTGCGCGGCCCGGTCGAGTCCTCCCCCTATTACGACGAGGTCGACAGCCCTGAGCGGATGGCGGAGCACGCCCTGATCATCGCCAAGATCCACGCCTTCATGGATCATCCGGGCATTACCCTGCGCGAATATCCCGAGAGCGACACCTCCCTGCCCGCCCGTTATGCGCGGACCATCGCCTGGTTCCGCGACGGTCAGACCGACCGGGCGCTGGCTGCCGTGGACGCCCTGATCGAGGAACAGCCCGACAACCCCTTCTTCTGGGAGCTGAAGGGCCAGATCTATTTCGAGGAAGGCCGTCCGGTCGAGGCCATCGAGGCGCACCAGCGCTCGGTCGAGCTCATGCCGGACGCGCCGCTGCTTCGGATCAATCTGGGCCACGCCCTGCTGGAATCGCGCGATGACGACCTGCTGGAACGCGCCGTCGTCGAGCTGAAACAGGCCACGGTACTGGAGCATGACAACCCCATGGCCTGGCGCCTGCTGGGTCAGGCCTATTCCCAGCTGGGCCGTGAGGGCGAGGCGCGGCTGGCCTCGGCCGAATACCACTACGCCATCGGTCAGGTTGATCAGGCGACCCAGTTTGCCCTGCGCGCCCGCGACATGCTGGAGCCCGGCTCGATGGAATGGCGCCGCGCCATGGACATTATCCTGGCATCCGGAGCGACCATGGACGACCTGCGGGTGCTGGACGAATCGACGGCGAGGCGCCCAACAGGGGTCCTGCCTCCGGAACCCGTGAACTAGAGACCGCATGACCGACACACCGCCCGCCCCCAAGCGCCGCGCCGCGCGCAAGCCTGCCCCTGAGGCCGTCCAGCCGCCTCCGGCTCTCACGCCGGTTCCGCAACCCGGCTGGATGGCTCGCTATGGCGTGCAGGCCGCGGTGGCGGTGTCCGTGATCGCGCTCGGCCTGTCGGCCTGGGCCAGCTTTGGCGGTGGCTTTGAGACCCGTGTGCGAACCTATCTGGTCGAAAACCCCCAGATCCTCGACGAAATGGTTCAGGCCCGCGACCAGCAGGCCGCCAGCCAGAGGATCGAGCGGCTGAACGCAGGCATCGCCGCCCTGCCCCAGGTGCTGGAGCCCGGGCCGGGCGAGCCGGTGTTCGGTCCGCCCGACGCGGCGGTGACCGTCGTCGAATATTTCGATTACCGCTGCCCGTACTGCAAGACGGCCGCACCCGGTGTGATGGAGCTGATGCGCGCCCATCCCGACGTCCGTTTCGTGTTCCGCGAATGGCCGATCCTGGATGCCGGCACCAGCACCGTCTCGCAGCACGCCGCGCGGGCCGCTCTGGTCGCGCACAGCCAAGGCAAGTACCTGGCGGTCCATCAGGCCCTGATGGCTGAGAGCGCCCTGTCGCACGAAGTCATCGACCGCATTCTGGCCGAGAACGGCGTCGACACCGGCCCGGACGGTGCGGCCCTGAACGCTCCGTCGGTCAGCCGCATTCTGGCGGATGTTCAGGCGGGGGCCGGCGCGGTCGGCATGGACGGCACGCCGACCTTCTTCATCAACGGCCGGGCCAGCGCCAGCAATGCCCCCGCGGCCATCGCCCAGGCCATCGCAGCGGCCCGCTAGATCAGCCCACTGAGCGGCGACGAGGCGCTGGCGTAGCGGCGCTTGGGCATGCGCCCGGCCAGATAGGCCTCGCGCCCCGCGATCACCGCATGCTTCATGGCGCGCGCCATGCGGATGGGGTCCTTGGCCTCAGCGATGGCGGTGTTCATCAGCACGGCGTCGCAGCCCAGTTCCATGGCGATGGCGGCATCCGATGCCGTGCCCACCCCGGCATCGACCAGCACCGGCACCTTGGCCTGTTCGACGATCAGCCGCACATTGACCCGGTTCTGGATGCCCAGACCCGAACCGATCGGGGCGGCGGCGGGCATGATGGCGGCGGCGCCTGCCTCTTCCAGATGGCGGGCCATGACCACGTCATCGGTGCAATAGACCATGACGTCAAAGCCGTCCTTGACCAGCATCTCCAGCGCGCGAAGCGTCTCGGGCATGTCGGGATAGAGGTGCGGCGTGTTCGACAGCACCTCCAGCTTGACCAGATTCCAGCCGCCCGCCTCGCGCGCCAGCCTGAGCGTCCGGACCGCATCCTCGCCGGTGAAACAGCCGGCCGTATTGGGCAGATAGGTAAAGCGGTCGGGCTTCACGTGATCGACCAGCATCGGCTGGCTGGGGTCCGACAGGTTCACCCGGCGCAGGGCCACGGTGACGATCTCCGCCCCCGCCGCCTCGGCCGCCGCAGCGTTCTGGGCATAGTCAGCATACTTGCCGGTCCCCACGATCAGCCGCGAGGAAAAGGTGCGACCGGCAACGGTCCAGGTGTCGGAGTGTTTGTCAGTCATGGGCGACACCTAGGCCTCCCGCGCATCCGGCAAAAGAGGCGTGAAGCGAAATTCACCCCCCGCCGACGAACTGGACGATTTCGATGCGGTCGCCGTCGGTCAGGGTGGTGGTGGGGTGGAGGGACTTCGGCACGATCTCGAGGTTGCGCTCGATGGCGACCTTGCGCGGGTCGAGGCCCAGTTCCTCGACCAGGGCGGTCAGGGTGGTCGCGGTGACGTTGCGGTCTTCGCCATTGACCTGGATATGCAGCACGGCAGCGTCCTTCCTCGGCAGGGGGCCCGGGTAGCACAGGGGCGGGGCCTGCATCTAGCCGGGGCGACCCGTCAGGCTGGTGCTCAGATCGGTCATGGCGCGTCTCAGCTCGGCCAGTTCGCCGCGCAGGGCGGCCATGTCGGCGACGTCTTCTGCATGGGCCTGCTGGCGTTCCTCGCTGGCCAGACGCAGGTCCTCTTCCAGCTTGCGCCGCTCGGCCTTCGCCTCTTCCTCGTGCTCGGCCTGCATGGCGTTGACGACGATGCCGATGAACAGGTTCAGCATGGTGAAGGTGGTGCACAGGATGAACGGGACAAAGAACAGCCAGGCATAGGGATGCACCTCCATCACCGGCCGGACGATGCCCATCGACCAGCTCTCCAGCGTCATGATCTGGAACAGGGAATAGGCCGAGGCCGGGATCGAACCGAACCACTGGGGGAAGTCGGCGCCAAACAGCTTGGTCGCCATGACCGACGCCACATAGAAGATCAGCCCCATCAGCAGCACGATCGAGCCCATGCCCGGCAGGGCGCTGATCAGGGCGCCGACCACCCGCTTCAGCGACGGCACAATGGTGATCATGCGCAGCACGCGCAGGATCCTCAGGGCGCGCAGCACCGAGAACGGGCCGGCCGCCGGCACCAGGGCGATGGCCACGACGCCGAAGTCGAACAGGCTCCACGGGTCCTTGAAAAAGGCCAGCCGGTGCACCGCGATGCGGGCCACCACCTCGACCACGAAGATGGCCAGCACGATCTTGTCCAGCACCAGCAGCACCGGGCCGACGCGGTCCATGACCCAGGCGCTGGTCTCGAGCCCCAGGGTGATCGCATTCAGGATGATCAGGGCGAGAATGAATCGCTCGGTCCGGGGCGACGTCACAATCTGTCTGAGGCGGTCCAAGGCAGTCTCCGGCGGAGGGGATTTGCCCGCCCCCTTGCCGCATTCCGAAAGGGGACGCCAGAGGCCCGGACGACGCGCTCCGCCGCGCCCGGTTGCCGCAGGGGCAATCTTTCACGCGCGCGGTTTGATAACCGCCCCGCCTCGGCTAAAAGGCAGGTCCGATTCCGGTCGGACCGCCCTTTTCATGAGCGCAATGCCCGAGACCCTCGCCCTCCACGTTCTGAACGGCCCGAACCTCAACCTGCTGGGAGAGCGTGAGCCGGACATCTATGGTCGCGAGACGCTGGCTGACATCCAGTCCCTGTGCGAGGCGGCGGCAGGCGACGTGCCGGTGGTCTTTCGCCAGTCGAACCACGAAGGTCAGCTGGTCGAATGGATTCATGAGGCCCGGAGCAGCGCGCGGGCGCTGGTCATCAACCCGGCGGCCTTCACCCACACCTCGATTGCCCTGCTGGATGCGCTCAAGACCTTGGACATTCCGGTCGTGGAGTGCCATCTGAGCAATCCGGCGGCGCGGGAGGAGTTCCGGCGCCATTCCTATGTCTCGCTGGTGGCAACCGGCGTCATTTCGGGCTTTGGCCCCCATGGTTACGAGCTGGCGGTCAAGGCCGCGCTCCGGCTGGCGCAGGAACGCGCTGACGTCGCGGCTCGTTGAAGAATGAACAAGAAGGTCCCTTCCCCTATGGCTGTGAAGAAATTGCCGAACGACGCCGAGATCGACACCACCCTGGTTCGCCAGCTGGCGGACATCCTGAAGGAAACCGAGCTCTCGGAGATCGAGGTCGAGCGCGGTGAACTGAAGATCCGCGTGGCGCGCGAGCTGACGGTCGCGGCCGGACCCGTCACCTATGCCGCGGCCCCTGCACCGGCGGCCGCCCCGTCCCCCGCAGCCGCTGCCGCGCCCGCCGCGCCGATGCCCAGCGATCCGGCCACCATCGTCGCCCGCTCGGGCGAAGAGGTGAAGTCGCCGATGGTCGGCACCGTCTATCTGCAGGCCTCGCCCGAGGCTCCGCCGTTTGTGAACATCGGCGACAAGGTGAAGAAGGGCCAGACCCTGCTGATCGTCGAAGCCATGAAGACGATGAACCCGATCCAGGCCCCGCGCGACGGCGTGGTCGCGGATGTGCTTGTGGGCGACGCCCAGCCGGTCGAGTTCGGCGAACCCCTCGTCCTGCTCGAGGCCTGAGCCGGTGTTTAGCAAGGTCCTGATTGCCAACCGGGGTGAGATCGCCCTGCGTATCCACCGCGCCTGCAAGGAGATGGGCATCTCCACCGTGGCCGTGCACTCGGAAGCCGACCGGGGCGCCATGTGGGTGCGGCTGGCCGACGAAAGCGTCTGCATCGGCCCGGCGCCGGCGGCCAAGTCGTATCTGAACATTCCCTCGATCATCGCGGCGGCCGAAATCACCGGTGCCCAGGCGATCCACCCCGGCTATGGATTCCTGTCGGAAAACGCCCGCTTCGCCGAGATCGTCGAGGCCCACGGCATGACATTCATCGGGCCCAAGGCCGAGCACATCCGGGTCATGGGTGACAAGATCACGGCCAAGCAGACGGTGCTGGATGCCGGCATTCCCTGCGTGCCGGGCTCGAAGGGCGAGGTCGAGACCATCGAGGCGGCCATCGCGGCCTCGAAGACCATCGGCTTCCCCCTGATCGTCAAGGCAGCCGCCGGCGGCGGCGGGCGCGGCATGAAGGTGGCCCTGACCGCCGACGATCTGGTCGAGGCCGTCCAGACGGCCCAGTCCGAGGCCAAGGCGGCCTTTGGCAACGGCGCGGTCTACATGGAGCGCTACCTCCAGAAGCCTCGCCATATCGAGCTTCAGGTCGTGGCCGACAGCCACGGCAATGTGGTGCACCTAGGCGAGCGCGACTGTTCGCTGCAGCGGCGCCACCAGAAGATCCTCGAAGAGGCCCCCTCGCCCGCCCTGTCGGCGGCTGAACGCGTCGCCATCGGCGAGACCGTCAACAAGGCCATCGCGGCCATCGGTTACCTCGGTGTCGGCACCATCGAATTCCTGTGGGAGGACGGCGAGTTCTTCTTCATCGAGATGAACACCCGCCTGCAGGTCGAGCATCCGGTGACGGAAATGATCACCGGCGTCGATCTGGTTCGCGAACAGATCCGCATTGCCGCCGGAGAGCCACTGTCGTTCACCCAGGACGATGTGAAATTCACCGGCCACGCCATCGAATGTCGCATCAATGCCGAGAATGCCGAGACCTTTACCCCCTCGCCCGGCACCATCACCGACTATCACGCGCCCGGCGGCCTGGGGGTGCGCATGGATAGCGCCATCTATGCCGGCTATACGATCCCGCCCTATTACGACAGCCTGATCGGCAAGCTGATCGTGCACGGTCGCGACCGCGAGGCCTGCCTCGCACGGCTGAAGCGCAGCCTGAACGAGATGGTCGTCGGCGGCATCGACACCACCATTCCCCTGTTCCAGAAGCTGTTGAACGAGCCCGATATCCTGTCCGGAGATTACGACATTCACTGGCTGGAGAACTGGGCCAAACGCCAGAAGGGTCCGGCCAGCTGAGCGAGGCGGTCTCCACGCCCATCGAGCCGGAGGCGCTGACCGCCGACTATCTGCTGCACGCCTATCGCCATGGGTCGTTTCCCATGGCCGACAGTCGGGACGACGACGCCCTGGTCATGATCCGCCCGCACTTTCGCGGGGTGATCCCGCTGGACCGGTTTCACATCCCGACGCGCCTCGCCCGGACGGTACGCAACACGGACCTCATCGTGCGGGTGAACGGCGACTTCCCCGGTGTCATCGCCGGATGCGCCGCGGTCATCCGTGACCGGTGGGACACCTGGATCAACCGCCGCATCGAGCAGGCCTACACCGAGTTGCACGATCGCGGGCATGCCCACAGCGTCGAATGCTGGGCGGGCGATACGCTGGTGGGCGGGCTCTATGGAGTACAGATCGGCGGGGCGTTTTTCGGCGAGAGCATGTTTACCCGCCAGCGCGACGCCTCAAAGGTGGCGCTGGTTCATCTGGTGGCGCGCCTCAACCGGGCGGGGTTCAGCCTGCTGGACGCCCAGTTCGTCAACGATCACCTGAAACAGTTCAACATTCTCGACGTCCCGCACCGGCTCTACATGCAGGATCTGAGACCGGCGCTGGAGCAGACGCCCGACATGGCGGCGTTCAGGGCCGAGATGACCGGTCAGCAGGCGCTGGACTATGCCCGGCAGTCGACCAGCCAGGCGTCATAGACGGGGTGTTCCAGCACGCCGAGGCCCGGCGATGAGGCGAACATCCAGCCCCGGAACAGCTGACGCGGCTCGGCCCCGGTGATCACGCCGCGCGGTTGCAGGCTGATTTCGAGATAGCCAGCCGCTTCCTGATCGCGTTCTCCCTCGGTCGAGACCTCGCAGGCCCGCACCCGGAAGATCAGCTCGCGCTTGAAGGCGACCGGGCGTCCGCCGACCTCGACCTCAAAGCGAATCGATTCCGCCGTGACCTTGTCGACAGCCTGGACCACGGCGACGCGGCGGCGCTGGCGCGGGGGCGGAGGTCCTTCGGGTTCGGTCGGAGCCTGGACAACCTCGACCTCTTCTTCTTCCTCGTCCTCTTCCTCGGCGGGGGGCGCGATCTCGTTCAGAGCCTCGCCTTGCCGGGCCCGGTTCAGGGCGGCGGTGGTTTCCTCGGGCGTCGGCGGAACGGGCACGGGTGCGGCCGGGGCCGGCTGGGCATTGGGCGCAGTCTCGGTCGGGCCGAGGCTATTGGTCTGAGCCGGGTCCTGCGCCGGGGTCGGACCGACAGGTGGATCCTGAATCGGGCGGGCGTCCTGGGGACGGTCATTGAGCGCAGCAGTCACGCCCACGCCTCCGACCGCCAGGGTGGCGGCCACAACCAGTCCCAGAATGCGGGCCGGGCGCTTCATTCGGGCTTCCACGCCTCATAGTCGCCGGTCGCGGCGGGGCGCTGGCCCTCGGTCAGGACCGAGCCCGGCGGACGCCAGGCCATGGGCGTCCCGCTCATATTGGGCATATGGTCCTTTTCCCAGCTCTGGCGGTGCAGGGCGTCCTCGGTCGGCGGTTCGTCAAAAGTGTAGTGCAGCCAGCCGTGCCAGTCGGGCGACACCTTGGTCGCCTCGGCATAGCCCTCATAGATCACCCAGCGCCGGTGCCGCCCGTCATAGCTCTGGGTGTCGCGCGATTCGTAATAGCGGTTGCCCAGGGCGTCCGTTCCAACCAGACGACCGCGCTTGGCCACTGTGAACAGCGTGCCGATCGTCGCACCACTCCACCAGGAAAACAGTTTGGCCAGCACGTCTCGGAACCCAGTCATGACAGAAGGCGCGGACCTGTGCGCGCCGGTGGCATCATACGAACCGGCACCGGGCGCGTCCAGCGGTGGATCGTCCCATGCCGAGGCTCTCGTCGCGGCGCGAAACTTGCAAGGCGGGGCGCGACCTATCACCGCCTGGGACGCCCTTGATGACCCGACCATTCCTCGCCACCGCCCTCGGGCTGTCCGCCGTCATTCTGGTGCTGGCCGCCGCCCTGCCCGAACCGGCCCTGGCCCAGAACGCCAGCCAGATCGCGCGGGTCAGGGCGGGCCAGAGCTGCCCGGGCTGCAACCTGTTCCAGGGCGACTTTTCCTACATGGAGGCGCGCGGTCTGAACCTGTCCGGGGCGCGGCTGCGTCAGGCGAACCTCAGCCTGTCCGTGATGAACCGGACGCGCTTCACCAATGCGGACCTGCGCGATGTCGACGCCTATGGGGCCGTGTTTTCCAGCGCCCGATTCGGCGGGGCCAATCTGACCAACGCCAGTTTCGTCGGGACCTTTCTGGAAGGCGCCGACTTCTCCGGAGCCCGACTGGACGGCGTGAATTTCTCCGGCGCACAGATGCAGGGCGCCACCGGACTGACCCAGCGCCAGCTGGACCGGGCCTGCGGAGACGCGGCCACCCGCCTGCCGGGATCGCTTCGCATTCCCGCCTGCTGATGGTCTCCATCCTTACGGCGAATTAAGTAGGGATTTGTGGGCAATGACGGCATGGAGAAGGCGTGAAAAGTCTTGTGATCCCCTTTGCGAAGCCTGAGCCGAGCGGTCGGACCGCCCTGGTCGGACTGGCCCTGTTGACGGCCCTCGTCGCCACGACGGCGCGCGCCGGGGACACCGATGCCCACACGGGCCGTCAGGAGTCGCGCTTCACGCGCCAGATCCAGGACGTGCTGCCGGTCCAGGACGGCACCTTCCAGATTTACCCGCAGGATCCGGACGTGGCCCGCGTGGTCTCGCTGGGCGGCACCTGCCGACGCTGCGAACTGTCGGGACGGAACCTGTCCGGCGCCACCTTTACGGCCGCCACCTTCATCGACGCCACCCTGGTGGAAACGGACCTGCGCGGGTCCGAACTGGTCGGCTCGAACTTCTCGGGCGCAGACTTCACCCGGGCCGACCTGCGCGGCGCGACGCTGGTCGCCGCCAACTTTACCGGTGCGGATTTCACCAATGCCCGGCTGGACGGGGTCGAGGGGTTGGGATCGGTCTTCGTGCGCGCCGACATGTCCGGGGCCAATCTGTCCGGTGCGGCGCTCGGCGGTGCCAATATGAACGGCGCCATTCTGGTGCGGGCCAATCTGAACGGGGCCGAGTTGTTCGGCGTCACCCTGGCCAATGTGAATGCACGCGGCGCCGATTTCCGCAATGCCGAGGTCACCGCCTCGAACCTTTCCAACGGCAATTTCGCCGGTGCGGACTTCCGCGGCGCGGAGCTGAACGGGGCCCGACTGACGGGCGGCTCGTTCTCGCGGGCCGATTTCACCGGCGCCTCTCTGGAGCGGGCCGACATTCGCGGCACCGACCTCAGCCTGTCGCGCGGCCTGACCCAGTCCCAGATCAGCGAGGCTTGTGCCGACTCCTCGACCCGCCTGCCTGGTGGTCTGACGGGCCGCAGCTGCCGCAACCTGTCGCGGGTTCAGCCCCCGGCCGCCCCCCGCCCGCCGGCACCGCCCCGCGTGGTGGTCGCAGGGCGCTAAACGGCCTCACGCGTCATCCTCTGGCTTGACCAGAGGATCGGTCCGGGCATGTCGCCTATGAGCGTGACACCGACCCTCGGATCAAGTCCGAGGGTGACGGGCGTTCTCAGACCTTGATCGGCAGGGCCGTGCGGATGTGGACGTCCTTGAGCTGACGCTCGGCCGCTTCCGTCGGCGCGTTCATCAACAGATCCTCGCCCTGCTGGTTCAGTGGGAAGGCGATGACCTCGCGAATGGCCGTCTGGTTGGCCAGCAGCATGACGATCCGGTCGATGCCGGGGGCCAGACCGCCGTGCGGCGGCGCGCCATAGCGGAAGGCGTTCAGCATGCCGCCGAACTGGTCCTCGACCACCGAGGCGTCATAGCCGGCGATCTCGAAGGCCTTCAGCATGATCTCGGCCTTGTGGTTCCGGATGGCGCCCGAGCACAGCTCATAGCCGTTGCAGACGATGTCGTACTGATAGGCACGGATGGTCAGGGGATCCTGGGTCTCCAGCGCCTCCAGCCCGCCTTGGGGCATCGAGAAGGGGTTGTGGCTGAAGTCGACCTTCTTCTCTTCCTCGGACCATTCGAACATCGGGAAGTCGACGATCCAGCAGAATTTGAACTGCGCCTCGTCGATCAGCTTCAGCTCGGACGCCACGCGCGTGCGGGCCAGACCGGCGAATTTGGCGAAGGTGGCGGGCAGGCCGGCGGCGAAGAAGGCGGCGTCGCCCTTGCCCAGACCCAGCGCGGTCATCAGGGCCTCGGTCGGCTCCTGACCCAGATTCTTGGCGATCGGCCCGCCCCAGGCCTGCTGGTCGTCGGACCAGAAGATGTAGCCGAGGCCGGGCTGGCCCTCGCCCTGAGCCCAGCTGTTCATGCGGTCGCAGAAGGCGCGCGAGCCGCCGGTCGGGGCCGGGATGGCCCAGACGGCGTTCTTCTGGTCGGCACCGAGGATCTTGTTGAACAGGCCAAAGCCGCCGTCGCGGAAGTGGTCCGACACGTCCTGCATCTTGATCGGGTTGCGGGTGTCCGGCTTGTCGGTGCCGTACCACTTCATCGACTGTTCGTAGGTCAGGCGCTCGAAGCCCTTGTGCTCCAGCGTCTGGCCAAAGTCGTTGGTGAAGGTCTGGGGCTGGTCGATCGGAGACACCGGCTTGCCGTCGGCGAACTCCTCGAACACGCCATGCATGACCGGTTCGATGGCCGCAAAAACATCCTCTTGCGTGACGAAGCTCATCTCGACGTCCAGCTGATAGAATTCCAGCGAGCGGTCGGCGCGCAGGTCTTCATCGCGGAAACACGGCGCGATCTGGAAATAACGGTCGAAGCCCGAGACCATCAGCAGCTGTTTGAACTGCTGCGGGGCCTGCGGCAGGGCGTAGAATTTGCCGGGATGCAGGCGCGACGGCACGAGGAAGTCGCGCGCACCTTCGGGGCTGGAGGCCGTCAGGATCGGGGTCTGGTACTCAAGGAAGCCCTGATCGACCATCCGGCGGCGGATCGAGCTGATCACCTTCGAGCGCAGGACGATATTCTTGTGCAGGGTCTCGCGGCGCAGATCGAGGTAGCGGTGCTTCAGGCGCAGCTCCTCCGGATATTCCGGCTCGCCAAACACCGGCAGGGGCAGTTCGGCGGCTTCCGACAGGACCTCGACGGCCTTGACCTGGATCTCGATCTCGCCGGTCGGCAGGTTGGCATTCTTCGTTTCGGCCGAGCGGGCCACGACCTCGCCGTCCACGCGGATGACGCTTTCGGCCCGCAGGCGCTCGACCGCCTCAAAGCCCGGCGTCTCGGGGTGCAGCACCAGCTGGGTCAGGCCGTAGTGGTCCCGCAGGTCGATGAACAGCAGGCCGCCGTGGTCGCGCTTGCGGTGGACCCAGCCCGACAGACGGACCGTCTTGCCGGCATCGTCACCCCGAAGGGCGCCGCAGGTGTGGGTACGATAAAGATGCGTCTCGGCCATGGGTCTGGATCGGTCGTCAAAGGGGGAGAATTCGGGAGGGCGGAAGGGCGCATTATCGCCGCTGAAAGTCAAGCGTGCGGGCGCTCCGCCGTGCGGCACGCCGCCCCTCTCAGGGGGCTTTTCGCGGACGTTACAATGTAGCATAGGGGAGACGTGACACGCGAACCGACCGATGAGATCAGCCTGACGCGGGCGCTGGCCATTCTGGCCGCGACCTTCGCCATCGTGTTCGCCACCCTGCTGCCGTCCGCCGTCGCCGCTTCGACCGCCACCGACACTCCGGTCCAGCTGTGCTCGGGCCAGATCGTCCGCGTTATGCTGGACGCCGATGGCCACCCGGTGCCAGCGGAAGATGACGACCGCGCCACCCTGACCTGCGCCATGGCCCTGCTGTCGGGCCTGCAGGCGGTCGATGTGCCGCCGGTCACCCTCGCGGCACCGCCGGTCGAGCCCCGCGCCACCGCTCCCGCGCCCCTGCCGGAGACCGCCCGGCCGGCCTTCCGCCATTCGCCCAAGCCGCCCGCGACCGCCCCACCGCAAGCCTGATCAGACCTCCTCATCGTCCGCACGACGCCGTTGCGTGTGTGTTCCCTGTCTGATTCCAGGATCCTGCTTTTATGAATTCCCCCATTGTTTCCGACGCCTTCCGCGCTGTCTGGCGCTGGCATTTCTATGCCGGACTGTTTGTCCTGCCGTTCCTGATGCTGATGGCCCTGACCGGCGGCCTCTATCTCTACAAGGCCGAGATCGAGGGCGTCGCATACCGCTCGCTGGCCACCGTCGAGGTCCGCGAGGCCCGCACCTCGCCCGATCAATGGCGACAGGCCGCTGAACAGGCGGTCGGCGGCACGGCTGCGGCCGTCGTGGTCCCGGACCGCCCGGACCGCGCCGTACAGGTTCGCGTCCGCACGGATCAGGGCGAGCGCACGGCCTTCGTCGATCCGTATACCGGTCAGGTCACCGGCACGGTCGGCGGACAGGGCGTGATGGAGATCGTCAAAAAGCTGCACAGCCTCGAACTGTTCGGCAAGCCCTTCAATATTCTGGTCGAGATCGTCGCCGGCTGGGCCATCATCCTGTTCGCCACCGGCCTGTTCCTGTGGTGGCCGCGCAAGGGCCGCGACGTCGCCGTCGCCCTGCCCCGCCCCGGCGATCCGGCCCGGCGGCCCTTCTGGCGGAATGCCCATGCGGTGACCGGCCTCTATGCCGGCGGCATCATCCTGTTCCTCGCCCTGACCGGCATGCCCTGGTCGGCGGTCTGGGGCGACAAATTCCTCAATGTGATGCGCGAGAGCGGTCTGGGGCGGCCCCCCGCTCCGGCCGCCGCCAGCGCCTGGAGCCACGGCAAGGGTCACAACGCCCCATCCGGCACCGGTTGGACAATGGAGCACGCGGTCCTGCACGCGCCCTCCGAAGGCCCCGGCATCCTGTCGCGGGTGATCGCCACCGCCGAGGCCGAGGGCATGGGCCAGCCCTATACGGTGTCGATCCCGGAGGACCCGTCGCTGGCCTTCTCCATCGCGCGCCTGACCCGAAAGGCCGAGGACGCCCGCAGCCTCTATGTCGACGGCATGACCGGGCAGGTGGTGGGTGACCTGCGCTGGGAACAGTTCGGCGGCGGCGCCAAGGCGTTTGAGTGGGGCATCGCCGTTCACCAGGGCATGCAGTACGGCGAGATCAACCGGCTGCTGATGCTGTTCGGCTGTATCGGCATCTGGGTGCTGGGGATCAGCGGCGGGCTGATGGCGTGGAAGCGGCGGCCGAGAGGTGCTGGCCTGACCGCTCCGCCCCGGCCGACCGACCCCCGGGCCCGCGCGGCCGTGCTGGGGATTGTCGTGCCGCTGGGGGTGATCTTCCCGCTCACCGGCCTGTCGCTGCTGGCGGCACTCGGCCTTGAGGCGGCCTGGCGACGGGTCAGACGGCGACGCTGAACCGGTTCATCCACAGGCGGGCGCGCTTGTCCCCCCTGACCACAGGCGGCCTTGATCGCTTTGGGCCGGGTTCTGATATGTCAGCGGCATGACAGCCTCCCCGGACAGGCCCGGACAGATGCGACTGCCCCTCCGGCGCGGCCTGAGCGGGCGCGAGGAGGCGTTTGTCGTCTCGGCGTCGAACGCGGCGGCCCATGAGGCGTTGCAGGGCTGGCCCACGGCACTGGGCGGGGCTGCGGCCCTTTTTGGCCCCGCAGGATCAGGCAAGAGCCATCTGGCGCGCCTGTGGGCCGAGCGTGTCGGCGCCCTGCCCTTTCACGGCATGGAGGTGGCACTGGCGGACCCGCTGGAGCTGGAGAGTCGCCCCCTGCTGCTGGATGCCGCCCAAACCGTCGATGACGAGACCCTGTTCCACCTGCTGAACCTGGCCCAGGCGCCGGGAGGATCTCTGCTGCTGGTCTCCCGCGACCCGCCCGGATCGTGGCCGGTGGAGCTGCCCGATCTGAAGTCGCGCCTGAATGGCCTTTTGGTTCTCGGCATCCAGCCGCCGGACGATGCCGTGCTCGCGGCCATGTTCCGGGCCCGTTTTGCCGAACGCAGTCTGCAGCCGGCCGACGATGTGATCGACTATCTGATCCGGCGCGTGGACCGGTCGGCCGACAGCGTCGAGCGGATCGTCGACCTGCTGGATCAGGCCCACGCCCCGGTCACCCGGGTTCTGGCGCGCAAGGTTCTGGACGAAAGCGGCGACCTGTTCGCCCCGGAGTGAGATCGAAGGTTGCGGCTGTCATTCGCACGGGCCAGAACCACATCATGACGGAAACGCCTTCCCCCGAACTGTCCTCCATCACCGATCAGGCCGTCGGCGAGGTCGTGCCCTCGTCGCGCGCGCCCCAGCTCAAACTGTCGGAATCGCTGATGGCCTCGCCCGAGCGGTTCATCAATCGCGAACTGTCGTGGCTGGCCTTCAACGGCCGGGTCATGGAAGAGGCGTCGAACCCGGCCCATCCGCTGCTGGAACGCCTGCGCTTTCTGTCGATCTCGGCCAATAATCTGGATGAGTTCTTCATGACCCGCGTCGCCGGTCTGAAGGGTCAGGTGCGCGAGCGGGTGCGGGTGCTGTCGGCCGACGGCCTGACGCCCGCCCAGGCGCTGGAGCGGGTCAATGAAGCCGCCGGCGAGCTGATGGCCCACCAGCAGAAGCGCTGGCGCAAGCTGAAGGTCGAATTGGCACAAGCGGGCATCGAGGTGATCGACGCCAGCCGCGCCACGAAGACCGAGCGCGAGCGGCTGGAGCCCGAATTCCTGAACCAGCTCTTCGCCATCCTGACGCCGATGGCCATCGATCCGGCCCACCCCTTTCCCTTCCTGCCGAACCTCGGCTTTTCGCTGGCGCTGAAGCTGAGGCGGCGGAGAGACAACCGGATTCTGTATGCGCTGGTCCCGGTCCCGACCCAGGTCAAACGCTTCTGGCCGCTGGCTACCGACGGCCGTTCGACCAAGGGCCGCACCCGCTATGTGACGCTGGAGAGCCTGCTGATGCTCTTCATCGACCACCTGTTCCCCGGCTGCGACGTGCTGGAGCGCGGCACCTTCCGCCTGATCCGCGATTCCGACATCGAGATTGAGGAAGAGGCCGAAGATCTGGTCATGGAGTTCGAGGAGGCGCTGAAGCAGCGGCGCATGGGCTCGGTGGTGCGGATCAAGATCGAGGCGTCCATGCCGGACGATCTGCGCGACTTCATCACCCGCGAACTGCACGCCCAGCCGCAGGACGTGGTGATGGTCGACGGCATGCTGGGCCTGGCCCAGGTCTCCGACCTGATCCCGGGCGGGCATCCCGACCTTAAATTCCCCGGCTATGAGCCACGCTATCCCGAGCGGGTGCGCGACCACGGGGGCGATGTCTTTGCGGCGATCCGCGAGAAGGACATGCTGATCCACCACCCGTTCGAGAGCTTCGATGTGGTGGTGCAGTTCCTGCGTCAGGCGGCACGCGACCCCAACGTCATCGCCATCAAACAGACGCTCTACCGCACCTCGCGCGACAGTCCCGTCGTCGCGGCCCTGATCGAGGCCGCCGAGAACGGCAAGAACGTCACCGCCGTTGTCGAGATCAAGGCGCGCTTTGACGAAGAGGCCAACCTGCGCTGGGCCCGGGCCATGGAGCGGGCCGGCGTGCACGTCGTGTTCGGCTTCGTCGAGTACAAGACCCACTCGAAGCTCAGTGTGGTGGTTCGCCGCGAGGGCGACACCCTGCGCTCCTACTGCCACGTGGGCACCGGCAACTATCACCCGGTGACGGCGCGCATCTATACCGACCTGTCGCTGTTCTCCTGCCAGCCGGCCCTGACGCGCGATGCCAACCGGGTGTTCAACTACATCACCGGATACGCCCAGCCCGACGACATGGAAGAGATGGTCGTCTCTCCGCTCAATATGAAGTCGACCCTGATCGCCCTGATCGAAAAGGAGATATCGGCGGCGGCACGCGGCAAGCCCGCAGCTATCTGGGCCAAGATGAACTCGCTGGTCGATCCCGACATCATCGACGCCCTGTACCGGGCCAGCCAGTCGGGCGTGCGCATCGATCTGGTGATCCGGGGCATCTGCTGCCTGCGACCGGGCGTGAAGGGCCTGTCCCAGAACATCCGCGTCAAATCGATCGTCGGCCGGTTCCTCGAGCACAGCCGCATCGTCGCCTTCGCCAACGGGCGCGACCTGCCCAATGACCGGGCCAAGGTCTATATCTCCTCGGCCGACTGGATGAATCGCAATCTGGACCGCCGGGTCGAGGTCATGGCCCCGGTGCTGAACGCCACCGTCCACGATCAGGTTCTGGACCAGATCATGGTCGCCAACCTCAAGGATGATGCCCAGAGCTGGGAGCTGGATTCGGACGGCAACTACCGTCGGCTCAAGCCCGCCGATCCCGAGCGGCCCTTCTCGGCCCACCGCTATTTCATGACCAATCCCAGCCTGTCGGGACGCGGCAGCAAGGTGAAGACCCTGCCGGCCGCGCTGCGCTACGATCGTCCGGATGCCTGAGCCCTTACCGGCCACGGCCATGGCGTCCGCCGATGCGGCGGTGATCGACATCGGCTCCAACTCGGTCCGTCTGGTGCTGTACCGGCTGGAAGGCCGCGCCATCTGGACCGTGTTTAACGAAAAGGTGCTGGCGGGTCTGGGCCGCGACCTCCCGCAGACCGGTCGCCTGTCGGAAGAGGGCGTGGCCATGGCCCTGCCGGCGCTTCGGCGGTTCGCCGCCGTGATCGAGGGGGTGCGCCCCCAGCATGTTTTCATTGCCGCCACCGCCGCCGTGCGTGAGGCCGAGGATGGCGTCACCTTCTGTGAGCGGGTGGCGGCCGAGACCGGCTTTCACGTTCGCGTCCTGTCGGGCGAGGATGAGGCCCGCTATGCCGCCCGGGGCGTTCTGGCCGGCCATCCGACCGCCGAGGGCGTCGCCGCCGACATGGGCGGCGCCAGTCTGGAGCTGATCCGGCTCGGCAAGGGCGAGGTCGGCCAGGGCATCACCCTGCCGCTTGGCCCTTTCTCGCTCGCGGACGACAGCGAGTTCGACGCCAAAAAGCTGCGCGCCAGGATCGACAAGCGCCTGAAGGGCAAGACCGCGGACTTCGAGACCCCGACCCTGCACGCGGTCGGCGGCGCCTGGCGCAGCATCGCCCAGCTGCACATGGCCATGTCCGACTATCCGCTGCAGATCGTCCATCAATACGCCATGACCGCCGACGATGCCCACGAGGTGGCGCGGTTCGTGTCGCGCCAGTCGCGGACCTCGCTGGACCGGACGCCGGGGGTGTCGCGCCGGCGGGCCGAGACCCTGCCCTATGCCGCCCTGGTGCTCGAGGCCCTGATCGAAAAGCTGGCACTCAAGACCGTCGAGTTTTCGGCCTGGGGTCTGCGCGAAGGCTTGCTGCAGGAAGCGCTCTCCGCCGAACATCTGGCCAGCGACCCGCTGATCGCCGGCTGCACCACATGGGGCGCGCGTCAGGGGATCTCGCCCCTGCTGCCGGGCGCCGTTCAGGCGTGGATCGACCCGGTCCTGCCGGCCCTGCCCGAAACCTTTGGGCGCGAGCGCGACCGCACCCTGACCACCGCCGCCTGTCACCTGTGCGATCTCGGCGCGCGCCTGCATCCGGACCACCGGGTCGAACTGGTGTTCGAGCAGGTGCTGCGCGCACCGGTCCCGGGCCAGACCCACGCCGAGCGGGCCTTCCTCGCCTGCGCGCTGAATGCCCGCTATGGCGGACCCTCCGCTACGCCCCAGCCCGACGTCATCAACCGCCTGCTGGATGAGGAGGGCCGCCGCCACGCCAGGGCCCTGGGCCAGGCGATCCGGCTGGCCTGTGACCTGTCCGGCCGCGCGCCCCAGCTGCTGGCCGGTGCGCGCCTCGCGATCGATGACGGCACCCTGACGCTGACGCCTGCAGATGGCTACGCCGACATGCTGCTGGGCGAACAGACGCGCAGGCGTCTGAAATCCCTTGCCGATACGCTCGACCTTGTCTGCGGCGACTGAGCCGGGCACGGTCCGGACCGGAACAGGGAGGGACACCCATGGCAGTCACCGGCATCGGCGGCTTCTTCTTCAGATCAGATAACCCCGAGGGTCTGGCCGAATGGTATCTGACGCATCTGGGCGTCGGCGCCCCGCCGGGGGTCTTCATCTGGAACCAGCAGGCCGGACCCACGGTCTTTGCGCCGTTCAAGGCCGACAGCGACTATTTCGCCGCCGACAAACGCTGGATGCTGAACCTGCGCGTCGATGATCTGGACGGCCTGATCGCCTCGCTGAAGGCCGCGGGCATCGACGTCCTGACCAAGGCCGAGTGGGACGCACCAGAGGTCGGTCGCTTTGCCCGCATCCACGATCCCGAGGGCAATCCCATCGAGCTGTGGGAGCCCGCAGCGGCGCCCCCCGCCTAGCCCTCGATCTCGACCACCTCGACGCGCGAGCCGTTCAGCACCAGCGCCAGTTCGCCGCGCTTCAGCTTCAGCGCATCCTCGCCGAACATCTCGCGCCTCCAGCCCCTCAGGGCGTCGACCGGGGCGTCGTCGTCCAGCGCGATCTTCTCGAGATCCGCGACATTGGCGATCATCTTGGTCGCCACGCCGGCATTGTCGCTCTTGGCCTTCAGCAGCACCTTTAACAGCTCGACCACCGACGGCGCTGCCGCCGGGCGATGCCCCGGGCGCTCGATATCCGGCGCATGGGCCTCAGGGTCGGCCAGCACGGTCTTCAGCTCGGCGATCAGGCTCTCGCCCAGCCGCGAGGCCCCGAATCCTTTGGACACCGACCGCAGGCGGTTGAAGGCGTCCGGATCGGTCGGCGCCTGGGTGGCGATTTCGTCGATCGCCTCATCCTTGATGATTCGCCCGCGCGGCTGGTCGCGCTCCTGCGCCATGCGCTCGCGCCAGACGGCGGTGGCCACAAATGCCGCCAGATATTTGGCGGAATACTTCTTGGGCTTCAGGCGCTTCCAGGCGTTTTCGGGTGTGGTGTCGTAGAGCTGCGGATCGGTCAGGGCGCTCATTTCCTGCAGCACCCAGTCCAGCCGCCCGGCCTTGGCCAGCTGCTCGCGCAGCCGCGGATAGAGCGCGGCCAGATGCGTCACGTCGCCCAGCGCATAGGTCAGCTGCGCCTCCGACAGCGGCCGCCGGGCCCAGTCGGTGAAGCGGCTGCCCTTGTCCAATTCCTTTTTCAGCATCTGGCGGACCAGCGCCTCATAGGACACCTGATCACCAAAGCCCGCCGCCATCGCTGCCACCTGGGTGTCGAACATCGGCAGGGGCATGGCGCCCAGCCGCACAAAGATTTCAATGTCCTGCCGCGCCGCATGGAAGACCTTGATGATCTTCGGATCCCGCAGCAGGTCGAGGAAGGGCTCCATGTCCAGCCCCTCGGCCATCGGGTCGATGATCCCCGATACGTCCGCCGACGCCGCCTGGATCAGGCACAGCCGGGGCCAATAGGTGGTCTCGCGCATGAACTCGGTGTCCACGGCGATGAACGGCGCCTTCGCCAGTTCCGCACAGAAGTCGACAAGGGCTGGATTGGTGGTGATCGGGGTCATTTGAATGCTATAGCCCCGGCGTGCGCCCTCATGGCAAGAGGGGCGCCGGAATTCCGTCCACTGATTCAGGTTCGTGTTCGATGAGCGACAGTCCTTCTCCCCCGCCCAACGGCCTGACCTATGCCCAGGCGGGGGTGGATATCGACGCCGGAGAGCGGCTGGTCGACGCCATCAAGCCGCTGGCCAAATCCACCGCCCGCAAGGGGTCCGAGCCCTCGCTGGGCGGATTCGGCGCCCTGTTCGATCTCAAGGCCGCCGGCTTCACCGACCCGCTGATCGTCGCCACCACCGACGGCGTCGGCACCAAGCTGAAGATCGCCATCGACACCGGCCGCCACGACGGCGTCGGCATCGATCTGGTGGCCATGTGTGTCAATGACCTGCTGGCCCAGGGCGCCGAGCCCCTGTTGTTCCTCGACTACTATGCCACCGGCAAGCTGGACGTGGAGGCCGCCCGCCGCGTCGTGGCCGGCATCGCCGAGGGCTGTCGTCAGGCGGGCTGCGCCCTGGTCGGCGGCGAGACGGCGGAGATGCCCGGCCTCTATGAGGGCAGCGACTATGATCTGGCGGGCTTTTCGCTGGGCGCGGTCGAGCGCGGTCACACCCTGCCCCGCCACGACCTGCAGAACACCGGCGATGTCATCATCGGCCTGGCCTCCAGCGGCCCGCACTCGAACGGCTACTCCCTGATCCGCAAGGTGATCGAGACGCGCGGCCTGACCTGGGCCGACGATGCGCCCTTTGCCAACGACCGCACCCTGGCCCAGGCCCTGATGGAGCCGACCCGCATCTATGTGAAGCCGGTGCTGCCCCTGATGAAACAGGGCTGGATCAAGGGCGCGGCCCACATCACCGGCGGCGGCCTGATCGAAAACCCCCCGCGCTGCATCGCCCCCGGGCTGGAGGCCGTGTTCGACTGGCAGGCCTGGCCGCGCCCGGCGGTGTTCGACTGGCTGGCCGAGGCCGGTGGCATTTCGGACCGCGAGATGCGCCGCACCTTCAACTGTGGCGTCGGCTTCATCCTGATCGTCGGGCCCGAGCACGTCGAGGATGTGCTGGAGGGCTTGCTGGAAGCCGGCGAGACCGCCTTTGTCTGCGGCCAGCTTCAGGCCAGCGCCTGAGCGCTTGACCCCCGGGGGGCGATGCCGTCACGGTAACGCCCCTGTTCAGGAGATTGCCATGCGTCTGATCGCGTCCCTCTGCCTTGCCGCCGGTGCCGCCCTGACCGTGGGCCTCGCGGCCCCGGCCGCCGCCCAGACCTCGGCTGCCGTGGACCAGCCCCAACTCCGGGCGCTCGGCCTGCTGGTTCAGCCCGAGCGGATGCGCGCCGACATCGAGACCATGGTCAGCTTCGGCACCCGCCACACCCTGTCGGAGACCGGGTCGGACACGCGCGGTATCGGCGCCGCCCGCCGCTGGGTCGCGCGGGAATTCGAGAGCATCAGTCAGACCTGCGGCGGCTGTATCGAGGTCGTCACCCCCTCCGAGGTCGTCACCGGACGTCGCATCCCCAACCCGACCGAGGTGGTCAGCGTCGTCGCCATCCAGCGCGGGACCGGCGATCCCAACCGTGTCATCATCATCTCCGGCCATCTGGATTCGCGCGTCACCGATGTGATGGACTTCACTTCCGACGCGCCGGGCGCCAATGACGACGCTTCCGGCGTGGCCGCCCTGATCGAGACCGCCCGCATCCTGTCGGCCTATGAGTTCGAGGCCACCCTGGTCTATGCCGCCCTGACCGGCGAGGAGCAGGGTCTGGTCGGCGCCGGCATCGTCGCGGACTACGCCGTCGAACAGGGCTGGTTCGTCCAGGCCAATCTGAACAACGAC
Organism: Brevundimonas halotolerans; assembly: GCF_003730275.1. GTDB lineage: Bacteria > Pseudomonadota > Alphaproteobacteria > Caulobacterales > Caulobacteraceae > Brevundimonas > Brevundimonas halotolerans. The sequence continues at coordinate 420,938 of NZ_QTTA01000010.1, forward strand.
ATGGTCGGCAATATCGAGGGCCAGAGCGGCGTCATCGACAACACCCGCATCCGCGTCTTCTCGGAAGGCACGAAGACGGTCGAGACCGACTCCCAGGCTGCCACGCGCCGCTACAACGGCGGTGAGGTCGACTCCTCCTCGCGCAACCTCGCCCGCTTCATCGACAGCATCGCCGACCGCTATCTAACCAATTTCGATGTCGAGATGGTCTATCGCACCGACCGCTACGGTCGCGGCGGCGATCAGGTGGCCATGCTGCGCGTCGGCTTCCCCGCCGTCCGCATTACCGAAGGCTCCGAAAACTATGACCGCCAGCATCAGGACCTGCGGGTCGAGGACGGCGTTCGCTATGGCGACACCATCGACGGGGTCAATTTCGACTATCTGGCCCAGGCGACCCGCCTGAACGTGATCACCATGGCCGCCCTGGCCTGGGCTCCGGCGCCGCCCACCGGCGTGGTGGTCGAAGGCGCGGTGCTGCCCGACACCACCTTGCGCTGGCAGGCTGTACCGGGTGCGGCCGGCTACCGTGTCTGGTGGCGCTCGACCACGGCCCCGCAGTGGACCCACAGCCGCTGGATCCCGGGCGGCGACTCGACCTCGGCCGTGCTGGAAGGCGTGGTCATCGACGACTGGTTCTTTGGCGTCTCGGCCGTGTCCGAGGATGGCTTCGAAAGCCCGGTGACCTTCCCCGGTCCGGCTGGCGACTATCGCGTCGCGCCCGCACAGTAACCGCCGCGCGTGTCCCGTCCGCCTGTCCGCGTCGCTGTCCTGATCTCGGGAACAGGCAGTAATTTGCGGGCCTTGGTGGAGTGTTCTGACACGGCTTATGAAGTCAGTCTCGTGCTGTCGAACCGGCCCGAGGCGCCGGGTCTGGCCTGGGCCGCAGAGCGCGGCATCGCCACGGTCGCCCTGCCCCACGCCCCTTACGGCAAGAACCGGGAGGCTCACGAGGCCGCTCTCGACGAGGCCCTGCGCGCCCATGACATCGAGGTCGTGGCGCTGGCCGGCTATATGCGCGTCCTGACCCCCTGGCTGGTGGGCCGCTGGTCCGGTCGCATGCTGAACATCCACCCCAGCCTGCTGCCGAAATACCCCGGCCTCGATACCCACCGCCGCGCCCTCGACGCCGGCGACGCCGAGGCGGGCTGCACCGTCCACCTCGTCAGCGAAGGCGTCGACGAAGGCCCGATCCTCGATCAGGCGCGCGTGCCGGTGCTGGGGGGCGACACCCCGGAAACTCTCGCCGCCCGCGTGCTGGAGGCCGAACACCGGCTGTATCCGCAGGCGCTGGGGCGGTTCTGCGCGGGGCTGGACTGACCGGACTCCACGTCCACCTGACAAATCCCGCGTCGGATCAACGTCCTGCGCGCGCCCGACGCCTTTCAGCCCGCCCTGCCTCCCGCTGCGCCTATACTGCCCGGTTCGCCGGACCAGCCGCGCAGGAGGGATTTCAGACGGTTCAGACGGTTCAGACGGTATTTCGCCCACGAAAAAGGCCCCGGAGTTTCCCCCGGGGCCTCAATCCGTGATCCGCTCGGGATCAGCCGACGATCTGGTCGTCGGTGAAGAACTGGGCGATTTCGATGCCGGCGTTCTCGATCGAGTCCGAGCCGTGGACCGAATTCTCGCCGATCGACAGGGCGAACTGCTTGCGGATCGTGCCGTCGGCGGCCTGTTCCGGGTTGGTGGCGCCCATGACTTCGCGGTATTTGGCCACGGCGTTTTCGGCTTCCAGCACCTGGACGACGACGGGCTCGGCGGTCATCTGGCCGACCAGTTCGCCGTAAAAGGGGCGTTCGGCGTGGACTTCGTAGAATTTCCTGGCTTGCGCTTCGCTCAGCTTCACGCGGCGCTGAGCCACGATGCGCAGGCCGGCGCCCTCGATCACGGCGTTGATCGCACCGGTCAGGTTGCGGCGCGTCGCGTCGGGCTTGATGATCGAGAAGGTACGTTCGGTCATGGGGGTCAGTCTTCGTTTGGGGGTTTCGGGTCGCGGGCTTATAGCGGGGCGCCCGCGCCTTTCCAACCGTCTCCGTGACACCGGACATGCCCCCGTGCTTCCGGCGTCGCCCTGTCACATGCGATATTCCTCCTCCCCATGCTTCAAATCACCAATCTGACCTTCAACGCCTGGGGCCGCCGGTTCCTGGACGATGCCTCTGTCTCCCTGCCGCCCGGCGCCAAGGTCGGCCTTGTCGGCCGCAACGGCATCGGCAAATCGACCCTGTTCAAGCTGATCCTCGGCGAGCTGGCCGCGGGCGGCGACGAGATCAGCCTGCCCAAGACCGCCCGCATCGGCTCGGTCGATCAGGAACACCCGGCCACGCCTGTCAGCGTGCTCGAAACGATTCTCGAGGCCGACGAGGAGCGCCACGACCTGCTGACCCGGCTGGAAACCGCCGAGCCCGAGGAGATGGGTGAGATCTGGACGCGGCTGATCGAGATCGACGCCGACGCCGCCCCGGCCCGCGCCGCCGAAATCCTCGTCGGCCTCGGCTTCGACCAGGAGGACCAGCAACGGCCCATGTCGCATTTCTCGGGTGGCTGGCGGATGCGCGTGGCCCTCGCCGCGGCCCTGTTCGCCGAGCCGGACATGCTGCTGCTCGACGAACCGACCAACTATCTCGACCTCGAAGGCGCCCTGTGGCTGGAGGCCCGGCTCAAGAAATATCCGGCGACGGCGCTGATCATCTCCCACGACCGCGAGATGCTGAACGAGGTCTGCACCCACATCCTGCACCTCGCGAACCACACCCTGACGCTCTACACCGGCAACTACGACCAGTTCGAACAGGCCCGCGCCGAAAAGGCCCGGCTGCAGCTGTCGGCCAAGGCCAAGCAGGACGCCGAGCGCGCCCACCTGCAAGCCTTCGTCGACCGGTTCAAGGCCAAGGCCTCCAAGGCCGCCCAGGCCCAGTCCCGCATGAAGCGTCTGGCCAAGATGCAGCCCGTCGCCACCACCATTGAGGAGCGCGTCGCCCCCTTCATCCTGCCCTCGCCGCCCCGGCCGCTGGCCCCGCCGCTGATCCGGCTGGAGCGGGCCAATGTCGGCTATGAGCCGGGCAAGCCGATCCTGCGCAATCTCAACCTGCGCATGGATCTGGACGACCGCATCGGCCTGCTGGGCGTCAACGGCGCCGGCAAGTCGACCTTCGCCAAGATGATCGCCGGCGCGCTCGACATCTTTGAAGGCGAACTGCACCGCGACAAGAAGATGCGCGTGGGCTGGTTCCACCAGCACCAGATCGAGGCCATGGACCCGACCGACACCCCGCTCGAGATCGTCCGTCGCGCCATGCCGGATGCCTCCGAAAGCAGCCGCCGGTCGAAACTGGCCCAGTGGGGCCTCGGCTATGAGAAGCAGGAAACGACCGTCGCCAGCCTGTCCGGCGGCGAGCGCGCGCGCCTGTTGCTCAATCAGGTGGCCATGGACGCCCCGCACGTCCTGATCCTCGACGAACCGACCAACCACCTCGACATCGACAGCCGGCGCGCCCTTCTGGATGCGCTCAATGAGTACAACGGCGCCGTCATCCTGATCACCCACGACCGCTCGCTGATGGAGATGGTCGCCGACCGCCTGTGGTTGGCCGCCGACGGCACGGTCAAGCCGTGGGACGGCGACATGGACGATTATGCCAAATTCGTCCTCGACCGGGCCAGGGCCGCTGCGGTCAAGCCCAGCCAGATCAAGGAAGAGGCCGCCCCTCAAGCAGCGAGCACCCGCGGTGCGAGCGATAGGGGAAACAAAAAGAAATCCGGCCCTTCTCCTTCAACGCTGAGACACGCCGTGAAGAAGGCCGAAGAGCGGATGAACCAGCTGACCGCCGAGATCGCCCGCATCGACGACGACATGGCCAATGCCTTGGTCAACAACCCCAAGGCGCTGGAAGGCCTGACCCGTGCCCGGGCGAAGACCCAATCCGACCTCGACGCCGCCGAAGCCGCATGGGTGGCGGCCGAGGAAGCCCTTGCGGAGGTGGCATGAGCCGACCCATCGAACTCTCGCGCGAGGCCCGGCAGGCGGCCTCGGCCGGCCTACGTCAGGTTCTGGCCGACGAACTGGACGTCGAGATCGGCGCCCTGCAGGCCGATCTGATCCTCGATCGGGTCATCCTCGACCTCGGGCCCATCCTCTACAACCGCGCCATCACTGACGCCCGCGCCGTGATCGCGGCCCGGGCCGAGGATATGGATGAGGCCCTGTACGGCCTGCAGCGACAGACGGACCTGCGCTGAGCGCAGCAGGCCCTTCCCCGCCCGGCCCGAAATGGGCTAAGGCCTGCCGCGAACCTTGCGGATGTGGCGGAACTGGTAGACGCACTGGATTTAGGTTCCAGCGCCGCGAGGCGTGGAGGTTCGAGTCCTCTCATCCGCACCAACCATGTCGAGAACATACTGTTATACCAGTACAATCTCGAACAGTGATCTTATGGCCAACCTGTTAGACCACCTATAACCGCTTCCGCGGAGCCGTAGTATCTTGCGGGTCCCGTGGCCAACCGGGCGTCGCGACGCTCTCGCAAGCCAGTACGGCGCTGAAGCCGTTATAGAAGAGACACGTGCGAGAGAAGGTCATCCATAGCCCTGCACACACTGTCCGCCTGGACGCAGCGGTCAGTTCCGCAAAGGGGTACGGCTTGGCACCGGTAGGGTTTTCTGGGTTGGGTAGGACACTGATGCGAGGATCACCATGCGCTTCGCCGAGCGCGATCCGGACACCGGCTCGTGACCTGGCCAAAAAGCCCCCGGCGGTTGGCCGGGGGCTTTCTTGCAACTGCCCCTTTGGACACTCTCATGTTTCCGGGTCAGAGCCGTTTATACTCTGGGTGCCGGGCTGAAGGCCTCAGAGGCGAAGGTTCCGCAGCGTTTCGTCGGGTGATCTGACCCGGACGTGACCCGCAGACCCTCGACCGAAACTACTGCTGACGGCAGAAGTAGCTAACATTGGCATTGCCATCGACTGGCGTCACGCGGTCGAGTACCGACGTACGGCCTCGCGCTTCGCAGTAGCTGCGGGCGGCGCTTTCCGTTTCCGAAACCTTGGTCGACTTCACTTGATAGGTGATCCCATCTTCGTTCGCGGAAAGAATACGGAGATCCTGGCCACCACCGATGGACGCACATGCCGACAGGACACCTGCAGCGGCAAAAGCGGTTGAAAGAATGACGATTTTTCGCATTTTGATGTTCTTGCTTGGGCTGCGCGTTAATGCGCTCTTAAACACTTATTCGATTGGAAGGGTTTGTAAGTATATTTTTTCTGTAGCCTGAGTCTCCCGATACCTTCTGATCTGAAACCGAATTATGGCCGTCGGGGGGAACAGAGATCTGCTTTCATGAACGAACCATCACCCTCGCCCGCCTTGCGATCGGCAGTGATCCGACTCGGACTTGCCGCAGTTGTTGCCGCCCTGCTTTTTGGCGGCGGGTATATGTCGCGCGACATCCCAGCCCGTGGCACGATTGGGGAACTTCGGGCCGCCCGCGACGCCAGCGAACTCAGGCTGCAGGCCCAGATGACGGCCAACGACCTTCTGATTGCCAATATATGGGTGTATCGGGCCACCGTGGCGCTGGATGATCGAAATTTCGGCCTGGCCAACGACGCCATGGACCAGTCAGTCAGGGCGCTCGAGGCCGTGACATTGAATGAAGGCGACCCCCTGCAGAAGGACCTCTCTGAGGTGGTCGCGGCCGCCCGAGCTCTGGATATTTCGGTCGCCAGGAATCTGGCTCCTCAGCGAAAGGCACTTTTGGACCTTGAACGACAAGTGAGCGGACTGACCGAACAGTCTCAGGCTCTTGCCTCCACAAAGTGATTACGGAACCCGGTTGCAGGCGGCGGAGCATCCCGGAACAGTCGGCTGCCTTCTGACCGGCAGGCTCTTGCCATCCAGACTTCGTTTGCGTGCGTAACGGCAGGTTCTGATCAGCACGAGACCGCGTCTGGCCATTTTGGCGACTTTGCGTAGACGTCGCTTTGGGGGTAATAATCTGTTATGCGCTTCATTCTGCTCTGCCTTCCCCTTGCAGTTTCTCTATGCTCCTGCAATGCAGGACAGTCGGCTAGGGGCGGGGTACAGCAGTTCCAGAGCGGATTTGGCGCTGCGGCCACCGCTCCCCTGGAAGACCTGAACCTCAACAAAGACGAGATCCCCGCCGTTCTTCTGGAAGCCCTGACCAGTCCCTATGGACTGAGGAACCTGAACCAGTGTCGCACCATCGCTGCCGAGATCGCCCGGCTTAACGAGGCCCTCGGCCCTGATGTTGACGAGCCAGCGCCGGATGATCCGGGCTTGCTTAGCGAGCGCGCCGCTGACGCAGCTGCAACGGCAGCCTTGGATTTGGTCCGGGATACCAGCACTGACTTCATCCCGGGACGGAGCTGGATCCGGCGCCTGTCCGGCGCCGAGCAAAGCGACCGTCAGATGCAGTCAGCCGTCGAGGCTGGCCGCCTGCGCCGGGCCTTCCTGAAGGGGGTGGGGATGCAGCTCAACTGTGCCCCGCCTGCTGCGCCGGCGTGGTTCAGGCCGAGGGGCGCTGGGCGGCGCTAGCTGTCGAAGCTACAGAGGTTGTCGGCGACGGAGCCTGACCGGTTAAGATGCAATCCCTACATTCCGCCAATGCTGTGAGTAAGGCTCCCGGATTGAGCCCGGTTCGTCTCCCGCAACCTCGACCTATGGGTCTACCCTCACGGGGTCACCCCGGATTTCAGTCAGCCCGGCAATTCGACGGACAATGCCTTCATAGAGCCCTCCAACGGCCGCTTCCGGGCGGATCACGGCGGACGACACCAAGGGGTCGGGTCGGATAGCGCACAAATGGCCGGGCCCGAACCAGCCCCGCTGAAGAACGCAAGCGTTACGACCGCACCAACCCCCGGCCGGTCAGACCAGCCGGCTCTGCACCAGCGCCGCCTCGATGAAGCTGGCGAACAGAGGGTGGGGGGCGAACGGGCGGCTCTTCAGCTCCGGGTGGTACTGGACGCCGATGAACCACGGGTGGTCGGTGCGCTCGACCGTCTCGGGCAAGACCCCGTCCGGCGACAGACCGGCGAAGATCAGCCCCGCCTTTGCCTCGATCGCCTCGCGATAGTTGATGTTGACCTCATAGCGGTGGCGGTGCCGCTCGCTGATGTCGGTCGTGCCATAGATCTCCGCGATGCGGGACCCGGCCTTCAGCGTCGAATCATAGGCGCCCAGCCGCATGGTGCCGCCCAGATCACCATCGGCCTGACGCAGTACCCGCTGGTTGCCCACGGTCCACTCGGTCATCAGGCCGACGACCGGCTCTTCGGCCGGGCCGAACTCGGTCGAGGAGGCCTCGGGGTAGCCCGCCAGGTTCCGCGCCGCCTCAATCACCGCCATCTGCATGCCGAAGCAGATGCCGAAATAGGGGATGTTGCGCTCGCGGGCGAAGCGCGCCGCCTGGATCTTGCCCTCGGCCCCGCGCGCGCCGAAGCCGCCCGGCACCAGAATGGCATGCGCGCCCTGCAGGCGGGCGTCACAGGCTTCGCGGTCACCTTCGAAGGTCTGCGACTCGACCCAGTCGATGTTGACCTTGACGTTGTTCGCCACGCCGCCGTGGTGCAGCGCCTCGATCAGCGATTTGTAGGCGTCCTTCAGGACCGTGTACTTGCCGACGATGGCCACGGTGACCTCGCCGTCCGGGTGCAGGCGACGGCGCACGATCTCCTGCCAGCCCGACAGATCGGGCGCCGGCGCGTCATCCAGTCCGAAGTGGGCCAGCACCTCGGCATCCAGACCCTCGTGGTGATAGTCCAGCGGCACGGCATAGATGTCGGCCGAATCCATCGCCTGGATGACACCCGACGGGCGGACGTTGCAGAACTGGCCGATCTTGCGCTTCTCGTCGGCGGGGATCGGATATTCGCTGCGGCACAGCAGGATGTCGGGCTGGATGCCGATCGAGCGCAGCTCCTTGACCGAGTGCTGCGTCGGCTTGGTCTTCATCTCGCCGGCGGTCTTGATGAAGGGCAGCAGCGTCAGGTGCACAAAGCACGACTGACCGCGCGGCAGGTCCTGACCCAGCTGGCGGATCGCTTCGAAGAAGGGCAGACCCTCGATATCGCCGACCGTGCCGCCGATCTCGACCAGCACGAAGTCCACGTCCTCGCCCTCATCGGTCAGGGCGGGCGTCAGGCAGAACTGCTTGATCTGATCGGTGACGTGCGGGATCACCTGCACCGTCGCGCCCAGATAGTCGCCGCGGCGTTCCTTCTCGATGATCGTCGAATAGATGCGGCCGGTGGTGATGTTGTCCGACTTGGCCGCCGACACCCCGGTGAACCGTTCATAGTGGCCAAGGTCGAGGTCGGTCTCGGCGCCGTCGTCGGTGACGAACACCTCACCATGCTGATAGGGGCTCATCGTGCCCGGATCGACGTTCAGATAGGGGTCAAGCTTGCGCAGCCGCACGCTGTAGCCACGCGCCTGCAACAGCGCACCAAGGGCGGCGGAGGCGAGGCCTTTTCCCAATGAGGAAACCACGCCGCCAGTGATGAACACATAACGGGCCATGGGAGATCACCTTAGCGTCGATTCGCGGCGCGCACAGGGGCGATCCTCATCAAGGGACCAAACGCCTGTTGAAATCCGCAGGAAAGTTGGCCGAGCCGAGGGGCTGCGGGGTCGAAAGCCTACTGGGCGGGCTCTGCGCCGGCGAGCGAGTCGAGATCGTCCAGCGTCGGCGCTGCCGGGGCCGCGTCAGGTGCGGCGACCGGAGGCGGCGCAACGCCCGGCTCGGTGCCATCGGTCGCGGGGGCAGTCGGCTGGACCAGGGCGCCGACGGCATCAGCATCGATCCCGGAACTGGACCCGCGAGACATATTGCCCGCCACCGTCAGGCTGAGCGCCAGAATGAAAAACAGGATCGCCAGAATCCAGGTCGACTTGGTCAGCAGATTACCCGCACCGCGCGCCGTCATGAAGCCCGACGGACCACCGCCCATGCCGAGCGCGCCCCCTTCGGAGCGCTGCAGCAGCACCAACGCCGTCATGGCGAGCGAAACGAGGATGATGGCGACGAGGAGAATGGTCTGGAGCATGGCTGCTTATATGTGTGGCACGGGGCTGCGCCGATCAAGCGGCGGGCTCTATCATTCTTGTCGTAAGGGCGCAAACGCGTTCGGGGCGCGGATCAGGCCGCCCGGATGATGCGGATGAAATCGTCGGCCTTGAGCGACGCACCGCCGACAAGTCCGCCGCCGACCTCGGGGACCGCCAGGATTTCAGCCGCATTGTCCGGCTTCATCGACCCGCCGTACAGAATGGGGGGCCGACGACCGCCCTCGCCCAATCGCTCGACAAGGGCGTCACGGATGGCGGCATGGACCTCGGCGATCTGGTCCAGCGTGGGTGTCAGGCCAGTGCCGATGGCCCAGATGGGCTCATAGGCCAGGGCGAAGGGCCGGTCCTTCAGCGCATCGGGCAGGGAGGCCCGGACCTGGGCTGTGACAAAGGCAACGGCTTGACCGGCCTCGCGCGTCTCCAGCGACTCGCCGACGCAGACGATCGGCTCCAGCCCGGCACGCAGGGCCGCTTCAACCTTGGCGGCAACATCGGCGTCCGTTTCGCCAAACCCCTCGCGACGCTCGGAATGTCCCAGAATTACCAGCCGCGCGCCCGCGTCCGCCAGCATCGGGGCCGAAACAGAGCCGGTGAAGGCGCCGGAATCCTTGTCGTGACAGTCCTGCCCGCCCAGCTCGACCGGCCCGGCCCCCAGCTTCCACGCCATCTGCGCGATCAGGGTCGCGGGCGGGCAAAGGCCGACACGGGCGTTGACGGGATCAGCCTCCAGAGCCTGACGCAGGGCGCCGGCTTCTTCCAGCGCTGGCGTCAGGCCGTTCATCTTCCAGTTGCCGACAATCAGTTTCACGGGCGTTTCCATGGCCAAGGTTTAGGAGCAGATGACGGATGCGCCAAGCCTGTGTCTTGCCGCAAGGGGGGTGCTGCCCCTATACGCCGATAAGGCCCCGCGTGGGCACCTGCGCACTGCTCAAGGTTTGTCATGATCAGCAACTTCCGCAACTTCGCCAAATCGCCCTGGGCGATTGCCATTATCGGGCTGATCGCCGTCAGCTTTTTGATCGTCGGCAACGAAGCGGACATCTTCGCCTCCCTTGGGCCGCGCGATGTGGTCAAGGCTGGCGACCGCAGCGTCACTCAGCAGGAATTCCTCGCGGATTTCGACCAGGTGCGCGCCAACTATCAGGAACAGACCGGCGCCCCGGTCACGACCGAGGATCTGGTCGGCCAGAACATCCACATTCGATATCTTGAAGGCAAGACGCAGGAACTGGCCTTCCAGAACTGGGCGCGCCGCGTGGGAATTCGCCCGGGCAAGGAACTGGTCCTCAAGCAAATTCGCCAAATCCCCGCCTTCTTCAACCAGATCACCGGCCAATTTGACGAAGAGGCCTACCGCACCGTCCTGCAGGGCGAGAACATGACCCCTGCCGACCTCGAGCAGGATCTGACCGACCAGTACGCCCAGAATCACTTCGGTGCGTCGCTGTATGCGGCCGCCCGGGTGCCCCGGATCTATGGCGCCGTGATCGCCAATGGCGCGCTGGAACGCCGCGATGGCCGCTGGTTCGCCGTCACCCAGGAAATGGCCGGCACCGCGCCCGCCCCGACCGACGCCCAGCTGACCACCTTCATGAACGAGAACGAGGCCCAGCTGCGCCGTCCCGAAACCCGGGTCGCCTCGATCGTGCTGTTCGACAATCCGCCCGGACAGGCACCCGAGATCAGCGAAGAGGCCATCGTGGAGCGGTTCGAGTTCCGCAAGGACTCCCTGTCCATTCCCGAACGTCGGACCTTTGCCGTCTATCCGGCCGCGAGCAACGAGGCTGCCCAGCGGATTTCGACGGCCCTGAAGGCGGGCGAGAACCCCGGCGTCGAGCCCACCCCCTATTCCGAAACCCCGCAGAGCGCCGTGCCCGATCCCGCCGTGGGAGCCGCCGTGTTCGGTCTGGCTAGGCCGGGTGTCTCCGACCCCGTCCAGACCCGCGTCGGCTTTGCCGTCGTTCAGGTGACCGCCATCCAGCCCGGCGAGGCCGCGACGCTGGAAGGCGTGCGCGAGGCCATCGTTCAGGAGCTTCAGGCCGAGGCGGCCACGGGCGCTGAATTCGAGCGCGTTGAGCGTTACGAGGCGGCCCGCAACAGCGGCATGTCGCTGGAACAGGCCGTCGAAGAGGTCGGCGCCCGCATCATCACCCTGCCCGCCTTCACGGAACAGGGCTTCCGCGCGGACGGCAGCCAGATCAATGCGCCGCCCCAGATCTTCCAGACCGCATGGCGTCTGCCCGAAGGCGGTGTCAGCGATGTCATCGACGCGGGTCAGGGCCAGTATTTCGTGCTGCGCCTCGACTCCATCCGCCCTGCGGCCATGCCGGCCCTGGACGATGTCCGCGAGATCCTCGTGCGCGAATGGACGGCCCGTGAAAACAGCCGCCTGCTCAGCGCCAAGGCCGAGGAACTGGCCGCGCGCGTCCGCGCCGGTGAAGATATCGCCGAAGTCGCCCGCTCGGTCGGCGCTACCCTGATCACGCGCGAGAACACGCTTCAGGATGAGGAAACCCAGCAAGCCATCGGTCCGGGTGTGCTGCAGGGCCTGTTCGGTCAGGCCAAGGGGCAGGTATTTGTCCAGCCGGCCAGCCAGACGGCCTTTGCCGTCGGCGTCGTCGATGACATCCGCGCCTCCGACGCCGCCACAGTCGCGCCGATCGCGGAACGGATACGCCCGCGGATCACCCAGGACCTGGTCTCCGGTCTGGGCGACAGCGCCATCCGCTGGACCCAGGCGAACTCCAAGGCCAGCTATGACGTCGGTGCCGCCCGCCAGGCTCTCGGTCTGCCTGAAGAGGCCCCCGCCGCCCCGGCGGGAGCCGCTGCCGGGGCTCAATGATCGACGAGCGTTCGCCGGTCGATCCAGAGGCCTTCGCCCGGGCCTGGAACGCGGGTACTCCCCAGGTCGTCGTCCGTCGTCGGATCGACGATCTGGAGACCCCGGTCTCGGCCTATCTGAAGGTCGGCAAGGGGCGCCCCTATGCCTTCCTGCTCGAGTCGGTCGAGGGGGGCGCCGTCAAGGGCCGCTATTCGATCCTGACCCTCGATCCCGACGTCGTCTGGCGCTGTCGGGACGGCAAGGCAGCGCTGGCGCGTGGCCCTGACGTCGCGACCGACCGGTTTGTCGATGAGGCGGATGATGCCCTGACGTCGCTGCGGCGTCTGATGGCGGCCAGCCGCTTTGACCTTCCGGAAGACCTGCCCCCCATGGCCGCCGGCCTGTTCGGGGCGTTCGGCTATGACATGGTCCGCCTGCTGGAGCCGCTGGGTGAGGCCAATCCCGACCCGCTGAACCTGCCGGATGCCGTGCTGGCCCGCCCCTCGCTGGTCGCCATCTTCGACTCCGTCAGCCACGAGATCGTGCTGGTCGCCGCTGCCTATCCGGATGGAACCACGCCTGCCGATCAGGCCCTGTCGCAGGCCATCACCCGGCTGGATGATTTCGAGGCCCGGCTGGATCAGGGTCTGTCGCGCCCGCGCGCTGCGCCTCTGCCGACCCCCGTGTTCGACACCCGCGTCGACGCCCCCGCCTATGCCGCCATGGTCGACCGGGCCAAGCGCTATATCGAGGCGGGTGACATCTTTCAGGTGGTGCTCAGCCACCGGCTGTCGGCGGAGTGGACGCGTGATCCGTTCGCCTTCTACCGCTCGCTGCGGCGTCAGAACCCCTCGCCCTATCTGTTCTATCTGAACTTCGGCGGCTTCCAGATGGCGGGCTCCAGCCCCGAGATTCTGGTGCGGCTGAAGGACGGCGGCGTCACCATCCGGCCGCTGGCGGGCACCCGCGCGCGGGGCGCGACCGAGGCCGAGGACCAGCGACTGGAGGCCGAACTGCTGGCCGATCCCAAGGAGCGGGCCGAGCATCTGATGCTGCTGGATCTGGGCAGGAATGACGTGGGCCGGGTCAGCCGCCCGGGCAGCGTCACCGTCACCGAGAGCTTCGTCGTCGAACGCTACAGCCAGGTCATGCACATCGTCTCGAACGTGACCGGCAAGACGGACCCTCGGCTGGACGCCGTCGACACCCTGCTGGCCGCCCTGCCCGCCGGCACCCTGTCAGGCGCGCCCAAGGTGCGGGCCATGGAGATCATCGACGAGTTGGAGACCGAAAAGCGCGGCATCGGCTATGGCGGCGGGGTCGGCTACATCTCCAGCGACGGTCAGGCCGATATCTGTATCGTGCTGAGAACCGCCCTGTTCACACCGGGCCAGATCCATGTGCAGGCCGGTGCCGGGGTCGTCGCCGACAGCGATGCGGCCGCCGAATATGCGGAGACCCTGGCCAAGGCCCGGGCCCCAATGCGCGCGGCAGAGGATGCGTGGCGTTTCGTCTCAGGAAACGACTGAGGTTGCGGGCGCAGGGTCCTCGAACTGGACGCCTGGGCCCAGCACCACGGCGCCGGCCATCAGCATCGCCGCCGCCGCCAGAAGGCCCATGGCCGCCAGCGCCCCGATCGCCTGTCGCGCCGCCGGTTTCGGGGCGTCCCCGTCCAGCAGACGGCGAGCTTCGGCAAGCTTGGGTGTGATGTCCATGGTCGGGCCTCCCTCTCAGGCCCCCAGACCAGTCTGATTGGGTTAACGCGCGGTTTACGCTCCGCCGCTTGGCGCGGGCGCGACAGCCCTCTAGAAGCCGCTCATGATCCTCGTCATCGACAACTACGACAGCTTCACCTGGAACCTCGTCCACTATCTGGCCGAGCTGGGCGTCGAGACGCGCGTGGTCCGCAACGACGAGCTGACCGTCGATCAGGCCCTGTCCGCAGGCGCCGAGGCGGTGCTGCTGTCGCCCGGCCCGTGCTCGCCGAACGAGGCGGGCATCTGTCTGTCGCTGATCGAACAGGCGCCCGCGACCCTGCCGATCCTCGGCGTCTGTCTGGGCCATCAGGCGATCGGGCAGATTTTCGGCGGCGAGGTGATCCGGGCCAAGGCGCTGATGCACGGCAAGACCTCGCCCATCCATCACGAAGGCCAGACCCTGTTCGCCGGCCTGCCGTCGCCGTTCACGGCCACGCGCTATCACTCGCTGGCCGTGCGGCGCGAGACCCTGCCCGACGTCCTGACCGTCACGGCCTGGACCGAGGACGGCGAGATCATGGGCCTCAGCCACGTGTCGCGGCCCATCCACGGCGTCCAGTTCCACCCCGAGTCGATCGCCACCGAGCACGGCCACGCCATGCTGGCCAACTTCCTCGACCTCGCGGGTGTCCGCCGCAAACGGGCGGCCTGAGATGTCCGACGGCTTCAAGGGACTGCTGGCCCAGCTGATCGAGGGCCGCCCGCTGGCCGGGCCGGACGCGCGCGCCTTCTTCGCTGCCTGCCTTCGCGGTGAGCCCACCCCCGCCCAGGTCGCCGCCGCCGTCACCGCGCTGCGCATGCGCGGCGAAACGGTCGAGGAGATCGCCGCCTTCGCCACCGCCATGCGCGAAGCCGCCACCCCCTTCCCTGTGCCCTATCCCGTGATCGACACCTGCGGCACGGGCGGGGACGGTCGCCACACCTGGAACGTCTCGACGGCTGCGGCCCTCGTGCTGGCGGGTGCGGGGCTGAAGGTCGCCAAGCACGGCAACCGGGCGCTGAGCTCAAAGTCCGGCTCATCCGATGTGCTGGCCGCGCTGGGTGTCGATCTGATGGCCCCGGCCGAGATCCAGCTGCGCGCTCTGGATCAGGCCGGGATCTGCTTCCTGTTCGCGCCCGCCTATCACGGCGCCATGCGCCACGTCGGCCCGATCCGCTCAGAAATCGGGTTCAGGACTGTCTTCAACCTGCTGGGGCCGCTGTCGAATCCGGCGAGGGCAAGGCGTCAGGTGATGGGCGTCTATGACCCGGCCCTGCTGGAGCCGCTGGCCGAGGTGCTGGGGCGTCTGGGGGCCGAGCGCGCCTGGACCGTCCACGGCGAGGGGCTGGACGAACTGACCACCACCGGCCCGACCGAGGTGGCCGAATGGCACAACGGCTCCGTCCGCCGCTTCACCGTTACGCCGGAAGACGCGGGTCTTCCCCGCACCGATCCCGAGGCGCTGGTGGGCGGCGATGCCGAGGCCAATGCCAAGGCCCTGTCCGACCTGCTGGACGGCGCACCCGGCGCCTATCGCGACATTGTGCTGCTGAATGCGGCGGCGGCCCTGGTGGTCGCGGACCGGGCCGAGTCTCTGACCGAGGGCGTGGCGCTGGCCGCCCGGGCCATCGATGACGGCGCGGCCCGTACGGCCCTGACCCGCCTGTCCGCGATCAGCCACATGCGGCCCGAGTCCCTTGAAGCCGAGCCCCGGGCATGAGCGACGTGCTGGACCGCATCGCCGCCTACAAGCGCGAGGACGTCGCGGCGCGCAAGGCGACCCTGTCGCAGGCCGATGTGGAGGCCCGCGCGGCTGAGGCCCCTCTGGTGCGCGGCTTCAAGGCGGCGCTGCTGGCCCGCCAGGCCACCGGCCGCCCCGGCCTGATCGCCGAGATCAAGAAGGCCAGCCCGTCAAAGGGCCTGATCCGCGCAAACTTCGACCCGCCCGCACTGGCGCGCGCCTATGAACGCGGCGGCGCGGACTGTCTGTCGGTGCTGACCGACGGGCCGAGCTTTCAGGGCGACGACACCTTTCTGGTCGCGGCCCGCAATGCCGTTCGCCTGCCGTGCCTCAGGAAGGACTTCCTCGTCGATCCCTGGCAGGTGGCCGAGAGCCGGGCCCTGGGCGCCGACTGCATCCTGATCATCATGGACATGGTCGACGACGCCCTCGCCGCCGACCTGCTGGCCGAGGCCCGTCGCCTTGGCATGGACGCCCTGGTCGAGACCCATGACGAAGCCGAAATGGCCCGCGCCGTTGCCCTGGGCGCGGACTTCATCGGCGTGAACAACCGGTCGCTCAGGACCTTCGAGGTCGACATCGCCACCTTCGCCCGCCTCGCCCCGCTGGCCCCCGAGGGTGCCACCCTGGTCGCCGAAAGCGGCCTTTTCACCCCCGGGGACGTGGCCACCGTCGTGGCCTCGGGCGCCGACGCCCTGCTGGTCGGGGAGAGCCTGATGCGACAGGATGATGTGGAAGCGGCGACGCGGGCGTTGATGAGCCAGGCGTCCCGCTAACCCCTCCTTAACCAGAACACCTCACGAACACTGGATGGACGTTCGCGGTGTGTTCCGCTATTGTCCACAGGCGGAACAGATTCGGGTTAGAGGTCTCCATGCTCACGCGCAAACAGCACGAACTGCTCATGTTCATTCATGAGCGCATCCGCGAGACCGGGGTTTCGCCCTCCTTTGACGAGATGAAGGCGGCGCTGGATCTGGCGTCCAAATCGGGCATTCACCGGCTGATCACGGCGCTGGAGGAACGCGGCTTCATCCGCCGTCTGGCGCACCGCGCCCGGGCGCTGGAAGTGCTGAAGCTGCCGGATCAGGCGGCGGTCACCCCGGCGCGCACGCGCGGGCCCTTCGTGCCAGACGTCATCGAGGGCGGCGGTCGTGCTGCGGCCAATGCCAATCACGACAGCGGCGGCACCCGGGAACTGCCCCTGCTGGGCAAGATCGCGGCGGGCACGCCCATTTCCGCCATCCAGCACGAGCGCGACCGTATGTCGGTGCCCGAGGCCCTGCTGGGCGCGGGCGAACACTATCTGCTCGAGATCGAGGGCGATTCCATGATCGAGGCGGGCATTCTGGACGGCGACTTTGCCATCATCCGTCAGGTCACCACCGCCAACAGCGGCGAGATCGTCGTGGCCCTGGTCGAGGAAGAGGAGGCCACCCTGAAGCGCCTGCGCAAGCGCGGCGCCTCCATCGCGCT
Organism: Brevundimonas halotolerans; assembly: GCF_003730275.1. Taxonomy (GTDB): domain Bacteria; phylum Pseudomonadota; class Alphaproteobacteria; order Caulobacterales; family Caulobacteraceae; genus Brevundimonas; species Brevundimonas halotolerans. The sequence goes on from NZ_QTTA01000010.1 coordinate 437,808, forward strand.
GGAGCCGGCCAACCGCGCCTATGAGACGCGCATCTTTGGCCCCGATCAGGTCAAGGTGCAGGGCCGTCTGGTCGGGCTGATCCGCCGCTATTCCTGATAATCGGGGTCGCCCAGCCGGTTCCACGGACGCGCGCCGCGCTCGGTCGTTGACCACAGGGCGCGCCAGCCGCTCTCGGTGCGCCACAGCTCGACGCTGCCGCCCGTGGCATAGTCGCGGCCATCCAGCACCAGCCGGTCGGCGCAGGCTTCGGGCAGGCTTGTCAGCTCAACCCGGACACTGACCACCTCGGCCGATTGGCACAGGGCCGCCAGCTGTTCGTCGTCCGGCGCCGCACGGCCCCACCAGAGCGCCAGCGGGCCCGGCGTGTCGGGCGCACAATGGACCCGGCCGCAGGTCCAGCCCTCGGCCGGGCGCTCGACCAGCGTCAGTCCGCGCCGCCCCGACCAGACATCGCGCGAAAAAGCCCCGACCTTGCGGATCGCCAGCGCCTCATCCCCGTTGACGATGGCGCCATTGGTGCCCGCATCGGCGATCCACAAGTCCGGCGTCGGATGCCGGGGCCAGACCAGCACCGCGCAGGCCAGGGGCAGGCCCAGCCACCGCAGCCGCCCTCGCCACAGGCACAGCACCAGAATACCGAGGAAGGCGACCGGCAGGGCGATGACCGGCGCGCTGGCGGTATGGATCACCGCCCCCGGCAGGGTCGAGATCCACGCCCCGACAGCCATGATCGCCTCGATCCCCCAGCCCGCCACCGTCAGGAAGGGCCCACCGAGGCCCAGGGGCTGCAGCACCACGCCCAGCGCCAGCATCGGCATCATGATGAAGTCGGCGATCGGCGAGCTGATCATATTGGCCAGCAGGCCATAGACCGCCGTCCGGTTGAAATGCTGCATGGCGAAGGGGCCGGTGGCCATGCCGGCGACGAAGCTGGCCAGAATCGCCAGCCCGACCCATGTGCCGGCCCGCTGCACGATCAGGATCGGCAGGGGCACCTTGATCTCGCGCGGGCGGCGCGGCCACGACTCGGCCAACGCCACAAGGGCCGCCGTCGCCGCAAACGACATCTGAAAGCCCGGCGTGACGATCGCCTCGGGCTGCAGCAACAGGACGGCAAAGGCCGCCACCGCCAGCGCATTCATGCTGATGGCGGGCCGGTCGAGGATGATGGCGAGGAAGGCGACCGAGGCCGTGATCGCCGCCCGCTCGGCCGGCGGCGGCGCGCCGGATATGACCAGATAGGCGACGACGGCAATCCATCCCGCCCAGGCGGCAACCTTCTTGCCCGGCACCCGCAGCACCAGCCACGGCCAGGCGGCGATACCAAAGCGCACGGCGAAGAAGACAAAGCCGCCGACGATGGCCATGTGCAGGCCCGAGATCGACAGGATGTGGATCAGGCCCGAGTCCCGCATGGTGTCGTAGGTCTCCTGCGCGATCCAGCTTTCGTGGCCGGTTGTCATGGCCGCAGCGACCCCGCCGACCCGGGGGCCCATCCGTTCGACCAGCCGCTCGGCCAGTCCAAAGCGGAACTGGTTGACGGCCATGGCGGTGCGCAGCTGGCGCGGCGGCGGGGGCAGGTCGACCCAGCGGGTCTGACCCAGCTCGAATCCCACGCCGCCCATGCTCTGGAACCAGGCCGTCCGGCCAAAATCATAGGCCCCGGGCGCTGCCGGTCCCGGCGGCGGGTTCAGAATGGCAAAGACGCTGACGGCATCACCGGGGCGCGGGGCCTCGCCTCGAACGGTGACGCGCAGCCGCATGGGGGTCTCGTCCGCGCCCAGTCCCTGAACCCGGACAGGCGCCATGATGATGCGGGCGCCCCGTGCCCCGGGGCTGTCGACGTCCAGCACCCAGCCTTCAACGACCACCGGGTCCGACGTCGCGGGCGCAATCGGAGCCGCGACATTGTCCGAGCGCATCTTGGTCACCGACAGACCCGCGCAGAAACAGGTCAGCAGCATCAGCGGCACGGTGACCGCACGCCCGAAGCCCCGACGTCGCGCCCCGGCCCACAGCCCTGCACTGACCACCGCCGCCAGCAGCAGGGGCCACAGCGGCGGCTCGGCCTTCAGACCGAAATAGAGACCGCACCCGCCCCCGAACGCCACCGGGGCCCACAGGCGCCAGCGGTCGGTCTGGGCCAGAAGAGCTTCGCGCGCGCCTTCGACCGCCCGCCCGGCAAATCGCCTTGCCAGGCTGGGCAGCGGCCCCTCAGGCGGTATAAGGGCGGCCTCCTCCTGAACCTTGGCCAATCCCGTTCCCCTTGACCGATTCCCACGCCCCCACTGACGTCGTCACGCGTTTTGCTCCCTCTCCCACGGGATACCTGCACATTGGGGGGGCAAGAACGGCGCTTTTCAACTGGCTTTTTACCCGGCGGCATGGCGGGCGCTTCCTGATCCGGGTCGAGGACACCGACCGCGAGCGGTCGACCGAGGCCGCTGTGAAGGCGATTTTCGACGGGCTGGACTGGCTGGGCCTGACCGCCGACGCCCCGCCTGTCTTCCAGCACGCGCGCGCCGACCGCCACCGCGAGGTTGTCGATACTCTGGTAGAGAAAGGCCATGCCTACCGCGACTGGACCTCTACCGAAGAGACCGGCCGTCTGCGCGATGAAGCGCGGGCCGAAAAGCGCACCTTTGTCTCGCCCTGGCGCGATCGCGACCCGGCCGAGGGCGACCTGAACCAGCCGCATGTGGTCCGGTTCCGGCGTCCGTTGGACACGCGCGTGACCCTCGACGACGCCGTTCAGGGGCCCGTCAACTGGCGCGCCGAGGATCTGGATGATCTGGTGCTGCTGCGGTCGGACGGAAATCCGACCTATAATCTGGCAGTTGTGGCCGATGACCACGACATGGGGGTCACCCACATCATTCGCGGCGACGACCATCTGAACAATGGCGCGCGTCAGGCCCTGATCTATGACGCCCTGGGCTGGACCCGCCCGGTCTTTGCTCACATCCCCCTGATCCACGGCCCCGACGGCGCCAAGCTGTCCAAGCGCCACGGCGCCCAGGCGGTGCACGAATATGCCGATATGGGCTACCTGCCCGAGGCCATGCGCAACTATCTGGCCCGCCTCGGCTGGGCCCACGGTGACGACGAACTGTTCAACGACGCCCAGGCGATTGAATGGTTTGACCTTTCCGGCATAAACAAGGCCCCGGCCAGGCTGGACTTTGCCAAGCTGGCCCACGTCAATGCCCACTGGATCCGGCAGGCGGATGTCGCCCGTCTGGTCGATCTGGTGGCGCAGTCCCAGGCCGAGAAGGCCGCCCTCGCCCGCGTCATTCCGCATATCCAGGACCGGGCCACGACCCTGATCGAATTGCGCGAACAGGCCGGCTTTGCCCTCGCCAGCCGCCCGATCACCCTTTCGGAAAAGGCGGCCGGTCAGCTGACGCCTGAAGCGACCGAACGTCTCGCGCGCCTGATCCCCGTGCTGCGGGATCAGACCGACTGGACGGTCGATGCCCTTGATTCAACGCTGAAAAGCTTTGCCGAGAGCGAAGGCGTCGGATTTGGCAAGATCGGGCCAGCGGTCCGTGCGGCCTTGACGGGGGGGGCTGCCTCTCCCGATATCGCTAGCACGCTGGCCTCATTATCGCGGGAAGATGCCCTCGGTCGCTTGGATGATGCGCTGCAACATACTAAGTGAACGGCCATAACTCATTTGCGGATCGCGGCTCCTAAGCGGTTCGCCCCGGTCGGGGGGCACCCGGTCGGCATGCACACAGGGACGCAGATGACCAACACGACCTCCCCGACCGGCACCGCCACCCTTACCTATGGCGACAAGAGCGTCGACCTGCCGGTTCTGTCCGGTTCGACCGGCCCCGACGTCATCGACATCCGCAAACTGTACGGCGCGACCGACGCCTTTACCTACGACCCGGGCTTTACGTCGACGGCGTCCTGCGAAAGCGCCCTGACCTTCATCGACGGCGACAAGGGCGTGCTGCTGCACCGCGGCTATCCGATCGACCAGCTGGCCTCCCAGTCGAACTTTGTGGAGGTCTGCCACCTGCTGCTGCGCGGGGAACTGCCGACGGCCGAGCAATATGCGGCCTTCGAGAACAGCGTGACCATGCACACCATGCTGCACTCGCAGTTCGACCGCTTCTTCGAAGGCTTCCGCCGCGACGCTCACCCCATGGCCATCATGGTCGGCACGGTCGGCGCTCTGTCCGCCTTCTATCACGACAGCCTGGACATCCATGATCCGGTCCAGCGCAACATCTCGGCCATCCGCCTGATCGCCAAGATGCCGACCATCGCCGCGCGCGCCTATAAATACCACGTCGGCCAGCCCTTCGTGTCGCCGCGCAACGACCTGAGCTATTCCGAGAACTTCCTGCGGATGTGCTTCGCCGTTCCGGCCGAGGACTATGAGGTCAATCCGGTGCTGGCCAAGGCCATGGACCGCATCTTCATCCTGCATGCCGACCACGAGCAGAACGCCTCGACCTCAACGGTCCGTCTGGCCGGCTCGTCGGGCGCTAATCCGTTCGCCTGTATCGCCGCGGGTATCGCCTGCCTGTGGGGGCCGTCGCACGGCGGCGCCAACGAAGAGGCGCTGAACATGCTGAAAGAGATCGGCACGCCGGACAAGATTCCGGAGTTCATCCAGGGCGTGAAAGACAAGAAGTACAAACTGATGGGCTTTGGCCACCGCGTGTACAAAAACTACGACCCGCGCGCCAAGGTCATGCAGGAAAGCGCCCACGAAGTGCTGAAGGCTGTCGGCGACCCCAACGACCCCCTGCTGCAAGTGGCCATGGAGCTGGAGAAGGTCGCGCTGAACGACGAGTATTTCATCGAGCGCAAGCTGTTCCCCAACGTCGACTTCTATTCGGGCATCACGCTGTCGGCCATGGGCTTCCCGACCACCATGTTCACCGTGCTGTTCTCGCTGGCCCGCACGGTCGGCTGGATCGCCCAGTGGCAGGAGATGATGGAAGATCCCTCGCAGAAGATCGGCCGGCCGCGCCAGCTGTACACCGGCCCCACGACCCGCGATTACACCCCGATCGAAAAGCGGGGCTGATCGGCGCGGGACCGCTTTTCATCGATGTGCTTCAAGAGGGCGCGGCGCAGGTCGCGCCCTTTTCGTTTGTGGCCCCCATCCCGGGCTTTGGCCCCGGAAAGGCCCGTGCTAGCCATACGTAACCACTATTCTGGGAGTAACGTCGTTGAAGAATTCCGGTCCGTCGATCCGCAAGCTGCTCGGGGGCTCCGCTGCCCTCGGTGCCCTCCTTTTCGCCAGCAGCGCCTTCGCCCAGGAGGCTCCGCTGATCCAGCCCGGCGCCCCCGGACAGGACAGCCGCACGCTGGAAGGCCGCGAGGCTGCCCGGATCGCCGACAACCGCTATTCCGCTGACGATGTCGCCTTCATGCAGGGCATGATCCTGCACCACGGCCAGGCCGTCGAGATGTCGGTTCTGGCAGCCGACCGCACCAATACCCCCGAGATCCTCGACCTTGCGTCGCGTATCCTCGCCTCGCAGGCGGACGAGATCGCCTTCATGCGCGGCTGGCTGACCGAGCGGGGCGAGATGGCCCCGACGCCGCAGCCGACCGGCGCCATGGACCATTCCGCGCATCAGGGCATGGATCATTCGGCCCACGGCAGCCATGCGGACATGCCGGGCATGGCCACGCCGGAGCAGATGGCTCGACTGGCCGCAGCGAGCGGCCCCGAGTTCGACCGCCTGTTCCTGGAGCTGATGATCCCGCACCACGAAGGCGCCCTGACCATGGTGTCCTCGCTGCTGTCGCGCTCGGGCTCGGCCTACGACCCGATCCTGTTCCGCTTCGTCAACGACATTGCCAATGAGCAGCAGACCGAGATTGCCCGGATGACGGGCCTGATCCGCGCAGCCTCGCCCGATCCCCGTACGAACCTGCGGGCCGGGTTCCGGGATGCCGAGCAGGCGTCCAGCAATATGCAGCTGATTGCCAGCCTGCCCAAACCGACCGGCTTTTTCGATCCCACGAACCCCGCGGGCCTGCCGCCGCGGGTCGGCGATGAGACCGGCCGTCGCTCGCCCTTCCTCAGCTTCTCGAACACCGACATGGCCTTCCAGGGCGATCTGCTGGCGGTCGGCAACTACCACGGGATCAATCTGTATCGCCTGACCGACGCGCCAGAGCCGCAGCTGATCAGCTCGATCGTCTGCCCCGGCGGACAGGGCGATGTGTCGATCTATGGCAATCTGATGCTGATGTCGGTCGAGTCGACCAACGGCCGTGTCGACTGCGGTCGCGAGGGCGTCGGGCCGGGCGCCAGCCCGGATCGCTTCCGCGGCCTGCGCATCTTCGACATCACCGATCCGGTCCGACCGGTTCAGGTGGGTCAGGTCCAGACCTGCCGTGGCTCGCATACCCACACCGTCGTGGCGGCCGATGAGCGTCGTCTGATCGTCTACAACTCGGGAACCGCCAGCGTCCGCGACGAGCGTGAGCTGGCCGGCTGCGTCGTCGGCACGCCGGGCGATGAGCGCACGGCCCTGTTCCGCGTCGATGTCATCGAGATCCCGCTGGCCGATCCGTCGCAGTCGCGCATCATCGACAGCCCCGCCGTCTTCGCCGATGAGGAAACGGGCGAGATCGCCGGCCTGTGGCGCGGCGGTGATCATGGTCAGGGCACCCAGACCACGCGCCAGACCGACCACTGCCACGACATCACCATCTTCCCGACGCGGAACATTGCCGCCGGAGCCTGCGCCGGCAACGGTATCCTGTTCGACGTCTCCGATCCGCGCGCGCCGAAACGGATCGATGCCGTGGTCGATGAAGGCTTTGCCTACTGGCACTCGGCCACCTTCAACAACGACGCCACCAAGGTGCTGTTCACCGACGAATGGGGCGGGGGCGGACGTCCGCGCTGCCGCGTTCAGGACCCCATGACCTGGGGCGCCAATGCCATCTATGACATCGTCGACGGCGAGCTGGTGTTCCAGGGCTATTACAAGCTGCCGGCCGCCCAGACCGAGCTGGAGAACTGCGTCGCCCACAACGGCTCGCTGATCCCGGTGCCCGGACGCGACCTGTTCGTTCAGGCCTGGTACCAGGGTGGTCTGTCGATCAGTGACTTCACCAATTCGTCGGAGGCGTTCGAGATCGCCTATTTCGACCGCGGTCCGGTGAATGCCGAGCGTCAGGGATCGGGCGGCTACTGGTCGGTCTACTGGTACAACGGCCGGATCTATGGCTCAGAAATCGGCCGCGGCCTCGATGTCTTCACCCTGACCCCCAGCGAGACTCTGACCGAAAACGAGATCGCCGCGGCGGCCATGGCGGACGAAGGCGGCACGGTGAACCCCCAGCAGCAGTATCCGGTGACCTGGCCGGCCCACCCGGTCGTGGGTCGCGCCTATCTGGACCAGTTCGCCCGCGACGGCGGTCTGGATGCCGGACTGGCCGGACGGGTGTCGGCGGCTCTGGATCGCGCCGAGCCGCTCGTCGAAGGCAATGGCAAGGATCCGGCCCTGGCCCGTGATCTGCTGGCGCTGGCAGGCGAAATCGATCCGTCAGGCAATGATCAGGCCGCCAAGCGTCGGGCTGGTCTGCGCGAAACCCTGACCGGTATCGCTGCCCTCATCGGCTAAGGCCCCGATACAGAAGAGCCCCCGTGTCCGGGTCCTCGGCCGTGATCACCTCGGCCGAGGACAGGGCGGACACGGGCGCGGCCGGCACCCGGGGCGACAGGTTGAGGGTCAGATGTTCCCACTCGGCCGCATAGTCCATGCCCCAGGCGCAGTTGAAGGCCAGTACGTCCCGGCCGCCGCTGAGGCGCAGCCGGGTCGCACGCCCGCGACGTTGCCCCAGCAAGCGGACCAGACCGGCGCCCTGCCCCGGCAGGATCAGATCGACCATGATGTCATTCCTCGCATTGCCTTTGCGCCCACCTTGGTGGACCCTCGCACTGTGAGGCCGCCGCGCCTGAGCGGCATGAGCGATGGCTGAGGAATTTCTGAAATTGACGCCAGACGGCCTTCGCTTCGGTGCCTTCACCCTGGATCCCGCGAACCGGCGTCTGACGCGGGACGGAGAAGCCGTCGAGGTCAACGGCCGCTATCTCGATGCCCTGATCCTGATGGTGCGGCGACCGGGCCAGCTGGTGTCCAAGGACCAGTTCCTCGACGAGGTCTGGCGCGGCATCCCGGTCACCGATGAAGCCCTGACCCAGTGCATCCGCACACTGCGGAAACAGCTGGGCGACACCGCCGGGCGGCCCCGGTTCATCCAAACGGTCCCCAAGCACGGCTATCGCTTTATCGCCGCCGTTTCAGCGGCCGAGGCGGAGCAGGCCGAGCCGGAACCACTGGTCTCTGCCCCTGAGCCGTTCACCGTGGACAGCCCTTACGACCTGAGGCGGACCTTGCTGTTGGGCGGCGCGGGCGTGCTGGGCGGTGGACTGGCCGGGGTGATCGGGGGCCTGATCTATGGACTGATTGCCGTATCCCATCCCCTGCAGCCCGGCATAGGGTCCGGATCGATCCTGCTGGTGCTGGTCTGGTTGACGACCCTGGTGGCCCTGATGGGCGGTGCGGCGGTCGGCATCGGCATGGCCGCCACCGGACTGGGGCGGCGACAGCCCAGCCCATGGATCATCCTTGGCGGTGCGCTGGGCGGCATGACCGTCGGCGGCGCCGTCAAACTGCTGGGGCTGGACGCCTTCAACCTGCTGGTCGGGCGCTCGCCGGGCGACATCACCGGCGGGCTCGAAGGCTTCATTCTGGGCGGCGCCATCGGTCTGGGACTGTGGCTGGGCGCGCGGGGACGCGACCCCCTGCCCCTGCGGCGCTGCATGATCACAGCCGGAGTGGCCGCAGCGCTGGCCGGCATGGCTATTCCGCTGTTCGGCGGCCGGTTGATGGGCGGCAGTCTGGACCTGCTGGCGAAGACCTTCCCCGAGTCCCAGCTTCAACTGGGCATGATCGGCAGCTGGTTCGGCGAGACCGGCTTCGGCCCGATCGCCCAGAGCGTGACTGGCGGGCTTGAGGGCCTGCTGTTCGCCCCCTGCGTCGTCGGCGCCATGATCCTGGCGCGACGCGGGATGCGGGCAAACTAGGCGGCCGACCGACTGGCGATCACGTCCAGCACCGCCTCAGCCGCGATCTCGGACGGGTCGCGGCCTTCGCGGCCCATGAGGTCGAGGGCGGCGGTCTGGCGGCGAGACTGGTCGGCGCGGGCTGCGGGATCGATCAATAGACGCTCGACGGCCGGGACCAGCTTTTCGGGCGTAGCGTCTTTCTGGATGTATTCCGGCGCGATTTCCTCGTCGGCGGCGTGGTTGAACAGGGTCGCATATTTGCCGGTGAAGAAGGGCCGCATGATCGCATAGCTGAGCGGCTGGAAGCGGTAGGCGATGATCATGGGGGCACCCGCCAGCGCCAGTTCGGTCGAGACGGTGCCGCTGGTGGCGAGCGCCACAGTGGCGGCCTTCATCGCCGCGTATTTGTCGTCTTCCTCGACCAGATGGGCCTCGACCGGCCAGTCCGCGACCTCGGCGCGCACGCTGGCGGCCACGGTTCCGGCGACGACGACGGCGACCTGCAAATCGGGCATCGACGCCTTCAGTCGCGCAACCGTCGCGGCATAGACCGGCGTCATCAGGCGGATTTCGGACGGGCGACTGCCGGGCAGGACCAGCAGAAGCGGTGCATCGGCGGTGATCCCGCGCGTGGCCCGGAAGGCGACCGGATCGGCGCCGGACATGTCGACATGCAGGGCCTGAGACCCCACCACAGTGGTCGGCAGGCCCTCGCGCTCGAACCAGGGCGCGTCAAAGGCGTAGAGGGCCAGCAGGTGATCCACCGCAGCGGCCAGCGTTCTGGCCCGGCCGGGGCGCGAGGCCCAGACTTGCGGCCCGACATATTTGATCAGCGGCACAGCGGGCATCAGGGGCCGCAGCGCCTCGGCCACACGGATGGTGAAGCCCCAGCTGTCGATCAGCACCACGGCATCGGGCCGCTCGCGAGAGGCCAGGTCCGTCGTGTCCGCCACGCGCTGTTTCACCAGACCGTAGGCCTTCAGCCCTTCCAGCCAGCCGTGGATCGACAGGTCGGCAATGTCGAAGGGGCTGGTTATGCCTTCGGCGGCCATCCGCGGCCCGCCGATGCCGACGAGGGTCAGGTCGCCGCCCAGCCGCGACTTCAGCGCCCTGGCGAGACCCGCGCCGAGGGCATCTCCCGAGGCCTCGGCCGCCACCAGCATGATCTTCATCGGGCGGCTCATACGCCCTCGCCCCAGATGAAGAGACCCAGCCGGTCGGCGGCCTCGATCATGGCGGGGCGATCGATCAGGATCAGCCGCCCGGCCTGTCCGCCGACGCCGGCGAGCCCGGCCTCGGCCGCCAGTTCGAGGGTACGTACACCCATGACCGGCATGTCGACGCGCAGGTCCTGAATGGGCTTCGGCGCCTTGCCGAGCGCGCCCTTGGGCGAGCCGGGAGCGCCCCGAAGGTCTGCAGGAAGGCCGGCGACCCGGCGCAGCATGGCATCCGTGCCCTCCTGTGCCTCGACGGCCAGCACCAGTCCGTCGCAGACGACGGCGCCCTGCCCGATATCCAGTTCCCCTGATTTTTCCGCGACGTGAAGGGCCTTTCTGAGGTCAGAAAGCTGCTCGACTGAGGGGTGAACCCGTCCCAGAGCGCCCGTCGGAAGGCTATCCCCCCCCAGGATGTCGTCGGCGCCTTCGACGGCGAAGCCCTCGGCCTCGAAGATCGACAGGATCTTGCGGAGCAAGGCGTCGTCACCCCTGGTTGCGGCCGAGATGATGCCCGGCAACAGGGTGGCCCCCTTCAGATCGGGCCGAAGGGTCTTGAAGTCGGGGCGGCTGACCGTGCCCGCGAGGCAGACAACCTCGCAGCCCGCCGACTTCATCTCGGACAGGATGCGTCCGATCTCGGCCATGCCCGCCTCGATACCGGGGTAACGGGCCAGATGGGGATCCGCGAACCCGGCCAGACGGATGAGGTGCAGATCGCGCCCCTCGGCCTCGCAGCGGGCGGCGACGGCCAATGGCAGGGCGCCGCCCCCGGCAATCAGCCCCAGCTTGCCCCGCGCGGCCAACTCAGCCCTCGGGCAGGCAGAGCGGACGGCGCGTGTCCTGACGGATGAAGTCCACGATCTCGACGATCTCGGGCAGATCGGCATAGGTCACGGCGACCGCGTCCAGCCGCTGGGCGAAGGGCTGGTCCTTGCTCTCGAACAGATCGCGATAGGCGGCCAGAAGGCGCCGGATGGCGGCCTTGTCGTAGCCCTTGCGTTTCAGGCCGATCAGGTTGAGGCCGCGCAACTGCGCATGATTGCCCCAGGCCGAGCCATAGGGGATGACGTCGCGAGTCACCGCCGCGAGGCCGCCGACGATGGCGCCCTGCCCCACCCGGCCGAACTGGTGGACGGCGCAAAGCCCGCCGAGGAAGACCTTGTCCCCGACTACCGAATGCCCCCCCAGGGTCGCATTGTTGGCGAAGGTGATATTGTTGCCGACCACGGCATCGTGGCCGACGTGGGCGCCGGTCATGAACAGATTGTCCGAGCCGATCAGCGTATCGGCCCGGTCGGCGGGCGTGCCGCGATTGAAGGTGCAGTGCTCGCGAATGGTGTTGCGCTCACCGATAGTCAGGGTCACGCGCTCGCCCTTGTACCCGCCGTGCTGGGGGTCGCCGCCGATGACGGCAAAGGGGTGGATGACCGTGTTCGCCCCGACCGTCGTGTCGCGCGGTATGACGACATGGCTGACCAGTCGGACGCCGGCCGCCAGCGTGACGCCCGGGCCGACGGTGCACCAGGGGCCGATCTCGACGTCCCCGGCCAGCTCGGCCGTGGGATCGACCATCGACGTGGGATGAATGGCCATCAGCGGATCGGCTGTTCGACGGTGGACGCCATGGCCGCGAAGTCGGCTTCGGCCGCCAGCTTTCCGTCGATGAAGGTCTCACCCCGGAATTTAAAAATGTCGCCGCGCTGCCGGGTGACGACCACCTTCATGCGCAGCTGGTCACCGGGACGGGCGGGCTTGCGGAAGCGCACGCCGTCGATCGACATGAACAGGATGACCTTGCCCTCGACCGAGATATCCAGGGACTTGGACATCAGCAGGGCGCCCGTCTGCGCCATGGCCTCGACGATCATCACCCCGGGCATGACCGGGTCTATGGGAAAGTGTCCGGGGAAGTACGGCTCGTTGTGCGTGACGTTCTTGATGCCGGTGATCGAGGTCCCCGAGACGAAATCTTCGGCCCGGTCGATCAGCAGGAAGGGATAGCGATGCGGTAGCCGTCGCATCACCTCGGCATAGTCAATCCGGTCGTCGGTCATCTCAGCTCTTGGGCTCGCCTCTGCTCTTGCCTGCCTGTTTGGCCAACCAGATGGCTTCGCGCAAGGATTGACGCAGCGGTTTGGCCGGATAACCCGACCAGGTTTCCCCCGGCGGAATGTCGGCCAGCACGCCGGCACCCGCCGCGACACGGGCCCCTTCACCGATCGTGATGTGGTCGCCGATGCCTGCCCGGCCACCGAACATGACATTGTCTCCGACCGTCACCGAGCCCGAAATGCCGGTGTGCGCAGCCAAAAGACCGTTGCGTCCGATCACGACGTTGTGGCCGATCTGGACCTGATTATCGATCTTGGAATTCTCGCCGATGACAGTGTCGTTATAGGCCCCGCGGTCGATGCAGGTATTGGCGCCGACCGTCACCCCATCCTGCAGGATGACCCGCCCCAGTTGGGGGATATCGACCGGACCTGTGCTTGAGGGCGCTGCGCCAAAGCCCGCTTCGCCGATGCGGGCACCCGCGAGGATGCGAACGCGATCCCCGATCAGGGCATGGGACAGGCTGACCAGCGAGCCGATCTGGCAGTTACGACCGATCTGGACCCCGGGGCCGATCACGGCATTGGCGCCGATGCGCGTTCCCCGTCCGATGCTGACGCCCTGCCCCAGCACGGCGCCCGGCTCGACAATCACGCTGTCGTCCTCGAGCCAGGCCGGTGGACTGGCAGATACATCGATTGCGTGCGGCCTGTGCAACAGGTCGGCCGCACGGGCCCAGGCGGCCTGCACCTCGGTCGAGACGATCACAGCAGACTCAGCCGGGGCCTGATCGATCAGAGCTTCAGACAGTAGAACGGCCCCGGCGCGGGTCTGCGCCAGGGCCGCCTTCATGCGACGATCAGAGAGAAAGGTCAGCTCTGCGGACCCTGCCTTCGCCAGCGGGGCGACGCCGGAGATGATCCGGTCACCCCCACGGGCGACCTGGCCCCCGATGGCGGCAGCCAGGTCGTCGACCGTCCGTTCGGGGAGGGTCTGAAAGAAGCGGGCGTCCGGCATCCCTCCCCCGATGGACTTACTGGGCCGGCTGCTGGACCGGGACCGGCATGCGGTTGAACGACAGCGACGGCAGCTGCGTGTTCAGACGCTGGATGACCATGTCCGTGATGTCCATCTGCGGATTGGCCTCGTACACAGCCTCACCGCTGATCAGGATGCCACAGCCGCGTTCCTGATAGACGGCAACAAGGATGGGGTCGACCGCACGGGCAATGGCCGTCCGTTGCTGGCTCAGGGTGTACTCCAGCTCCTGCGAGCGGGTCTGTTCCAGTTGCTCGGCCTCGGCAATGCGCTGCTGCACGGCCTGGCTGCGCTGGGCGAACTCTTCCTGCGGAATGGTGCCCCGGCCCTGCTGGAGCGCCTGGATTTCGGCACCGATGGACTGGCCGTAGGGCGCCAGTTCATTGACGACTTCGTCGGTCAGGCGACGCATGCCCTGCTGGACGGACTGGCCGACGGTGGACTGAGCCACCAGGCGCGAGTTGTTGTAGACGCACAGGCCGGGGATAACCGGGCCAGGGTTCTGCGGGCCGGCGGCTTGGGCCAGGACGGGCGTGGCCGTCAGGGTGGCCAAGGCAACGGCGGCGATTGTAAACAACTTCATGGTCTTACTCACATGGCGGCGTCGGGGATGACGCCTCTTAGAATTGGGTGGAGGTCGAGAAGCGGAAGCCCTCGGTCTTGTCGTAATCTTCGCTGGAGAAGATCTTGGAGATGTCGAACCGGATCGGTCCCACGGGCGCGCGCCAGTGGATGCTGATGCCGGCTGACCCACGGATAGACAGGTCATCGACGATGCGGGTGTTGCGAAGCCCTGTCGTGGTGTCGAACAGATAGCGGTCGTCCAGAACGCCAACCGTACCGACATCGGTGAACAGCGAGGTCCGAATGCCGTACTCTTCCGGCAGACCGTTAGGCACCGTCAGTTCCATTGTCCCGATGACGTAGAAATTACCGCCGAGGGCATCGGTGGTCAGGGTATCGCGAGGGCCGAGACCCGCGGTCTCGAAGCCCCGGAAGCTGTTGCCACCCTTGAAGAAGCGGTCGTTGATCCTGACGGGATCGCCTCCCCAGCCCGACACATAGCCCGTCTGGAACTGGGCCGTGACCACCCACTCGGGCCGAATGCCCCAATAGGCCGACGCTTCGGCTTCGGTGCGGATGTAGTTCACGTCACCGCCGAGACCGGCGATGTCCTGACGGATGGTGCCGGCCCAGCCGCGCGTCGGCCGCACGGGATCGTTCCGGCGATCGACCAGAATGGTGTAGCCGGCCGAAGAGTTCACGAAAGACCCGACCTGATCGCACAGGGCCGATGATCCCTGTCCGCTCCGGCAGAAGCTGGCCGGCACAATAACTTCGTCAGCCTTCAGGAAGTATCGGGTGCTGAGCAGCGTGTAGCCGTTCAGAGGATAGGACAGGCGCAAGCCCGCGCCGGTCGACCTGTAGTCATAGGACGAGAACTCGCTGAGGTCGTAGCGCGAGTGGAAGATGTCGAAGCCTGCTCGCAGGTCGCGGCCCATGAATTTCGGTTCGGTAAAGCGGAAGTCGATGTTCTGGCGCAGCGAGCCCCACTCGATGCGCGCCACAACGGCCTGGCCGCGACCGCGGAAATTGCTCTCCGAAACGCCCAGGTTGACGACGAAGGAGTCGACCGAGCTAAAGCCTGCGCCGACCGACAGTTCGCCGGTAGGCTGTTCCTCGACGGTGACGTTGACCACGGAACGATCAGGAGCCGAACCCCGCACTTCCTCGATCATCACATCCTTGAAGAAGCCGAGGCCACGAAGATTGTTGCGCGAACGCTCCACCAGGGTGCGGTTGAAGGCATCGCCTTCGGTCAGGGCCAGTTCGCGGCGGATAACCGGGTCGATGGTCCGCGTATTGCCGACCACATTGATACGCTCGACATAGACTCTCTGGCCTTCGGCGACGTTGAAGGTGACGTCGACTGTATCGGTCTCGGGATTCGGACGGTAGCTGGGCGAGATCTCGACGAAGGCATAGCCCGCCGAACCAGCGGCATAGGTCAAGGTATCCACCGCCTGCTCGATCTTGCCGCTTTCGTAGAGGTCGCCCTCGCGGATCGGCAGGATCAGCTTCAGGAAGTCGGCATTCAGTCGGTCATTCTCCGTGACCACGTCGACTTCGCCGAAATTGTAGCGGTCGCCCTCGTCCACCGTCAGGGTGATGGAAAAGGCGCTGTCATCCGGCAGCAGCTCAGCCACGGCCGACAGGACGCGGAAGTCGTAATAACCGCGGTTCGTATAGAATTCCCGCAGCTGCTCGCGGTCGTAATCGAGGCGGTTCGGGTCGTAGTTGTCGTTGCTGGTGAACAGCCGCCACCAGCGCGACTGCTTCGAGACCATGACCTCGCGCAGATCGCCGTCCGAGAAAGCCTGATTGCCGATGAAGGTGATGGCCTGCAGACCCGTCTCGGGGCCTTCGTCGATCTCGAAGATCACATCGACGCGGTTCTGTTCCAGTTGAACGATCTTGGGCGTCACACTGGCTGAAATTCGACCCGAAAGGCGATACAGTTCGACGATCTTGCCGACGTCGTCCTGGATTCGTGCCCGCGTATAGATACCGCGCGGCCGGATGGTGACTTCCTCGCTGAGCTTGTCGTCGCCGATGGCGCCGTTCCCCTCGAAGATCACCTGATTGATGATCGGGTTCTCGACCACTTCGACGATCAGAACGCCGTTCTGAACGCCCATCTGCACGTCAGCAAACAGGCCGGTGCGGGACAGGGTGCGGACGGCGACGTCCAGCACCACCGGATCGACCGTATCGCCGGGCCGGATCGGCAGATAAGACAGGACGGTGGCGTCCTCGATGCGCAGATTGCTGCCGCGCACCTCGATAGCCGTCACCAGCACGCGTTGATCCTGGGTCGGGTCCTGGGCTGCGGGCTGGGCCTGAACCGGCGGCGGCGACGTTTCCTGGGCCAGAACCGGCCCGGCCAGACCCGCACCGATTACAAGCGCAACGGCGCTGGCGCGACCGGCGAAGATGTAAGGGGCAGAAAAGGAAGACTTATGCATCACGGGTCCCATCGGGGGCTGGCGCCGGCTCATCAAGCGAGCCCGCCGAGGAATTTGAACAGGTTCAGCTTTTGTAGATCGTTCCAGGTGGCGAACAACATCAAACCCGCCAGCAAAGCAAGACCGACCCTGAACCCTGCCTCCTGAAAGCGGGCTGCAACAGGCTTCTTGGCAACAGCTTCATAGCCATAAAAAACCAGGTGTCCGCCATCCAGGATCGGGATCGGCAAGAGGTTTAGAAAGCCAATTCCGATCGAAAGTATGGCAGCGAAGCTTGTCATGGTGACAATCAGATTGAAAGCCGTCGCTCCCGGGTCCGGATTGGCCTCGACGGCCGCGCTGGTCAGGGCGCCGGACGCCTTGGCGATCCCGATGGGTCCGCTCAGCTGATCACCGCTCTCGCGGCCCGTGAAGATGCGGCCGATGTAGCGAATGCTGGTGGCCAGCACGTCGCCGGTCTGGGACACCGCCTGCCCCACCGCCGCGATAGGCCCGTAGCGCACGTGCCGTATTTCATCCATCGCCGGAAGCAGGCCCAGACCGATGCGGCCCACGGTAATCCGGCCCGCGACAGGGTCGGTGACGGTCTCGCGTTCCGGAACAGCGGTAAGCGTAAGCTCATCCCCGCCCCGCTCGACCATGAAGCGCAACCGGTCCCCGCTGCTCAGGGAGACAATGCGGGTGACATCGCGCTGATCCTCGATGCGTCGCCCATTGATGCCGGTGATGAGATCGCCCGGCAGGAAGCCCGCGGACGCCGCAGGACTGTCGGCAGAAACCTGCGCCACCCGGGCCGGCTGAATTTGGACGCCGATCAGAGAGAACAGCAGGGTGAAGACCACGATGGCCAGGACGAAGTTGGCCATGGGCCCCGCAAGGACGATAAGGGCGCGCTGCCAGACCGGCTTGAAATGGAAATAGTCGCGGATCGCCTCGGGGCCCTGCTCGGCGATGATGCGGTCCTTCAACTCGGCCAGGCCCGCCTGATCCGGCACGCTGGACGGATCGAGGTCACCCGAAAACTTCACATAGCCGCCCAACGGGATCCACCCCAGCCGCCATTCGGTGCCCTGGCGGTCGGTACGGGACAGCAGACCTCGGCCAAAGCCGATGGCAAACCGG
Source organism: Brevundimonas halotolerans (assembly GCF_003730275.1). Lineage (GTDB taxonomy): Bacteria > Pseudomonadota > Alphaproteobacteria > Caulobacterales > Caulobacteraceae > Brevundimonas > Brevundimonas halotolerans. The sequence goes on from NZ_QTTA01000010.1 coordinate 455,325, forward strand.
TCGATCTTGACGCCGAACGCCCGCGCCACAAGGAAATGGCCCAGTTCGTGGATCGTCACCACGACGGTCAGAACAAGCAGAAAGGGCAGCACATAGAGCGGCGCCTGGGCCAGGAAGTCGATCATGCGGTCGCTCTATTCCCCCTCGTTGATCCGGACAGGATCATGCAGCCTGCTCGCGTCGGTCCAGACAGATCCGGGCCAGACGGCGGGCCTCCTGATCCACGGCCAGGGCCGCTTCACAGGCGTCTCCGGACCCTCCGACAAGGTCCGATGCCGACGCCATTTCAAGGGTGTCGGCTATGACTGCGGCAATATTGAGAAAGGCCAGACGCCGGTCAAGGAAAGCGAGGGCGGCGACCTCATTGGCGGCATTGAAGATGGCGGGCGCGGCCCCTCCGGCGCGAAGGGCCTGTCGGGCGAGAGTCAGGGCCGGAAAGCGTTCGGTGTCGGGCGCCTCGAACGTCAACCGCCCCAGCGAGACCATATCCAGCGGTGGCGCTTGCCACGGCATGCGCTTGGGCCACGCAAGCGCATAGGCGATCGGCGTGCGCATGTCGGGCGGCCCCATCTGGGCCAACGTCGATCCATCCACGCATTCCACAAGGCTGTGGATAATCGACTCGGGGTGGACCACGACGTCGATCTTCGCCTCGGGCATGGAAAACAGCCAGGCCGCCTCGATCATCTCCAGGCCCTTGTTGGCCAGGGTGGCGCTGTCTACCGAGATCTTGGCCCCCATGCTCCAGTTCGGGTGGGCGACGGCGCGCTCGGGCGTGACGTGCTCCAGCTCCGAGGCCGGAGTCTGGCGAAAGGGCCCGCCCGAAGCGGTCAACACCAGCTTGCGAACCCCTTCCGGGCGCTCGTGGGGAAAGACCTGGTGGATGGCCGAATGCTCGGAGTCGACCGGCAGGATCCGTCCACCGGCCGTGGTGGCGCGCGCCATGAGAGCGGGACCGCAGCAGACCAGACTTTCCTTGTTCGCCAGCCCCACGATAGCGCCCGTCCCGGCCGCAGCCCAGGTCGACTTCAGCCCCGCCACGCCGACAATGGCCGCCATGATCCAGTCGGCAGGCTGCAGAGCCGCCTCGATCAGGGCGGCCTCACCCGCCGCGACCGCGATTCCCGTGCCCGCGAGCGCATGCTCCAGATCGGCCTTCAGCTCAGGCCAGACCGTCACCACCAACTCCGGGCGCCAGCGGCGTGCCGCCTCGGCCAGACGCTCGATGTTTCGACCACCGGTCAGGGCAGCGACGGTGAACCGAGCCGTCCCCGCGCGCTCGGCCTCGTCCATGAGCGCAAGGGTCGAACTGCCAACTGAGCCCGTAGCCCCGAGAACGCTGACGCGGCGATGCATCACGCGGTCGCATCCGTCAGAATGAACAGCAGGCGGGCGCCCGCGAGGACGACGGCGGCGAACATCAGGCCGTCCACGCGGTCCAGAAGGCCGCCATGACCGGGAATCAGGCCTCCGGCATCCTTGACACCAAAGCGTCGCTTGAGGGCGGACTCCCAAAGATCCCCCGCCATGGTAGCCAGAGCGGCAACAAAGCCCAGCAGCAGGCCCCAGGCCCAGGTTGGATTCGGGAGATCGAGCGGCAGCAGCCAGGCGATCAAGGCCCCTGCCCCCGCGCCGGCCATGAGTCCGCCGGCAAATCCCGACCAGGTCTTGTTGGGCGAATACCGGGGCCACAGCTTGGGCCCCTTGAGCACGCTGCCGACAATGAAGGCCGCGACGTCGGACGACCAGGCCACGACAAACACCAGAATCGTCCAGCTGAGCCCCACACCGGACTGGCCGTCGCGCAGCCAGATCAGCAGGATCGCGGGCCAGCCGAGGTAGAGGACCCCATAGGCGGCATCGAGGCCTTCCTGTCGGACCCGTTTGGCGAACAGGCCAGCCGCCGCCGCGGCAAAGACGAGAGTTACCAGCGCCGGCGACATGGCCCCGGTGTGGGCGATCGCAGTCACGGCGACCAGCGACAGGGCCACGGCCCAGAAGATCGGACCCGGGCGTTCGCGCGCGCTCATCTCGGCCCATTCCCGGGCCAGAAGCACACAGGCTGCCAGCATGATGGCAAGAAACCACAGACTGCCCGCCCAGATGGCCAGCACCGCCAGCGGTGCAAGCACCAACGCCGAGACGACGCGCATGCCCAGGTTTCCGAACGGGATGCTCATCAGGACACGGCCATCTGTGGCCTTGACGCTCGACCCCCGAACCGCCGGTCGCGCCGGTGATATTCCTCGACGGCCGCGGCCAAGGCTTCCGGGCCGTAATCGGGCCAGAGGATGTCCTGAAACACCATCTCGGCATAGGCCGCTTCCCACAGCAGGAAGTTCGACAGCCTTTGCTCGCCGGAGGTACGGATGATCAGATCCACAGGCGGCCCCCGGTGGGTCGACAGGGCGGCACTGATATCGTCTTCGGCGATGTCTGGAACGTTCTCGCCCCGCTTCAGCGCCTGCTCGACCAGAGCGTTCACCGCATCGGTGATGTCGGCCCGCCCCCCATAGTTGAAGGCCACCTGAAGCAGAAAGCGGTCGTTGTGGGCAGTCTGTTGCTCGGCGCGGTCGACGATGGCGGCGATGTCGTCCGGCAGCCCCTGCCTGCGCCCCAGAATATGGATCCGCACGCCTTCGCGCTTCAGCCGGTCCAGATCGCTGCCGACATAGGCCCGAACCAGCCCCATGAGGTCGGAGACCTCCTCGGCGGACCGTTTCCAGTTCTCGGTCGAGAAACCAAACACGGTCAGGCAGCGGATACCGAGATCGGCAGCCCCCCGAACGGTACGCTTCAGCGCCTGAACCCCCTCTCGGTGACCGGCGGCCCGCGGCAGGCCCCGACCCTCAGCCCAGCGGCCATTGCCGTCCATGATCAGGGCGACGTGGGCCGGTCCCGTGACCGCACCGGTCCGGGAAGGCGAAGGCTCAGGCGCGTTGGGGGGCCCGGAGGTCGTCACACCTGCATGATCTCGACTTCCTTGGTTTTCATCATCTCGTCGATACGCTTGATGGCGGCATCCGTGTCCTTCTGGACCTCGGCCTCCATCTTCTTTTGCTCATCCTGACTGATGTCGCTGGCCTTTTCCGCCTTCTTCAGGTCGTCATTGGCGTCGCGGCGGACGTTCCGGACCGCGATCTTCTGCTGCTCGGCATACTTTCCGGCCAGCTTGACCAGGTCCTTGCGGCGCTCCTCGGTCAGCGGCGGCACGGGGATGCGCAGCATCTGACCATCGACGATCGGGTTGAGGCCGAGGCCCGCCGCCCGGATCGCCTTTTCGACCGACACCACCATGCCGCGGTCCCAGACATTGACCGTGATCATGCGCGGCTCAGGCACGCTGATGGCGGCCACCGCATTCAGGGGCGAGGTCGAGCCATAGGCTTCCACCTGAACCGGATCCAGCAAGCCGGCGTTCGCGCGACCGGTCCGCAGACCCGCGAACTCTTCCTTCAGCGCACTGACCGCCTTGTCCATGCGGTCGCGGTAGGTTTTCAGGTCGGGCTTTGCCATGTCGTTCTCGCTCTGGTGTCAGTTCGTTCAGCCGTCGCTTCTAGCGCCGGACTGGATAACGGTGAAGGCACCTTCCCCACGCAGCACCTTCTCGAGCGAGTCATCCTCACGGATCGAGAAGACGACGATCGGAATGCCGCTGTCGCGCATCAGGGCCACGGCCGAGGCATCCATGACGCGCAGGTCCTTCGCCAGGACGTCGTGATAGGTCAGGGTTTCGTAGCGGGTGGCCGACGGATCCTTCTTGGGGTCGGCGCTGTAGACGCCATCGACGCTGGTGCCTTTCAGCAGGGCATCACAGCCCATCTCGGCAGCGCGAAGCGCGGCCCCCGAATCGGTCGTGAAGAAGGGCGCGCCGACGCCGGCGGCAAAGATCACGACCCGGCCCTTCTCGAGGTGCCGCAGGGCGCGGCGGCGAATATAGGGCTCGGCGACCGCATTCATGGTCAGGGCGCTCTGGACCCGCGTCTGGACGCCCATTTTCTCGAGCGCGCCCTGCATGGCCAGCGCATTCATGACGGTCGCCAGCATGCCCATATAGTCGGCGGTGGTGCGCTCCAGCCCGGCAGCGGCCTTGGACACGCCCCGGAAAATGTTTCCGCCACCGATGACGAGGCAGATCTCGACGCCCTGGCGCGCGACGCGGGCGACCGCTTCAGCCACCGATTCGACCGTGCCGATATCGATGCCGAATCCCTGATCGCCCATCAGGACCTCGCCCGACACCTTCAGCAGGACGCGCTTGTATCGATATCCGGATGAGGGGTTGGGCATGTCGGTTCCGTCAGCAAGCGACCGCCCGTCGGACAGGCGGCCATAAAGAAGGGGCGCGTGGGCCTTCAAAGCCCAACGCGCCCCCGTATGCAACGCTCCGATCACAGATCCGAACGGTATTTGGTGGATGCGGCCTTAGCCGGCCGTCATCGAGGCGACTTCAGCAGCGAAGTCCGGTCCTTCGACCTTCTCGACGCCTTCACCCAGGGCCAGACGGACGAATCCGGCCAGCTTCAGGTTCGACGAGCCCAGTTCCTTGGCCGTATCGGCAACCAGTTGCTCGACCGTCACATCCGGGTTCATGACGAAGGGCTGCTTGGACAGCACGACGTCCTTCTGGAACTTGGCAATCTGGCCGGACACGATCTTGTCGATCATGTTCTCCGGGCGACCTTCTTCCCTGGCCCTTTCGGTCAGGACAGCGCGTTCCTTCTCGATGGCGGCCGGGTCCAGATCGTCGGTGTTCAGCGACAGCGGCGCCGTGGCGGCGACGTGCATGGCGATCTTGCGGCCCACTTCACGCAGGGCTGCCTTGTCGCCCGCGCCTTCCAGAGCCACCAGCACACCGATGCGGCCGACACCCGGCGACACGGCATTGTGGACGTAGGAGGCGACAACGCCTTCGTCGACCGACAGGCGGGCGGCGCGGCGCAGCTGCATGTTCTCGCCGATCGTGGCGATCAGGCGGGTCACTTCGTCCTGGACGGTCGAGCCGTTCTCGAGCGTTGCGCCGTGGATGGCTTCCACGGTGTGGTGCTCAAGGCCTAGCTGGGCAAACGACTTGGCCGCGTCCTGGAACAGGTCATTGCGGGCCACAAAGTCGGTCTCGGCGTTGAACTCGATCGCAGCGCCGATTTCGCCCTTGCCGTCTTCACGGGTGGCGACGGCCACGAGGCCTTCAGCGGCGACACGGTCGGCCTTCTTGGCGGCCTTGGACAGGCCCTTGGCGCGCAGCCAGTCGATGGCGGCGGTGATGTCACCGTCGGTTTCCTGCAGGGCCTTCTTGCAGTCCATCATGCCCACGCCCGAACGCTCGCGCAGTTCCTTCACGAGGGCAGCGGTGATCTCGGCCATGTTCAATCTCCTGATATTCATAATGCGGGAACGGCCGGGCTGGTTTAGCCCGGCCGCGTAACAGTTTGGCGGTCGCGGTGAACCGCCGGGCTTCAGGCCTCGGCCTTGTCCGTCTCGGCAGCTTCCGGCGCGGCTTCCTCGGCGGCGGGCGCCTCCGTTTCAGCAGCGGTGGCTTCAGCAGCGGGGGCTTCGTCGGCGGCAATCATTTCCTCGGCGATGGCCTCGGCACCGGCCGGAGCCGGCTCGGCTTCAGCCTTGGGGGCCTTGGTCTTCAGGGCCGGCTCGACCGGGGGCGCTTCCGAGGCACCGATGTCGACGCCCGAGGCCGACTGGCCGGCGGCCAGACCGTCCAGGACCGCGTCGGCGATCAGATCGCAATAGGTCTGGATGGCGCGCGCGGCGTCGTCATTGCCCGGGATCGGATAGGTGATGCCGTCGGGATCGCAGTTGGTGTCCAGGATCGCGATGACCGGAATGTTCAGCTTGCGCGCTTCCAGGATGGCGATCGCTTCCTTGTTGGTGTCGATCACGAACATGATGTCCGGCAGGCCGCCCATGTCCTTGATGCCGCCCAGCGACAGCTCAAGCTTGTCGCGCTCGCGCGTCAGGGTCAGCAGTTCTTTCTTCTGGCGGCCGTCGCCACCGGTTTCCAGAAGGGCATCCAGTTCACGCAGGCGCTGGATCGAACCGGACACGGTCTTCCAGTTGGTCAGGGTGCCCCCGAGCCAGCGGTTGTTCATATAGTATTGGGCGCAGCGCTTGGCCGCCTCGGCCACGGGATCCGACGCCTGACGCTTGGTGCCGACGAACAGCACGCGGCCGCCCTTGGCCGCCACGTCGCGCACGGCGACCAGCGCCTGATGCAGCAGCGGGATCGACTGCGACAGGTCGATGATGTGGATGTTGGAGCGTGAGCCGAAGATGTAGCGCTCCATCTTCGGGTTCCAGCGGTGGGTCTGGTGGCCAAAGTGGGCGCCCGCTTCCAGCAGGGTACGCATCGAGAATTCAGGCAGAGCCATGATCGTGTAGTCCTTTTTCCGATTCAATCCGCCGCAGACGGTGAAAAGGACCGACGGGTCCCTCGGAACGGCTCGACCGGGATGTCTCCCCGGAACGCGCCACGCCTGCGTGTGAAGTGCGCGGGCATATAGGCTAGATAGGCCGGAAAGGCAAGCGCCCTGCCCCGGCGACGCCGTATGGGTCAGAGCTTGTTGAGGCCGTCGAAACGGATCGTCTCGATCGTCCACGGCTCGACGTCATCGAGGGTGCGGACATTGACCGCGATCATGTCGCGGCCGTCCGGGGATTTGCCGGCCCCGAACGGCTCGACGCCGCACACCCGGCAGAAACGGTGACTGATAACGTGGCGGTTGAACAGATATTCGCTTAGCCGGTCCTCGCCCCGGATCAGACGGAAGGCATCCGGTGAAACGAAGCCCAGCATCAGCCCCTTACGGTAGCAGTGGGTGCAGTTGCACTCGATCACCCCGGACAGGTCCAGGTCCGCCTCGAAAGCCACGGCCCCACAGTGACAGGACCCTTTGTGCGTCGCCGTCTCGCTCATCACGCTTCCTCCAGCAGAACCACGCCCGGGACGGTCTTGAGCGCGCCGCGCAGGGCCGCATCCAGCCGGTACCGCCCCGGCAATTTCACCTCGACCTCGCGCCGGCCCTCCAGGGTAGCGATCAGGCTGACCTCGCCGCCGCGTCCGCCACCCTTGAGCGCCGACCGGTCCAGCCGGGCCTTCAGCGCAGCCGGGTCCGACCCCCGGCCCGACACGTGGACCCGCAGATTCACATCGGACTGTTCGATAGCCGTATCCATGCGGCTGGCCTCATCGCCGAAGAAGCGCACCTCTCCGTCGCTGGCCTTGGCCCGCACCCGGACCATCAGGGCCGCGCCAACCTCCAGCACATCGCGATAGCGGCGCAGCGCATCGGGCGTGAACAGGCATTCGAACTCGCCCGTCGGGTCCGAGAAATTGACGAAGGCGAATTTCTCGCCGCTTTTGGCGCTGGTCCGCTCCTGACGGCGCCGCACCACCCCGGCCATCAGGAAGGCCTCGTGCCCGCCCTCGGCCAGCGACAGGGCCTCTGCGGCGAAGGTCACCCGCTTGCGGCGCAGGGCGGCCTCCATGTCCTCCAGCGGGTGGCCTGACAGATAAAAGCCGACCGCCGCCAGTTCCTGGTCCAGCCGCTCGGGCCCGACCCAGGGCTCCACCGACTTCAGCCGGGGCCGCGCGGCATGCGCCTGATCCGCGCCAAACAGGCTGACCTGGGATGAGGCGCGCTCGGCGGCCACGCTCTGGCAATAGGCCATCAGCGTATCGGCCTGGTCGATGATCTGGCGACGGTTGGGGTGCAGACTGTCCAGCGCGCCAGCCTTGGCCAACCCCTCAAGCGCCCGCTTGTTGACCGCCCGCGGGTCGACCCGCTCAAGGAAGTCGAACAGGTCGGCAAAACGACCGCCCTCCTCGCGCACCTGAACCACGTGGCGCATGGCCTCAAGCCCGACGTTGCGGATGGCGCCGAGGGCATACAGGACCGCGCCCTTGCCCTCATCATCGTACGCCACGTCAAAGTCGGCCGTCGAGCGGTTGATGTCCGGTGCCAGCAGCGTCACCCCGGCCTTGCGGGCGTCCTGATAGAAGATGGCCAGCTTGTCGGTGTTGGAGATGTCCAGCGACATGGAGGCGGCGAAGAACTCGACCGGGTGGTTCGCCTTCAGCCAGCCCGTCTGGTAGCTGATCATGGCATAGGCGGCGGCGTGTGACTTGTTGAAGCCATAGCCGGCGAACTTGGCCACCAGATCGAAGATGCCGCCCGACTGCTCCTCGGACACGCCGCGTTCCGAGGCACCCGCAATGAAGCGCGCCCGCTGGAAATCCATCTCCTCCTTCTTCTTCTTGCCCATGGCGCGGCGAAGAAGGTCGGCTTCCCCCAGACTGTAGCCCGCCAGGATCTGGGCGATCTTCATCACCTGTTCCTGGTAGATGATGACGCCGTAGGTCTCCTTCAGGACCTCGGCGAGCGAGGGGTGGAGGGTATCGACCTCGGCCCGGCCGAATTTGCGGTCGATATAGACGTCGATGTTCTCCATCGGCCCCGGCCGGTAGAGCGAGATCAGGGCGGTGACTTCCTCGATCGACTCGCAGCGCATCTTGCGCAGGGTGTCGCGCATGCCCTGGGATTCCAGCTGGAACACGCCGACCGTCTGGCCCGAGGCCATCAGCTCATAGGTGGCCCGGTCGTCGAGCGGCAGCAGCGAGAAGTCGACCGCCGCACCGCGCCGCTCCAGATAGCCGTGCGCCCGATCCAGAACCGTCAGCGTCTTCAGGCCCAGAAAGTCGAACTTCACCAGACCGGCGGGCTCGACCCACTTCATGTTGAACTGGGTGGCCGGAATGTCGGAGCGGGGATCCTTGTACAGCGGCGTCAACTCGACCAGGGGCCGGTCGCCGATGACGATGCCCGCCGCGTGGGTCGAGGCGTTGCGATACAGCCCCTCGAGTTCCAGCGCCGTGGCCAGCAGGGTCGCGACCGCGGGTTCGTCGTCACGCGCCTGTTTCAGGCGGGGTTCCAGCTCGATGGCCTGGGCCAGGGTCACGGGATTGGCGGGGTTGGCCGGCACCATCTTGGCCAGCCGGTCGACCTGGCTCAACGGCATCTGCAGCACCCGGCCCACATCGCGCAGGACGGCCCGCGCCTGAAGCGTGCCGAAGGTGATGATCTGGGCGACGCGATCCTCGCCATAGTGCTTCTGCACATAGGCGATCACCTCTTCCCGACGTTCCTGACAGAAGTCGATATCGAAGTCGGGCATGGAGACCCGCTCGGGGTTCAGGAACCGCTCGAACAGCAGGCCGAACCGCAGGGGGTCGAGGTCGGTGATGGTCAAGGCCCAGGCGACCAGCGAGCCGGCACCGGAGCCCCGGCCCGGCCCCACAGGAATCCCCTGCAGCTTGGCCCATTTGATGAAGTCCGACACGATCAGGAAGTAGCCGGGGAAGCCCATCTGCTGGATGACGCCGACCTCGAACTCGAGCCTCTCCCAATAGGCCTGTTCCGGGGCGGCCGCCTCGACCGCCGCCAGCCGGGCCTTCAGCCCCTCTCGCGCCTGAAATGCCAGTTCGTCAGCCTCGTCTCGCCCTGCGCCGGTGTCGAACCGGGGCAGGATCGGCGCCCGCGTCGGGACCAGGAAGGCGCAGCGTTTTGCGATCTCCAGCGTGTTGTCACAGGCCTCGGGCAGGTCCGCGAACAGGGTCCGCATGTCGGATGCCGACTTGAACCAGTGGTGCGATGTCACCCGTCGGCGATCGTCCTGACCGGTGAAGGCGCCGTCGGCGATGCACAACAGGGCGTCATGCGACTTGGCCCGGTCGGCCCGGACGAAATAGACGTCATTGGTCGCAACCAGCGGGGCTTCGGACTTGTAGGCCCAGGCCACCAGCCCGGCCTCGGCCTGACGCTCCTCGGCCAGATCGTGGCGCTGCAACTCGACATAAAAGCGGTCACCGAACACCCGGGCCATTTCGGCCAGCGCTTCATGCGCCTCACCATCCCTGCCCTGCACAAACAGGGGATCGACCGGGCCATCCGGACCGCCCGACAACAGGATCAAGCCCTCGGCATGGTCGCGGACCCGCTCCCAGGGAACGCCCGGCTCGGCCAGATCTCCGGTTTCCAGATAGGCCAGCGACGACAGGGCCGACAGATTGCGCCAGCCGAGCTCGCTCTGGACCAGCAGAACCACGGTCGACAGCCGGGCCCAGCGCTCGGACCGCTGCCCGCCGATGCCGGTGACCGGCAGGGCGCACCCGATGATCGGCTGAACACCGGTCGCCTTGGTCGCCTGGCTGAATTCGAGGGCGCCGAACAGATTGGTGCGGTCGGCGATGGCCACAGCCGGCATTCTGGCCTCGGCGGCCAGCTTGCCCAGCGCCGAGGCCTTGATCGCCCCTTCCAGCAAGGAATAGGCGGAACGGGCCCTCAGGTGGACGAAACTGTCGCCGAAAGCCTCTGTCACCGACTGTCTCCCTGCCCTGCGGCCCGCACACGCAATGACTATGGAAGGATTCTGGCCTCAGACACCCCGTCCGTTCCAATCCATCCCCAGCCGCGCGACGCGTCGGTGGATCAATAGGCTAGCAGGGCCGCCTGCCACGCCATCCAGACAAAACCGCCGCACGACGCCAGCGACAACATTTCCCGAACCCAACGCGCCATGATCAGCCTCCGCGATTATGTTCCGTTTATGTTCTATGTTCTGTTTACGTTCCGTGTCAACAGCGGGGCTTGAAACCTTTCGTCGTCCGGCCTCGTATCCAGAGTCATGACCCGTTTCCTGATCGCGCTTGCCGCCCTCATCGCCGCCTGCAGCCCCGCCCCGCCCGCGCCCGCCGAGGCCCCGCCTCCGGGCAGCCAGATCGCCGTCTTTGCCGGCGGCTGTTTCTGGTCGGCGGAAAAGGCGTTCGAGAGCGTCCGGGGCGTGTCGTCTGTAGTCTCCGGCTTTGCGGGCGGTACCGTCGCCAATCCGACCTATGCCCAGGTCGTTCGGGGCGGCACGGGCCACCGGGAAGCCATCCAGGTGACCTTCGACCCCAACGTCGTGAGCTACCGCGCGCTGGTCGACCGGTTCTGGCGGACCATCGACCCGACCGACCCCGGCGGCGCCTTCTGTGATCGCGGCCCCAGCTATGAGACCGCCGTCTTTGCCACCGCCGAGCAGCGCCCCGCCGCCAATGCCTCGCGCGCGGCAGCCGAGCGAGCCCTCGGCCAGAGCTTCACCACGCCGGTGATTGCGGCCGCCCGCTTCTGGCCGGCCGGAAACGAACATCAGGACTACGCGCGTCGCAATCCGGGCCGCTACGAGGCCTATCGCATCGGCTGTCGCCGCAGCCCGGCCCTGCGCCGGGTCTGGGGCGATGCCGCGGTCGAATAGGACCTCAGCCGATCTTGACACCGGGCGGCTGCACGCTGTCCGCCGGGACGAAGAAGTCGGGCATCAGCGTTTTCGTCGGATCGACGCGATAGACGTCAAAGTCGCGCACGCCCTGCTCGTACAAGAAGCTGTCGTCGATCAGGAACCGGCCCGTATTCTCTCTCGCCGGCAGGCAGAACAGGGCATGGGCCGCATCGGCCAGAATCTCGGGCGTGCGGCAATGGGCCAGGCCCTCCTTACCCGTCAGGGCGAATTCGATGGCCGCAGTCGCTACCGCCGTGCGGGGCCACAGGGCATTAAAGGCAATGCCGTCGCCCTTGAATTCCTCGGCCATGCCCAGCATCGCCAGGCTCATATTGTACTTGGCCATCGAATAGGCGACGTGCGAGCCGAACCAGTGGGGAGATAGATCCAGCGGCGGTGACAGAGCCAGCACATGCGGATTGGTCGCCTGTTTAAGGTGCGGAATACAGGCCTTGGAGACCAGAAAGGTGCCACGCCCGTTGACCTGATGCATCAGGTCATACCGCTTCATGTCGGTGGCGAGCGTGCCCGTCAGCTGGATGGCCGAGGCATTGTTGACGCAGATGTCGATCCCGCCGAACCGGGCGACGGCGGCCTCGACCGCGACCATCACCGAGTCCTCGCTGCGCACATCGACGACCAGTGGCAGGGCCTTGCCCCCTGCGGCCTCGATCTCCTCGGCGGCGGAATAGATGGTGCCGGGCAGGTGTTTGTGCGCCTCGGCGGTCTTGGCGGCGATCACGACATTGGCGCCGTCCCGGGCCGCGCGCAGGCCGATGGCCAGCCCGATCCCCCGACTGGCCCCCGTGATGAAGAGCGTTTTTCCGTTGAGCGACATCGCCGCGGTCCTCCAGTGCATTTCGATGGAAAACCGATAGCATGGGTTTACCACCAATCGCGATGGCGCCGAGATGACCGAGACCCAACCCTTCCAGATCACCCGTGACGGAGCCGTCGCCCACCTGCGACTGTCACGGCCCGAAGTGTCCAATGCGCTGGACATGCGCTTCTGGACGGGGCTGGGGCCGGCCTTGAGGGGTCTGGACGCAGCAGGGGATGTGCGGGCGCTGGTCCTGTCGGGCGAGGGCCGGAATTTCTGCGCGGGAATGGACACCTCAGTCTTCACCGGCGGCGCTATCATGGGCACGGACACCGCCGCCGAGCGGCAGGCCTTCCATCAGGCGGCCCGCGAACTTCAGGACGCCCTGTCGATGCTGGAGCGAGTCCGCTTCCCGGTGATCGCTGCCGTGCAGGGCGCCTGCGTCGGGGCCGGGCTGGACATGATTGCCGCCTGCGACCTGCGGCTCGCTTCGGCCGACGCGTACTTCCGCATCGAGGAGATCAACATCGGCATGATGGCGGATGTCGGCAGCCTGCAACGCCTGCCCCTGCTGCTGCCCGAAGGTGTGGTGCGAGAGCTTGCCTATCTGGGCACCAGTCTCATGGCCGACCGCGCCGAGCGTCTGGGCTTCGTCAATGCTGTGCTGCCGGACGCCGATACCCTACTGGCTGCCACCCTGGAGATGGCGCACGCCATCTCCGCCAAGGCGCCTCTGGCGATCTCGGGGTCGAAGGCCGCGATCACCTACGCCCGCGACCACACCGTCGCCGACGGCCTGGAATGGGCCGCCGTCATGCAGGGTTCCATCTGGAACACCGCCGACATCCTCGGCGCCATTCAGGCCCGCGCCACGAAGAGCACGCCGACGTTTGTGGACCTGAAGCCCCTGCCCAAACCCTGAGCGCTCAGTAGGCCTGGCTCTCCGCCGGGCGTTCTTCCAGATGGCCGTCCTTGAGGGCAAAGACGCGGTCCATATGGCCGGCCAGTTCCATGTTGTGGGTCGCGATCAGGGCCGCCACGCCGGACTTCTTGGCCAGATCGTGCAGGGCCTCGAACACGGTCTGGCTGGTCGCAGGATCCAGATTGCCGGTCGGCTCATCGGCCAGCAGCAGGCGCGGCCGGTTGGCCAAGGCCCGGGCCACGGCCACCCGCTGACGCTCTCCGCCCGATAGCTGCGACGGCTGATGGGTCAGCCGGTCGGCGAGCCCCAGGGCGACCAGCAGTTCTTCAGCCCGCGCACGCGCCGCGCCGAGCGCGTGCCCCGCGATGCGGAGCGGCAGGGCCACATTATCCCGCGCGTCAAATTCCGGCAGCAGGTGGTGGAATTGATAGACAAATCCGATGCGCGCCAGACGGATATGAGTGCGAGCTCGCTCGGGCAGGCCACCGACGGCCTCTCCATCGATCCGGACCTCGCCCGAGGTCGGATGTTCCAGCAGACCCGCCGCATGCAGCAGGCTGGACTTGCCCGAGCCCGACGGCCCGATCAGACCAACGATTTCGCCGGGACGGACGTCCAGATTGACGCCGCGCAGCACCGTCAGCCCGCCGGCGGCGGTGTCATACGTCCGGGTCAGGTCGTGAACCGACAGCACGGCCGGGGCGAGACTATTCATAGCGAAGCGCCTCCACCGGATCGAGCTTGGCGGCCTGCCAGGACGGGATCAGCCCGGCGACACAGCTCATGAAGAAGGACCACATCGCCACCCAGAACACGTCCATGGGGTCCACAAGGGCCGGCACGGCGTCCAGCATATAGACGTCGGCATTGAACAGCTCGACCTGGAAGACCCACTCCAGGAAATGCTGGATCGCCCCGATGTTCAGGCAGAACAGCAGGCCCAGCACCAGACCCGTGACCGTTCCGGCAATGCCGATGGCCGCGCCGGAGATGAAGAATATCCGCAGCATGGAGAACTGGCTGGCCCCCACGGTCCGCAGGATGGCGATGTCGCGGGTCTTGTTCTTCACCAGCATGACGATGCCGGAAATGATGTTGAGCGCGGCGATCGCGACGACCAGTCCCAGGATGATGCTCATGGCCACGCGCTCGACCTTCAACGCGCCCCAGAAGGCCGCCAGACGGTCGCGCCAGTCGCTGACCAGATTGCCGTCACCGACTGCCGTTCGGACTGGCTCTCTCAGCGTCTCGACCCGGTCGGGTTCAGCGGTCTTCATCTCGATGATGTCCCACAGGCCTTCCTTGCCGAAGAACAGTTGCGCCTGTTCCAATGGCATGAAGACGAAGGCCCGGTCGTAGTCCGCCGTGCCCGAGCTGAAGATGCCGCCGACCACATAGGTCTTGGACAGCCCCCCTAGATTGCCGAAGGCGCTGTCGGCCCCGGTCGGGGAATAGAGGGTGATGGGCGAGCCGACTCCGATGCCCAGTTCCTCGGACAGGGACTTGCCGATCAGCACATAGTCACCGCCGTAGTCGCCCTTGCCGAACATGTCGCGCGCGGTCTGTGACAGGCTGTCATAGACATAGGTCATCGAGGTCAGGTCTTCTGGCCGGATGCCGCGAACGAGACCGCCAGTGGCACGTCCCGAGGCCTGGAACATGGCCGGAGACTCGACCAGCGGTGTCACACTGATCACGCCGGGGATCTCGCGCAGGCGCTCAAGCGCGAGATCGCGTTCCGGGTTACTCAGCACCTGCCCCTGGACATACATATGGCCGTTGAACGACAGCATACGGCTGAGCAGCTCGGCGCGGAATCCGGCCATGATGCTCATCACCACGATCAAAGCCATGACCGCCAAGGCCACCGCGACGTAGGAGATGATGGCGATAAGGGCGATGCCGCCCTCCTTGCGCTTGGCCCGCAGGTAGCGCAGCGCCAGTCCGATCTCCCAAACGGAGAACGGCCCTGCCGGCTTCAGTGTCTTGCCTGTGGTGTCGGTCATGCGGTCAGCCGGGCGATGGCCTCGTCCAGAGGCACACTCAGCTTATCGCCCGTCGCGCGGCGCTTCAGCTCAACGACGCCCTCGGCCACCCCCTTGGGGCCGATGGTCAGCTGCCACGGAATGCCGATCAGGTCAGCGGTTGCGAACTTGCCGCCCGGGCGCTCGTCGGTGTCGTCGTAGAGCACCTCCTTGCCGAGCGCTTCCAGCCGGTTCACGGCATCTTCGCACGCATTGCAGACACCCTCGTCGCTGGCCCGCAGGTTGATCACCACGACATCGAACGGCGCCACAGCATCGGGCCAGATGATGCCGGAGGCGTCATGGCTGGCCTCGATAATGGCGCCCAGCAGGCGCGACACGCCCACGCCATAGCTGCCCATGTGAACGTCTGCGTCTCGCCCGTCAGGCCCCTGGACACGGGCCTTCATCGGTGTTGAATATTTGGTGCCGAAGTAGAAGATGTGTCCGACCTCAATGCCGCGCGCGGTCAGGCGGTCGCCCTCGTCGGTCTCGGCCTCGAAGCGCGCAGCCTCGTGCATCTCCTCGGTCGCGGCATACAGGGCGATCCGCTCGTCGACGATGGACTGCAGGTCGTTCCAGTCGACGTCCCCGCCCGGCGCCGGCATCTCGACCAGCTTGCGGTCGCAGAACACCTGGCTTTCGCCGGTATCCGCCAGAACGATGAACTCGTGACTGAGGTCACCGCCGATCGGGCCGGTGTCGGCGCGCATGGGCACGGCCTTCAGCCCCATGCGGGCAAAGGTGTTCAGATAGGCCACGAACATGCGGTTATAGGCCTTGCGGGCCGAGGCCTCGTCCAGATCGAAGGAATAGGCGTCCTTCATCAGGAATTCGCGACCGCGCATCACACCGAACCGGGGACGGCGCTCGTCGCGGAACTTCCACTGGATGTGAAACAGGTTCAGCGGCAGGGATTTGTAGCTCTTCACATAGGCCCGGAAGATGTCGGTGATCATCTCCTCATTGGTGGGACCGTACAGCAGCTCGCGCTCGTGACGGTCCTTGATGCGCAGCATCTCGGGGCCATAGGCGTCATAGCGACCGGACTCGCGCCACAGGTCGGCCAGCTGCAGCGTCGGCATCAGAAGTTCGACCGACCCTGCCCGCTCCTGTTCCTCGCGCACGATCTGCTCGATCCGGCGCAGCACACGCAGCCCCAGCGGCAGCCAGGCATAGATGCCCGCCGCTTCCTGACGGATCAGACCCGCCCTCAGCATCAGCTGATGCGAGACGATCTGGGCGTCGGCGGGCGCCTCTTTCAGTGTGGGCAGGAAATAGCGCGACAGGCGCATGGGCACATCCGGAATGAAGCAGCAGGGTCTCGCTGTGCTTTAGCCGGGACGTTGGCCCAAAAGCTAGACCAGTCTGTGGCCAAGCTTAGGTGCCGCTGACTTCCGGGATCGGAACCAACCCCAGAAAGATGACCGCCATGATCACCGCCCACAGAATGGCGCCGACCCAGGTGGTGGTGATGAACTTCTTCTTCAGGTCCGGTTTGTCCGGTGCGCCCCACTGTGCCCCGTCGGTCGGGGGAGCCTGATCCTGCTGGTTCATGCCCAGCGGCAGGATGGTGAACAGCGCCACCCACCAACAGATGACATAGATGGCAAACATGGTGATCGGACCGATCGGCATCAGTGTGCTCCGTCTTTGGGCGTTTCCATCAGTTCGACCAGCACCCCGCCCATGTCCTTGGGATGGACGAACAGGATGGGCGTACCATGCGCCCCGATGCGCGGTTCGCCAGTCCCCAGAATTGTCGCACCCTTCGCCCGGAGGGCATCACGCGCGGCCAGGATGTCCTCGACCTCGAAACAGACGTGGTGCTGCCCGCCCTTCGGGTTCTTGGCAAGAAACCCATGGATGGGGCTGTCGTCGCCCAGCGGCTCGATCAATTCGATCTGACTGTTGGGCAGGTCGATGAAACAGACCCGCACGCCCTGCGCCGGTAGATCGAACGGTGCATGCGCCTTCGTCGCGCCCAGCAGGTCGCGGTACATCGCCACACTGGCGTCAATCGATGGCGTGGCGACTCCCACGTGATTCAGACGACCGATCATCAGACCCTCAGCACGATGGTTTCTACGATGGGCCGACGGTCCCAGATGCCCTGGCTGGCCTTCTTCAGCGTACGGGCGACAGCCTGTTCGATGACCATTTCGTCCTCCAGCGCCTCGCCCTTCAGCTTGCGGACGGCATCCTCGGCTCGCTCGGCCAGTTCGTCCAGAAGATCACCCAGCGGCTGATCTTCATCGCCCGGCAGGCCGATACCCCGCACATCGATGCTGGAGGCCAGCTTGCCCTTACGATCCAGCGCAAAGCTGACCAGGATCAGACCGTTTGAGGCCGCGTGGCGACGCTCGCGCAGGGCCTCGCCCATCTCCTCGACCAGCATGCCGCCGTCGACGAACAGCCGGCCCGAGGGCACTTCGTCAATGATGGCCGCCGGACCAGGAGCCAGCCGCACCATGTCGCCGTTTCGCGGCGTCACGGTCTCGGGCACCTGCATCTCCTTGGCCAGCAGGGCGTGCTCGGCGATGTGGCGGCGCATGCCGTGGGTCGGTATGGCGATCTGCGGGCGCGCCCACTGGTACATCTGGCGCAGTTCGTCGCGGCACGGGTGGCCCGAGACATGAATGCCCGGGTGATCCCGGTCGGTGTAGATGCGCACGCCGCGCTCCGACAGGGCGTCCTGCAGCCGGCCGATGGCCAGCTCATTACCGGGGATCATGCGCGACGAGAAGATGCAGTGATCGCCCTTGCCCAGCTTGATGAAGGGGTGATTGCCCTCGGCCACGCGCGACAGGGCGGCGCGCGACTCCCCCTGGCTGCCGGTGCAAAGGTACAGCAACTGATCAGCGGGCCAGCGCCGGGCCTCTTCCTCGCTCAGGAAGGGCTTGATGTCCGACAGCATGCCGACCGATTTGGCCGCCGCCGTGATCCGGTGCATCGACCGCCCGGCCAGCGCCACGCGGCGACCTGCGGCCTCGGCGGCGCGCACCACGCTGTCCAGACGGGCGACGTTCGAAGCGAAGCACCCGACCGCGATCCGGCCTGACAGGCTGCCGATCAGCTCGGCCAGGGCATCACGCACCTCGCCCTCAGACCCCGCCGTACCCTCGACGAACACATTGGTGGAGTCGCACACCATGGCGAGGATGCCCTCGTCGCCGAGGCGGCGGATCGTGTCGATGTCGGTGCGTTCGCCGACAACCGGGTCATTATCGATCTTCCAGTCGCCGGTGTGCAGCACCAGCCCCAGCGGGGTGGTGATGGCCAGACCATTCGGCTCGGCCGTCGAATGGGTGATGGTCACCATCTCGATGTGGAACGGGTCCAGATTGATGGTCCCGCCCAGCGGCACCTCATGGATCTTCACCCGGTCGCCGAGGCCCGCATCGCGCAGCTTTTCCCGGATCAGATAGGCGGTGAACGGGGTGGCATAGAGCGGCGCCTTCAGACGTGGCCACAACCAGCCCAGCGCGCCGATGTGGTCCTCGTGCGCATGGGTCAGCACGATGCCGAGGATGTTTTCGCCCTCGAGGAATGTCGGATCCGGCACGATCACATCGACGCCCGGCGTGGTGTGGTCGCCGAAGGTCACGCCCACATCGACCAGGATCCATTTGCGGTCATTCGCCGGGCCAAAGCCGTAGGCGTTCAGATTCATGCCGATCTCGTTCGACCCGCCCAGCGGCAGGAAGACCAGTTCGTCGGTTTTGGATTTACTCATGCCGTCTTTCCGGAGTTGCGACGCCAGACGTCCAGCAGGCCGCGAAGGGTAAGGTCAGGATCGAAATGGTCGATGTGGTCGGTGGCGCCCTCGAACAGGGAGGCCACGCCCCCGGTGCCGATGACCGTCATGGGCTTGCCCCACTCGGCCTTGATGCGCTCGACCAGCCCCTCGATCAGCGAGATATAGCCCCAGAACACACCCGCCTGCATATTGGTCACCGTGTCCTTGCCGATCACGCGATCCGGCCTCTGGATGGCGATGCGCGGCAGCATGGCGGCCGCCTCGTGCAGGGCCTGAAGGGACAGGTTGATGCCGGGTGCGATCACCCCGCCCTCGAAGGCGCCGTCGGCGGCGATCACGTCAAAGGTCGTGGCGGTTCCGGAATCGATGACGATCAGATCGCCGGGGTATTTCAGGTGCGCGCCGATGGCGTTGACCAACCGGTCGGCCCCGGCCTCCGACGGCTTTTCGATCCGCGCTTCCATGCCCAGATCGACATTCTGGCCAATGACCATGGGCTCGACATCCAGATAGCGCCGCGACAGGTTCCTCAGATTGAAGATCGACTGCGGCACGACACTGGAGATGATGCAGCCATCCAGCGCCTTCAGGTCCAGCCCGCGCATCGACAGCAGCTGTGTCAGCCAGACGGCGTATTCGTCGGCCGTGCGGCTGGCGGCGGTGGCCGTGCGCCATTGGGCGATCCAATGCTCGCCGTCATGTACGGCGAACAGCGTATTGGTGTTGCCCTGTTCGATCGCCAGCAGCATCAGGCGCTCTCTCCAAAAAAGACGTCGCCAGCCGATATAAGCCGAAGTGAGCCATCGGCCAGCCTCAGCCGCAGCGCGCCGTCGTCAGCGAGACCTTCGGCCACACCCTCGACGGTCTCATGTCCCAGCCGGGCGACAGCGCCGGCGTTCAAACCGTGGGCCCGCCGGGTCCAGGCATCGCGGATCACCCCGAACCCCAAAGCCTCGCGCCGGGTCGTCCAACCCGCCCAGGCCTCGGCCAACACCGGCAGGACCTCTTCCAGCGTCGGCGTGCGCATAATGCCCTCGGCCAAGTGCTGGGCGACGGACGTGGCCGGCCGCTCCACGTCATCCGGCGCATGGGCCAGATTGATGCCAATCCCCACGGCCAGCCACAGGCCGCCCGATGGTGCCGGTCCCGACTCGACGAGGATGCCCGAGATCTTGCGCCCTTCGACCAGCACATCATTGGGCCATTTGATCGTGACGCAGGCCGGCGGGACGTAATGGTCCAGCAAATCGGCCACGGCCAGCGCGGCGATAAAGCCGGTCTGCGCGGCCTCAGCCGGGGGAGCGTGCGTCACGCAGAGATATGTGGCGGCCAGATTGCCGGTCTGGCTGGACCAGGACCGGCCGCGCCGGCCGCGCCCCGAGGACTGCCGGCGCGCGGCGATCCAGATCGGTCCCGTATGTCCGGCCTCGGCCTGCCGTCGGGCCTCGGCATTGGTGGAGTCGATGTCGTCGAGGACCAGCAGCTCGGCGGGCGACACCGCCCTACCCGGCTCCGAAACCGGATGCGGCGATGACGGTCAGCGGCTCCAGCCAGGTCAGACCGATGATCACGACCGGGAAGGCGAAGGCGGCCGAGGCCAGGGCCAGGGTGCGCGCCTCGATCGGCTGGGCGTCGGTCGTGGCCAGCTCATCCAGCGGCGGGTCGAACCACATCAGCTTGATGATCCGCAGATAGTAGAAGGCCGCCACAACCGAGGCCACCAGACCGGCGGCAGCTACCATCCAGTAGCCGGCATCGGCCGCAGCCCCGAACACATAGTATTTGCCCCAGAACCCTGAGAACGGCGGCATGCCCAGCACCGACAGCGACAGGATCGTCAGCACCACGGTCGTCAGGGGGCGGGTCTTCTTCAGTCCGGCCAGATCGGCGATCCGGCGGATCGGCTTGCCCCCGCGCGACAGCGACAGCAGCACGGCGAAGAAGCCGATCTGGTCGATCACATACAGGGTCATGAACATCAGCATGGCCTGCAGGCCCGCCTCGGTTCCCGCGACAATGCCCAGCAGGGCGTAGCCGATGTTGGCGATCGAGGAATAGGCCAGCAGTCGCTGCAGATCGCGCTGGGCGAGGCCACCGATGGCGCCCACCACGAACGACGCCAGACAGATCAGCACCAGCACCTGGGCCCACTGGTCATGGATGGCGCCAAAGCCCTCGCTCAGCACCCGGGCGACCAGCACCATGGCGGCCATCTTGGGTGCGGTCGCGAACAGGGCCACGACCGGGGTCGGCGCGCCCTCATAGACGTCGGGCGTCCACATGTGGAACGGCGCCGCAGAGACCTTGAAGGCCAGACCACAGATCAGGAACACCAGACCAAAGATCAGACCCGCCGAGCCGCCGTCGGCGACCGACCGTGCCGACAGGGCGATGTCCTCGAACCGCATCGAGCCGGAGAAGCCATAGATCAGGCTGGCGCCATACAGCAGCAGGCCGGAGGACAGCGCGCCCAGCACGAAATATTTCAGCCCCGCCTCGGAGGCCCTGAGGTCGTCGCGGTGGAAGGCGGCCAGCACATAGAGGGCCAGCGAGTGCAGCTCGATCCCGACATAGAGGGAGATCAGGTCACCCGACGACACCATCATCGCCATGCCGACCGAGGCCAGCACGATCAGCACCGGATATTCGAACCGGGCGATGCGCGTCCGCGCCATCCAGCCGTCACCCAGCACCACGGCCACCGCGCTGAGCAGATAGATGGCGACCTTGCCATAGACGGCCAGCGGGTCGGCCACGAAGGCGCCATTGAAAGCCTGACCCAGCGGGGCGTTGATCGCGAGCGCCGAGGCGCCCACCAGCAGGGCCACCGACAGGATCGAAATCAGTCGGGTCGACTTCTCGCCCATGAAGGCGCCGAGCAGCAGCAGGACCATGGCCCCGACCGCAAGGGTCACTTCAGAGGCGGCGAGGTTCAGGGCGGAGGACAGGTCAGGCATATCGGATCTCATCCACCGATCGCGGCACGGAAGCCGGCAGTCAGGGCCTCGACGGACGTCGAGGTCAGGTCAAGCACAGCCGCCGGATAGACGCCCAGCCACAGGGTCCCCACAATCAGGGGCACGAAGACGATCAGCTCGCGCCGGTCGATGTCGGTGATGGCCTTGAGCGCCGGGTTGGTGATCTCGCCGAACATGACGTTGCGGTACAGCGTCAGGGCATAGACCGCCGAGAAAATCACGCCCGAGGCCGCGAACAGCGCCGTCCAGGTCGACACCTCATAGACCGCCGTCAGGGTCAGGATTTCGCCGATGAAGCCCGAGGTGCCCGGCAAGCCGACATTGGCCATGGTGAACATCAGGAAGATGGCGGCGAACCACGGCATCTTCGACGTCAGCCCGCCATAGAAGGCGATCTCGCGCGTGTGCATCCGGTCATAGACCACGCCGACGCACAGGAAGAGCGCGCCCGAGATCAGGCCGTGGCTCAGCATCTGGAAGACCGCGCCCTGCACGCCCTGATCATTGCCGGCGAAAATGCCCATGGTGACAAAGCCCATGTGGGCCACTGACGAATAGGCGATCAGCTTCTTGATGTCGGTCTGACGGAAGGCGACCAGCGAGGTGTAGACAATGGCGATGGCCGACAGGGCGAACACCAGCGGCCGGAACATCTCCGACGCCTGCGGGAACATGGGCAGGTTGAACAGCAGGAAGCCATAGCCGCCCAGCTTCAGCAGGATGCCGGCCAGAATGACCGAGCCGGCCGTCGGCGCCTGCACGTGGGCGTCGGGCAGCCAGGTGTGGACCGGCCACATCGGCATCTTGACCGCAAAGGAGGCGAAGAAGGCCAGCCACAACAGCGGCTGCACGCTCTCGCTGAAGGCGTATTCCTTGAGCAGCGGGATCGAGGTGGTGCCCGCTTCCGCCGCCATCCACAGCATGGCCAGCAGCATCAGCACCGACCCCAGCAGGGTGTAGAGGAAGAATTTGTAGGCCGCATAGATGCGGTTCTGACCGCCCCAGATGCCGATGATCAGGAACATCGGCATCAGGGTGCCTTCGAAGAAGATGTAGAACAGGAACAGGTCCAGCGAGGTGAAGACACCGATTACCAGCGTCTCGAGCACCAGGAAGGCGATCATATAGTCGGCGACGCGGTCCTTGATCGTCGTCCAGCTGGCCAGAATGCACAGCGGCAGCAGGAAGGCCGTCAGCAGCACGAACAGGATCGAGATCCCGTCCACACCCATGTGATAGGCGGCGCCCGCGAACCACTGATAGTGCTCGACGAACTGATAGGCAGCGCTCGTCGCATCGAAGCGCGCGACCAGCAGGATCGAGACGGCCAGGGTGATCAGCGTCGTGACGAAGGCGATCCGGCGTGCGGCCGGCGCGACAGAGGCGTCCGACTTGCCCAGCAGGCGCACGGCCAGCAGCACCCCGGCCCCGACCAGCGGCAGGAAGGTGACGAGGCTCAGGATGTGAGACATCAACAGGGACACGTGATCAGCCCCCCCAGGTGGCGATGGCGAAGGCGAGCAGAGCGGCCACGCCCAGCAGCATCACGAACGCATAGTGATAGACGTAACCCGACTGGATTTTGGACAGTCGCGCCGCGGATTTCAGCGAGGCCCAGGCGGCCCCGTTCGGGCCCAGCCCGTCGATGATCTTCACGTCGCCGATCTTCCAGAACAGGTCGCCCACCGCCTTGGTCCCCTTGACGAAGACGAAGTCGTAAAGCTCGTCGAAGAACCACTTGTTGTAGAAGAAGGTGTGCAGCGGCCCGCCCCGTTCGGCCATCCGGCGGCCGAGGCCTTCCTTCAGCACATAGACATAGATGGCGATCAGGGTGCCCAGACCTGACACGACCAGCGGCGCCCACAGCACCCAGGTCGGAACCTCGTGACTGTCGTGGATCACGTGATTGTCCGGGCCGGTGAAGATGGCGCCACGCCAGAAGTCATGCTCGTGATAGCCGACGAACTGGTCGTAGAAGGTGAAGCCGGAAGCAACTGCGCCGACCGCCAGCACCAGCAGCGGCACGATCATGACCCAGGGGCTCTCGTGTGGCTTCAGCGGGCCGTGGTGATGGTGATCGTCATGGGCATGGTCGTCCTGCCCGTGATGCGCCGCGACGGCGTCGTCCATCAGCGGCTCGGTATGGGTTTCATTCTGGGCGTCGGTCGCGTGGTCATCGTGATGATGCTCGACCGGGGCGTGTTCATTCTTCCAGACCGGCTTGTTGTGGAAGGTCATGAACACTAGACGCCACGAGTAATAGGCAGTCAGACCGGCCGCAAACAGGCCGATGAAGAAGACGAACATTCCGACCGGATTGTCGGTCCCGGCGGCAAAGGCGCTCTCGAGGATCGAATCCTTGGAATAGAAGCCGGCGAAGCCCCACTTCAGCTCGGGAATGCCCAGGCCGGTGATGGCGATCGTGCCGATCATCATGACGCCATAGGTGATGGGCAACAGCTTCATCAGCCCGCCCATCTTCCGCATGTCCTGCTCGTGGTGCATGCCGTGGATCACCGAACCGGCACCGAGGAACAGCAGGGCCTTGAAGAAGGCGTGGGTGAACAGGTGGAACATGGCGGCCTGATAGGCGCCGATGCCCGCCGCAAAGAACATATAGCCGAGCTGCGAACAGGTCGAATAGGCGATGACCCGCTTGATGTCGTTCTGGGCCAGGCCGACGGTGGCCGCGAACAGGGCCGTGATCGCCCCCGTGATGGCGATCAGCATGGCCGCCGTCGGCGCATACTCATAGATCGGGCTGAGCAGGCAGACCATATAGACGCCGGCGGTGACCATGGTCGCCGCGTGGATCAGGGCCGACACCGGGGTCGGGCCTTCCATGGCGTCGGGCAGCCATGTGTGCAGGAAGAACTGGGCCGACTTGCCCATGGCGCCGATGAACAGAAGCACGCCCGCCAGATCCAGCGCCGACCACTCATGGCCGAGGAAGCTCCATCCCGTACCGGCCCGGTCCGCAATCATCGGGAACAGCTCGGCGAACTGGATCGTGCCGAACATCCAGAAGATGGTGATGATGCCCAGCGCAAAGCCGAAGTCGCCGACGCGGTTGACCACGAAGGCCTTGATGGCAGCGGCCGATGCTGTGGGCTTCTTGTACCAGAAGCCGATCAGCAGATAGGAGGCCAGCCCTACCCCTTCCCAGCCGAAGAACAGCTGCATGAAGTCGGCGGCGGTGACCAGCGCCAGCATGGCGAAGGTGAACAGCGACAGATAGGCGAAGAACCGCGGCTTGTCGGGATCCTCGGACATATAGCCCCAGGAATAGAGGTGCACGAGCGACGACACCGTCGTCACCACGATCAGCATCACCGCCGACAGGGCATCGATCCGGATCGACCAGATCGACTGGAAGTCCCCGACGTTGATGAAGGGCAGAAGCTCGATGGTGAAGGCTTCCATCCCGCCCCAGGTGTGGCGGGCGAAGACCGTCCAGGCCACGGCACAGGCAAAAAACAGCAGGCCGGTGGTGACGCTCTGGGACGCGAGGTTGCCGATCCGGCGCCCGGTCAGGCCCGCGATCGCCGCACCCAGCAGGGGGGCGAAAATGCCCAGAGTGATCAGGGTTTCGAAGCTCACGTCGATCAGCCCTTCATCACGGACGCGTCGTCCACGGCGATGTCGCCGCGGTTACGGAAGAAGGTCACCAGAATGGCCAGACCCACCGCCGCCTCGGCGGCCGCCACGGTCAGCACGAACATGGCCATGATCTGCCCGGCCACGTCATTGAGGTGGGTCGAGAAGGCGACGAAATTGATGTTCACGGCCAGCAGGATCAGCTCGATCGACATCAGGATGATGATGACATTCTTGCGGTTCACGAAAATGCCGAACACCCCGATGGTGAACAGCATGGCCCCCACGGCCAGATAGTGGGACAGGGTGATATCCATCAGGAAAGCTCCTCGGAGGAAACGCCCTGGCCGGTCGGGATCGACTTGACCTCCATGGCCTTGCCCGCATCACGGCCGACCTGATCCGCCACCTTCTGGCGCTTGATGCCCGGCTTGTGGCGCAGCGTCAGGGTGATGGCCCCGATCATGGCGACCAGCAGCACGATCCCGGCTGCCTGGAAGAAGTAGACATAGTCGGTGTAGAGCACCCGACCGATGGCCTCGATATTGGTCAGGTCGGGCGTGGCGACGGCCGGGGTTGTGGCGTCTGCAGCCACCCCGCCCTGAACCACCGCAAGGGTGATCATGATCATCTCGGCCAGCAGGACGCCCGCCACGATGGCGGCCAGCGGCAGATAGCGCGCATAGCCTTCACGCAAGCGCACGAAGTCGACGTCCAGCATCATGACCACGAACAGGAACAGCACGGCGACGGCGCCGACGTAGACCACGACCAGCAGCATGGCCAGGAACTCGGCGCCCATCAGCACGAACAGGCCGGCGGCCGAGAAGAAGGCCAGGATCAGCCACAGCACCGAGTGCACGGGGTTGCGGGCCGTGACGACCAGCAGGGCCGAGACCACGGTCGCCGTGGCCATCAGGTAGAAGGCGATCGATGCAATCACTCGACGGCTCCGGCTGAAACAAAAGCGGTGTGGGGGACCGAGTCGCCCCCTTCGGACGCGCGGCGCCCTTCTAGACCTGTGGGTCCGGAATTGCCAAGGCCGCAGGCCGGTCGGGTCAAGCTATGAGGGGACAGGGTGCTCATCACCGGTACGGCGCGTCCATTTCGAGGTTGCGGGCGATCTGGCGCTCCCAGCGGTCGCCGTTGTCCAGCAGCCGCGCCTTGTCGAAATACAGTTCCTCACGGCTCTCGGTCGCGAACTCGCTGTTCGGGCCTTCGACGATGGCGTCGACCGGACAGGCTTCCTGGCACAGGCCGCAATAGATGCATTTGACCATGTCGATGTCATAGCGGGTCGTACGGCGGCTGCCGTCGGCGCGGGGCTCGGACTCGATGGTGATGGCCTGGGCCGGACAGATGGCCTCGCACAGCTTGCAGGCGATGCACCGCTCTTCGCCATTGGGATAGCGGCGCAGCGCATGCTCGCCCCGGAAGCGCGGCGACTGCGGATTCCGCTCGAACGGATAGTTCACCGTCATCTTGGGCTTCAGCAGATAGCCGAAGGTCAGGAAGAAGGCGCCCACGGCGTCAACCAGCAGGGCCCCCTTCACGGTCTGTTTGATACGGGAAATCATGTCAAAGCGATCTTTGTTTGCGGGGCTCAGCGGCGGTTCTTGCAGTCACGGTCCCAGCGCGGATCATCGCGATCCATCGACTGGCACCGAATGATACGGTCGGTCTCGGCCTGATCCCGACGCTCGCGGCGCTCCAGCCGTTCGGCCGGGCTGCCGGGGACGGCCACCTCCTGCATCGCGCCTGGAAAGGTGCAGCCACCCGTCCCGAGTCCGAGACCGGCCGCCAGGATCAGGGCGGTCATGACAGGTGTTCGGCTCATATCAGACCGGCCTCAACGGCGACTCGCCAGCCCGACACCAGAACCACGGCCACCAGCGAGGTCGGCAGGAATATCTTCCAGCCCAGCCGCATCAGCTGGTCGTAGCGATAGCGCGGCACGAAGGCCTTCACCATGGCGAACATGAAGAACCAGAAGACGATCTTCACGCTGAAGACCAGCAGATAGAACAGGTTCGCGGCCCATTGCGGCCAGTCCGGCAGGCCGATCAGGGCCACGTCAAAGCCCGGGTTCCAGCCGCCAAAGAACAACAGGCTGATCATGGCGCACATGAAGACGATGTTGACGTACTCGCCCATCATGAACAGCAGGTACGGCGTCGAGCTGTATTCCACCTGATAGCCGGCCACGAGCTCGGACTCGGCCTCGGGCAGGTCGAACGGCGGCCGGTTGGTCTCGGCCAGGGCCGAGATGAAGAAGATGATCGCCATCGGGAACATGATCAGCACGGTCGGCCAGGTCCCGGCCCCGCCCCCAAAGGCGAACCAGTTCCAGATCCAGCCGTCCTGCTGCGTCACGATCGAGGTCAGGTTCATCGTCCCGGACAGCAGGATCACATTGATGATCACCAGACCGATGGAGACCTCATAGGACACCATCTGCGCCGCCGAGCGCAGCGCGCCCAGGAACGGATACTTCGAGTTGGAGGCCCAGCCTCCCATGATGATGCCGTACACGCCCAGCGACGACACCGCGAAGATGTAGAGGATGCCGACGTTCAGGTCCGACATCACCCAGCCGGGGGCGAACGGAATCACGGCCCAGGCCATGAAGGCCAGGATGACGGTGATGATCGGCGCCAGCAGGAAGACCGTCTTGTCGGCCCCGGCCGGCACGACGATTTCCTTCAGCACGAACTTCAGCATGTCGGCGAACGACTGCAGCAGGCCGAACGGGCCCACCACGTTCGGGCCCTTGCGCATCTGCACGCCCGCCCAGATCTTGCGGTCCGCCAACAGCAGGAAGGCGACGGCCAGCAGCACGCCGACACTGATCAGCAGCGCCGCGCCGGTCGAGGCCAGCGTCCAGCCGAGGGGCGAGTTCCAGAAACCGTTGTCCATGGCTTACTCCGCCGCCATCGCGACCGGGGCGATCCGCTGGGCGGACAGCTCGGCCATGGTCGCGCTGGCCCGCGCGATCGGATTGGAAAGATAGGGGTCGCGGATCGGGCTGGCGAAGGCGACATCGCCCAGGTCGCCCTTGACGCCCAGCTTCGACGGATCAAAGGCGGCCGCCGGCGCCAGATAGTCGATCCGTCCGAACGTCGGGTGATCGGCCATCAGCTTTCCGCGCAGCTGATCCAGCGTATCGTACGGCAGGGTGTGGCCGACCCGCTCGGACAGGGCGCGCAGGATGGCCCAGTCTTCCTTGGCCTGCCCCTTGGGGAAGACGACCCGTTCGGCCATCTGCACCCGGCCCTCGGTGTTCACATACAGGCCGGATTTCTCCGTATAGGCCGCGCCCGGCAGGATGACGTCGGCGCCATGCGCGCCCCGGTCCCCGTGGCTGCCCAGATAGACGGTGAAGGCGCCCGAGGCCGAGGCGTCGATCTCGTCGGCGCCCAGCAGGAACAGCACGTCCAGCTGACCCTTCTTGACCATGTCGGTGGCCGACAGACCGCCCTCGCCCGGCACAAAGCCCATGTCGAGCCCGCCCACGCGGCTGGCCGCCGTGTGCAGGACGTTGAAGCCGTTCCACCCGTCGGCAATGACGCCGTACTTCTTGGCCAGGGCCCCCAGCGCGTTCAGCACCGCCGGTCCGGTCTCACCCGCCAGCGCGCCTGCACCGACGATGATGGCCGGACGTTCGGCCCTGGACAGCATGTCGGTGGCCGCCTTGGGCAGCTTCGACAGGGTCTTCGATCCGGTGCCCAACCAGTTGTAATCATAGCTGAGATCGACCTGCTCGCCGATCAACGCGACCTCGGCCTGGCCACTCAGCCAGATTTTGCGCAGGCGGGTGTTCAGCAGCGGCGCCTCGACGCGTGGGTCGGCACCCACGATCAGCACGGCATCCGCCGCCTCGATGCCGGCCAGACCCGAATTAAACAGCCAGCCTTCGCGGGTGTCACCGCCCAGCGGCGATCCATCCTGACGGCAATCCGTGTGGGCCGAGCCCAGCGCGCGGAACAGGTCCAGCGCCGCCTTCATCGACTCAGCGTCCTGCAGATCGCCGGCGACCACGCCAACCAGGTCCGCAGAAGCTGCCTTCAGCCTGTCGGCGACGACGCCCAGCGCCTCGTCCCAGCTGGCAGCGCGCAGCTTGCCGTTCTCGCGCACAAACGGGCGGTCCAGCCGGCGCGTGGTCAGTCCGTCGACGACATAGCGGCTCTTGTCGGACAGCCATTCCTCATTGATGCCCTCATGCACGCGCGGCAGCACCCGCATGACCTCTGACCCGCGCGCGTCGGCGCGGATGTTCGAGCCCAGCGCATCCATGACGTCGATGGTCTCGGTCTTCTTCAGTTCCCACGGGCGATAGTGGAAGGCCCACGGCCGGTGCGTCAGGGCCCCGACCGGGCACAGGTCGTTGACGTTGCCCGACAGTTCCGAGTTCACCGAGCTTTCCAGATAGGTGGTGATCTCGGCGCTCTCGCCGCGCGAGATCATGCCGATGTCCGGAACGCCCGCCACCTCGGTGATGAAGCGCACACAGCGCGTGCACTGGATGCAGCGCGTCATATAGGTCTTGATCGTCGGACCCATGTGCTTTTCTTCGACCGCGCGCTTGTTCTCGGCATAGCGGGAGCCGTCGCGGCCATAGCCCATGGCCTGGTCCTGCAGGTCGCACTCGCCACCCTGGTCACAGATCGGGCAGTCCAGCGGGTGGTTGATGAGCAGGAACTCCATCACCCCTTCGCGGGCCTTCCTGACCATCGGCGTGTCGGTGAAGATCTCCTGCCCGTCGGCAGCCGGCAGGGCGCACGACGCCTGCGGCTTGGGCGGTCCGGGCTTCACCTCGACCAGACACATCCGGCAGTTGCCGGCGATCGACAACCGCTCGTGATAGCAGAAGCGCGGGATCTCTTCCCCGGCGCGCTCCGCCACCTGAAGCACGGTCATGCCGGGCTCGAATTCGACGTCTACGCCGTTGACCTTGGCGACGGGCATCAGCGGGCCTCTTCTTCAGTCGTGACGGCCTCAGCGGTCGTCGTCGTCGTTCCATCGGGCAGGCTCAGGCTGACCGTCAGCGTCGAGCCGTCCAGCGAATAGGTGACCACCGGATCGCCCGGCTGGTCCATCCAGCGGTTCTCACCGGCGACCGGGCGGTCCAGCGGTCGCCACAGCACCCGGTTGCCGTCAATCCGGCATTCGGCGGTCAGTTGTCCGCCATCGACCGGCGCGCGCCAGCCGACGGTGATTACGCTGCCAGCCCGGTCCAGCACCGTCACATCGGCACCCGGTTGGCCATAGACTGCACCCACGCCCGCCCGGCAGGCGGTACCCATCATGGCCTCGCTCAGCGTCACCGGCGTTGCGGACGGGCCCGCCGCGGTCTTCGGCGCGGCCGGCGCCCCAACGGCCGGCGCATCGGCAGGCTCGCTCGCGGGCTCACCGCAGGCGGTGAGGGCGAACGCTCCGATCAACAGGGTAACGACTGCGCGCATCCCCTACTCCGCCGCGATCGCGTGGCCGGCGAAGTTCGCGCGGCGGCTGCGGTATTGCGAGATACGATCCTCGATCTCGTGACGGAAATGGCGGATCAGGCCCTGCACGGGCCAGGCGGCGGCGTCGCCGAGGGCGCAGATGGTGTGACCCTCGACCTGCTTGCTGACATCCAGCAGCAGGTCAATTTCGGTCGGATCGGCCTCGCCGACGGCCATGCGCTCAAGCACCCGCCACATCCAGCCGGTGCCCTCACGGCACGGCGTGCACTGGCCGCAGCTCTCGTGCTTGTAGAAATAGGCGATGCGGGCGATCGCCTTCACCAGATCGGTCGACTGGTCCATGACGATCACCGCCGCCGTGCCCAGGCCCGACTGCATGTCGCGCAGGCTGTCGAAGTCCATCAGCGCGGACTCGCTCATCTCGCGCGTGATCATCGGCACCGACGATCCGCCGGGAATGATGGCCTTCAGATTGTCCCAGCCGCCGCGCACGCCGCCGCAATGGTCTTCCAGCAGCTGACGCAGCGGGATCGACATCGCCTCTTCGACATTGCACGGGCGGTTCACATGGCCCGAGATCGACATGATCTTGGTGCCGGTGTTGTTCGGCCGACCAAAGCCCGCGAACCACTCGGCCCCGCGGCGCAGGATGGTGCCCACCACCGCGATCGACTCGACGTTGTTCACCGTGGTCGGGCAGCCATACAGGCCCGCGCCCGCCGGGAACGGCGGCTTCAGCCGCGGCTGGCCTTTCTTGCCCTCCAGGCTCTCCAGCAGGGCCGTCTCCTCACCGCAGATGTAGGCCCCGGCGCCGTGGTGGATGTAGACGTCGAAGTCCCAGCCGTGGACGTTGTTCTTGCCGATCAGCTTCGCGTCATAGGCCTGCTTGACCGCAGCCTCCATCCGCTCGCGTTCCAGCACATATTCGCCGCGCAGATAGATGTAGCAGGCGTGGGCCTGCATGGCGAAGCTGGCGATCAGGCAACCCTCGATCAGCAGGTGCGGATCATGACGCATGATCTCGCGGTCCTTGCAGGTCCCGGGCTCGGACTCATCGGCATTGACAACCAGATAGTGCGGCCGATCCTTCACCTCTTTCGGCATGAAGGACCACTTCAGACCGGTCGGGAAACCCGCGCCGCCCCGGCCGCGCAGGCCCGAGTTCTTGACGTTGGTGATGACCCAGTCGCGACCAAGGTCCAGCATGTCCTTGGTGGCATTCCAGCAGCCACGGCTCTTCGCCCCGTCCAGCGTCCAGTCGTGGAGGCCGTACAGGTTGGTGAAGATGCGGTCTTTGTCTTGAAGAATACCGACCATCAGGAGGACGTCTCGCGGTTGAGTGTCTGCATACGCTGCCGGTGATGCCGGGTGCGCATGAAAACGGCGGTGATCACCAGCACCCAGCCGAATGCCAGCATGCCATAGCCGACGACGATGGCGTCCTCGGTCAGGCCGAACATCTCGCGCGAAGCCACGACCACGAACACGGCGGCCAGCAGGATCAGCGCCAGACCCGACGTGCGCACCGGCATGGCCACGCCCCGCAACTCCTTGCGATAGGCGGCGCGCCCGGCTTCCGTTTCCAGATCAGGGGCCTCGGTCATGCGGGGGCCTTCTCCGGGGCGGAGTTCGGCAATTTCTTGATCGGCTTGGCGGCCGAGCCGTCATAGAGCGCCGGATCGGTCAGGGTCAGCGCCCCGCCCTCGGGCTCGGAGCTG
Organism: Brevundimonas halotolerans; assembly: GCF_003730275.1. Classification (GTDB taxonomy): domain Bacteria; phylum Pseudomonadota; class Alphaproteobacteria; order Caulobacterales; family Caulobacteraceae; genus Brevundimonas; species Brevundimonas halotolerans. The sequence continues at coordinate 487,934 of NZ_QTTA01000010.1, forward strand.
GCGCGGCCTACGCGGCTGCCCGGCTTCGGTGCCTTGCCGGCGGCAAAGTCATCGATGATCTGCGCCATGTCGTCGGCGGTCAGGTCTTCGAAATAATAGTCGTTGATCTGGGCCATCGGCGCATTGGCACAGGCACCCAGGCACTCGACCTCCTGCCAGGTGAAGCGTCCGTCGGCGGACAGCTTGTCCTTGGGCCCGATCTTGCTCTTGCAGACGGCCATAAGGTCACCGGCCCCGCGCAGCATGCAGGGCGTGGTGCCGCACACCTGGATCAGGGCGCTGGTGCCGACCGGTTCCAGCATGAACATGGTGTAGAAGGTCGCGACCTCCAGCACCCGGATGGTCGGCATGTCGAGCAGTTCGGCAATGGCGCGGATAGCGGGTTCGGACACCCAGCCCTCCTGCTTCTGGACCAGCCACAGGATCGGGATTACCGCCGACTGTTTCCGGTCGGCCGGATATTTGGCGATCCACCAGTCGCACTTGGCCTTCGTCGCCTTCGAGAAGGCGAACGAGGCGGGCTGTTCCTTGGCGAGACGACGAACGCTCATCAGACTTCCATTTCCGTGGTGACGACACCGTCACCCAGCATTTTCTTTCGCACCGTCAGAACCTTGTGCTGGCTGTTTCGAGCCAGAAGAAAGTTGTGGTGCCAGGTTTCACCGCTCGAGTCGGTGACGGAATAGCTGACCACCTGCCAGCCTTGCCGAACCAGATCGCTCAGGGGGGTATGGCTCATCGGGCGCGCCCCATCCAGCGCCCGACGCGCGCTTTCCACACATCCCGACCGGCATCGCGCAGCGAACGCGTCAGAAGCGAGAAGGGCGGAACGAACCGCACCACCAACTGGCCCAGCATGATGGCGCCGCTCATCCAGACCACCGAGCGCAGATTGGCCTCCAGAAATCCCCTGCCCTCTTCCAGATAGCCCAGCCGGTAAGCGCCGCGCACCAGGGTGATGCCCGCCACCGCAGGGGTCGCAACCACGGCCGAGGCCATCGCAAACGTCAGACCGCCCATGATCGCCCGGCGGCGCGGCGAAAAGGCCAGCTGCACTGCGACGCCCAGCGTCAGCAGCACCGCGAACCAGATCGCCTGCGTCGTCGTGAAGACCGGCTGGACGGCAAAGGCCTGCATCAGCGATCCACCTCGCCGAACACGATGTCGAGCGAGCCGAGGATGGCCGAAACGTCCGCCAGCATGTGGCCGCGGTTCATCCAGTCCATGGCCTGCAAATGACGGAAGCCGGGGGCCGAGATCTTGACCCGGTACGGCTTGTTGGTGCCGTCCGAGACCAGATAGATGCCGAACTCGCCCTTGGGCGCCTCGACCGCCGCATAGACCTCACCCTCGGGGGTGTGGAAGCCCTCGGTGTAGAGTTTGAAGTGGTGGATCAGCGCTTCCATCGAGCGCTTCATCTCGCCCCGGCGCGGCGGCACAATCTTGTGGTCCTCGACCATGACCGGCTCACCCGGGCAGTTGCGCAGCCGGTGGATGCACTGCTCCATCAGCCGCACCGACTGGCGCATCTCTTCCATGCGGCACAGATAGCGATCCCAGCAATCGCCGTTCTTGCCGACCGGCACGTCGAACTCGAGCTCGGCGTAGCATTCGTACGGCTGCGACTTGCGCAGGTCCCAGGCGATGTCCGAGCCGCGCAGCATGACGCCGGTGAAGCCCCACTCCAGCGCCTGCGCCTTGGTCACGACGCCGATGTCGACGTTGCGCTGCTTGAAGATGCGGTTCTCGGTGACGAGGGAGTCGATGTCCTTGAGCGCCCGCGGGAACTCCTTGCACCAGCGGTCGATGTCGTCGATCAGCTGGGGCGTCAGGTCCTGGTGGACGCCGCCCGGACGGAAGTAGTTGGCATGCATGCGCGAGCCGCTGGCCCGCTCATAGAAGACCATCAGCTTTTCGCGCTCTTCAAAGCCCCACAGTGGCGGGGTCAGGGCGCCGACGTCCATGGCCTGGGTCGTCACGTTCAGCAGGTGCGACAGGATGCGGCCGATCTCGGAGTACAGGACCCGTATCAGCTGGGCCCGGTACGGCACGTCCAGCATCAGCAGCTTTTCGATGGCCAGGCAGAAGGCGTGCTCCTGGTTCATCGGCGCGACGTAATCCAGCCGGTCCAGATAGGGCACGTTCTGGAGGTAGGTCCGCGCTTCCATCAGCTTTTCGGTGCCGCGGTGCAGCAGGCCGATGTGCGGATCGACCCGCGTCACCAGTTCGCCGTCCAGCTCCAGCACCAGACGCAGCACGCCGTGCGCGGCCGGGTGCTGGGGGCCGAAATTGATCGTGAATTTGCGCTCGTCCATCTCGCGCGCATGGGCCGTACGGCCATCATGCTCGACGGGCATGTCGTCAAAGACAGTCGTGCCGACCGTCGCGGAAGCAGGCGTCAGGTTGGTCATGCCTTGTCCCCGGCCACTGCCTTCTCGTCGCCCGGCAGGACCGGCGCCGGATAATCGGCTCCTTCCCAGGGTGACAGGAAGTCGAAGTTGCGAAACTCCTGGTTCAGCTTGACGGGCTCATAGACCACCCGCTTCTCGGCCTCATCGTAGCGGACCTCGACATAGCCCGTCATGGGGAAGTCCTTGCGCAGCGGGTGCCCCTGAAATCCATAGTCCGTCAGGATGCGGCGCAGGTCCGGGTGGCCCGAGAACAGAATGCCGTACATGTCGAACGCCTCGCGCTCGAACCAGTCGGCGCAGGGAAAGACCGGAGTCACACTGGGCACAGGTGTGGTCTCATCCGTCGCCACCTTGACCCGGATGCGCGCGTTTCGGGTCATCGACAGCAGGTGATAGACCACCTCGAAGCGCGCCTCGCGGTCCGGATAGTCCACGCCGCACAGGTCGATCAGTTGCTGAAAGCCGAAACGGTCGCGCAGGACTGCCAGCGTCTCAACGATCCCGCCCCGGTCTGCGACCAGGTTCAGCTCGCCGTGCGCGACATAGGCCTCGACGCCCAGCTCGGCGACCATTTCGGTGCCCAGCGGGGTCAGCGCCGTCTCAATGGCGGTCAGGGCTTCCAGAGCGCTCATCGGTCGATGGTCCCCGTGCGACGGATCTTCTTCTGCAGCTGTAGCAGGCCATACAGCAGCGCCTCCGCCGTCGGCGGGCACCCCGGCACGTAAACGTCCACCGGCACGATCCGGTCACAACCGCGTACAACACTGTAACTATAGTGATAATACCCGCCACCGTTGGCGCAGCTGCCCATCGACAGGACATAGCGCGGGTCGGGCATCTGGTCGTAGACCTTGCGCAACGCCGGGGCCATCTTGTTGGTCAGTGTGCCGGCCACGATCATCAGGTCCGATTGACGCGGGCTGGCGCGCGGGGCCATGCCGAAGCGCTCCATGTCGAAGCGCGGCATCGAGGCCTGCATCATCTCCACGGCGCAGCAGGCCAGGCCGAAGGTCATCCACATCAGCGAGCCGGTGCGCGCCCAGGTGATGACGTCATCCAGCGAGGCGGTCATGAACCCTTCCTTGCCGACCTCGGTGTTCACGGCCTCAAAGAATTTGTCGTGGATCTTGGGGTCATAGCCCTGAACCGTCGATCGGGCGCCCTGGCCAAACGCGGTGCCGGCGGGACGGCCGTCCGGGGTGACGATCACTCCCATTCCAGGGCTCCTCGTTTCCACTCGTAGATAAAGCCGACGGTCAGCACGCCGAGGAACACCATCATCGACCAGAAGGCGAAGACCATTCCGCCCGTCGACAGATCGAACATCGACACCGCCCACGGGAACAGGAAGGCGACCTCGAGGTCGAAAATGATGAACAGGATCGACACCAGATAGAAGCGCACGTCGAACTTCATGCGTGCATCGTCGAAGGCGTTGAACCCGCACTCATAGGCGGAAAGCTTCTCGGAGTCCGGATTGGACGGGGCAAGCGCCCAGGCTCCGACCATGAACAGGATGCCGATCACCGCCCCGATCGCGAGGAAAATCACGACCGGCAGATATTCGAGCAGGAATGCATTCATCAGATGAGGCCTCGCGCACCGGGGAGACGGCGGATTCGGCGCTTTCTAGACCCAAGCCGTCCCGGGTTCAAACCCATGCGGCAAAAGGTTTTTCTTGAGAACGGTTCGCAGTTCACACTGGGGAATCGACAGGGTTCCCGGCCTTTGCCAAGGTCTCCGCTCAAGGTTGGGGCATAGCTGAGGGAATCTCGCACATGGGTATCGGCAACTGGTTGCTGAACGGGGTGGAAAAGGCAGGCAATCGCCTGCCCGACCCCGTCTTCATTTTCGTCTGGCTCATCCTGGGGCTGATGGGCTTCAGCGTCTTCGCCTCGGCCCAGGGCTGGCAGGCGCTGAATCCGATCACAGGCGATGTGATCGCGGCACAGAGTCTGTTCTCCGGAGAGAATCTTCGTCGCCTGTTCGAAGACATGCCGAAGACCCTGACCGGCTTTGCCCCGTTGGGATATGTGCTGGTCGTGATGCTGGGCGCCGGCGTGGCCGAGCGGACCGGCCTGTTCTCCTCGGCAATGAAGGCCGGGGTGTCCAAGGCGCCCCGGGCGTTGCTGACGCCGATCGTGATCCTCGTGGCGATCGTCGCCAACCACGCGGCCGATGCGGCCTATGTGGTCCTGATCCCGCTGGCGGCGGCCATCTATGCTGCGGCGGGGCGTCACCCGATCGCCGGGATCGCGGCGGGCTTTGCCGGGGTGTCCGGCGGTTTCTCGGCCAACATCTTCCCCGGTCAGCTGGATGCGCTGCTGCTAGGCCTGACCGAGCCGGCGGCACAACTGGTCGATCCGTCCTTCTCGATCAACATCGCTGGCAACTGGTGGTTCATCGCGGGCATGACCCTGCTGTTCGTGCCTGTCGGCTGGTGGGTGACCGACAAGATCGTCGAACCCCGACTCGGAACCTGGACCCCGATTGCAGGCGCGCCCATCGAGGATGCCGAAAAGCCTCTGGAGAGCCGTGAGCGGGCGGGCCTTGTCTGGGCAGGCCTGGCCGCGCTGCTGGTCATCGGCCTGTTCGCCTGGCTGGTCCTGTCGCCCTCGGCGCCCCTCATCGATCCCGAAGGCGAAACCCAGGCCGCGCGACTTCAGCCCTTCTACCATTCGCTGGTCGCGGCCTTCTTCCTGATGTTCCTGCTGACGGGCACGGCCTACGGGATCGCGGCCAAGACCATCAGGAGCCATCGTGACATCGTCCGCATGACCTCACAGGCCATGTCCGACATGGGGCCCTATATCGTGCTGGCCTTCGTCGCGGCCCACTTTGTCGCCCTGTTCAACTGGTCGGGCCTCGGCCCCATCATGGCCGTTGCCGGCGCAGAACAGATCCGGCTGCTGTCCGGCATTGAGCCCGGCTCGACCGAGCCGATCGGTGCGATGCAGTTGTTCATCCTGCTGGTCTCGATCGTGGTCGTGGCCGCCCTGGTCAATATCTTTGTCGGCTCGGCTTCGGCCAAATGGGCCTTCCTTGCGCCCATTCTGGTGCCGATGCTGATGCTGGTCGGTGTCAGCCCCTATATGACCACCGCTGCCTACCGGATGGGCGATTCGACCACCAACATCATCACGCCCCTGATGGTCTACTTCCCGCTGATTCTGACCTTCGCCCAGCGATGGGTGAAGGAGTTCGGTCTCGGCAGCCTGATGGCAGTGATGCTGCCCTATTCGATCGCCTTCTCGGTCACCGGTGCGATCCTGACGGGACTGTGGGCCGCCTTCCAAATTCCCCTGGGGCCCGGCGAAAGCGTGCGGTACCAGCCGCCGCCGCCAATCGAGGCCGCACAGCCCGAGGCCCTGACCGGTCCGTCCGCTCCGGCAGAGGCGGCGGCGACATCGGAACCTCCGGTCCAGAGCGTTCCTGCGGGTTGATTAAAAAATGGGGCCTCGACCCGCTTGACGTCGGTCGAGGCCCCGCCTAAACGACGCCCTCCTTCGGGCGACGACGCCTGAACGGGAAACGCGGGTGTAGCTCAGTTGGTTAGAGTGCCGGCCTGTCACGCCGGAGGTCGCGGGTTCGAGCCCCGTCACTCGCGCCATTCCTGACACTGTCGGAATGGCGCATCCCGTCCCCTTTTAAACGATCATATAGAGACCCTGCTCAGGGCCCGAACAGCGGGTCCGGGCCGTCGGTCGCGCGCCTGCGCCCCTCGGGGCCGGCGGTGATCTGGACGAAGGTGAAGCCTCGCGCGGTCAGCGTATCCAGCAGCGCCGGCAGGGCCTCGATCATCCGGGGCCGGGTTTCGTGCAGGATCAGCACCCCGCCGCCCGATGCCTCCATGACCGAAACGGTCCGGCGCAGAATCGCATCGGCGCTCAGGCCGCGCCAATCATCGGTCCCGCCTTCGGCCGACACCACCAGAATGCCGCGGTCTTCCAGCCAGCCGGCGAGGGCCGGGCTCTCATTCAACCCGGGAAAGCGGAACATCGGTTCAAGCCGCGCCCGCTGATCAGGAGGCGAGTCGGCCAGCGCCTGATCCAGCGCTGCAAATCCCCGACGAATCTCGCGATGGGCCGCAGCCGGACTCCAGTATCGCAACCGCGTCGGATGCGACCAGCTGTGGCTGGCCACATTGTGCCCGCGCAGCGTCACCTCCCGCACCAGATCGGGACGTCGCTCGGCATAGATGCCCACGAAGAAGAACGTCGCCTTGATGTCCCGCGCGTCGAGGATATCCAGCACCCGCGGCAGATAGGTGGGGTCGGGTCCATCATCAAAGGTCAGGGCAATCGAGCGCGGCGGCAACGGCGTCCGCATGTGCTGGAGATTGCCATATCGCCCGGGACTGGCCGGCAGCACGACCACGCCTTCGGGGCCTGCAGGCGGGCTGGAGGCCGGACCCGTTTCCGCACCGGCAGACGGCACCCCGTCGGACGAGGGCAACCACAGTGCCAGAAGCACAGCCATCAGGATAAGGATTGGTCGCACGCTGCCCCCCGAAGCGGTAAGACGCGGACCCTAGGAGACGGTCAGCCCGACGCGGGGGACTTGCAACCAGCGGGGGATAGATACCCCATCTAGCCACCACTGTAGCCGCCGATAATCGGCAGGATTTCACCGGTGATGTAGCTGGAGCACTGCGGCGAGGCGAGGAACACATAGGCCGGGGCGATCTCCTCGGGCTGGGCAGGGCGCTTCATCACCGAGCCTGAGCCAAATTTCGACGTGCCCTCGGCATCGCGATCCGCCGGGTTGAGCGGGGTCCAGACCGGGCCGGGCGCCACCACATTCACCCGGATGCCGCGCGGGGCCAGATGGGTACCCAGCGATCGGGCAAAGGCATGGATGCCGCCCTTGGTCATGGAATAGTCGAGCAGCTGGTCATTGCCCATGATGCCCGTGACCGACCCGGTCATCACGATGGCCCCGCCATTCTTCAGGTGCGGAACGGCGGCCTGACAGATGTTGAAATAGCCATAGAGATTGGTCTTCAGCGTCCGGTCGAAATGCTCGAACGTCAGGTCTTCGAACGCCGGCACATGCTCCTGAAAGGCGGCGTTGGGAACCACGACGTCCAAGCGGCCAAAGGCGTCGAGCGTGGCCTTGACCGCAGCCTGTGCGAACTCGGGGTCAGCGACATCGCCTTTGAGCACGATCGCCTTGCGGCCCTCGGCCTCGACCACCTTTCGCGTGTCTTCGGCGTCGGCTTCCTCATCCAGATGGCAGATGGCGACGTCGCAGCCCTCCCGCGCGAACAGAACGGCTACTGCGCGCCCGATGCCGGAATCGCTGCCGGTGATCAGGGCGGCAAAGCCCTCCAGCTTGCCCGAGCCCTTCCAGAAGTAGGCGTCATACATCGGCTGGGGATCAAGGGCGGCCTCGTCGCCCGGCTTGGTCTGGTGCTGCTTCGGGAACGGTGGCTCGGGATAGCGCCGGGCGCCGGCCTGCACCGCTCCGGTGGGCGTCTCGTCACTTGACCGGGCATCTTTGGCATCGATGCCCGACTGAATGTCGCGCTCCTGATCTGCGATGTCGTCCGCGCGGGCTTCAAAACGGTCGTTCATGACAGGCCTCCTTGGTCAGGAAGCCAATGCGCCGGGCCGAGCCGATGTTCCGAACGGTCAGGCTTCAGCAGGTGCTCGGTGCACCATATCGCAGCGTCTCGCCGGAGACCTGATCGTTCCTGAGCTCGATCCGGATCAGGCGGTCATACTCGCATTCGGGCATATCCGGGGTCTCATAGCCCAGCGCCCGCGCAATCAGGGGTACGGTGTTGCTGTGGCCAGAGATCAGCACCACCGCATCCTCCGGCAGGGCCAGCACACCCTGGCGGATGGTCTCGACATGGGCCTCCACGCCGGCCTCCAGCGGGCTGACCGCTACGAAGGCGCCCGACGCCGTGACCGTCGGGCCTGCGGTCAGGCGCGTCCGCTGCAAGGGGCTCACGACGACCAGATCGGGAGCGCCGTCCTCAAACAGGGCAGTGACCGCCTCGGCGCGCGCCATGCCAGCCTCGGAAAGCACCGGATCCCGCTCGGTATCGCTGGCCTTCTCGGCATGACGGACGATGTAGACTGTCTGGGCGGAGGCCGCACTCGCGCACAAGGCCAAGCCTGCAGCTATGGCCAGTCCGGCAATCAGGGGCTTCGTCATTCCGCTTTGCTCCGGGTAAAGGCGGCCTCGCCGCTGGCCTCACCGTAGACGCGGCACAGGTCCTCGAACACCCTGCCCCAGGCGAAATGGGTTTCGGCCTTGAGACGGGCTGCGCGCCCGATGGCATCCAGGTCCCGTTCGAAAAGGGCCGCTACCGCCTCGGCATAGGCGCGCGGTTCTGCCCGATCGGCCAACTGCCCGACCGTCGTGTCCACCGTTTCGGCCACCCCTCCAGCGTTGACCCCCACGACCGGACGCCCGCAGGCCATGGCCTCGAGCACGATCAGGCCGAACGGCTCCTTGTCATTAGCGTGTACGAAAGCGTCGCAGCTGGCGATGATCTTTGCCACGGCCTTGGGGTCGGTCTCATACGGCATGGCGATCACCCGGTCCTCGGGCGGCATGCCGGTGCCCGCCCCGACCAGCACCAGATGATAGGGGTCGCCCAGCAGCTGGACCGCCTCGATCAGGACATCGATGTTCTTTTCCTTGGCCGGTCGCCCTGCGAAGCAGAGCAGGCGCGCACTGTCGGGCAGGCCCAGCTGGTCCAGCAGCCACTGACGGTCGCGGCGGTCGGGACGGAAGGTATCGATCTCCACCCCCAGCGGGCGGATGACGATCTTCGGGATACCGGCCTCCTCGAGGCGGCGCGCGATGAAGCGACTGGGAGAAACCACCGCGTCGAACTGCGAGAAGAGGCGGGCCCAGCGCTTCTCGACGGGCTTCTTGGCCCACTCTCCGAAGTGCAGGGCCGCAAGGCCCGCTGGATCCGAGTGGCAGAATCCAATCACCGGACAGCCGACCCGCTGGCCGGCCTCCAGCGCTCCCTGCCCCGGCGTATAGGGATCGCCCGCCTCGATCACCGAAGGCTTGAGCGCCGACACCCAGGCGCCCCAGCGGCGCACAGACGACGGCCAGCGATAGCCATCGCCGAACGGCAGCTTGGCGGCATGCAGCCGCATCACATCGTCACTCCCGACCCGGTGGCGGGCCCCCGGCACGACCAGACTGTGGGCGATATCGGGCCGGTTGTCGGCCAGCCAGGCCTTTTTGGACAACAGATAGCGCTTCACGCCGCCGGACCGGGGAGCGTACAGCATGGTCGTATCGACCAGCCGGGGGCGGGCATCCGCCGCGACCTTTTTTACGGCCTGAAAGGCCTCAGACACTTCCTCGTCGAGGCCGGGGATGAGCCGCAGTTCAGTCTCCTGAACCTCCTGCCCGCGCAGGCTTCGAGCCAGCTTGAGTCCGGTTTCCCGGCTCGATCCATCGGCCAGGGACTTCCGCTTCAGGGGGGACTTTGACTTTACCATGATCGCCCGTAACCCCAGCGGAGGGCAATCTCAAGTCTCGTCCGTACCCGGCAGATCCTCGTCAATCTGTCGCCCCCTTCGACCAAGGGCTTCCCGGATCAGGACCTCGACCTGGGCATTGACCGAGCGAAACTCGGCAGCGGCCAACCGCTCGACCGCCGCCATGACCTTGGGCGATGTCCTGAGCAGGAAGGCTTTCCGGTCTTTCGGCATATCAGAGGATCAGCCGTACAGCGTGCCCGTATTCACCACAGGCTGAGCTTCGCGGTCCGCACACAGCACGACCAGCAGGTTGGACACCATGGCGGCCTTGCGGTCTTCGTCCAGATCGACGACGCCCCGGCTATTGAGGTCCTGCAGTGCCGTCTCGACCATTTCGACCGCGCCACGGACAATCAACCTGCGAGCGGCCAGTATGGCTTCGGCCTGCTGCCGCCGTAGCATGGCCCCGGCGATTTCGGGTGCATAGGCCAGGTGGGCGATGCGGGCCTCGTCAATGGCCACGCCCGCGACAGCAATTCTTCCGACCAGTTCCTCACGCAGTCTGGCAGCGACCTCTTCGGCATCAGCCCGCAAGGTCAGCTCGTGATCCTCGCCATGATCATAGGCATAGTGTGAGGCCATATCGCGCAGGGCGGTGTCCACCTGAATGTTCACGAAGGCCCGGAAATCATCGACATCGAACAGGGCCTGGGCCGAATCCTCGACACGCCAGACGACGTTGGCCGCGATCTCGATCGGATTGCCGCGTCTGTCGTTCACCTTCAGCTTGTCGCTGGTCAGGTTTCGGACGCGCAGACTGATCTTCTTGCGCGAATACCAGGGCAGCACCCAGCGAAGTCCCGTCTTGCGATCGGTGCCGCGATAGTCCCCGAACAGCAGGATGGCCATCCCCTCGTTCGGCTGCAGGGCATAGAGCCCGCACAGCAGGATGAACCCCAGCGACAGAAGCAGAATGCCCCCGACCACATTGAGCGGCGAGTCGGGCTGGGCGAAGACCGCCAGGGCCCCCGCCACCATCAGGGCCAGCGACATCAGCAGCATCAGAATGCCGTTGCCCGTTCGGGCCGGATGCTCGCGCGACAGGGAATGCGAACCCGTCGGCGATCGGGATTGAGCGTCGGACATTTTCACCCTCCAGACAGAGCAAAATGATATCACCTCGATATCTTATCATGCAAGCCACAACCGGCACCCCAAGTCGCCAAATCGACCTCTCGGCCTTGCATTCGCCTCAAATTCGGGAAACTTGGGACAGAACCGTTGCCATCCTGCTAGATGGTCTGAATCTAACGGCTCGCGAGTTTCCACGAGGGGTTTGTTCCGAATGCGTTATCTGTATGCGACCGCAGCGGCGATCGCTCCCCTTCTCTTCGCCTGCGGCGCCAACGCCCAGGTGGCCATTGATTCCTCGCGCACGACGCCGATCACGACGGCCAACCCTGCGGGCAACGGCCCCGATGACATCATCATCACTTCCGGCGGCACCATCATTCTGGCGTCGGGCACGGCTGTTACCGTCAATTCCAGCAATGACTTCTCGATCAATGCCGGCGGCAACATCACGATGTCGAACACCGCAAGCGGTTCGACCGCCATCCTGATCGAGGGCGGCAATACGACGGACATCACGGTTGCGGGGTCCATCATCGTCGGCGACGACATGGCCGAGAGCACTGATGCTGACGGGGACGGCGATCTGGATGGCCCGTTCGCCACGGGGTCCAACCGCTTTGGTATTCGGCTCGATGGCGCCGGCGCGATGAGTGGCAACGTCGTCCTGCAGAACGGCGCGACCATGCTGGTCGAGGGGAATGACTCATTCGGCATCTCCCTGGAAAGCGACCTCATTGGCAACCTGACCAGTCATGGCACCATCCGGGTCATCGGCGACAACAGCATGGCTGTGCGGGCGCTCGGCACCATCGACGGCACTGTCTATCTGGGCGGCAGCATTTCGACCGTCGGCGGTGGTTCGACAGCGATTGGCATGTTCGGCGACGTTACGGGCGGCCTCAATATCCAGGGCTCGATATCGTCAACCGGATATCGCTATACGAGCCGCCCGAACGATACGTTCATCGCCAATCTTGATGCCGACGACCTTCTGCAGGGAGGTCCCTCCGTGATCATCGCCGGCAATGTTGCCGGCGGCGTGACCTTCGGCCGCCCTCCCGCTGACAACGATGAGAACGAGACCGATGAGGACGGCGACGGCATTGCTGACGCCGACGAAGACGGCGCCCAGATCAATGTTTTTGGCGAAGCCCCGGCGATCCTCGTCGGCTCCGACACCCAGACGATCACGCTTGGCCTGGCCGGTACGGGCGACCTTGCCTACGGATTCATCAATCAGGGCTCCGTCAGCGCCCAGGGCGTGTATGACGGCATAGAGGCCAACGGAATTCGTTTCGGCCTGGCAGGCGGCCAGGACGTCATAATCGAGGGCGGCATCCTTAACTCCGGGTCGGTCGCGGCCCTGGCCTACGATGCCAACTCCGTCGGTGTGCGGCTCTCGAGCGGCGTGACCACGCCCGTGTTCATCAATGACGGATCGCTCACGGCGGCTTCGGCCTCCGACCTGAACACGACGGTGACGACCCTGCTGATCGAAGCCGGCGCCAGTCTGCCGACGTTCGTCAACAACGGACAGTTCCTGGCCTCGTCAGGTGGCGGCACGGCCGACCTCACCGCCCTGCTCGACCTCAGCGGCACCCTGACATCGATCACGAACACCGGCTCGATGCAGTCCAACATGTTCGCCAATGAGAACGGCGATCCGATCACCGGCACCACGACCCTGATCAATGTTGAAGCCAACACCACGGGCGTGACGATTATCCAGGACGGAATCGCCGCGACACCGACCACCGACAATCCGGATACGGATGGCGACGGCGTCCTTGATAACGACGAGCCCTCGATGGTCGGCGCCATCCGACTTGGCTCGGGCGCGGATGTGGTCGATATCCGTAACGGCACGGTGCTCAGCGACATCTCGTTCGGCGACGGTCTGGACACCCTGTCGATCACCGGTGGAGCCTTCGTCCGCGGCAACCTTACGGACAGCGACAGCCTGCTGGATATCTCCGTCGCCGATGGCGTTCTGGATCTCAGCCAGACGACCATCATGGACATCTCGAACCTGACGATCGGCAGCGACGGACGTTTCGTCGTCAGCATCGACGGTGACAACAACACTGCTTCCGGCTTTAATGTATCCGGAACCGCGACGATTGAAGACGGCGCCGAACTGGGCGTCAGGTTCACCTCCCTGATCAACGGCAACGGCACCAGCCGCTTCACCGTAATCGACGCGGGAACCCTCAATTTCGGCAACCTCGATCTGGATGCCATCTCGGACAACGCGCCCTACCTGTTCATTCTGGATGCGGGCGCAGACCTTCCGAACAATGAGGTCTACGTCGATGTTCGCCGCCGGACGGCAGAGGAAGCCGGCTTCATTTCCGTCGAGGCCTCTGCCTACGACGCCATCTATGACGCGCTGGACCGTGACTCCGGTATCCTGACGGCCTTCATCAACCAGACCGGCCGCGACGGGTTCATCAATCTGTACGAGCAGATGCTGCCTGACCATTCGGGTGGCCCGCTGCTTTCTCTGGCCAGCGGGGTAGACGCCGTCACGCGCGCCCTGGTGGGCCGCAATGCCTCGGCCCAGCCGGGTGAAACCAGCGCCTGGGTTCAGGAAATCACCTTCTACGCCGACAAGGACAAGACCGACACCTACGGCTTCCGGTCCGAGGGCTTCGGCGTCGCGGGTGGTGTCGAATACGGCACGACCAACGGCGCACTGGGCGTCAGTATCGCCTTCACCTCTTCCGACCTCGAAGACCCTGAGTCCGAGGCCGAGGAGAACCTGACCGCCAATCTGGTCGAGCTGGGGCTCTACTGGCGTGCCCAGGGCCAATACTGGACGACCTGGGCCCGGGCTGCCGCCGGCTACGCCTCGTTCGAGGCCGACCGTCAGTTCGTCGGGGGTGGGCTGAACATCCGGAATGAGTCGAGCTGGAACGGCTTCACCCTGGCCGCCGCCGGTGGCGCGTCCTACGAGCGCGAATACGGCCGGTTCACCCTGCGTCCCGAGGTCTATGCCGAATATTTCTCGCTGAGCGAGGATGCCCGCGAAGAAGTTGGCGGCGGGGCCGGGTTCGACCTGATCATCGATGAGCGGGATGGTCACATGTTCTCGGCCGTGGCTGCCATGAACATTGCCTACACAATCGACGAGGACAGCTGGCTCAAACCGGAATTCCGCATCGGCTGGCGTCAGAACATCTCGGTCGATCCGGGATCCACGATTGCCCGTTTCGCCAGCGGTGGCCCGTCGTTCAGCCTCGACCCCGATACCATTGAGGGCGGTGGCCCGATCATCGGCGTCCGTCTGAATGTCGGCAACGAACTGGGCATGCTGAGCGTCAGCGCGGATGCCGAAATGATCGGCGACTACATGCGCTACATGCTGCTGCTGCGGGCCAGCTTCCGCTTCTAGGGCCGGGACGACACAGACAAAGGGCCGCTGGATTGCTCCGGCGGCCCTTTTCTTTTGTGGTGGGCGGCGAGGGGTTCGAACCCCCGACCCCCTCGGTGTAAACGAGGTGCTCTGACCAGCTGAGCTAGCCGCCCGTCTCCGTGGCTATGCCTGCGCGGGCTCAGCCGTTCAAGGCGCTTTTCAACCCTTCACCCGGTCGGAACCGGACCGTCCGCGTGGCCGGGTGGATCAGTCGCTCCCCGGTGGCGGGGTGGCGCCCTTCTCTTTCCGGCCGGTCAGCCGGAACGAAGGCCCCGAAGCCGGTCAGACGCACCGTCCGCCCCTCGGCCAGCCCTTCAGTGATGCCGTCCAGCATGGCATCGAGCGCGGCTCGCGCCTGATCGGGCGTGAGGTCGGCGGCCCGCGCGATACGACCGACCAGCTCCGGCCGCGACATCAGTGGCTGATGACGGCGTCGGGGCCCGGCTCGGCGCCTGGCATCCGCGACGGCAGGGGATCGGTCGCCTCGTCCCACTCAACCGGAGTCAGCGTTCCGACCAGCGCCCACTTCAGCGCCTCGTCAGCGGTCGAGACCGGGACGATCTCCAGCGCCTGCTTGACGTTGTCGGGCACGTCGGCGAGGTCCTTCTCGTTCTCCTGCGGGATCAGCACAGTCTTGACCCCCGAACGGAGCGCCGCCAGCAGCTTTTCCTTAAGGCCACCGATGGCCGTCACCCGGCCACGCAGGGTGATCTCGCCCGTCATGGCGATGTCCTTGCGCACCGGAATGCCGGTCAGGACCGAGACCATGGCAACCGTCATGGCCACACCGGCCGACGGACCGTCCTTGGGCGTCGCGCCATCCGGCACGTGGACGTGGATGTCGGTCTTTTCAAAGACCGGCGGCTTCACGCCAAAGGTCAGAGCCCGGGCGCGGACATAGCTGGCCGCCGCCGAGATCGACTCCTTCATCACCTCCTTGAGGTTGCCGGTCACGGTCATGCGTCCGCGGCCCGGCATCTTGATCGCCTCGATGGTCAGGATGTCGCCGCCGAACTCGGTCCAGGCCAGACCGGTAACGATCCCGACCTGGTCCTCCTCGTCCGTCTCGCCATAGCGGTACTTGCGAACGCCCGCGTACTCGGACAGCTTGTCCGCATCGACGGTGATGGTCAGCAGCTTGCCGCGCGCCATCTCCCGCACGGCCTTGCGGGCCAGTCCGCCGAGCGCACGCTCCAGCGACCGAACACCGGCCTCGCGGGTATAGTAGCGGATCAAATCGCGGATCGTCTCGTCCGGCACGATCCACTCGCCGTCCTTCAGACCGTGATCCTTGGTCAACTTGGGCAGTAGGTGCCGCTTGGCGATCTCGACCTTCTCGTCCTCGGTGTAGCCGGCCACCCGGATCACTTCCATGCGGTCCAGCAGGGGTTGGGGCATGTTCAGACTGTTGGCCGTGGTCACGAACATGACGTTCGACAGGTCGTAATCGACCTCGAGATAGTGATCGCCAAAGTTGGCGTTCTGGGCCGGATCCAGCACCTCGAGCAGAGCCGACGACGGGTCACCGCGCCAGTCGGCGCCCAGCTTGTCGATCTCATCCAGCAGGATGAAGGCGTTGGTGGTCTTGGCCTTCTTCATCGACTGGATGATCTTGCCCGGCATGGAGCCGATGTAGGTCCGGCGGTGGCCGCGGATCTCGGCCTCATCGCGTACGCCGCCCAGCGACATGCGGACGTATTCCCGGCCGGTCGCCTTGGCGATCGACTTGGCCAGCGAGGTCTTGCCGACACCCGGAGGGCCGACGAGGCACAGGATCGGACCCTTCAGGCTGTTGGTGCGCGCCTGAACGGCCAGATATTCGATGATCCGTTCCTTGACCTTCTCCAGACCATAGTGGTCCTCTTCGAGGATCGCCTCGGCCTTGTCGAGATTGATGGTCTTGGCCCGGGCCTTGCCCCAGGGAATGCCCAGCAGCCAGTCGAGATAGTTCCGGACCACCGTCGACTCTGCCGACATGGGGCTCATGTTGCGCAGCTTCTTGACCTCGGTGTCCGCCTTGGCCCGCGCTTCCTTGGACAGGCGCGTCTTGCGGATGCGCTTTTCCAGCTCCATCACCTCGTCGCGCGCGTCGTCGGTCTCGCCCAGCTCGCGCTGGATCGCCTTCATCTGCTCGTTCAGATAATATTCGCGCTGGGTCTTCTCCATCTGGCGTTTCACGCGCGAGCGGATCTTCTTCTCGACCTGGAGGACGCTGATCTCGCCCTCCATCAGGGCATAGACCCCCTCCAGCCGTGCCGGCACGTCAATGGTTTCCAGCAGCGTCTGCTTGTCAGCGATCTTGACCGACAGGTGGGCGGCCACCGAGTCGGCCAGCTTCGACGCGTCGGTGATCTGCGGGATAGAGGTCAGCGCTTCGGGCGGCACCTTCTTGTTGAGCTTCACATAGCTTTCGAACTGTTCGACCACTGCGCGCGACAGCGCTTCGGCGCGCGCCGGATCGGTCGATTCATCGACGATGTCCTCGGCCTCAGCCTCGAAATAGTCGGCCTGGTCGGTAAAGCGGACCAGACGCGCCCGCCCCTTGCCCTCGACCAGCACCTTGACCGTGCCGTCCGGCAGTTTCAGCAGCTGCAGCACATTGGCCAGCACGCCGATCGAGTAGATGGCATCAGGACCCGGGTCGTCGTCGACCGAGTTTTTCTGGGTCGCCAGCAGGATCTGCTTTTCGCCCTTCATGATCTCGTCGAGCGCCCGCACGGATTTCTCGCGCCCGACGAACAGAGGCACGACCATGTGCGGAAACACCACGATATCGCGGAGCGGCAGGACGGGAAGGGTCTTGGTCTCGGACATTCTACTCTCCTGGCCGACGTCGCTACGTCTGGCCCACACGGCATTTCCCGATAGCGGCGAAATACCTCCTCGTCCCCGACACTCGGCGGACATCACGGAGAAAGTATGTGGCGCTTCGTCCGTCGTGTTCAAGACGGCATTGATATCCGCCCACAGACCGGATCAGCGGCGAGGCGTCGCTCCGAGGGCCTCTCGACAGGCCTCGGCTTCATCGACGAGGGCCTGCCGCTGTTCGGCAGACCATTTGTCCAGCGTCCTGTAGGGCATGGCCAGCCGGGGATTGTCCCGAAGCGTTTTCCGGTTTCGCTCCAGAAAGCCCCAGTAGAGGCGGTTGAAGGGACAGGCCCCCTCCCCCGTCTTCTGCTTCACGCTGTAGCGACATCCGGCGCAGTAGTCGCTCATCCGGTCGATATAGGCCCCGGACGCGGCATAGGGCTTTGACCCCACGATGCCGCCGTCGGCAAAGGTCGCCATGCCCCGGGTGTTCGGCATCTCCACCCATTCGAAGGCATCGGCAAAGATGACCATGTACCAGTCGTCGACCGGGTCCGGATGCACGCCCAGCAGCATGGCCAGATTGCCCGTCACCATCAGCCGCTGGATGTGATGGGCATAGGCATGCTGGCGGGCCTGGGTCACGACATCGGCCACGCAGGCCATGTCCGTGTCTCCCGACCAGTAGAACCAGGGCAGGTTGCGGTCGGCATCAAGGGCATTGCGATGGCGGTATTCCGGCACCTTCAGCCAGTAGATGCCTCGCACGAACTCGCGCCAGCCCAGCACCTGACGGATGAAACCCTCGACGGCATTCAGAGGGACCCGGCCCTTGCGATACTCGGCTTCGGCCCGGCGACAAACATCCAGCGGATCCAGAAGGCCAAGGTTGAGCGACGTCGAGATCAGGCTGTGCCACAGGAAGGCCTCGCCCTCGGCCATGGCGTCCTGCCAGTCTCCGAACAACGGCAGGATGTCGGCAAGAAAGTGCGACAGGGCGAACTCGGCCTGCTCATGCGTCACCGGCCAGTCGAAGGTGTCCAGATCGCCGAAATGATCGGAGAACCGGCTCTCGACCAGCGCCATGACCTGGCGAGTGGCCGCGTCGGGCGCGAAGCGTTTGCGGCGCGGTGCCGCGATGCCGGTCGGCAGCTTCTTGCGGTTCTCGGCGTCATAGTTCCACTGCCCGCCTTCGGGCTGGTCGCCGTCCATCAGCAGGCCCGTCACGCGCCGCATCTCGCGATAGAAGTACTCCATGCGCAGCTGGCGCTTGCCCTGAGCCCAGGTCTGGAAGCGACCGGATGAGCAGATGAAGCGGCTATCCTCACACGCCTCGACGGGCACGGACAGGCGCTCTGCGACTGCATTGAGGGCCTGCTCCAGCCGCCATTCGCCGCACAGGGTCCGGATCAGGCGGTCGCAACCGGTCTCGGCAATGGCCCGCTCGATCTCGCCCGCAATCGAGCCGGTATTGTCCGGATCGTCGAGCGCCACATAGCGGACCGTATGGCCCGCAGCCCGGAGCCGGTCGGCGAAGGCGCGCATGGCCGCAAGGACCAGAACGATCTTCTGCTTGTGGTGGCGGACATAGGTGGCTTCGTCAGCCACCTCGGCCATCAGGACCGTCTCGCCCGGACCGATGTCGGCCAGGGCGCTCAGATCATCGCTGAGCTGGTCGCCGAGGACCAGACGAAGCGCGCCCACGGCCGGTCGTCAGGCCGCGCCGTCGGCCTTTTTCTTCTTGTCGGCATAGATGAGCAGCGGCTGCGCCTTGCCCTCGATGACCTCGGCGTTGACCACGCACTCCTCGACGCCTTCGAAGGTCGGCAGCTCGAACATGGTTTCGAGCAGGATCCCTTCCAGGATCGAACGCAGGCCGCGGGCCCCCGTCTTGCGCTTGATGGCCTTGCCGGCGACCGCGTTCAGCGCGTCATCGGTGAACGTCAGTTCGACGTTCTCCATCTCGAACAGGCGCTTGTACTGCTTGACCAGGGCGTTCTTGGGCTGGGTCAGGATGGTGACCAGCGCTTCCTCGTCCAGATCCTCAAGCGTGGCCAGCACAGGCAGACGGCCGATGAACTCGGGGATCAGGCCGAAGCGCATCAGATCATCGGGCTCGACCTGCTTCAGCACGTCGCCCATGCGGCGCTCGTCGACTTCCTTGACCTTGGCGCCGAAGCCGATCGAGGCCCCTTCGCCACGGGCCGAAATCACCTTTTCGAGGCCGGCGAATGCGCCGCCGACGATGAACAGGATGTTGGCGGTGTCGACCTGCAGGAACTCCTGCTGGGGATGCTTGCGGCCGCCCTGCGGGGGAACGGAGGCCACGGTGCCTTCCATGATCTTCAGCAGGGCCTGCTGCACGCCCTCGCCCGAGACGTCGCGGGTGATTGAGGGATTGTCCGACTTGCGCGAAATCTTGTCGATCTCGTCGATGTAGACGATGCCGCGCTGGGCCCGCTCGACGTTGTAGTCCGACGCCTGCAGCAGCTTCAGAATGATGTTCTCGACGTCTTCACCGACATAACCGGCTTCGGTCAGGGTCGTGGCGTCGGCCATGGTGAAGGGCACGTCGATGATGCGCGCCAGCGTCTGGGCCAGCAGCGTCTTGCCCGAGCCGGTCGGCCCGATCAGCATGATGTTCGACTTGGCCAGTTCGACGTCGTTGTTCTTGGCCGCGTGGTTCAGGCGCTTGTAGTGGTTGTGGACCGCGACCGAGAGGACCTTCTTGGCGTGGCTCTGACCGATCACATAGTCGTCGAGGACCTCGCGGATTTCCTTGGGTGTCGGCACGCCGTCCTTGGCCTTGACGAAGCCGATCTTGTGCTCTTCGCGGATGATATCCATGCACAGTTCGACGCATTCATCGCAGATGAACACCGTCGGTCCGGCAATCAGCTTGCGGACCTCGTGCTGGCTCTTGCCGCAAAACGAGCAATAGAGCGTACTTTTAGCGTCTGTACCGGCGGCTTTGGTCATCGACCCTTCTCACTTCCACGAACCCGCCATACGGGGAATTCGCGCTTCCTGCGAACCTGATTCCGAAACGATAGGTCCGAAGGTCTTCAAAAATTGACAATCCCCTATCCGGGGCGAGGCGACAACCCCATCCGGCCAACCGGATTGGGGACGATCCCTGTTTTCGACTTGACCTGTCATCAAGGCGAAGTTCTGACATAGGGATCAGACCTGCCCGCCGCCAGACCCGATGAGTGTTCGTTCTGCCCCAGTCCCCTTCCCTTTCCGGCCCGCTTGTCGCGTTTGACTTTGACGGCACCCTGACCGTGGCCGACAGTTTCACCGCCTTCCTGCGCTGGCGAGCAGGAACCACCGGCTGGCTTGCGGGTCTGGCCGCATTGGGCCCGGCAACGGCCCGCTATCTAGTCGACCGGGACCGGGGGCGGATCAAGGCGGCTGCGGTGGCGCAGTTTCTGGACGGCGTCGAGGCCCTGCAGCTGTCCGAAGAGGCCGAACGCTTCGCCGATCAGGTCTGGCACCGGTTCATGCGACCCGATGCCCTGGCCTGCTGGGAGGACTGGGGCAAGAAGGGTGCGCACCGGGTCATCGTCACGGCCTCGCCCGCGCTGACGGTGGCGCCGTTCGCCCGGCGGTTGGGGGCCGAGGCTCTGCTGGGCACAGAGCTGGCCCTTGATCACGACGGCCGCGTCACCGGAGCCTTCGTCGGCGAGAACTGTCGCGGCGAGGAAAAGGTCGAGCGACTGATCCGCGCCTATGGCCCCGATGTCGTGCTGGAGGCCGCCTATGGCGATACCTCGGGCGATGCCGAGATGCTGGCCCGGGCGGCCCATCCCGGTTTTCGCCGCTTTCGACAGCGACCCTGAGGCCATGCGACGTCTTCTGGCCAGCCTGTTCCTGCTCGCCCTTTCGGCTGCGCCTGCCATGGCGCAGGAATCGGCCGCCCGCACACGCCCGTCATTCGCCGTGGACGCGGATGGAGAGCGGCTGGTGGCGGACGCCCGGCTGGACTGCAGCGTCCGGGAGGTCGACCTGCGCGGCTATGACGCCAGTGGGGACGGTCTGTACGAGATCGCCTGTCGTGAGGGCGCGGGCTATCTGATCCTCGACGCCCGCCCGGCCGTCGTGCACCCATGCCTGATGCTGCAGGGGATCCGGCTGGACCGGCGACCGAACCGGATGCGGCAGGCCAATCCGCCCCAGTGCCAGCTGGTCGGCAACACCGATCCGGTGCCGGAGCTGACGGCCCGGGCGCGGGACGCGGGGGTCGACTGCGAGATCGATGCCGTGGCCGTGCTGGGGCTGGATGCCGACCGCCATCCCTTGATCGAGGTCGGCTGCCGGGATCGCGACGGGGCCTGGCTTGAGGGTGCGGACAGCCGGACGGTGACCTCCTGCCTGGTCGTCGAGGCCCAGGGCGGTGAGTGCGGCTTTACCGACGCCGCCGAAAGAGCCCGCGAGGTCCAACTGTGGCTGGCCGGGACCGAGGCCGCGGCCTGCGACGTCACTGAGGCGGCGTTCCGGGGGCGCACCCCGGACGCCGGGGTCTATGAAGCCCGGTGCCGGGCCGGCGACGGCCTGACGTTTGAGCGGACCGGTGACGGCCGACTGATCGACATACGTTCGTGTGAGGAGAGCGCGGCGGTCGGGCGTCCGTGTGCGCTCACTCCTCTTCCAGCTGACCGCGATAGGCGCTGAGGATCGCCTGGGTGATGGACTGGACCTGGGCCATGGTGCTGATCCGGCCCGGGCGCGTGGCATAGATGCCTTCCATATAGGCCCGGTCCCAGCCGGACAGGCCGGCAATGCTGTCGGGCTGTTCGAACAGGTTCAGGATGGTCTCGTAGCGCCCCGTATCGGCGTCCGGATTGACCTGGACCAGAGCGACCATGGCGACGTAATCGCCCAGCTGCTCCAGCGAAACACCGCCCAGTTTGTCGACGTCGATGATGACGAAGGAGCGCATCATCCGGTCCTCGACAGAGGACTGGATGCGCGACGCAACCGGCACCCGTGTGATCGGCGCGTACCCAAGCGCGTCCTGCCGGGGATCAAGGTTCGGCATGGGTCGCATTTCGCCGGGTAAACGGACCGTCCGCTGACCGGTCTCGGAGTCCGTCGGCATGCTGACATGCCACCAGCGCACCGGACGATCCGCGCTCGTGAAATCTTCGAACGCTGCCCGCCCCCGGTCCATACCCGATCCGCCGACCCGAAACAGGCGCGGACGCATCTCGACAAACTCGCGGGTAAAGCTGGCGCCATCGGTCGTGCCGATGATCAGGATGCTGGGTTCACAGCCGGGCTGCCCGGCGGAAAGGCCGAGGTCGCGGGCGACATCAGAGACGCGGTCGATCAGATACTGCGCGACCTCGGGATCGAAATTGGCGGCTCCGACGCACACCCCTTCACGCCAGCGCGCCGGTCCACGCCCCCGGGCGGGGGCCGCGACCTCGCGGACGTATTCGGCGGTGCGTTCCTCCAGCCGGGTGCCCTCGACCACAATGTCCTCGAGCCGATAGACGGTCGGATCCTGGGGCGGAGCCGGCGCGACCGGAGGATCCTGGAACGCCGACACCGCAAGCGCAGCCGCCATAAGGGAACCGATCATTCCGACCTCCGTACCGGCGGCCCATCAGGGCCCACCGAATGTTGTGACGGCAGACCTTATACGGTCTTGATGCCGACTGCATCGGCTTGCTGGCGCCTGTCGCAAACGTGATCGACGATGCCCCGGGCCCCCTGCTAACGGCCGTCAGCGTCCACGTCGAAGACCACGACCTTGCCGCGCGAGGTCGGATCCCAGCCTGCCGCAATCGCCGAAGCCACCGCATTGCGGACGCTTTCGACATTGATCCTCTGGCGCTCGAAATTGGGAATGCCGTTGGCCCGCATGATCATCGGAAACATGACGATCGCCTCGCGCTGGGCGCCCTTCTGCCGCAGGGCAATTCCGATCCCTTGCCATTCATTGCCTGTGGTCCGCTGCGGCTGACGCCGCACCTCCCATTCGTAGTCCTCGCCGTCTACCTGGACGACACCCTTGAGATCACGCGTGTGTTGCATCAGCGGACCCTAGCACGGCACCGGACGGAGCCGGTCAGACCGTCTTGATGCCGTCTTCGTCAGCCTGCTGGCGGCGATCATAGACGTGATCGACGATGCCCCAGCTCTTGGCCTCATCCGCGCTCATGAAATGGTCGCGGTCGAGGGTCTTTTCGACTTCCTCATAGGTGCGGCCGGTGTGGTGGACGTAGATTTCGTTCAGGCGGCGCTTGGTCTTGATGATGTCCTCGGCGTGACGCTCGATGTCCGAGGCGGTGCCGCGGAAGCCACCCGAGGGCTGGTGGACCATGATGCGCGCGTTCGGCAGGGCGATCCGGTGCCCGGCCTCGCCCGCCGTCAGGATCAGCGAACCGGCCGATGCAGCCATGCCCATGACCACCGTCGAGACCGGCGACTTGATGTATTGCATGGTGTCGTAGATCGCGAGCGCCGAGGTCACCTGACCGCCGGGGCTGTTGATATACATGCTGATTTCCTTCTTCGGGTTTTCCGATTCCAGATACAGCAGCTGGGCGCAGATCAGGCTGGCCATGCCGTCCTCGAACGGACCGGTCAGGAAGATGATCCGCTCACGCAGCAAGCGCGAGAAGATGTCGAACGCGCGCTCACCCCGGCTGGACTGCTCGACCACCATGGGCACGAGGTTCATGTTCATCAGTTCGATCGGATCGCGCATGAAGGCCTTCTTGACTGCAGAGGGGGCGCGACTCGGCGGTCGTGCCCGTATGAGACCCGGAATATCGCGATGCGAGGGACCCGGCGCAAGGCGCGTCAGTTTTCGGGCGCCGCCTCCTGCTCCGCGCGCAGGTCCCGGGCGAGGTCGGAGGCGATGCTGGAGGCCAGCACCGCCGGGTTGCGGCGCATGGCACGATCGTCCCGGTAAAGGGCCTCAAGGAAGGCCAGATCCCAGTCCGTCATGCTGTCGGCAGCGGCGGGATTGTCCAGCACATTCAGAATGGTGGGGAAGCCAGCGATCTCGCCGCGCGGATCAATCTGGGCCAGGGACACCATCGACAGATAGTCCGCCAGCTGGGGCGCGGTCAGGTGGGCGACGCCGTCCACATCGACGATCACAATGACCTTGTTCAGGTCGTCGCGGATGATGGTGGTCAGCAGCGACCCGAAGGTGCTGATTGAGGGGGCCGAGGGATTGCCCTCATTGTCCGTCTCGCCGGGAATACGCACGGCGATCCGGCCCGTCTCGGAATTGATCGGCAGGGCCATGTGCCACCAGCGAACCGGGGCGTCGCCTTCCTGAAAGCGACCCAGCGCCGCGCGGCCCAGATCCATGCCCGACCCGCCGACGCGGAAGGCCGAGGGTTCGGCCTCGACCATGGCGCGCGCCATCTGCGCCCCGTCATCGGCAAAGGTGATGATGACATTGGGCGAACAGCCGGGCGCGCCGATCTCCAGCCCCAGATCCTCGGCCCGGGTCGAGATGACATCGGCCAGATACTGGGCCGCCTCGCCGCGCAGATTGACCACGCCGACACAGACGGTATCGCGCCAGCGGGCCAGGCCCCGGCCCCGCGCGGGCACCGACAGGCTGTAGACGAAGTCGCGGGCCGCCTCGTCCAGCGGACGGCCCAGGACGACAATGTCATCGACGCGGGTTCCGGTG
Source organism: Brevundimonas halotolerans (assembly GCF_003730275.1). Taxonomy (GTDB): domain Bacteria; phylum Pseudomonadota; class Alphaproteobacteria; order Caulobacterales; family Caulobacteraceae; genus Brevundimonas; species Brevundimonas halotolerans. The sequence goes on from NZ_QTTA01000010.1 coordinate 512,825, forward strand.
GGATCCTGGACCGGCGGGTCCTGCACCGGCGGATCCTGGGGCGCGGCCGTGGCTAGCAGGGCAGCGAGGGCAGTGGCGGCCAGCATGGAGAACTCCGGACAGATACAGGCGGGGACGCAGTACCCCTCAAACGCGCCAAGGCCATAAAGCCGTCGGTGGCGCGAGGTGCATTACATCGTTGTAATGTCAGGTGGTGAAGCGCCCACGCAAAGGCCCCTCTCGCCCTTGGGGCAGAGGTTGTGGAGAGGTGGGCGGCGCATGGGCCGGGGGCCCGGAACCGGTGCTCCCGTGCTTTCGCCGTCAGGGAGCGTGTGTGATTTTCGGCACCTGACCTGTGCGCCGCCCCGGTCGGTTCACGCGAGCGCCTGGGGGGACTGTCTCTTCCGCCGGGGGTCGGGCACCCGGATGCTTGTGCGCCCGACTTCGCCTGTCCCGGTTCGACAGCAGGTCCCAGTCTCTCGGCCCGCGACGGGCGAGGCGTCCAGAAACGCCCCGGACCCCGGGGTTTCGCCCCGGGCAATCCCGCTCGACCGGCCCCCGCCGCCGCATCAGTGCCTGGGTCCCGAGGCGCCTCTCCTGCGACGGAGACGGGTGAAGGGTTGCACACCGCTGGACCGCGTCGGGAAGAACGGTCCGGGAAGCGGGAGGGGTGTTGAAAGGGTTGGGGAATTCGGCGGCAGCTATCCTATCTGAGGGCGTCGGCTCAGCAGTCCTTCTCCCCCCGGGGGAGAAGGTGGGCCGCAGCGCGGCTCGGATGAGGGGGGCGGGTCGAGGCCAGACGGGTCACGTCCCATGCGGGCGCAAACGTCCCCCTCATCCGTCAGGCTCCGCCTGACACCTTCTCCCACGAAGGGAGAAGGGCACCAGAGGCGCCTCCCGCACAGCAAAACGCCCGGCGCAGGGGCTGCGGCCGGGCGTTGAAGGGGTCAGGATGACGGAGGGATCAGCCCTCGTCGTCTTCCTTCATCAGGTCTTCCTTGCTGATCGGCTTGTCGGTCATTTCGGCCTGACCGAAGATCAGCTCGCAGACCTTTTCCTCATAGATCGGGGCGCGCATCTGGGCGGCGGCCTCGGGGTTCTGGCGGTAGAAGTCCAGCACCTGACGCTCCTGACCAGGATAGTTGCGGGCTTCGGCCATCAGGGCGTTGTTCAGCTCCTGATCGGTGACGCCAACGTTGTTGGCCCGGCCGATTTCGGCCAGCACCAGACCCAGGCGCACGCGACGCTCGGCGATCTTGCGGTACTCTTCCTTGAGCGCCTTGTCGGACTTCTTGGCGTCTTCCTCGGGCAGGCGACCGGCTTCCTTGTCGGCCTCGACCTGACGCCAGATGCCATCGAACTCGGCCTCGACCATCTTGGGCGGCAGGTCAAAGCTGTGGCCGGCGTCCAGCTGGTCCAGCAGGGCGCGCTTCAGCTTGAAGCGGGCGGCGTTGGTGTACTGCTGGTTAAGGTTGTCCTTGAGGATGCCCTTGAGCTTCTCCAGGTCTTCCAGACCCAGACGCTTGGCGAACTCGTCGTCGATCTTCGTTTCGGCCTCGGCCTTGATCGCCTTGACGGTCACGTCGAAGGCGGCCTTTTTGCCGGCCAGATGGGCGGCCTGATAGTCCTCGGGGAAGGTCACCTCGACGACCTTTTCCTCGCCGACCTTGGCGCCCTTGAGTTGCTCTTCAAAGCCCGGGATGAAGCGGTTGGAACCTATGACCAGATCGGCGTCCTCGGCCGAGCCGCCCTCGAAGGCTTCACCGTCGATCTTGCCGACGAAATCGATGGTCAGCTGGTCGCCGTCGGCGGCCTTGACCGTCTTGCCGGTCTTGTCCTCGTAGGATTTGGACTGCGAGGCCAGTTCCTTGAGGGTCTCTTCGATGTCGGCGTCAGTCGCCTCGTAGACCGGGCGCTCCAGCTTCAGCGTTTTGGGGTCGACCGGGGTGAAGTCGGGCATGACCTCGAGCGACATTTCATAGGCGAGGTCGGCCTGGCCGGCGACGACCTTGTCCATGTCGCTGGTCAGCTTCATCTCGGCCGGAGCGGCCGGGCGGAGCTTGGCGTCTTCCAGAGCCTTCTGGCTGGACTCGTTCAGGGTGGCGTTGACGATCTCGCCCATGAAGTCCCGCCCATAGGCCTTGCGCACATGCGAGGCCGGCACCTTGCCCGGACGGAAGCCCTTGAGCTTCATCTGGGGGGCCACTTCCTTGATGCGGGCATCCAGCTTTTCGTTCAGCTCAGTGGCGGGAACGATAACCTCGATCACGCGGCTGAGGCCGGCGGCGGACTTTTCAACGACTTGCATGGACGATCTGACGCTCTGGGGCGCGACCGTCTTCGGACCGCGCGCGTGGTGGGATAAGCAAACAGGGCCGCCCCTTGCGGAGCGGCGCCTCGAAGCCCGCCCTTATGTCGAGAACGCCGCCAAAGGTCAACGCGCGGCACGTCCCGGGGGCGGTTCACAGGCGCGCCGCCCCGTCCTATGTCTGGGGGATGAGCGCATCCCCCTCCCCCCTCGGCCTGTTCATAAGCCCGGTCACGCCCCTGCAGCAGAATTGCACCGTCGTCTGGTGCACGGCGACGAAGAAGGCCGCCGTCATCGATCCGGGCGCCTCCGGGCCCGCCATTCTGGCGGAAATCCAGCGGCGCGGGCTGGAGATGGAGCAGATCTGGATCACCCACGGCCATCTGGATCATGCGGGCGGAGCGGCCGAGTTGAACGAGATTTCCGGCGCGCCGATCATCGGGCCGCATCCCGACGACCAGTTCTGGATCGACGGCATTCCGGCGCAGGGGCAGATGTACGGCCTGCCCGAAGCGCGGTCATTCACGCCTACCCGCTGGCTGGACGAAGGCGACGAGCTGACGCTGGGCCAGACGCGCTGGCAGGTGTTTCGCACCCCGGGCCATACGCCCGGCCATGTGATCTTCTATTGCGAGGCGGCGCGCTTTGCCCAGGTCGGGGATGTGCTGTTCAAGGGCTCGGTCGGGCGGACCGACTTTCCCCAGAGCGATCCGCGGGCGCTGGTGACCAGCATCGTAACCAAGCTCTGGCCGCTGGGGGATGATGTGACGTTTGTGCCCGGCCACGGTCCGCACTCGACCTTTGGCGCCGAGCGGCGGGACAATCCATTCGTGTCGGACCGGGCGCTGGCCGGACAGGGGATGCGGTTCTCCCCTGAGTCGGAACGTCGCAGCCCTCCGTAAGCGGAACCGGACGGGGGCCACGGGGTTCTTTCTGCACAGTTCTCGATTTGTCAGAAAGGTCAACACCATGGCCGAGGCCAAGCCCCCCGCCCGCCCGTCCGGAGTCTCGAAACGAGGCTTTGCCTCGATGGACCCCGAGCGCCAGCGCGCCATCGCCCGCAAGGGCGGTGCCAGCGTGCCCAGCGAAAAGCGCAGCTTCTCCCAGGACCGGGCCCTTGCCGCCCAGGCCGGCCGCAAGGGCGGCGAGGCCTCGCACGGCACCCGTCAGCCGGAAACCACGACGGGCGCGCCCAGCCCCGAATAAGCGTAATGTCTGCCCTCAGCCCTGAAGCAGGGCGAGGGCCACGGCGGGCGAGTTCGACTCGCGCCAGTCGACCAGCCGCCAGCCAGCCTTTTCCACCAGTTCGACGATCGTCTCGCGCGTGAATTTCCGTGAGCTTTCGGTGTGCAGGGTCTCCCCCTCGACAAAGCGGAAGCGGGTGTCGTCCAGCGTCACAACCTGATTCCGCGTCGAAACCAGATGCATCTCCATCCGCGAGCGGTCCGCGTTCCAGACCGCGCGGTGCTCGAAGCTGTCGAGATCGAAGTCGGCGTCCAGCTCGCGATTGGCGCGCGCCAGCAGGTTCAGATTAAAGGCGGCGGTGACGCCCTGGGCATCGTCATAGGCGGCGACCAGCAGATCCGCCGGCTTGACCAGATCGACCCCGAGAATGAAGTGCGACCCTGCGCCCAGCCGCTCATGTGCCGAGGTCAGGAAGTGGATCGCCAGCTCAGTCGTTAAGTTGCCGATGGTCGAGCCGGGAAAGAAACCGGTGCGCGGTCCCTTGCCCAGTTCCGGCAGGGGCGGCAGGTCGAGGAAGTCGCCGGCGACGGGGCTGACCTCCAGATCGGGATAGGCCTCGCGGATGCGGTCAGTGGCGGCATCCAGCGCGTCTGTGCTGATGTCGATCGGCATATAGATGGCCAGATCCGGGGCCTGATCCAGGACGATGCGGGTCTTTTCGCTGGCGCCCGAGCCGAACTCGACCAGCACGGCGTTCTCGCCCATGAACCGCGCGATGTCGGGGGCCATGTCGCGTAGCAGGGCGGTCTCCTGACGCGTGGGGTAGTATTCCGGCAGGCGGGTGATGTCCTCGAACAGGCGCGAGCCCTCGGCGTCGTAGAGCCATTTGGGTGACAGGGCTTTCTGCGGCTTTGACAGACCCTCGACCAGATCGGCCCTGAACTGTGCGGTCTCGTCGTCAACAGGCATCCGGGCTCCGGGTTGGGGGTCAGCATCGCGCGCCAGACGCAGGCCCGCGAAGGCCCAGCGCTGATGCGGATAATAGAAGTTGCGGTAGGTCAGGCGGCGATGATCGGGCGGGGTGGCGAAACACGAGCCGCGCAGCACCCCCTGATTGGCCATGAACTTGCCGTTGTACTCGGCCGCGACGCCGGGCGTGGTCCGGAAGCCCGGATAGGGGGCATAGGCGCTGGCCGTGTGCTGCCAGACCTGACCGTCGAGGCCTGCGAAGGCGTCGGGGCGGGTGCGGGCCGCGTGCTCCCATTCGGCCTCGGTCGGCAGACGGGCGCCGGACCAGCGGGCGAAGGCGTCGGCCTCATACAGGCTGATGTGGCAGACGGGGGCTTCGGGATCGACGGGCTGGCGGCCCGTCAGGGTCATGACGGTCCAGCCCGCGTCGTCGGACTGCCAGTAAAGCGGGGCCTGCCAGCCTTCGGTCCGGGCCGTGGCCCAGCCGTCGGACAGCCACAGTTCGGGACGGCGATAGCCCCCATCGGCCATGAACTCCAGCCACTGACCATTGGTCACCAGATCACGGGCCAGCTGGAAGGGCTGCAGGTGGACCGGGTGAGCCGGCCCTTCATTGTCGAAGGCGAAGCCGGCGCCATCATGGCCGATCGTTGCGAGCCCGCCGTCGAAGGCCTCCCAGCCACCGCGCGGCGTCTGGTCGCTGCGCCAGCCGGGCTCCCGGTCATAGGCCGCAGGATCCAGTGGCGAGCCTGTCATCAGGTTCAGCAGATCCATCAGGAACAGCTCCTGATGCTGCTGTTCGTGGTTGAGGCCGAGCACGAACAGATAGCGCCCCTCCCCGTCCGTCAGACCGGCACGCAGGCGCTCGACCATGCGGCGGTCGATCTCGCGGCGATAGGCCATCACGTCGTCCAGCGACGGCCGGGTGATCAGGCTGCGCCGGTCGCGGGCGATCCGCTCGCCCACGCCGTCGTAGTAGGAGTTGAACAGGGTGAACCAGACGGGGTCGAACGGCCGATAGTCCGGATCGCGGCTGAGGATCAGCGCCTCATAGAACCAGGTGGTGTGGGCCAGATGCCATTTGCCGGGGCTGCAGTCCGGCATGGACTGGGCCTGCAGGTCCTCGGCCGACAGGCCCTCGGCCAGGGCCGGCATGACGCGGCGCGAGGCCTGATAGCGCGCCACATCCCGGGCACTCTGATCCTGAACGGTAGCGGGCGCGTTCATGGGTGTCTCCGGTGTCTGGCGCGGGAGGATCGAGCCCACGAGCCCGACGCGAGTCGACCTAACGTATCAGCCGCCGGGGCGTTGCCGCAAAAACGGCGGGGTTCAGCGAACCGGACGCCCGCCGTGTTTGGCGTATTCGAGACGCGCAATGGAGCGGTTGTGAACCTCGTCCGGACCGTCGGCGATGCGCAGGGTGCGGACCATGGCGTACATTTCGGCCAGCGGCGTATCGGCCGAGACGCCGGCACCGCCATGGGCCTGAATGGCGTCGTCGATGATCTGCAAGGCCATGCGCGGCGCGGCGACCTTGATCTGGGCGATCTCGGACTTGGCGTTCTTGGCACCGGCCTGATCGATCATCCAGGCCGCTTTCAGGACCGACAGACGGCACATCTCAATATTCGTGCGGGCCTCGCCGACCCGCTGTTCCCAGACCGAATGCTCGGCCAGCGACTTGCGGAAGGCGGTGCGCGACAGCAGCCGCTGAACCATCAGTTCCAGCGCCCGTTCGGCCATGCCGATGACGCGCATGCAGTGGTGGATACGACCGGGCCCGAGGCGCCCCTGGGCGATCTCGAAGCCCCGGCCCTCGCCGGCGATCAGATTCTCGACCGGCACGCGGACGTTTTCCAGCACCACCTCGGCGTGGCCGATCGGCTTTTCGTCATAACCGAACACCGACAGCATCCGCTCGACGCGGAAGCCCGGGGTGTCGACGGGAACGATGATCTGCGACTGCTGGGCGTGGGTGGCGGCGCCGGTGTCGGTCTTGCCCATGACGATGGTCATGGCGACGTTCGGATGGCCCATATTGGTCGACCACCATTTGCGGCCGTTGATCACATAGTGGTCGCCGTCGCGCTCGATCCGGGTCTGGATGTTGGTGGCGTCGGATGAGGCGACCTCGGGCTCGGTCATCAGGAAGGCCGAGCGGATCTCGCCGGCCATCAGGGGCTTCAGCCATTTCGCCTGCTGGGCCTCGTTCCCGTACATATGGAGGACTTCCATATTGCCGGTGTCGGGGGCGTTGCAGTTGAACACCTCGGCCGTCCACAGATGGCGGCCCATCATCTCGGCCAGCGGGGCGTATTCGAGGTTGGTCAGTCCCGCGCCGTGATCGCCGGGCAGGAACATGTTCCACAGGCCCGCCTCGCGCGCCTGGGCCTTCATCTCGTCCATGGCCGGGGGCTGGCGAGTCGAATCCTCGCGCACCTGGGCCCAGTATTCGGCCTCGCGCGGCAGGACCTTGTCATCCAGGAAGCGGCGGACGCGCTCCTGCCAGTGAAGGGCCTTGTCGCTGTGCTGGAATTCCATGGGGAGGTCTCCTTCTCCCTCCCCCTCGTGGGGAGGGTGGTCGCGAAGCGACCGGGTGGGGAAGGGTGAAGCCGGGCGCCGGCGGTGCGGGACCGGCGTTCCCCACCCTGTCGTCGCTTGGCGCCGACATCCCTCCCCATGAAGGGGAGGGAGAACGCAAACAGCCTAGCGCTTCAGCAGCGGGGCCAGCTTCTGGGCGATCATCATGTCGCCGGTGATCTTCAGCTTGCCCTGCATGAAGGCCATCATCGGATCCAGCTTGCCTTCCGACAGGGCCATGAAGTCGTCCCAGGCCATGGAGACGGTGGCGTCGGCGGGCTTGTCTTCGTTGGTGACGTTGTTCGGCACGGAGGCACCGTCGATGTAGATGACGCCCTGATCGCCGAGGTCCAGCTTGACGGTCTTGCCGAGGCCGGAGTTGTCGCCCACGGCGGCGCGGATGTGTTCGGTCACGGATGCCAGATCGGCCATGTCATATCTCCCTGAGAGGTGTTGGCAGATGGCGTAGCCCGCCAGCCGCCCCCTGCCAAGATCACGTCACGTAAACATGGGGTGAGCGGTCATCAGGGTTGACCCGGGGGGCGGACTGGTCCGAACTGGCGCCGCTCCCTTCATGACCCGCGAGTATTCCATGCGCCTTCGTCTGACCGTTTCCGCCCTGGCCATCGCCCTCAGCCTCGGTATGGCAGCACCCGCCCTGGCCCAGGTGGGCACGCCCGCCTTGCCCCGGGCCCTGCCGGAAATCCCGGCGCCGGTCGATCAGGCCTATCCGGGTGTGATCCGTTATGAGGTCGATGCCACCGACATCGATCGCAAGATCGTCAGCGTGCGCCAGACCATTCCCGTCAGCGCCGGGCCCCTGACCCTGCTGTATCCGAAATTCATTCCCGGCAATCATGCGCCGACGGGCCCGATCCAGCTGATCGCAGGACTGACCATTCACGGCGACGGCGACCGGATCGAGTGGCTGCGCGACACCATCGATCCCTATGCCTTCCACATCGAGGTGCCCGGGGGCGTCGACGAGATCGTGGTCGAGTTCCAGTGGCTGACCCAGCCGGACGCCAGCAACTGGCGCGTGGTGATGGCCTCGTCCATGCTGAACCTGCAGTGGGAGAAGGCGGTGCTTTATCCTGCGGGATATCGTCACAGCCGCATCACCTTTGCCCCCTCGATCCGCCTGCCGGACGGCTGGCAGTATGGCGTGGCCATGGACACGGTGTCGTTCGAGGACGGGGTGGCGACCTTTGCCCCCGTCAGCCTCGAGACGCTGGCCGACAGCCCCATGTTCGCCGGCGCGCATTACAAATCCTATGACCTCGACCCCGGCGGGCGGTCGCCCGTGACCCTGCATATCGTCGCCGACCAGCCCGAGCAGATCGCGCCGACGCGCGAACAGCTGGCGAAGTACGAGGCGCTGGTCGATGAGGCCGATCTGCTGTTCGGGTCGCGCCATTTCGACAAGTATGAGTTCCTGCTGGGCCTGACCCGCGAGATGGGCGGCATCGGGCTGGAGCATCACCGGTCGAGCGAGAACACCGCCCCGCCCAACTTCTTCGGCGACGGCTGGGAAGCCAGCCACGGCACGCGGACCCTGCTGCCGCACGAGTTCGTGCACTCGTGGAACGGCAAGTTCCGCCGGCCCGGCGACCAGCTGACGCCCAACTTCAATGTGCCGGTCCAGAACACCCTGCTGTGGGTCTATGAGGGCCAGACGGAATACTGGGGCGAAGTGCTGACCGCGCGATCGGGGCTGGGCACCAAGGAGGAGGCGCTGGCCTCCTTCGCCGGGATCGCGGCCTTCTATGAGTATCAGTCCGGACGCGAATGGCGGTCGCTGCAGGACACGACCAACAACAATCTGCTGGGATACCGGGCCTCCAGCCCCTGGCCGTCGTGGATGCGCGGCACGGGCGACTATTACCGCGAATCCGCCCTGATCTGGCTGGATGCCGACACCCTGATCCGCGAGAAGACGGGCGATACCAAGTCGCTGAACGACTTTGCCAAACTGTTCTTTGGCATCGACGACGGGTCGTGGACCGCGACGCCCTATACGTTCGACGACATCGTCACGGCGCTGAATGCGGTGGTGCCGCACGACTGGGCCGGCTTCCTGCGCGACCGTCTGGACGCCGTCGGCCCCGACGCCGAGGTGCCGCTGGATGGCATCGAACGCAGCGGCTATCGCCTCGTCTACACCGACAGCCCGACCGAGGTGGAGACGCGCATCAACGGCAGCGGACCGGGTGACTACCTCTATTCGCTGGGCTTCTATCTGGCGGGCGGCAACCGCATTGTTGCCGTGCAGTGGGACAGCCCGATCTTCAACGCTGGGATCGGCGCGGGCTGGACGCTGGTGTCGGTAAATGGCGAGCGGGCCTCGCCGCAGGTGCTGTCGAACGCCATCACGGCCGCCACGATCTCAACCGCGCCGATCGTGCTGGAAGTGCGCAATGCGCGAGGCAGCCGGACGCTGGAAATCGATTACCACGACGGCCTGCGCTATCCGCGTCTGGAGCGGATCCCCGGCACGCCGGACCGTCTGGGCGACATCCTGTCGCCGATGCGGGACTGAGGATGCTGTGCCCCCGGAGCTGATATCAGCCCCGGGGCATAGCAGCGCCTAGCGTTTCAGAACTTCAAGCAGCCTTTCGGCCGTGATCGCCGATGAGGCCGGGTTCTGGCCGGTTACCAGCGTACCATCGACGACCGCGAAGGCCGCCCCGTCATCACCGCGACGATAGTCGGCGCCGGCTTGCTTCAGCATGTCCTCGACCAGGAAGGGCACGACGTCCGTCAGGCCGACGCTGTCTTCCTCGCTGTTGGTGAAGCCGGCAACCTTGCGGCCCTTGACCAGCAAGTCGCCGTCCTTGCCCCTGACCGATTTCAGAACACCGGGGGCATGGCAGACGAAGGCCGTTGGCTTGTCTGCCCGGGCGAAGGCCTCGATCAGGGCGATGGAGTCGGCGTCCTCGGCCAGGTCCCACAGCGGGCCGTGGCCGCCGGGATAGAAGACGGCGTCATAGTCAGCCGCCTTGACGTCGGACAGTTTGAGGGTGCTGGCCAGTTGGGCCCTGGCTTCGGCATCGTCCTTGAACCGGCGGGTGTCGTCGGACTGGGCATCCGGACTGTCGCTCTTCGGATCGATCGGCGGCTGGCCGCCTGCGGGCGAGGCCAGGGTGATGTCGGCTCCGGCATCGTTGAGCAAATAATAGGGGGCCACGAACTCTTCGAGCCAGAAGCCGGTCTTGTTGCCGGTGTCGCCGAGCTGGTCGTGCGATGTCAGAACCATCAGAATCTTCATGCGGGTCTCCTTTGTCGGGGGAGAGCCCCCGGGCGCCGGGAAGGTTCCGGGTTGCCCGCACGAAAACGGCCCCGGCGGAGATCCACCGGGGCCGCTCGATTGTCACAGTGCCGAATGGCGCCAGATTACTTGATCTGGACCTTGGCGCCGGCTTCCGTCAGCTTCTTGGCGATTTCGTCGGCGTTCTGCTTGGAAACGTTCTCGACGACGTTCTGCGGAGCGCCTTCGACCAGGTCCTTGGCTTCCTTCAGACCCAGGTCCGAACGCACGCCACGGACTTCCTTGATGACGTTGATCTTCTTGTCGCCGCCGTCGATCAGGACAACGGTGAACTCGGTTTGCTCTTCAGCGGCTTCAGCCGGAGCACCGGCGCCACCACCGGCGGGCATGGCCATGGCGACCGGAGCGGCGGCGGACACGCCCCACTTTTCTTCCAGCAGCTTGGACAGCTCGGCGGCTTCCAGGACGGTCAGGGCGGACAGGTCTTCAACGATTTTGGCGAGATCGGCCATTTGAGTTTTCCTTCGGAGGATTGGGGTTCAGTAGAGAGGTTGCAGAGATGAAAGAGGTCGGTCCGCTTACGCGGCGTCCTTGGCGGCATAGGCGCTGAAAACGCGGGCCAGTTGGGACGCCGGGGCTTGAACGACGCCGGCGACCTTGGTCGCGGGAGCATTGAGCAGGCCCAGCAGCGAGGCGCGGATCTGATCCAGCGACGGCAGTTTGGAGAGAGTCTCCACGCCCTTCGCGTCCAGAACCTTGTCACCCATGAAGCCGCCCAGAACGACGAACTTGTCGTTGCCCTTGGCGAATTCGGCGGTGACCTTGGCAGCCGTCACCGCATCGTCGGCATAGGCGATGCCCACGGGACCCTTGAACAGGCCGTGGTAGTCGCTGCCGTCTTCGGCTTCGAGCGCCTTGAGCGCCAGGCGATTCTTGATCACCTTGAACGCGCCACCTTCCTTGCGAAGGCGGCCACGCAGGTCTTCCATGTCCGCAACGGTCAGACCCAGGTTGTGGGTCACGACCACGGCGCCGGCGTCGGCGAACACGCCCTTCAGCGTCTCGATCGACTCGGCCTTTTGTGCGCGGTCCATTGCGGTCTCCAGTCTTGAGGTTCATCGCCGGGCTTATTCCCGACGACGAGATGGCCCATACGCGTTCGCGTCGCCGCGAGGCGTGTGTGCCGGTCGTAATGTCCGAAGGAAGCTCGGAGGCCATGCCGACCGCGCGAGCGCAGGCCGGAGGGCGTCGTCTGCATCCCCATCTCCCCACGGTACCAGAGGGCTCTCTGACGTTTATGGCATGGGTGGCCCCCACGCCCCGAAGTTCTCGGACAGGCAGATCAGGCCCGAGAGCCCGATCAAGGCGCGCTTCATACAGCGCCCCGCAGAAAAATCAATGCCGCAGTCCCGACCCGGTCTTGGGCATGGCGGCGCCCGGAAGCATCAGGGAGTCCTCGCACTCGAACGCGGCGCAGTATTTCGACCACATGGACTCGACGAAGGTCAGCATATGGATGGCGACGACGGCCTGTTCGCGCTCGGCCAGTTCGAACTGTTTGGTGGCAATCGACCGGCCGATGGGAGATTCGAAGAAGGCGACCATGGCCTCCAGTTCCTCGGTCGTGAACGTCTCCGCATAGATGGGCGCCAGGTCCGCGCTCAGCCCCTCGATCATGGCCAGCATCAGGCCGGGCATGTTGTTGCGCATCCACGCCCGCTCCTCGTCCGTCATGTCGTCGGACTGGGAGAGGTCGGTCTCGATCCAGCCCTCGACCTGCTCGCGGACGTTTCCGCCCATCGACAGTTCGATATAGCGCACCGCCAGGGCCTGGCGCCCGGCGAGGTCCGGGTCCGGCGCGACGGCCTGGGCTGCGGCGAGCGACGGCATCGCCAGCAGGGCGGCGACGACGGCGATCAGGGACAGAAGACGGCGCATGCATAAACTCCGGAGGCAGGTCGGCCATCCTTCCGGCCCCGGCCGGGCTGTGCAAGCGTCACAGCAACACGACGCGCACGAAAAAGGGCGGTGGTTGCCCACCGCCCTCAGTCTTGTCGTCAGCGATCCGTGAGGATCAGGCGCCCAGCGAGGCCGGGTCGACCTTGACGCCCGGTCCCATGGTCGAGGACAGGCTGATCTGCTTGACGTAGGTGCCCTTGGCGCCCGACGGACGGGCGCGGACCAGGGCGTCCACCATCGCCTTGACGTTGGCTTCCAGGGCGTCCTGGGCGAACGAGGCCTTGCCGATGCCGGCGTGGACGATGCCCGCCTTCTCGACGCGGAACTCGACCGCACCGCCCTTGGCGTCCTTGACGGCCTGGGCGACGTTCGGGGTCACGGTGCCGACCTTGGGGTTCGGCATCAGGCCGCGCGGGCCCAGCACCTTACCCAGACGGCCGACGAGGGCCATCATGTCGGGCGAGGCGATGACGCGGTCGAACTCCATGAAGCCGCCGTTGATCTTCTCGTACAGATCCTCGGCACCCACGTGCTCGGCGCCGGCAGCCCGGGCTTCATCGGCCTTGGCGTCCTTGGCGAAGACGGCCACGCGGACGTCACGGCCGGTGCCGGACGGCAGGTTGACGACACCGCGGACCTGCTGGTCGGCGTGACGGGGGTCGACGCCCAGGTTGACGGCGATCTCGATCGACTCGTCGAACTTGGCCTTGGCGTTGTCCTTGACGGTCTTGATGGCCTCGGCGAACGGCAGGGCCGTTTCACGGTTGCCGGTCCAGGCCTTGATACGCTTGGTTTGCTTGGTCATGGCTTAGGCCTCCACCACGTTCAGGCCCATGGCGCGGGCCGAGCCTTCGATGATCTTGGCCGCGGCCTCGATGTCGTTGGCGTTCAGGTCCTTCATCTTCTTCTCGGCGATCTCGCGCAGCTGGGTGCGGGTGATCTTGCCGACGGTCTCGCGACCGGTGGCCTTGGCGCCCGATTTCAGCTTGGTCGCCTCCTTCAGATACCAGGTCGCCGGGGGCGTCTTGGTGATGAAGGTGAAGCTCTTGTCCTGGTAGACAGTGATGACGGTCGGAAGCGGGGTGCCCTTGGCTTCCTTCTCGGTGCGCGCGTTGAACTCCTTGCAGAAGCCCATGATGTTGACGCCGCGCTGGCCGAGCGCCGGCCCGATCGGGGGCGAAGGCGTGGCGGAGCCCGCGGGCACCTGCAGCTTGATGTAGCCGAGAATCTTCTTGGCCATTGGTCTCTCCTATGAAGCGGGGAAATCAATCCCTGCGGATGAGCCGTGGTGCGGCATGGCGGCCTCCCACGGATTTATGCGAGCAAGCCCGCACCGCCCTGATCAGAGCGAGGCGCGCGTATAGCGGACGCGGCGCCGATTGGCAAATGGGTGGCGGGGTCTAGCCCGAGACCTTTTCCACCTGGTTGTATTCCAGATCGACCGGGGTCGGGCGGCCGAAGATGGACACGGCCACGCGCAGGCGGGCGTTGTCCTCGTCGACGCTTTCGACCTGTCCGTCGAAGCTGGCGAACGGACCGTCGACGACCTTGACGGTCTCGCCGATGTCGAAGTGGATGCGGGGCTTGGGCCGCTCGACGCCCTCTTCCGAGGTGCCGATGATGTTCTGGATCTCACGCTCCGAGACCGGCAGCGGCTTGGTGCCGCCCTGGGCGCCGAGGAAGCCGGTGACCTTGGGTGTGTTCTTGACCAGGTGGTAGGCCTCGTCCGTCAGCTCCATCTTGACCAGCACATAGCCGGGCATGAATTTGCGTTCGGCGTTGATCTTGCGACCGCGGCGGATCTCGACGACCTCTTCAGCCGGGACCAGGATTTCCGAGAAATAGTCGCTCAGTCCCTGCTGGCGTGCCTGATCTTCCAGGTGCTGCTTCACCTTCTTTTCGAAGTTGGAGTAGGCGTGGACGATATACCACTTGTGGCGGGGATTGGCGGGCGCGGCGGCGGGGGCGGCATCAGTCATGTCGAAATCCTCAGGTGCCGATGGCGAGAATGCGCTGCGAGATCGCGCTCAGGCCGAAATCGACCACGAAGAAGAAGGCGGCGGCCAGAAGCACCATGATGAACACCATCACCGAGGTGATCCAGGTCTCCTTGCGGCTCGGCCAGACGATCTTGCGACCCTCGGCCTGAACCTGGGAGAAGAACTGGACCGGCGAGGTCCGCTTTTTCGGCGCCGGGGTATCGACGGAAACGGTCTGGGCGGCGACCGGGCCCTTGCCCCCCGCCGTCCGACGTCCGCCCGGTGTTTTCGCCTTGGCCATATGCTGTCTCTTCAAACTTTCTGACTGTTACCCTCACATGGGCATTCCCAGGCGATGGCAACAGGGGAAATGGCAGGAGTGGAGGGACTCGAACCCACGACCCTCGGTTTTGGAGACCGATGCTCTACCAGCTGAGCTACACTCCTGTGGCCCGGACAATGAACAACGCGCCGTGGGCGGACCCATCGGCGCGCGGTCTTGACCAGAAGGGGCGTATGCCCCAGCGCGCGGCGCATTTCAAGCAGGCATTGATGCGGCGACAAGCATTATGACAGCCCGTCGACCAAGGGTCAGTCGCGCTCCGGACCGGCCGTCGATGGATCGGGCGCAATCACCGCCCGGAACAGCAGCTTGTCGATGCGACGGTCGTCCATATCGATGACCTCGACCTCGAACCGGCCGACCTGGAGAACCTCGCCCTCGTCCGGCACGCGCGACAGCTGGTGCAGGATCAGGCCGGCGACGGTGTGGAAGCCATCGACCTCGCCGAAATCCTCCCCGAGCGTATCGGCCAATTCCTCGATATCGGCCTGACCGTCGACCAGCCAGCTGCCGTCTTCGCGGCGGCGGATATAGGCCTCTTCCTCGTCATGGCCCTCGTCGAAGTCGCCGGCGATCATTTCCAGCAGATCGGTGACGGTGACCACCCCTTCGAAGGCACCGTATTCGTCGACGAGGAAGGCCATGTGGACCTTGGACGCCTTCATGATGCCCAGCGCCTTCAGCACCGAGGTCGACTGGGGAATGAAGGCCGGGGTCTGGACCAGTTTCTCGACATTGAACTCGCCATTGTCGAGCAGGCTGTCCAGCAGGTCCTTCTTGTGCACAACGCCCAGGGGATTATCGACGTCGGCGTCGCGGGCTACGACGATCCGCGAATAGGGACAGGTGCGGATTTCGTCACGCAGGGCGCCCTCCTCCTCGTCCAGCGCGATCCAGAAGACCTCGTGGCGCGGCGTCATGGCCACCCGGATGGGCCGGTCACCGAGGCGCAGGATCTCCTCGATCATCTCCTGCTCTTCGGGCTCGATCAGGCCGGAGGCCGTGCCCTCGGCGATCATCGACTCGACCTCCTCCTGGGTCACGTCCGAGCCGTCCCGATCCTTGACGCCCATGATCTTGAGAATCCCGGAGGTCGAGGCCGTCAGCAGCAGTACGAAGGGGTGCAGAATGATGGCCACGGTCGAGATCGGCGCCGCCATCTTGGCCGCGATGCTCTCGGGGAAGATCAGCGCGAGGCGCTTGGGCACCAGCTCACCGACGATCAGCGAGACATAGGTGATGCAGATCACCACCAGCAGGGTCGAGAAGACTTCGGTATAGGCGTTCAGCGCCGGAAAGGCGGCCTCGAGAATCCGGTTCAGATCACCGGCGATCGCCGCCTGGCCATAGGCACCCGCCAGAATGCCGATCAGGGTGATCCCGACCTGGACCGCCGACAGGAAATGGGTGGGGTCTTCCGACAGCTTGAGCGCCGAGCGGGCACCGCGATCGCCGCGTTCGGCGCGACTCTGAAGCTTGGACCGGCGGGATGTCACGACCGCCAATTCGGTCATGGCGAAAAGGCCGTTCAGCACGATGAGAAGCAGAACGACGACGATGGCGATGAGTAACATTTAGGGGGGCGGGAACCGTAACGCGGCGCAATCAGCGACTGCCGCCAGACAGATGATAAGGGGGTTTTTCCCCGTCCGCCACGAATTCCTTCGCAATCAGCGCCAGATTAGCGGTCGCGACCCGCTTCGACCGATCCATAGGGTCCGGCCACGCTGCCATCATGCGGCCCGTAAGCGGCACAGGCCGACATCCCCAGCAGGGTGCCGATGAAGAGTCCGATGTGAAGTGAGCGGCGCATGGTTTCCCAATCCTTAACGCCGCCAGAGTGACAGGGTTCAGGACAGGCACAAGACCACGCACCGGCAAGCGGGCATCTTTACCGTGTTCGTCGCGCGCCGGGCGAAGACCAAACAAAAACCCCCGCCGGATCGCTCCGGCGGGGGTCGGATTTCTGACGCTCAAGCAGCGAGGCTCCGCGAGCCGAGCGTTAGCGTCCCTCTTACTCCGTGATCTTCGACACGACGCCGGCGCCGACCGTGCGGCCGCCTTCGCGGATGGCGAAGCGCAGGCCCTGGTCCATGGCGATCGGGGTGATCAGCTCGACGTTCAGCTCGGCGTTGTCGCCGGGCATGATCATCTCCACACCTTCCTTCAGGTGCA
>NZ_QTTA01000001.1 GCF_003730275.1 Brevundimonas halotolerans
CCGACGCCTTCCCCGGGAGCAGCGGCTCGATACGGGCCCACTGCGCTTCATCCAGTTCGTACCGCTTCACACCCATCACAGACCTCCGTCAAAGCGGAGACCTATGAATCACGCATTCAGGCCCAAGTGAATCCCTGAATGTCGATTGGACCTAGTCCATCAACGGGCTGGGCTTGCCGCCGCCGATGTTGACCAGCCGGAACGGGGCCGAATGGGACAGGGTGTCGCCCTCGACCGGCGGGGCGGTACCGGGCACCACATCGACCAGCCGCACGATCTCCTCGACCAGATCCTCGACGAAGGTGAAGTCGCGCGACATCCGGCCCTCGCCATAGACCTCGATCGGCTTGCCCTCCAGCATCAGCTTGGCGAATTTGAACAGCGCCATGTCGGGCCGGCCCCAGGGGCCATAGACGGTGAAGAAGCGGAAGAAGGTCGTCGGCGTGCCGAACAGATGGGCGTAAGAGTGACCCATCAGCTCGGTTGCGCTCTTGGTCGCGGCGTACAAGGTCATGGGATGGACCGCCTTGTCCGTCTCGCGGAGGGGCATTTCCAAACAGGCAGTAGGCAGAAATGGTCGAGACGGCGAGCAGATGCTTCGGCTGCTGCTGACGGGCAGCCTCTAGGGTGATCATGGCAGCACAAGCCAAAAACAGGTCGAATGCACGCTTCCCCTTCTTGGCGTCGAAGCGCGTTTGAGGCACACGGTGAAGGCGAGCGGCGCATCATCCGGCCGCCGGCTGCGGTCTATAGTGATCTTCCGGATAGAGGCCTCGTCGCGTCTTCCTGCCGAGTGCGCCCCCCGCGACTAAATCGCGGACCGTCGACGGCACGCGTAAGTCCAAGGCGTCGCCGATAGCGACAGCGACGTCTAAGCCTACATAGTCCAGCAAGGCGATCGGCCCCATCGGATGGGCCGCGCCCATCTGCATGCAGGCGTCAACCATCTCCGGCGCCATGCTGTGGCGATGCATGAACTCGACGGCGTGAAAGAGATAGGGAAACAAAAGGCTGTTGACGACATAGCCAGGGATGGCAGGCACCTGCACCGGCTCCTTGCCCAACCACAGGCACAGATCGATCGTACGCCTGCGTGTTTCGGGCGCTGCCTCTTGGCCAAAGGCCACCTCGACGAGCCGCATCTTGGGCACCGGATTGAAAACGTGAAGTCCCGCGAACCGGGAGGGGTCACCTGAGGCGGCGGCCAAGGTCCGGATGCATAGCGACGACGTGGTGGAAACCAATATGGCGTCAGGCCTGAGGTTTCGCTGCAAAAGCGCGAGCAGGTCCGTCTTGGCAGCCATATCTTCCGCGATGGCCTCGACCACGAAGGTAGAAGCCGACAGATCGTCCAAGCGGGTCGTGATGGTCACGTTCTCTGGGCGGTACTGAGCCCCGAGGCGGTCACAGTGGCGGGCGATAGCTTCCTGGACGCGGGCGGCGGACGCTTCCGAACGCGCCCATAATCGGTGACCGGGGCTTCGTGCGGCGCAAGCGGCCAAGCCTGCCGCGATCAAGCCGCTGCCGGCAATCCCCAGCGTTTCTACTGCTGTCATGTCTTTAGTCTCCATCCGCAGCCGCGAATGTCCCGACATCGATCCTCACGTAATGGCCCCGTCCGCCTCGGCCGTCCTCGCCCAATCCCCGTCGGTCAACGCATCAATGTAACCCGCCGCTATCTTTGGCCAAATGAAATGCTCCTTCACGTAGTGGCGCCCCAGTGTGCCCATCTGTCGCCGCTCCTCCGCGGGCATCTCGGCGAGGGTGAAGATGGCCTCGGCTACCGTTTCGGGAGTGCCGCGGGCCAATTGAATGCCCGCACCCGACTCTCCGACTGGTCCTTTGTACGCGTAATGTGGAAACACAATTGGCAATCCGGTCATCATGTAATCCATGACCTTGTTGACCGAAGTTCCATACTTGTAGAGGGCGTCGAGCGATCTCCCACCAGCATACGCCATGTCGGCTTTCGCCATCAGCGCCAAAGCTTCTTCGCGAGCTACGGGTTGTGAGACCTCCACGTCCTCAAGCTGAAGAGCCTTGATACGTTCGGCTATAGCAGCGGTGGAACCTCCTTTGCCTATGATCAACACGCCCAGTCCGGTCGCCGGAGGGCGGTTCCTCAGAACGCCGAGCGCTTCGACCAAAACGTCTACCCCATTGGGGGGCCCGAGCGAGCCCGCATAGATGAGCACGCAGCGACCCTCGGTCCGCCAGAGCTCCATCTTGGCGGCGGCCTTTCTCCCGGTTTCTGACCTGATGGGTTTCTGGGGTTGATCCTCCCCGTCCACGACCCCGTTTGGAGCCCAGTAGAAACGTTTCGGCTCCATGCCGATGCATGCAATGTAACGATCTGCGCCCGGCAAAAGGGCCACAACAACGTCAGCAGTTCGATAGGCGAACCGTTCGAGCCAGGAGCATGACAACACTAGGGGGTGCCACGCTGGAAGGCCAAGTATCACTCTGAGCGAGAGGGGCCACAAGTCACGAATCTCGAACGCCAGTCTGCACCGGAACCGCCGCGAGAGAAACCACGCTGAGATGTAAGCGAACGGGTGAGGTGATGAAACAATGATGGCGTCCGGGGCATCAAGTCGATGCGGAATATCTTTATGCAATCGCGCCACCCCAAGGGCATACTGCAGCATGTTCAGAATGCGCCCTGCCCCGTTCCCGCGATACCGACGCGTCGGAACGGCAAAATATTGAACGCCTTCCACGACGCGTTCCGCCGGCTGCCCGACTTCGGTCTCAAGCAGGTGGTGGAACGAGGAGGTTATGACCGTCGCGGTATTTGCAGATCGGTTGAACTCTCGGCAAAGATAGTAGGGGCGCCACCCTGACCCGATGCCCGGCCCCCCCGCATAGGCATTGAGATACCAGATATTCATGTCATCCCCGGCGCTGGCTGGATCGCGCGAGCGATCAAAACAATTTCGCTAGTTGATTGTGGTTCTGGACGAGCGGGCACCGGCTCAGACGATCAGACGGACTGCTTCGAACGCCTCGGCATAACGAACGCCCACCTGCACCCCCCGGGTTGTCGCCAGCGACCGTACGAACTCTTCGTTCGTGTAAGGGCGCCCCGCCTGTGACCGGTAGCAGGCCAGCGCCTCGGCTTTCTTTGCCACGTGGCGGTTCTCGAGCGCGATGAAAGCCGACGTGGTGATAGAAATGTTGTTCCATGGCATTTCGTACGACAGGACCGTGGTCCCCTTGTAGGCACGAAGACCTTCCAGAGCTACGGTTCGGTGATCTTGGTGCAGATCGTCCAAACAGGGTAGGAACACCAAATCCGGCTTCACTTGGTTCCGCACCTGGATAATGTCCTGGAGTACGCTTTGCCGGTGCTCCGAAAGCTTCCTGACTTCGTATTGGTGGATCACCAGATTGTCGCGCGGAATCCCGAGGGTTCCGGTCGCTTCCAGCAGCTCGACCTCCAGGGTGTCCTTGGGCATGCCTTCCGGCAACGACTGCTCGCAGACCGAGAAGGCCGTGTAGAAGACTTCGGCTCCGGCCTCGATGAAGCGAGCGATGCTGCCACCGCAACCCAGTTCCCCATCGTCGGTATGCGGGGCGAGGACCATTACCCTACGTGGCTGAAAGTTCGACATCAGGTGCGGCTCCGATTATTTCCGGCGCTCGCGGCGACGGCAGCAGCGGCATATCAGAAGGTCGGCGCCCAAAGAAGGCCACGGCCTCTGTGTTCAGCGCTTTCACTGACCCGAGTGATCTGCAATATACACTAGTTCCTTGGAGTGAGGCCATGCGAGGATCGAAGCTATGTCGCTGACAGCAGGACTACTCGCCGCGGCGCTTGGGGACCTAGTGACGAAGATCGACGGTGACCCAGACCGGCGCATCGTGCGCGCGTCCGGACTTGGCTCGGCGGCTCCGGGGCACCTCCTCTTCCTGAAGCCCACGGCTAATGTATCGACCGCCTTGCCTCCCGCGGCTCGAGACGAACTGACGATTTTGTGTGCCCCGGAGCACGTTGCGGAATTGCGTGGCGAGCGCTTGACGCTGCTCATGACTGACAACCCTCGGCTGTCGTTCCTAAGGGCGTTGAACGCTCATTTCACCGGAATGGGGCCGGACGCAGGTGTTCACCCCAGCGCCGTGGTTCATCCCGATGCGCAAGTCGACGCCACGGCTTCTGTCGGCGCACTGTGTTACGTCGGCCCGAACTGCCGGGTCGGGGCCCGGAGCGTTCTTCATCCCAACGTGACCCTCGTTCAGAACGTGAAGATCGACGAGGACGTGGTGATCAACTCCGGCACCGTGGTTGGTGCAGACGGCTTTGGCTACGAGCGGAACGAGGCAGGTGAACTTGAGAAGTTTCCGCACCTCGGCGGCGTGCACATCGAGTCGGGCGTCGAGATCGGCTCGAACACAAGCATCGATCGCGGCACGCTGGACGACACGGTGATCCGCCAGGGCGCGCGCATCGACAATCAGGTGCATATCTCCCATAACGTGCAGATCGGACGCCACTCCGCAGTCATCGCCCAGAGCATGGTCGGCGGCAGCGCCTCGGTTGGAGAAGGGGGCTGGTTGGCGCCGGCTGCCATTGTGATGAACCAGATCCGGGTCGGCGCAGGGGCCACCGTCGGAATGGCCGCCGTGGTCGTCAAGGACGTCCCAGACGGAATGACCGTCATGGGCTCGCCTGCGGTGTCCTCCGAACAGTTCCGGACCGAACGCGCCAAGCTCAAATCGTTGTTGAACGGCTGACTGTATCGGGCGTGACCTGCCCCTGAGTTTTGACGTGCCCCCCGTTTCTCATCTGATCCGCCCCCATTCTCTGGAGCACTCGAAGCTGGAGTTTCCCGGCCCGTGTCAGGGTGACAGGCTGGCTGTGTCACCCGGATTCATCTACGTGATCGGCGTCTTGATGCCTATGGCCCCATGGGGCCGATCCTCGTTGTAGTATCTGCGCCAAGCCTCCAACTTTTCGGCCGCATCCGCAAGCGTCAGGAACCAGTGAGCGTTCAGGCACTCGGCCCGGAAGCGTCCGTTGAAGGCCTCGATAAAGGCATTGTCCGTCGGCTTGCCGGGCCGACTGAAGTCCAGAGTCACGCCGTGGGCATAGGCCCACCGGTCCAGGTTCCGGGAGACGAACTCGGTGCCCTGGTCGACCCGGATGGCCTTCGGATAGCCGAGCCTGGCGCAGGCCCGATCCAGCGCCTCTACGACGTTTTCCGACCGATAGGTGAACCGTGGGTCGATCACCGGTGAGAAGCGGGTGAAGGTGTCGACCACGGTCAGGATCCGGATCTTTCGGCCCGTCGCCAGCTGGTCGTGCACAAAGTCCATCGCCCAGGTCTCATTCGGCCGTGTCGCCGCGCATCGGTCCTCGCGCAGCTTGGCCTTCACCCTCCGCTTGGGCGTTTTGTTGCGCAGCTGCAGGCCCAAGGCATTGTAAATCCTGTGGGTCTTCTTGATGTTGATCCGCCAGCCTTCGCGCTGCAGCAGCACATGCACCCGGCGATAGCCGTAGCGCACGCGCGTCTCGCAGATCGCCTTGATGCGGGCTTCGAGGCCGGCCTGGTCGGGGCGACGGGATCGGTAGTGATAGCTCGACGTGTCCATCTCCAGCACCCGGCACGCCCGCCGGATCGACACGCCCCATTCACCCCGACACCCGTCCACCAGCTCGCGCTTGCGACCAGGCCTCAGAGCTTTCGGCGGATCACGTCCTGAAGCATCTCCCGTTCAAGCGACAGGTCCGCCACCAACTTCCGAAGCCGCCCGTTCTCGTCCTCGAGCTGCTTCAACCGCTTCATCTCAGTCGGCAGCAGGCCGTCGTACTTTCTCTTCCAGTTGAAGTAGGTCGCCTGGCTGATCCCGGCGCGCCGGCAAATCTCCGCCACCGGCACGCCGTCCGCGCCCTGCTTCAAAATGAACGCCTTCTGGGCGTCCGAAAATGCTGATGCCTTCATGGTCTTCCGCTCCTTCCCAGCCAGGGAAATCTCAGCGGAAAACTCTAACGTCCAGTGATCCAGTTTCCGGGGAGCAGATCACCGTGATCAGGGGCAGGTCACTGCGTGGACGAAATTCTCAGGGGCAGGTCAGGCGCGGCGGGCGCTGGCTGTCGGCATTGACTTGGAAGCAGTGTCGGCGAGATCGGGTCAGCCGTCCGCCGAATGGGCGAGCATGTGATACACACCCAAAAGGCGTGGCGCCTCCGTTTCCCAGGACGGCGGCGACGTTTCGCGCTTGGGCATTCGGCGGACCTGCTCCCTAGAAAGACCGAGCACTAGGTCTCGGAGGGCATCCGGCGTCGGCGGGATGACCCACCCCAAGCCCTCGCGTTCCACGAAGTTTCGAAACTCGGGCAGGTCGGACACAATAACGGGCAACCCCGCATGTGCATATTCGAAAAGCTTATTCGGCAGCGAATAGCGGTAGGAAAGCGACTTGCCTGCGCTGATCACCACACCCACGTCCGCACCCGACGCGTAGCTCACGACTTCGCTTCCGGCCACTGGCGGCAGCACGTGGATGTTTCGGTGGGTCTGCGCGTCGGCGCTCAGGCATTCTCTCAGAACGCCGTGGCCGACGAAGACCACATGTTTGTCGTCAGGCAGTTGCCTGAACGCTTCTACCATTTCCTCGATGCCTCGCCCGGGGCTGAGCATCCCGAGGAACACACACAACAGCTCCTCTTCGCGCAGCCCCAGTTGCCGCCTTAGCGCTTCCGATTTTTGAACCGGCCCGACGACGCTCGGTGTGTTCCTGACCGTAGTGAAGCCGGCCTTCGGATAGCGCCGCTCATACCATGCCCTGATAGTGTCGCTGACGACGAGGGTATGGTTCACGTGAGGCATGAGGAGGCTTTCGGCGACCTGGGCGGCCCATCGGATCGGCCAACTCCAGCCCTCCCGCTGGGTTTCAAGTTCGTGGGCGTCGTAGAGCAGACGCGTGCGCGTCACCCGCTTAAGTAGGACCGCGATCGGCAGACTGGCCAAGTTATGTGCGATGATGAGATCGAAGTCTCGTCGGCGTCGTACCTCGCGGAAGACCGAGGCGTACCATCTCGGCAAACTTGCGATCCGCAGGACCCTCGGCGATCCTGGCGGGCTGGGCGGAGGGGGAAGGCGTTTGACGAAGAGACGACCCGGATCCGGTGGCGCCTCCGCCGAGCGCCCGTCATCACATCCCAGATACTCCACGCGTTCGGCATGGCCGGAATCAAGTGCCGCCAACCCCTCTCGAAAGGCGCGGCTGGCCATTCTCAAGGAAGAAAATGACAGGTGCAGATGGACATCGCGGCTACGCGTGCCCGACGCCTGGCCAGCCATCGCTTGGGAACCCCGGGGACCGCCGACTGTGTCATTCGGAGCACGTCTAGGTTGGGTCGGTTCCAAACGGTCTGCCACGTGCGAAGGGGTCATCGTAAGTGCCTCTCGGTTTGCCCCACCCGTTTGAGGCGCAGAAGATTGCGCGCTGGACCCAACCCCACTGCCTTGGGCCCCCACGTGCTCCGGATTACGAGCCGCGTCACCATGCCCCACGCCAGAGCCGGCTCAGCCCAGTAGACCGACTTGGATGAGATGATCAGAATAGTGACGGACAGGGCCATGCAGCAGGCGAACCGCACGTCTGGTCGCATGGGTTGGACGAGGAAAAACCTGATCGATAACCACAGTGCAGCTGCGGTCAGCCCGACATACAAGCAGAACCCGACAAGCCCGAACGTTACCCAAGCGGAAAGAGCGTTATGCGCCTCGGATCCAAGTTGCATATCATCGAAGTAGATGTGACCGCCGTAGTCACCAACAATTGGGCTGCCCGCGATTTGATCAATCGCATAGGCCTGCATCTCTTGACGCGCGTTCCACGAGGTATCCGCGCTGAGGTCCAACAGTCCGACGTGGCGCGACTGGCCCAGCGACTCGGCGATCGACGTCCCGAGCCCGGACGTCAGCACCCACACGACGACGACCCCAAAGACCAGCAGCGCGGTTCGCGCTGGGTGGGCCTTCTGGATGACGAAGGCGACGATCAGCGTCGTGGCAATGTAGGCAGCGAACTCCGACCGGGCGCTGATCAGGAACAGCAAGAGGCTCGAAATCAACCAGATTCCGATTTGTTCGCTCCGGGTTCTGGACCACGCCAGCAGGGCGAACGAGAGCACGAAGACGCTTCGTGCGAAGCCTTGGTATGACGCGACGTCCCCTGTCTCCTGACCCGGTATGGTTAGGGTCAAGCCGGACCAGCTTGTGTTTGCCACGATGATGGCGCCTATCACGGCAAATAAGCCGACACTGGCAAGCTTCAATGTCCTCGACTGCCAAGGGAAAAACAATCCGACAATGTAGAGCGCGCCCCAGCCTAGGATTATAGACAGGGACTGGAAATTTACTTGGTCGAGATAGGGGGTGTCAGGAATTGCGTAGCCAAAAAGCATAACCCAGGCTGTGCAGTAGAACAGGAGGAAGGCCGCCGCCGCGATCATGGGGTGGCCGGTATGCCGCCGGATGAGCAGCGCTAGCGGCAGCCCACCAATCGCGGCAATAAAGATGGTCGCAGGTCCGTAGAGCCCGAAGACGAACGGCGGGATGAACCCTGAACCGACAACGAAGTGGTAGACGAAGAACAGGGGATAGAGCAGCAGGAAACCGCCAGCTGCCGCCAGCCTTAAAAGTTTTTGCGCTCCCGCTTGAAGAGTCACCTCGCCTAATCCCAAAGACTAGGTGTCTCTGCCTGGCGACGACGGAACGACTTGGGCGCTTCGCATTCAGTTAACATCTCGTCACATCCTACCAAGCTGTTTGTACCAACGCACATAGTTGATCCATCGCCAAGCCTGCCACGAAAATGTCGTCCGGCCGGCCATCATGTCGTCGAAGGCCTTCAGAAGGGGCTCTTTGCGCAAAAAGGGGACGTTTTCGGCCCCTTCTAGCCAATGCCTGGCACGCGGCGCCAGTGTTGCCAGCCACTCGCGTTCGGGCGTCGCGAATCCGATCTTGTCTCGCCGGTCCAGGATCGCATCGGGAACGATGCCGCGCATGGCGGCCCGGAATACGGACTTGGTTTCTCCCGTCGGCGAAATGAGGAACTCCTCCGGTAGGCCGAGCAGCAGCTCCACCAGATCGACGGTCAGGAAGGGCACTCGACTTTCCAGTGAATACTTCATGGAGTTCCGGTCACCGTGTCGAAGCAGATGCGGTAGGCCATGGACCTGCAGGCTGTGGCCCAGACGTTCGACCACCCGGCGCCCATGACCTTCCGCCCGCGCCGCCATCCGTGGCGCCCGCAGATCGACCCCCGCCTCGGCCAGAGCGTCTTCGTCGATCCAGTCCGGAACCGGCGGTCGGCCCATCACCGTGCGTGCCGCCGCATAGGCCTGATCCGGTAGATTCTCGCGGCCATAGTACATCCAAGCTTGGCGATAGGAGCGCGCAGGCCAGCGACTCCAAGCCTTGGCGAACCGATGCGCCTCGAAAAGTCCGCCGGGCCCCTCGAGCAGGCTGCGCAGGCGCTGGCCGGGATAGCCCGCATAGCCCGCGAGAAGTTCGTCCGCACCTTGACCGTCAAGCGTGACCGTGATGCCTTTCTCGGCCGCCCGTTGATAAACCCGATACTGTGCGTAGATGCTCGTGCTGCCGAAGGGTTCTCCCTGGCAGAGGATCATGTCGTCGATGTCGGCCGCCAAATCCTCGGCCGATGCCACGACCTTGTGTCCGATCGCCCCGGTGTGCGCATTCACCATGTCGACCCACGATTCTTCCGACAGGGGGCTGCCGGCGGCGATGTAGCTGAAGGTGTGGATCGGCGCGTCCGGGGCCACGTGGCGCATCGCGCACACGACGGCCGAAGAGTCGATCCCGCCTGACAGCGCTGCCCCCAAGGGCACGTCGCTTCGCAGGTGAAGCTTCACGCTGTCGAGGAAAGCTTGGCGCACCGCATCGGCGGCGTCGCCGAACGACAGGGTCGAGGTCTGGCGGATCGGCGCGCGCCACCACTGGATCTGGTCTCCCAAGGCGCCGGCGTCCGTGTCGTAGACGCGATAGTGGCCCGGCAGGACGTGCTGGACGCCCTGAATGAAAGTGGCCTCGTTGCTATCGTACTCCCCGTGGACCAGAAAGTCATAGGCCCGCTGCGGGTTTGGTTCGGGCCGGGTTTCCGCTAGGCTCATCAGTGCGGGCAGCTCGGACGCGAACGTCAGGCGCCCGGCCTCGTGCGCGTGGAAAAGCGGCTTGATGCCGAAGGCGTCCCGAACCAGCGTAAGCGTGCGCGCCTCCCGGTCGTGCACGGCGATGGCGAACATGCCCGTCAGCCGCCGCAAACACGCGACGCCCCATTGCCGCCAGGCCAACAGCAGGACTTCAGAATCCGAACAGGTCCGGAAGTCATGCCCCAACGCCCGCAGCTCGCCGCGGAGTTCGAGGTAGTTGTAGATCTCGCCGTTGAAAACCATGGCCAGGCGGCCGTCGGCAGTGAACATGGGCTGGCGCCCGCCGCTGGTCAGGTCGATGATCGAAAGACGGGTCTGGGCGAGCGCGGTCGTGGACGCCGGCCGCTCATGAATCTCGAAACCCTGGTCGTCCGGGCCGCGGTGCGCCATGCGGCCCAGCGACTCCAGTATGGCCTTCTTCAACCGGGCCGGAGGGTTGATCCAGCTTCCGCCGGCTATTCCGCACATGAGGGGATCCGCATTCTGTCCTCGGGGGCGCAGGTTCAGGAATAGACGGTTACATGCTTGCCCAGCAGTCGACCGACGACGTCCTGCGCATGCTTGACCAGAGCGCGGCGCGAATCCCAGTTAGGAAATTCCGTATAGTAACGGTTCGGCTCGCCGACGTAGCCGTGGAACTCGATCTCTGTAATATTTAGCTTCTTGCAGAAGTAGCGAATGTCGGACTCGAGTTCGGCCGCGTCGTACAAAGGCTTCGCCAAGTCCTTCATAGCCTCATCTTTCGTGATGTCTCCCGACAGGATTAAGCTCGAAAGGTGAGTTCGGCGCTTGTCATAGCCGAACTTGGTCGGCAGATAGTAGTTCTGGAACAGCTTGGTGAAGCGCGACTCTCCGTGCTTTCGGCCGTAAGGTCTCCAGCCAATCTTAGTGAGCTCGTCGATCGCGATCTGTTTCCCATAGGGCATAAAATTCAAAGGCCTGAGCGGCCTCATACCCTTCAGGATCGGGTAGTTGATGTAGTAGTCGAAGAAGCTGATCGTCCGGTACTTCTTCAGCTTGCCGGACCCGTAACGGCTATGGATCGCCTTCAGGCCGATCGCGTCCATCGCGGATCCTTCCCAAGACGAGGCGATCACGGACTCGCTCGCGATGTTGCCGCCCGCAAGAATGTATTTGACGTCGTTGTCGATCGCGAACCGGTACAGGTTCGCGAAGAAGGCGTGGTCCTGCGGCACGTCCTGGTTCGCTACCCCGGCCTTAAGATAGGCCAACTGCAGATCGCGCATCTCAGGCCAATCGATCACGACCGTGTGCAGGTCGTATCCGCAATGCTTGACCACGCGCTCGATGTTCGCGGTGGCGAGCTCACTGTTCCAGCCCGCATCGACGTGCACTACCAACGGACGAAGCTTCCACTCCACGGCTTTCAGCGCCAGATAGGAACTGTCGACGCCCCCGCTGAGCCCGACGATGCAGTCGTACTCCTTGCCTTGGCCCTTTGCGCGGATCTCGTCCAGTTTGGCTGCCCAGAGGCGTGCGCCTTCTTCATCCGGCCTCCATTGCGGCCGCTGGACGGTATCGAACTTGTGACAATGGCTGCAGACGCCGTCGGCGTCGAAGGAGATATCGGCGTCCGACGTGTCCATCACACAACGGGTGCACATCTGATAGGGGCGGCTCGTCATGTGCTCAGCAGGTCTTCCAAGGCGCCATAGGCGGGGTAAGTGATCAACACGGCACGGCGTTTGCCGTGGAACACGAAGAAGGAGCCGGCCGCAACTGCGCTCGCTCCAGCGTCGATCGCTTCCCGTATATGATCCAGTTCGCCCACGCCACCCAGCGCGACCAGCGGCACCTTCAGATCGCTGGCGACGCGGCGGATCAGCTTGAGGTCCATGCCGGACATCATACCGTCACGATCCACAGAGTTCAGAACGATCTCCCCCACTCCGGCCGACTGAAGCCGGTCCAGATGGCCCTTCAGATCGGCGTCCGTCGTTCGATCCGCCGCCCAGTAGAGTTGTGGGGTTCCTTTCCAGTCCGCCTTGACGTCGACGGAACCGACGACGGCTTGGGAGCCGTAGCGGCCGGCGATCTGCTCCACGAGGCCCAAATGCCTGCGCGTCGCCGTCTGAAGACAGACTTTCTCGACGCCCAGCCGAAACAGCCGTTCAGCGTGCTCCAGGGTGCTCACGCCGCCACCGTATCCGAACGGCATGAAGCACTCGGTGGCGAAGTCCGCGATCAGGTCGAAGTCCGGCCCATGCCCTTCACGGGTCGCGGAAATGTCAAGCAACAGCAGCTCGTCGACTTCCTTCTCGTTGAAGATCTTGATGGCGTTCAGCGGATCCCCGACATAGGTCGGATCCGCAAATTTCCGCGTTTTGACCAGCCCGTCACGGTGCAGCAGAAGGGCGGGGATGACTCGGTGCTTCAGCATGCGAACTCCACGAAGCGCCTGAACAGCTCCATTCCGAAGCGATGGCTCTTTTCGGGATGGAACTGCACGCCATAGACGTTGTCGCGCCCGTACGCGCAGCAGAACTCGGCTCCGTGGACGGTCGTGCCGAGCACGTCCTGAGGGCGGTCGCATTCGGCCTTATAACTGTGAACAAAATAGAAGCGCTGCTCACCCTCGTAGGCCAAGATGGGGTTCGGCCGCTTCACCGACACGAGGTTCCACCCCATGTGCGGCACCTTGAGCTCGCTTCCTTCGTCCGGAACAATCTTCGTGAACCGGGCCGGGATCAGATCCAGACCGGCCGCGTCTCCCTCCTCGCTGTGGGTGCCAAGCAATTGCATGCCCAGACATATGCCTAATATCGGAGTCCGCTCCGCGAGCACCTTGTGACGGATGACGTCCACAAGGCCCAGTGAGTGCAGCATCGACATTGCATGGCCGAAATGCCCGACACCCGGCAACAGAAGCGCCTTGGCCGACGCCACCTCGTCGCGCGTGAAGGCAAGATGCACGGGTGCGCCGACATGTTTGAGCATGTTGGCTACGGAACCCACATTCCCTATGCCGTAGTCGACGATGCTGATCACTTGGGGTCCTGTGCGTTTTTCATGCGTCGCGTCGAGCCGGCAGCGGCTTTTTTGTAGCCAGACCGGCCGCCCCGCGCCGGCAACAAGCCCGCGGGTATGGTATAGTAGCGACGCCTGCCAAGGCAATGAAAAGTCAAACTTTCACAAACTACTGACGATCATCGCTCGCAGCTCCCTCAGTCTGGCCAAGGCGATGACGCTGGCCACGCCCGCCGCCGCGACCCCGCTACCGATCAAGGCGGGCAGCGACGCCGCCGTTAATCTCAGGGCGACAAGCGCCAAGGCCGCGAACGCGAAGATGGCGGCACCACGCAGAAGGCAGGCGACCAGTCTTTGCAACGGCACGCCGGAGACGTGGAACATGCCCGTCAGATAGGCCAGATGAAACAAGCTATTGACCACGGCGAACGTGGTCACCACGACCAAGCCGGGCGCGCCGGACGAGATCGCGATGAATACGGCGACCGCGGCCGTTAGGTCGAAGCCGAGCTGAATCGCGAACGAAACTCCCTGACGCTCGGCGGCCTCGAACAGACGCTCCGGCCACGACGTTTGGAGAGAAAGCCATGCGGCGACGGAGAGGATCATCGCGAACTGTCCCGCCGTCCTCCATTCGTCGCCAAACGCCATCGCGAAGGCGGCGTCTCCCCAAATGAGGAGGAAGGCGAACAGGGGCGCCGACGCATCGATAGTGGCCCTCAGTACGCCCACGGTGAGGTCGGCCAGCCGCGGCGTGCCTTTGAGTTCCACGGCCTCTCGATAAAAAACTTGGCTCAGCGACGCGGCCAACAGGGTCGAAGGCGCGCCCAGAAGGGTCCTCGCAAGGCCGTAGTGTCCGGCCAGCGCGGTCGCCCCAACTGCGGAGAAAGCGAAGATAGGCACCTCTCTGCCTACCACTCCGACCAAGCTGTACGGCGCGTTGAACATGAGAAAGGGACGGCAACGCCTCCATAAAGCTCCAACCGCGAGACGGCCGGGAAGCCTCAGCGTCGCGAGGTCGCCCCGCAGGATCACGAGCAGGAAAAGCGCAGCTGCGATCTGCCCGCCCAGCTTCGCGAAGACCAGTCCATCTGTCGGCGCCGCAGTGAACCCGACGAGCAGGGCGATGGTGAGATAGCCCGCCTGGTTGAGGACCTGTGCCTGGCTAGCCGGCCCGAATCTTTTAAGCCAAGTCAGCAGGCCCGCAGAAATCTGCACGGTGGCGACCGCCAGGACCATGGGGGCCAGCGCCAGCATCCAGCGCGTCTGCTCTGCTTGCCCCGAAACGCCCGCCAGCGCCCCGCCGAAAAAGGTCGTCGCTCCCAGCAGCAGTAGCGCGACAGCGCAGGCCATACTCGCCGCCAGCGCCACGATGTGGGTCGCCTCGCGACGGTCCGCCGCAAGAACCGTGGCTAGGTCCAGACGAAGGGTCGCGACGACCCCTACGACTGTGGCCCAGCTTATGAACAGCATCTGCAGCCCGAACGCCTCAGGCGAGAACAGCCGCGTCAGCAAAGGCGCAGCGAGCAGCGGAAGGGCCTGCGCCACCGCGAAGCCGATCAGCATGATCCGTGCGTTGCCGAGGAAGCTCATTCCCGGTCGGGGCGGCCCGCAACCGGGAAGCCGTCGGGGCCCCGCATCATGCCTTCACGACCTTCGGGTGGTCTTCGCGGAACTTGCCTCGCGTGTCGACGATCAGCGGCGCGTGCTCTAGGATCTGCGCATAATCGAAGTCCGAGTGGTCCGTCAGAACGATGACGGCGTCATAGCTGGCCAGGGCCGCAGGGGTCGGCGCGACAGACGACAGGTCGAAACTGTGCTCCCGCATCTTCGGGAAGACCGGCACGTTCGGATCCGAATATTCCACAATCGCTCCGCGGTCGCGCAGATGCTCCATCACGAAGACGGCCGGCGACTCGCGCATGTCGTCCACGTCGCGCTTGTAGGCGATGCCCAGGGCCAGGATCCGGCTGCCCTTGAGCGACTTTTCGCGGTCGTTGAGCGCGTCGACGACCTTTCCTACAACCCATTCGGGCATGTCGCGATTCACTTCTCCGGCCAGTTCGATGAAGTGGGTCGACAGACCGTACTCCTTGGCCTTCCAGGTCAGGTAGAAGGGGTCGATCGGGATGCAGTGCCCGCCGAGGCCGGGCCCGGGATAGTAGGCGGTAAAGCCGAAGGGCTTGGTCTTGGCGGCGTCGATCACCTCGAAGATGTCGATGTTCATCTTGTCGGCGATGATCTTCATCTCATTGACCAGGCCGATATTGACGGCGCGGTGGATGTTCTCCAGCAGCTTGGTCAGTTCAGCGGCCTGGGTCGACGACACCGGCACCACCTTGTCGACCGCGACGCTGTAGAGGCGCTCGCCCGCAACTCGGCAGGCCGCCGTGGCGCCGCCCACGACCTTCGGGATTGAATGGGTCGTGAAGTCGGGGTTGCCCGGATCTTCCCGCTCAGGCGAATAGACGAGGAAGAAGTCCTTCCCGATCTCGAACCCGCGCCCCTCGATGAAGGGGCGCAGAATTTCCTCGGTGGTGCCGGGCCAGGTCGTGCTTTCGAGCGACAGAAGCTGGCCCGCGCGCAGGTAAGGGGTAATCGCCTTCATTGTCTCGACGATGTAGGACAGGTCGGGCTCCCGATGCCGGCTCAACGGGGTCGGCACGCAGATGATGATGGCCTCAACCTCGCCGATCCGCGAGAAATCCGCCGTGGCCTCGAACGCCCCGGCGGCCATCGCAGCAATCTCGGCCCCCGGAATGTGCTTAATGGGGCTCTCGCCCGCATTCAGCCCCGCAATGCGCTGTTCATCGATGTCGAAGCCGAGGACGGGGTAGCCCACCTGATGGAAGCGCAGCGCGAGGGGAATTCCCACATAGCCGAGACCGAGAATACCGATCCTGGCCTTGCGCCCGTCGACCAGGGAGACGAACTCCGCAAGGGCCGGAGAGGTTGACGTCGGGTTTGATTGCTCGTTCACGGGTGATGCTCAATCTTTGGGGGCAAGTGCGGAAATGAGGGCGGCCGAAACCTGATCCACCTCATTGTCGGAAAGGTACGGGTGCATCGGCAGGCTGAGCACCACGCGAGACAGCTGCTCGGCCGCCGGCAGGGAGCCCTCTCCCGCGCCGTATTCCAGATACGCCGACTGGAGATGCATCGGCCGCGGATAGTAGACGTTTGACGGGATGCCAGCAGCCTTGAGTCGGGCTTGGACGCCGTCCCGGTCGTCGACCTTCACCGTGTACTGGGCCCAGGCAAAGCGATCATCCCCTTCGGCGAGCTGTGGTGTGGCGACGTGGCCCTTCAGGCGCTCGGTATAGCGCTGCGCGACTGCGTGGCGCTTTTCGAGCTCGTCGCGGAAGGCCGCCAGTTTTGGGATGAGAATTGCAGCCTGAAGCGTATCGAGGCGGCTGTTCACGCCCACGCGAACCACGTCGTATTTTTCCTGCCCCTTACCGTGCAGACAGATGGAACGGATCACGGCTGCGATACGGTCGTCATCTGTGAAGACCGCGCCGCCGTCGCCGTAGCATCCGAGGGGCTTTGCGGGGAAGAAGCTGGTGGTGGTGATGTCGGCGATGCCGGAGCCGACCCGGCGACCCTTGAAACTGGCGCCGAAGCCCTGCGCTGCGTCCGAAATGAAGGCGAGACCTTGCCGGTCGGCCAGATCTCGCGCGCGATCATAGTCGACGGGAAGTCCGAACAGGTCCACGGTCATCAGTGCGGCGGGCCGCAGCCGCCCTTCTTTTCGGGTCTGCTCGATAGCCGCCTCGGCGCTGTCGAAGTCGATGTTGAAGGTGTCGGGATCGGAATCCACAAACACCGGCCGGGCACCCAGAAGCAGGATCACCTCGGCCGTCGCCGTGTAGGTGAAGCTGGGAACGAAGACTGCATCTCCGACCCCTATTCCCAGCGCCATCAGCGCTAATTGCAGAGCGTCCGTGCCGTTGGCACAGGTCACGACGCGCTTGGCCCCACTGAAGTCGGCCAGCGCAGCTTCGAGCTCCCGCACTTCGGGGCCCTGGATAAAGGCCTGCGCGTCGAGAACACCCTGGATGCGGGCGTCGATCTCCGGCTTGAGCAAGGCGTATTGGGTCTTTAGATCAATGAATTGCATGGAAATTCCGGATTAGCGAACAGAGCGGAGGTGGGTCAGGAAGCGATCATGTGGAATGGCGAAATTGCCACTGACGGTCGCACCCGCAGGTACGTCGCGCGTGACCACGGCCCCGATGCTGACCTTGGCCTTCTCGCCAATGCGGGCGCCGTTGATGATGACCGAGGACGGTCCGATATAGGCTTCGTCTCCGATCTCGACCCGGCCGAGGATATTGACGAGGGCGCAAACCTGCACGCGACGCCCGATCTGAACGTCGTGGGCGATATAGACGAGGTTGTCGACAACCGTCTCCTCGCCCAGCGTGGTTTCACCACCGAACAGGGCACGCGCGACGCAGACGTTGGAAAGGAGTTCGACGTACGACTTCAACCTCACGCCGCCCAGTTGCGGGATGATACGCTGGCGACCGCCGATTATGCCCGTGTTGAAGCCAGGAACGCCGAGGCTGACCCCGGGATGAAGAACGCAGTCAGACTCTACCACGACGCCGGGAGCAATCGACACATGGGCACCGATCCGGACCCGCGCGCCGATCTCGACACCATGATCCGCGATCCGCGCGGAGGGGTCGATCATGGCAGAGGGATCGACCCGGTTGGGCCGACCGCGAAGCTCGGCTTCACGATGCGCCGCCACAGCTGCGTGAAGCTCTGCATGCGCGGCGTCAGGGGCCTCAGCCACGGCCACAGCGAAGCGGACATCGAGAAGACCTGCTATCTCGGGCGTCGTAATGACGGCTGCCACCCGAGGATTGGCGTTCACTTCATCGGCGTATCTCGCTGCGCGCAGGGGGACACACAAACGGTCCAGGGGGGTGGACAGTTTGCCAGTCAGCGCAAAGTCACCGTCCCGAAGGACGGAGTAGCCAGCTGCGTCGGCAAATTGCGACAGTCTATGGGTCACGCAAGCCCCCCGGCGGCAGCATCAGCTTGGCGCAGCAAACGGAGAACAGGAATGGCCTCCTGCGGGCCGGTACGCGTCCCCCCGCGACCCGAGGCGGCATCAAGGAAAGTTCGCATTTCCATTTCCAGAGGTTCGTCCGCCGGCCAGTCGACCGGCTCGCCTTCGCCCTTTATAAAGCGCGCCACCGACCCGGATGTGTCGACATAGTCGCGGTAGATGACAAGCTTGCGTTCACGACTCGGAGCTGTGTCTTCGAACACCAGCGCCCCCTCGGTGCCGAGCACGGTGAGCTTGTGCTCCTTGTAAGGCGACAGCCACGAGACATTGACTTGCGCGGTAACGCCGTTCGGGAATCGGAGTTGCACAAAATACTGGTCCGGCACGGCGGGGTCGACAACACGAACAGGCAGCGCCCCCACATGTGTGGGCTCTTGACCCGTCAGGCCGAGGATCATGGAAAAATCATGCGGCGCCATGCTCCACAGGGCATTCTCCTCGCTACGGATCGCCCCGGGATTGAGTCGATGCGAAGTTACATGTCTCAGCTCACCGATCGCGCCTTCTTGGACCATTCGCTTCAAGGTGACGAAGGCCGGGTGGTATTGCAGCAGATGTCCGACCATCAGGGGCAGCTTCATCTCATTCGCCTTGGCCGCGAGCGCCTCGGCGTCACCCAGCTCGAGAGCCAGAGGCTTCTCGACGAACACAGGCTTGCCCGCCTCGAGCGCACGCATCGCCAAACGTGCATGGTCGACGGCCGGGGCCGCGATCGCCACGGCCTGAATATCCTTTGAGAAGGCGGCCTCTAGATCGTCGGTCACACGCACGCCCCCCAATTCGGAAGCATAGTCCGCCAACCGGTCAGCTGCCGGGTCAATGATCAGCTCAAGCGCACCGAGGCGAGCAAGGACGCGAGCAATATTGCGGCCCCAACGCCCACACCCGATCAGTGCGGTCCGGGGGAAATCGGCAGCAGTCGCGGAAACCATCAATTTTCTTTCTTGTTTCGGTGAGCCTGAAACCAGCTCGCAAAGGCAGGAACCCCGACGCTGATCGGAGTGGATGGCCTGTAGTCGATCAGCGCTTCAAGAAGATCCGCCGAGGCAAACGTGTCTGGTACATCGCCATCCTGCATCGGCAGGAATTCTTTTCTTGCCTCGAAGCCGAGCGCCTTTTCGAGCTCGGCTATGTACTCCATCAATTGGGCAGGCTTGCCACCCCCAATGTTGACTAAGCGCCAGGGCGCGGCCGGCGACAGGGTGTCCCCCATGACCGGAGTTGCCGTTCCCGGGACGACATCGACCAGCCGCACAACTGCCTCGACCAGGTCTTCGACGAACGTGAAATCCCGCGTCATCTTGCCATTCCCGAAGACTTGGATGGGCGTGCCATCCACCATGGCTCGAGCGAATTTTGAGAGGGCCAGATCCGGCCGCTCCCATGGCCCGTAGACCGTGAAGAACCGGAAGAATGTCGTGGGGATATCGAACAGGTGCGAATAGCTGTGCCCCATCAGCTCATTGGCGGCCTTCGACGCTGCGTAGAGCGTGAGCGGATGCACCGCCCGATCCGTTTCATGGAATGGCATCGCCGTATTGGCGCCATAAGCCGAACTTGTGGAAGCGCAAAGCAGGTGACGAGGCTTCATCCGGCGCGCGCATTCCAGGACATTGAAAGTGCCGACGAGGTTGGACCCTATGTAGGCGTCAGGGTGATCAATGCTGTAGCGCACGCCCGCCTGGGCGGCGAGGTGGATAACGACTTCAGGCCTCGCCTCGGTCCAAACTGCTTCCAGGGCAGCCATGTCCTGCAAATCCAAGCGGTGCAGATGGAACTCCCCGAAGCCTTCAAGAATCCGGTTGCGATCTTCCTTCAAGGCTGGGTCATAATACGGCGTGAAGTTGTCGACGCCAACGACGGTATGCCCGGCGTCCAGCAGTCTTCGAGCCAGGTGGAAGCCAATGAAGCCTGCAGTGCCCGTGATCAGGTACCTCATGATGGGGTCCTCGCGTCCCGGGGGGCACGAACATCAGCAATCGCCTGAGAGAGCAACATCGTCACTTCGTGCCCCGCATTCATGCGGGCTGCAGAGACCAGCGTCTGCAGGCGCGCCGTGTCGAGGCGGCCGGCACCGGTCCGGCCCATGACCTCAAGGATGCCGTCGACACAGGGGCGGGGATCCTCGCCATCGTCAGACAGGATTTCGGCGATCTTCTCACCCTGCTTCAGGCCCGTGTACTCGATCTTGATGTCCACGTCCGGCGTCTTGCCGCTCAGCTCGATCATCTGGCGGGCCAAGTCGGCGATGCGAACCGGCTCGCCCATCTCCAGCAGGAATTTCGAAGGCCCTTCATCCGCACGGGCGGCCTTCACCGCCGTGCTGTGCAGAACCAGTTGTACGGCCTCGGGGATGGTCATGAAATAGCGGTTCACGTCGGGGTGGGTGACGGTCACCGGTCCACCCCGGGCGATCTGGTCGCGGAAGATCGGTACCACCGACCCGGCCGAGCCCAGCACATTGCCAAAACGCACAGCCGACAGGCGCGTGCCGCTTTCGGGCACCAGCTCTAGCAGGGTTTCAGCGATCCGCTTGGTCGCGCCCATGACATTGGACGGATCAACCGCCTTGTCGGTCGAGATCAGGACGAACTGGGCCGCCTTGGCCGCCGTCGCGGCGCGGATTACATTCCAGGTGCCCTGGACGTTGGTCAGCACACCCTCGGCCGGATTGTTCTCGACCAGGGCCACATGCTTGAGGGCCGCAGCGTGGAAGACGATATCGGGGCGTTCCTGGTCGAACACCTCACGGATGCGGGCTTCGTCGCGGACATTGGCCAAAACGGCCCGGCGGGTCATGGCGGTCTTCACACCGCCCAGCTCCCGATCAATCTCGAACAGCTGAAATTCGGAGTGATCCAGCAGGGTCAGGTGACCACAACCAAGCTGCACCATCTGGCGCGCGATCTCCGATCCGATACTGCCCCCTGCACCGGTTACCAGGATGCGCTTGCCCCGGATCAGGTCCTCGACCGGCCCGGTCGGCAAGGAAATCGGCTGTCGCGGCAGGAATTCCTCCAACGGGATTTCGGTGAGCAGGTCGGCTCTTGGGCCCGGAGCGCCGACCTCAGTCAGGACGTGGGGCCGCAGGAGGGTGTGGCCGGCCTTCTTCAGTTCGCCGACGCGCTGGGGCGTCAGGCCAAAGCTGTGGACAGGATCCTGCAGGAACAGAATGCCGGGCACCGGCTCGTCGCGCCGGCGAAAGGGAATATGCTGGTCCCGCCAGACCTCAAGCGCAAGTATCGCCGGCACACCCTGAAGTCTCATGCCGACTTCCGCGACGTCCGGGGTTACGATCCCCACGGGCTGGTAGGGCTGGTCCGCATCGGCCTGCAAAAGGCGGATCTGGCGGTCGGCGTCGGCCAGCGAGCCCACCAGGATCAAAGGCGTCCGGTCGTCGGATATCTTCCGCCACCAGGTGGGCAGAAGGTGATGAATCAGTTCGGACTCGCGCGGGAGACGCCAGAGGAGGCGGACGCCGACGAGAAACAGAACGCTCAGAACCGCCGTGAGGGGGATGACAGAGCGGGGAAGCTGCACCCCCCGGTCGACCGCAAAGATGGCGAGCAGAAAAAAGGCAACCGTCAGGACGACATTCCGGCCAAGAGCCACAACGTCCCGGACCGAGGCGAACCGCCAGGCGGTCCGTTCGGTCTGAAAAACAGCCTCGACCAACGCGCCGATCAGGGCGTAGAGCGCCGCCCAGCCGATCACGCGGATCGCGTCACCGCCCTGGAACCACCATTCGATGGGAAGGGCCCGGCGCAGTTCATAGGCCAGAAGAAAACCAACAAACAGCGCCCCGATGTGGATCAGGTATTTCGCTGCCCAGGTCGCTGTCAGAGATGCACGCATTTCGGCCTCATACCCGAAACCACTTATATTTATATGACAAATTTACCTCCCAAACCTGATTTCCTCAGTCCGGGGCGTTTCCAACCCACCGCTTGCTCGAGCGCTGGTTGAGATTTCGGTCATTCCCTGCCTTGGCTCGCCCGAAGGGTCCAGAAAAAAATCCGTGGTTTCACGCGCGGTGGTGGCACAATCTCCTATTGGGGGCTATCAGATCCCGGTCGCACACAGGGGGCCTCTCCTGCATGCGGTCCGACCACCGGGAGTTTGTTCGCCATGCGCATTGTTCTGCTGCTGATCTCGATCCTCGCCCTCGGCGCCTGCACGAGCTCTGGCGGACCCAAGGAAGGGTCGATCCCGACCGACACCCTCCTGGCCACCTCGGCCGGCGGCGCGACCGCCTCGGGTGAGTATCGCATCGGCGCGACCGACCTGCTGCGCATCAATGTGTTCCGCGTGCCCGACCTTTCGTTCGAAGAAATCCGGGTGGACGCGTCGGGCGTCATCCAGATGCCCCTCATCGGAACCGTGCAGGCGGAAGGACTTACGCCCAACGAACTCAGTGAGTCCCTCGCCGCCCGGCTGGGCGCGCAATACCTGCGCAACCCGCAGATCACGGTGACCGTGCTGGAGGCAGCCAGCCAGAAGATTACCGTCGACGGCGCCGTGACCCAACCCGGCGTCTACGAGATGCAGGGCCGCACCACCCTGCTCCAGGCCGTGGCCATGGCGCGCGGCCCGATCGCGGGGGCGGATCTCAATAGCGTCGTCATTTTCCGAACGATCGAGGGACAGCGTCAGTTTGCCGTGTTTGACTTGGCTGCCATCCGCGCGGGCGAAGCGCCGGATCCGGTGGTGCTGGGCGATGATGTGATCGTCGTGGACACCTCCTTCCTCAGCGACGTGATCCAGCAGGTCGTCCGCGCGGCGCCGTCCCTCTATCTGTTCCGCACCATCTAGGCCGCCGCGGTGAGGCGGCGCAGCCATCGTGGCCTTGCCCCCGCCGCCCTCTGCGCGGGCCTTGCCCTGATCCTGACCGGTTGCAGGACGGAGGGGCCGGTTCCGCCCGACGCCTATGGCTCCGGAGCCGAGGTCGCGACGCCCCGGGATCGCCTGAACGCGCTCAACGCGCTCGACGCCCGGGTCAATGCGGTGGGGTTCCGGCTGTCCGTCGCCAATGTCGAACTCTGTCCCCGGACCGGCCCGATCACCGGCCTGCTTCTCCACGCCGAAAGCCAGTATGCGGACTATCTCAGGGCCGCCGCCCGCGAAGACTGGCAGCTGAGAGGCGACCTGCCCGGCGTTGCTGCCGTCGCGCCGGACAGTCCGGCAGCCGACGCCGGCCTCAGGGTCGGAGACCTGCTCCTGTCCGCGGACGGCAAGCCGTTTCTGGAAGGGGGCCCTGTGGGGGACGCCGGATTCGACGGCTTGTCCGGGAATCTGGCTCGATTGGCCGACGCGCTTTACGACGGCTCAGCCGAACTCCTCGTGCAGCGGGACGGCCAACGCCTCACGGTGGTGCTCGGCAGCGTTACGGGTTGCGCCTATCCGTTCCAGCTTGATCCGTCTGCGGACTTCTATGCCAAGGGCGATGGCGAGCGGGTGTTCATCAGCTCGGCCCTGGCCGCGTTCAGCCCGCTGGACGATGACCTGGCTGTCGTCCTGGGTCATGAGTTGGCCCACAATATTCTGGACCACCGCGCCTATTTCGATGAGGTCGGCCTTGCACGGGATGTGCTCGGCAACTGGGGGGTCGCACCCTGGGAGCTAGTCCGGGCCGAGCGGGAGGCCGATCGTGTGGGCCTCTATCTTTCGGCCCGGGCGGGCTATGACCCCGCGCGGGCCGGACCCTATTGGCGCATGCTGTCGGCGCGCCTTCCCCAGTTGCGGATGGTGCAGTGGGGGCACCCCTCGGCCGGCGAGCGCATACAGTTGCTGGAGGGCGTGGCTGAGGAGATTGCTGTCCTCCAAGCCGCCGGTGAGCCCCTCATACCCTGATATCAGACCGTTTCGGCTGCCCTTGTCGACTTGCGAGTATGGTCTGCCAGCGACAGTCGCGCCGTCAATCGTCGCGCAATGCGCCAGTCGGTTGATTTCACGTCTCGCCCCCCGGGTAAGTATACGGTATCAGCCCTCTGGAAGCGCCCGCGGGGCAGGCGCGCGTACGTTCAGTATCAGGATATGATGATGGCCGAGGGTCGCGGATCTGGCGAGATGATGCAGGCAGGACCGTCGCTGCGGGATCAAGGCTCCGACGCCTTTGGTGAGCCGGTGGAACGCGAAGTCGAACTCGACCTCGCGAAATACTGGGCGATGCTGATGAAGCACCGGCTGCTGATCGCGGGATCGGTGCTGGCTGCCGTTGTCATCGGCCTGGTCATCACGCTTTTGACGCCGCCCACCTATACGGCGGCGGCCACAGTCCAGATTGACCGTGAAGCCACCCGCGTTCTGGACTCCGAGGAGACCGGCGCTGCCGACCTTCGCTTTTCGATGGAGTTCTTCCAGACCCAGTACGGCCTGATCCGAAGCCGGTCCCTGGCGGAGCGCGTCATCGACAGCCTCGGCCTGGCCGGTTCCGACGCCTTCATCGAGCAGATGGGCGGAGAGTTCGAAGCGCGCGAGGGCGAAACGGCTGCCCAGCAAATGGCTCGGCGCCGCGAAATGGTCATCGACCTGATTGCCGACGGCCTTGACGTTTCCTCCCAACGCGATTCCCGGCTGGTCGAGATCACCTTCAGCAGCCCGAGCGCTGCCGTCTCGGCGCGGATGGCCAATGCCATTGCCGAAAACTACATCCAGTCCAACCTTGATCGGAAGTTCGACGCCTCTCTCTATGTGCGCGAGTTCCTTGAGGAGCGGATCGCCGAGACCAAGGCCAAGCTGGAAGCGACGGAACGCCAGCTGGTCCAGTATGCGGACGATCAGCAGATCATCCGCCTGGAAGACAGCACCAATGCCGGGACCGGTGCCCAGCGCTCGCTGGCCGCCAACAGCCTGTCGACGATCAACGAAGCGCTCTCGCAAGCGCGCGTGGACCGGATTTCGGCCGAGGAACGCTGGCGCCAGGCCCGGGGCGCGTCGCTGATGTCGATCCCGGAAGTGATCGCCAGCCCGGCGATCCAGGCCATGGTCGCCCAGCGGGTCGCTGTCGAGGCCGAGTATCAGCAGAAATCCAGCGTGCTGCAGGCCGACTATCCGGAAATGGTCGAGCTGCAGAATCGTATCGATGAGCTGGACAGCCAGATCCGCAGTCTGGCCGTGTCCATTCGAGACGGAATCCGCGCCCAGTATGAGATCGCGCTCAATCAGGAGCGGGCCCTGCAGAGCCGCGTGAACGGTCTGAGTACTGACGTTCTGGACCTCAGCGATCGCAGCGTGGAGTATAACATCCTCCTGCGCGAGCTGGACACCAGCCGACAGCTCTACGACGGCCTGCTGCAACGCTATAAGGAAGTGGGCGTGACGGGCGGCGTGACCGCCAACAACGTGTCCCTGATCGACCGCGCCATTGCGCCGAAGACCCCGTCGAGCCCCAAACTGCCCCTCAATCTCGCCCTCGCCTTTGTGCTGGGGCTTGGGCTGGGCGTGGTCGCGGCCTTCCTGATCGAGGCGCTGGACGATTCGATCACCACTCCTGGCGATGTGGAAGAAAAACTGGGCTTGCCGGGGCTAGGCAACATTCCGCTGCTCGCAAAGGACGAGGATGCCATTTCGGCCCTACGCGATGTGAGGTCGCCTTTCTCGGAGGCCTATTATTCGCTCCGGACAGCTTTGCAGTTCACCACCTCGCACGGCGCTCCGAAGTCCCTCCTGCTGACCAGTGCCCGGCCCGGCGAGGGCAAGTCGACCACCGCCTTTGCGACCGCGCTCAACCTGTCGCGGACCGGCAAACGGGTGCTTCTGGTCGATGGCGATCTGCGCAATCCTTCCATGCACCGCGTGCTGGAGATGGATAACAGCCAGGGGATGAGCAATTTCCTGTCCGGGTCTGCCGAGCTGCAGGGTGTGGTTCGCAAAACCCCCTTCGCCACGCTCGACTTCATCCCCTGTGGTCCCCTGCCGCCCAATCCGGCCGAGCTCTGGTCCGGGGATCGACTTCAGGTCCTGCTCGATCAGGCGCTGGCCATCTATGATCACGTGGTGATCGACGGCCCGCCGGTGCTGGGCTTTGCCGATGCGCCCCTATTGTCCTCGTCCGTTGAAGGCACCCTGTTTGTGCTGGAGTCGCGCGGGACAGGGCGGCGTCAGGCACTGGGGGCGCTTCGCCGGCTGAGCTTTGCCCGAGGTCACGTACTGGGCGCGGTGCTGACGAAATTCCAGGCCAACAAGACCCGGAATGAGGGTTATGACTACAGCTATGACTATGATTATGGCGCCAAATCCTCGTCCGAGGTGAAAGGGCGCAAGTCCTGATGACGGACGGACTGAACGAGCCCCCTCCGCCCAAGGCCTCGCCCCTTCTCGGCTATGGCGCCGTCGGACTGGCCATCGGCCTAATCTGGCTGGGTTGGCAGGTGGTTCTGGTGCCGCTCGCGGATCGGGCCCCGGCCGAACATGCCGTGCGACTCAGCCCCGGGTCTGCCGTGGTTCTGGCCGAGGCCTCCGAGGCGGAATGGCGCGCGGGCCGGATGGACAATGCCGATGCACTGGCTCGCATGGCGCTGGAGCGCGCGCCCTTCAATCTGCAGGCCCTGCGGGTCGTAGGCCTGGTTGAAGGCGAGACCGGCGATCGGGCTCTGGCGGATGACCTGCTGACACTCGCCGGCAACTGGAGTCTTCGGGACGACAGTTCGCACAGCTGGTTGATCGACAACCGCCTGCGGCGCGGGGACTATGGATCGGCCTTTGCCCATGCCGATACGCTGGCGCGGCGGCGGACCGAGGTCCAGCCACAGCTGTTTGACCTGTTTGGCACGGCCATGGAAACCGACCCCAGGTCTGTCCCCTTTCTGGCGGGCGAACTCGCAGATAGTCCGCCTTGGCGGGCGGCCTTCATCAACAGCCTCTACCAACGCGACAGCGGCATCGCCGTCGCCGCTCAGTTGGCCATGGTCATGAAGGACAGTGACGGCCGCTTTTCGGATGCCGAGCTTCAACAGCTCTACCAACGCCTCTATTCCGCCGGCCAGATCGAGGCTCTGCGTCAGGTCCGTATCGCTCTGGATCGCCCCGCGGCAGGACAGGCCCTGATCGATGGACGATTTGAGGCCGAGTCCGCGATCCTGCCCTTTGGCTGGGATCTGGCGGTTGGCGCAGGCTATTCCGTGGCCGCCCTGGCCGACGCGGGCCCGCCGGACGCAACGAATGGCAACTCACGCCCCTCGGGCGCCCTTCGGGTGGGCCACAATGGCCAAAGCCGGGATGTACTGGCCCGGCAGGTGACCCTGCTTGCCCCCGGGCGCTATCGGCTGCTCGGGCGATCCCGCTGGGAGTTTGGGGCAAGCCAAATGACCTTCTCCTGGCAGCTTGTTTGCCGAGGCGCTGCGCGGCCTGCGGGTGAAGCAGTCATCGGTGCGCCAACGAGGTCTACCCCTGCGGCGAGCGAGACCTGGACGCCCTTTTCCGTGGAGTTTCAGGTCCCTGCCGAGGGCTGTGGCAGCCAGTCGCTTCAGCTGGTCGGCGAAAATCC
This sequence comes from Brevundimonas halotolerans, assembly GCF_003730275.1. Classification (GTDB taxonomy): domain Bacteria; phylum Pseudomonadota; class Alphaproteobacteria; order Caulobacterales; family Caulobacteraceae; genus Brevundimonas; species Brevundimonas halotolerans. The sequence goes on from NZ_QTTA01000001.1 coordinate 27,739, forward strand.
CGGGCGCCGCACGGAGCTTGTCATATGGTTTTCACATCTTGAGATTGTGGCAGCTCAATGACGGTGCGAATCCGCAACAGGGTGCCGCAGAGTCACTTTTCAGGCGAATGGACGCACTTTTGGGCTTGCCTTGCGCAACCCAAACGACCTAAACACATTCTCAGAGGAGCGGGGAAACCCGCGCAATGTTTTTAACAAAAGGGGAACTGCATGCGTAAGACCATCGCTGCTGCTTCGCTGGGCCTGCTGCTGATCGCAGGCCAAGCTGTTGCGGCCGGAAACAACAGCGCCGTTGAGCGTGTCGGCGACCGCGTCGGCGCTCGTGCGGAAGCCGCCAACGACTTCATGGGCATTCCGCTGCCCGTGCTGCTGATCGGCACCGCCGTTCTCGTCGGTGTGATCTCGGTTGCCTCGGACGACGACGCGCCGACCAGCCCGTAAGAGTTTCGATCCCGCTCAGTTTCCGAGTGTGTAAGTGAGCGGATCGTTTCTGAAACGAATAAGCCAGTGGAATGCTTTGGCCATAGCGGCCAGTGTTCTGCTGGCTTTTTCGTTGTTTCTGGGTGGGGCCAGTCGCGAGCATCTGGTGCCTCTGGCTGCCATTGAACTGGCGGCCCTGCTCGTGCTCGGCCTGGGGCTCTATCGCCTCGCAGCAACGGGCATCTGGCGAAACCACCGGTTTCTATTGTCGCTGGCCGGTTTGGCCGCCCTGCTCCCACTCATCCAGCTTGTTCCCCTGCCCTTTTCGCTCTGGGCCTCCCTGCCGGGACGGGAGAGCGCCGTCACGGCGCTTGAGCTGGCGGGCATCGCACCGGCCTGGCTGCCGCTTTCGCTGACACCCGACCGGACATGGCAGGCCTTTCTGGCCATCCTGCCGCCGCTGGCCATGCTGATTGCCGCGCTGGGCCTTGAGCGGCGAGTGCTGGCGCGCTTTATCTGGGGCATCCTTGGCTTCGTAATCTTAGCGATCCTCGTAGGTGCACTGCAGATCACGCTCAACAGCCCTGCAGTCTATCCTTGGCAGACCACGAATTTCGGGTCGCTGGTCGGCTTCTTCGCCAACCGGAACCATATGGCGACCCTCTGCCTCGTGGCCATTCCCTTCGCCGCGGCCCTGGCCGGAAGTGGCCTCAACAGCCGGGATCGAATCGCCAACCTCCGGCTCTGGGCCGGCGGACTGGTTATCGGCCTGATCATTGTCGCGCTCGGCGCCATCCAGTCCCGGTTCGGTGTCCTGGCCGCCATGCCAGCCTTGGCGGCGGCTGCCATGATCGGGTGGGTCTCATCTGGCCGCAGCCAGCCCGGTCCTGCCATCCTGCTGCTCATCCTCGGCGGCGCTGCAGGCCTTGCAGTGGTCGGCCTGTTCGCTCTCGATCCGATCCTTGACCGGTTTGAGCGCGACGCCCAGTTCGAGGGTCGTCTCGACAACTGGCCGATCGTGGCCCAGGCCGCGCAAGACTTCTTGCCTTTGGGCTCCGGCATGGGATCCTTCGACCCCGTCTACCGGTCCTATGAACCTGTCGAGACGCTGAGGGCGTCCTACTTCAACCAGGCGCATAATGACTATCTCGAAATCTGGCTTGAGGCGGGCTGGGCGGGCATAGCGCTGGTCATCGCCACCTTTGTCTGGTGGAGCCGGCGGTCCTGGAGTGCCTGGCGCGCGGGCAGCCATCCCGACCGTGATCTTCAGCGCGCGGCGTCGGTCGCCCTTCTGCTGATCGCCGCCCATTCGGCCGGGGACTACCCCCTCCGGACCGAAGCCATGGCGGTTGTGTTTGCTCTCTGTTGCGCCATCCTGGACGGGGCCGCACAGGAATTGCGTCCCGGTCGGTCCCGTCGCCGCGGGCCTTCGAACTCTGTGCAGGAACCCGTCCGCCGCCACACCTGATCAGTATCGGCATGTGAGCCGGCCTGAGGCCCGGCCATGTGGAGGGGATTCGGCGTCATCCCGACGCGTCGAAAATCCATCTCACGATCTGCTCCGCGGCCTCGTCCGGCCCGGTCACCGTGGTGTCGATATGGATGTCGGGCGCCTCAGGGGCCTCATAGGGACTGTCAATGCCGGTGAAGTTCTGCAGTTGGCCGGACCGGGCCTTGGCGTAGAGACCCTTGACGTCGCGGGCCTCGGCGACCTCGATCGGCGTATCGACAAACACCTCGATGAACTCCCCGTCGGCCATCATCGCGCGCACCATCTCGCGCTCGGCGCGGAACGGCGAGATGAAGGCCGTCAGCACGGTCAGCCCGGCATCGGTCATCAGGCGGGCGACCTCGCCCACCCGGCGAATGTTCTCGATGCGATCAGCATCAGTGAAGCCCAGATCCTTGTTCAGGCCGTGGCGCACATTGTCGCCGTCCAGCAGGAAGGTGTGCAGGCCCTGACTGTACAGCTTCTTCTCGACCAGATTGGCGATGGTGGACTTGCCTGAGCCGGACAGGCCGGTGAACCACAGAACCCGGGGGGTTTGTCCCTTCTGCCGGGCGCGCATGTCCCGCGAGATGTCCAGCGCCTGCCAGTGCACATTCTGGGCCCGGCGCAGCGAGAAATGCAGCATGCCGGCCGCGACCGTCGCGTGGGTCAGCTTGTCGATCAGGATGAAGCCACCCAGAGTCCGGCTGTCGGCATAGGGTTCGAACACGATGGGGCGGTCCGTCGTGATTTCAGCCACGCCGATGGCGTTCAGTTCGAGCGTCTTGGCCGCCAGATGGTCCAGCGTATTGACGTTGACCTTGTACTTCGGCGGCTGAAGGGTTACCGAAACCGTTCGCGTGCCCAGCTTGAGCCAATAGGCCCGGCCCGGAAGCAGGGCCTCTTCTCCCATCCACACAAGGGTGGCCTCGAACTGGTCAGCGACCTGGGGCGGTGCCGAGGCAGAGGCGATTACATCCCCGCGGGAACAGTCGATCTCATCCGCAAAGCACAGAGTGACGGACTGGCCGGCCACAGCCTGATCGAGGTCACCGCCCAGCGACACAATGCGGCTGACGGTCGAGGTCTTGCCCGAGGGCAGCACGCGCACTGCGTCGCCCGGACGGACCACTCCCGAGGCGATCTGGCCGGCAAAGCCGCGGAAGTCCAGATTGGGTCTGTTCACCCATTGCACGGCCATACGGAAAGGCCGGGCCTGATCCGTGTCGGTCTCGATCGGCACGGTTTCCAGATGATGGATCAGGGCCGGGCCCTCATACCAGGGCGTGTTCGCCGAGGCCTCGGTGATATTGTCGCCCTTGAACCCTGAGATCGGAATGGCCACGAACGCGCCGATGCCAATGCGGTCGGCAAAGTCACGATAGTCGGCCACGATGCTGTCGAAGACGGTCCGGTCGTAGTCGACCAGATCCATCTTGTTGACCGCCAGCACGATGGTGCGGATGCCCAACAGGTGCACGAGATAGCTGTGGCGACGGGTCTGGGTCAGCACGCCCTTGCGCGCATCGATCAGGATGACGGCCAGGTCCGCCGTCGACGCGCCTGTGACCATGTTGCGAGTGTACTGTTCGTGGCCGGGCGTGTCGGCGACGATGAATTTGCGCTTTTCAGTCGCGAATAAGCGATAGGCGACGTCGATGGTAATGCCCTGTTCGCGCTCGGCGGCCAGTCCATCCACCAGCAGGGCGAAATCGAGCGCCTCTCCCTGGGTGCCGACCCTTCTGGAGTCCGCTTCCAGCGCCGCCAGCTGATCCTCAAAGATCAATTTTGAGTCGTAGAGCAGCCGCCCGATCAGGGTGGACTTGCCGTCGTCGACGCTGCCGCAGGTGATGAAGCGCAACATCGACTTGTGCCGATGAAGCTCCAGCCAGGCGTCAATGTCGCGGGCGATCAGGGCGTCGGTCCTGTAGACGGGATCGGAAGCGGCGGGACCGGTCATCAGAAATACCCCTCCTGCTTCTTCTTCTCCATGGAGGCGTCGCCGGCATCCTTGTCGATGATCCGCCCCTGGCGCTCGCTGGTGGTGGCGAGCAGCATTTCCCGGATGATCTGCGGCAGGGTCGCGGCCTCGCTTTGGACCGCGCCCGTCAGGGGGTAGCATCCCAGGGTGCGAAAGCGGATCGACCGCATGACCGGTTCCTCACCGAGCCGCAGAGGAAAGCGGTCATCATCGACCATCAGGATCAGGCCGTCACGGATGACCGTCGGGCGCGGCGCACTGAAATACAGCGGCACGATCGGGATGTCGTTGAGCTGGATGTATTGCCAGATATCCAGCTCGGTCCAGTTGGACAGGGGGAAGACGCGCAGGCTCTCGCCCCTGGCCTTTTGCACATTGTAGAGGGACCACAGTTCGGGCCGCTGGCGCCTGGGATCCCAACCATGGCTGGCCGTGCGGAACGAGACAATCCGCTCCTTGGCGCGACTTTTCTCCTCATCGCGACGCGCACCGCCGAAGGCGACGTCAAAGCCGTGCAGGTCCAGCGCCTGCTTAAGGCCCTCGGTCTTCCACATGTCGGTGTGCTGCGGCCCGTGATCGAACGGATTGATGCCGCGCTCGACCGCCTCGGGATTGCGATGGACCAGCAGGTCCATGCCGCTCTCGGCCGCCATGCGGTCCCGCAACGCATACATGTCCCGGAACTTCCATGTCGTATCGACGTGCAGCAGGGGAAAGGGCGGCGGCGCCGGATAGAAGGCCTTGCGCGCCAGATGCAGCATTACGGCCGAGTCCTTGCCCACCGAATAGAGCATGACGGGCTTGCGCGCCTCGGCCACGACCTCGCGCATGATATGCAGGCTTTCCGCCTCAAGTCGTTCCAGGTGGGTCAAACCGGGCATGATCAGCCGCCGAACACAGCGCCGAACTCGGCATTGGCGCGGTCGTAGTCGGGCGGACGACCGATATCCAGCCAGTAGCCCTCGGCCCGGTGCGGCCTTACCGGCTGGTCCGCGTCGATCAGGGCCTGGATCAGCATCGGCATATCATAAGGCCGGTTCGCGGGAATCAGCGCCAGCGCCGCCCGTGACAGCACATAGACCCCGGCGTTGATATTGAAGACCTGGCTGGGCTTTTCCTCGATGCCGCTGATCCGGCCGTCGGCCGCCCGGATCACGCCGAACGGCACCTGCATCTCATAGTCCCGCACGACCACTGTGGCGGCCGCGCCGTCGCGGATGTGGCCATCCATGACCTGGCCATAGTCGACGCGGGTCAGCACATCGCCATTGGTGACCAGCACCGGCCCCTCGACCGCAGCCGGCAGCAGCGACAGGGCCCCGCAGGTGCCCAGCGGCTGATCCTCGCGCAGATAGCCAATGGTCAGGCCCCGATCGCTGCCGTCGCCGAAATGGGCCACGATCTGCTCACCCTTGTAATTCACCGACAGGAAGATGCGGCGAAAGCCCTGAACCGCCAGGCTGGAGACGATGGTCTCCAGAATCGGACGCGGGCCGACGTTCAGCATCGGCTTGGGCGTTGTGCGGGTCAGCTCGGCCAGACGTTCACCCCGGCCGCCGGCCATGATGACCACCGCCTCGGGCCGCTCGGGCACATCCAGCAGGTCGCCAACAGTCGTGAGGCCGGTCACCCGCCCCGCCTCGTCCACACGGGGCAGTTGGCGCAGCTTGCGGGCGCGCAGCATGGTCAGGGCCGCGCCTTCCTCCAGACCGTCCGGCGCCACCACCGGCGTGGTGTGCACAAACGGGCGACAGGCCTGCTCGAGGTCAGCCCCGTTAATCAGGGCCCGGCGCACATCCCCGTCCGACAGGGTGCCGACCAGAATCCCGGCGTCGTCGACCACCAGCGCAATCCCGACGCCCGCCGAATCGATGGCCTTCAGCACCTGCCTCAGCGGGGCATCCGGGCCGACCAGGGTGCGCTGCCAGTGCTTCATGGCTCGATTGCCTCGTCCGGCTGATAGTCGCGGGTTGCCGCCCTGCCATAGAGGGCAAAGGCCGAATGGGGGTCTATGCCGTCGGCCGGGCGCTTGGCCATCAGCATGTCGGGTGCCCACACCTCTCCGGCCCGAATCGGCCGCGTCGCGACCAGCGACCGCCGCGCGACGATCCGGTTGGCCATTTCCTCGAGCGCCGGGGCCTTGTCCGCATGGCCCAGCGCCTGCTCGACCTCGCGGATGGCACGGACCATGGCGGCCAGCTCGTCCGGCTCCAGCGAGGCGGCGTGATCCGGGCCCTGACGGTCGCGGCTGAGGGTGAAATGCTTCTCGATCATCACCGCCCCGCGCGCCACGGCGGCGATCGGCACGCTCAGCCCCAGCGTATGGTCCGAATAGCCGACCGGCAGGCCGAACGTGTCCCTTAGCGTGTCCATGGCGCGCAGGTTGACGGCCGACAGTGGCGCGGGATACTGGGTCGTGCAGTGCAACAGCACCACCTGCCCCCTCAGCGCCGCCCGCGCGGCATCGGTGTCAAAGGCGGCCAGCGCCGTCTCCAGATCGGGCGGCAGGTCCTCGCGCATCCGGCCCCAGGCGATCAGGGCCAGGGCCTGCCGCACCTCGTCCAGCGTCGCCATGCCGGTCGAGACGGCCAGCGGCGGGCCCACGCGCGCGGCGGCGATCAGCATCTCGCCCCAGGTCAGGTCCCCCGACGGGATCTTGATCCACGGCATGCCCAGCCCGGCGACCAGCGCCAGACTGTCCATATCGAACGCCGTCGACATGAAGGCGATACCGCACGCCCGGCAGCGCGCGACCAGCGCCGGGTGATCCTCGGGCTTCAGCTCCAGCCGCCGCACCATATCCAGCTGGGTGCCGCCCTCGCCCGTATTGGTCACCTGATATTCGGCCTTGAGCGCGCGGGCGGTCAGGGCCGCCTCGGCCCGGAAGGTCTGGAATTTGACCGCATCGGCCCCGGCTTCGGCGGCCACGTCGATCATCGTCAGGGCGTCGTCCAGCGAGCCGTCGTGGTTCACCCCCGCCTCGGCGATGATGAAGACGCGGTCAGCCACCGGCGACCTCGATATCGATGAACCGCTTGTGCATCAGGGTGTCACGCTCGGGCAGGGAAGTCAGAACCGACAGGATGCGCGGCACAGTCTTTCCATCTCCATAAGGATTGATCGCGCCCGCAAGGTTCGCCGCCATGGCCTTGGCCAGCGCCGCGCGGATGGCCGCTGCCTCGCCGGCACAGTGAAACACCGTCTCGCCCGCCAGCCGCCCCTGTTGCCGCACGCCGACGTTGACGGTGGGAATCCCCAGCGAGGGCGCCTCGGTCAGGCCGCTGGAGGAATTGCCCACCACCGCCCGGCAGCGCGCCATCAGCGGCAGATAGGCCGCGCCCAGCGTCGCATGGATCGAGGCATTGGCCCGCCCGCTGGCCCAGTCGGTCAGATGGCGGGTCAAGCCTTCATGACCCGGGTCGGCATTGGGCCGGGTGATCCACAGATGCGTGCTGGCGGGCAGCTCGCCGAGTGCCGCCAGCAGGGCGTCGAACTCGGCCCTTCCCCCGTCCGGCAACAGGGTCACGGGGTGGAAGCAGACCAGCAGATTGTCGGCCCCCAGTGGCCGGCCCAGCAGACCCTCCAGCGCCGCATCCGGCAGGGCTGCAGCGGCCGCCAGACTGTCCAGCGAGGGATTGCCGACCGTATGGATGCGCCAGTCCTCCTCGCCCAATTGACGCAGGCGACGCGCCGCCTCGGCATGGGTGACCAGATGCACCTGGGCCAGCTTGCTGACGGCGTGGCGGATGCCCTCGTCGATCGCACCTTCGGTGACATCGCCGCCGCCCAGATGGATCAGCGGTAGGCGCAGCAGCATGGCGGCCTGGGCCACGGCCAGGATCTCGTATCGGTCGCCGACGATCAGCACGGCATCGGGCGTCAGCCGCTCCAGCGCCTCGACCACCCCCGTCAGCACGGCGGCGGCCCCCCGGGCGGCGGTGCCAGAATCGTCGCCGTCCAGCGGCATGGGCACCAGGGCGTCGGCCTCGATCAGGTCGTCGGCGTCCGAGCCGAATCGCGGGTCCGCATGGGTGCCGGTCAGCAGCAACTGCCCCACCGTCCACGGATCGGCGCGTAGGGCATCGAGAATCGGCCGGATCAGGCCATAGTCAGCCCGGCCGCTGCTCACCACACAGATCGTCACGCGTTCGGCCATGCGCCTGCTACAGTCTGCCTTGCCAGAGTCGGTCAAGGTGTCAGGGTAGCAGTCTTGTCCGATTCCCGGAGGGGAGCGCCATCCCATGAAGATCGCCATTTGCGGAACCGGGGGATTCAGCCGCGAAGTCGTGCCGCTGGCGTGGGAGATGGCCCGCGCGGCGGGTGCCCGCTCGCCCGAGGCCGTCTGCTTCATTCCCAAGGACGGTGAGCCGTACGCGCCCTCGGTGAACGGGCATCCCGTGATCCCGCTGGCCGATCTGCCTGAGGACTACGGCATCGTCGTCGCCATTGCCGAGGCTGCCATCCGCCGCCGGGTCGATGCCGAGATGCGGGCGGCGGGCCGGCCGCTGGTGTCTTTGATCGCCCCCACCGCCTTGCGGCGCGGGCCGTGCGAGGTCGGCGAGGGCGCCATCCTGTGCGACCACACGATCCTGACCGCCGATGTGCGGATCGGCCGGCAGTTTCACGCCAACATCTATGCCTACGTCGCCCATGACTGCGTGATCGGCGACTTCGTGACCCTGGCGCCGCGCGTGTGCATCAACGGCAATACGGTAATCGAGGACGACGTCTATATCGGGACGGGGGCGATCCTGCGTCAGGGTACGCCGGACAAGCCGCTGCGGATCGGCAAGGGGGCGGTGATCGGCATGGGGGCCGTGGTGACGAAGGACGTGGCCCCGGGCGAAACCGTGGTCGGCAATCCGGCCCGGCCGCTGGAACGCCGCTGAGCCGTCAGAGGGCGTAGGTGCCGGGGCGGTAGCGGGCCAGATTGGCCGGATCACGGAACCAGCCGATAGTGTCGTCCAGCCCGCGCGCGAATCCTTCCAGCCCAGCATAGGCCGGACGCCAGCCCGTCAGCGTCTGCACTCGCCTGGTGTCGGCAAACAGGCGCTCGACCTCGCTGGCCTCGGGCCGCAGGCGTTCGGCCTCGCTGACGATCTCGATATCGGCCCCCATCCGCTCGGCGATCAGGCGCGCAGTATCGCCGATCGAGACCTCAAAGCCGCTGCCCAGATTGGTCACTCCGCCGATCGCCGCGTCGCATTCGGCCACGGCGATGATGCCGGCCACGGTGTCGGAGACATGGCTGAAGTCGCGCGTGGGGCTGAGCGCGCCCAGCTTGACCTGGCGGGCCCCGGCGGCCAGCTGGGTGATGACGGTCGGAATGACAGCGCGGGCTGACTGGCGCGGGCCATAGGTGTTGAACGGCCGCACCAGCGACACGGGCGTCCCGAAGGCCGCATGGAAGCTCAGCGCAATCTGGTCCGCCCCGATCTTGGAAGCGGAATAGGGCGACTGGCCCTGAAGCGGGTGGTCCTCGGTCATCGGCACGAAGCGGGCGGTCCCATAGACCTCGCTTGTCGAGGTCGGCACCACGCGTTCGACCCCCAGATCGCGCGCCGCCTGCACGATGTTGAGCGTGCCGGTGACATTGGTGTCCACATAGGCGCCGGGCGAATGATAGCTGTAGGGAATGGCGATCAGGGCGGCCAGATGCAGCACCACATCGCAGCCCGTCATGGCGGTCCGCACCCCGTACGGATCGCGGACGTCGCCGGCGAAGACGTCCAGATCCGCCTGCACCTCGGTCGGGGACTGGTCCAGCCAGCCCCGGTGGCCAAAGCTGTTGTACTGGACAAAGGCCCGCACCCGGTGCCCGTCCCGCACCAGCCGTTCGACCAGATGCGAGCCGATGAAGCCGTCCGCCCCGGTGACCAGGATGCGTTTGCCGTTCAGCTGCATGGCGGCTGTCGTCCCTTCCACGGTCCGGGTCGGCGATTCGCCCCGGCCCGCCAGCATGGCCCAAACCACGCCATGCCAGAAGTCACCCGCCGTGAAGGTTGCGCCCCTTTCTGCCAGACGTTTATATGCTCACCAGTTCAATGGTCTGGTCGCAATCCATGCACCGCGCTTGCGTTTGCCCCCGGGGGCCCCATCGACCCCGCGGGAGCCGCAGATGAGCGTCGGCACCGATTTCCTTGACTGGATGCGCGATCAGGCCCTGCCGCTGTGGGCCGCGCAGGGCGTGGATCGCGCGCACGGCGGCTTTTTCGAGAAACTGAATGCCGACGGATCGCCCGCCGACCTGCCGCGGCGCGCGCGGGTGCTGGGGCGCCAGATCTATGTCTTTTCACGCGCGCCCTGGCTGGGCTGGACGGGACCGGCGGCCGATATCGTCAATCACGGCCTCACCACCCTGCCCGCCTTTCTGCGCGCCGACGGGCTGGCGCACTACCGGCTGGATGCCAGCGGACAGCCGCTGGACGACCGGCCCGACCTCTACGATCAGGCCTTTGTGCTGTTCGGCTTGGCCCACGCCCTGCCGCTGGTCGAGGATGCGGACGCGGTCATCCGCATCGCCGAGACCATGCGTCAGGCCCTCGAGGAGCTGCGGGCCCACCCGATCGCGGGCTATGAAGAGGACTCGCCGCCCTCATGGCCGCTCAAGGCCAATCCCCACATGCATCTGCTGGAAGCGGCACTGGCCTGGGCCACGGCCCTGCCGACGGAAGATGCCGGGCCCTGGCGCGACATGGCTGACCGGATCGCCCGACTGGCGCTCGACCGTTTCGTCGATCCCGACACGGGCGCAGTGCGCGAATACTACGATGGCGACTGGCAGGCCCTGCCGCAGGGGGCCGAGCCTCAGATCGAGCCGGGGCATCAGTTCGAATGGGGCTGGTTGCTGACCCGCTGGGGGCATATGCGCGCCCATGCCGGGGCTGTCGTGGCCGGGCGGCGGCTGGTTGATCTGGGCGAGAGCAAGGGCGTCGATGCGGCGCGCGGCGTCGCCTTTGGCGGTCTCGACGCCGATCTTGAACCTGGCGATACGGTCGCCCGCCTGTGGCCCCAGACCGAGCGGATCAAGGCCTGGGTCCAGCGTCGCGATCTGGCGACCACGGCGGACGAACGCAGCCATGCCGAGGGTCGCATCGAGGCGGCGGTCGCGGGTCTGATGCCCTATCTGCGCACCGACCGGCCCGGCCTGTTCCACGACCGGATGACCGCCGACGGCACCTTTATCGACGAGCCCGCCCCGGCCAGCAGCCTCTATCACCTGATGACCGCGGCCGAGGAACTGGCGGGCACGCGACCTGAGGATCAGCCCGCGACCGCATGATGCTCGATCCCCGCCAGAGATCCGGGCGGATTCATATCGACCATGTCCTTGAGAAAGCCGTTGGGGCTGAGCGTGCGGGCGCTGGGTGTCTCCAGCCCCACTACATCCGCAATATCGGCGACGAAGGCGATGCAGTTGCGATTGTTCAGATTATAGGTGCCGCCCTCGGCACTGGCCCAATAGTCGAACCGGAGCTTGATGGCCTCATAGGTCTCGTCGCTGATCGTCACGCTGAGATAGGCGATGCCGTCGGCCAGATAGGCGGGCTCGGGCCGGTTCAGAATGCCCCGGTCACTGAACAGCAACAGCTGCGGCCCCGGCGAGCGAGCGGTGAATCCCACGGCGTAATCGACGGGCAGCCCGTTACTCTCGAGCGTGCCGTGTAGATGCACAAAGGCGTGCGGAAACAGCAGCCAGCCATTCTGCACCTGATTGCCCTCATGCCCATAGAAGGTGACGGTCACCGCCGCTTGGGCCGGCAGGGCCGGAACCAGCCCGCCAACGACAAGCACGAGCACGAGGGGACGAAGGCGGGCCAACAGCGATCTCATCCCCCGACCCTGCCCGTTTGTGTGCCCCTAGAAAAGGCCCCGCTATTCCAGATTGCCCGTCCCGGGAAATCGGTCGATGGTCGGGATCTCTTTCAGGAGGCTGGTGATGGAATGGTGGCGTGGCGCGGTTCTGTACCAGGTCTATCCGCGCAGCTTTCAGGACAGTGACGGCGACGGTGTCGGCGACCTGAAGGGTCTGATCCGGCGGCTGGATCACATCGCCGGGCTGGGCGTGGACGGTCTGTGGCTGTCGCCGGTGTTTGCCTCGCCCATGAAGGACTTCGGCTATGACGTCTCGGACTATTGCGCCATCGATCCGCTGTTCGGCACGCTGGACGACTTCGACACCCTGGTTGCCGAGGTGCATGCGCGCGGGCTGAAGCTGATCATCGATCAGGTCTATGCCCATACCTCCGACGCCCATGACTGGTTCCGCGCCAGCCGTCACGACCGCACCAACGCCCGTGCGGACTGGTACGTCTGGGCCGATGCCAAGGCCGACGGCTCCCCCCCCAACAACTGGCAGTCCGTGTTCGGCGGGGCGGCCTGGACCTGGGACGCGCGGCGCGGCCAGTATTACATGCACAACTTCCTGGCCAGCCAGCCGCAGCTGAATGTGCGGAATCCCGAGGTGCAGGACGCCTTGGTGGACGTCACCCGCTTCTGGCTGGATCGGGGGGTCGACGGCTTTCGGCTGGATGCCATCAATTTCGCCATCCACGACGACGCCCTGACCGATAATCCGCCCGATCTCCGGCCCGGCCCGCGCACCCGGCCGTTCGATTTCCAGCTTCATCTGTACAACCAGTCCCAGCCCGAGATCCCCGCCTTTCTCGAGCGACTGCGGCAGCTGGCCGACACCTATGGCGACCGGTTCTTCGTGGCCGAGGTGGTGGGGGCCGAGGCCGAGGCCGAAATGCATGCCTTCACGCAAGGCCGCGACCGCCTGCACAGCGCCTATGGCTTCAACTATCTGTATGCGCGGGCGCTGAGTGCCGAGCTGGTGGCCGAGACGGTGGCCCGCTGGCCGGGGGCCGAGGGCGAGGGCTGGCCCTGCTGGACCTTTTCCAACCACGACACGCCGCGCGTCGCCAGCCGCTGGGCCGCCGGGCGTGATCCGGACGCCGTCGCCCGCCTCGCCATGCTGTTGCTGATGACCCTGCGCGGCAATGTGCTCGTCTATCAGGGCGAGGAGCTGGGCCTGCCCCAGGCCGAGGTGCCGTTCGAGCGGCTGGTCGATCCCGAGGCCATCGCCAACTGGCCCCTGACGCTGGGCCGCGACGGCGCCCGCACGCCCATGCCCTGGACGGCCGAGGCCCCGTTCGGCGGCTTCTCGGACGTCGAGCCCTGGCTGCCCATGGACCCACAGCATCTCGTCCGGGCAGTGACGGTCCAGCAAGCGGACACCGGGTCCATGCTGGCCTTGACCCGCCGGCTGATCGCGCTCCGCCGCGAGTGGCCGGCCCTGCGTCTTGGCCGGATGACGGTGCTGGAGGCGACCGGTCCCCGGCTGGTGTTCCGCCGTGACGATGGCGAGCAGAGCCTGATCTGCGCCTTCAACCTCGGCGAGGCGGCGCTGGACTGGCCTGCCCCGCCGGAAGGACGGCTGGTCACGGGGGTCAATGGCGGCGAGGGCCGGGCCGGGCACCTGCCGCCGCTGGCCGGGCAGATCCTGGACCTGTCGTCCTGACTGCGCCTGAATGTCGGCAGTCTGTCACATCCGACGGCTAGAGGCCGGGACATGCGCCGGACCCTTCCGCCCCTGCCATACGCCCTGCCGATTCGGCGCGGGGTCGAGATCGCCCTTGGGCTTGGCCTTGCAGCGGTCCTGATCGGGGGCGGTGCCTCGGCCTTCCTGTCGACCGGCGCACAGCGGTCACCGGCCAATACCGTCCGCCCACTCAGTGATCCCGCCGTGTTCGCCCGCTTCGATCCCTTCTTCCGTCAGGGTCAGGGCCCGGCTGTCCTCGACCTGTCGGCCGAGGGCTGGCTGCTGTTCGGCACCCGGACAGGCGCCTCGGGCACCGCCATCCTGCAAGGGCCGGACGGCACCCAGGCCGCCTATGGCATCGGCGACACAGTCGCGTCCGATCTGGTCCTGGCCTCGGTCGGGCGGGACCATGTGCTGCTGAGCCGCTCGGGGCGCTCCATACGGCTGGAGTTCGCTGACATCTCCATCCCGGCACCGCCGCCGCCGCCGGGCGGATCCACCGTCGGCCTGTCCGGAGACGCCGCGACCGCCGCCGCCGAAATGGGGCTGGTGGCCCCCGAGGCCGATCCCTTTATCGCCGGACTTCGGCCGCTTTCCAGCGGCGGTCAGGTCGAGGGCTATGTCTGGCGGAGGGGTGCGCAAATCCCCGCCCTGTCGGCCGCCGGCCTGCGCGAGGGCGATGTCATCACCGCCGTCGACGGCGAGCCCTTCACCCGCGACGAACGCCTGTGGGAGCTGGGCCAGGCGGTCGGCGGCGACGCCCCCGTCAGCCTGACCGTGCGACGTGGCGGCCAGACCCTGAATGTGACGATTGATCCGCCTTCGGAATAGATGATATAAATTCTATACTTTCGGTATAATTAGCTTTTCTGAATTCATTGATCTGACGACTGACTATTCGTCACAACGAATAACATTTGCGTCATCTTAACATTGCAAACCCCGATTAGACGACTGGTCCCGGGGTTGCCGGGTGCGTCAGACCGGTGTGCGGGTAGCCCAGACATTCATTCCGAGGGGTTTCCCAATGCGTCTTTCCAAGATCCTGCTCGCCAGCGCGGCCGCCCTGGCCCTGGCTTCCTGTGGTTCGGCCGAAGTGGCCTCGCCCGGCGAAGGTGACTTCGGCGGCGGTGGCGGCGGCGGCGGCGGCACCGGCGGCGGCGGTGGTGGTGGCACCGGCGGCGCGGCGGCGGACTGCCCGACCGGCTTCTCCAATGTCGGCACCATCACGGCGGCCGGTGGCGTTTCGCTCCGCAACTGCCAGCTGCCCGCGCTGATCGTCGGCAATCTGGTCGTCGCCCAGCGCGCCGGCACCATCTATTCGGTCTCGGGTCGCACCGATGTCGGCCAGGACCGCGGCGCCAACCCCTCGGCGCCGATCGCCGGCGCCCAGCAGGGCATTCTGACGGTCGAGCCCGGTGTCACCATCTTCGGTTCGGGCGGCCTGGACTATATCGTCGTCAACCGCGGCTCGCAGATCTTCGCCGAAGGCACCTCGACCAGCCCGGTCGTCTTCACCAGCCGCCAGTCGGTTGAAGGCACCACCGGTGTCGACTCGATCGGCCAATGGGGCGGTCTGGTCATCCTGGGCCGCGCGCCCATCGCCGCCTGCCCGGCCGGTGTGACCGCTCCGAACATCGCCTGTGAAGCCCAGGTTGAAGGCACCAACGCCTTCTACGGCGGCAACACCTCGGCCGATAACTCGGGCCGTCTGCGCTACTTCCGCCTGATGCACTCGGGCTTCCAGATCCTGCCCGGCAACGAGCTGAACGGCATTACCCTGGCCGGCGTCGGCTCGGGCACCACCATGGAATACATCCAGGTACACAACAGCTCGGATGACGGCATCGAGCCCTTCGGCGGCACCGTCAACATGAAGTATGTGATCCTGACCGGGAACGACGACGACAGCTTCGACACCGACACCGGCTATCGCGGCAACGTCCAGTTCCTGATCGTCCGTCAGGCTCCGACCCGCGGTGACCGTGGCTTCGAGTCGTCGGCGGCCGGCAGCGCCACCAGTGGCCTGTTCACCCGTCCGATCGTTTCCAATGCGACCGTCATCGGCCGCACAGACGGCGGCGGCGGTGACGGCATCCTGCTGAACACCGGCCACGCCCTGCAGCTGTACAACTCGGTCGTCGCCAAGCCCTCGGGTACCTGCTTCGACATCGACGACGCCGCCACCGTGGCCAACGGACCGACCTTCAACTCGGTCTACCTGTCCTGCGGCACGACCTTCCGTGCTGACGGCAACCAGGATGCGGCCACCGCAGCCATCTTCGGCACCGGCGCCAACAACAGCGCCGGCGGTTCGACCCTCAACGGCGTGATCAACGGCGCCAACGAGGCCGCGATCACCGCGACCCCGGTCAATGCGGTGAATGGCTTCTTCACGGACACGACCTACATCGGCGCCGTGCGTGACTCGACCGACACCTGGTTCGCCGGCTGGTCCTGCGGCATCGCCACCGGCTCGACCTGCTGACACCTGCGCCTGTCGGGGCGGCGGCCATAGCGCCGCCGCCCCGATTCGTCGTTTCCCGATATTTCCCATTCGAGGCGCTGATCATGAAGACGCTTTCCCTGACATTGAGCGGCCTGTTGCTCGCCAGCACGGCGCTGATCGCGCCCGGCGTGGCCATGGCCCAGCAGCAGGACCCGGTTCCGGCTGAAACGCCGGCCCAGGACCCGCTCGCCGAAACCCAGGTCGACGAGATCGTCGTTCTGGGCCGTTACATTCCCGAACCCCTGCGCGAGACCTCCGAGGTCGCATCGTTCGTGACGCAGGAAGACCTGCAGCGCACGGGCGATGACGATGCTGCCGCCGCCCTGACGCGGGTAACCGGCCTGTCGATCGTCGAAGGCCGCTTCATCTATGTGCGTGGCCTCGGCGAGCGCTATTCCTCGGCCCTGCTGAACGGGTCGCCGCTGCCCAGCCCCGAGCCGCTGCAGCGCGTGGTGCCGCTCGACCTGTTCCCGTCGTCGGTGCTCGAAGGCGTGACGGTTCAAAAAACCTATTCGGCCAACTACCCGGGCGAGTTCGGTGGCGGGGTCATCGACCTGCAGACCATCAGCGCCCCGCGCGAAGCCTTCCTGACCGTCTCGACCAGCATCGGTGGCAACACCGAGACGACCGGCCGTGAAGGCCTGATCTATTATGGCTCGCGCACCGACTTCACCGGCTTTGACGACGGCACCCGCGACGTGCCCGGCCTGCTGGAGACCGCGCTCGCCACCGGCAACCGCGTCGCCACCGGAGCGGACTTCACCTCGGCCGAGATCCAGGCCATCGGCCGCGACTTTGTCAACGCCCCGCTGAACCTGCTCCAGACCCAGGACTATATGCAGCCCAACTTCGGCATCGACATCGCCGGCGGCCGCACCTGGGACATCGGAAGTGGCGTGGACCTCGGCGTCGTCTTCGTCGCCGGCTATGACAACAGCTGGCGGACCCGCACGGGCCTGCAACAGGCCGGCCGTCTCGATATCGACCAGCTGGTCGTCCAGACCAGCTACGACTATGTCTCGACCGAAAACGACATTGGCCTGAACTTCCTCGGCGGCCTCAGCCTCGGCAATGAGGACCACCAGCTGAAGTGGACCAATCTGTTTGTCCGCAACGTCACCAAGGAAGCCCGTACCCGTGAAGGCGTCGACTTCGACGCCCCCGGCTCGGGCGAGGTGCGCGACGACTATACGGAATGGTTCGAGCGCAACCTGTTCACCAGCCAGCTGGCCGGTACCCACTGGCTGATGGATGGCGATCTGGAGCTGAGCTGGCGCGGGGCCTATGCCCTGACCGAGCGCGACGCGCCGTATGAAAAGGTCATCCGCTACCGTCTGGATCCGGATGGCGTCTATCGCCACGACACCGAGGCCCAGCGTAACTCGACCAGCTTCTCGGAGCTGGAAGACGAGATCGTCAGCGGCGGCGCCGACTTCGCCTGGACCACGGCCCTGTCGGATTTCCGTGACCTGACGGTGCGCGGCGGCATCGCCTATAGCGACAACACCCGTAACGCCCAGCGCCGCGATTTCCGCTTCTATGCACCCAACGGTCTGCCGCTGGACGTTCAGGACAGCCGCGTCGACTATCTGTTCTCGGACTTCAACCTGGGACCGGATCTGCTGGAGCTGCAGGAAATCACGCCTTCGGGCGGCGCTGCGGCCTATGACGCCGGTCTGGAAACCCAGGCCGCCTATCTGCAGGTCGAGGCCGAGATCATCCCGCTGGTCAGCATTTCGGCTGGTGTTCGCTACGAGGAAGCCAGCCAGTTCGTCACGCCGGTCGAGCTCTTTAACGGCACCCTGGTGTTCCAGCCGACCCAGCTGGAAAATGACTACGTCCTGCCGTCGGCGACGCTGACCTGGAACTTCGCCGAGGACATGCAGCTGCGCCTCGGTGCGTCCAAGACCATCGGTCGCCCGCAGTTCCGCGAACTGGCCCCTCAGCAATACCAGGACCCGGACAACGATCGTCTGTTCTTCGGTAACCCCTATCTGGTGGATACCGAGCTGGTGAACCTGGACGCCAGGGTCGAGTGGTATTTCGCCCGCGGCCAGTATGTGACCGGCGGCGTCTTCTACAAGGACATCGAGAACCCGATCGAATCCTCGATCAACGAACAGGGCAACCTGCTCCAGCAGACCTACCTCAATGCGCCGAACGCGACCCTGATGGGCTTCGAGCTCGACGCCAAGAAGTACTGGGAGATGCCGGATCACAACTGGGATTTCGTGGCCAACAAGCGCTGGCTGGTCCAGGCCAACTACACCTTCACCGACTCCGAGGTGAATGTGGAAGCCGGCGATGTGGTCTTCCCGCTGGCGGCCTTCGGTGCCGCGCGTCCGGCTTCGGACTACATCATCGACGGCAGCCGTATGCAGGGTCAGTCGGAACACCTGGCCAATCTGCAGCTGGGCTGGGAAGACGATGTGGCCCGCTCGCAAGCGACCATCCTGGTGACCTATGTGTCCGAGCGCAGCTCGGCCCGCGGCCGCCCGGGTGAGCCCGACCTGATCCAGGAGCCCGGCATCATGCTGGACTTCGTCTACCGCAAGGACTTCGACTGGATGGGCCGCGACATGGGCCTGGGCATCGAGGTCCGGAACCTGCTGGACGAGGAATATCTGGAGTACCAGGAACTGGGCAACCGCATCACCGCCAATGCCTATGACCTGGGCATGAGCGGCTCGATCAGCCTGACGACCCGCTTCTAGGCGGTCTCCTCCCCCAGACTATGAGGGCCGGCGCGCAATCGCCGGCCCTTTTTCTTTGGTTGCAAGCGCAGCTTGACGTTTGTGGCCGTCTTGACGCACCTCTTCCTTAAGTCCCCTCTCCCGTGGGAGAGGGGGTTGGGGGTGAGGGGCTCTCCGCCTCCCTCGGCGTGAGCCGTCGCACCGGTCCTGCCACGGCTTGCGCCGACTGACACCGTCGCCCCTCATCCGTCGCTCGCGCGACACCTTCTCCCATCGGGAGAAGGGACAATGATGATGGGTTGAGCGCCTCAGTTATGATAGCCGCCCCCGAATTCCCCCGCCCCTTCAACGCCCCCACCGTTTCCCGGACCGTTCTTCCCGACCAGGTCCAGCCGTATGCAACCCTCAGAGCGTCCCATCGCACGGAGGGCTCGTAAGGCCTGCGACCTTGTGAGCGGCGGGAGCGGATGGAGCGGGGGTGTTGGGACACCGCCGATCAAACTTCGGGCCTCAAGCAGTGAGCGCCCGCGGCGCGAACGGCAGGCCCCAAAAACATTGGGTCGAGGGGGAAACTCGATCGTCCGGGAGGTGTCGCAGGACACCCCCGCCCGCCGGGGGCGCTGCGGTAAGGCGATAACACCGCCACCCGACGCAAGCTTCCGGAAAACCAGCCGCGCGGAGCGTCAGCTTTCGTCGAAACGGTAATACTCATTCACTCCGGGCGAAGGCCCGGCGCTCCGCCTGCCCTCCAACCTCTGCCGCGCGCGGCAAGGGGGGTTCCGCATGCCCGCCTCCCTACACCCACGTATAGGTCGTCTTGACCTGGGTGTAGAATTCCTGCGCGGCAAAGCCCTGTTCGCGGGGGCCATAGCTGGACTTCTTGGTGCCGCCGAACGGCAGGTGATAGTCGACGCCGGCGGTGGCCAGATTGACCATCACCATGCCGGCCCGGGCGCGGCGCTGGAATTCCCGCGCGGACTTCAGGCTCTGGGTCACGACCCCGGCAGACAGGCCGAACTCGGTGCCGTTGGCGACCGCGAGCGCCGCCTCGAAATCGGCCACGCGGGTCACCGAGGCAACCGGGCCGAACACCTCCTCGCGGTTAATGCGCATCTCGGCCGTAGTGTCGGCGATCAGGGTGGGCTGGACGTACCAGCCGGGGGTCGGGACCTGCGGCTTGCCGCCGCCCGCCACGATCCGTCCGCCCTCGCCCGTGGCGATCTCGATATACCGCTCGTCGCCCTGCTGCTGGGCTTCGGTCACGGCCGGGCCGATCTGGGTGTCGGGGTCCAGCGCATGGCCGACTCTGAGGGCCGCGACCCGCTCGGCCAGCGCCGCGACGAAGCGGTCGTGGATGCCGTCCTCGACGATCAGGCGCGACGAGGCCGTACACCGCTGGCCCGTGGACATGAAGGCCCCGTCCAGCGCCACCTCGACCGCCCGGTCCAGATCGGCGTCGTTCAGGATCACCAGCGGGTTCTTGCCGCCCATCTCCATCTGCACCCGGGCCTGACGCCGGGCGCAGCCCATGGCCACCCCCTCGCCCACCGACTGGGAGCCGGTAAAGCTGATCCCGTCGATGCCCGCATGGTCGACCATCGCCTGACCGACATCGCCCCGGCCGATGGCCAGATTGAAGACCCCGTCCGGCAGTCCCGCCTCGTGCAGGATGGCCGCCAGCGCCTCGGCCATTGCGGGGGTCGGTCCCGCCGGCTTCATCACCACCGTATTGCCAAAGGCCAGTGCCGGGGCCGCCTTCCACGCCGGGATGGCCACGGGAAAGTTCCACGGCGTAATCAGGCCGAACACGCCCACCGCCTCGCGCCGCGTCCCGGCCTCGACGCCCGGTCGGACCGAGGCCACCGTCTGGCCATGCAGGCGCAGGGCCTCTCCAGCGAAATAGCGGAACACCCGCCCGGCGCGGGCCACCTCGCCGATGCCCTCGGCGAGGGTCTTGCCCTCCTCGCGCGACAGCAGCCGTCCCAGCGTCTCGCGCCGCTCCAGCAGCAGGGCGGCGGTACGGTCCAGAATGTCGGCGCGTACCTCGGGCGAAGCACCCGACCAGCCGTCAAAGGCATCACGCGCGGCGGTGACAGCGGCCTCAACCTCGGCCGGGCCCGCCTGCGGCAGGTGGGCGACCACCTCATTGGTGTCCGAGGGGTTGGTCCGCACCGAGGGCCGGTCGGCCTCGACCCGCTTGCCGTTGATCCAGTGGCACAGGTTGAGTGGCGCGGTCATGGGAACTCCTCGGGCGTGATTGCCCCTTCTAGGCGGAGGGAGGCGCCATGACAAAGGGCGGCGCCCGGATGGACGCCGCCCCCTGAAGGCTTCACGTGGTGACGGGTCTATTCGACCGGATCACCGTTGATGTCGACCACGCGGACCTCGCCCAGACCCAGCTCGCGGATCTTCGGCTCGATCGCGGCCCGATCGCCGACGATCACCCAGACGGTCGGGCCATCGCCCAGCACGTCACGGGCTGCGGCCGAAACCGAGGCCGGGGTCGTGGCGGCCAGACCGGCCGTGCGTTGGTCGTAGTAGTCCTCCGGCAGACCATAGACGACCATCTGCACCAGATCACCGGCCACCGAGGCATTGGTCTCCCAGTCGCCGGCCATGCCCTGGATCAGGTTGGCCTTGTGGGCTCCCAGTTCCTGGTCGGTGACCGGACGGCCGTCGACGATGCCCGTCAGCTCGTTGTCGATCTCGACCAGGCTGTCGGCCGTGCGGTCGGCCTGGACACCGGTCGAGACCAGGAACAGGCGCTCACCCGGCGTCGTGCGGATGCCCGAACCGGCGCCATAGGACCAGCCCTTGTCCTCGCGCAGGTTCATGTTGATCCGGCTGGTGAAGGCCCCGCCCAGCGCCGTGTTCATGGCGGTGATGTTGGGCTCGGTCGACGGATCCAGCGCCGGGACCAGGCGGCCGGCCATGATGATCGACTGCGGACCCGGGCGGTCCACGATCAGCACCTGCGGCTGGCTGTAGGACGGCGGCGTGCCGACACCCGCCCGCTGGGGCAGGGCCGAAGCCGGCGCGTCCCAGTCGGCAAAGGCGCGTTCCAGCTCGGGCACCAGCTCGGCCATGGTCGTGTCACCTACGACCACCAGGGTGGCGTTGTCGGGACGGAACCAGGTGTCGTGGAAGGCTTGGGCGTCGGCCGGCGTCAGGGCCTGAACGGTCGCCTCGGAACCCGAGTTGGACCGGCCATAGGGGCTGTCGTCGCCGTAAAGGGCGTCGGCCAGCAACCGGTTGGCGATGGCGCCCGGGTTACGGTTCGACTGCTGAATGCCTGAGACCTGCTGGGTCTGGGCCCGCTGGAAGTCTTCCGGACGGAAGGCCGGGTTCATGACCACATCGGCGAACAGGTCCAGCGACGGAGCCAGACGGGACTCGATCGCCGTCATGCTGACCGTGGTGTAGTCGGTCGTCGACCCGGCGCCGAGGGTGGCCCCCAGCAGCTGCTGGCGATCACTGATCTCGAGGGCGTCCAGCGTGTCCGTGCCGTTGGTCATGACCGCCGGGGTCAGCACGGCCAGGCCGTTCTTGTCGGCGGACTCGGCGACGGCACCGGCGTTGACGATGAGGTTCATGCTGACCGTCGGTACGCCCGAACGCGGCGCCAGGATGACCTGCAGCCCGTTCGACAGGGTGACCCGCTCGAAGTCCGGGAACCCGGCCATCGGCATCTCGGTCGCCGCCGGCATCTGCGAACGGTCGGCGCCGGTCGCGGCGGCCGAGTATTCGGGGAAGGGCAGGACCTCCAGCGTATAGGAACCGTCCATCAGCCATTCACGACCAGCAGCCACAAGGTCCGCCGGACGCGCGTCCAGCACGCGCTGGTAGCTAACGCGCCAGGCGCCCGGGTCGTTGTGATAGACCTCGCCCTCGGCCAACAGGTCGGACTTGCCGCCGAAGCCGCCGATACGCTCCAGACCGCGGACATAACCCGAGCCGGTCGAGGTGCGGGCGCGCTCCAGTTCGATGGCGGTCGGACCATCGGCCAGCAGGCGGGCGACTTCCTCGTCGAGGATGGCCTCAATCTCGGCCAGATCCTGGCCCGGCTTGGCCGTGGCGATGATCATGAACTGGCTGCCGATCTCGCCCTCCGAGACAAAGGCCCCGACGTTGGTGGCGATCTGGTCGTCAAACACCAGACGCTTGTAGAGGCGCGAGTTGCGACCCGATGTCAGCACCTGGGCCAGCAGGCCGAGGTTGTCGGTGTCGGCCTCGCCAGCGGGCGGGACGTTCCAGACCTTGTAGAGGCGCGGCTGGCCGACGCGGTCATACATGACCTCGCGCTGCTCGCCTTCCATGCGGGCGATCATCCGGGCCGGCTGGGTGACCGGCGGTCCCGGGGGAATGTCGCCGAAATAGTGCTGGACCTTGGCCAGGGCCTCTTCGGGGCTGATGTCGCCAGCCAGCACGATGACGGCATTGGCCGGGCCGTAGTAGCTGCGGAACCAGTCCTGCACATCCTCGAGCGCGGCGGCGTCGAGGTCGGCCATCTCGCCGATGACGGTGTGGCCGTAGGGGTGATCGTCCGGATAGGTGGCGAAGGTGATGGCGTTCCAGGCACGGCCATAGGGCTGGTTCTCGCCCTGACGTTTCTCATTCTGGACGACGCCGCGCTGCTCATCCAGGCGGGCCTGGTCAACGGCCCCCAGCAGGTGGCCCATGCGATCGCTTTCCAGCCACAGCATGGCATCGAGCCCGCTGGTCGGGACGTTCTGGAAATAGTTGGTGCGGTCGGTGTTGGTGGTGCCGTTCTGGTCGGTCGCCCCCAGCAGTTCGGTCGCCTTGAAGAAGTCCGAGTTGAAGTTCTCCGACCCGTTGAACATCAGGTGTTCGAACAGGTGGGCAAAGCCCGACCGGCCGAGGGGCTCGTTCTTGGACCCGACGTGGTACCAGATGTTGACCGCCACGATCGGGGCCTTGCGATCCTCATGGACGATCAGGGTCAGACCGTTGTCCAGAACAAAGCGGGTGTAGGGGATGTCCACATCCGGCAGCGCCGGCAGGGCGGAGTCCTGAAGGGCCGCGCCGGCCTCGGCGGCGGTGGCGGGCACGACGGCGTGCGGGTCGGGCCGCAGGTCGGTCGACTGGGCCTGGGCGGCGGTCGCGAGGATGGCCGGGAGGCAGGCGCCGGCAATCAGATAGCGGCGAAGCGTGGACGGTTTCATGGATACACCCCTGTGTTCAGCCTCCAGACAGAGGCCTTCGACAAAGTCCTAACCCGTGGCTTCGGCCTCGCAAAGGGCGGCAACATTGCGAATCTGTAAGGTTTGGCAGCCGCTTACGCAGGCGCGAAGCTGTCGGGTGGAATTGTGCGATCGCCTGACCGTCCGGTCCACCCGACGCATGATGGAGCCAATATTGCACCGCACACGAAAGAAATTGCCTATTGCGCCGCAATAGTCTCCTATCCGCTTCCGGGGGTCGGGTTCAGTCGAAGCGGCCTCTCCGCCTCCTCCCTGAGCCTCCCCGGATCCTGCCATGACCCCCTCCCCGCTGCTGGCCCATCAGGCCGCCCTTCAGATCGACTCCACCGCGACGGGCTGGATCCTGACCTCGACAGCCCTCGTTCTGCTGATGACCCTGCCGGGGCTG
The DNA here is from genome assembly GCF_003730275.1 of Brevundimonas halotolerans. Taxonomy (GTDB): domain Bacteria; phylum Pseudomonadota; class Alphaproteobacteria; order Caulobacterales; family Caulobacteraceae; genus Brevundimonas; species Brevundimonas halotolerans. The sequence goes on from NZ_QTTA01000001.1 coordinate 51,985, forward strand.
GCGCTCTTCTATGGCGGGATGGTGCGGCGCAAGAACCTGCTGGCGACGATCGCCCATTCAACGGCGGCGCTGGCGATCGTGACCGTGCTGTGGTTCGTCGCCGGCTACAGTCTGTCTTTCGGACAGGGGCCGGACGCGATCAATGGCCTGATCGGAGGGCTGGACGCTGCCTTTCTGAACGGCGTCGGGATCGGCACGGCGCACAGCCTGTCGCCGGGCCTGCCTGAGTTCCTATGGATCGCCTATCAGCTGACCTTTGCCATCATCACCCCGGCCCTGATCGCCGGGGCCTTTGCCGAGCGGATGAAGTTTTCGGCGTCCCTGCTGTTCTTCGGCCTGTGGCACCTGATCGTCTACGCCCCGATCTGCCATCAGGTCTGGGGCGGCGGCTATCTGGGCAGTATGGGCGTTCTGGACTTTGCGGGTGGCGCCGTGGTGCACGTCAATGCGGGTGTCGCGGGTCTGGTCTGTGCGCTGGTGCTGGGGCCGCGCCATGGCTTTGGCCGGGACAATATGGCGCCCCACAATCTGTCGCTGACCGCGATCGGCACCGGGCTGCTGTTCGTCGGCTGGCTGGGTTTCAATGCCGGGTCGGCCTGGGCCGCGGATGGCATTGCCGCCGTGGCCGCCCTGAACACCATTCTGGCCGCCGCGGCCGCCGCGCTGGGCTGGATGGTCGTCGAGTGGATCGACCACAAGAAGCCCACCCTGCTGGGCCTGTTGTCCGGAATCGTCGGGGGTCTGGTCGGTGTGACACCGGCGGCAGGGCTGGTCGATCCGAAGGGTGCCTTCCTGATCGGGGCCATCTCGGGACCAGCCTGCTATTTCGGGGCCGTCTGGCTGAAGCGCGCCCTCAAGTACGATGACAGTCTGGACGCGTTCGGGGTGCACGGCATGGGCGGGATCGTGGGCGCCCTGCTGACCGGCGTGTTTGCCACTGCGGCGATTAACCCGGTCGCCGAGGGGGCCTCGATCCTGAATCAGGCGCTGGGTCTTGTCGCCGTGATCGCCTGGAGCGCGGTCGGCACCTTTTTCGTGCTGATGATCTGCAAGTTCACTACGGGCCTGAAGGTCACGCGTGAGCAGGAGATCGAGGGGCTGGACGTCACCCAGCACGGCGAGGGGCTGCACTAACCCCCTGTCGTTACATCATGGCGGCGGGCTCAAGACGATAGGTGACGCCGCCGGAACTGGCTTCCAGAAGGTCCGGTCCGGCCTGGCGAAAACGCAGGATCGGCTCGCCGCCAGTATCCAGCAGGGCAACGGTGTCGTCGAGGACGCGCCAGCCTGCGACGCGCGCCAGGGCCGTATCTTCGCACCCTTCGAGGTAGACGCCATAAACGCCGCCCTGTTCGATCTTTTGCAGGGCGATGCGACAGCCCCTCTGGTCCGTCTTGTCAGAGGCGTGAAGGGCCCATAGGCCGCTGACGGTTTCCGGGCCGAGCGGTCGGGGGTCCTGAGCTATGGGGGCTGAAGCGTCAGACATGGCTGTGTTTCCTGAAAGGGCCGCCGCATCGGTCTCGGCCGCCGTGCAGGCACCGGCCGCCAGTGTCAGGGCGATCAGCCCGCAAAGTCCCGGTCGAAATCCGCCCATGGTTTCCGGCTCCTCGTCTGCGACGGCACCGCGCCGTCTGGGACCTATCTCCTTTACCATTCGGTGGCTAGACTAAGGCCCTGCCCGGTCGAACGTCGGCCGAACCCCTGAGTTGCGCGTGTTCAACGATCTGATCCCCCGGAAGCCCGGGACCGAACCTCTCGTCGAGGCCGTCAAGGCGTGCCGGCCCCACCTTGTTTGGGCGGCGGTGTTCAGTGCGCTGGTGAACCTGCTGTATCTGACGCCGACCATCTACATGCTGCAGGTCTATGACCGGGTGGTGCCGACCGGCGGACTACAGACGCTGTTGCTGGTCAGCGCCATCGCCGTCTTTGCGCTCGCGACCCTGGCGCTGCTGGACTGGCTGCGGACGCGGCTGCTGGTGCGCGCCGGCCTGAGGCTTGACCGGCTGCTGGTCGGGCGCCTGCTGGGACGGGTTGTCGACTTGCAGGCCCAGTCACCGGGCAGCCAGGTGCTGCGCGAGTTCGACCATGTGCGCACGGCCGTATCCGGGCAGGGGGTGCTGTCGCTGTTCGATGCACCCTGGACGCCGATCTATATCGGCTGCTGCTTCCTGTTGCACCCGGCGCTGGGAGCGCTGACGCTGGTCGGGGCCATCATCCTGCTCATTCTGGCGGTGCTGAACGAGCGCGACAGCCGCCCGCGCCTTAATCAGGCGATGAAGGACTCCCAGGCCGCCTATGCCGCGCAGGAAAGCATGGCCGGCCAGTCCGAAGTAGTGCGTGCGCTGGGGATGCGGCAGGCGGGCATCGCCCTGCAGGTGCAGCAGCGACAGGTCGCCACAGCGCAGCAGGTCGAGGCCCAGTTCACCGGCGGGCGCTATACCGGCATCATCAAATTCCTGCGGCTGATGCTGCAATCGGCGTCGCTGGGACTGGCGGCGCTCCTGACGGTTCGGGGGCATATCTCGGCCGGGTCCATCATCGCGGCCTCGGTGCTGCTGACCCGGGCGGTTCAGCCGATCGAGCAGATGGTCGGGGCCTGGCCGACGCTGGTGCAGGCCAAGGCGTCGTGGAAGGCGCTGATCGAGCTGTTTGCCGCCACGGGTCGGGTTGACCGGGTCACCACCACCCTGCCCGCGCCCGAGGGCCGACTGGGGCTGGAGCAGGTGACGGTCCGCCTGCCCGGCAGCGAGGTGCCGCAACTGCGCGGCATCACCCTGTCGCTGGAGCCCGGCCAGGTTCTGGGCGTGATCGGGCCCAGCGGATCGGGCAAGACGACGCTGGCTCGCGTGGTCGCGGGAGCCATTCCGCCCACGTCGGGCTCGGTGCGGCTGGACGGCGCCGACTATGACGCGCGCGCGGGCGACACCCTGGCCGAGCACATCGGCTATTTGCCCCAGGTGCCGGGCCTGTTTTCCGGATCGGTGAAGGATAACATCTCCCGGTTCCGCTCGGCGTTGGGCACAGACCCCGAACAGATCGACCGTGAAGCCATCGCGGCGGCCAAGGCGGCCGGGGTGCATGAGATGATCCTGCGCCTGCCGCATGGCTATGACACCGTGCTGGGTCACAACGGCGCAGGCCTCTCGGTCGGCCAGTCGCAGCGCGTCGCCCTGGCACGGGCGCTCTACCGCGACCCGGTCGTGCTGGTGCTGGACGAGCCCAATGCCAATCTGGATCAGGAGGGCGAGGCCGCCCTGACCCAGGCGATCAAGGGCGCCACGGCGCGCGGCGCATCGGTGTTGATGGTGGCGCACAGGGCCGGTGTGCTGGGCATCGCCGACCGCCTGCTGATGCTGCGCGAGGGCACGGTCCAGATCGAAGGCCCGCGCGACGAGGTGATGATGCGGCTGAACCCCGGGCGGGCCAAGCCGACCGTCGTGCCGCCGCCGGGAGCGCAGTCGGCATGAGCGAGCTGGACTTTCCCGATCTGGGCCGCCCCGCCACTGCGCCCGCGGCGCCGACGGACGCGCCCGTCCCCGCCGCTGGACCTGAAGGGCCGGACGACTCGCCTCGCAGTGAACTGCTGGTCGGGGGCGCGATCATCGCCCTGTTCTTCGTGCTGTTCCTCGGCTGGGCCGCGTTCGCGCCCTTGGATGCGGGGGCCTTTGCCAGCGGCCAGGTCTCGGTCTCGGGCAACCGGCAGGCCGTGCAGCATCGCGATGGCGGTGTGGTCAGCGCCCTGCACGTCGCCGAGGGCGACACGGTCGAGGCGGGCCAGATCCTGATCGAGGTCGCGGGCGGGGAGCTGGCCGCCACCGAGCGCGGCCTGACGGGTCAGGTCGTGGCCTTGCTGGCGCAGCGAGCGCGACTTGAGGCCGAGCGGAGCGGCCTGGGCAGTATTCCGGTACCCCCCGAGTTCGCCGCCATGAGCCCGGGGGACCAGGCGCTGGCCGACGAGGCCATGTCCCTTCAACGGCAACAGTTCACCGCCCGGCGCAGCGGCCGCTCGACCGAGCGGGGCGTTCTGGGCCAGCGCGTCAGCCAGCTGCAACAGCAGGTGTCGGGCTATGAGCGCCAGCTGGTGGCCAATGCCGAGCAGAAGCGACTGATCGAGGAAGAGCTGGCCGATGTGCGCAGCCTGGCCGAGCAGGGCTATGCCCCCATCAGCCGGGTGCGGGCGCTGGAGCGGCAGGCTGCTGCGCTGGATGGCGAGGCCGGCTCGCTACGTGCCGAAATCGCCCGCGCCAATGAAGCCATGGGCGAGGCGCGGCTGCAGATGTCGGGCGTCGGTACCGACATGGACGAGGATGTCACAGAACAGCTGCGCGCGGTCGAGGTGCAGTTGAACGAGCTGCAGCCTCGCCTGACCGAGGTTCGCGCCCAGATCGAGCGCAACCGCGTCCGGGCCCCCGTCTCGGGTCAGGTGGTCGGCCTGACCATCTTCACACCCGGCGGCGTCATCCAGGCGGGCCAGACGCTGATGGAGATCGTGCCGTCCAATGCGTCCCAGGTGATCGTCGCCCGCATCAACCCGAACGACATCGACAACCTCCGCGTCGGCCTTTTGACCGAGGTGAAGTTTCCCGGTCTGAGAACCTCCAACCCGCCCGTGCTGCGGGGCCGGGTCGAACGGCTGTCGGCCGACAGCTTTACCGAGGAAGGCTCGAACAACCGCTATTTCCGCGCCGAGATCGTGGTGCCGCCCGAGGAACTGGCCAAGCTGGGTCGGGGCGCCGACTCGATCCGCTCGGGCTCACCGGTCGAGGTCGTGATCGTGCTGCGCCGCCGGACCCTCCTGCAGTATCTGGTCGAACCCCTGGTCCGCGGCCTGTGGCGAACGGGGAGTGAGCTTTAGGCCCTCGGTTACGACGCCCCTACCCCCGCGCCTTCGCCTGTTGGCGGAAGCGGTGCAGCAGGGGTTCGGTGTAGCCGTTGGGCTGGGTGGTGCCTTCGAATACCAGGGCGCGGGCGGCGGCAAAGGCGAGGCTGTCGTCAAATCCCGGAGCCATAGGCCGGTACAGCGGGTCGCCGGCGTTCTGGGCATCGACCTTGGCGGCCATGCGGCGCAGCGCAGCCTCGACCTGTTCCGCCGTGCAGACGCCGTGCAGCAGCCAGTTGGCCATGTGCTGGCTGCTGATCCTGAGTGTCGCGCGGTCCTCCATCAGGCCCACGTCGTGGATGTCCGGCACCTTGGAACAGCCCACGCCCTGATCAATCCAGCGGACGACATAGCCGAGGATGCCCTGGGCGTTGTTGTCCAGTTCCTGCTCGATATCCTCGGCGCTCCAGTTACGGCCCTCGGCCAGTGGCGGGGTCAGCAGGTCCTCCAGCGGGCGAGGTGGGGCATCACCCATGGCCGCGCGGACCGCGAAGACGTCGGTCTGGTGATAGTGCAGCGCATGCAGGGTGGCGGCCGTTGGCGACGGCACCCAGGCGGTGTTGGCACCGGTCTTCGGATGCCCCGCTTTCTCCTCCAGCATCTGGGCCATGCGGTCCGGGGCGGCCCACATGCCCTTGCCGATCTGGGCCCGGCCCGACAGGCCGCACCGCAGCCCGATGGCGACATTGCGTTGCTCATAGGCGGAGATCCAAGTGCTGGACTTGATCTCGCCCTTTCGGACCACCGGCCCGGTCTGCATCAGGGTGTGGATCTCGTCGCCCGTACGGTCGAGGAAGCCGGTGTTGATGAAGACGATCCGGTCCTTCACTGCGTGGATACAGGCCGCGAGGTTGGCCGAGGTGCGGCGCTCCTCGTCCATCACGCCGACCTTGATCGTGTGCCGGTCCAGCCCCAGCAGGTCCTCGACCGCGTCGAACAGCCGGTTGGTGAAGGCGCACTCTTGGGGGCCATGCATCTTGGGTTTGACGATGTAGATCGACCCTTCGCAGCTGTTGCGGAAGGGGCCGGTGCCACGCAAGTCATAGAGGCCGATCAGGCTGGTGAGGATGGCGTCAAGGATGCCCTCCGGCGCCTCGGCCCCGTCGGGAAGCAGGACGGTCGGCGTGGTCATCAGATGGCCGACGTTCCGCACAAACAGCAGCGACCGGCCCGGCAGGGTGGCCTCGATTCCGTCCGGCGCAACATAGGCGACATCCGGATTGAGCCGGCGGGTGAGGGTCTTGCCGCCCTTGTCGAAGGTCTCGGCCAGGTCGCCCTTCATCAGGCCCAGCCAGTTGCGATAGGCGGCGACCTTGTCCTCGGCATCGACGCAGGCGACCGAGTCCTCGAGGTCAACGATGGTGGTCAGGGCCGATTCCAGCACGACGTCGGCAATGCTGGCCGGATCGGTGCGCCCGATCGGGTGGTCGGGGTCGAACACCACTTCGATGTGCAGGCCGTTGTGGCGGAACAGACGGCTCCGCTCAGTCTGGCCAACATACTGGCTGCTGTCGCGCAGGGCGATGCCCTGATGCGGATGGCTGAGGTCGGCCCAGGAGCCTTCGACCAGCGGCAGGGCCTCGTCCAGAAACGCCTTGGCGCGGGCGACGACGCGGGCGCCGCGATCCGCGTCATAGCCGCCCGACGGCGGCAGGTCGCCCAGGGCGTCGGTGCCATAGAGGGCGTCATACAGGCTGCCCCAGCGCGCGTTGGCGGCATTCAGCACGAAGCGGGCGTTGAGCACCGGCACGACCAGTTGCGGCCCGGCGCGGGTGGCGATCTCCGCATCCACATTTTGCGTGCCGATGGCGAAGGGCGCAGGCGCGTCGACCAGCCAGCCGATCTGTTTCAGGAAATCGCGCTGGGCGGCCACGTCATAGGGCTGGCCTTTCCGCTCGACGTGCCAGCTGTCGATGCGGGCCTGAAGGTCATCGCGCACCGCCAGCAGTCGCCGGTTCTCGGGCACCGCCCAATCCAGCAGGGTGCGCACCCCCGTCCAGAACTGCCCAGCCTCGATGCCCAGACCCGGCAGAACCTCTTGCTCCACGAAGGCGGCAAGGACAGGGGCGACGGTCAGATCGGCGCGAACAGGCATGGGCAGTCTCCGGTAGTTTCGGGCGCCTGTAACATTCCGTGATGACCCGGCGTAAGTCGAGGCCTTTTCGCAGACGCACACAAATCGCGGCCGCGCGCCTTGACTTGGCCATGTTCCGGGCCCATCTCCCCACCGTCGCCTCTTGCGATACCCGAACTGCGCCCGACGCGTGGGGTTCTGTTTTCTGAACCTTCCTGGCTGCAACCGGATCATCTTCTGACATTCATAGTCGCCCGTCACGCGGGGGCGGCACCCAAACTTCCCTTCCGGCCTGATGCCGGACCGGAGGCGAGGATGCGCGCACCCCCGGACCGATGGTCCGGCGTGTCCAAGATGCATCCTGCTCCGGTGATCGAAAGACACACGCGTAATGAACGCAACGACCCAAACCCAGGCCCTGCCGAAAACCTTTGCAGATATGGGGTTGAACCCGGCCCTGCTGCAGGCTCTGGCCTCTGAAAACTATACCATCCCTACGCCGATTCAGGCCCAGTCCATCCCCGATGTTATGACGGGCCGCGACCTGCTGGGTATCGCCCAGACCGGCACCGGCAAGACGGCCGCCTTTGCCCTGCCGATCCTGCACCGGCTGGCGGCCAACCGCGTCGCCCCCCTGCCCCGCACGACCCGCTGTCTGGTGCTGTCGCCGACGCGCGAACTGGCCTCCCAGATCGCCGAGAGCTTCAAGACCTATGGCAAGCATCTGGGCTTCCGCGTCGCCGTGATCTTCGGTGGCGTGAAATACGGCGGTCAGGAACGCGCCCTCAATCAGGGGCTCGACATTCTGGTGGCCGCGCCCGGTCGCCTGCTGGACCATATCCAGCAAAAGAACCTCGACCTGTCGGCCACGGAAATCTTCGTGCTGGACGAGGCCGACCAGATGCTGGACCTGGGCTTCATCAAGCCCATCCGCCAGATCGTCAGCCGCATCCCGGCCAAGCGCCAGAACCTGTTCTTCTCGGCCACCATGCCGGGCGAGATCGGCAAGCTGGCTGCTGAACTGCTCAAGGATCCCAAGCGGGTCCAGGTGACGCCGCAGGCGACCACCGTCCAGCGCATCAAACAGTCGATCATCTGGGTTGAACAGGGCCGCAAGCGCGCCCTGCTGACCGAGATGTTCAGCGATCCGGGCTATACCCGCTGCCTGGTGTTCACCAAGACCAAGCACGGGGCCGACAAGGTTGCCGCCTATCTGGAAGCGGGCGGCGTTGAAGCCGGCGCCATCCATGGCAACAAGAGCCAGCCCCAGCGCGAACGCACTCTGGAAGCCTTCAAGAAGGGCAAGCTGCGGGTGCTGGTGGCGACCGACATCGCCGCGCGCGGCATCGACGTGGACGGCGTCTCGCACGTCGTGAACTTCGAGCTGCCCTATGTGCCGGAGGCCTATGTGCACCGCATCGGCCGGACGGCCCGCGCGGGCGCCGATGGCACCGCCATCAGCTTCGTCGCCGGCGACGAGATGAAGCTGCTGAAGGACATCGAAAAGGTCACGCGCCAGAAGATCCCGGCGATCGACCGTCGCAACGACAAGGCGCTGGGTGCGCTTGATGCCGCCATCAGCGCCGCCGGCGTCGGCAAGAAGGCCACCCTGCCCGAGCGTGAGGATCGCCCGGCCCGGGATGGCGACAGTGAAGGCCGACGCAACCGCAATCGCCGGGGTCCCAAGCCCGGCGGTGCCCACGCGGGTGGACGCGGCCCCGGCCGCTCGCCTGACCGTCCCCACTACAACCCGATGGCCGGCGACCGTCCGGAAAGCTCGGCCCCCGCGCCGGTGTCGCAACTGAAGCGCCGTCGTCGCCGTCCGGGTCAGAAACCCGCCGCCGTCACCGCCAGCTAAGGCTCCGCATGCCCCCTTCGTTACCGGAGGGGGCATATCTTTGATGAACCTGTTTGCATTATAAACATGTCTGCTGTATCCGACCTCCATATCGCTGGAGATCAGATCATGTCCCTGACCGCTTCCCCCCTGTCTGACGACCGCCTGCACGGACTGGATGCCCTGCGCGGCATCGCCCTGTTGCTCGGTGTGGTGCTGCACACCCTGATGAGCTTCTTCCCGGTTCCGATCTGGGTGGTGGTCGATGACCAGACCTCGCCGGTCGCCTCGACGATCTTCTTTGCCATCCACCTGTTCCGGATGACGACCTTCTTCCTGATCGCCGGCCTGTTCGCCCATATGATGCTGGGCCGCAAAGGCCTGTGGGGGTTTGCCAAGGACCGGCTGATCCGCATCGCCGGGCCCCTGCTTGGCCTGTGGTGGCTGGCGCTGGCCGCGATCATCGCCGTACTGCTGTGGAACGTCGCCATCCAGAACGGCGGCAGCCTGCCCACGGACGGTCCGCCCCCGCCGCCCCTGACAGTCGAGACCTTTCCCCTGACCCATCTGTGGTTCCTCTGGGTGCTGCTGATCTTCTATGTGGCCATGCTGATGCTGCGGGCGCCGTTCGCCCTGCTGGACCGGAACGGGGGCTGGGGCCGGATGGTCGACCGCCTGACCGCCGCGCTGGTCGGGCCGTGGACCCCTGCGGTGCTGGCGGCACCGCTGGCGCTGGCCTTCTATCTGCACCCGAACTGGACCGCCTTCTTCGCCATTCCGACGCCGGATACGGGGCTGGTGCCCAATGCCGTAGCGCTGACCGGCTTTGGCAGTGCCTTCCTGTTCGGCTTTCTGCTGGACCGCAGGCGCGACCTGCTGGAGCGCATTCGCAGGCTGTGGCCGGTGTTCACCGTGGTGGCCTTCGGAACCGGCGCGGGCGCCCTGATGCTGGCCGGAGGCCCGGTGCCCGACCTGACCCCCGTCACCGACCCGTCGGCCAAGGCTGCGCTGGCCACCCTGATGGCGCTGGCAGTTTTCAGCGGTGCCATGGCCGCCATGTCGCTGGCGCTGCAGCTGTTCAGCCGCAGGAGCCCTGTGCGTCGCTATCTGGCCGACGCGTCCTACTGGATCTACATCGTCCACCTGCCGCTGGTGATGGTCGGCCAGACCCTGGTGCTGGGTCTTGCCGCGCCCTGGTGGCTCAAGGCCTCATTGGTGATCGGCGGCACGATGCTGGTCAGCCTGATCACCTATGAGCTGCTGGTGCGCCACAGCTTCATCGGACGCTGGCTGAACGGGCGGCGCATTCCCTGGAAACGTCAGGCCGAACCGGCCCCGGCGCCCGCCGAATAACATCTTGCCAAGCCCGGTCGGCTCGTCCACCCACGGACAAGCCGGTCCAAGGAGAACCGACCCATGGCGACCAAGCTGAGAACCCCGTCTGCAGAGGCTGATCTGGCCTTCATGCGCTCGATCGTGGAGGGCGGCGGCCGGATGCCGATGTCGGCAGCCATCTGCTATCTGGCTGGCGGGTTGCTGTATGGATTTCAGTGTCTGTTTCACATGGGACAGGCCGCCGGACTGATCCTGTGGGGGCCGGTGCCCAGCCTCGCTTTTGTAGTCGGGATCAGCGTCGCCTTCTTCATCGTGCTGATCTGGGCGATCCACCGGGACAACAAGCAGGGTGGCACCCGCAAGGGCACCACGTCCAACCGCGCCGTCAATGCCGCCCTCAGCGGCACCGGCATGGCCAATGCGGCGGTGATCATCATCTTCGGCGTCGGGGCGATGCGCGATCAGGACTTTGCCGTCTGGCTCTATTATCCCGCCATCATCTTCGCGCTGCAGAGCGCGGCCTGGTTCGTCGGCTGGAGCCTGAAGAAGAAGCGCTGGATGCTGGCGACCTCATTGGGCGGCTGGCTGACGGCGGTGGCACTGGGCGTACTGGTGCGCGAGCCGGTAGCCTACCTCGGCGTCTGCACCGCGGCCCTGTTCCTGCTGTTCGCGGGACCGGGCCTGATCATGTACCTCGAGGCCCGCACGCCGCGCACGGCGGCCTGAGCCACCATGGGTCTGGCCGGTCTGGGACAGATTGATGAGGTGATCCACGGTCGCATGCGGCTGGGGATCATGGTCTATCTCGCCGATGTCGAGACCGCCGACTTCACTGAACTGAAGACCGCGCTGGAAGCGACCCAGGGCAATCTGTCCGTCCACCTGAAGAAGCTGGCCGAGGCGGGCTATGTGTCCATCGACAAGAGCTTCCGGGACAACAAGCCCCTCACCGAGGTCACCATTACCAAGGACGGGCGGCGGGCGTTTGCGGCCTACCTTGAGGCGCTGAGCGGCCTGATCGGCGGTGGCGCATGACCCGGCCCCGCGTCATGGGTATCGTCAATGTCACGCCCGACAGCTTCTCGGACGGGGGACAGCTGGCGACGGTCGAGGCGGCAATCGTGCATGGGATGCGGCTGGTCGAGCAGGGGGCGGACATTCTGGATGTCGGCGGCGAAAGCACCCGACCCGGCGCCGAGCCGGTCGGAGAGGCCCAGGAACTGGACCGCGTGATGCCGGTCATCGCCGGACTGCGCGCGCAATGGGACGGCCCGATCAGCATCGACACGGTCAAGCCCGCCATAGCCCGCGCGGCGGTCGGGGCCGGCGCAACGATGTGGAACGATGTCAGCGCGCTGGGGTCCTCCCCCGACAGTCCGGCGGTCGCAGCCGAACTGGGTTGTGACGTCGTGCTGATGCATATGCAGGGTGAGCCTCGGACCATGCAGGCCGATCCGCGCTATGCAGATGTCGTGTCCGAGGTTCGCGATGCGCTGATGGCACGGGCGCAGGTCGCCCTCGAAGCGGGGGTTGAGCGCGAGCGTATCTGGCTGGATCCCGGCCTCGGTTTTGGCAAGACGCTAACACACAATCTGGCGCTGGTGGCCGGGCTGGGCGCGCTGGTCGAGACCGGCTTTCCCGTGCTGTTCGGGGCGAGCCGCAAGCGGATGATCCAGGCCATCGACCCCTTCGCGAGCGACCCGTGCGACCGGCTGGGCGGATCGCTGGCACTCGCGCTTGCGGCCGCTCGGAAGGGCGCGTCGGTCATCCGCGTGCACGATGTGCGCGAGACGGTTCAGGCTTTGAAAATTCAGGCCGCCTTTCAAGTGGAGAGTGGCGTCGCTCTCTAGCGATCCTCGCCCGACAGCCGTTCTTTCTCGACCGGATCAGAGCTGGGGCGCAGCAGGTCCTCGACCGCGTCATTGGACCCCTGAGCTGCCGCCTTGGGTGTCGCCTCGGACGGCGCTGATTTGCGGCTGCGGCCCTTGGGAGCACGGCCGAGGATTTCCAGCGCGTCATCACCCTCACGACCAAACACGCTGCGGATGCGCAGATCCGTCTGCGGGAACGGAATCTCGATACCGGCTTCGTCGAGGGCTTCGGCGATGGCCCAGGTATAGGCGGCGTGCATGGCGGCGGGCCGCTTGACGGCATCCTGCGTCGGCCAGACCAGCAGCTCGAAGTCGAGCCCGGACTCGCCGAAGCCGACCAGCCAGACCTGGCATTTGCGGGCCTCGGTCTCGGGCAGGGTGAAGGGGATGGCGCGCGCGGCCTTGAGCACCACGTCCCGGACCTCGGCACGGTCGGCCCCGTAGGCCACCGAGAACGGCACATGGATGCGGCGGGTGTCGCCCTTGAGCGTCCAGTTGGTGACCTTGCCTTCGATCAGGCTGGAGTTCGGGACGATAATGTTGATGTTGTCATTGGTGCGGATGCGGGTCGCCCGCGGCCCGATCTCGACAATGGCGCCGCGCGCATCGTCGAGCTCGACATAGTCGCCTACAGACACCATCCGGTCGAAGATCAGGAACAGGCCGGAGACAAACTCCTTGACCACGCCCTGAAGTCCCAGGCCCAGCCCGATGCCGATGGCCCCGGCAAACACCGCCAGCGACGACAGGTTCAGGCCCGCGGCCGACAGGGCCATGAAAAGACCGGCGATCAGAATGCCGTAGCCCGTCATCTTTTCGAGCAGGTACAGCGCCTGGGTCGAACGCGTAGCCTTGTACCGCAAACGCCGGATGGCTCGGGTCGCGGCCCAGGACAAGGCCCCGGCAACAGCGATGATGATGGCGGCGGTGAGCAGTCCGCCCAACGTCAGGGAAATGCCCCCAAGCCGCAGGACCGCTGCGTCCTGCAGCTCGGTGAGTTCATTGACCATGGTCCATCAATACCCAGCTTTGCCGTGGCGTTCCACCTCCGCTTGGCGAAACGGGTCAGACATCCCTATATCGTCCGTCCGGCCTCGTTTTGGGGCGAGATGAGAGGCCGAACCCATGACGCTGACCAAGGGACGCCGTTTTCTTCCCTCTCTGAGCCTGCAGGTTCTGGCAGCGCTGGCGCTGGGCCTGATCGTCGGAGCCATCGCCCAGTCACGCGGCCTGCCGGGCGGGGCCGAGACCGCCAGCTTCATCGGCTCCCTGGGCCAGCTCTGGCTGAATGCCCTGAAGATGACGATCGTACCGCTGGTCTTTTCGTTGCTGGTGACAGGCATCGCCTCTATCGCCGGGGCTGCGCACGGACCGGGCCGGGCGGGCCTGTTGGCCGGGCGGGCGCTGATGGTGTTTGCCATCCTGATCGTTGTCGCGACTGTCTATGCCATCGGCGCGGCCTATGGACTGCACGCCATCTGGCCGATCGACCCCGAAGGCGGCGCGCGCCTGATTGCCGGAGCACCGCCCAGCCCTGAAGGGGTAGGACCGGGTGCTCCGTTCGGCGAGTTCCTGAAAACGCTGGCTCCGGCCAACCCGATCCGCGCTGCCGCCGAGGACGCCATCCTGGGCCTGGTCGTGTTCGCCGTCTTCTTCGGCTTTGCTGCCACCCGCCTGCCCGACCGGCTGCGCCTGCCGCTCGTGACCTTCTTTGAAGCCGTGGCCGAGACCATGATCGTGATCGTGCGCTGGGTGCTGATGGCCGCGCCGGTCGGCGTGTTCGCCCTGGCGCTGGGCGTCGGGTTGACGGCGGGCGTCGGTGCCGCCGGAACCCTGGCCCACTATGTCGCCATTGTGTCGCTGGCGACCATCGGCATCACCCTGCTGTGCTATCCGCTGGTGGTGGCGTTCGGCAAGGTCAGCCTGGCCGGGTTTGCGCGCGGCGTGGCCCCGGCCCAGGTCGTCGCCTTTTCGACCCAGTCCTCGCTGGCCAGCCTGCCGGTCATGGTCGAACGCGCGGTCGATGCGCTGGGCGTCTCACGCCCCACAGCGGGTCTGGTGCTACCGCTGGCCGTGGCGGTGTTCCGCATCACCAGCCCGGTCGCCAATCTGGGCGTGGTCATCTATTGCGCCCATCTGTTCGGTATAGAACCCACCATGGGGCAGCTGGTCGCAGCGGGCCTGACGGCGGTGCTGGTCAGCATCGGCTCGGTCGGCCTGCCGGGCCAGATCAGCTTCTTCGTCTCGATCGCCCCGATCTGTATCGCCATGGGCGTGCCGCTCGAGATCCTGCCGCTGTTGCTGGCGGTCGAGGTGATCCCGGACATCTTCCGCACCGTCGGCAATGTCACCGCAGACATGGCCGTGGCGCGGATCGTCGAGGACGAAGTAGGTGCGCCCGCAGAGCCGGTCTGACGTCCAGCGTCAGTTGGCGGGGGGACGGCGGCCGGCTTCAAGAATCGGCATGCCCGCCTCGGTCGGCAGGTAGATGATCTGGCGATCGCCGCTGCCGGCCGTTTCCTGCAGCATGTTGATATAGGCCCAGCGCAGATAGTTCTCCGGACCGCCCAGGCTTTCGGCCATGATGCGGTTGGCCTCATTGGTGCCCTTGGCGCGCGCCACCTCGGCCTGGGCCGTCAGTTCGGCGGCATCCAGCAAAGCCTGCGCTTCCAGCACGCGGATGCGCCGGTTCTGGACGGCCTCTTCATAGGCCGCCTTGCCCGCCATGGTCTTGGAATAAACGTTGTAGGTCGGCATGCCGATCAGGAAGGCCGCACCCACCAGAATGATGGCCACCACCACCAAGATACTGAAACCCGTGCCACGCATGTCCTGAACCCTCCGACTGAGACGCCGTAAGGCTGGGGGGACACGACCCTCAGGTCAAGCGGTTCCGGTCAGTTGGGCACCAGTTCAATGATGTCGAGGTTGGATTCATACTGCGGCCAAGGGATGACAAGCCGCCAGCGGCGCGAGCCGATGCGTTCCAGCACAACCACCATGTCCCGGTCGGAGTTCTGACCATAGGAGTTCGCGGGCGGTTCTGACCCCAGCGCCATGGAGCCTAGCATCACCATCTCGCGGTCGTTCTCCGGAAACAGCAGGCCGGAGGGCCGCTGCGATCCGGTCAGTTTGGAGAATTTCAGGCCCGCCGGCGTGCGCTCGATCCGGCAGTCGAACCAGCCATAGACCACATAGCCGAGGCCACCCTCACCGCCTTGGGAGCCCAGTTTGACTGTGCGGCAGCGATAGTCGCCCTCGGGCGGGGTGACACCGCCAACGCCTGCATCCGGATCAAGCAAGGCGCCGAGCGAGCCGAGGTCGCCCGACCCCTCCTGTCGACGCGCCTGTTCCAGCGCCAGACGCCAGGCAGCATCGACGCGCCCATAGCGGTCGCGATCATAGCTGGTGATGATGGTGCGCCAGTCCCGCAGGACCGGGCCGGACCCATCCGGTGGCGGAGGCGGGGGCGGCGGGGCATAGCCTCCACCCGCCGAAGCGCAAGCCGACAGGATCAGGGCCGCCAGCGCGGTCAGTCCGACCGTGCGGACGTGGCGGGCATAGGACATGGCAACCCCTTCTCGTCAGGACCGGGCCAGTGGGCCCGGGCGAAGCGCGGAGGTCAAGGCCGGAGGGTCTATTCGCCGCTGTCGGCGGTCTCGGCGGCCTTCTTGCGGGGCGCGCGACGACGAGCCGGCGCGGCCTCGTCCGAGGCCGTGTCCGACGAAGCCTCGGAGACGCGCGGGGTCGGGCGGGTCAGAAAGCCCGGCAGGGCGTCTGCGTCGGACGTCTCCCGGACGGGGGCATCCTCGCGCGGGCGACGCGGCTTGCGGGCGGGACGGGCCGGCGCCTCGGTGCGCGCCTCGGGCGCGTCGTCGGACGGTCCCTCCGAGGTTTGCGGCTCCTCGTTGGAACGGTCCTCGGACACGTCGGACTCGCCGTCCTGAGAGGGCCTGCGGCCGCGTTGTTCGTCCTTGCGGCGCTCCCAGCGTTCGCGACGAGTCTCGCGGCGACCGCCGCCGTCGCCCTCGCTGCGGGCCTCGCCGTCCGTGTCGCGGTCACGGTCACGGTCACGGTCGCGATCCCGGTCCCGGTCCCGGTCACGGTCACGGTCACGATCGCGGTCCCGGTCATTGGTCTGGGGCTGCTGGCCTTGCGGCTGCTGACCGGACGGATTGCCGCCGTTCGGATTGCCGGTGTTGTTCTGCTGGTTGTTCTGTTGAGCCTGCTGGGCCGCGAGGAAGGCGGCCGCCTGGGCGCCACTTTCATCTTCGAAGTCGATGTCGAAGCCCTGATTGGACAGTTCGCGCTGGGCGATTTCCGACACTGGCCGCTGCGGCTGCAGCGCCCTCAGTACGCGGAAATAATGCTCGGCGTGCTGCAGATAGTTCTCGGCCAGGACGCGATCACCGGCAGAGGCAGCGTCGCGCGCCAGCTGCATATAGCGCTCATAGACGGTCTGGGCATTGCCGCGGACCTTGATGTTCTCAGGGCCTTGCGAATCCCATGACCGGTTCGGATTGGCGCTGTTGGCATTGTTGTTGCCACCGGGCTTCCTGTTGCGGCCGCGTTGGCGCTTCATGCCCTTGAAATCTCTCATAGACTCTACCGTTCCGGGAGGGTGGCCGACACAGGTGACTGTCGAGGCCGGGTTTTGTTTCGTCTGTCCGTGGTTCGGGAGGAATCCCGCCATCAATGTCATCGGAAGCCGTTGTCACCCGCGCGGTCCACCCGGGCCCGTGTCAGGGATCGGGTCGTCGCGCATGCCGCTCGCCTGTCAGTTGGCCCGGAAGGGCGCACGGAGATGCGATTGGTGGGAGACAGACAAGACTTAGCGCGCCTTGGCCGGCATTCCAAGGGGTCTTTTTCCGGCGCCCTGCGAGGGGCCGGCTCAGGAAAGGAGAGACATATCCGGCGCCTGTGCACGCGGATCGGGACCGTTTGTCACCACCCGACTGCGATTGGCCAGGTCGAGCACCACCTTCACATCGTCGAACCCGCCCTCGTCGAACAGGGCCTTGACCGCATCGCCCTGGTCCCAGCCGATCTCGACCGCAAAGATCCCGTCCGGCTTCATGACGCGGCGGATCTCGGGCACCAGCTGGCGGTAAGCCTCAAGCCCGTCCGGGCCGCCGTCCAGCGCCAGGTGCGGATCATGGTCTCGAACCTCCGGGTCCAGCCCGGCGATGTCAGCCGTTGGGATATAGGGCGGGTTCGACACCACAAGATCGAAGCTCTGGTCTTCAAACCCGGTCGCCCACTCTGTCCGGAGGAAGGCCGCACGACCCTCCAGACCAAGACTGGCAGCATTGTCACGAGCCACAGCCAGCGCCTCGGTCGAGATGTCGGTGCCGACGCCGGTCGCCCCTGCCCGCTCCGCCAGAAAGGCCAGCAGGATGGCGCCCGAGCCAGTCCCGAGGTCCGCAATCTGGAACGCCTGATGCGGCGCAAAGGCGGCCAGACCCACGTCCAGGAGCGTCTCGGTGTCCGGACGCGGGCTCAGCACATCCGGCGTCACGCTGAGCATGATCTTCCAGAAGCCCTTGCGGCCCAGAATGCGCGAGACGGGTTCGCGCTTCAGCCGGCGGTCGATCATGGCCTCATAGGCCGCGGCCTGTTCGGCCGTCACCGCCCGGTAGGGATCGGTCAGGATGTCGAGGCGGCTGACGTCGCAGGCGGCTTCCAGCAACAGGCGGGAATCGATCGACGGGCTGTCGATGCGGCCCGCCTTCAGACGGGTCTGGGCGGTCTTCCAGGTGGTGAGCAGCGTCGGTGTGTCGGACATGGGCGTTGATTGGGGGGCTCGGCACGAAAATTCAAGCGGAACGGCAGGCCAGCGTGGCCGTTAGCGGACCATGGCGTCATCCTCCTCGAAACCGCCCGGCATGGGCGGCCCGCTGGTCGGGCTGGCGGCGGCCCTGTTCGGCGGTCTGGCCGCGGGGGCCGGTGCCGCGCACCTCCTGCATCGGAAAGGCCACAAGGTCGGCGTGGATTTGCGCCGCTACCGCCCCGAGCCCGCCGAACCTCTGCCCCCGACGCCCGAGGACTATGAGGCCCGGGAACCCGGGCGCGGAAGGGTGGCGCAAAAGCCCGGCCAGATACCGCGTAAGGGCTGGACCGACATCCTGTGGCGCACCGGCGCCAGCTATTTCGGGGACCGGGTCGGATTCGTTTCGGGCGGAGTCACTTTCTTTGTGCTGCTGGCCCTGTTTCCGACGCTGGCTACCATCGTCACTGTCTATGGCCTGTTCGCGGACCCCGAGGACGCCTGGGGAAGATTGCGCTTCCTCTATTCCGTCCTGCCCTCCGGCGTGGCGCAGTTCATCGGCGGTGAGATGCAGAGGCTGGCCGAGGACTCCCGGCCGCGCTTGACGGTGACGCTGATCGGCACATTGGCCCTGTCGCTTTGGGTCGCCAACAACGGCATCAAGACGCTCTTCTACGGGCTGAACATCGCCTATCACGAGGTCGAGCGACGCAATGTCGTCCACTACAATCTGTTGTGCATGGGGTTCACCCTGGCGGGTCTGGCGGCGGTTCTGGTGACCGCAGCCCTGGT
This sequence comes from Brevundimonas halotolerans, assembly GCF_003730275.1. Classification (GTDB taxonomy): domain Bacteria; phylum Pseudomonadota; class Alphaproteobacteria; order Caulobacterales; family Caulobacteraceae; genus Brevundimonas; species Brevundimonas halotolerans. Next base: position 70,540 of record NZ_QTTA01000001.1, read on the forward strand.
GGTCGGGGTGCCGCTGGTTCTGGGGCCCCTGGGTCTCGCCACCCATCTGGAGCCACTGGCTCCCCTGCGTTGGCTCGTGCTCTATGTTGTCTACATTACGGCGCTGACGGTCATCTACAGGCATGGCCCCTGCCGGGCGCGGGCGCGTTGGCGTTGGCTGACGCCCGGCGCCGTGATGGCGGCCACCCTCAGTCTGGGCTTGTCGGCTGTGTTCAGCTGGTATCTGCAAAATTTCGTGAGGACTGACAGCTTTGGCCCGCTGGCGGCTATGATGGGTTTCCTGCTGTGGACCTGGCTGACCGTGCAGATCATCCTGATGGGCGCCGAGCTGAACGCCGAGATCGAGCACCAGACGGCCGTCGACACGACCGTTGGCGAGCCGGAGCCGATCGGCGAGCGTGGCGCCATCGTCGCCGACAGTGTGGGCGCCAAACGCGGCAGCCCCGCCGCGCTGAACTTCACGCTCAAACACGCTGAGGCGATATCCGACCGACTGCTGCGGCGGCGCAATCGCAAGCGTGCCCGGAAGAGCTAGACCTCAGGCCGAGCGGGCGCGGATGGGGGCGGCCCCATCGGACAGGGACTCGTTCAGGTAAACCTCGGCTTCCTGCGCAGGCAGGGCCGGGGCATAGCCGAAGCCCTGCCCGTAGTGACAGTTGTCCTGCAGCAGCAGGGCCGCCAGACCGGCGTTCTCGACGCCCTCGGCCACGACCTCCAGCGACAGGTCACGCCCGAGATTGACGACCGAGCGCACGATCTTGGCTGAGCCCTCGTCCCGATCCATGGTCAGCACGAAATAGCGGTCGATCTTGAGCGTATCGAACGGCAGACGCGCCAGATAGCTGAGTGACGAGAAACCGGTGCCGAAGTCGTCCAGCGCCAGCGAGGCCCCGACCTCTTTCAGGCGCGCCAGCACCACCGCAGCACTGGCCGTGTCGCGCATGATGTCACCTTCGGTGACCTCCAGCTTCAGCGCACCGCGGGGCAGGCCAGTCTCTTCGATGATACGGGCCACGTCCTCGACCAGATTGGGGCGCTCGATCTCGCCGACCGACAGATTGACGCTGCAGAACAGCTTGCCGGCCATCGGGTGGCGCTTCAGCCATTCGGCCAGCTGGCGCGCGGCTTGGGTCATCATCAGCAGACCCAGCTCGTTCATCAGACCCATTTCGTCGGTCAGGGTCAGGAATTCGTCGGGCGGGACCAGCCCCCGCTTGGGGTGACGCCAACGACACAGAGCCTCAAACCCGGCCACGGCGCCGGTCTTGAGGTTCACGATGGGCTGATAGAAGGCTTCGATCTCGCCGCGCACAAAGGCATTGCGCAGGTCAGACTCCAGCGCCAGTCGCGACAGGCTGTCGGTTTCCAACGCCCGACCATAGGCGGCAGCGCCGCCGCGGCCAGCCGACTTGGCCTGCTCGACCGCTAGCTCAACCCTACGCAGCAGTTCGCCGGGATCCGGGGCATCGGGCCCGCCCTCGGCCGTCACGGCCCCGATCGAGACCGTCGGATAGATGTCAAAGCCGGCGACCCGCAGCGGCTGTTCCAGCGCCTGACGCAGGCGGCCCGGGACATGGCCGGTGCCCTTGCGAACCAGAACCGCGAACTCATCCTCGCCGATCCGGGCAGGCAGGTCGTCGCCCGAGAAAGCTGCTGCCAGACGGGAGCCCAGGGCAGACAACACCCGATCCACCCGCTCATGGCCCAGCGCCTCGTTGAGACGACGCAGGCGATCCACATCGGCGACCACCAGCTCATAGTCTCCGGCCCGCGTCAGGGTCTCGCCGACCCGCGCGAGGAAGGAGCGCCGGTCCAGCAATCCGGTCAAGGGATCACGGTCCGATCCGGCAAAGGTTGTCTCCAGCGCGACCACACCTGCGGCCCGCAGACCGTCTTCCAGCCAGACACCGCGCCACAGACAGGTCGGATGATCCCGCATGCGCAGACGCACGGCGATTTCGGTGCCTTCCGCCTGGGGCTTGAGCAGGGCCTCTGCCAATGCCCGGTCCTGCGGCATGGCCACTGCGGCAAAGGCGGCGCCGGAACATTCGGGGGCCAGCGGGCCCAGTCCCAGCGGTCGGCTGGCCCCGGTCACGCGCAAGCGGTCCTCGGACGGGGTCCAGACCCACAGGGCCGAGTCAGCCGCTGCCAGCGCCTCGATGGCCATCGAGGCATCCCAGGCCAGGGCTGATTGCCGCGTACTCACCCGCCTGAACGATCCTCACCCGGCGCTTTGCCAGCGCCATCCTCGTGTCGATCATCGACACGTCCGAACAGAAGATGATCTGCCCATGCGCCGTTAATTTTGAGATAAGCCCGGGCCATTCCTTCGGACTCAAACCCGGCTTTTTCCAGGACCCGGCGCGAGGCGACGTTCCACGGCACGCAGGCCGCCTCGACCCGGTGGAGGTTCAGCGTGTCGAACGCAAAGGCGACCATGCCCCGGACCGCAGCCGTGCAATAGCCCTTCCCGGCATGGGGTTGGCCGATCCAGTAGCCGAGGGTCCCGGCCTCGCTGACGCCTCGGCGGATGTGGGACAGGGTGACCGCACCGGCCAGCTGGCCGCTGGAGGCTTCGAACACAAAGAACGGCCAGGCCGTGCCGAGGTCCATCTCTCGGCCGTAAAGAGCCAGACGCCTTCGAAAGGCGGGTCGGGTCAGATCGTCTTCGGGCCAGGCGGGCTCAAAGGGCGCCAGATAGGCCTGTGACACCGCCCGGAGCGCGGCCCAGGCTTCATAGTCCGCCGAACGCGGCGGACGCAGCACAACCCCCTCCGACTGAAGCGTCGGGCCAGACCGCTCGCTGATCCAGTCCAGAATAGCCATCGGTCAGGCTTATCCTGTCAGGGCGCGCTCGAACAGCAGGCCCGCTGACAGGCCGGCCTTCGGTCCGAGCACCGCCGTGGCCGTCAGGCCCGGCGCCAGACAGCTTGCCAGGGCCTGCCGCACATCCTCACGGCTCTGGGACATGACCTCGTCGACCATGGCGTCGCTGCTGACCGGATGGCCGAAGATCAGCGACTGGGTTGCCAGTCGCCCGGCGCGCGCGACGGGGCTTTCGTCGGCCATGCGGATGCCGGCCCGGGCGACGGCGCGGGCGCGGTCGAGTTCGCGGTCGGTCGGACCGTCGGTCACCAGCGCCCGGATCGTCTCGCCACAGACCCGGGCCAGTTCAGCCGCCCGGTCGGCAGCTGAGCCCGCATAGATGCCCAGCAGGCCGCAGTCGGCATAGCTCTCGTGGTAGGCGTCGATGGCATAGGCCAGTCCCCGCTCTTCCCGGGCGGTCTGGAACAGGCGCGAGGCCATGCCACCCCCCAGAATCTCGACGCCCAGCCTCAGCGCGGGCCGGCGCGGGTCGGTATGGCTGAGGCCCGGAAGCAGGAAGACCAGATTCGCCTGCTCGATCCGACGAGCCAGCCGCGCCTCACCGCCCATGAACGTCCCGGACGGCACAGGCGACGCCGCGCGGGCGGCGCCTTCCAAAAAGCCGCGCTCGACCAGGGCCAGAAGCCGCGCCTCATCGACATTCCCCGATACGGACACCACGATCCGGTCAGGCCGGTACATGTCCGCACGGAAGGCCCGGATGGCTTCGCGGTCGATGGGGGCCAGCGTCTCAACCTGACCGAGGATGGCGCGTCCCAGAGGCTGGCCCTCGAACGCGCGCGACTGCGCCATTTCGAAGACGTGGTCGTCGGGGGTATCAAACGCCTCGGCGATTTCCTGAGCGACGACGTCCTTTTCGCGTTCGACCTCATCCGAATCGAACACCGGGCGGAAGATCAGGTCGGAGATCACCTGAAGTGCGGTCTCCAGCCCGTCCGCCATGGCCCGGACCTCGAAGACGGTCCGCTCATAGCCGGTCGAGGCATTGATCGAGCCGCCCCCGGCCTCGATCCGCTCGACAATCTCGCGGGCCGACATGTCGCCCGCCCCCTTGAACACCATGTGCTCCAGGAAATGGGACCAGCCGGAATGCTCGGGGCTTTCGTGCCGCGCGCCGGCGGCGATGGCCACGCAGACAGCCACGGTCTGCAGACCCGGAATTGGATCGCAGACGACGCGGACGCCATTCGGCAGGGTGTGGGATTTCAGGGTCAGGATGTCAGCTTCCGGCGGAGCAGAGCGATGTAGAATCCGGCCAGCGCAAGCGCCAGGCCGAACCAGGTCAGGGCATAGCCCAGATGGTTATTTGAAAACGCGGCGGGAGGGGCGGAGGGTTGCAGTGCCTCCCAACCCGGCCATGCCGAGCCGGTGGCAAACAGCACATAGGGAGGCACCGGGCCCTCGACGCCCAGCGCCCGGCTCATGGCCTCGGTGTCGCGGGCGTAGAAGCGGTTACCCTCCGGCGGCGGGGCAAAGGCGCCGGGCACTTCCACCCGCCGGGCCTGGGCGGTGATGGCGGGGATGGCAGCGGGCTGTTGCGCCGGGCGGGCGCTCACCGTTTCGGGCACAAAGCCCAGGTCGACCAGCCAGCCGTCACAGCTGGAGATCAGACGCACGCCCACCTCTCCGTCCTGGATGGATTGAAGCTCTACCCACCGGCCGTTCTGGAAATCACAGACGAGCACGGCCGTGCGGAACTCCGGATCCGGCATCTGCGCGAGGGCCTCCAGAGACACCGGCGGCAGGTCGGCAGCGGCCTCGGCGCGAGCGATCAGGCCCTGCTTCCACTGAAGGCGCTGAACCTGCCACACGCCCAGCGACACGAGCAGGACGAAAGCCAGAAGCGAGACGATGGTCAGCCCCCAGGGAAAGCGGGCCGTCCTGTGTTCAGACATGGGGCGCGACTCCATGGTGGCGATCGCGGATCTGCAGGGCAATCATCAGCCCCTTGCCCGGACGCATCAAGCCGAAGGACAGGGCCAGAACCAGCGGCACCGCCACGATCAGCAACACCCACAGCGGGGGCGCAAAGGCGATCTGCAGGCCCAGCGCAAGAAACGCCGAGATGCCGCCCGAGATCTGCATGATGAAGACGGATGCTCCATCGCCGGTGTTCAGCCGGGTGAAGTCGGTGCCGCAGACCGCGCAGCAATCCACCACCTTGAGAAAGCCGGCGAACAGTTTGCCCTCGCCGCAGGCCGGGCACCGGCAAAGCAAACCGGCGCGGATCGGGTTGATCCGCGCCGGCTGAAGATCGATCCCTGTGGGCCCGTTGATCACCCGTAGATGACGTAGACGAAGGCGAACAGGAACAGCCAGACCACGTCGACGAAGTGCCAGTACCAGGCCGCGGCCTCAAAGCCGAAATGCTTCTTCGGCGACATCTGGCCCGCCATCAGCCGCAGCAGGCAGACGGCCAGGAACAGGGTGCCGATCAGCACGTGGAACCCGTGAAAACCGGTCGCCATGAAGAAGATCGACCCGTACAGGCCCGAGTTCACCGCTTCCTCGTTGAAGAACAGGTTCTCGTGGATGATGTGGTAATATTCGTACGCCTGAACGCCGGTGAACAGCACCCCCAGAAGAACCGTGATCAGCAGGCCCAGCTTGGCGCCTTTGCGGTCACCGACCTGAAGCGCGTGGTGGGCCCAGGTGACCGTCGTACCGCTCAGCAGCAGGATGACGGTGTTCAGCAGCGGCAGTTGCCAGGCATCCAGCACCTCGACGCCCTTGGGCGGCCACAGGCTCGTACCATCGGCATTGGTCCACGCGGTGGCCGTGTCGGTCCAGAAGCTGATCGCCGGGATGTGTGCGCGCACCTCGTTGTAGACGGACATTTCGAAGAACATCCAGAAGAAGGCCGCGAAGAACATGATTTCCGACGCGATGAACAGCACCATGCCGTAGCGCAGGCCGATCGAGACGACCGGCGTGTGATCGCCCTGACGGCTTTCCTTGATCACGTCGCTCCACCAGCCGAACATGGAATAGAGCACGCCCGCCAGACCGGCGAAGAACAGCCACTGGGTCCCGGCCTCAAGACCAAAGACGCCTTTCATCCAGGCAACCGCGCCGACCATCATCACCGTGACGGCGATCGAGGCGACCAGCGGCCACGGGCTGGGATTGACCAGGTGATAGTCGTGATGAGGAGCGGCGTGCGCGTCAGCCATTCTGGGGTCTCTTGCTCTCGGATAGACTCGTGATTGGCCCTATAGCGCTCACGATCCCGACGCGCCAGAGTTTGCCGTCACCGAAGCGGGGTCAAAATCCTTGGTCGGGTAGAACGTATAGCTGAGCGTGATCTGGGTCACGCCCCTGCCTTCGGGATCGGTGGCCAGTTCGGGGGCCACGAAATACTGCACCGGAAAGCGCATCGTCTCGCCGGCGGGGATGACCTGACCGTCAAAACAGAAGCATTGCAGCTTCTGGAAATAGGCCCCGGCCCGCTCGGGCACGACATTATAGGCGGCCGTGGCGCCGATCGGCTGATCGGAGGTGTTGGTCACCTCGAAATAGGCCATGCCCGTCTCGCCGATTCGCACGCGCTGCTGCAGTTGCTCGGCCTTGAACTCCATCGGCAAGTTGCGGACATTGGTGTCGAAGCGGATCAGCACCGTCTCGTCCAGCACGACGTCCGGGGCCTTGTCGGCCTTGCGCACCGTGCCGTCAAAGCCGGTCACCTGACAGAACAGCTGATAGAGCGGCACGGCGGCAAACGCGGCACCGGTCATCAGCATGACCACACCGCCGCAGATCAGGGCGATCAGATTCTTGCGATTCATGAGGCGCCCTTGCTACCGGGGCCGGTCGGCTGGGCCGGGGCCTCGGCGACAGCTCTTGCGGCTGACGAGTCAGAGATGTTCTGCTTCAGGCGCAGAAAGGTCGTCAGAAAGACCAGCACCATGAAGGCGACCAGTCCCAGCGCGATCCACAGATTGCGGCGCTTGCGGGCGGTCAGTTCTTCTTCGGTCAGGCGCATGAGGGGCATACCAGGGTGGATGCGGGCAGGTTCTCGAGCAGGAGCGCCAGGAACAGCAGCATCAGATACAGGATCGAATAGGCGAACAGATTGCGAGCCGGTTTGGCGTCAATCCGCACATCATACAATGCGGCCTCTCGTCCCACAGCGGGACCGCCATGGGTTCGGTCGGCCTCGGGCTGATCCCCTGCCCGGCTGCGCCACAGCCGAAAGGCCAGCAGCAGGAACAACAGGCCGCCGATCAGCGACACACCCAGATAGATCGCTCCCCCGAGGTCCGTCACGCCCGGCAGGATGGCGACCGGCACCAGAACCAGACTGTAGAGCAGGATCTGCAGGCGGGTCGACTTCGCCCCCCGCGCCACCGGCATCATGGGAATTCCCGCCCGCGCATAGTCACCGGCCGAATAGAGGGCCAGCGCCCAGCTGTGCGGCGGCGTCCACAGAAAGATGATCAGGAACAGCAGCCAGGCCTGCCACGGCGCATCGCCGGTCACGGCGGCCCAGCCGATCACCGGAGGGAATGCTCCGGCCGCCCCGCCAATGACGATGTTCTGCGGCGTCCGGCGTTTGAGCATCAGGGTGTAGAAGCCGGCGTAATAGACGATGGTCAGCGCCAGCAAGCCGGCCGCGAACCAGTTGGTGTTCATGCCCAGCAGCATGACCGAGAACAGCGACAGGACCGCGCCATAGGCCAGGGCGTCGTTCTTGTTGACGCGACCGGCGGCGACGGGCCGACCCCGGGTGCGCTTCATCAGGGCATCGGTCTCGCCCTCCAGCCCCATATTGAGGGCCCCGGCGGCGCCGGCGCCGACCGCAATGCACAGGATGGCGATGGCGGCGACCAGCGGATTCAGCTGACCTGGTGCAACGACCAGGCCCGTCACCGCCGTGAAGATGACAAGCGACATGACGCGCGGCTTCAGCAGCTGGAAATAGTCACCGGGCTGGGCAGTCGACAGTCTGGGCCGCGTGTCGGTCATGGGTCGGGAGACCGTGTCGTTCTATGAAAGGTCAGGACCGTCCCTTCACAAGGAAGGGACGGTCCCGGGGACTTCGGATCAGGCCGTCCGGCGCGGATGCGCCCTCGGGTCAGTGGTGTTTCTCGTCCTTGACCACCGGCAGCTCATTGAACTGGTGATGCGGCGGCGGCGAGGACAGGGTCCATTCCAGGGTCGTGGCGCCTTCGCCCCACGGATTGGCAACGCCCGGGCGACGACGGATGGCGGCCTCGATCAGCACGATCAGGAAGACCACGACGCCGACCACGGTGATCACATAGCCCCACGACGACACCTGGTTCCAGAAGGTATAGGCCTCCGGATAGTCGATGTAGCGACGCGGCATGCCCTGCAGGCCGAGGAAGTGCTGCGGGAAGAAGATCACATTCACGCCGACGAACATGATCCAGAAGTGCAGCGCGCCCAGGAACTCATTGTACTTCACGCCGAACATCTTCTCGAACCAGTAGTAGAAGCCCGCGAAGATAGCGAACACGGCGCCCAGCGACAGCACATAGTGGAAGTGGGCGACGACGTAATAGGTGTCGTGGAAGCTGTAGTCGATGCCGGCATTGGCCAGCACCACGCCGGTCACGCCGCCGATGGTGAACAGGAAGATGAAGCCGACAGCCCACAGCATGGGCGTCTTGAAGTCGATGGACCCGCCCCACATGGTCGCGATCCAGCTGAATATCTTCACCCCGGTTGGAACAGCGATGACCATGGTCGCGGCGATGAAATAGGCCCGCAGGTTCACGGTCATGCCGACGGTGTACATGTGGTGGGCCCACACGACGAAGCCGATGAAGCCGATGGCCACCATGGCGTAGGCCATGGCCAGATAGCCGAACACGGGCTTCTTCGAGAAGGTCGAGACGATGTGGCTGATGATGCCGAAGCCCGGCAGGATCAGGATGTAGACCTCGGGGTGACCGAAGAACCAGAACAGATGCTGGAACATCACCGGATCACCGCCGCCGGCGGGGTCAAAGAAGCTGGTGCCGAAGTTGCGGTCGGTCAGCAGCATGGTGATGGCGCCCGCCAGGACCGGCAGCGACAGCAGCAGCAGGAAGGCGGTGATCAGCACCGACCAGGCGAACAGCGGCATGCGGTGCAGGGTCATCCCCGGCGCGCGCATGTTGAAGATGGTGGTGATGAAGTTGATGGCGCCGAGGATCGAGCTGGCGCCCGCGACGTGCAGGGAGAAGATCGCCAGATCCATGGCCGGGCCGGTGTGGCCCATGGTCGACAGCGGCGGATAGATGGTCCAGCCCCCGCCAAAGCCCTTGCCCGGGCCACCGTCGACGAACATCGACATGCACAGCAGGATCCAGGCCGCGACCAGCAGCCAGAACGAAATGTTGTTCATGCGCGGGAAGGCCATGTCCGGCGCACCGATCATGATGGGCACGAACCAGTTGCCGAAGCCGCCGATCATGGCGGGCATGACCATGAAGAAGATCATGATCAGGGCGTGGGCCGTCACGGTGACGTTATAGCCGTGCTTGGACGCCTCAACGAGACCCAGCTGCTCGATCAGACCGCCCTGCACGAACACCTGCATGCCCGGCTCGGCCAGTTCCCAGCGGATCAGGCCCGAAAGGGCGCCGCCGACGATGCCCGCCATGATGGCGAACAGCAGATACAGGGTGCCGATGTCCTTGTGATTGGTCGACAGGAACCAGCGGGTGAAGAACCCGGGCTTGTGGTCGTGATCGTCGTGGGCGGCGTGTGCGGTGGCCATGGTCGTTTCGGGGCTCTCGCGTAACTTATTGGGCGGCGGCGGGCGTTGCCGCCGGTTCGGAGGTGGCGGCATCAGCCGCCGTATCGGTTGTCGCTTCGGCGGCCGGAGCGACCTCAGCGGCGGCGGCTTCAGCCGCAGCAGCCGTCATGGAACCGCCCTTGGAGGCGACCCAGGCGGCGAACTCGGCTTCGGTCACCACGCGGATTTCGATGGGCATGAAGGCGTGATCGACGCCGCACAGCTCTGAGCACTGGCCGTAGTAGACGCCGGTGCGCTCTGCGTTGAACCAGGTCTCATTCGTGCGGCCCGGGACGGCGTCGGTCTTCAGGCCAAAGGCCGGCAGGGCGACCGAGTGAATGACATCCGACGCCGTGATCAGCAGACGCACCGTCTTGCCGACCGGCACGACCATGGCCTCGTCTGCAGCCAGACGATACGGCACGTTGCGGGCCTGGGCCTCGTCTTCCGGCAGCATGTTCGAGATATACTCGGGGACAGCCTGGTCGGGGTATTCATAGCCCCAGTTCCACTGGTTGCCGGTGACCTTCACGGTCAGGTCCGGCTCGGGCATGGCCTCATACTTGTACAGCAGCCGGAACGAGAAGATCGCGATCACCAGCAGGATCACGACGGGCACGATGGTCCAGATCACCTCGATCAGGGTGTTGTGGCTCCACTTGGCCGGGACCGGATTGGCCTTCTTGTTGTAGCGGATTGCCACCCAGATCAGCAGGCCCAGTACGAACAGGCTGATGATCGTGATGACCGGCATCAGGATCACGTCGTGGAACCAGATGGCGTCGTGCTTGAGCTCGGACGCCGCCGGCTGAAGGGCAATACCCCCGGCCCCCGGAGTCGGTTGACCCAGCAGTTCCTGGGCCATGGCGGGCATGGCCGAGGCCCCCACCATGATCGTGGCGCCGATCGAAGCGGTCATTGCCGCCGTGGCTGCCTTAAGGGCGCGAATGCCCGATGCCATCGCAGACGTCCTCATCTCAGTCTTTCCTACGAGCGATCTGCGAACGGATCGCAGACGCACCCGGCCCCTCGGGCGTAGTGTGATGGCCGGTCCTTATCCCCCCGCTTCGCGCTTGCCAAGCGATGGAGGGTCATCAATGCCGCTCCATGACGCCGCACCCGGAAATTAAATCGTCGTCATGTTTCGCAAGCTACCTTGCATCACCCAATAGCTTGCGATAGAGAATGGGTCATCAAAGGAGGCCGATTTGCCCGAGCCGATTGAAATACAGCTGAAGAAGGGGGTGCTGGGCCTGTGCGTCCTGGCCCTTCTGGCCCGTGATGACAGCTACGCCTACGAGATCGCCAGTCGCCTGTCCGATGCGATCGATATGGGCGAAGGCACCATCTATCCCCTGATGCGCCGCATGCAGACGGATGGCTGGGTCGAGACCTATCTGGTCGAATCACCCGCCGGCCCTTCGCGTAAATACTACCGCCTGACCGATGCCGGCCGACGCGCTCTGGAAGACCAGGGCCGCGAATGGCGCCGCTTTGCCAAGGCCGTCGATGACCTGATCACCGAGGCGGACACGCCCGTGCCCGCCACCACAGACACGCAAGAGGGGGGAGCTGCCCAATGACACGCGCCGAATTCATGTCCCGGCTCAAGAAGGGTCTGGTCGGCATGCCGACCAGCGCCGCCGCCGAAGTCCTCAACGACTATGAGGCCCATTTCGATGACGGTCTGGCTGAGGGCCGCAGCGAGGCCGAGGTGGCCGCAGCCCTCGGTAATCCGGACCGCCTCGCCCGCGAGCTGAAGGCCGAGGCCGGTATCCGCCGCTGGCATCAGGAACAGAACCCCTCATCTGCCACGGCCGCCATTCTCGCGGTGCTGGGACTGGGCGCCATCGACATTCTGATCCTGCTGCCGCTGCTGATGAGCATCGTCGGCGTCATTCTGGGCGGCTATGCCGCCGCGCTGGGCACCTTCATTGCGGGAGTCATCCTCATGGTGGCAGGCCCCATCGCCGGAGCCCCCGGCGGTCCCCTGGCCGCCATCCTCGCCGGACTGGGCCTGATGGCTGCGTCCGTCACGGGCGCCGCCCTGCTGACCGTGCTGACCATCTGGCTGGTCAACGGCGTCGTCTGGTTCGCCCGCCTTCATTATCGCCTGCTCAAGCCCGCGCTTGAGCCACAGGTCGCCTGACCCCTTTTCCCGGAGAAACATCATGATCCGCACATCCCTGATCATTGCCGCCGCCGGGCTGGTTCTGACCCTTATCTGCCTGGGGGGAGCATTCGCCCTCGGCGGACGCGATCTGGCCAACAACAACTGGATCTGGACCCTCGGGGACGGTCACGGCGAGTCCGTCCGCTTCGAGCGGGTCCAGAACAGCGACGGCCGCGATGCCGGCCCCAAGGTCACCCGCACCCTGACCTGGGACGGGACCGACACCCTCGTCATGGATTTCGGCGGCGACGTTGAATATGTTCAGGGCGAGACTGCGGGCGTCACCGTCACCGGCACCCAGGAGCTGGTCGACCGGGTCGAGATCACCCAGGGCCGCATTCGCCTGAAGGACGGCGAGGACCAGGTCTACGTCAACTGGGGCGACGGAGGCCTCCGCGCCTGGAGCCCCCGCGACCGGCTGCGCGTGGTGGTGACCGCGCCGGACGTCACCCGCTTCCGCCTCAACGGCTCGGGTCATATGGACATCCGCGCCTACGATCAGGACCAGATGGACCTCGGCATCTCGGGATCGGGGGAAATCGAGGCCGAGGGTCGCACCCGCGCCCTGACCCTCGATATCTCGGGCTCGGGCGAGGTCGATCTGGAGGCTCTCGAGCTGGCCGACGCAGACGTGACGGTCTCCGGCTCGGGCGAGGCGCGGCTGGGCCCCACCGGGCGCGCCGCCGTGGCCATCTCCGGCTCGGGCGACGTCACCCTGACCCGCCGTCCGGAAAGCCTCGACAGCCGGGTGTCCGGCTCGGGCGACATTCGTCAGCCCTGAGCGGACCGGGCGGGTGACGCGGGCGCACGGCGTGCCTAGATAGGGGCATGACCCAGTCCTCCTCCCCCGCCCTTTCGCCCTCTCTCCTTGAGGCTGCCGACCTGTCGCCAGAGGCGGCGCGGTCGATCCTGTCCGGTGCCATGACCGGCGCCGACGACGGCGAGCTGTTTCTGGAGCGGGCCGAGACCGAATCGCTGGTCTTCGACGATGGTCGGCTGAAGACGGCCTCCTATGATGCCCATGAGGGTTTTGGCCTGCGCGTGGTTTCGGACGAGACCGCAGGCTATGCCCACTCCAGCGTCGTCGACGCGGCCGCGATCGCACGGGCGGCCGAGACGGCCTCGCTGGCCACCCAGGGCCGCACCGGCGTGCAGGCCGAAGCGCCGGTGTCGACCAACCAGCAGCTCTATGCCCCGATTGACCCGCTGGCCTCGCCCGCCTTCTCGGACAAGATCGCCCTGCTGTCCGAAATCGATGCCTGGGCCCGGACGCGCGATCCCCGTGTCGTCCAGGTATCCGTGTCGATGGCGGGCGAGCATCGCGACATCGAGATCCTGCGGGCCGATGGACGCGGCGTGCGCGACATCCGCCCGCTGGTGCGGCTGAACGTCTCGGTCACGGTCGAACAGAACGGCCGCCGCGAAAGCGCCTCGGCCGGAGCCGGGGGCCGCGCTGGTTTCGACGCCTGGATCGCCCCGGCGCACTGGCAGGCCCAGGTGGACGAAGCCCTGCGTCAGGCGCTCGTGAACCTCGAGGCCGTCGATTGCCCGGCGGGCGAAATGGATGTGGTCCTCGGCGCAGGCTGGCCCGGGGTGCTGCTGCACGAAGCGGTCGGCCATGGCTTCGAGGGGGACTTCCACCGCAAGGGCAGCTCCGTCTTTTCCGGCATGATGGGCAAGCGGGTCGCCGCCCCCGGGGTGACTGTGGTCGATGACGGCTCGATCGCCGGGCGCCGCGGGTCGCTTACTGTCGATGATGAGGGCACGCCCACCTCGCGCACCGTGCTGATCGAGGACGGCATCATGGTCGGGCTGATGCACGACCGGCTGAGCGCGCGGAAACTGGGCGCCCGGGCCACCGGCAACGCCCGCCGCCAGTCCTTTGCCCACCCGCCCATGCCCCGCATGACCAACACCTTCATGGAGGGCGGCAAGGACAGCCGCGCCGACATGATCGCCTCGACCAGGCGCGGCCTCTATGCCGCGAACTTCGGCGGCGGCCAGGTGGACATCACCAATGGCAAATTCGTCTTCCAGTGCACCGAGGCCTATCTGATCGAGGACGGCAGGATCACCGCCCCCGTGCGCGGCGCGACCCTGATCGGGGATGGCGCCACGGCCCTGACCAACATCAGCATGATCGGCGACGACTTTGCCTTTGATCCCGGCGTCGGTGTCTGCGGCAAGGGCGGCCAGGGCGTGCCGGTCGGTATCGGCCAGCCCAGCCTGAAGATCGGCGGCCTGACGGTGGGCGGGACCGCGCTTTAGTCCTCGGCCTGATCGGCCCGCCAGTCGGGGCCGACAATCTCGAAACCGCGCCGTTCCAGATCGTCCAGAACTCCGCCGGTCTCGGCCAGCACCCGCAGCGGCGCGACAGCCAGCGTCACTCCCGGCTCGCGCAGGGCGCCCTCAACGGCGCTGATCCACTGCCCACGCAACAGGGTGCCCAGAGCCGGATCGCCCCAGGGCCAGCATTGCATCATGGCCGCCTCGATGGGCGACGCCATGACCGCCGGAACATCAAACCGCGTCCAGGCCAGCCCTCGTGCCTGCACCGCTCCCGATCCGGCTTCAGTGGCCGCAATCGAAGCCTGCACGCAGGGAACCCAGGTTTCGGGCGGGCGGGTCAGCAGGTCGTCGATCAAGGTGTCGCCCCGCACACTGCCGATGGAGGTGACTGGCACCCGACCGCGCCGGGCAGCGCGTCGCACAACCTCCCCCACCTCCTGATTTCCACGATCGCGCAGGCCCAGCCGGTCCGACAGCAGTTCGCTGCTCAGAATCAGAAAGCTGTCCCGGGACCAGTCCTCATCATAGGTCGCCTCGAGCACGTCGAGACGGGCCTGCCATTCCGGCGACAGATAGTCGGCGCTGGTCTTGCCTTCCGGCATGCGGGTCAGGGTGCGTGACCGCCAGATGACCCGGAAGATGTCGGCCGGGGAGACATTGGCCTGCTGAGGGAAATAGACCCGCTGAGCCTGACGCGTGGCCTGCTCAAGAGCATCAGGACGCCATTCAATGCCGGCGGGCACCGCCTGGATCGCACCGACCAGCAGGACGGTAGCGTTGCCCCGGGTCACCTCCCACATCGGCGCGCCCGAGCGACGGGCCGTGACGATGATCTCGTCCACCGTCGTCTCGACGTCCTGCGCTGCGGCGCGCGGAGGTGCCATGGCCACCGCCGACACACAGGCAATCAGCGCCATGGACGCCCATGCCATCCTGCCGCCCCAAACATTACGCCCAAGTAACATCATGTATTGCCTGTCATGAAAGCGATTTAATCTACTTATCGAACTTGTAACTGGCCGGCGTCAACTTGAAAGACGACACCTCCCTTCACAGACGAGGGGAATATTCATGACGCGTAAAACACTGTTGATCACCACAACCGTTGCCGCCCTGGCTATGGCATTCGCGCCCCAGGCGCTGGCCCAAGATGCACAGGGCGATGGCTCAGCCGGCGCCAGCGCCACGGATCAGGGCATCCTGATCTTCACGCCCGACTTCTTTGCCGACCAGAACCCCAATACGGCTCTGGACATGGTCCAGCGCGTGCCGGGCTTTTCGGTGAGTGACGGTGACGGCGGGCGCGGCTTCGAAGGCGCTGTCGGAAACATCCTGAT
Source organism: Brevundimonas halotolerans (assembly GCF_003730275.1). Taxonomy (GTDB): domain Bacteria; phylum Pseudomonadota; class Alphaproteobacteria; order Caulobacterales; family Caulobacteraceae; genus Brevundimonas; species Brevundimonas halotolerans. Next base: position 85,970 of record NZ_QTTA01000001.1, read on the forward strand.
CAACGGCGCGCGCCCGGCCTCCAAGAATGACAGTGGGTCCTCGGTCCTGTCACGGACCCTGGTGGCCCAGGTCGAGCGCATCGAACTGATCCGGGGCGGCGCTCCCGGCATCGACATGCAGGGCTATTCCGTCGTCGTGAACGTGATCCTGAAGAATGAGAGCAGCCGCCAGACGGTGATCAATGCCAATGCCACCTTCTTTGATGGCGGCAGGGACGTATACGGCGGCTCCTACCAGTTTACCGCCCGTGACGGCGACCGGACCTGGGGCTTCACCCTGTCAGACGGTATCGGCATGAGCGATTCCAACGGAATTGGTCCGGCAACGCGCCGTGCCGCCGACGGTACCCTGCTGCGGCAGGAGGACTTCTACAACGATGCCTACGGCGGCGGCTCGGGCATCCGGGGCAACTATGCCGCCCCCCTGCTGGGCGGCAAGGTCGACCTGACGGCGCGCTATGGCGTCAATGACTTCCACAGCTTTGAACAGCTGACGGGTACCGGCACCTTCCGCGAAAGCCGTTTCGATAACGACGGGACGTCGGGCGAATTCGGCGCCGTCTATACCCGCCCCCTCGGCGCGCGCCTGTCGATGGAGACCCGGTTCATTCACGAGTTCTCTGACTTCGACTCGGTGTCTACCTATAACGCCGACATGGGCGGTGGACCGGAACCGGAACAGCGCTTCCAGTCGACGGGCGAGGCGTCGGAAACCATCGCGCGCAGCCTGGTCCGTTTCGAACGATCCGAGGCCCTGACCTTCGAGGGCGGCGGCGAGATCGCCTACAACCGCCTCGACACCGAACAGGCCTTCTCGGTCGGCGGAACGCCGGTGGTCCTGCCCTCGGCCTCGGTCGTGGTCGAGGAGACGCGCGGCGAACTGTTCGGCAAGAGCACCTGGCGCGTGTCGCCAACCCTGTCGCTCGAAAGCGGCCTCCGGCTCGAGTCCTCGACCATCAGCCAGTCGGGCGACACCGAGAACGAGAAGTCCTTCTTCTTCGCCAAGCCGCGGGTGCAGCTGAGCTGGACACCGATGGCCGATACCCAGGTGCGCGCCCGGTTTGAGCGCGAGGTGGGGCAGCTGGACTTTGGCGACTTTGCCGCCAGCGCCGAACTGGACAGCCAGAATGTGCTGGGCGGCAACGCCGACCTGGAACCCGAGGACCGCTGGATCAGTGAGGTCACCTTCGAACGCCGGTTCTGGGGCGACGGCATCGTCAGCATCGGTCTACGCCACGACGAGATCGGCAATGTCATCGACCGCATTCCTCTGGCGGGTGGCCTGTCGGCCGTGGGCAACATCGGCGACGGCACGCTGGATCAGCTGTCGGTCAACATCATCATCCCCACCGACAAGGCCGGCATCAGCGGGGGCCAGTTCCGCTTCCGCAACGACTGGAACAGCACCGAGGTCACCGACCCGACCACCGGCGAGAAGCGTCCGATCTCGGGCGTGCGCGCCCGTCAGCCGGTGATCTCGTTCGCCCAGGACATCACCACATGGCGCGTCAACTGGAGCGTGGCGTGGATCCCGGTATTGGGCCAGGCCACCTATGACCCGGACCAGACCTTCGCCTGGAAGGGCAGCGACTATTTCGAGCTGGCGGCCGAATACAAGCCGACCGACAGCCTGTCGATCCGCGCCCAGGTCAATCTGTGGGACAATTTCGATACCGAGCGGACGGTGTATGCCGGCCGGACACCGCCACGCCCCATCGCCTTCATCGAGCGGCGCGAAATTGATCCGCGGACCTTCTTCTCGGTGCGGCTGCGCAAGACCTTCTGAGCCCCGCAATCCGGCCACCTTTCCGTCTTGTAACTGGCGATTGACGGTTCGGGCGTTATGGGTGGCCGGATCAACGGGAGGCGACATGACACGATCCGTCTGGCTGGCAAGCACCGCAGCGGCAACGCTCTGGCTGGGCCTTGCCTTGCCTGCAGTCGCGCAGGACACGGCCGGAGCGGGCATCGAGGCGCGTCAGGACCCCGAGCGCCCCGGCGTTCTGATCTTCGACCCCGTCTTCTTCGCTGATACGCGGCCCCGAACCGCCCTCGATATGGTCCAGCGCCTGCCGGGCTTCGGCCTGAACGGCGGCAGCTCGGGTACACGGGGACTGGCCGGGACGGCGGGCAATGTGCTGATCGATGGGCGGCACCCCTCCACCAAGAGCGAGGGCCTCGACAATCTGCTGAGCCGGATTTCCGCTGACAGCGTGGCCTATGTCGAACTGATCCGGGGCGGCGCGCCGGGCATCGACATGCAGGGGCGCTCGGTCGTCGCCAACGTCGTACTGAAGGACGCGATCACGGTCGAGCGGGTGCTGGGGTTCGACGCCTACATCTATGAGGACGGCTACATCGGACCGATCGTTCAGGCCGAGTATTCGCGGCGAGCCGGAGACCATCAGATTGAAGGGGCGCTCAGCGCGACGGTCGACCGCACGGACGGCACCAATGAAGGGCGGCGCCAGCGCTTTGATCCCTCGGGCGCCCTGATCCAGAACGCTGAAATCCAGTCGTGGGACCGGTTCCGCAATGTCCGTGCGTCGGGCGCCGTCCAGCGGCCCCGGGGCGGGGGCCTGCTGCGGGTCAATGCGGTCACCTCCTACTTCAACAATGATCAGGAGCAGGACATCTTCATCCGCTCCGGCGCCGGGGATGACGACTTCAGCGAGCAGGGCTTTGAGGAACTGAGCGGCGAGGTCGGCGCCCGCTGGACGCGCCCGCTCGGCCCCGACACCGAACTGGAACTGACCGGCCTGCAGCGGCTGGAGGCCTCGACCGTCGAGTCAGGCTTTATCCGGACCGGGCGGACCGGGCTGTTCACCAGCGTTTCGACCTCGGGCGAGACGATCGGGCGCGGCGTGGTCCGCTATCGGCGCGACGACCGCTGGTCGTATGAAGGGGGGGCCGAGGTCGCCTACAACTTCCTCGACACCGACAGCGCCTATGAGGAGAACGGCGTTCCGATCGCCCTGCCCGGGTCCGCCCTGCTGGTCGAGGAGTTGCGCGGCGAAGCCTCGGGTCAGGCGACCTGGCGCCCGGGCCCGAACCTGACAGTCGAGGGGGGTCTCAGGGTCGAGGTGTCCGAGATCCGGCAGTCCGGCGACACCGACAGCGCCAAGTCCTTCGTCTACCCCAAGCCCCGGCTGCTGGTGACCTGGACCCCCATGCCCAACCATCAGTTCCGGTTCCGCATCGAGCGGCAGGTCGGACAGCTGGACTTTGGCGATTTTGCCGCCTCGGCCGAGGTCGACCTGGGCCAGGTGGAGGCCGGCAACGCCGACCTGGAGCCCAGCAAGACCACGGCCTATGAGGCGGTCTATGAGCGCCGCTTCTGGGAGCAGGGCGTGGTCAGCGCCCGCCTGACCCATACAGAGGTCGAGGACTACATCGACGTGATCCCGCTGGTCGGCGGGTTCGAGGCGCTGGGCAACATCGGCACAGGCACCCGGACCGAGTTCGAGGTGCAGGCCACCCTGCCGACCGACCGCGCGGGGATCCCCGGGGGCCGCCTGATCGCGAGGGCTGCGCTCCGCGAGACCGACATCGAGGACCCGCTGACCGGGGAATCCCGACGCTTTTCCGGCGACGACGGCTTTGGCTGCGGCGTGACCTTCACCCAGGATCTGGACGGCGGTCGCTGGGCGTGGGGCATGAACCACAGCTGCGACATCGACGCCGGCACCAGCTACCGGGTGCGGGAGCTGCGCTTCAACGAATCCGAGCCGCCGTTCAATGCCTTTGTCCAGTGGAAGCCATCGGACGATCTGAGCGTGCGGGTCGACTTCAGCAACCTGACGGACGCCGAGGAACGTAGGCGGCGGGACATCTATGCCGGGCCGCGTGACAGCGCGCCGCTGTCGCTGCGCGAGACCTATTCCCAGGCCCGCGGGTCGTGGCTGTTCCTGCAAATCCGCAAGACAATCTGAGGGTTAACCTACAGAAAAAGGGGCGGAGCCGACCGGCCCCGCCCCCCTCTGTCGTGTCAGACGCCTGACGTCAGACCTGATCGGGTCTGGTGATGCTGGCATCCTGCTGGCCGCGATCGGTCAGATCGGGACCGGGGTGGTTTCCGGCGTCATTGGCACCGTGCGACCAGCCCTTGATCAGGAAGCTGATCAGGATGAAGGCCACACCGATTCCGACGCCCCACCAGCCCAGCTTGCCGAAGCCGTCAAGCGAGGTGGCAAGCGCGCCTTCGGGGTCCAGAACCTGGCCCCCGACGGTTTCCGTGCCCATCAGGCCGGCAATCTGACCGCCCACGAACTGGGCGATCGAACTGGCCAGGAACCAGACCGCCATCATGAAGCTGACCACGGAGGGCAGCGACAGTTTGGTGATCTCGGACAGGCCCACCGGCGACAGGAACAGCTCACCAGTCGTGTGCAGCATGTAGAGCAGCGCCAGGATGATCAGCGGCATCTGGAAGGCGCTGCTGACCATGCCGGACCCGGCCGCCCAGACCACCACCAGGAAGCCGAGGCCGACCTGCATGATGCCGAGGCCGAACTTCATGGTCGGGTCGGGGTCCATCTTCTTCGAGGCCAGCCAGGCCCACAGCGCCGCAAAGATCGGCGCGAAGATCAGGATGAAGCCGGCGTTGAAGGACTGGACCTGGGCGGCCGTGATGGTCGCATCGATCCAGAAGCCCGTGGGCGTGATGCCCGCCGCCGCCAGCTGGGCCGGCGTACCGATGGTGATGCCGAGGAACTGCATGGCCATCGGTGTGATGGTCAGGTCGACGTTCCGGTCGGCGAACAGGTTCAGCGAGGTGCCGGCCTGTTCGAACAGGGTGAAGAAGACCACCGCGCCGAAGATCAGCACGACAGCCAGCATCATCCGCTGACGCTCGACCCAGGTCTTGCACAGGAAGGCAATGATCCAGGCGATGAAGGCCAGCGACAGAAGGGTCGAAATGGTCAGAACAGTGCCGACCAGGGCGTTGCGCTGGACCATGAACCAGACGATGCCGACCCCGAGGATGGCCAGGATATAGATCAGCCATTCGCGGTTGATGGGACCGAACAGAGGCTTCTTGAGCAGTTCGGGGTTGGGCGGCTCGCCATTCCCCTGCAGCAACGGCTTGCCGAGGACGAAGACGATAAAGCCGAGCGCCATACCGACGCCGGCAAGCCCGAAGCCGGCCCACCAGCCGACGGTCTGGCCCAGATAACCGCACAGCACCGCCGCCCAGAAGGCACCGAGGTTGATGCCGTAATAGTAGAGGGTGAAGCCGGAATCGCGCCGGGGATCGCCCTGCGGATACAGCTGTCCGACGATGGTCGAGATGTTCGGCTTCAGGAAGCCGACGCCCATGATGATCAGCGAAAGGGCGAGGTAGAAGCTCATTTCCGCCCGGGTGTCACGAGCAGCTTCCATCTCATAGGTGCCGGGCTCAAGCACGGCCGGCAGGCTGGAACCTGGCGGAAGATCGGTCAGTTGCAGACCGCCGCTTTCGGCGGCGCCGAAGGCATAGAGCTGGCCATCGACCATGATGCCCACTTCACGCGCCGCGCCGCGCCCCTCGCCGACGACCTCATACTGGGCCCCTGCATAGGTGAGGGTTTCGGTTGCCGGGCTGCCTTCATAGGCCATCAGGCCATGGCCGGCGACCAGCAGCAGGGCCCCGAAGGCGATGGCCTTGCGCGTGCCGATATAGCGGTCGGCGAGAATGCCGCCGACCAGTGGCAGCAGATAGACCAGCGAGGTGTAGGAGCCGTAGGTCGCGCCCGCCGTGGAGTCGTCGAACAGGAAATGCTGCGTCAGATAGAAGATCAGGATGCCGCGCATGCCGTAGTAGGAGAAGCGCTCCCACATCTCGGCGAAGAACAGGATGATCAGCCCCTTGGGGTGATGCTTCAGGATCTGGAACAGCACCGGCACGCCCGTAATCAGCGTGATGATCAAGCCCAGGATGATGACGATATTCATGTCCGGTTCCTCCCCCGGTCAGGCGCAAGACCCGCGCCCCTGATGTCCGCTTTTGACAACGGCCTACTCCCTCTTGCGACGCCCCACTCGGCGCACGAAGGCGCATTTCGACCACGATCCTCAAACCCGGACAAGGCCTAAGGTTACTGAGGTGTGGGTACCCGTTCGCGGCGGCGCCCGAAAACACCGTCTGAACCGTCTGAACCGTCTGAAATCGTCCGGGGGCGAGTGAATAAAATACCGTCTGAATGGTCTGAATGGTCTGAAATCATGTCGAGCCTCTCCGGCGGCATGGGTAACCGGACAGTATGCATCGTCCGCGCACCAAGGCGGGCAGAACGGTCCGAGAAGCGGCGGGGATGTTGAAGAGGCAGGGGGTTTTGGGCGGCTAATTTCATAGCTGAAGCCTTCGACCCACCACTCCCCCGCTTCCCCGGCGCAGGCCGGGGCCCAGAACAACGCCCTGACCGGCAGGGTGGTGGCCGACCTGCAATGAAGATGAGGCCAAAGCCCCCGCACGCCTCCCTGGACCCCGGCCTGCGCCGGGGAGCCGGTGCGCGGGGAAAAGAGCTTCGCGGAGGACGTCAGTCTTTCGATTTCAGCAGATCGCGGATTTCGGTCAGCAGGGTTTCGCTGGGGGTCGGGGCGGGGGGTGCGGCCTGGGGCTCCTCGGCCTGCTTGCGGCGCATGTTGTTGATGCCCTTGACCAGCATGAAGACGACAAAGGCCACGATGACGAACTGAAGGATTGCATTGGCAAAGGCGCCGTACTGGATGGCGACCAGTTCGACCGCCTCGGTGGCCGGGTCTTCGGGCTTCAGCACCCACTGCAGCTCGGAAAAGTCCACGCCCCCCATGGCCAGACCGATGGGCGGCATGATGATCTGATCGACCAGACTTTTGACGATGCCGTTGAAGGCCGCGCCGATGATGATGCCGACCGCCAGATCGACGACATTGCCGCGCACGGCGAACTCGCGAAATTCCTGAAACAGCCCCATGTCATTCTCCGTGATGTGATGCGATCCGGTGCGGCGCTCAGGCCGGCTTCAGATCGAGGCGATAGAATTGGTTGAAGTCGCTGGCCGTATAGCCGCCGAACGCCTCGCCCTTTTTGAATCCCCGCGCGCCGTAAAGGTTCAGCGCCGCATCGAAGGCGGGACCTGAGCCGGTTTCGAGGCTGAGGCGGCGATATCCCTGACGGCAGGCTTCGGCGATCAAATGTTCGAGCAGGGCACGGCCCACGCCCCGGCCGAGATGATCCGGATGGGTGCGCATGGATTTGATCTCGGCCACACCGTCCGGATCGAGACGCAGGGCCCCCATGCCCAGCAGGGCCTGGTCATGCCACAGGGTGTAAAGGGTTACGCCCGGTGCCTTGAGACCCGACAGGTCCAGTGCGTGGACGCCGCATGCGGGTGAGTAGCGGCGCATGCCGTCGAGGTGCAGGGTCAGGAGTGCCTGAAGCCGGGCATCGTCAAAGTCCGCCGGAAGGATCCGCCAGCCGGGCTGCATGAAGCGTCTCAGTTCTCGGCGTTCAGCCGCTCGCGCAGCTCCTTGCCGCTCTTGAAGAAGGGCACCGCCTTGGCCGGCACATCGACGGTCTCGCCCGTGCGCGGATTGCGGCCCTGACGTGCGGGGCGATGTCGGACGGAAAAGGCACCGAAGCCCCGGATTTCGACCCGCCCGCCGTCGGACAGGGTTTCGACCATTCGGCCCAGCACCACATTGACCAGACGTTCGACCTCGGCCTGGGTCAGATGCGGGTTCTCGGCCGCCAGTTTTTCAATCAACTCGGACTTGATCACATCAGCCCCCTTCTCGTGCCGACGGCGCACATCGCGGTGCGGCATCCATCGCGCTTGCCAAACCGGCCCCCCGGCGGCTGGGCCCACCCTAGACCTCGCGTGGCCGGGGAATAAAGGGGGGATACGCAGATTAAGCATCATTAACGGGCTTAGTGTACGGTAACGGACACAAATTGGCGCCGGAAACAGCAAAAAGGGCGGCCAGATCGCTCTGACCGCCCCCATTTTGCAGAGATACCGACGTTAGTCCTTGGTCGTGCCCTTTTCGCGGAGGGCGGCGCCCAGGATGTCACCCAGCGAAGCACCGGAGTCCGAAGACCCAAACTGTTCGATGGCTTCCTGCTCGTCCTTCATCTCGAGCGCCTTGACCGAGACCGACACGCGGCGCGTGGCCTTTTCGATGCCGGTGATCATGGCGTCGATGCGATCGCCGACGGCGAAGCGCTCGGGACGTTGCTCGGCACGGTCGCGCGACAGGTCCGACTTGCGAACGAAGGCCGTGACCGGCGCGTCATCCTCGCCGAACTTGACCTCGATACCGCCGGTCTCGATCGACGAGACGGTGACGGTGATCTGCTGACCCTTCTTGTAGGTGTCGCCTTCCATCGGATCGCCGCCCAACTGCTTGATGCCCAGCGAGACGCGCTCCTTCTCGACGTCGACGTCGAGCACCTTGGCCTTGACCATCTCGCCCTTGCGATAGCGCTGGATGGCTTCTTCGCCCGAGACATTCCAGTCGAGGTCGGACAGGTGGACCATGCCGTCGATGTCGCTGTCGAGGCCGATGAACAGACCGAATTCGGTGGCGTTCTTGACCTCACCCTCGACGGTCGAGCCGATCGGGTGGTTGGCGACGAAGGCATCCCACGGATTGTCCTGGGCCTGCTTCAGACCCAGAGAGATGCGGCGCTTGGCGGAATCGACGTCCAGCACAACCACATCCACTTCCTGCGAGGTGGAGACGATCTTGCCCGGATGGACGTTCTTCTTGGTCCAGCTCATTTCCGAGACGTGGACCAGACCCTCGACACCGGCTTCCAGCTCCACGAAGGCGCCGTAGTCGGTGATGTTGGTGATGCGACCGGTCATCTTGGCGCCGACCGGATATTTGGCTTCCACGCCGTCCCATGGATCGGCTTGAAGCTGCTTCATGCCCAGCGAGATACGCTGGGTGTCCGGATTGATCTTGACGATCTGCACCTGGACGGTGTCGCCGACGGCCAGCACCTGCGAGGGGTGCGAGACGCGCTTCCACGACATGTCGGTGACGTGCAGCAGGCCGTCGATGCCGCCCAGATCCACGAACGCGCCGTAGTCGGTGATGTTCTTGACCACGCCTTCGCGGACTTCACCCTCGGCCAGCTGACCGACCAGTTCGGTGCGCTGTTCGGCGCGGGCTTCTTCCAGGATGGCGCGACGCGAGACGACGATGTTGCCGCGCGGACGGTCCATTTTCAGGATGGCGAAGGGCTGTTCCTTGCCCATCAGCGGGCCGACGTCGCGGACCGGACGGATGTCGACCTGCGAGCCCGGCAGGAAGGCCGAGGCGCCGCCCAGGTCGACAGTGAAGCCACCCTTCACGCGGCCGACGATGGCGCCCATGACGGGCTGCTCTTCGGCGAACACGGCTTCCAGACGGGTCCAGGCTTCCTCGCGGCGGGCCTTGTCGCGGCTGATGACCGCTTCGCCCAGGGCGTTTTCGACGCGCTCGAGGTAGACTTCGACGTCATCGCCGACCTTGGGGATCGAGGCGCCTTCGCCCTGACCGAACTCGCGGGCCGAGATACGGCCTTCGGTCTTCAGACCGACGTCGATGATGATGATGTCTTTTTCGATGCCGACGACGCGGCCATGGACGACCTGGCCTTCGCCAAGGTCACGACCCTTGAGGGTCTCGTCGAGCAGGGCGGCGAAATCGTCGCGGGTCGGGGTAAGGGTATCGGTCATGAAACTCTGGGGTTGGAGGTAAGGGCAGGACCGTGCGACTCCACAAGGAGTCATCACGGACGTTCGATTGAAAAGGCGGAGGATCGATCCGGGGTCACGCTCTGCAACCCGAACGCCCGCGGTGGCCGAGGATCCTTGCGTTGGATTTGCCCGCCGGTCAGCGCGCTCGCGAGGTCTCGACGATACGGCGGGCCGCATCGAAGGCGGCCTCTATATCCATATCGGTCGTATCCAGCAAGGCCGCGTCATCGGCCTGGACCATGGGGGCGGCCCCGCGTCCGGCATCGCGGGCGTCGCGTTTCAGGATATCGGCCAGCATGTCGTCAAAGGCGATGGTCTCGCCGCGCGCCGTCAGCTGCAGCCAGCGGCGGCGGGCGCGGACCTCCGGGCTGGCGGTAACGAACAGCTTGGCCGAGGCGTCGGGGGCGATGACGGTGCCGATGTCGCGGCCGTCCAGCACCGCCCCGCCCGGCTGTCGGGCAAAGCGGGTCTGGAGGTCCAGCAGGTCCGCGCGCACGCCGGGATGACCGGCCACGCGGCTGGCGGCCTCGCCCGCGCCCCGGTCGGTCAGGCGGGGGATGTCGGTCAGGTCGGAGGGCCGGAGGGCTCGGGCCACCCTTTCCGCCAGCGCCGCATCGCCGAGCTCCCCGCCCCGGTCCAGAACACCCAGCCCCACGGCACGATACAGCAGGCCGGTGTCCAGATGCGGCAGGCCATAGTACTGCGCCAGTCGCAGGGCGATCGTGCCCTTGCCCGAGGCAGCCGGGCCGTCGACGGCGATGATGAGGTCGGCGGGGGTGCTCATCCCGCCTCGATATCGGCACCCAGCCCCTGCATCAACGCCACAAACCCCGGAAAGCTGGTGGCGATCATCTCGGGGTCGCGGACAGTGACGGGGCGGGCGGCGGCGAGGCCGAGCACCAGATGGCTCATGGCGATGCGGTGATCATGGGCGGTTTCGACGGTGGCGCCCCCCGCGACGGGGCCGCCGGTGACGATCAGGCCTTCGGCTTCTTCCTCGACGGCCACACCGCAGGCCGCGAGGCCCCGGGCCATCAGGGCGATCCGGTCGCTTTCCTTGACCCGCATCTCGCCGATGCCGCGCATGACCGTCTGGCCCGAAGCGAAGGCGGCGGTGGCGGCGAGGATCGGATATTCGTCGATCATGGAGGCGGCGCGGGCCTCGGGCACGACCACGCCGGTCAGGGCCGAGTGACGCGCGGTGATGTCGCCGACCGCCTCGCCGCCGCTTTCGCGCCGGTTGGTAATCTCGAGGTCCGCGCCCATCTCGCGCCAGGTCTCGAACAGGCCGGTGCGGAGCGGGTTGAGCATGACGTTTTCGACCGTCACCACAGACCCCGGCACGATCAGGCCGGCGGCCAGAGGGAAGGCGGCAGAGGACGGATCGCCCGGGACGGAGACAGCAGTGCCGGTCAGGGACTGCCCGCCCTGCAAACGGATGCGACAGCCCTCGCCCTGTTCCGTCACCTGAACCTCAGCGCCGAAGGCCCGCAGCATGCGCTCGGTGTGGTCGCGACTGCGCTCGGGCTCGGTGATGTCGGTATTGCCCGAGGCGTTCAGCCCGGCCAGCAGCAGGGCCGACTTGACCTGGGCCGAGGCGACCGTCTGGGTGAAGGTCAGACCGGCCAGGGCACCACCCGTCAGTTGCAGGGGCAGGCGGTCCTCCTCGCCTTGCCACTCAAACCGCGCGCCCATGTCGCTGAGGGGGCCGGTGACCCGCATCATCGGGCGTTTGCGCAAGCTGGCGTCGCCGTCGAAGGTCACGGTGATCGGATAGCCCGCCGCGGCCCCCATCAGCAGGCGAACCCCGGTGCCGGCGTTGCCGCAGTCGATGACACCCTCGGGCTGTCTGAAACCACCCCGACCGGTGACGCGCCAGTGGCCGGGGCCGAGCCGCTCGACGTCAGCACCGAAGGCCGCAACGGCCCGCGCCGTGGCCAGAATGTCGTCGCCTTCCAGCAGGCCCGTGATCTCGGTCACGCCCGTCGCCATGCCGCCCAGGATCAGGGCGCGGTGGGAAACCGACTTGTCCCCCGGGGCGGGCACAGAGCCTGTGAGGGCGGCCCCCCGGCGGGCAGTGAGCGATAAAGCGGCGGCCACGGACGGCCTTTCGGTCAGGCAGGAAACGGGAGAAGCCACGAAGAAACCGGGTTTCGGGCGAAGATGGCTTTTGACAGCGGGCCATTCGGGTGGCAAGGGAGCCGCCCGAAATCCCCCCGTCGCGAAGGGTCACGATCCGTGAGCAAAGCCGACCTTGGCGCCAAGCAGCTCTGCCCGAACTGCCAGGCCAAATTCTATGATCTGAACCGCCGCCCGGCGCACTGCCCCAAGTGCGACACGGAGTTTGATCCCGAAGAGGCCCTGCGCCTGCGCAACCGTCGCGGACGCCCGGCCGATGTGCCGGAGCCCGAAGAGGCCGAGGACGACACGGACGATCAGGTCAAGGACAAGAAGGCCGCCGCAGACGATGACGAGGAAGAGGACGATACGCCTCCGACCCCGGAAATCGATCAGGAAGGCCATGAGAAGATCCTGACGCCCGACGACGACGATGACGAAGACACGTCGAAAGACGACGCCGGCATGAACGACGATGACGACGACGTTCTGGACGATGACGACGACGATGACTCGGCTGCCTTCATCGACGACGGCGACGATGACGACGACGATTTCGACGGCGAGATCGTCAAGCCGTCCAAGGACGACGACTGATAAAAATCACGCCTTCCCGAGGGTGAAAATATTTGGCGGAATCGGGCTTGATCGGGATCAAGCCCTGACATAGGTTCCGCCGCCTCAAAGGACCCCCTCAAAGGGCCCTGCGGACCAGACCCGCGGCGACAGCCAAAGGTTCGGGGCTTTAGCTCAGTTGGTAGAGCGCTTGCATGGCATGCAAGAGGTCAGCGGTTCGACTCCGCTAAGCTCCACCATAAACCCCTCGCCGGACCACGGCGGGGGGTTTTCCAATTCAGCCCCTGCTCAGGACGCGCCGCCGCATTGCCCGGCGCGGGCGCATCGTCTATCCCCGCAACGCAAGCGGCCCGTCGTCGGGGCCTTTCAGGGAGCATGGCTGATGATGCCGTCCGGTTCGGGTCTGGTCACTGTGTTCGGGGGATCCGGCTTTGTCGGGACCCAGGTGGTACGCGCCCTGGCGCGGCGCGGCCTGCGGGTTCGGGTGGCCGTACGCAACCCCAATCTGGCGCACGACCTGAAGCCGCTGGGCGACGTCGGCCAGGTGATGCCCGTCTATGGCGACATCACCGATGCCGGGACGGTGCGGAACGCCGTGGCCGGGGCGGACACCGTCATCAATCTGGTCGGCATTCTGTATGAACGCCCGGGCTCGAAAGCCTTTGAGCGGATCCATGTCGAGGGCGCCCGCACCGTGGCCGAGGCCGCCAAGGCTGCCGGGGCCCGCCGCATGGTTCAGATGTCGGCCATCGGTGCCGACCCGAACAGCGAGTCCGCCTATGCCCGCTCCAAGGCGCAGGGCGAGACCGCCGTGGCCGAGGCCTTCCCGGGAGCGGTCATCGTGCGCCCGTCGATCGTGTTCGGCCCCGGCGACGGCTTCTTCAACCGGTTCGCGGCGATGTCAGGGATTGCCCCGGCCCTGCCGCTGATTGGCGGAGGCCAGACGCGCTTCCAGCCGGTGTTCGTCGGTGATGTGGCGGAGGCCGTCGCCCGCGTCGCGACCGATCCGGCGTGGGCCGGCCAGACGGTCGAGCTGGGCGGGCCGACAGTCGTCACCTTTGAAGAGGTGCTGAAGATGATCGCGCGCGAGACAGGCCGGCATCGGCTGTTGCTGCCCCTGCCCTTCCCCGTCGCGCGGGCCATCGGTTCGGTGGCCCAGCTGACGACGCTGGTCGGGATTCCGCCGGTGCTGACGCGCGACCAGATCCTGTTGATGCAGACCGACAATGTGGTGGCCGAAGGTGCCACGGGTCTGGGCGACCTGGGGATTGAGCCGACCGGCATGGCCGCCGTGGTGCCCAACTATCTGTGGCGCTACCGCAGGGGCGGCCAGTTCGCCGAACAGCCCGTCGGCTAGGTGTCGTTTCCAAGAAGGTTGTTCACCCTTGACCAAGGGGTGAGGCCTTTGATTCCGGAGTGTGGTCGGCGCAGGTTGTAGTTTTCGGTCCAGGGTTTGATGGCTGCGGCGCGCTCGTCCGAT
>NZ_QTTA01000002.1 GCF_003730275.1 Brevundimonas halotolerans
GAGCCGAGGCCGTCATCCCCTCAACCCGCTCGCGCAAGACACCGATCCCGCACGACCCTCGGATCTACAAGCTGCGCAATCGCGTCGAGCGCTGCTTCAACAAGCTCAAGCACTTCCGCCGCTTCGCCACCCGATTCGACAGGCTGGCGCGCCACTACCTTGCCTTCATCCACATCGCTGCCTCCATGCTCTGGATGCGCTGAATGTCGATTCGTCCTAGAACAGGCCGTTGCCCTTGGGCAGTTCGACGTAGCGGTGGACGCGGGTGGCCATGACCAGGCCAAAGCCGATCATGACCGTCAGCATGACGGTGCCGCCGTTTGACATCAGCGGCATGGGCACGCCCACGACCGGCGCCAGACCCATGACCATGGCGCCGTTGATCAACACATAGAGGGCGAAGGTCGCGGTGACCCCGGCCGTGGCCAGCCGGCCGAAATGGCTGTGTGACAGGGAGGCGATGCGGAGGGAGATCAGGATCACCCCCAGATAGCAGAGCAGCATGCCGAACGAGCCGACGAAGCCGAATTCCTCGGACACGGCGGCGAAGATGAAGTCGGTGTGGCGTTCCGGCAGGAATTCCAGCTGGCTCTGGCTGCCGAGACCATAGCCCTTGCCCAGCAAACCGCCGGAGCCCATGGCGATCTTGGACTGCATGATCTGATAGCCCTCGCCCGAGGGGTCAGCTTCCGGGTTGAGGAAGGTCAGGACCCGGTCGCGCTGATAGTCGTGCATGACGAACTGGATGAAGGGCCAGACGCCGGCCAGTACGGTCCCGCCTGCAACGACAATAATCTTCCAGCTGAGGCCCGCAGCGAACATGATGGCTGCTCCGGTCATACCCAGCAGCAGGGCACTGCCGAGGTCGGGCTGGTGGGCGACCAAGGCAAACGGCGCCCCGATCATCAGGGCCGGATAGATCAGCTTCCAGTGAAAGCGGGCTTCCTGGGCGGTGGCGCCGTGGTACCAGCGGGCGAGCGCCAGAACGAGGGCGATCTTCATCAGCTCGGACGGCTGGATGCGGGTGACGCCAAGATCCAGCCAGCGGGTTGCACCCATGGCCGTATAGCCCAGCCCCGGCACCTCGATCGCGGCCAGCAGCACCAGCGAGCCGAAATAGGCCGGATACGCCAGATGGAACCACCATTTGAGGTTCACCATCGACAGGGCCAGCATGGCGGCCAGGCACACGCCAAACCGGATCAGATGTTTGGCGGCCCATGGCTCCCACGACCCCTGGGCCACGGAATAGAGCATGGCGGCGCCCATGCCCGCGATGGCGCACAGCAACACCAGCAGCCGCCAGTCGATCTGGGTGAATTTAACGGTCAGCCGGTCGCGCTCTCCGGGACGGGTCAGGGCCGAGGCGGTCATTGCGGATCCGGAAGATAGGGCTGCGGCCCGGGAAGATCCTGGGGCGCGGGTGGGTCCGGCGAGACCGGAACGGCCTCGGCAGCGGCGGATCCGGGCTCAGCCGCTGTGGGCGGCGGCGGAGCGGCGCCTTCGTCGATTATGGACCCCGCCTCGGGCTCGCGCGGCAGCGGCCGCTCGATGCGGGCGCGCATATCGGGATCCTTGAGCAGGGCCACCTTCATGACCTCGCGCGCGCGCGGCGCGGCGTCGGCCGAGCCGCCTGCCGGGGCATGCTGGATGATCAGGGCGATGGCATAGCGGGGCGCATCGTGCGGCGCGAAGGCGACGAACAGGGCATGGTCCCGGCGGCTCCAGACCGCATTGCGGGGCCCCCGCGATTCTCCGGGCTTGTAGTCCCGTGACTGCGCCGTTCCGGTCTTGCCGGCCATAAGGATGTCGCCAAGCCCCAACTGTGACGCACGATAGCCCGTGCCCCTGACATCATTGGCCACCGCCGCCATGCCCGCACGGACGATATCGAGGTGCTCAGTGCTGAACGGCAGATCAGCGAAGGTGGCTTCGGCGTAGGGCTCGCCGTCAATCGATTTGATCAGACGCGGCTGCACGGCCTTGCGGCCATTGGCGAGACGCGCCGTCATCACTGCCAGCTGCAGGGCGTTGACCGACAGGGCTCCCTGACCAATCGCAACGGACAGGGTTTCGCCGGGATACCATTTGGGATCATCCTCCCAGCTGGTGGCCTCGGTGTATTCGCGCTTCCATTTCTGGGACGGAACAATGCCGTCGGACTGACCCGCGATGCCGATCTCATAGCTGTGACCGAAACCGAGATCCTCGGCGACCCGTGCAATCCGGTCGACGCCAGCGCGATTGCAGAGGTGATAGAAATAGGTGTCGCACGAGTTCTTGATCGCATCGTGCATGTTCATCGAACCGTGCCCGCCGGCCTTCCAGCAGCGGAAGGTACGGGCTCCGAAGCGATAGCCGCCGGTGCAAGTCACCCGTTCGGCGGGGTCGATCCCGGCGTCGAGGAAGGCCAGGGCTGTGGTCATCTTGAAGGTCGAGCCCGGCGGGAAGGTGCCGTAGATGGCCTTGTCCAGCAGGGGCCGCCGCTCATAGTCGGCCCAGGCGCGATAGATGTTGCTGGGCACGCCCGAGACAAACAGGTTCGGATCGAAGGACGGTGACGACACCATGGCCAGGATGTCGCCGTTGCGCACGTCCATGACGACGCAGCCCCCGGATTCCTCGCCGAACACCTCGAGCGCGCGGTTCTGGATGTCGGTGTCCAGGGTCAGCACCACTTCCTTGCCCGGCACCGCAGGGCGGGAATTCTCCGGGTCTTCGCCGACCACGCGCCCGCGGGCATCGACCTCGACCCGCTGGCCGCCGGCCTCACCCCGCAATTGTTCATCCAGTGCGGCCTCGACGCCCTGACGGCCGATGCGGAAACCGGGGTTGAACAGCAGCGCCGAGGGCTCTTCGCCCTTGTCGCGCACGGCCTTGATGTCGCGGTCCGAAACCTTGGCCACATAGCCGACAACGTGGGCGAACGAGCCCCCGTGCGGGTAGTAGCGAGTCTCGTGCATATCGGCCATCACGCCGGGCAGCTCGTTGGCGTAGAGGTTGACCTTGGCGAACTCTTCCCAGGTCAGGTCGCTCTTGACCGGGACGGGCGAGAAGCGCGGGGCGGCGTTGACGTCGCGGATGATGCCCCGGCGGCGCTCGAGGGTGTCGGGGATCAGCCGACCGAGCAGGTCCAGCGTCTGGTCCAGATCCTTGGTCTCGTCGCGAACCACCAGCACGCGGAAGCTGGGCCGGTTACCGGCGATGATCACGCCGTCGCGGTCGCGGATGATGCCGCGCGGCGGTGGCACCAAGCGAAAGTTGAACTGATTGGCCGTGGCCAGCGTCGTGTATTCCTGCGCCTGGACGACCTGCAGCTGGCCGAGGCGCGCGGTCAGGCCCAGCACGCCCAGCGCCGTCAGTCCGCCCAGCACAAAGGTGCGCCGCAGGAAGGAGCCCTGCCGCTCATTGACGTCCGAAAAGAAGATCGAGGGTTCGCTGCTCATCGAAACCGCACATCGCCATCGTCAAACCGCTGGATCAGGCGATCCGCCAGCGGGAAGATCAGAAGCGTCGGCACGATCTGGCCCAGAAGGGCCAGAAGGCTCGGCGCCCGCCCGGCCACGATTGTAACGATGACATAGGCCAGAAAGAAGGCCCCAAGGGCGGCGACCGTATACCAGACGAACAGGACGCGGGTTTCCTGTCCCATCAGGAAATTCCGGGACACCAGAATGGCCGCGTAGACGCACAGCAGCACCAGTCCCCACAGACCCAGCGGGGCATACCACAGGAGGTCCAGAAACAGTCCGAGGACGAACAGCATCAGCGGCGCAGAGATCGAGGGCCGGATCAGCGGCCAGGCGAAGGCCAGCACCAGCGGGATGACGGGCTCGGGCAGGCTGAGGCCGAACAGGGTGACGGGCGTCGCCAGGATCAGGGTGGCCAGTACAGCCAGCAGCGCCGGATAGATGATCCACTGCAGAGGTCCGACGACGCGAACGGCGACCGGACGTCTCACTCGCCTGCACCGCCGGGTTGGGGACCGGTTGCGGGGGCCGGCGCGGCCGCCGTGCCGAGCGCGGCCAGCGGCGGCGCGTTCAGGGTCTCGGGGTCAACCAGCTGGCCGAAGTCTTCGAATTTCAGGACCTTGACGAAGTCGATGGCGCCCCGGTCGCTGAACAGCTTGACCCGCCAGGAGCCGTCGATACCCCGCGCGACGACGCCGATCGGCACGCCCCGGGGAATGCCGCCGCCATCGCCCGAGGTAAGGACGCGGTCGCCGACCTCGACCGAGTCGGTCCCGCGCACATATTCCAGACGCGGATTGCCGCTGCCGTCACCGGTCAGCATGGCGCGGGCGTCGGTGCGATCGATGAGCACCGGGATGCGGCTGGAGACATCGGTGACCAGCAGGACGCGGCTGACGCGGGACGAGGTGCCGACCACCCGACCGACCAGGCCATGTTCGTTGATGACGGGGTTGCCGATGCGGACGCCCTGGCCGGTGCCGACATCGATCAGGCGCGAGCGGGCGAAGGGGCCACGCGATTCCGAGATCGACCGGGCGGTGGCCATCTCGACGTCCGGCTCGACCCGGATACCCAGCATGGCCTCATAGCGGGTGTTGATGTTCTGCAGGGCGATGTTGGCGTCGGCCACGGCCTGAAGCTCTGCAACCTGCTCCTTCAGGCGACGGTTCTCGGACACGGCGAAGAAATAGTCGCCGACGTAGTCGCTGGCGGCCCCGACCCAGCGGACGGGCGCGGCCAGCACGCCGCCGACCCCGCCCGAGACCTGGTCCCCGGCGCCACGGATGGCATTCTGGCTGTCGGGATCGCCCCGCCGCTGGCTGAGCAGCAGGAAGACCGACACCGCCAGCACGGCGAGCACAGTCAGGCCCGCCGTCCAGATCAGCGGCACCTTGAGGTTCTCGAACGGTCCGTCGCGAAACGCCACGGCGACCCTTGCATCAGAGGGTTGGTGTCAACCGACCCCCGCAGGGGCCGGCGGGCGAATCTGCCCACGAACTCAGGCTATCGCAGAATCACCGGGGCTTGAAAACCGCTGATGTCTGTCGGTCGCCAAGCAGGCCTTAAAGCGAGCTTTCCAGCACGCCCTTCATCCAGCGCGGATGCTCCAGCACCCGGCCGCAGCCGATGGCAACGCAGGACAGCGGATCATCGGCGACCGAGACCGGCAGGCCCGTGTGGTCACGGATTTCGGCGTCCAGACCGCGCAGCAGGGCGCCTCCGCCGGTCAGCATAATGCCCTTGTCGGCGATGTCGGCGGCCAGTTCGGGCGGGGTCGCCTCGAGCGCGACCTTGACGGCGTCGATGATCTGGCTGACCGGCTCGGTCAGGGCCTCGGCGGCCTGGCGCTCGCTCATCTTCACTTCGCGGGGCACGCCCTGCATCAGGTCACGACCCTTGACCTCGATCGACAGGCCTTCGCCGTCGGCCGGGATGCGGGCGGTGCCGATGTCCTTCTTGATCCGCTCGGCGGTGGTCTCGCCGATCAGAAGGTTATGGTTGCGGCGCATATAGCTGATGATCGCCTCGTCCATCTTGTCGCCGCCGACGCGGACCGAGCGCGAATAGACGATGCCCGACAGGGACAGGACGGCCACCTCGGTGGTGCCGCCGCCGATATCGACGACCATGGAGCCGGTCGGCTCGTGGATCGGCAGGCCGGCGCCGATCGCGGCGGCCATGGGCTCGTCGATCAGGCCGACGCGGCGGGCCGAGGCGTTGAGACAGGAATCATTGATGGCGCGACGCTCGACCGCCGTGGCACCCGACGGCACGCAGACGATGACCTTGGGGTTCACGAAGCCCTTGCGGTTATGCACCTTGCGGATGAAGTGCTTGATCATCTCTTCGGCGACTTCGAAGTCGGCGATGACCCCGTCGCGCATGGGACGGATGGCTTCCATGTGACCGGGCGTGCGGCCCAGCATCTGCTTGGCCTCGATGCCGACGGCGTGGACGATCTTCCGTCCACCGACGTTCCGGAGAGCGACCACCGACGGCTCGTTCAGGACGATGCCCTTGCCCTTCATATAGATCAGGGTATTGGCCGTGCCGAGGTCGATGGCGATGTCGTTCGAGATCATGCCGAAGAGATGCATAGGGGTGGGATACCGTTCCGGTTCGGGCCTTTTTGGGGCGGTCAGCGTTTTTGTCCGCTGCGGCGAAGCCCCGCCCCGACGCGCATCCCCACGCACGGGCCGTCCTGATCGATATCGCCGAGCCGACCGTGGCCCGTTTGCCCTTATGGGACAGGGATTACAAGCCCTGAATCAGCCCGGCGTATCATGAGGGTGTGGTCAGGCGGCGACCGGTTCCAGACCTTCGGCCTTGAGCATGCGCTGGATGGCGGGACGCGCCTGGACGCGATCCAGATGGGCGTTCAGCTTCGGATAGCGGCCGGCGTCGAGCAGCCGGGCCTGACGCGCCCAGCGGGTGAACACGGCCAGATAGTTGTCGGCCAGGGTCCAGCCGTCGCCGAACACCCAGTCACCCTCGATCTGCTGCTCAGCCAGGTCGTATTTGGCCAGCGCCTGCTCGACGGCCTGGTCCTTGGCCTCACCTTCCAGCGGCGGACGGCTGAACAGCACCTTGCCGATGGCCGGGTGCAGGCCGGAGGCCAGCCAGCCGTTGAAGGCGTGGAAACGGGCCATGGCAAAGGCGTCGCCGACCGGGGCCAGCTTCTTGTCCGGATTGGTCTCGGCCACCCAGGCGAGGATGGCGGCGTTCTGGGTGAGGACACCCTGATCGGTCTTCAGCACCGGGGTCACGCCGGCCGGGTTGATGGCCAGGTATTCGGGGGTGCGCTGCTCGCCCTTCTTCAGGTCGATGACCGTGGCTTCGTAGTCGAGGCCGGCCTCCTCGAGGGCGGAATGGGAAGCCATGGCGCAGGCGCCGGGCGAAATATAGACGGTCAGGGACAAGGGAGCTCTCCTTCAAGGTTCGGGTCGGTGCGACCTGAACGGGCAGATGGGGTTGCGGCTCCATATTGCAACCAGCTCAGTTGCGTTTTGCCTCACGGCGTTTGACCCATTCCCTCACCGCCAGCATGAGGCCCAGCCACACCACCGCCACGCCCGCAAGGATCAGGCTGGTCCAGGTGCCGTCGCCGCTGACCGCCACCGCCACCGCCCCGCCGAAGAAGGCGACCAGCGCCGTCTTGGGCAGCACGCCCAGGGCACAGCCGGCGAGGAAGGGTACGAACCCGGCCCGCGCTGCCCCGAAGGCCATATTGACGACGACGAACGGCGCCGAGGGCACATTGCGGATCATGAAGCTGGCGTAGAAGGCGTTGCGCCCGACGAAGCCCTTCAGCCGCGCAGCGGTCTTGCCACCCCAGCGATCCAGCAGCCGTGCGGTCGGCCCGCGCCCCAGCCAGTAGGTCACCCCGGCCGAGATGACCGTCGCCGCCCAGCTGTAGGCAAAGCCCAGCGACGGCCCGAAGGCCACGACACAGGCCGCGATCAGCAGGAACTGCGGCGCGCCGATGAAGGCCGCCCCCACGAACAGGATGACGGTCGCGACGAACGCCCACGGCCCGCCGGCGTAGCCCTGCAGCCAGGCCTCCAGCCTGTGCTCGGCCTCCAGCCCCAGCGCCGCCTTGCCGACCAGCAACAGGGCCACCACCGCCCCCAGCAGGACAACCGTGGCCAGCGCCGCCCGCCACCGGGCTGCCTCCAGGTCCAGAACGAAGTCGAGAATGCGGCGGATCACAGCTTACATTGGCTCCCACGGGCCCAGGGTGAACTCTACCAGTCGCCACGCCCCGTCGGTCTTGCGCCAGACCTGTTGGACGTCCGCGGCGAAGTCATTGCCGTCCTCGTCGCCGTATCGATGGACGATCCCCCGAGCCCTGACGTCAGTTCCAACCGCCCGGATCGACGCCGTGTAGATCCGCACGACGCGAGCGTCGTCAAGTCCAAGCGCCCCGGACAGAGACTTTTCGCGGGAGGTGCCCGAGATCTGGATACCCGGCGCCGCATAGGCCGCGATGCTGGAGGCCTCATCGAAGATCGGCCCATCAAGCAGATTCAACACTTCAGCCGCAGCAATCTGATTGTCCCCTTCGAGGACCAGACATCGATCCAGCTGAGCAGACTCGTTCCGGTAGTTCGCAGGATCGAGATGACTGCAGACCGGGAAGCCGCGCAGAGCCTGTCCCGAAAGCTCGTATCCGGCATCGAACAGCGGGTCGTCACCGCACGCGTTGCGGACGCGCCGGAGGACACCGTCGTCGGTCAGAACTTCGGTCACGGTCACCCAGGCATGGAGGCAAATGATCATCTCGTCGCCAGCCGTCCCGGGCAATCCGTCATCGCCCGCCGATTGACGCGGGGGCGCTGCGGTCGCCAGTTCCACAATACGTCGTGATTTCAGCGTGAGTCCGAACCAGGCCTCGCGAGAGAGAGACGACGCAGGCCCCTCCCCATCCCCCGCGCCCCGCACTTCGAGGCGTGGGTTCAAGGGAATGCCATGTTCGCTCGCCTCCGTGTAAAGCACCGACACCATGGGCATGTCTCTCGAGTAGCCATCGATGGTGAAAACCCTCACGCCGCGCCAGCCGTTGGCCTGGGCGTCCTCTGCCGCTTCGACACCGAACGTCTCGACAATTCCGAGCCACCCCTCGGGGTCACACAGGTCACGCCCGTAGTCGTCCATACAGTCGCGATCAAATGCCGGCTCGATGGGATCGTCGTTCGCGTCCTGCGCCAAACTTGAGGAAGCGCCAGACAACAAGAAGATTGCCGCCGCCATGCCGATCAGGGTTCGTGCTGCATTTCTCATGGCGCTCTCCTGCAACCGCCCCCATTTGCACCCACGCGCGACGCCCCGTAAACAGCCTGTGCCGTGAATAACGGCCTCTCCCCTCCCCGTCTGTGAGTCGCTGTCCATGTCCGAGCTGCAGTCCAAGGCCCTTGCCCGCGTGAAGCCCTCGGCGACGCTGGCGGTGACGGCACAGGCGCGCGCGCTGAAGGCGGCGGGCCGCGATGTGATCGGGCTGGGCGCCGGCGAGCCGGACTTCGACACCCCCGACAACATCAAGCAGGCCGCCATTGAGGCCATCCGCCGGGGCGAGACCAAATATACCGACGTCGACGGCCTGCCCGAGCTGAAGTCCGCCGTGGTGGCCAAGTTCGCGCGCGAGAATGGCCTGACCTATGCCGCCAACCAGATCCACGTCGCGCCGGGCGGCAAGACGGTGATCTACAACGCCCTGGTCGCGACCCTGTCGCCCGGCGATGAGGTGATCGTGCCGGCGCCGTATTGGGTATCTTATCCCGACATGGTGCTGCTGGCGGGCGGTGAGCCGGTGCGGGTGGTGGGCGAAGAGGCTGACGGCTTCAAGCTGCGGCCCGAGGTGCTGGAGGCGGCAATCACGCCCCGGACGAAATGGCTAATCCTCAATAGCCCGTCGAACCCGACGGGTGCGGCCTATACCGCCGCCGAGCTGGAGGCGCTGGCCGGGGTGCTGCGCCGCCATCCGCAGGTCTGGGTGATGACCGACGACATGTATGAGCACCTGATCTATGGCGGCCTGGATTACGTGACGATCGCCCAGGTGGCGCCGGACCTGTACGACCGCACGCTGACGGTCAATGGCGTGTCCAAGGCCTATGCCATGACCGGCTGGCGCATCGGCTATGCGGGTGGACCCAAGCCCCTGATCGACCTGATGCGCAAGGTGGCCGGCCAGACGACCTCGAACCCGTCGTCGATCAGCCAGTGGGCGGCGGTCGAGGCCCTGAACGGGCCGCAGGACTTCATCGCCGAGCGCGGCAAGGCGTTCGAGGCGCGCCGCGATCTGGTGGTGTCGATGCTGAACCAGGCCACCGGCATCCGTTGTGCCACACCCGAGGGAGCCTTCTATGTCTATCCGTCGATCGAGGGCCTGATCGGCAAGGCGACGCCGGACGGCACGGTGATCGACAGCGACGACACCTTTGCCAGCGCCCTGCTGGACGCCGAGGGCGTGGCCGTGGTGCAGGGCTCGGCCTTTGGCCTCAGCCCCTATTTCCGCATCAGCTATGCGACCGCCGAAGCGGTGCTGGAAGCGGCGTGCGAGCGCATCCAGCGGTTCTGCGGCAGCCTGCGCTAGTAGACCCGGCTGACGGCGTAGTCGGCGAGCAGGTCGAGCGCGTCGCGCCAGTCGCTGTCGGGCAGGACGGCCAGCGCGGCCTTGGCGGCGTCGGCATAATCTCCCGCCACGTCGAGGGTGGCGCTGACCGCGCCGGTGCCGATCACCCGCTCGCGGGCGCGAGCAAAGTCGTCATCGTCGCGCACGGATTTGGCAAAGGCCTGATCCCAGAAGCCGTCTTTCAGCCCGCCGCCGCGCTCGATCGCCAGGATGAGCGGCAGGGTGACCTTGCCTTCGCGGAAGTCGTCGCCGGCATTCTTGCCCAGGGCCGAGGCGGTGCCGCCATAGTCCAGCGCATCGTCGGCCAGCTGGAAGGCAATGCCGAGGTTCATGCCATAGTCGCGCAAGCCCTTGACCACGGCGTCGTCGGCGCCTGCCCCGACCGCGCCGGCCTCGGCGGCCGCTGCGAACAGTTCGGCGGTCTTGGCGGTGATGATCTCGAGATAGACGGCGGTATCGAGGTTGAGGTCGTGGGCGCGGGTCAGTTGCAGCACCTCGCCCTCGGAAATGACGCTGGAGGCGCGGGCCAGAATGCCGAGCGCGCGCATGGAATCCGTCTCGACCATCAGTTCGAAGGCGCGGGCGAACAGGAAGTCACCGACCAGCACGCTGGAGGGTGCGCCCCAGATCAGATGGGCGGCGACCTTGCCCCGGCGCAGGTCCGAGGTGTCGACCACATCGTCGTGCAGCAGGGTGGCGGTGTGAATGAACTCGACCGCCGCGGCCAGATGCAGGGGGGCGTCGATACCCTTCGCCCCGCCCGAGGCGCGCGCGGCGGCGATGGTCAGCATGGGACGCAGGCGTTTGCCGCCCGCCGCGATCAGGTGATCGGCCAGCGCCGGGATCAGCGGGACGTCGGAGGCCATCCGCTCGCGGATCAGCTGGTTGACGCGATCCATGTCCGGCTGGCTGAGCCGCACGATGGGGGCGACATCTCCGGCGGGTCGGCTGACGGAATTGGAAACGGCGTCCAAGGGGAACTCATGCGATAGGGCGGGGAGATAAAAAACCGGCGCCCGTCTTGCCGGGGCGGGTTGGCGCGCACAATGGTGATCGGACCATGAAGGGTCAAGACGTGTGACGGTCGCAGGCAGTATCCCCGAGGTGCGGGAAGACGCCCTGCTGGGCGGGTGGGTGCGGCTGGCCCAGCCCGTGCGGGGCTATCGCGCGGGCATGGATGCGGCCCTGCTGGCAGCTTCGGTCGCGGCCCGGCCGGGCGAGCGGGTGATTGAGGCCGGCTGTGGCCCCGGGGCGGTGCTGACCCAGATCGCGGTGCGGTGCCCGGGCGTGCAGCTGGTCGGGCTGGAACGTGAGGCTGAGATCGCCGAACTGGCGCAGCGGAATATCGAGACGAACGGCCTGGGCGACCGGGCGGAGATCCGCACCGGCGATGTGGCCGAGGGCTTCCGCGCACTGAACCTGCCGCCCTTTGACTGGGCGGTCAGCAATCCGCCCTTCTTTGACGATCCCGGCAGCCTGCGGCCCCCGGCCCCCGAGCGGCGCGCGGCCTGGATGGCCGATGACGGGCTTGAGGCCTGGACCTGTTTCCTGTTGAAGGCCGTGCGCGAGGGCGGACGGATCGTCATGATCCACCGGGCCGAGCGCCTGGCCGACATCCTCGCGTTGCTGGCGCCCAAGGCCGGGTCGTTCGCCATCCGCCCCATCCATCCCTTTGCCGACCAGCCAGCCAAGCGGGTGCTGGTGAAGGCGATCAAGACCGGCAAGGCGCCCCTGCGCCTGTTGCCGCCGCTGATCCTGCATGACCGCGAGGGGGCGCCGCATACGGCCGGGGCCGAGGCCATTCTGAGGGGCGAGGCGGCTCTTCCCTTCTGAGCCGCTTCTCGCACCGCCAAGGACAGGCTATCCCGTCGCCATGACATTGCGCCCCCTGTTTGTGACCCAGGTCTATGAGTCCGAGTTGGACGATCCGCAGCTCGTCGCTGAGCTGGCCGAGGCTTGCCGTGTGCTGGCGGTCGAGGACGGGGCCGGTCGCGCCTGGTGCCGGGACCATGGTTATCGCGGCTATACGTCGTATGGATCACTCAACGATCTGCCGAAGCGCATGCCCGAGTTCGAGGCGCTGAAACGACATCTGGACCGCCACGCGCTGGCCTATGCCAAGGCGCTGAACTTCGATCTGGCGAGAAAGCCCAAGCTGGATAATCTGTGGGTCAATGTGCTGAAGCCCGGCGGCGGGCATTCAGGCCACATCCACCCGCACGCCTTCCTGTCGGGCACGGTCTATATCGAGATACCCGACGGGGCCTCGTCGCTGAAGCTGGAAGACCCGCGCCTGCCGATGATGATGGCGCGGCCGGGCGTGCATGCCGATGCGCCCGAGGCCGAGCGGCCGTTCGTCTATCTGGCGCCCCGGCCCGGCACCGTGCTGATGTGGGAAAGCTGGCTGCGCCACGAGGTGCCGCCCAATGCCGCCAAGGCCGAACGGATCTCGATCAGCTTCAACTACGCCTGACGGATCAGTGCGCGCCGGCCCCGGTGGGCAGGTGTTCCTTCTCGTGGCGGCCCAGTTTGGTGACCAGGGTCTGGGCCGCGAGGTTCATGCCGGACACCACGACCCGCGCGCCCTGACGGCGGTAGCGGAACACCACCTTGTCGACCGCGACCACGCCGGTCACGTCCCACAGGTGGGCGTTCGACATGTCGATCTCGACCACCGTGGGATGGCCGTGGTGCTCGAAACTGGCGGCAAAGACGTCGGCCGAGGCGAAGAACAGATTGCCGCTGACCCGGTATTTCAGCTCGCCCTCGGGGGCCTCGACCTCTTCCACGACCACCGTCTTGCCGACCTTGCGCATGAAGAAGATGGCCGAGAGGATGACGCCCAGCACCACCCCCTTGGACAGGTCATGGGTCAGGACGACGGTGATGGTGGTAGCCAGCATGACCACGGAGGACTGGAAGGGCATGGTGCGGAGCTTGAGCACCGAATTCCAGTTGAAGGTGCCGATCGAGACCATGATCATGACGGCCACCAGCGCCGCCATCGGAATGCGCGCCACCCAGTCCTGCAGCACCAGGATCAGGAACAGCAGGAACAGCCCTGCCCAGAGGGTCGACAGCCGCCCGCGCGCGCCACTGGTCACATTGATGATCGACTGGCCGATCATGGCGCAGCCCGCCATGCCACCGAAAAAGCCTGCCGCGATATTGGCGATACCCTGACCGCGCGTCTCGCGGTCCTTGTCGGACGGGGTGTCGGTGATGTCGTCCAGCAGATTGGCGGTCAGCAGGCTCTCCAGCAGGCCGACGAAGGCCAGCGTCGCGGCCACCGGCGCGATGATGGCGAAGGTTTCCCACGTCAGGGGCACCATCGGAATGTGGAACATCGGGAAGGTCGATGGCATCTCGCCCATGTCACCGACGGTGCGGACGTCCATCCCGCTCCACATGACAAAGCCGCTCAGCAGGACAATGGCCACCAGCGCCGAGGGCACGGCTTTCGTCAGGCGCGGCAGGCCGTAGATGACCGCCAGCCCGGCCGCGACCAGCCCATAGGTCTGCCAACCCATGCCGATCAGCTCGGGCAGCTGCGCCATGAAGATCAAGATGGCCAGCGAGTTGACGAAGCCCGTCATCACCGAGCTGGAGACGAATTTGATGTAGCGGCCCAGCTTGAGAATGCCGACGCCGATCTGGAAGACACCCGTCAGGATCGAGGCGGCGAACAGATATTCAAGCCCGTGGTCGCGAACCAGGGTGACCATCAGTAGGGCCATGGCCCCGGTCGCGGCGCTGATCATGGCCGGGCGCCCGCCGACAAAGGCGATCGTCACGGCGATGACGAAGCTGGCGTAAAGGCCGACCGCCGGATCGACCCCGGCGATGATGGAAAAGGCAATGGCCTCCGGGATCAGGGCCAGGGCGACGACGGTGCCGGCCAGCAGATCCTTGCGCGGTTGCGCCAGCCACTGCTCGCGGGCCGATTGGAAAACAGACATGGGGATCACACACAAGGAACGGGCCCGCCGCGTGACGACGCGGTGTTAATGCTCAGGCCAGTTTCGTTGCTCCGGCGGATCGGCGGCCGGAATAGCCACCCGCAAGCCATCTCGTGGCGCGGGTCCAGGTTGCCCGCCCTCTGCCATGCTGCACCGCAACAGGCAAGGGCGGCAGCCGGCGTGCCCGCGACATTCCGCCCGCAACGGCCACGCTGGACCTCACCCTTGATATGGAACATAGCATGAACAATGGCCCGTCTCGATCTTCGCCGAAAACTGGAAATCCTGGCTGATGCGGCCAAGTATGATGCGTCGTGTGCGTCATCGGGGGCGGCGAAGCGGAATTCGGTCGGGGGCAAGGGGATCGGCTCGACCGAGGGGATGGGGATCTGCCATGCCTATACGCCGGACGGGCGGTGCGTCAGCCTGCTGAAGATCCTGCTGACCAACTTCTGCATCTATGACTGCGCCTATTGCATCAACCGGGTGTCGTCGAACGTGCCGCGGGCGCGGTTCTCGGTGCAGGAGGTCGTCGACCTGACGCTGAACTTCTATCGGCGGAACTATATCGAGGGGCTGTTCCTGTCGTCGGGCATCGTCCAGTCGGGCGACTATACGATGGAGGAACTGGTGCGGGTCGCGCGGATGCTGCGCGAAGAGCATGACTTTCGCGGCTATATCCACCTGAAGCTGATCCCCGAGGCCGATCCCGATCTGGTGGCGCAGGCGGGGCTGTATGCCGACCGGCTGTCGGCCAATATCGAACTGCCGCGTGATGAGGCGCTGGCCCGACTGGCCCCGCAGAAGGACGCCGGCGTGATCAAGCGGACCATGGGTCAGGTGCGCCAGAGGGTCGAGGCCGCGCGACCGGCGAAGAAGGACCGCATGCGCCCGCCCCGCTTTGCCCCCGGCGGCCAGTCGACCCAGCTGATCATCGGTGCGGACGGGGCGCCCGACGGCGAGATTCTGGAGCGGTCGGCCTCTCTGTACGGCGGCTATGGCCTGCGCCGGGTCTATTATTCCGCCTTCAGCCCCATTCCGGACTCGTCGGCGCAGCTGCCGCTATCAAAGCCGCCGCTGATCCGGGAACACCGGCTGTACCAGGCCGACTGGCTGATGCGGTTCTACGGCTTTTCGGCGCCCGAGATCGCCTCGGCCACGCCCGACGGCATGCTGGATCTGGCGGTCGATCCCAAGCTGGGCTGGGCGCTGGCCAACCGCGCCAGTTTCCCCGTCGATGTAAATCTGGCCGAGCGCGAGACCCTGTTGCGGGTACCGGGGCTGGGGGTACGCTCGGTCGACCGCATCCTGAAGGTGCGGCGCTACCGGACGCTGAGGCTGGAGGATATCCAGCGGCTGACGCGCAGCCTGGACAAGATCCGCCCCTTCATCACCACGCTGGACTGGACCCCCGGCGGCCTGACCGACGCCGTCGATCTGCGGGCGCGACTGGTCAAGCCGCAGGCGCCCGAGCAGTTGAGCCTGTTCTGATGCGGAGCGTGCATCTGGCGTCCGAGACGGACCTCGAAGGGTGGCGCGAGGCTGCGCGCGGCCTGCTGGTCGAGGGGGTAGAGCCGGCTGCCGTGCGCTTTCGGGCGGGCGATGCGCAGGGCTCGCTGTTCGATCAGCCCGATAGACTGCCCCCTGTGCCGCGCAACACCCCCCTCCCCGTCCTGAGCGTGCCGCGTGCCTTCCTCGACCTCGTCGAACAGGTGGCCCTGCACCGGTCGGAGGACCGGTTTGACCTGCTGTACCGGCTGCTGTGGCGACTGCAGCGCGAGCGGGCCTTGCTGCACATCGCATCCGACCGCGATGTCGCCGACGCCATGGAGCGGGCCAAGAACGTCAGCCGGGCGGCTCACAAGATGAAGGCCTTCGTGCGCTTTCGCCGGATCGAGGATGAGGACGGCGAGCACTGGATCGCCTGGTTCGAGCCGGCGCACCGGGTGCTGGAGCGGACCGCGCCCTTCTTCCAACGGCGCTTCACGACCATGCGCTGGACGATCTTGACGCCGGACGGCACGGCGCACTGGGATCTGGAGCGCCTGAGCTTTGGCCCGCCTGCAATGAAGGATCAGGCGCCGGACGGCGACGATGTCGAGGAGTTCTGGAAGACTTATTACGCCTCGACCTTCAACCCGGCCCGGCTGAAGACGAAGATGATGCAGAGCGAAATGCCGCGTCGCTACTGGGCCAATCTGCCCGAGGCGGCGCTGATCCCCGGCATGATCCGCGAGGCTGAGGCCCGGCTGGGCACGATGGTGGCCACGCCCGCCAGCCCGGCCAATGCCCGACTGATGAAGGCCATCGCGCCGGTCGTCCAGCGCCCTGAGCCTGTGTCCGCGCCTGACTCCCTCGCAGCCTTGAGCGAGGCCGCGCAGGCCTGCAGGCGCTGCCCCCTGTGGCGCGATGCGACCCAGGCGGTGTGCGGCAAGGGGCCGGCGCGCGCAGACCTGATGATCGTCGGCGAGCAGCCGGGCGATCAGGAGGATCTGGCGGGCGAGCCCTTCGTCGGACCGGCCGGTCAGGTGCTGGACGCGGCCTTGGCCGAGGCAGGGCTGGACCGCGACCGGGTCTGGATCACCAATGCGGTCAAGCATTTCAAGCACGAGCCGCGCGGCAAGCGACGCCTGCACAAGACCCCGGATGCGGGTGAGGTCGAGGCCTGCCGGTGGTGGCTGGACGCCGAGCGGGCGCTGGTAAAGCCCCGGCTGATCGTGACGCTGGGGGCGACGGCGGCGCTGGGTGTGCTGGGCCACAAGATCGCCGTGACCAAGGACCGGGGCCGGCCGATCCGGCTGGAGGACGGCACACCGGTGCTGCCCACCGTTCATCCGTCCTATCTGCTGCGTTTGCCGGACGAGGCCACCCGCGCCGCTGAGCGCGCGCGGTTCATCGACGACCTGAAGACGGCGCGCGCCCTGTTGTGACCCCGGGCGCGTGCGGCCCGCCGTTGCCCTTCGCCCACGCAGTCGCTACATGCCGGTGCAACCTCCCCCATACTCCAGACCACAGGGCGCACCGCACTCATGGCGCAGCAGTTTATCTTTCAGATGCAGGGTCTGACCAAGACCTTTCCCGGCGGCAAGAAGATCTTCGAGAACATCTGGCTGAGCTTCTATAACGACGCCAAGATCGGCGTGGTCGGGGTCAATGGCTCGGGTAAATCCACCCTGCTGAAGATCATGGCCGGGCTCGACAAGGAGTTCACCGGTGAGGCCCGGGCGGCCGACGGCATCAAGCGCGGCTATCTGGAGCAGGAGCCGCATCTGGATGACAGCCTGAACGTTCGCGAGAACGTCGAATCCTGGTGCGAGGAGAAGCAGTGGGTCAACCGCTTCAACGCCATCGCCATGGAAATGGCCGAGAACTACTCCGACGAACTGATGGAGGAGATGACCGCCCTTCAGGAAAAGATCGACGCCGGAGACGTGTGGGACATCGACAGCCGTATCGAGATGGCCATGGACGCCCTGCGCTGCCCGCCCGACGACTGGTCGGTGACCAATCTGTCCGGCGGTGAAAAGCGCCGCGTGGCCCTGGCCCGGCTGCTGCTGTCCAAGCCCGACATGCTGTTGCTGGACGAACCGACCAACCACCTGGACGCCGAGTCGGTGGCCTGGCTGCAGCACCACCTGGAAGCCTTCCCGGGCTGCGTCATTCTGGTGACCCACGACCGCTACTTCCTCGATCTGGTGACCAAGTGGACGCTGGAACTGGACCGCGGCAAGGGCCACCCGCACGAGGGCAACTATTCCAGCTGGCTGGAAGCCAAGACCAAGCGCGTGGTGCAGGAACAGTCCGAGTCCGAAGCTCGCCAGCGCGCCCTGACCCGCGAACTGGAATGGGTGCGTTCGGGCGCCAAGGCCCGTCAGGCCAAGTCCAAGGCGCGTCTGGCGGCCTATGAGCGGATGGTCGACGAGCAGGAGAGCCTGCGCGGCGCCCAGACCCACGCCCACATCCAGATTCCGCCCGGCCCGCGTCTGGGCAATGTGGTGCTGGAGGTCGAGGGCCTGAAGAAGTCGTATGGCGACAAGCTGCTGTTCGACAATCTGACCTTCCGACTGCCGCCCAACGGCATCGTCGGCGTGATCGGCCCGAATGGCGCCGGCAAGTCGACCATGTTCAAGCTGATCACCGGCCAGGAGCAGCCCGACGGCGGCACCATCAAGGTCGGCGAGACGGTCAAGCTGGCCTATGTCGACCAGTCGCGCGACGACCTGAAACCCGATGAGACCATCTGGCAGGCCATCTCGGGCGGCACCGATGTGATGATGGTCGGCAAGCGCGAGATCAACACCCGCGCCTATGTCGGCAGCTTCAACTTCAAGGGTGGCGACCAGCAGAAGAAGGTCGGCCAGCTGTCGGGCGGGGAGCGCAACCGCGTGCACCTGGCCAAGACGCTGGCGACCGGCGGCAATCTGATCCTGCTCGACGAACCGACCAACGACCTGGACATCGAGACGCTGCAGAACCTCGAGGAAGCGCTGGAACAGTTCGCCGGCTGCGCCGTGGTCATCTCCCACGACCGCTGGTTCCTGGACCGTCTGGCGACCCACATCCTGGCCTTCGAGGGCGACAGCCACGTCGAATGGTTCGAAGGCAACTTCGAGGCCTACGAGGAAGACAAGAAGCGCCGCCTCGGCGTCGACAGCCTGATCCCCCACCGGATCAAATTCCAGAAATTCGGGCGGTAGGGGCCGCGGGAGGCGCGATCACGCCTCCCGCCCCTGCCCTCACCCCATCCGGGCGGCGCGGGCGCGCATCTCCACGGCCTGGCGTTCCAGCGCGTCGGCCTGGTGTCGCAGGCGGGGCGCGAGGGCGCGCAGTTCGGCGTCGGTGACCGGCTCGCCGCGCGCACGATTGCGGGCAATCTGGTCAGCGCGATAGGCGGGGTCTTCCAGCCGGGCGGCTTCCTCGCGCATCTGACGGGCCCCGTCGAGCATCTGCTCGGCGCCCTCGGCCATCTGGCGGCCGGCCTCGCGGCGCGCAACCGCCGCCTGCTCGCGGGCCACCCCGGCCTCGGCATGGGCCCGTTCCGCCTCGGCGCGCGCGACGTCGGCCTGTTGTCGGGCGACGCGCGCTTCAGCACGGGCGCGGTCGATCTCGGCGCGCTCCCGGGGCGTGGCCTGACTGTATGAAATGACGCGGGCGCCGGCCGGCGGTGCAGGAGGCGCCGGAGGCGCGGGCGGATCCTGCAGGCGGCGCGGCGGCGGCGGCGGCGCAGGGGGCGCCGGCAGAGGCGGCAGTGGGGCGTGCGCCAGCAGCGGGGCCGGAGGCGCCGGCGGTGCAGGGGGCGCTGCGGGCGCAGGCGGCGGGGACGGGGGCGGGTCCTGCGTCACCTGCAGGGCGGCCAGCGGGGTGGCCAACAGCGACAGGACGGCAACGGTTGCGGCCACGGTCAACGGGCGGGCATGGGGGGCGTGGTCGGTCATCAGACAATCGATCCTTTTCTTGAGAGAGCGGGCATCGCCCGCCATGGCGGTCGAGCTCCACGTGACAGCGGCGTTGGCGGCCGGCTGGCTGGCCAGTCGCACGAGGGCATGGGCATAGGTCTGGCGATCGACGCGGGAGACGGCGGCGGCATCGGCGGCCTCTTCCGTGCGGGCGACGAGCGCGGCGTGCAGCATCCAGACCAGCGGATTGAACCAGAACAGGGCCAGCGCCAGCCGCGACAGGACGAGGAACAGCCAGTCGCCGCGCTTCAGGTGGGACAGCTCATGGGCCAGCACGGCATCTGCGGTCCGCGAGTCGGACAGGCTGGCGGGGTCGAGCAGGATGGTGCCGGGCGGCACCCCCCAGCTGAGCGGTCCGGGCAGGCGAGCGCTGGTCACCAGCCGCGGCCGACGCCCGGTGCAGAGCCGGTCCAGCGCCGCACGCCAGGCCGGACAGGTCACGGCCTGGCCCTCGGACGTCCATCGGTCCAGCGTCATGATGCCCAGCACCAGACGCCCGGAGACGAACAGGCCGCCGACAAGCCAGACGAGAACGGCGAGACCCAGGGGCGAGGGCCAGAGCATGGCGGCCTCGACCGCCACCCCGGCGACCGGTCCGATCTCGCCCTGCCAGAGCGGCCCGGCGGGGACCGCAGGCGCGGCTGGAGCGGAGGCCGGCAGAAGGGCCAGTTCCCAGACCGGCAGAGCCAGCGCTACCACCGGCAGGGCCAGCAGCAGGCAGACCGTGGCCCGGAGGATGTTGGCCCGGTCCGAGGCTCCACGCGCCACAGCCCTGGCACAGAGGAGGCCTGCGCCCGCGATCACCGTGGACTTGAGGGCTAGCGACAGGATCAGGGCGGCAATCATGAGCGGTCCTCCCCCTCCCCCGGCGCGCCCATCCGGTCGATGGTGCGGCGCAGGGCCTCGGCCTCGTCGGTGGTCAGGGTCTGGCCCAGGCCCAGAAGCGCGGTCGCGGCGCTGGCTGCGGAGCCGGCGAAGAAGGTCTCGACCATCCGCTTCAGCGCGCCCTCGGCCACGGCATCGGTGCGCGGCACGGGGGCATAGATGAAGCCGTCCGGCCCGGCCGAGCGCCGGACCAGCCCCTTGGCCTCCAGCCGGCTGAGCAGGGTGCGCACCGCCGAGTCGCTGAGTGGATCGGCCAGCACGCCGCGCAGGGTGGCGGCGGTGGCCTGCTCCAGCCGGTACAGGGTCTCAAACACTTCGCGCTCGCGTCGAGGTAGTAGGTCGATGGAGGTCGGGGGCATGGGAGGCTCGCTACATTTGTAACGCTACACTTGTAGCGAATTGGGTCGGGAATGAGGCACCCGCATGAAACCCTCGACAGGATGGCGGCTCTTGCCAGCGGGCTGCCAACGGGAAAGGATCGCCCCATGACCCAACGCCCCGCAGTCCTGATCATGCAGCGGCATCTGGCGCCGCTGACCGGCTTTCTGGAGTCGACCTATGACGTCTACCGGTTCTGGGAGCATCCGCCGGTCGAGGCCGAGCGGGACATCCAGGCGCTGGTGGTGGCGGGCGAGTTTCCGCTGGATACGGCGCTGATCGAGCGGCTGCCTTCGCTGCGGCTGATCGCCTGTTTCACCTCGGGTTATGACGGCATCGATGTGGGCTGGTGTCGGGCGCGCGGCCTGCCGGTCACCCATGCGCCGGCGGTCAACCACGAGGATGTGGCGGACCATGCAATCGGCCTGATCCTGGCCTCGCGACGGCGGCTGGTCGAGGGGGACCGGACCCTGCGCAGCGGCGGCTGGACGCCCGAGGCGCGCCTGATCACCCCCTCGCTGAAGGGGGCGCGGGTCGGGATCGTCGGCATGGGCCTGATCGGTCAGGCGGTGTCCGTGCGGGCCGAGGCACTGCGGATGTCCGTTCAGTGGTGGGGCCCCCGGCCCAAGGACGTGCAATGGCCTAGGACCGGGACCCTGCTGGAGCTGGCGCGCAGCTCGGACATACTGGTGGTGGCCTGCAAGGCCGATGACGACAATCGCGGCCTGATCAACGCCGAGGTGATGGCGGCGCTGGGGTCATCCGGCCTGCTGGTCAATGTGGCGCGCGGCAGTCTGGTCGACGAAGACGCCCTGATCCAGGCGCTGAAGGCCGGGACGCTGGGGGCGGCCGCGCTGGATGTCTATGAGGACGAACCGACCGATCCGTCGCGCTGGGCCGATGTGCCGAACACAGTACTGACCCCGCACACGGGCGGCGCCACGACCGAGTCAGTGCAGGGCATGCTGACGCTACTGATGCAGAATCTGGCGGCGCTGTTCGCGGGCCAGCCGCTGGTCACCCCAGTCCCGGACTAGCGACCCCGCAGCGGGCGTTCGGCCTCGGTGACCACGCCGTCGCCGTCGACGTCCATCATCTCGAACAGGGTGCCGGCGGCCCGGCGAACCTCTTCGCGGGTCAGGGTGCCGTTGCCGTCCGTATCTGCCCGACGCAGCATGCGCGCCCCGCCCGGGCCGTCCCCGGCGGCCAGTTCGTCGGGGGTCAGCTGACCGTCGCCGTCGATATCCAGCCGATCAAAGCCGGCCAGCATGCGCTGTTCCAGACCGCGCAAGGTCTGCTCGCCCCCTTCCGGGCCGCGACGGCGTCGGGGAGGCTCGGCGGGCTTGGGCGACGCCGGCGCAACGGAAGCGGTCGGCTGAGCCGTGGCCTCGTCGGCGGCCTGTTCTGTTGGCGCGGGGGCCGGCGCACTGCTTGCCTCAGGCGCAGTGTCCGCTTCTCGCTCCGGTGCCGGGCCGCAGGCGGCCAGAACCGTCATCAGGCTGGCTGCCGTCATCATCGCCATCTTCGTCATGCCACGTCTCCTTGTTGCGCCCTCTGCATACCCACGCACCAGTCCGCCCGTTCCGTCGCCCGATTTTGCTTGCATAATCGTATAAGGATATCTTTATATGATTGAATGAATTGGACCGCTGATCAGACCATAGAAGCCCTGCGCGGGGCGGGCGAGCCCACGCGGCTGCGCGTGCTGGCGTTGCTGGCCGGGGATGAGCTGTCGGTGATGGAGCTGTCGCACATTCTGGACCAGAGCCAGCCGCGCGTGTCGCGCCATCTGAAGCTGATGACCGAGGCCGGCCTGATCGAGCGCTTCCCGGACGGGGCGCGGGTCTATTACCGCCTGTCATCTGACCCCACGGCGCGGCGGCTGGTCGATACGGTGCTGGACCTGCTGGACGACCGCTCCAGCGAGCAGGATCACCGGCGTCTTGACGAGGTCCGCCGCGACCGCGAGGCCGCCGCCGAGGCCTATTTCGAGCAGGTCGCGCCGCAGTGGGACCGGATCCGGTCGCTGTATGTGTGCGAGTCGGCGGTTGAGGCCGCGATCGAGCGCGCGGCCGGGCCAGGCCCGTTCGAGCGTCTGGTCGATCTGGGTACCGGGTCGGGGCGGATGCTGACCCTTCTGGGCGGACGGGCGCGCATGGCCGTGGGTCTGGACCTGTCGCAGAACATGCTGAACATCGCCCGCGCCAAGGTGGCCCAGGCGGGCGTCGGCAAGGTCGAGCTGCGCCACGGCGACATCTTTGCCACCCGCCTGCCCTCGCAGAGCGCCGATCTGGTGCTGGTACATCAGGTTCTGCACTATCTGGCGGACCCGGCCACGGCGATCAATGAGGCGGCGCGGCTGGTCATGCCGGGCGGCAAGCTGTTGATCATCGACTTTGCCCGCCACGACCTCGAGGAACTGCGCGAAGAGCATCAGCATCGGCGGCTGGGCTTTACCGATGCCGAGATCAACGGCTGGCTGGCGGATGCCGGTTTGCGGGCCAGCGCGCCCATCGCCCTGCCCCCTGACAAGGATGGTCTGACCGTGCTGATCTGGACCGCCGTGCGCCCGGCCGATGCCAAGCGGAGCGTCGCCTGATGACGTCGCTGGCTGAAGCCCGGGCCCTACTGCTGTCGCCGCTGGGGCCGGTGGCGCGGGCGGGCTCGAACCGCAATGCGGTCAATGTCTCGTTCGAATTCTTCCCGCCCAAGTCGGATGAGGCCGAGGCCACCCTCTGGAAGGCGATCCGCCGGCTGGAGCCGCTGAACCCCGGCTTTGTCTCGGTCACCTATGGCGCGGGCGGATCGACGCGCGAGCGGACCCACCGGACGGTGCAGCGGATTCTGGCCGAGACGGGCCTGGCCCCT
The DNA here is from genome assembly GCF_003730275.1 of Brevundimonas halotolerans. Classification (GTDB taxonomy): domain Bacteria; phylum Pseudomonadota; class Alphaproteobacteria; order Caulobacterales; family Caulobacteraceae; genus Brevundimonas; species Brevundimonas halotolerans. The sequence continues at coordinate 23,651 of NZ_QTTA01000002.1, forward strand.
GCCGCCCATCTGACCTGCGTCGAGGCCTCGCGCGATGAGGTCGATAGCGTAGTCGCCGAGTACAAGGCCGCCGGGGTTCGTCATATCGTGGCGCTGCGCGGCGATCCGCCCGGCGGGAACGGCATCGGCGGGGTCTATCAGCCGCGCGCCGATGGCTATGCCAATGCCACAGAACTGACCGCCGCCATCGCCCGGCACGGCGACATGGAAATCTCGGTCGGCGTCTATCCGGAAAAGCATCCGGAGAGCCCGTCCATCGACCATGATATCGATGTGCTGAAGGCCAAAATCGACGCGGGGGCGACGCGGGCCGTCAGCCAGTTCTTCTTCGACATCGACGCCTTTCTGCGGTTCCGGGACCGGGTGCGGGCGGCGGGCATCACCCTGCCCCTGACGCCGGGCATCATGCCGGTGTCGAACTTCAACGGGCTGAAGCGGATGAGCGCGGCCTGTGGCGCCTCGGTGCCCGACTGGCTGGCCGCTCATTTCGACGGGCTGGACGACGACCCCGAAACGCGCCGCCTGCTGGCCGCCTCGGTCGCCGCCGAAATGTGCGCCCGCCTGCAGGAAGAAGGCTTTGCTGACTTCCACTTCTACACCCTGAACCGCGCCGATCTGGTCTATGCCATCTGCCGGGTGCTGGGCGTGCGCGAGGCCGTATCGTGAGCCGTCCTTATGGATCCTCACCCGCCCCTTCGCGGGGGAGGGGGACCACGCGCAGCGTGGTGGAGGGGGCGACCTCGAGCGCGGCGTCCGGAACTCGCCCCCTCCACCGCCTCGCGGTCCCCCTCCCCCGTTTGGCTTCGCTCACAGGGGAGGATCATCAATGACCCGCGCCGACCGCATTGCGGCCCTGCACCGGGCTGCAAAAGAACGCATCCTCGTCCTCGACGGCGCCTGGGGCGTGATGATCCAGCGTAGCGAGTTGTCGGAAGCGGATTTCCGCGGCGAGCGGTTCATCGATCACGTCGGCCAGATGAAGGGCAATAACGACATCCTGTGCCTGACGCGCCCCGACGTCATCGCCGGCCTGCACGACCAGTATTTCGCCGCTGGCGCCGACATCTCGGAGACCAACACCTTCTCGGCCACCGTCATCGCCCAGGACGACTATCACCTCGACGAACAGGCGGTGTGGGACATCAATCTCGAAGGCGCGAAACTGGCCCGCGCGGCCGCCGACCGCTGGACGGAGAAGCAGCCGTCGAAGCCGCGCTTTGCCGCAGGCTCCATCGGGCCGCTGAACAAGATGCTGTCGATGTCGTCGGACGTGAACGATCCCGGCGCGCGTCTGGTGACCTTCGACCAGGTCTATGACGCCTATCGCCATCAGGTGAAGGCGCTGAACGAGGGCGGGGTCGACCTGTATCTGATCGAGACCATCACCGACACGCTGAACTGCAAGGCGGCGATCAAGGCCATCAAGGACCTCGAGGACGAGGGCATGGAGGCCCTGCCGATCTGGATCAGCGGCACCATCACCGACCGCTCGGGCCGGACCCTGTCGGGGCAGACGGCCGAGGCCTTCTGGAACAGCGTGCGCCACGCCAGACCCTTCGCCGTCGGTTTCAACTGCGCGCTCGGGGCCGATTTGATGCGGCCCTTCATCGCCGAGCTGTCGCGCGTGGCCGACACCCTGGTCGCCGCCTATCCCAATGCCGGCCTGCCCAACGCCATGGGCCAGTATGACGAGCAGCCGCACGAGACCGCCCACTTCCTCGAGGAATGGGCCCGGTCGGGGCTGGTCAACATCGTCGGCGGCTGCTGCGGCACGACCCCCGACCATATCCGCCACACCGCCGAGGCGGTGGCGAAGCTGCCGACGCGCGAGATTCCGGAACGGGCGGTGGCCATGCGGCTGGCGGGGCTGGAACCCTTTGAGCTGGTGGCGTGATGGGTACCTGGGGACTCGCTGCTTTCGAGAACGACGACGCGGTCGACCTTGGATACGAAATCGAGGAAGGGGGCTGGACCGTCGCGACCAGGGCGATGGCGAAGGTAATCCTGAAATTCGGCTATCTGGAAGCGCCCGACAGCCAGAGAGGCGTTGCCGCCGCGACGCTCGTCGCCGCCAAGCGGAGACCGGATGTCGTAGACCTCTCTCCAGAGGTGGCGATCCTGCGTGATCTATTACCGCCGCCCCCTCCGTTTTCGGCACAGCTCGCAAGGTTGACGCTCAACAGGGTGATGAGGCGGTCGGAGTTGCAGGAACTCTGGGCCGAAAGCCCGGAACTCGACGAGTGGCGAGCAGAGACCAGCAAGGGTTTACAGGCTCTCTGATGCGTCCCACCTTCATCAATGTCGGCGAGCGGACCAATGTCACCGGCTCGGCCAAATTCCGGAAGCTGATCGTCGCGGGTGACTATGCGGCGGCACTGGATGTGGCCCGTCAGCAGGTCGAGGCGGGCGCGGCCATCATCGACGTCAATATGGACGAGGGCCTGCTGGACGGCGCCGCCGCCATGCGGACCTTCCTCAACCTGATCGCGGCCGAGCCCGACATCGCCCGCGTGCCGGTGATGATCGACAGCTCCAAGTGGGAGGTGATCGAGGCGGGGCTGAAATGCGTCCAGGGCAAGCCCATCGTGAACTCGATCTCGATGAAGGCGGGCGAGGCCGAGTTCCGCGAACAGGCGGTCAAATGCCTGCGCTACGGCGCCGCCGTGGTGGTCATGGCCTTCGACGAGGTCGGCCAGGCCGACACCGCCGCGCGCAAGATCGAGATCTGCACCCGCGCCTACAACATCCTGGTCAACGAGGTCGGTTTCCCGCCCGAGGACATCATCTTCGATCCCAACATCTTCGCCGTGGCGACGGGGATCGAGGAACACGACAACTATGCCGTCGACTTCATCGAGGCTGCGCGAGTTATCAAAGCCACGCTCCCATATGCGCGCGTCTCCGGCGGGGTCTCAAACGTCAGCTTCAGCTTCCGCGGCAATGAGCCGGTGCGCCGGGCGATCCATTCGGTCTTCTTGTACCACGCCATCCAGGCGGGCATGGACATGGGCATCGTCAACGCGGGCGACCTGCCGGTCTATGACACGCTCGACCCTGTGCTGCGCGAGGCGGTCGAGGACGTGATCCTGAACCGGCCGCAGCGGACCAATGTGTCCAACACCGAGCGGCTGGTCGACCTCGCCCCGAACTACAAGGGCGACAAGGGCGCGGCGCGGGTCGTCGATCTGAAATGGCGCGACCAGCCGGTCGGCAAGCGGATCGAACACGCCCTGGTCAACGGCATCACCGACTATATCGACGCCGACACCGAGGAGGCGCGCCTGTCGTTCGACCGGCCGCTGCACGTCATCGAAGGCCCGCTGATGGACGGGATGAATGTGGTCGGCGACCTGTTCGGCTCGGGCAAGATGTTCCTGCCGCAGGTGGTAAAGTCGGCGCGGGTGATGAAGCAGGCCGTGGCCTGGCTGGAGCCCTACATGGAGGCGGAGAAGGCCGGCAAGCCGCGCGAGCAGGCGGGCCGCATCCTGATGGCCACGGTCAAGGGCGACGTCCACGATATCGGCAAGAACATCGTCGGCGTCGTGCTCCAGTGTAACAACTATGAGGTCATCGACCTGGGCGTCATGGTCCCGGCCGACCGGATCCTCGACGCCGCCGTCGAGCACAAGGTCGATATCGTCGGCCTGTCGGGCCTGATCACGCCGTCGCTGGACGAGATGGTGTTCGTGGCCTCGGAAATGGAGCGGCGCGGGTTCGACATTCCGCTGCTGATCGGCGGGGCGACGACCAGCCGGACCCATACGGCGGTCAAGATCGAGCCGGCCTATCACCGCGGGTCGACCACCTATGTCATCGACGCCAGTCGTGCCGTCGGCGTGGTCTTGGGCCTGTTGTCGAAGGACGAACGGGCGAGGAACGAGGCGCTGACCCGCGACGAATACGTCCGCATCCGCGAGCAATATGCCCGCAGCCAGGACACCAAGGCGCGCACCTCGATCACCGACGCCAGGGCCAATCGCTGGCGGGCCGAGGCGGATGCCCCCTTGCCCGGCGCACCGTCATTCATCGGTATACGGACGTTCGACGCCTGGGACCTGTCCGATCTGGCCGACCATATCGACTGGACGCCCTTCTTCGCCAGCTGGGAGCTGATCGGGCGCTATCCGCTGATCCTTGAGGACGAGTTCGTCGGCGAGGCCGCGCGCGACCTGTTCGCCGACGCCAAGGCGATGCTGAAGCGGATCATCGACGAGCGCTGGTTCACGGCAAGGGGCGTGGTCGGCTTCTGGCCGGCCCGGGCCGAGGGCGACGACATCGTGGTCTTCACCGACGAAGGCCGAAGCGACGAACTGGCCCGGTTCCACACCCTGCGCCAGCAGATCAAGAAGTCGAACGGCAAGCCCAATCTGGCCCTGTCCGACTTCGTCGCCGAGACCGGCCAGGACTATATCGGCGCCTTTGCCGTGACGGCGGGCCATGGCGAGCTGGAGATCGCCAAACGGTTCAGGGACGCCGGCGACGACTATTCCGCCATTCTGGCCACCGCGCTGGCCGACCGGCTGGCCGAAGCCTTTGCCGAGGCCCTGCATCGCAAGGTGCGAACCGAGCTGTGGGGCTATGCGGCCGATGAGGCCCTGGACGTCGACGCCCTGATCGCCGAGCAATATCAGGGCATTCGCCCCGCCCCCGGCTATCCCGCCCAGCCGGATCACACCGAAAAGGCGACTTTGTTCCGTATACTGAATGCTGAGCAGAATGCGGGCATGGCGCTGACGGAAAGCTATGCCATGACGCCGCCGGCCTCGGTCTCCGGCCTCTATTTCGGGCACCCGGGCAGCCACTATTTCGGGGTCGGCAAGATCGACCGCGATCAGGTCGAGGACTATGCCCGACGCAAGGGTTGGGATGTGGCCATGGCCGAACGCTGGCTGGCCCCGATCCTCAACTACCAGCCGGAGCGCAGAGCGCGCAGCGACGCGGCTTGAGCCCTACTCGGTCGCAGCGGCCGGTGGTTCCAACCCGACGTCCGCCAGGGTGGCGGGCGGCGTGGTGATGTTCTCGCGGATGCGGCGGGCGGCGTGCTCACACCTGCCGGGCAGGCCGAAGAACAGGCCGAAGGTCTCATCCCGGGCAGTCAGATCCTGCTCCATCATGCGGGACCAGCGGGCACGGACACCCGAGGCGGCGGTCTCGGCAATTTCAAGCGTCTCTGGGCTCTGCCGCGGGCCGGCGACCTCGAGTGCGCGGCTGAATTTGCGCTCTTCGGCGCGGCCCAGCTCGATCAACTCCAGATCCAATTCGTCGTCGGTGTTCAGGCTTTCGCCCAGCGCCACATGGCCGCTGACCATGGCCTCGCACCAGGCCACCAGCGGATAGTCGGCGGTCGGCGCGCCCGGCGGCAGCGGGTTGGAATAGGCCACCGCCTCCCACATGCGCTCGGTGTTCTGGGAGGCGAAGACGGCGTCAGTGCCGCCCGTGCGGATGACCGCGTCCTGGGCCGCGGCCGTGCCCGCCAGGCCGATCGCCATGGCGGTTCCGAGAAGAAGCGTACGAACAGTCATCGAAATCCTGAAGTCTGAGGGAGGCAGCCCCTGAATGCGTGGGCCAGCGTCACGGTTCAACCGGGCATTTTGACGGCGGTTCCCGGCTACGCGCAAAGAAAAGGGCGGCGAACCCGAAGGTCCGCCGCCCCAGTCTTGTATCTGGCTTACCGTTTAGAAGCGGTAGGCCATGCTCAGACGCACGCCGCGCGGGGCCTGATAGGCCGTCGGGCGACCGAAGTTCGGGTCGGGCGTCGAGGCGTCCAGATCACCGAATTCGTTGTAGTCGGTCTCGGCTTCGAAGCCGAAGACGTTGAACACATCGGCACGCAGAACCAGGGAGTCACCGGGAATGGTGAAGACTTCCGACAGGTTGTACGCGAACGTCAGGTCCAGGTTCTTGGTCCAGTCGCTTTCGAAGACCGAGCCGCGCGGCGTGGCCACGCCCTGACAGAACCACGACGCCGGGCCGTAAAGCGAGGCGAAGAAGTCGGTCGGGTGAACCCCCTGACAGCCGAACTTGCGCGGCGACTGAATGATCAGGTTGGCCCCGATGTTCAGCGCCGGCGTCACCTGCCAGTTACCGAACGCCTTGAAGCTGTGCGCGCGGTGGTTCGGCAGGAAGCCGTAGGAGTTGTCGGTCAGGCCGGGCTGGTCGAAGTCCTGCGACAGGCCGGGGTCGACCTGGCCGTTGTCGGACTTCAGGGCCCCTTCGTAGTTGCCTTCGCTTTCCGACCAGACGTAGCTGAACCGGGCGCCCCAGATGCCGTCGAAGGATTTCTCCATCGAGACTTCCACGGCCTTGTAGGTCCGCTCGGGCTCCGGATAGTTCAGCTGGTCGGCCGTCAGGGTGATTTGGCGGTCGGCCGTGATCGCCCCGCCGGTGGCGCGCGACAGGTCGGCACCCGACAGGGTGATGACCATGTCCTCACCCGGGTTGGTCAGGACGTACTGGTGGAAGCCGTACCACACCGAATAGCACTGGGTGTAGGTCAGGTCCGTCGCGACGTTGTCGCAATAGTCCAGAACGGCGGCGTCGATGGCGACGTCGTCGATGGCCGTGCCCAGTTCACGATAGGTGCCTTTGACGCCCAGGGTCCAGCCGTCCCACATCTGCTGTTCGTAGCCGAGGATGAACTCGTCAACGTACATCGGATCGATTTCAGCATCGACCGAGGTGTTGGTGGCCTTGAGCGTTCCGTCACCGAAGTTGGCGCCACTGACGAAGGTGCCGAGGATCGGCTCATCCGTGGTGTCGTGGATACCGTCGGCGTTGGTGTCGTTCGGGCCACCGCTCAGGTCCAGCATCCAGCGATCCTGGATAAAGAACTCGGCGCCAGCCAGACGCTGGTTGGTGTTCACGGCCACCGGGAGGAAGTAGCGGCCATAGAAGCCGAACAGCTTGGACGTACGGTCGCCCGTGACGTCATAGGTGAAGCCCAGACGCGGAGCCCACTGATCCTGCAGGTCGATGAAGGCCACGCCGGCGAGGTTTTCGTTCTCGAAGCCCTCGTTACGCACGCCCAGGTTCAGGGTCAGCTGATCGGTCACCTGCCAGGAGTCCTGCAGGTAGTAGGCGTTCTGCGTCGACTTCCAGCCACCGTCGTTGTCATAGGCGCGGATACGCACGCGGGTGGGCTGGCCACCGACGAGACGCTCATAGCGATACCAGATACCACCCGTCACCTGACCGGTACAGGCGATGGTCGGAGTGATGCCGCCCGGGCGGCAGTAGTTGTAGCCGGAACCCGAATAGTCGAGCGCCTGGTAGGACTCCAGCTTCTCCTGGTCGATACCGAAGCGGAAGTGGTGAGCACCATAGAAGTCGGCATAGATGTCGACATCAGCGCGCAGGATGGTGCGCTCGTCCTCGTTGACCGAAGGCTGGCCCACACCCCAGATACCGCGACGCGGGAAGCCCGGGTTCTGATCGGTGATCAGGGCCCCGGCGTCGCCCGGCGAGGAGTTGTACTCGTTGTACTCGTTGACGCCGTAGGCGAGCGAGGTCGTCAGCCAGTCGGTCCAGATGCCGGTATAACGGGCAACCCAGTTCGATCCGCCAAACTCGAAGGTCGAGGGCGTGAACTGACCCACATAGTCGCCATTGGCATCGACGAAGATGTTGCTGGTTTCCTGGGTCTGCTCATCCGAGAAGTAGGTGAACTCAACGCGGTGATCGTCATTGATCAGATAGTCGATCTTGGCGCCGTAGAACGGATCGTTCGACGTCACCCGGGTGCCGTTGGCGCCCGCACCGAAGTCCGGATCGGTGGTCGGGGCTCCGATATTGACGAATTCACGGTCGCGGAAATTCACCAGACCGAAGATGAACAGGCGGTCGCGGATGATCGGGCCGCCGAAGTCGAAGATGATGTCGGAGGTTTCGACTTCATCGAAGCGGTTCTGGGCCAGATAGGTGTCCGGCGAGTCCGAACGCAGCGCATCGGGTTCCCAGTAGGCGGTGATGCCGAATTCCCACTCGTTTCCGCCCGACTTGGTCGTGCCGTTCAGCACGCCGCCGGTGCCGCGACCGAATTCCGACGAATAGCCGCCGGTCTTGGTTTCCAGCGTCTGGTAGAATTCGAACGGAACGGTCGAGGAACCCGTGAAGTCACGGAATTTCGTGATGTTCAGGCCGTTGATGAAGTAGGTGTTTTCACCGGCCGAAGCGCCGCCGATGGTCGGGATGCCGCCGAAGGCGTTATCCGAGGCCGTCACGCCCGGAGCCAGCAGGGCCACAGCGCCGGCATCGCGGGCGATCGGCACATTGCGCGACAGCTCTTCAACGTTGACGGTCAGGCCGGTGGTGGTGGCGTCGAAGTCGGACACGGCGGTCCGAACGCCGACGACGACGATGTCATCGACGGTCGAGGCACCCGAGGCGCTACCGACGGTGAAGACCACCGAGGTGGTGCCGCCCGAGCCGACCGAAATGACGTCGGACAGCGAGGAGAAGCCCGGCGCCGTGATGGTCGCCGTGTAGCGGCCTTGCGGCAGGGCGATGGCGCGGAACGAACCGGAAGCGTCGGTCGTGTAGGTGCGGGTGAAGCCTTGCGACACCGATTGCAGCGTCACGGTGGCGCCGGCGACCGGCGTCTGCGACTGCGTTTCAACGGTGCCGGAAACGGCGCCCTGCACCAGGTCCTGGGCCATGGCGGTGCTGGGAGCCAGCAGGCCGACGGCCGGGGCCGCCACAAGCGCCATGAGGGCGGTACCGCCGATCATGGTCGAGTGCAGCAAGCGTTGGCGAATGGTCTGGGTTTTCAAACTGTGGTCCTCCTGTGGCCGAGACGAAGTTCCCGTAGGTCCCCCGCGTCCCGACAACCATTATCCGTGCGCCCCAATGCACACAGACTGTTTGCCACCGTAGACCCGCATCTTCGGTCGCGCACGACAATTACAGGTCGGTAACCCAATCGTCGCCACATTGTCGCAATCAGGCCACAGTGTTTTTAAATTGCTGATATTTCGCATGATTTTAGAATGCCCTCGTGTCATCAATGGCGAAGACACCGGTGTCACGCCTCATGCGCGAAACCGCAGTTCGGACCCTGTGCATCGGCTTTCGTGGGCTATTCCAGACAAGGGATGGTCTGCCGTGGCGACCTGAGTCGCCTTGCTGCTACCGCGTTAACGGCTGATCGCCACGCGGCTGGCGTAGGGCACGGGCTCGGGTGTGCATGACGCCACCACCAGCTGGCTCGCCATGATACAGATGACGGCCAACATCACCGGCAAGAGCCGATTTGAAACATCCAGAGCCAGGGTTCGGGCCATGACGCGCACTCCACAGAGGGTTTACGAGACCTTAACGCAATCTCCGGGCCAGCTCCGGGGCCAGCCCGCGTGACCGCCGCGCCCATTCCCTTCGTCCGTGACTTCACGCCCCTGTACGGACAGGTCGAGCGCCTGACGCCGCGCATCCGGCGGGTGCTGGCCAACAATCCCGGCCCCTTCACCTTTGCGGGGACAGGCACGTTTCTGGTCGGCGACGCCGACGCGGTGGCCGTCATCGATCCGGGCCCGGCGGACGACGCCCATCTGTCCGCCCTGCTGCAGGCCGTAGAGGGTCAGACCGTCACCCATGTGCTGGTCACCCATGGCCATGCCGATCACCTGCCGCTGGCCCGCCCCTTCGCCGAGGCGGTCGGGGCACCGGTTCTGGCCCACCCCGCCCTGTCGGCGGATCAGGATCTGACCGACGGCGACCGGATCACCGGCGACGGCTGGACGCTGGACGTTCTGGCCACGCCCGGCCACGCGCCCGAGCATCTGGCCTTTGCCCTGCGCGAGGAGAATGCCCTGTTCAGCGGAGATCATGTGATGGGCTGGTCGACCAGTGTGGTCTCGCCGCCCGAGGGCGACATGGACGCCTATCTGGACAGTCTGGACCGGGTGATGGCGGCCGGGTTCGACACGCTGTGGCCCACACACGGCGGGCCGGTGACCGCCCCCCTGCCCTTCCTGAAGGCGCTGAAGGCCCATCGGCTGGGCCGGGACGACCAGGTGCTGGAAGCATTGGCGAAGGGGCCATCGTCTGCGTTGGCGATGGTGCCCGCCCTCTATGCGGCCGTGGACCAGCGCCTGTGGCCGGCGGCGGCCCAGTCCCTGCTGGCGCATCTGATCCGGCTGGAGCGACGGGGGGACGTAGAGGCGAACGGGGTGCCGTCGGCCACCACCGTCTATCAGCTACGCGGTTGAAGTTCCGCCACGATCCGGGCGAGGAGGCGGCAGGTCTCGCCGCCCTGGGGCCGTTGATCGCGGGGGGCGACCCGCACATCCGTCTGGCCGGGGCGAATGCGGATGGTGACGTCATGCCTGCGCAGGAACCAGAGCCCTTCGTGGGTGCCCTCAACTTGGAACAGGGAGGATGGCAGGGGTGTAAAGCCTGCGCGCTGCAAGGCCGCGGTCGCATCCTCGGCGCGGACTTGGGAGGGGATGGAGACGACCCCGGGACATGACGTGCTGCGCAGGGTCTGCTCCGGCACTGCTTCAGAGGCGGCCCTCGCAGCCGTCAGCCGGGCCGAAAAGCCGGGCGGATCATCTGCATTCGTAGAGACGCTGCGCGGCGAGGGCTGGGTCATCGAGTACCCGACAGCATGCCGGTCGTAGAGCCATACGCCTCCGCCAACCATGGCTAAGGCAACCAGCCCGACAATCCAGCCCATTACGCCGGTGCGCCGCGCCCGCCACAACAGCAGCAGGGCGCAGATCGCGCCCAGACCCAGCAGCCACGGTGCGACCGTGACGCCCAGCAGGTCGAGCGCGACATCAAGGCCCCACCAGCCGAAGCGCAGGCCGAAGACGCCGATGAACACGACCAGGGGCGCCGACAGCACGCCGGCGACCAAGGCCAGCGTCACCCAGCCGCCTGGGCCCCGCCGCGCCATCGGATCAGCCCTGCGCCGTCGGCAGGACGTAGTCCTTCATTCGCTCGCGCACGAGCTTCTTGTCGATCTTGCCGGTGGCGCCCAGCGGGATGTCGTCGACGAACACCACATCGTCGGGCATCCACCATTTGGCGATCTTGCCCTGCAGGAAATCCAGATGCTCCTGCTTGTTCTCGGTCTCGCCGGGCTTGAGCTTGATCACCAGCACCGGACGTTCGTCCCACTTGGGATGGGCCGCGCCGATCACGGCCGCCAGTTCGACCTTGGGATGGCCGACCGAGATGTTCTCGATGTCGATCGAACTGATCCACTCGCCACCCGACTTGATCACATCCTTGGCCCGGTCGGTGATCTGCATGAAGCCGTAGCTGTCGATGGTCGAGACGTCGCCGGTGTCGAAAAAGCCCTCGTTGTCGAGAATTTTGCCGCCCTCGTCCTTGAAATAGCCCCCGGCAATGGTCGGGCCGCGGACCATCAGGCGCCCATAGGTCTTGCCGTCGTGCGGCATTTCCTGACCGGCGTAGTTCTTGAGCTTCAGTTCGACGCCCAGCGGCGGCATGCCCTGTTTGATGCGCCACTTCATCTGCTCATCGTACGGCAGGGCAGAAAGCTCTGGCGTCAGCCGCGACAGGGTGCCGACCGGCGAGGTCTCGGTCATGCCCCAGCCCTGGAAGACCTCGACGCCGAACTCGTCGTTGAAGGCGCGGATCAGGCTTTCCGGTACGGCCGAGCCGCCGATCAGGACCTTCTTGACCGTCGACAGCTTCAGCGAATTCTCGCGCATATAGGCCAGCAGCCCCTGCCACACGGTCGGCACGGCGGCCGAGAATGTGACCTTTTCGGACTCGAGCAGTTCGTAGATCGACGCACCGTCCATCTGGGCGCCGGGCATGACCAGCTTCGAGCCGGCCGCAGGGCCCGAGAAGGCGATGCCCCAGGCGTTGGCGTGGAACATGGGCACCACCGGCAGGATCACCTCGTCCGGCGTGGCGCCCATAATGGTGGCCTGCAGGGTGACCAGGGTGTGCAGGAAATTCGACCGGTGCGAATACAGCACCCCCTTCGGGTTCCCTGTCGTGCCCGAGGTGTAGCAGAGCCCGCAGGCCGTCTGTTCTTCAAAGCCGCCCCATTCAACATCCTCGGAGGATTCCTCGAGCAGTTGCTCGTAGCATTCGGCCCGGGGCAGCTTGGTCGCCGGCATGTTCCACTGGTCGGTCATGACAACCACCCGCTCGACGGTCGGACAGTGGGGCAGGATGGCTTCCAGCAGCGGTACAAAGGTCAGGTCGACGAAGATGATCCGGTCTTCGGCGTGATTGATGATGTAGATCAGCTGTTCCGGAAACAGGCGCGGATTGAGGGTGTGGCAGACCGCGCCGATGCCCATGATGCCATACCAAGCCTCGATGTGACGGCCGGTATTCCAGGCCAGGGTGGCGACCCGGTCGCCGACCTTGACGTCCCAGCTTTTCAGGACGTTAGAGACGCGTTTGGCCCGACCGTGGATTTCACCATAGGTGGAGCGCACGATCGGCCCTTCGACCGAGCGGGTCACGACCTCGCGCTGGGGATGCCAGTTCTTCGCGTGATCGAGGATCTTGTCGACCGTCAGCGGCCAGTCCTGCATCAATCCGAGCATCGGTTTCCTCTCCGAAATTCATGGGTCTGGCCGACGTTGCCCGCGGCACTTGCCGGCAAGCTATCGGCGGCGTGAGGGATAGGCAACGTGACGCAACGTCAGGGGGAGCGACTTTCTGTGCCCCGGACGCGTCGCTTTCGGCTAGTTTGGGCACAAACCTTCCCCGATCTGGCCGACAGGACCCTTCCATGACCCTCGCCCGCACCGCCCTTACCCTCGCTGCCCTGCTGGCCCTTGGCGCCTGTGACAGCATGACCGGGGCGCCCTCGCCTGCCCCGGCGACGGAACCGGAAGCCACGCCTTCCGGGCAGGACGCCGCCGAGGCCGCGCAGGGTGGACTGGCGCTCGAGGGCGAGGGCCTGCGGGCCTTCACCGCGCAAGGCTCGGCCCGGGCCCTGCCCTTCGGCATGTCGCAGGACATGGTCCTGAACGCCGTCTCGACCCTGCTGGGCACCGAAACGCCCCAGGTGACCACCAACAGTGAGTGCGGAGCCGGCCCGACGCAGTTCGCCGAATATCCGAACGGCCTGCAGCTGGCCTTTCAGGACGACAAATTCGCCGGCTGGTTCCTCGACGAGGCCAGTCTGACCACTGCAGATGGCGTCGGTGTGGGCTCCAGCCGGACCGACCTTCAGTCCGCACGGGTCGTGGAAATGATCCCGGACTCGACGCTCGGCACCGAGTTCTCGAGTGGCGATCTGGGCGGCATGCTGTCATCCGAGGGGCCGGATGCCATGGTCGAAACCCTGTACGCCGGCCTGACCTGCTTCTTCCGCTAGAGCCGATCCATGGCCATTCTGATCGCCATCACCGGCGGCTCGGGCTCGGGCAAGAGCACCCTGGCCGAGGCCCTGATCCGGCACCTGCCGGAGGGGGTCGCAGCCCTGGTGCGCGAGGATTCCTATTATCGGGACGCCGCCTCCTTGCCCGACTTTGACGCGGCGACCTTTGATTTCGACGACGTGTCCGCCCGAGACCATGATCTGCTGCATCGCCACCTCAGCGCGCTGAAGGCGGGGCAGCCGGTCGAGGCGCCGGTCTATTCCTTTGTCACCCACGGGCGTGAACCGGGGGGCGAGCCCGTGCCCGCCGCCGATGTGATCGTGATCGAGGGCACCCACCTGCTGTGCACCCCGGCGCTGGTCCAGCTGTTCGACATCCGGGTATTCGTGGACACGCCGTCGGACATCCGCTTCATCCGGCGATTGTTGCGCGACCAGGTCGAGCGTGGTCGCACGGCGCAGTCGGTCATTGACCAGTATCTGCTGACGGTCCGCCCGGGGCACGAGCGGTTGACGGAACCGGCCAAGGTACATGCCGACTTCATCGTGGCCGATGCGACTGCCGCCGTCGTGCTGACCGACCCGCAGTCGGTGGACCGGCTGGTGGCCCCGGTGCTGACCCATCCGCTGCTGGAGCGGTGGCTGGGGTGAGGTCGGGTAACGTCGGTCGAGTTTAATCTTGCGAGACGGCGTTATCCACGCCACCCTTCGTGCTCATGAGTCTGCCCCAACCCGCCCGGCCTGAGCCGGCCACCTTCTTCCAAGTTGACAGTGAGGACCCCCGGCGCCGCAATGTGCTGGCCGAGGCCCGACGCCAGTTCATGGCCCAGGGGTTCGCCGCGACGCGAGTCGAGCCGATCGCCCGCGAGGCCGGGGTTTCGACCGCCACCCTCTATACCTTCTTTCCCTCAAAGGCCGAGCTGTTCCACGCCGTCATTGAGGACGCCTCAAACGAATTCGCTCGCCAGATCAGCCATGTCCGAGCTGTCGACGGTCCCGCGCGCTGCCAGTTGATCCGGTTTGCTGAAGCCTATGCCGCCTTCATGAGTGATCCGCTGGTCCGGTCCGTCTTCCGGCTGGTCATGGCCGAGCGTCCGCGCTTCCAGGCCATGGCCAGCCATTTCTTCGAGCGCGGCAAGGCCCAGATCGGAGCGTCCCTGCTCGAGGCCATCGTGGCGCTCGACGCACGCGGGGAGCTGGTTTGCGACAAACCGTCGTGGGCCGCCGGCCAGTTGATGGGAATGGTCGAGCACCCGGTCTTCTTCGTCCCCCTGGTCACCGGTGACTCCGTCCAGGTCACGCGTTCGCACGCCCGCATCGCCGCAGATGCCGTAGAGACCTTCCTCGCCCGGTACGGCGGACCCAATCTGGACCCGGCAGCGCCCGACATCGGTGGCTGATCCTCAGGGATAGAGCCGCTGCGTCTGCCAGGGCGAGTCTGCGTCATCCCGGTGAAGCCGCAGCCGATCATGCAGGCGGAAGGGGCGATCCCGCCAGAACTCGACCTGTACCGGCACCAGCCGCCAGCCGGTCCAGCCCTCGGGGCGCGGCACGTCCTGACCCTCGAAGCGCGCGGTCTCACGTGCCACGGCGGCCTCCAGTTCGGTACGGTCCGCCAGAGGCCGGGACTGGGCCGAGGCCCAGGCCCCGATCCGGCTTTCGCGGGCGCGGCTGGCGAAATAGGCATCGGCTTCTGCCGCGCTGACCGGCTCGACAGTTCCCCTGAGGCGCACCTGACGCCGCAGCGACTTCCAGTGGAACAGCAGGGCCGCCTGCGGCTGACCCTCCAATTGCTGACCCTTGTCGCTTTCCCGGTTAGAATAGAAGGTCAGGCCTTCGGCGCTGACATCTTTCAGCAGCACCATCCGGCAGTCGGGCAGCCCGTCGGCATCGACGGTCGCCAGCGCCATGGCGTTTGAGTCGTTGATCTCATGCGCCCCGGCATCGGCCAGCCACCGTTCCAGCAGGGCTAACGGCTCGTCACAGGCAAAGTCCGCCTCATCGCTGTTGGCGGCAAGTGCTGCGGCATAATCGCGGGCATATTCCTCACGCGACGGGCTGGGCGGGATAACGGGCGTGCTCATGCGCCACTCTCTAGCGCCGCCCGCGCCAGTTCGCGAGAGCCAGCGTCACGATTAACCCGGCATTGACCCTGTTCGTGGCTTTTGGTCGCAATGAGCGGCCCCGACACCTCCCTTTTGACCTATCGCCAGGCGCTGGCGGTGCTGGGCCTGCCCGGCCTGGTCGATCACGAGACGACGCGTCAGGCCTTCCTGCGGGCGGTCAAGGCGGCGCGTCCCGACCATCCCGCGGGGGACGCCGAGCGGTTCCGCGAGGTCATTGCCGCCTGGCACGTCATTCAGGCCGAAGGGCCGGCCCTCCCGGCCCTGGCGCCGCCGATGCGCCGCAGCGCTCCTCTGCCGACCTTGTCCATCGATCCGATGCTGGCACTGAACGGCGGGCCGGTTACGACCCGCCACCGGGGACGCACCTTTCGCTTGACCCTGCCTGCGGGCCTCAGGGCGGGCGAGCATGTGCGGCTGAAGGGCGCTGGCCGCGACGACAGCGATCTGTTTCTGGCCGTCCGCATCCGGGCAGCCCATGGCCTGTCGGTGCTCGGCGACGACCTGTTCATGCAGGCGGAGGTTTCCCCCCGGGTGCTTCAGGACGGCGGCCGCGTCGAGGTGATGACCCACGCCGGACCACGCAATGCCTGGGTCGTCGCTGGGCTTGAGCCGCCGGTGCGTCTGCGCCTCAAGGGACTGGGTCTGCCCGCCCGGGGTCGTCACGGTCAGGGGCATTTGTTCATCACCCTGATGCCCGCCGAGGAAGCCCCCTCTGCCGCCGAACATCTGCTCGACCGCTTCGCCCGGGTCTGGACGACACCGCGTCTCGCGGCCTAAGGCCAGAGGGCCATGTCCCACAACAGCTTCGGCCATCTGTTTCGCGTGACCACCTGGGGCGAAAGCCACGGGCCGGCCATCGGCTGTGTCATCGACGGCTGCCCGTCGCGGATCCCGCTGACCGAGGCCGACATCCAGCCGTGGCTGGACCAGAGGAAGCCCGGAGGCAGCCGCTTCGTCACCCAGCGGCGCGAGAGCGACACGGTCCGCATCCTGTCCGGCACTTTTGATGACGGAGATGGCCCGGTCACCACCGGCACCCCGATCAGCCTGATGATCGACAATGAGGATGCGCGCTCAAAGGACTATGGCGAGATCGCCCGCGCCTATCGCCCCGGCCACGCAGACTATGTCTATCAGGCCAAATACGGCGTGCGCGACCATCGCGGCGGGGGCCGCTCCAGCGCGCGCGAGACCGCCCTGCGCGTGGCGGCGGGCGCTGTCGCCCGCCTGATCCTTGGCTCGGACATCGCCATCCGCGCGGGAGTGGTCCAGATCGGGCCGCACCGCATTCCCGATGACGCGCTCGACTTCGACGCAGTGCAGGACAATCCGCTGTTCGCGGCCTCCACCGAGGTCGTCCAGCCGTGGTCCGACTATCTGGACGGCATCCGCAAGGCCGGATCCTCGATCGGGGCCGTGGTGGCGCTCGAGGTCACGGGCGTGCCGGTCGGCTGGGGCGCGCCGCTCTATGCCAAGCTGGATGCCGAACTGGCCGCGGCCCTGATGTCGATCAATGCCGCCAAGGGGGTCGAGATCGGCGCCGGGTTCGCCTCGGCCGAACTATCGGGCGAGGACAATGCCGACGAGATGCGACTGAGCCCTGACGGACTGCCGGTCTTCATGTCGAACAAGGCGGGCGGCATTCTGGGCGGCATCTCGACCGGCCAGCCGATTACGGCGCGAGTGGCGTTCAAGCCGACCTCCTCGATCCTGACGCCGCGCCGCACCATCACCCGCGACGGCACCGAGACCGAACTGCGCACCAAGGGCCGCCACGACCCCTGCGTCGCCCTGCGCGCCGTGCCTGTGGTCGAGGCCATGGCCGCCTGCGTCCTGGCCGACGCCATGATGCGGCACCGGGGGCAGATGGGTGGCTAGGCTCGGCATTTCGCGCGTCAGAGCGGAAACGCGACCTCCACAACCAGCCCGGTCGGCTCCCATTTGCGACTGAAGGTGCCGTTCAGCTGGCGCACGACACTGGCTTTGAGCGATGAGCCGAAGCCCTCGCGCGTGGGCGCGGTGACAGGCGGGCCGCCGGACTCGCGCCACACCAGCGTCACCTGACGCGCGTCCAGCGTCCAGGTGACCGAGACACGGCCCACGCCACTGCTACAGGCCCCGTACTTATTGGCATTGGTCGCCAATTCGTGAAGCAGCATGCTGATCGGCTGGACCTGCTCGGGCGAAAGCTCGACCTCAGGACCCTTCACCTCCACACTGTCTTTGGGACAGAGCGCTTCAATCTCCTCGCGGACCACGTCCTCGAGACGCCCGCCTTCCCATTTGCGGCTGGCCAGGGACGCCTGGGCTCGCGCCAGGGCGCTGATGCGCCCGACCAGCGCATGTTTGTAGGTTTCAAGATCATCAGCGCGCGTAAGACGCGTGAGCGACTGCACGATCGAAAGGACATTGCGCGCCCGGTGGTCGACTTCGTGCATCAGAAGTTTGCGCGCTTCCTCCCTGCGCTTCTCCTCGCTGATGTCCCGCGCCTCGATCACGGTGCCGATGACGTTCGCCTCGTCGTCGCGGATCGGACTGGCGGTAAAGGCAACCGGATAGAAGGAGCCGTCCTTATGGACAAAGACCTCCTCGCCCTGCGTTCCGGCCTTTTCGGGGAAAGCACGGTCGATGGCGCACTCCGAGAGCGGAAACGGCGAGCCATCCGGACGGGTGTGGTGGATCACATCGTGCAGCGGGCGTCCGGTCGTTTCATGGAAAGCATATCCCGTGAGCTTCTCCGCCGCCCGGTTCATGAACACACAGTGCTGCCGCTCATCCATCAGAAAAACGGACATGGTTGTATTGCTGAGGATGCCATCGAGCCGTCTGGCCGTGTCCCTGAGTTCGGACTCGATGCGACGGTAGTCTGTCGTGTCCTGGATCGCCGCATAGTAAACGGCATCATCACCATCGACGAACAACTGCAGCTTCACAGCGACATTGTAATCCGTTCCATCTTTCCGCCGGTGAACGGTGTCAAAGTCCAGCCTTTCGACTTTCCCCGCCTGAAGCGGCTCAATCAGGGCGAGGAAGGCGTCGCGGCCAATGACCGGCTTGATATCCCACGGCGTCAGACCGGCCAGCTCTTCGATGCTGTATCCCAGATTATCCCGGGCACCCTTGTTCACAAGCCGGAACCGGAAATCCTCTGCGCCGAATATATAGACCTCGCTCGCGGCTCCCTCGACGATGCGGCCAAGACGTTCACTCGTCATACCTGCGGAGTTTGGCATGCTGGGAAACTGTCGCTCCGACGGGAAAAGTGATGAGTACCCGTATATAACCGCCAAACGTGTGGCAATGATCCTGACACGCCGTAGGCGGGGCCCCTTTTCGTCACCGGCACAGTTACCTATATAGCGGCCGAACCGGCGCGGGCTGACCCCCGTTCCACCCTCAGGGAGACCGCATCATGATCGACGTCCGACCCTTCAACAGTCTCGGCGGGGCCGACCACGGCTGGCTGAAGGCCCGCCACCACTTCTCGTTCGCGAACTATTATGACCCGGCCCGCATGAGCTGGGGCCGGCTGCGTGTCTGGAACGATGACGAGATCGCCGCGCAATCGGGCTTTCCGCCCCACCCCCACGCGGACATGGAAATCATCACCTATGTCCGGACCGGGGCCATCACCCATGAGGACTCCATGGGCAATCGCGGTCGCACCGGCGCGGGCGACGTCCAGGTGATGAGCGCGGGCACCGGCGTGCGTCACTCGGAGTTCAACCTCGAGGACGAGACCACCACCCTGTTCCAGATCTGGATCGAGACCGACAAACCCGGCGCCAAACCCGGCTGGGGCATGAAACCTTTCCCCAGGTCGGACCGGACCGGCAAATTCCAGGTGCTGGCCTCGGGCGATCCGGACGACGGCGCGCTGGACATCAATGCCGACGCGCGCGTGCTGGGCGCGACGCTCAAGGCCGGCGAAAGCCTGACCTATGACCTGGCCGAGGGCCGGCGTGCCTATCTGGTGCCGGCCGTAGGGTCCATCGACGTCAACGGCACAGTCCTCAATGCCCGCGACGGCGCAGGGATCAAGGACGAGCCCACCATCACGGTGACCGCCCACGAGGACGCCGAACTGGTCATGGTCGACAGCCGCTAGCCGGAAGACGCTAGCCCCGGCGTCAGGCCTTGTTCATCATTGGCCGGTAACCCTGATCCCGACCTCGGGGAGAACCGGCCAATGATCCGTTCCACATCGCGTTTGATCTCGCTTGCGGCCGTGCTCGGTGCATCCCTGATGCTTCAGGGCTGTCTGGTGGGCGCTGTCGTCGGCACGGGCGCTGCCGTGGTCGGCGGCACGGTCAAGGCGACCGGGGCCGTGCTGGGCGCCGGTGTCGACGCCGTCACGACCTCGGACGAAGAAACCCGTCTGAAGCGCGAGCGGGAACAGCGGGATTATGAGCGCGAGCAACGCCGCTGCGAACAGCGCCGCGCCTCGGGCCGCGACTGCTAGAGCGTCAGCACGCACCGCTCGTTGATGGTCGGCCGGGCCACCTGGATGCGACACAAGCCCGGCCACTCCGGCTTCATCCGGTTGGCGAACCACAGGCACAGGTTCTCCAGGCTGGGCATTTCCAGCCCCGGCTTTTCATTGAGCAGGCCGTGGTCCAGCTCTTCCGCCGCCGCCTTCAACGCCCGGTCCAGCGCACCGAGGTCCGCGACCCAGCCATGCTCGGCATCCAGCGTCTCGGACCGCACCGTGGCTTCGACCGTGAAGGAGTGGCCATGCACCCGGCGATAGATGCTGCCCTCCGGCTCGTTCGGGAAATGGTGAGCCGCGTCGAAGGTGGCCTGTTTGGTGATCTCGAAAGTGGGCATCAACGCACGCCGATATATTTGTGGGTCTGGACGCTCAGGCGCCACTTGGGATGGGTCAGGCAATAGTCAAAGGCCGCCGCCGTGTTGGCCAGGACGTCCGGACCATCCATCGGCTGCAGCCAGAACCGTTCAAAGGCCAGGTCCTCGAACCGTTCGGGCCGGGCCGTGTCCTGCGGATAGACCAGTTTCAGCTCCTGGCCCGTCGTCTGGATCACCGGGGCATCGGCCTTGGGGCTGACGCAAATCCAGTCGATGCCCTCGGGGGCCGCGATCGTGCCATTGGTCTCGACCGCAATCTCAAAGCCGCGCGCGTGCAGGGCCGCGATCAGGGCACCGTCCAGCTGCAAAAGGGGCTCGCCCCCGGTGCAGACGACCAGCGGCCGCCCGCCCTGCCCCGTCCAGAACCCGGCGACGTGGTCGGCCAGGGTCCCGGCCATCGCAAACTTGCCGCCGCCATCGCCATCGGTGCCGACAAAGTCCGTATCGCAGAAGCTGCAGACCGCGGTCGCGCGATCCTGCTCGCGCCCGCTCCACAGATTACAGCCGGCAAAGCGCAGGAAGACGGCCACACGCCCCGCCTGTCCGCCCTCGCCCTGCACCGTCAGAAAGGTCTCCTTGACCGAATAGGTCATGCGGCCACCCATTCGGAATGGCCGCGCGCGCGCAGCTCGCACGCCGGACAGGTGCCACAACCATAGCCCCAGACATGTCGCTCCGACCGGTCGCCCCGGTAACAGGTGTGGCTGGCCTCAAGGATCAGCTCGACCAGCGGCTCGCCGCCGATCCGGTGCGCCAGCGCCCAGGTCCCGGCCTTGGTCAGGGCCATCAGCGGCGTCTCGATCCGCACCGGCTGATCCAGACCCAGCGACAGGGCCCGTTCCATGGCGTCGATCGTCTCGCGGCGACAGTCGGGATAGCCCGAGAAGTCCGTCTCGCACATGCCCCCGACCAGCACGTCCAGTCCACGCCGGTCGGCCAGCGCGGCCGCCACGCTCAGGAACACCAGGTTGCGCCCCGGGACGAAGGTGGTCGGCAGGCCCCGCGCGTCCATCTCCATGGCCCGGTCGGCCGTCAGGGCGCTCTCGGCGATGGCGCCATAGCCGGTCAGGTCGACGACATGGTCCTCGCCCAGACGGTCCGCCCCTTCCGGCAGGGCGGCGCGCATGCCGTCGCGCACCGCAAGCCGGGCCTGCATTTCTACCGCATGGCGCTGGCCATAGTCGAAGCCCACCGTCTCGACGCGCGCATACCGCTCCATCGCCCAGGCCAGGCAGGTCGCACTGTCCTGCCCGCCCGAGAACAGGACGAGGGCCGAAGCGGCGGGCTGTGGGTCGAAAGCGCTCATGACAAATCTGCGGTCGGCCGTCTGGCCGCGCGCATGCGAAAAAGCCCGTAAAGGCGGGAGAGGCGCCTCATACACCCGCGGCGGGATCGATGCAAAAGCGTCGAGAATGCGGCAGGAAAACCGAAGTTTCCCGCGTTTACCAATCTGCAAATGGTTGTCGGTTAAGCCTCACATCCAGTCGAGGGAGTATCGGTCAGTTATGCCGACGATCGAAAAGCTGACCGAAAGGGCCACACCGGTCCCGCCCGAGACGCTCGGAGCGGCGATCTTTGCCCACTTCAAGGATTTTCCGGACGCGCTTGTGATACCGGTGGTCAAGGATGACCGGCCCGTGGGCCTGATCGAGCGCAATGCCTTTCTGCTCAAGGTCGCGGGCCCCTTTGGCCATGCGCTGTACGGCAACCGCCCCATCACCGAACTGATGGACGACGAGCCCTCGGTGGTCGAGGCCGGGGTCCGCATCGACAGCTTCTGCGACGCCATGCTGAGCTCGGGGCCCGGCGCCCTGACCCGGGGCTTTATTGTCACCCGCAAGGGCAAATACTGGGGCATCGGCACGGTCATCTCGCTGCTGAAGGCCATCAATGACGACCAGCGCCGCCAGAATGCCGAGCTGACCGAACAGGCCCGGATGCTGTCCGACACCCGCACCCAGGCTCTGTCCGCAGCGCGCGCCAAGAGCCAGTTCCTGTCGATCATGAGCCATGAACTGCGCACACCGCTGAACGGCGTGCTGGCAGTGGCCGAACTGCTGCGTCGACAGCCGCTGAATGCGGCGGCCCAGTCCCACGTCCAGACCATCGTCGACTCGTCGGAAGTCCTGCTGCAAATCCTGCAGGACGCCCTCGACCTGTCGCGCGCCGAGGCCGGCGAGCTGGACATCAATCTGCAGCCCACGCCGCTCCGCGCCCTGATGGACGATGTCGCCGCCATGTGGGAGCCGCGCGCCTCACAGGACAATGTCCATCTGGTCGTCAGCTATGAGGGCGACACCGAACTGGCCGCGAAGATTGACCCGGTCCGTATCAAGCAGATCTTCAACAACCTGATCGGCAATGCGCTGAAGTTTGCCCGCAATGGCATGGTCGAGGCCGGGCTGAAGGCCTGGATCGAGGGCGACCGCGTCGTCATGCAGGCACGTGTCCGCGACGATGGCCCGGGTGTCCCCGCAGACCGGGTCGATGTGATCTTCGAGCCCTTTGTGCACGGCTCCGGCCCCGACGGTGCGGGTCTGGGTCTGGCCATCTGTCGCCAGATCATGGACCGGCTGGACGGACGCATCTGGGCCGAGAACAACCCGGGCCGGGGCGCGACCTTTGCGTTCGACATCTCGGCCGAGCGTGCCGAGCGGCCCGTCGAGGCCGACAGCAATGTCTCGGACATGGTCGAATCCGACATGATCGCCAATCCGCATATCCTGATCGTCGACGACAACGCCACCAATCGCGTGGTCGCCCAGGCCCTGTGCGAAATGTTCGGCTGCACGTCCGAGACGGCCGACGACGGCATGGAGGCGCTGGACGCCATCAAGGAACGCGACTTCGATCTGGTCCTGATGGACATCAAGATGCCGCGTATGGACGGGCTTCAGGCCACCCAGGCGATCCGCAAGCTCAAAGGACCGATGCGCGATGTGCCGATCATCGCCCTGACGGCCAATGCCGACCCCGAGGACGCCCGTCGCTACATCGCGTCCGGCATGGCCGCCGTTGTCGAAAAGCCGATCAAGCCCGAGCGCCTGCGCCACGCCATGAACGCGGCTCTGTCCGCGCCCCAGGTCGAGGACGAGGCGATGGCGGACGGACCCCAGGTCGCCGCAGGCTGAGTTCGAAGACGCGCTCCGCCATTTGCAGGCATCGTTCGGCGCGATAAGCACGGGGCATGGACGTTCCCGCAATCGCCCCGCTTCTACCGCAACTGGCCTCGGGTGCAGCCCACACCCACGCGCTCGGCTTCACCTATGAGTCGCTGGACGGCGATCGCGTCCGCATCCGGGTGCCCTGGCGCGAGGATCTGGTCGGTGACCCGGACACGGGCGTCATCGCCGGCGGTGTCGTCACCACACTGCTGGACCATGTCGGCGGACTGGCCGTCTGGGTTTCGCTGGACAACTTCAAGCCGCTGGCCACGCTGGACCTGCGCGTCGACTATATGCGCGCCGCCCGGCCCCGCACTGACCTGATCGCGGAAGCGCGCTGTTATCGCCTGACCCGGTCGATCGCCTTTGTCCGCGCCTGGGCGTTCGAGGATGCGCCAGACGACCCCGTCGCGGCGGCCCAGTCCGCCTATATCCTGACCACTGCTCGGCCCGAACGCCGCCCGAAGCCGGAGACCGGGGAATGAGCCGCGTGATCGAGGCCATGCCCTATGCCCGCTTCCTCGGCCTGACGGCGGAACAGGCCGGCGACACTCTGACCGTCACCATGCCGTTTTCCGATCATCTGATCGGCAATCCGATGCTTCCGGCCCTGCATGGCGGATCAACGGCGGCGCTGCTCGAGATCACGGCCATGGCCCAGGTCGCCGAGAGCTTCCCCGGCATGCACCTGCCCCGTCCGATCAATGTCTCGGTCGCCTATCTGCGCTCGGGGCGGCCCCAGCACGTCTATGCCCGGGCCCGCATCAACAAGGCCGGGCGGCGTGTCGCCCACGTACTGGCCGAAGCCTGGCAGGAGGACGAGGCCCAGCCCATCGCCGCCCTGACCGCGCACTTCCTGCTGGAAGACAGCCCCGGGTTGTAAGTTTACGCAGGTTATGGTTGTATTTTCCCGTGGCAACCCGCCACAGGGGAGATTCGCACATGACTCGTTCCGACGCCGGCCAGGCACTGGCCCATCGCCTGTATGCCGCTGAATCGGCCATTGACGCCGCCCTGATCCACACCGCCCGGCTGGCCGCCTATCTGCCCGAGGCCCGGGCCGAGGCCTATCTGTCGGCCGTCACCGGACAGAAGGCCTTCGAGGACACCGCTCAATCCGTCGTGGCCCTGTCCGAGGCCCGCGGCCACATCGTCCGCACCCACGGGCGGCTGGCCGCCCTCGCCCGAAGTCTGGGACTGGAGGCCCTTGCTGTCGGCCCGGTCGACAAGCCCGAGGATGAGCCACCGATCGGCGGAGGCGTTACCGGGACTATTTCTTCGAAAACCTGTGTTTCAAGGCGGCCCGAAGCGTGTTAAGGTTTGCTTAACCATAGTTGCTTGGAGGGTTTCATGGACAGAACACAAGTCATCGCTGGCGTTGCCAAGGATTTGCACGCTACGGAAAAGGCCATTGATGCGGCCATCACCCAGACCACGACCCTGGTTCAGTCCATGATCGGCGCCCGCGCCCTTCTGGAAGTCTCGCCGGTCGCCGGCGCCGGTAGCCAGGCCAAGGCCATGGAAACCATCGCCGCCCTCAGCGAAGCCCGTACGGCCATCGTCGCCTGCCACGCCGAGCTGCAAAAGGACCACCGCAAGATGGGCTGGGGCGTCTACGCCGTCGGTCCCGTCGACAAGCCCGACGATTGGGAAACCCCGGTGGGCGGAACCCCGCCGACCAAGGGTCACCTGCGCCTGGCCTGAATTCGGCGTAATGTTTGACACCGGACATTCCGGTCAGACCCGATTCAATGCATGATCGCCCTCTGAGTGTTTCGCTCAGGGGGCGATCTCATGTTTGACACCCTCTATTCCCAGATCGGCGCGGCCTTCATTGTGCTGGTTCTGGGATTCGCCTTCCTGAAAGGCGAGGAGACCGAGCGGATCGCTGCCGGCGCCTATGGCCTCGGCTGGCTGGCATCGATGCTCGTCCAGAACGACAGCGACCTCTACAGCGCCCAATGGAGCATGCTGGCCATTGATGTGGTCATGCTGCTGGTGCTGGGGGCCCTGGTGTGGAAATCGCATCGCACCTGGCCGACCTGGGCCTCCGCTGCCCAGCTGCTGGTGGTCACCGCCCACGCTCTTATGACCCTCGATATCCGCCCCTCGATCTCGTCCTACTACACCGTCATCAACCTGGCCGGTTACGGCGTGCTGGTCGCCCTCGCCGTCGGCACCTTCTGGGCCTGGCAGGAACGTCGCGCCGCGGGCTTGGAGTAGGCTTCTTTTCCTATATCCTGTCCCTCTGATTCGCGCGGAGGGCTGATGTGCCGCTCACTCATGTGCAGATATGGCGGGGGCTGGACCGGCTGGCGCAGGCCGAGGGGCTGACGGCCTCGGGGCTGGCGCGGCGGGCGGGACTGGATCCGACCGCCTTCAATCCGTCCAAACGCCTGGGACCGCCGCCCGAGGCGCGGCCGCGCTGGCCCTCGACCGAAAGCCTGACGCGCGTTCTGGCGGTCTGTGGCCTGTCGCTGGGCCAGTTCGCCCGTCTGGCCGAGGATGCGGAGGAGCCACCGACCGCCGTGCCGCTGCTGGGGCTGGCCCAGGCCGGTCAGGACGGATTTTTCGACGAGGCGGGCCTGCCGACCGGTGAGGGTTGGCTGGAGACCGACCTGCCCCAGCCCCGCGATGGGCTCTACAGCCTTGAGGTGTCCGGCGAGTCCATGGCGCCGCTGTATCGCCCCGGTGACAAGCTGATCGTTGATGCCGAGCCCCGACCCGTGCGGCGCGGCGACCGGGTGGTGGTGCGTACCCATTCCGGCGAGACCCTGGTCAAGGAGGTCGAGCGCACCGATGCGTCCGGGCTGACGCTGCTGTCGATCAATCCGGACTATCCCCCGCGTCAGGTGGCGCGCGCCGATATGGCCTGGGTGCGCCGTATCCTGTGGGTCAGCCAGTAGACGCACACGAAAACGGGGCGCGCCCTTGCCGGACACGCCCCGCTCGTCAGCTCTGGGACCCGATCAGTAGGTCAGATAGTGGGCGCTGACCCAGCCACCGTTGCTCAGTTGCACCCATTCGCCCTGCGAACCCGTCACCTGCGCCGACTGGCCGGCGCTCAGGCTGCCGATCTGGCGATAGTTGGTGCCGGGCCCCGAACGGACCCGCAGATTGCTGGTGGCGCGGACGGTGGCCCCGCCCTGTTGAGCCTGAGGCGCCTGGCGGGCACGGTCGCGCTGCTGCTGGCAGCCGACGTAGGAGCCCGCAGCGGCACCCGCAGCCGCACCGGCCACGGCGCCCAACTCGCGCTCATTGTCCGAAATCTGGCTGCCAGCCAAGGCGCCCAGCACACCACCGATCACGGCACCGGCCTGTTGCCGCCCGCCGGGGGCGTCGCAGTTGGTGATTCCATTGGCCGACTGCGCGCTGGCGATACCCGGCACCGCCGACATGGCCACAAGGGCCGCACCGGCCATCAAAGCTCTGTTGATCATCTTCGACATGACTCACTCCTTCAGTGGGGTCGTGTCATGAAAATGCGCGGACGCAGCGAAAGGCTCCCATGAACGGATTGTTGTTTTCGGTTCATATTGTTGACGCGCTACCGCTCGGCTCGCGGAGCCTCGCTGCTTGAGCACGGTACATTCCTCCCCCCCTTGGGGGAGGGGGACCATGCGCAGCATGGTCGAGGGGCCGCCCCCTACCCCACCAGCTCCCCCCGTGCGCCCCTTTCGATCAGCGCGATCGTCTGGGGCAGGCCATAGATGGCGGCGAAGGACCCAAATCGCGGACCCTGCGACGCGCCCAGCAGCACCTCATACAGCGCCCCGAACCACGCCCGCAGGGGCTGGAAGTCGTGCGCCTTGCCGACCGCATAGACCTCGCCCTGAATGGCCTCGCCGTCGGTGGTGTCAGCCGGCAGGGCCTTCAGACGTGCCGCCAGATCCTCGAACGCCGCCTTCTCCTGCTCCGTCGGCGCGCGATAGGTCTTCGAGGGCTTCACGAAGTCCTCGTAATAGTTCAGCGCATGCCCCATCAGCCGATCCAGCGTCGGCTCAGTCTCCGGCGTGGCCTCCGGCAGATACTTGGCGAAATAGGCCCACAGATGGTCCCTGGTCGAGGCATTGGCCACGCCGACCAGGTTCAACAGCAGGCTGAACGACACCGGGCTGGCGACCTTCGGTGGCGCGCCCGCATGGATCGACCAGACGGCATTGTCGATCTGCTTGGCCGGCTCCTGCGTCTGGAACTGGTCGATGAAGCTCAGATAGTCGTCAATGGCCCGCGGAATGACGTTGAAGTGCAGGCTCTTGGCTGATTTCGGCGACTGGAACATGTACCAGCTCAGGCTCTCGGGCGTGCCGTAGCGCAGCCACTCGTCCATGGTCAGACCATTGCCCTTGGACTTGGAGATCTTCTTGCCCTCAATGTCGAGGAACAGCTCATAGTTGAAACCCTCGGGCGGGGTGCCGCCCAGGGCCCGGCAGATCTTCGACGCCTCGCGCACGCTCTCGATCAGGTCCTTGCCCGACATCTCATAGTCGACGTCCAGAGCCGTCCACCGCATGGCCCAGTCCGGCTTCCACTGCAGCTTCACATGGCCGCCGGTGACCGGCACCTCGGTGCGGCCGCCTGCCGGATCGTCAAAGACAATGGTGCCCTTCTCGACATTCCTCTCCAGCGTCGGCACCTGCAGCACATGGCCGGTGACAGGGCTGATCGGCAGGAAGGGCGAATAGGTGGCGCGGCGCTCCTCGCCCAGCGTCGGCAGCATGATGGCCATGACCGCGTCATAGCGCTCCAGCATCCGCATCAGGGTCGCGTCGAACCGGCCCGAGCGATACTGCTCGCTCGAGCTCATGAACTCATAGTCAAAGCCGAAACTGTCCAGAAACGCCCGCAGCCGCGCATTGTTGTGCGAGCCGAAGCTGTCGTGCGTGCCGAACGGGTCGCGCACCTTCGTCAGCGGCAGGTGCAGGTCCTCGCGCAACATCTCCGGGTTCGGCACACCGTCCGGCACCTTGCGCAGGCCGTCCATGTCGTCCGAGAACGCGATCAGTCGCGTCGGCCAGTGGTCGCCCGTCAGCGCCCGAAAGGCATTGCGCACCATGGTCGTGCGCGCCACCTCGCCAAAGGTGCCCATATGCGGCAGGCCCGAAGGACCATAGCCGGTCTCAAGGATCACCGGCCGCTGCAGCGCCTCGAACGTTGCCAGCGCCTCGTCCGCCTTGCCCGCATCGATCAGCATCCGCGCGGCATTCAGCTCGGCGTCCGACAGCCGCTTCTTCAGCACATGGGCCAGAAGATTGCGGGCTTGTTCAAACGGCCACGAGCGGGCCTCACGGGCGAGGGGTTCAAGGTTCTGAAGCATGCCCAGCGTTTGACCCGCAACGCCGCTGCGGTCAACGGCGGGGAGCGATACGCAGCCAGGATCGTTGTCGGATCGAGGAGGAAAACCCCATGACCTACCGCCGCTTCGCCGCCATGATCGCGGTCTCGACCGTCATCATGTACGGCCTGATGTATCTGAATACGTACCAGTGGAGCCACGTCCACTTCAGCGAAACCCGCCTCTACATGGCCCTGCTCATGGGGGCGACCATGGCCGTGGTCATGCTGGGCTTCATGTGGAGCATGTACAAACAGCGGGCCGTCAACCTCGCCATCGTCGGCGGTGCCGTGATCGTGTTTGCCGGCAGTCTGTGGCTGGTCCGCAGCCAGGCCACGGTGGGCGAGGTCGCCTGGATGCGCGCCATGATCCCCCACCACTCCATCGCCATCCTGACCAGCGAGCGCGCCAACATCCGGGACCCGCGCGTCCGCCAGCTGGCCGATGAGATCATCGAGGCCCAGCGCCGCGAAATCGCCGAGATGGAGACCCTGATCGCCGATCTGGAGGGCGATCCGCCCAAGCGATAGTCAGGCGGCCGCAGCGCTCGCTTCCGCCCAGTCTTCGCGCCAGGGGCGGCTGGCCTGGGTGAACAGTTTGTCGAACATCTCGGCGGCGTTCAGCGGCTTGGCGATACAGTCGTCCATGCCGACGGCGAAATAGAGCTCCAATTGCTCAGCAAGCGTATTGGCGGTCAGGGCGATGATCGGGGTCGCGGCGACCTCGGTGCCCAGGGCGCGGATTCGGCGGGTGGCCTCGACGCCGTCCATGACCGGCATCTGGATGTCCATCAGGATCACGTCCCATCCGCCACGGCGGGCGGCCTCGACGCCCTCGGCCC
Source organism: Brevundimonas halotolerans (assembly GCF_003730275.1). GTDB lineage: Bacteria > Pseudomonadota > Alphaproteobacteria > Caulobacterales > Caulobacteraceae > Brevundimonas > Brevundimonas halotolerans. The sequence goes on from NZ_QTTA01000002.1 coordinate 53,295, forward strand.
CGTCATCGGCGGTTTCACAGATCACCCCCTGTGCCGTCAGCAGGGTCGAGACCAGCACCCGGTTGCTTTCATTGTCATCGACATAGAGGACGACCATGGCGCGCCCCTCGCCCTCATCCTCGACGGACGCGTCTACGGCGGCCGGTTCGGGCATGTCAGGCCGCGTCGCGGCCGGCCTCGGCCGCATCAGGTCGTCCATATCGATCGCCCCGCCCCAGTCATCGCGCTGCGACAGGTCGATCATTCGCTCGACAACCGTGTGCAGGGCCTCACCGGCGGCGGTGATCCGCGCCACATGCGCCGCCTGATCCGGGTTCAGCCCGGACCGGTCCAGGACGTCGGCAAAGCCCATGACCGCATTCAGGGGGGTGCGCAGCTCGTGCGACATGTCGCTGAGGAATCTCTGCCGCGCCTCGGCCATGGCGACTTTCTGCTCGGCGGCGGCGCGCGCAGCCTCGGCCTCGACCCGGTCGGTGACATCGTGCTCGTTCAGCAGCACGCTGACGGCGCCCGTCACCGGATCCTGAACGGGCCGACAGTCGATATGGTGCCAGCGCGGGCCCTTCAGCGTCACCATGCGGTGCACCTCGGCCGTCGTACGCTCGGCCAGCGCAGTATCCAGAACTGCCTGGCCGGCAGCCCGGTCCTCGAACCGGTCGATCAGGCCCACACCCTCGCCATAGGCCGAAAAGGCCCCGGGATTGGCAAACAGTACCGCGCCCGTGGCGTCGAACAGGCCGACCGGCCCGGCCGAATGGCGCAGGGCCTCCACCGCCCGCCGTTCCTCGACCCCGACGTCGGCCTCGGTGGCCTCGAACAGCAGCACCTTGCGGCCGTCGTCCAGCGCCACGGTCGAAATCAGCGCCTGAACCGTTAGCGGCTCGCCATTGGGATAGAAGGTCCAGCGTTCCTCGACCGGTTCGCCGTCGGCCGTCACGGCCTTCAGCCGGTCTGTCCGGGCGCGGACGGCCGGCGACAATTTGGAAAAATCGCGCGACAGTAACTCGTCCAGATCCGCCGCACCCCACAGGGCCAACGCCGTCCGGTTGGCATAGACGCCGAAGCAGGTATCCGGGTCGAACAGCCACACAGCCCGCCGCAAACTGTCCCATGCGGTCAGCGGGGCCCCGTCGGCCAGTGCGGGAAGCGTCAGACTCATAGGCCCTTCTTGCCTGAAACGCCTGAAGCAACGCTTAAGGGAGGCCCTTTGCTCGCTTGACCGCGCCGCGACGCCATGACCAAAACCGCCGCCTCATGAAGACCGCCGATTTCGACTTTCACCTGCCCGAGGATCACATCGCGCTCCGCCCGGTCGAGCCGCGCGATTTCGCCCGGCTGCTGGTCGTGCGTGACGGCGGGCTTGAGGACCGGATCGTGCGCGATCTGGCGGACTTTCTTCGCCCCGGCGACGCCTTGGTGTTCAACGACACGCGTGTGATCCCTGCCCGCATGTCCGGCTCGCGCCATCGCATCAGCCCCGAAGGCGAGACGCTGAGCGTGCCCGTCGAGGCGACCCTGCACCACCGCGATGCGCCAGACGTCTGGTCGGCCTTCATGAAGCCGGGCAAGCGCATCAAGCCGGGGGACCGCATCGTCTTCGGGGCGGATTGCGATGCGGCCTGCCTGATGTCAGGCCTTGGCGCGACGGTCATGGCCAAGGGCGAAGACGGGCTGGTGACCCTCAAGTTCGCCCTGTCGGGCCCGGCGCTGGACGATGCCATCCGCGACATCGGCGTAATGCCCCTGCCCCCCTATATCGCCGCCAAACGGGCCGAGGACGACCGCGACCGGTCGGATTATCAGACCGTCTATGCCGAACACGACGGCTCGGTCGCCGCACCCACGGCGGGCCTGCACTTCACCTCCGCCCTGCTGGACGCCATCCGGGCGAAGGGCGTCAGCATGCACGCCGTCACCTTGCACGTTGGCGCGGGCACCTTCCTGCCGGTCAAGGTCGACGACCTGTCGGAACACCGCATGCACAGCGAATGGGGCACGGTGTCAGAAGAGACGGCCGAGGCCCTGAACCGCGTCCACGCCGCTGGAGGGCGCATCGTCTGCGTCGGCACCACCTCCCTCCGCCTGCTGGAGTCGGCTACCGGCGAGAACGGCGTGATCGGGCCCTTCCATGGTGACACCGCCATCTTCATCACACCGGGCTACCGCTTCCGCGCGGTGGATATACTGATGACCAATTTCCACCTGCCGAAGTCGACCTTGTTCATGCTGGTCTCGGCCTTCGCAGGCACGGACACCATGAAGGCCGCCTACGCCCACGCCGTTGAAAGCGGCTACCGCTTCTACTCATACGGCGACGGCAGCCTGCTGTTCCGGGAGTGAGCGCGCGAAGCGGGTTCATAACGGCGACCACGGGGCTTCACGGCGAGCACGGCGCGGTTGAGTCTTGACGCTGCCCCGCTGTGGTCGCCGTGCCCTCGCTGTGCCCGCTGTGATGAACCCCCTTCTAGAGTCCCCTCTCCATTGGGAGAGGGGGTTGGGGGTGAGGGGCTCACCGCATCCTTCGGCGTGAGCCGTCGCATAGTCTCTGCCACGGCGATCGCCGACGGACACCACCGACCCTCATCCGTCGCTCACGCGCCACCTTCTCCCATCGGGAGAAGGAGACATGACAGTGGGTCGAGCGCCCCAGCTATTAAACCCGGCGCCAAATTCCTCATCCCTTTCAACACCCCTGCTCCCTCCCGCACCGTTCTTCCCGACCGGGTCGACACCGCGCCCATACTGCCCGGTTGCCTCCGGAGGACGCGACCGTGATTTCAGACCATTCAGACGATTCAGACGGTTCAGACGGTAATTCTTCATCTCCTCCCCACGTTTGGGGAGGAGATGAGGGTCTCGAAACAGACCATTCAGACGGTTCAGACGGCGTTTTTGTCAGACTCGTCTGCGGCCGACCTCGCCCCGGCGGTCCAGCCCTAAAGACCCAGTGCCCGGAACCAGGCGTCGATCTCCATGGCCTCGGCGCGGATGGCGGCGGTGCGTTCGGCGGCCTCGGCGTCGATGCCCCACTGGCTCTCCTGAAACGCCTCGTCCAGTCGGCTGAGGTCGTGAGCGGCCTCGGCGGACAGGGCCCCCTTCAGCACCGCCAGCGCCAGAATAGCCGAGCCATACATGGGCACCAGAGAGGCCAGCCCGGTCAGGGCGAAATCGTCCAGCTCCAGCGCCAGAGCCTTCACCCGCGCCAGCGCCTCGGGCGACTGGGTCCGGTGGACGATGCCCGAGCCAGGCTCCAGCCGGATGCCGTGTTCGGCGGCCCAGTTGCGCCAGCGGCCCCATTCCGCGTCCTGTCGGGCGCGCAGGCTGGTCGGCGCTTCGGCCGGGTAGCAGATCAGGTCCGTCCCGGCGTAAGCCGCGATCTCATCGGCCACGGCCTCGCGCGCCAGGCAGACGGCATCCAGCGCCGTCGAGGCCAGCCGGGTGGCGGGCATGGTCGCGGGCTCGATCACCTCGGTCTGGCGGTCCCACTCGGCGGCCACGCGCCGCGCGGTCTCGGCGGTGGGCAGGACCAGCGGGCGGCCCGCCGGCGTCTTGGGCGTGCGACCGTCCAGCTGGACGGCGTGGCCGCCCTCGACCTCGGCCACCCCGGCGGCCTTCCAGAAGCGTTTCGGCCGGTCGCCGGGCTCGCGAAAGCCCTTGGCGGCGGCGACATTGGGGTCCAGCGGCGGGATATGGCTCATGTCGTCTCCCTCTGGCGGGCGGCAAAGGTCTCAAGCTGGCGCGTCAGGTCGTCGAAGGTCGCGGCCACATGATGCGCCCCGGCCTCGACCTGTTCGGCCTCGGTGTGAAAGCCCCAGCCGACGCCCTGGGCCCACACCCCGGCGGCGCGGGCCATGCGCATGTCATGACCGGTGTCGCCGATCATCACGGTCTGCTCCGGCCGGGCCTTACACGCCGTGATCGCAGCCTGAAGCATGGCGGGATTGGGCTTGCCCGGCCCGTCCTCGGCGCAGTGGCTGGACAGAAACAGATCGGCCCAACCGGCCCGCGCCAGATTGCGGGCGACGCCGCGCCGCGACTGGCCGGTGGCCAGCGACAACCGCCAGCCGCGGCGCTTCAGATCAGCCAGCAGGTCCATGGCGCCCGCATAGAGCGGCTCCTCAAACCCCGGCTCGGCATGCATGGTGACGAAGGCGGCCTTGTAGTGGTCGGTGTAACGGTCGACCTCGTCGGGCCCCAGATCGGGCCCCAGCCGCGCCATGGCCTCGGTCAACGACAGGCCGACCCCGCCCCGCACGAACTCATAGTCGGGCTCCGGCAGGCCCATGGCCCGGGCCGCCGTCCGGGTGGCGCTCAGGATGGTCGCCCGGCTGTCCACCAGGGTGCCGTCGATGTCGAACACCGCCAGCACGATTAGCGCCGCATCCCCGCGAAGGGGTCAAAGTCGGACTCGTCCTCGACGAAGCCGAAGTTCTCGAAGCCAGCCTTCATCTCGGGGCTCAGCGGCGCCTCGACGATCAGCTTGCCGCCGCCGGGGTGGTCCAGCTCGATCCGGCGGGCGTGCAACTGCAGCTTCAACGACCCCGACAGGGCCGCCGAAGTCTCGTCACCGTATTTGGGATCGCCCAGGATCGGATGGCCGATCGACTTCATATGGGCCCGCAGCTGATGGGTCCGACCGGTGAACGGCCGTAGCGCCAGCCAGGCCACGCGCTGTCCGGCCCGCGAGACGGTGGCATAAGCGGTCTCGGCGGTCTCGGCGCCATGCTCCTTGGCATCGGCCGGCCGCATGATCTCATAGTCATTGATGCCCGACTTCTTGAGCGCCAGTTCGATCCGCCCTGATACGGGCTTGGGTGTGCCGGACACCAGCGCCCAATAGGTCTTCTTGGCCTGACGCCGGGCAAAGGCGCCTGACAGGCGCTTGGCGGCCTCGGGCCCCTTGCCCAGCAGCAGGACGCCCGTCGTGTCCCGGTCCAGGCGGTGGACCAGACGCGGGCGCTCCAGCCCCTCGCCCCACGCTGACAGCAGGGCATCGACGTGGCGCGTGGTCTTGGTTCCGCCCTGAACCGCCAGCCCATGCGGCTTGTTCAGGACGATGACCATCTCGTCCTCGAAGATCACCAGCGAGCGGGCATAGGCGGCGTCGCGCGGGGTGATGCGGTCACGCTGGCCCGGCTCGCGCGCCTTGACCTCCGGGATCGGGGGCACGCGGATCATCGACCCGGCCGCCAGCCGGTCCTCAGGACGGGCGCGCGATCCATCGACGCGGATCTGGCCCGAACGCGCCAGCTTCTGGACCTGGATGTGCGACACGTGCGGCCAACGCCTGCGGATCCAGCGATCCAGCCGGATGCCCTCTTCCTCGGCGGCCACGGGCAATGTCTTGACTTCGCGGCTCACAGCACGCCTCCCACCATACGGCGCATGATCCAGAGCCCCACGAACAGGGCCACAACCGCCACAATGACCGAGGCCAATGCATAACCCAGCGCCAGCCCCATCTGCCGACGTTCGATCATCAGGGCGACCTCGAGCGAAAAGGCGGAAAAGGTCGTGAACCCGCCCAGCAGGCCCACCCCGATCAGCAGCCGCCAGGTCTCGGCATGGGCGCCGCCGCGATGAGCCAGCCAGCCGACCAGCAGGCCCATGGCGAGGCCTCCCAGACCGTTGACGGCAAATGTCCCCCATGGCCAGGCCGCGCCGGGCAGCATCCGGCCCAGACCAAGCCCGACCCCGTAGCGCAGGGCCGCACCGACCCCTCCGCCGGCCGCAACGATCAGAAAACGTGTCATGGGCGGGCTTATACCTGTCTTCGAGGCAAAACGAAGGGCACCGGTCGCGCAACGGCACCTGACACAATCTTCACTTGCCGGGAGGGGCCCCGCCCGGCGATGGTTAACCCCGGCGCGCAGGTTCGTGCGTCGGGAGAACGCCGGTGGCCGGATGGCGTGATCTGCGATACTGACCGGTCAGTGAAGCTGGGCTGTTTTCGATCATGACCGACCATACGCCGCCGCCGCCAATGCCGGGATCCGAGCCCGCCCCCATGATCGGGCCCGATCCGGTGGTCGATACGCCGAAGGGTCCGAATGCCCCGCCGCCGGGCGCCGCCGATGTAGAGGATCGCGAGATCCCGGCCGGCCGCCCTCCCCGCCGCGACGCCCACATGCGCACGGCCGACGGCATCCTGAAGCCCATCCAGGACAGCAATTATTTCTCTCACGACCCCGATGAGCTGGCCATGGTGTCGGCCCACATCGACGAATATTACAATCAGGCGCTCGACATTTTCCCCTTCTGGGAGAAGGACGGGAAGCCCGACCGATTCCACGTCCTGTTCACGCGTCAGATCAACGAGCGCTTCCCCGCCGACCTGCCGCTGCGTAGCCATATCCACGACTATGGGCGCGGTGTGTTCGCCGCCCTGATGGTCCATGTGGGGGTCAAGCGCCTGACCCAGGCCCTGGCCCTGATCGGTCTGATGGTGCTGGCGACCGTCGGGCCGACCTGGCTGGCGCAATGGACCGGCTCGCGCCCCGTCGGCCTCGGCCTCGCGGCCGGTGGCATGCTGGTGACGCTGGGTGTGTTCTGGGCGCTGCAGGCCATCCTGTTCATCCAGTACCGCTTCCGGCTGGAGAACGATTCCTACCAGCTCTCGCGCGAGATCGTGCAGCAGACGCGCGAGCTGCAGAACCTGTTCACCACCGCCCGGGCCATGGCCGATCAGGCCGAGACCCAATACCAGATGGACGGCAAGGGCTGGGGCCAGCGCGCCCTGTATCTGACCCGGCTGACCATGTGGATCGGCGCGCGGATGGAGTACCTCGAGAAGTACGTCCAGATGGAGCTGTGGCGCGTCCGCCGCGAGCGCTACTGGACCCGCTGGGTGTCGCGCATTGCCACGCCGCTGATCCTGATCGTCTGGCTGGTGGCCTTCGCCTATGAGCGTCCGCCCATCGACGAGGTGGCCTTCCGCGGACTTCAGGCGCTCGCCGTCGTGATCGGCATCATCATCAGCTGGCTGTCCTATTTCCGCTGGCAGACGCCGGTCGGTGCCATCCAGGACAAGCTGGGGGCCGAGAGCTGGGTGCGCTACGCCTCGCTCGACGTCGACAATGCCGTGGCCGATCAGGTGCGCCGCGACAAGGAACGTCTGGTCGAATACCGGGCCCTGACGCGGGGGCGATAGGCCTCAGCGCCAGCCGAGCGCGCGGGTGACCTCACGCGCGTCATAGGCCACGGCGCTGTCGGGCTTGGTCCCGCGTCCCATGACGACCTCGAGCGTGGTCGAGGTGGCGCCCGGTCCGGTCAGGTTGAGGCCGACGCCCACACCGACGCCCGACGTTGAAAAGCCGCCGTACCGGCCAGAGCCTGCACCGATGGATACACTGGGGCGCACGCCGCCGCGTGGATCGGGACGGCCGTCGGTCCAGCGCTGCGTCACCTCGAACCAGTCATAGCCTTGGGCGAGGGTCAGTTCGGCCGCCCGCAGCAGGGCGTAATCCGCGACCGGCCCAGGATCGCCCACGCCGTTATAGGTCACGCGATAGCGGTTCGATTCAATCGGGGCCTCGCTATAGCCCTGTCCGCCCTGCCCCATCTGGGGGCCGTAGGGCGCCAGACTGGCACAGCCACCCAGCACGAGGATCGAGGCGGCGACGGCGGCAAGTGCGACGGGGCGGCCGGGATGTCTGAAAGTCATGGCATTTCTCCGCTCTATGAGGAACAAGCGCCCGCTTGGTCGGAACGTTCCGGCGCGACCAGGCCGGCCGCCGCCATCAAGGTCCTGAAATCATCAGGCACAAGTGCCTCGACCCCTCGCTCGCCCCCCTCCGGATGCGGGAAACGCAGGCGGGCGGCGTGCAGCATCAGCCGCTCCGCCTTCCGACCCGCGAACGTCAGGGCGCCACCGTAGCGCGCATCCCCGACCAGCGGACTGCCCAGATCGGCCATATGCACGCGCAGTTGATGCATGCGGCCGGTGTGCGGCTCAAGCTCGACCAAGGCCCCCTGCGCGCTCCTCGCCAGCACGCGATAGCGGCTCTCGGACGGCTGGGCGCCGGGCGTGCCGTCCGGCACGGCCCGCATATAGCTCTCGCGGCCGATCTCCTGCCGCAGCAGGGCCCGGCGGATCACGCCCTGATCCTGTGGCGGCGGTGTCTCGACCAGCGCCAGATAGGTCTTGGTCAGCTTGCGGCTCTGGATGGCCTTGCCCAGAAAGCCGGCCGCCGGTTTGGTCTTCGCCGCCAGAATGACGCCCGAGGTGTCGCGGTCCAGCCGGTGGACCAGATGCGGCCGCTTTCCGTTCGACCGGGCAAAGGCCCACAGCAGGTCGTCCAGCGTATTGGCCTTGATCCGCCCGCCCTGGCTGGACAGGCCCGCGGGCTTGTTCAGCACCAGCACATGGGCGTCCTCGAAGACCACCGACGCACGGACGGCAGCGATCTCGGCATCGGAAAGGGTGACGGGCGGCTGGAAACTCACAGTTCCGGCTTAGAGCATGCCAGCCCGCCCGTCAGCCATCAGATCAGCGCAGGACACCCTTGCGAGCCATCGTCCAGGCGTACCAAGCCAGGAAGGCGGCGATCAGCACGATCACCCAGGGCATCCAGCTCATGGCGGCCATTTCGGGCGTCAGAGGCGGCGGGTTGATGAACTTGCCGTAGATCAGGCTGACGACGGCGCCGACCAGCGACAGGGCGAAGGCCCAGACGGCCCAGCGCATACGCAGCAGCAGAAAGATCGAGCCGATCACTGCGCCCCAGACGCCCAGAATCCACGGCACCCACATCCAGTCCGGCATGGCCATGTAATAGTCGATCATCTCCTGCGAGAACTTCATGCTGCGCATGTAGGTCTCACCCTGCGTCGACGTCATGATGAAGTCATAGGCGCCGAAACCATTCCACAGCAGCGACACCACCCCCACCGCCCACAGGTGCCAAGGCGTTCTTACCGTCATCGAAGTCATGTCTTTCCCCTCCCAAGGTTGACGCAAGGGAGGTTACGCCGAATTTCGAAAACGGCAACGCTTCTCGTGGGGCCTATTCGGCCTTCATATGCGCGCGCAGGGCTGCCCAGCGGTCAAGACGTTCCTTGACCTTGGCCTCATGGCCCTCGCCCTTTGGCGCATAGAAGACGCGGCGCTCCATCTCGTCGGGGAAGTAGTTGGCGCCCGAGAAGCCTTCGGGGGTGTCCGGGTCGTACTGATACCCCTTGCCGTAGCCGAGCGACTTCATGAGTTTGGTTGGCGCATTGCGGATGTGGGCGGGGGGCATCAGCGAGCCGGTCTCACGCGCGGCCCTGGCGGCGGCCTTATAGGCCTCATAGACGCCGACCGATTTCGGCGCAGTCGACAGGTGCACGACCGCCTGGGCCAGGGCCAGTTCGCCCTCGGGACTGCCCAGAAAGTCATAGGTGTCCTTGGCCGCATTGGCGACCAGCAGCGACAGAGGGTCGGCCTCGCCGATGTCCTCGACCGCCATCCGCACGATGCGGCGCGCCAGATACAGCGGGTCCTCGCCCCCGTTCAGCATGCGTGCCAGCCAGTAGAGGGCCGCGTCCGGGTCCGATCCTCGGACAGATTTATGCAATGCTGATATGAGGTTATAGTGTTCTTCTCTACTTTTGTCATAAGCGGGGGCGCGCTTCTGCAGGGTGCCGGCCAGCCCCTGCACGTCCAGCGGGGCCTCGCCCGACAGACCGAACAGGACCTCGGACATGGTCAGCAGATATCGACCGTCGCCGTCCGCCAGCGCCAGCAGGGCGTGGCGCGCCTCCGGGGTCAGAGGGAGGGTCTTTCCCTCCTGCGCCTCAGCACGAGTCAACAGTTGATCAAGCGCCTCATCGTCCAGCCGTTTCAGCACGAACACCTGCGATCGGGACAGCAGCGCCCCGTTCAGTTCGAACGACGGGTTCTCGGTCGTGGCGCCGACCAGGGTCACGATCCCCTCCTCCACAAACGGCAGGAAGCCGTCCTGCTGGGCGCGGTTGAAGCGATGGATTTCATCGACGAACAGCAGGGTCGACTGGCCGGCGGCGCGGCGCATGCGGGCCGCCTCAAACGCCTTCTTCAGATCGGCCACACCCGAGAAGACGGCCGAGATCTGCTGATACTCATAGCCCGCCGCCCGGGCCAGCAGCCGGGCGATAGTGGTCTTGCCGGTGCCCGGTGGACCCCAAAGGATCATCGAGCCCAGTCGTCCGCCCTCGACCATCCGCCGGATTGGGCCGCCCTCGCCCAGCAGGTGATCCTGCCCCACCACCTGATCCAGGGTGGTTGGCCGCAGCCGGTCGGCCAGCGGCGCGTCAGGCGGATGGATACCCGAGGCTTCGAAAAGATCGCTCATGCGCGTATGTAGGGGCCGGACGCCCTGCCGACAAAGGACAACTTATGGCCGACACTGCCCCGCCGACCCCCGTCGGACTGATCCCCTATCTGACCATCCCGTCGCGGGGTGGACAGGCGGCGGTGGAGTTCTATCGCGCGGCCTTTGGCGCCGAGGAGCTGTTCCGCAATCTGGCGGATGACGGCGAGCGGCTGATGCACAGCCGGCTGAAGATCAACGGCAGCCTGATCTTCCTGTCGGACGAATTCCCGGAATACGGCCAGACGCCGGATATCAAACCCGCGGGTGTCACACTTCACCTGCAGGTCGATGACGCCGACGAGTGGTGGAAGCGCGCCCTCGTCGCGGGCGGCATCCCGCTGATGCCGCTGGCCGACCAGTTCTGGGGCGACCGCTATGGCCAGCTGACCGACCCGTTCGGTCACATCTGGTCGATCGGCGCTCCGATCAAGGCCTGATCCACCGTCAGCGCATGGTGCCGTTCAGGCTCTGGCCGCCGCGCTGAATGACGACCTGCGCGCCCCGACGCAGTTGCGCCAGGTCCTGGGCCGTATCCACGGCCTGTCCATTGACCGACACGATAATGTCCCCGCGCCGGAAGCCCTGACGCGCGGCTATGGAGTTCTGGGCAAGCCCACCAACGATCACCCCTTCGGCGAAGGGATCACCCAGCAGCCGGTCAGCGATCGCCGGGTTCAGGGCCAGCACCTGGGCTCCGGCCATGGCACCCTCGCGGATCACCACGGCGGCCTCTAGGTTGATCTCGCCCGGCAGGGGCTGGACACGGGCGTTCACCTGTTGCTCGCGGCCGTCGCGGATCAGGGTCACAGCCACGGTGTCGCCCGGCGCCCGGGTGCCGACACGGAAGTTCAGCCCGCCCTGATCGTTGATCTCATTGTTGCCGACGGCGAGGATCACATCGCCCTGCCGGATGCCGGCCCGAGCGGCCGGGCCATTGGCGAACAGATCGGTGACCTTGAGCCCGCGCGGACGGTCCAGACCCATGCGCGTGGCCTCTTCCGCCGTCAAGGGTTCGCCCTTCACGCCCAGCCAGGGCCTGACGACCGTGGTCTCACCCTCCAGCGCGGCATCGACCACGCGCTGAACCATGGTGGCGGGCACGGCAAAGCCCACGCCCGAGGACGAGCCCGAGCGCGAGAAGATCGCCGTATTGATGCCGATCAGGTCGCCATCCATATCGACCAGCGCCCCGCCGGAATTGCCCGGATTGATGGCCGCGTCGGTCTGGATGAAGGAGCCGGAGTCCGAAATGCCGGTCTCGGTCCGGTTCAGGGCGGAGATAATGCCGTTGGTCACCGTCTGGCCGACGCCAAACGGATTGCCGATCGCCAGCACCAGATCGCCGATCTGCTGGTCTTCGCCCGCATCGATGCGCAGCACCGGCAGCGGCTCCTCGACGCCCTCCAGCTGCAGCACGGCGATGTCCGACCGCTCATCGGCCAGCAGCACCTTGGCGGTGAACTGGCGACGGTCGTTCAGGCCGACGATGATCTCGTCCATGCCCTGGATGACGTGGGTGTTGGTGACCACAATCCCGTCGGCCCGCACGATCACGCCCGAGCCGACCGAGCCGGTCGGCTGCTGGCGGAACTGGCCCCAATAGGGGTCGCGATAGGTCTGCACCCCGCGGGCCGAGATATTGACGACGGCGGGGGCTGTGCTGCGCACCACGGGGGCAAAGCTGGCCTTGACCTCAGCCGCATCGCGCGGGACCGCCCGCTCGGCCGCAGGCTCGAACACACTGTCCTGGGCCTTTGTGTCGTCAGGCGCGCCACATGCGGTCAGGGCAAGCGCCAGAACAGAGATGGCAAGAGGCGGGAATTTCATCGGCAATCCACTGAAATCGACAGACGGCTTGGGCCAATATTGCACCGCCGCAATGGGACGGCATCAAGGCGAGCTCCGAACCATGGAGAATCCTTAATCTGCAACCGGCGGTTTCCAGCTTGCGGTGTGGCGCCTGCCCGGTCACCCTCCCCGCCATGAGCGCAGTCATCGAAACCCGCAATCTCACCAAGACCTATGGCACGGTCAAAGCCCTGGACGGTCTCAGCCTGACCATCCCCAAGGGCGGCGTCTATGGCGTGCTTGGGCCCAACGGGGCCGGCAAATCCACCCTGTTTCGCATCCTGCTGGGCCTGATCGCGCCCACCGAGGGCGACGCGTCTGTCATGGGCGGGGCCATCCGCGACCCGAAGGCCATGCGGCGTATGGGCTCTATGATCGAGACCCCGCGCTACCCCCCCTATATGAGCGCCCGTCAGGTGCTGACCTGGCTGTCGCTGGCCCACGGGCTGACGTCCGACACCACGCGCACCGATCGCTGGCTGGAGCGGGTCGGCCTGACCGAGGCTGCAGACCGCCGGGTCCGGGGCTTCTCCGTCGGCATGCTGCAGCGCCTCGGCGTCGCCGCCGCCCTGATCACCGAGCCCGAGCTGATCATTCTGGATGAGCCGACCAGCGGCATGGATCCGCCCGGCATTCAGGAGATGCGGGCCCTGATCCGCAGCCTCGCGCATGACGACGGCCTGACCGTCGTGCTGGCCAGCCACCAGTTGCTGGAGGTCCAGCGCGTCTGCGACCGCGTGGCCATCCTCAACAAGGGCAAGCTGGTCCGCGAGGGCACGGTGTCGGAACTGACCACCACGGGCGAGCGCCTGCGCCTGTCGCTGACGCCGCTGGACAAGGCGAGCACGATCTTGGGCGAACGCGGCACGGTGGACGGCACCGCCATCCTCGCCAATGTGCCCCGCGCCGAGGGCCCGGCCCTGATCCGCGCCCTCGTCGAACAGGGCATCGACATCGACGAGGCGCGCTGGGTCGGCACCGACCTCGAGAGCGTCTTCTTTACCGAGACGGGTTCCATCCAGACGCCGGAGCATGACCATGTGGGCTGACGCCATCCGCGCGGAAGCCTTCCGCCTCTCCAAAAGCCGTACGACCTGGTTCTGGAGCGTGTTCTTCGCGCCCATCCTGCTGCTCATCGTGGGCGCCATCAGCAGTCTGGTGATTGACGCCAATGCCACCAAGCTGGCTGCCGACCCCGATGCCCCGCCCGAGCTGACCCAGATGCTGTCGATGCAGCCGCTGGACATGGGTCAGGCCATGATCGCCAACGCCGGCAATCTGTCGAATGCACTGGTGCTGCTGTTCATTCTGATCGGGGCAGCCACTGTCTATGCCGGTGACTATCGCTGGGAGACCTGGCGCCTGATCAGCGCGCGCAACACCCGGCCCAACCTGCTGCTGGGCAAGCTGGCCGTGGTGACCGGCCTGTCGCTGGTCGCCATGCTGGTCATGCTGATCTCGGGCACCCTCAGCGACCTGATCCAGGCCGCCGTGTTCGACCGGGGTCTGACCTTCACCATGGATGCCGGGGATGTGGGCCAGTTCTTCCTGCTGGCGGGACTGTCTTTGCTGCGAATCCTGCAGTTCACGATGATCGGCCTGCTGGCCGCCGTCATGACCCGCTCGCTGCTGGTCGCCCTGTTCGTGCCGCTGGTGCTGGCCATCGCCCAGTTCTTCCTGCCTATGCAGGTGCTGCCACCCATGGGCTTCATGCCCGACAGCTGGCTGTCGGTCCTGGTCGATCCCGGTGGGGCCCTCGACTCGATCAAGGATCTGGTGCGGGGGGGTGATGCCGCCGCTGGCGTGCCGGACGGTGTCCTTCCCAAGGCATGGATCAGCGTCGCCCTGTGGACCCTGCTGCCCGCCGCGGGTGCCATCGCCTGGTTCAACCGCCAGGATCTGTCGAAGGAATAGGCACCACACAACTCTGTTATTTGACGAGCAGTTGACGCAATCTTAGCGTGATCATCGGTGAAAGAGTTCACCGATGGGGGGAACCACTATGAAACGTCTTGTTGCTTTTGCGTTCCCGATCGCCTTGGCCTTGGCCGCTCCGACGCCGGTGGCCATGGCGCAAGTCTGCAATTCTGCTGACGATGAATGCTTCATCGAATGCGTCGCTGGCTGTATTTCAACAGGCGGGACGTATTCGGAATGCTCGTTCTACTGTCAGATAGTCACATGTCAGAAGTAGGGTCTGCGGTGAAGAACCGGCTGAAATTTCAGAATGCAAAGAATAATGCCGGCTACCCGATCCCATAAATGACACTGCTCGCAATGAAGTTCGGCGTATTACGAGGGGCATGTCTTCTCGTTTCCGCCTTGGCACCAACTGTCGCATGGGCTCAAGACTCGTCGGCAACTATGCCCGAGACCACGGTCGAGGACATCGTGGTGCTGGGCATGCCCCTCCGCGAGCAGGTAGAAACCTTCGTTGACGATGTCACAGCGCCCGCAACGGGGTGGGGGCCGGCCCGCTGGGATGAGAGATCCGGAATCTGTGTCGGTGTGGTGAATCTTCGCCCTGACGCCGCTCAGGCCATGGCAGACCTCGTCTCGGAAGTTGCGCTCGACCTGGGCCTGACCGTGGGTGAGCCGGGCTGCAGCCCCAATATTCTTGTAATCGCCACCGACGACGCGCCCGCGCTAGCGACGGCCCTTGTTCAGCAGAGCCCCAACGCTTTCCGTCCTCGCTATTCCGGGGCTGCACGACGGCCATCGGCACTGAGGGCATTCCAGTCCAGCGACAGCCCCGTACGATGGTGGCACGTCAGTATGCCGATTATAAGAGAGACAGGCCAGCCAGCCGTCAGACTCCCTGGTGGGGACGCACCGTGGATACCAAGTTGGGGGAGCCGCTTGACTTCGCCCATCACCAGCAAGTTGCTGCGGGCCTATGTGATCATCGACATCGATCAGGCCGAAGGGCTGAGTTTTAGTCAGCTAGCTGATTATGTGGCCATGGTGGCTTTTGCCCAGATCGACCCCGACGCCGATGTCTCGGGCTTTCCGACTATTCTCAATGTCTTCGACAACCCGACCATCGCGTTCGGAATGACGGATTGGGATGAAGCCTATCTCGGTTCCCTTTACGGCGCCGAAATGAACCAGCGCAACCCGAACGCCCAGTCCGGGGCGGTCGCAGCCCTGATGTTCCGGGACCGTCAGCGTGTCGCGGGTGACGATGAGGTCGAACTGGAAGATGCTGACGCCGAGTGATCAGCCAAGAGGCGACGTCGGACATGAAAACCTTTACCCTCGGGATTGCGCTTGCGGTTCTGGTCGGGCTGATGCCGGCCACTGTCGCAGCTCAGGAAACCCGGCCCCCCGAGGAGACCACGGTCGAGGACATTGTCGTCCTCGGCACCCCCCTTCGCGAGCAGGTCGAGACCTTTGCCGATACCGTGGTCGCGCCGCCGCACGGGCGCGGCCCGGCCCGGTGGAGCGCGCGCTCGGGTATCTGCGTGGGTGTGGTCAATCTGCAGCGCGAGGCCGCTCAGGCCATGGTCGACCGGGTGTCCGAGGTGGCGCTCGACCTTGGCCTTCCCATCGGTGAGCCGGGCTGTAGTCCCAATGTGCTGATCATCGCCACGGACGATGCGTCGGCCCTGACCGCCGCCTTGGTCGAGCGCAGCCCCAACGCCTTTCGGCCTCCCTATTCCGGCTCGTCCCGTTCGCGCCTTCAACTGCGGCGCTTCATTGAGTCCGACGCACCGGTGCGCTGGTGGCATGTCAGCCTGCCAGTCAACAGTGAGGCCGGCGGCATAGCCGTACGCATTCCCGGCTATGCCCCGCCGCAAACCGGCACAATGGCCAGCCGACTGACCACAGTCATCCAGAACGACCTCAGGCGCGCCTATGTGATCATCGATATCGACCAGGCGGAAGGCGTCACCTTCCAGCAACTGGCTGATTACGTCGCCATGGTCGCCTTTGCCCAGGTCGACCCGGATGCCGTTCTGTCGGGCTTTCCGACCATTCTGAATGTGTTCGAAAACCCCACCATCGCCTTTGGCCTGACCGACTGGGATGAGGCTTACCTGGGTTCGCTTTACGACGCCGAGCTGAACCAGCGTAGCGCGAACGCCCAGTCGGGGGCTGTCGCCGCCCTGATGTTCCGCGAACGGAGGCGTGCCGAGGCGGAGGCTGAAGCCCTCGCGGACGCGCCATCGGAGTAGGTCGTCGCCCCCGAACAGAAAAGGGCGGTGGATCGCTCCACCGCCCTTCAAATCTGTCCGACGTGAGCCGGGATTAGTCTTCGGCGTCGTCGTCGTTGCTGAACACCGGGCCGGAGTCGAGACCCTTGGCGGCGGTGTCGCGATCAACGAACTCGATGACGGCCATGGCGGCGTTGTCGCCGTGGCGGAAGCCGGCCTTCATGATGCGGATATAGCCACCGTTACGGTCGGCGTAGCGCGGTCCGATGGTCTCGAACAGCTTGCCGACCTGCGGCACGTCACGCACCTGGCTGATGGCCTGACGACGGGCGTGCAGGTCGCCCTTCTTGGCCAGGGTCACCAGCTTCTCGACGAAGGGGCGAAGCTCCTTGGCCTTGGGCAGGGTCGTGGTGATCTGCTCGTGCTTGATCAGCGAGGCCGCCATGTTGGCAAACATGGCCTGGCGGTGACTGGTCGTGCGACCAAGCTTGCGATAGGCGGCGCCGTGGCGCATCGGGGTCTCTCCTACTCAGTCCCGGTTCCCGCATGCTCTTGGCGGGCCTGGGCCTTTTCCTTCTAACCGCTCCGTCAGCCGTCTGGCCTGGGGCGGAGGGGTTGAACTCAGATCTGGTCGTCGAACTTCTTGGCCAGGTCTTCGATGTTTTCCGGCGGCCAGTTGGGCACATCCATGCCCAGGCTGAGGCCCATGGTCGCCAGCACTTCCTTGATCTCGTTCAGCGACTTGCGGCCGAAGTTCGGGGTGCGAAGCATTTCGCCCTCGGTCTTCTGGATCAGGTCACCGATGTAGACGATGTTGTCGTTCTTCAGGCAGTTGGCCGAGCGGACCGACAGTTCCAGTTCGTCGACCTTCTTCAGCAGGGCCGGGTTGAACGGCAGTTCAGGCTTGCCGTCCGACTGCTCGACCACGGCCTTGGGCTCGTCGAAGGTGATGAAGATTTGCAGCTGATCTTGAAGGATGCGCGAGGCGAAAGCCACGGCGTCCACCGGCGAGACCGCACCATTGGTCTCCACTTCCAGAACAAGCTTGTCATAGTCCAGCGACTGGCCCTGACGGGTCGGCTCAACGCGATAGGCGACGCGCTTGACCGGCGAATACAGGGCGTCGACGGCGATCAGGCCGATCGGCGCGTCTTCCGGACGGTTGGCTTCCGAGGCGACATAGCCCTTGCCGTTCTGGACGGTCAGTTCCATGCGCACCGAGGCGCCGTCGTCCAGCGTGCACAGCACGTGGTCGGGGTTCAACACTTCGATGTCGTGCGGTAGCTCGATCTGGCCGGCGGTCACCGGGCCGGGGCCGGTCGCCTTCAGCATCATGCGCTTCGGGCCTTCCGAGTGCATGCGCAGGGCCAGTTGTTTGATGTTCAGCACGATGTCGACCACGTCCTCGCGCACGCCTTCCAGCGACGAGAATTCGTGAACCACACCATCAATCTGGATCGCGGTCACCGCGGCGCCTTGCAGCGACGACAGCAACACGCGGCGCAGGGCATTGCCGAGCGTCACACCGAAACCGCGCTCGAGAGGTTCGGCCACCAGGCGCGCCTTACGCAGCGGGTCGGTACCGGTCTCGATCTGCGGTTTCTCGGGACGGATCAGCTCTTGCCAGTTTCTTTCGATCATAGGGTCCCTCGAACGGGTTTCGTCGATCTGGAAAGTCCGCGATTGCGAACAGCCCGACCAACGGGAAAAGAATGCTTCAGCGGGCCTTAGACGCGGCGGCGCTTGGGCGGACGGCAACCGTTGTGCGGCATCGGCGTGACGTCACGGATGGTGGTGATGGTCATGCCGGCGGCCTGCAGGGCGCGCAGGGCCGACTCACGACCGGAACCGGGGCCCGAGACGTTCACTTCCAGCGTCTTGACGCCGTGCTCGCTGGCCTTCTTGGCCGCGTCCTCGGCGGCCATCTGCGCCGCATAAGGGGTCGACTTGCGCGAGCCCTTGAACCCCATGTGACCGGCCGAAGACCAGGAAATCGCATTTCCCTGGGCGTCGGTGATGGTGATCATGGTGTTGTTGAAGCTGGCGTTCACATGCGCCACGCCCGAAGTGATGTTCTTGCGCTCGCGGCGTTTGACGCGACCCGTGTCCTTGGCCATCGATCAGCTCTTTCTCTTACTTCTTCTTGCCGGCGATCGGCTTGGCCGGACCCTTGCGGGTGCGGGCATTGGTGTGGGTGCGCTGACCGCGGACCGGCAGGCCCTTGCGGTGACGCAGGCCGCGATAGCAGGCCAGGTCCATCAGACGCTTGATGTTCATCGAGGTTTCGCGGCGGAGGTCGCCCTCGACCGTGTGGTCGGCGTCGATCGTCTCGCGGATCTGCAGGACTTCGGCGTCGGTCAGGTCATTGACCCGGCGCGCGGCCTCAATGCCCACCTTCTCGGTGATTTCACGGGCGGCGGCGGGGCCGATGCCATGGATGTACTGAAGCGCGATGACAACGCGCTTGTTGGTCGGAATGTTGACGCCAGCGATACGGGCCACGAATATCTCCAATAACGCGTTTCCAGACGCAGAAACCGCTCCGGTCAACAGACCAGGAGCGTGTCGCGTCCTTCGCGGAAGCGCGCCTTATACAGGGGATTCACGCGCCGTCAACGGCTGTGGGGCGCTTCAGGGTGCATTGCGCCCGAAGCGAATGGTTATCACAGCCCGCAGGTCAAAGTCAGGGCGGCCGTCGACCATGCCCGGGCGGAACCTGTATTCGGCAACCGCAGCTGCGATGCCGGCGGCGCCAAAGCCTTGGCCGGGCGGCGTCTCGCTCAGGACCCGGCACTGATCCAGCACCGTATCCTGCCGGATCCGGCAGCTGACGACGGCGGTCCCCGACACGCCCCGGCGCAAGGCCTCGCGCGGATGATAGGGCCGCAGGGCGTCGGGACGCGGCTCGCGCAGGTTTCGCGGGCCGGTCCGCGTGCCTGCGCCCGGGCCGGCGCCTTGACCCGTACCGGTCCCCGTGCCGGTCCCCTGACCGCCCAGCCCCTGACCCGGCGTGGGCGTCGGCAGCGGCGCAATACCAACCCGGGGTGTCGGCTCAGGCGCAGGCTCGGGTGGGGCGACCAGCTCGCGTTCGACCTCGGGCGGGGGCTCGGGCGGCAGGTTTACGACCGAGGGACTGGCCGGCGCCCCTCCCCCGGTCTCGACGGCCGGCTCAGCCGGTGGCGGCGGGGGCGGCGGGGGCGGCTCGGGGGAATAGAGGAAGACGTCGATCGTCCTCAGCGGCGCCTCGGGCAGAGCGGGAGTCGAGCGGCTGACGGCCAGCAGCACCAGGCCGTGAACGGCCAGAGCCACGACCATGCCACCGCTCCAGCGGGACGCCCGGCGTTGTCGGGGAGACAGAGAGGAAAAAGACAGGCCCATCGGCCCAGCTTAACGCCCGAAACCGGGTTCGGTCTCCTGTCGCGCTCAGGCGTCGGCCAGAACGGTGTCGATGGCCCCGGCGACGGCGTCGATCGAAGCCATGCCGTCGATCTCGACCAGCTTGCCCTGGCCCTCATAGTAGGGAAGCAGCGGCGCGGTTTGCCGGTTGTAGGCTTCCAGCCGGACGCGGAAGCTTTCAGGGTTGTCGTCCGGGCGCCCCTGTTCGGCATAGCGCTGGGCGATGCGGGCCTTGAGCGCCTCGTCATCCACCTTCAGGCGGACCACCCGGTCGATGGTCGAGCCGCGGCGGGCCAGCATGGCATCCAAGGCCTGGGCCTGGGCCACCGTGCGGGGAAAGCCGTCGAAGATGGCGCCCCCGGCAGCCTCGGCCTCATCCAGCCGCGCCTCGATCAGGGCCACGACGATCTCGTCGGTGACCAGTTCGCCACGTTCCATGATGCCCTTGACCGTCTGGCCGAGGTCGGAGCCAGAGGCGATGGCGGCGCGCAGCATGTCACCGGTCGACAGCTGGACCATGCCCCGCGTCTCGACCAGCCGCTTGGCCTGGGTGCCCTTGCCGGCCGCAGGCGGCCCGAACAGGATCAGGTTCATGGCGTTCCCCCTCTGGCCTAGCGGCGTGCAGGTGCCGGCATGCCACCCCGGCCGCCGCCGCCACGTCCGCGCAGCTTGGCCTTCTTGATCAGCCCCTCATACTGGTGCGCCAGCAGGTGCGACTGGATCTGCGCCACCGTATCCATGGTCACGGAGACCACGATCAGGATCGAGGTGCCGCCGAAAAGCAGGCCACCCATCGAGCTGGCCATGAATTCCGGCAGCAGGCAGACGGCGGTGATGTAGGCCGCGCCGATCACCGTCAGGCGGGTCAGCACATAGTCCAGGTACTCGGCCGTGCGCTTGCCCGGACGGATGCCCGGCAGGAAGCCGCCGTACTTGCGCAGGTTCTCGGCCGTGTCCTCGGGATTGAAGGTGATCGAGGTGTAGAAGAAGCAGAAGAAGATGATCAGGAACGCATACAGCGCCATGAACAGGGGCTGCCCGTGCGACATCTGGGCGGTGACGAACGGCAGCCACCCCATCCACGACGGCAGGTCCGCATTGGCCGTCATCTGGGCCACGGTCGCCGGCAGCAGTAGCAGGGACGAGGCGAAGATCGGCGGAATGACGCCGGCGGCATTGACCTTCAGCGGCAGGAAGCTGCGCTCCCCCCCAGCCATGCGGTTGCCTTCCTGACGCTTGGGATACTGGATCAGCAGCCGACGCTGGGCCCGCTCCATGAAGACGATGAAGACCACGGTGGCGATCGCAAGCGCGCCGAGGAACAGCAGCAGGAAGGCCGACATCTGGCCCTGCTGGGCCAGACCCAGCAGCCGCGCGACACTGGACGGCAGGACCGCGACAATACCGGCAAAGATGATCAGCGAGATGCCGTTACCGACGCCGCGCGCCGTCACCTGCTCACCCAGCCACATCAGGAACATGGTGCCGCCCGTCAGGGTCACGACGGTCGAGACGATAAAGAAGATACCCGGTGCATCGACCAGATTCGGCTGGCCGTTCAGGCCCACGGCGATGCCCAGCGACTGCATCAGCGCCAGCAGCACGGTCAGATAGCGGGTGTACTGGTTCAGCTGCTTGCGACCGGCCTCGCCACCTTCCTTCTTCAGCTTCTCCCAGGGCGGATAAACCGCGCCCATCAGCTGCACGATGATCGACGCCGAGATGTAGGGCATGACGTTCAGGGCGAACACGGCCATGCGCTCGACCGCGCCGCCGGAGAACATGTTGAACATGTCCAGGATGCCGCGCTGGCCGTCCGGGTTCTGGAAGAACTGCAGGAAGGCCTCGGAATTGATTCCGGGGATCGGCACGAACGTCCCGATCCGGTAGACCAGCAGCGCACCCAGCGTGAAGAGCAAGCGCTTGTGCAGCTCGGTCGCTTTCGCGAACGAGCCGATGTTCATATTGGCAGCAAGTTGTTCGGCGGCCGAAGCCATAGCGGTTTACCCCGACGTTTCAGTCCAAGACCGGCCGCAAGCGACCGGGTGCCCATTCCCAGATAGGCGAAGGGCGGCCTCTTAGCGAGACCGCCCCGGCGGGTTTATTTTTCAGCCTTGTCCGCAGCCTGGCGGCGGGAGCGGGCCGAGACCTTGTTGGCGTCGCCACGCGGCGCCTTGGCGGGGGGAGCCTTGCCCTTGGCGGCATTGCGCTTTTCGATCCGCGCGGCGGCCTTGGCTTCAGCGGCGATCCGCTCCTGCACGACGGTTCCGCCAGCGGCCTCAATGGCCTTGACCGCGCCGGCCGAAGCCGACCACACGACCAGGTTAAGCTTGGCCTTCAGCTCACCGGTGCCCAGCACGCGCACGCCGTCCTTGGTGCGGCGCAGCACACCGGCGGCCACCAGGGCGTCGCCGTTGATTTCGTTCTTGATGTCCAGCTTCTTGGCGTCCACCGCGTCCTGCAGACGCCACAAGTTCACCTCGGCCAGCTTCAGCGCGCCGGGGTTGTTGAAGCCGCGCTTGGGCATGCGCATGTACAGCGGCATCTGGCCGCCTTCAAAGCCCAGCAGGCTGACGCCCGTCCGCGACTTCTGACCCTTGACGCCGCGGCCCGAGGTCTTGCCCTTGCCGGAACCGGGGCCCCGGCCGACGCGCATGCGCTTTTTGTGAGCGCCTTCGTTGTCACGGATTTCGTTCAGTTTCATGTGCCTGATCCTTTCGGGTGCTAGCGCCTGGCGAGGCCAGACTCGGCGTTGAAAAAAGAAAGTGGCGAGTGGCGAGTGATGAGTGCCGAGTCAAGCAAAATCGGATGAACCGACCCCCTGCCTACTCGTCACACGCCACTCACCACTCGCCACTTCGCGTAGCGAATTCGCTTACTTTTCGACCACTTCGACCATGTGGGCGACCTTGGCGATCATGCCACGGACGGCCGGGGTGTCCTCAAGGGTCGATTCACGACCCATGCGGTTCAGGCCCAGACCCATCAGGGTGGCGCGCTGGTCCGACTTGCGACGGATCGGGCTGCCGGTCTGGCGGACGGTGACGGTGGAGGTGTCTTTCTTGGCCATGATCAGCTCTCGACGGCTTCCGGCGCCGAAGCACCGTCATTGCGACGTCCCATCAGATCCGCAACCTTCTTGCCGCGCTTGGACGCGATCTGGCGCGGCGAGGACTGAACCTTCAGCGCTTCAAAGGTGGCACGGATCATGTTGTACGGGTTGGACGAACCGGTCGACTTGCCGACCACGTCCTGCACGCCCAGGGTTTCCAGAACGGCCCGCATCGGACCGCCCGCGATCACGCCGGTGCCCGGAGGGGCCGAGCGGACCATGATCTTGCCGGCGCCCCAACGGCCGTTGCCGTCGTGATGCAGGGTGCGGTTCTCGCGAAGCGGAACGCGGATCATCGTCTTCTTGGCTTCTTCCGTCGCCTTGCGGATGGCTTCCGGCACTTCGCGCGCCTTGCCGTGACCGAAGCCGACACGGCCCTTGCCGTCGCCGACGACCATCAGGGCCGCGAACGAGAACCGGCGGCCGCCCTTCACAGTGGCCGCGACGCGGTTGATGTGAACCAGCTTTTCGATGATGTCCGAATCCGGACCCTCGGCCTGGGGAGCGTTGCGGTTGTCACGACGATTGCGATCGTTGCCGCCGCCGCCGCGTTGGGGTTGATGCGCCATGCTGCGGTTCCTTAGAAGTTCAGGCCGGCTTCACGCGCGGCATCCGCCAGCGCCTTCACCCGACCGTGATAGATGTAGCCGCCCCGGTCGAAAACGACGTCGGTGACGCCCTTTTCCTTGGCGCGGTCGGCGATCAGCTTGCCGATACGCGCCGCAGCGGCGGTGTCGGAGCCCTTCTGCTTCTTGCCCTTTTCGCCTTCCAGCGAAGAGGCAGCAACCAGGGTGACGCCGTTGGCGTCGTCGATGATCTGGGCCGAGATGTTCTTGTCCGACCGATGGACCGACAGGCGCATGCGACCGTTGGCGACCGCCTTGAGGCGACGACGGGTGCGCTCGGCGCGACGCTTGGCATTCTGTTTGAGCGTAGTGGCCATGACTTACTTCTTCTTGCCTTCCTTGCGCCGGACGGTCTCGCCCGCGTAGCGCACACCCTTGCCCTTGTAGGGCTCCGGCGGACGCAGCTTGCGGATGACGGCGGCGATCTGACCGACGGCCTGCTTGTCATTGCCCGAGATCTTCACTTCGGTCTGCTTGGGCACGGCAAAGGTGATGCCGGCCGGCGGAGCGATGTCGATCTCGTGCGAAAAGCCGAGTTGCAGCGACAGCGACTGGCCCTTGAGCGCGGCGCGATAGCCGACGCCGACCAGTTCCAGGGTGCGTTCAAAGCCATCGGTGACACCGACGACCATATTGTCGACCAGGGTCCGCGACAGACCCCACATGGCGCGGGCACGCTGGGTGTCCGCACGCGGGGCCAGATTCAGACCGTCGTCACCCTGAGTGACCTCGATCTCTTCGGCCACGGTCCACGAGCGCTCGCCCTTGGGGCCCTTCACCACGATGGTCTGGCCGTCGATGTTGACGGTCACACCCTTCGGGATGGCGATGGTTCTTTTACCGATACGGGACATCTTAGTAGACCCTGCAGAGGACTTCGCCGCCGACGTTGGCGTCGCGGGCAGCCGTGTCAGACATGACGCCCTTGGAAGTCGAAAGGATCGAGATGCCGAGGCCGTTCTTGATCGGCTTCAGGTCGGTAATCGCGGAGTAGACGCGGCGGCCCGGCTTGGACACGCGGCTGATCTCGGCGATGACCGGCTGGCCGTCGAAATACTTCAGCTCAATCTCGAACTGCGGGAACTCGCCGGGGTTCTGAACCAGCGAATAGCCGCGGATGTAGCCTTCGTCCTTCAGCACGTCGAGGACGCGCTGACGCAGACGCGAGGCCGGGGTGAGCACCTTGGAACGCTTGCGGGTCGCCGCGTTCTTGATGCGAGCGATCATGTCGCTCAGGGGATCGTTGATCATCATGGCGTTTTTCCCCTTACCAGCTCGACTTGGTCAGGCCGGGGATCTGACCCTTGTTGCCCAGTTCACGCAGCGCGATACGGCTCATCTTGAGCTTGCGGTAATAGGCGCGCGGACGGCCCGTCACCTCGCAGCGGTTGCGGATGCGGCTGGGCGCGGAGTTGCGCGGCAGCGCGGCCAGCTTGAGGCGCGCTTCGAAGCGTTCCTCCAGCGGCAGCGATTCATCGTTGGCGGTCGCCTTGAGGGCGGCCCGCTTCGCGGCATACTTCGCAACAAGCTGCTTGACGTGCTCGTTCCGGTTTACGGCGCTTTTCTTAGCCATTGTGCTTTTCCTTTCCCGCTCAGTTCACGAACGGGAATTTGAATTCGGTGAGGAGAGCCTTGGCCTCTTCATCCGTTTTGGCCGTGGTGCAGACGATAATGTCCATGCCCCACATCTGGTCGATCTGGTCGTAGTTGATCTCCGGGAACACGATGTGCTCCTTGAGGCCCATCGCATAGTTGCCGCGACCGTCGAACGAGGTGCCCTTCAGGCCCCGGAAGTCCTTCACGCGCGGCAGCGCGATCGTGATCAGCCGGTCCAGGAACTCGTACATCTGGTCGCCGCGCAACGTCACCTTGCCGCCGATGACCATGCCTTCGCGCAGCTTGAAGCCGGCGATGGAGTTGCGGGCCTTGGTCGGCACGGCCTTCTGGCCGGCGATCGCGGTCAGGTCCTTGAGGGCGGCGTTCGCCTTCTTGGAGTCGGCCACAGCTTCACCGATGCCCATGTTCAGGACGATCTTGTCCAGGCGGGGCATCTGCATCGGGTTGGTGTAGCCGAACTTCTCGGTCAGCACGCCCTTGATGCGCTCGTTATAATCGCCCTTGAGGCGCGGTGTGTATTTGGATTCGGCCATCAGATGACGTCTCCCGTCGTCTTGGCGAAGCGGACCTTCTGGTCGTTCTCCACCTTGAAGCCCACGCGGGTCGCCTTGCCGTTGGCGTCAGCGATCGCGACGTTCGACAGGTGAAGCGAGGCTTCCTTGTTCTTGATGCCGCCCTGCGGATCAGCCTGGGTCGGGCGCGTGTGGCGCTGAACCATGTTGATGCCTTGCACGACGACGCGATTTTCGGTCGGCAGAACCTTCAGCACCTTGCCGGTGCGTCCCTTGTCCTTGCCTGCCAGGACGACGACGGTGTCGCCCGATTTGATCTTGGCGGCCATGGTTACAGGACCTCCGGAGCCAGCGAGATGATCTTCATGTGGTTCTTGGCGCGCAGCTCGCGCGGAACCGGGCCGAAGATACGGGTGCCGACCGGCTCGTTCTGCTTGTTGACGATCACGGCGGCCGACTTGTCAAAGCGGATGACCGAGCCATCCTTGCGCTGGATGTCCTTGGCCGTCCGGACGACGATGGCGCGCACGACGTCACCCTTCTTCACCCGGCCGCGCGGAATCGCTTCCTTGACCGAGGCGACGATGGTGTCACCAACCGAGGCGTAGCGACGCTTCGCGCCGCCCAGCACCTTGATGCACATGACCCGGCGAGCGCCCGAATTGTCGGCCACCTCCAGGTTAGTTTGCATCTGGATCATGGGATCCGATCCTTCTCTATTACGAAGCCGAAGCCTGGGAGTCGGCGACGACTTCCCAACGCTTCAGCTTGGACTTCGGGGCGCACTCGACGATGCGGGCCAGGTCACCGACCTTGAGGGCATTCGCTTCGTCGTGGGCGTGATACTTCTTGGACAGGCGCACGGTCTTTTTCAGGACCGGGTGCAGCAGGGTGCGCTCGACCTTGACGACGACAGTCTTGTCGCCCTTGTCGGAGACGACCACGCCTTCGAGAATTCGTTTCGGCATCTTCGTTCCTTTAAGCCGCTGCCTGCTTCTGGCGCAGAAGCGTCGAGAGGCGGGCGATGTCCTTGCGCACTTCACCCACACGGTGGGTCTTTTCCAGCTGGCCGGTGGCCGCCTGGAAGCGCAGGTTGAACTGTTCCTTCTTGAGCTTGAGCAGCTCTTCGGACATTTGGTCGGGCGTCAGGGCCCGCAGGTCGGCGATCTTGGTCATGCCGCTTGCTCCGTTTGGCCGATGCCGGCATCTAGGCGGGTGACCACCTTGGTGCGGACCGGCAGCTTGGCGGCACCGAGGCGCAGCGCCTCGCGGGCGATGTCGTCCGGCACGCCGTCGATTTCGAACAGGATCCGGCCCGGGTGGCAGCGCGCCGCCCAGTGGTCCACGGCGCCCTTGCCCTTACCCATCCGCACTTCGGCCGGCTTGCCGGAAACCGGCACGTCCGGGAAGATACGGATCCAGACGCGGCCCTGGCGCTTCATCTGGCGGGTGATCGCGCGGCGGGCCGCCTCGATCTGACGCGCGGTGATGCGTTCCGGCTCCATCGTCTTCAGGCCGTAGGAGCCGAAGTTCAGCGAGAAACCACCCTTGGCCGAGCCATGGATGCGGCCCTTGAAGGCCTTGCGGTATTTGGTCTTCTTCGGTTGCAGCATGACTTAGCTCTCACGTCCCCGGTCACGGCGCGGACCGCGATCACCGCGGGGGCCACGCTCGCGGCCTTCATTCGACGACGGACCGGCAGCTTCCTGGGCCCAACGCTTGTCCTGGGCCATCGGGTCGTGCTCCAGCACCTCACCCTTGAAGACCCACACCTTGACACCGATGATGCCGTAGGTGGTCTTGGCTTCGTACACGCCGTAGTCGATGTCGGCGCGCAGGGTGTGCAGCGGCACACGGCCTTCACGGTACCATTCCATCCGGGCGATTTCGGCACCGCCGAGGCGACCGGCGACATTGATCCGGACGCCCTTGGCACCCAGACGCATGGCCGACTGCATGGCGCGCTTCATGGCGCGGCGGAAGGCCACGCGGCGCTCCAGTTGCTGGGCGATGTTTTCGGCGATCAGCTGGGCATCGACTTCCGGCTTGCGGACCTCGACGATGTTCAGGTGAACCTCGCCGTCCGTCATGGCGGCGATGTCCTTGCGCAGCTTCTCGATGTCGGCGCCCTTCTTGCCGATCACGACACCCGGACGGGCGGCATAGATCGTCACGCGGCACTTCTTGTGCGGACGCTCGATGATGATCCGCGACACGCCGGCACCCGACAGGCGCTCACGCAGCCACTCGCGCAGCTTCAGGTCCTGGTGGAGCAGCTTGGCATATTCCTGGCCGCCGGCGAACCAGCGGCTGTCCCAGGTGCGGTTGACACCGAGCCGGAGCCCGATCGGATTGATTTTCTGACCCATCAGGCGGCCTCGCCGGCTTCACGGACCACGATGGTGATCTCGCTGAACGGTTTCAGGATACGCGACGAACGACCACGAGCGCGGCTCGCGAAACGCTTCATCACCAGGTTCTTGCCCACGAAGGCCTCGGCAACGATCAGGTTGTCGATGTCCAGGTTGTGGTTGTTCTCGGCGTTGGAAACGGCCGAGTACAGGACCTTGCGGACGTCGGTCGCAATGCGCTTGCGGCTGAACTCCAGCTCGTTCAGCGCCTTCTGCACCGGCAGGCCACGGATCGACTGGGCCACCAGGTTCAGCTTCTGAGGGCTGATGCGGACGTTGACCAGCTTGGCGCGGGCCTCGGTCGTCGACACGCGACGGGGGTTTTTGGTCTGGGCCATCCGTTACTTCCTTTTGGCCTTCTTGTCCGCCGCGTGGCCCGGGAACGACCGGGTCGGGGAGAACTCGCCAAACTTCATGCCGACCATTTCTTCGGAGACCGACACCGGCACGTGCTTCATGCCGTTGTGGACACCAAAGGTCAGGCCAACGAACTGCGGCAGGATGGTGGACCGGCGCGACCAGGTCTTGATCACATCCTTGCGGCCCGACGCTTGCGCGGTCTCGGCTTTCTTTAGCAGATACCCGTCGACAAACGGGCCTTTCCAGGAGGAGCGGGCCATCTTTAGCGAGCCTTCTTAACGTGGCGGCTACGGATGATGTATTTGTCCGTGGCCTTGTTCTTGCGGGTACGGGTGCCCTTGGTGTCCTTGCCCCAGGGCGTGACCGGCGTCCGGCCACCCGAGGTCCGACCTTCACCACCACCGTGCGGGTGGTCGATCGGGTTCATGGCAACACCGCGGACGTGCGGACGGAAGCCCATGTGGCGCTTGCGACCGGCTTTGCCGAGGTTCTGGTTCATGTGGTCGGGGTTCGACACCGCGCCCACCGTGGCCATGCAACCGTCCAGAACCATGCGCAGCTCGCCCGAACCCAGACGGATCTGGGCGTAACCGGCGTCGCGGCCGACCAGCTGGGCGTAGGCACCGGCCGAACGGGCCAGCTGGGCGCCCTTGCCCGGCTTCATCTCGATGTTGTGGATGATCGTACCCACCGGCATCGA
The DNA here is from genome assembly GCF_003730275.1 of Brevundimonas halotolerans. Classification (GTDB taxonomy): domain Bacteria; phylum Pseudomonadota; class Alphaproteobacteria; order Caulobacterales; family Caulobacteraceae; genus Brevundimonas; species Brevundimonas halotolerans. The sequence continues at coordinate 82,365 of NZ_QTTA01000002.1, forward strand.
ACGAAGCGGCATGGCATTGCCCGGCTTCACGTCGGTCTTTTCGCCTGCGACCACCGTGTCGCCCGCCTTCAGGCGTTGCGGCGCGATGATGTAGGCCTTTTCGCCGTCCTCATAGGTGATGAGGGCGATGAAGGCGGTGCGGTTCGGATCGTATTCCAGGCGCTCGACGGTCGCCGTCTGGAACTTGCGACGCTTGAAGTCGATCTTGCGGTACAGGGTCTTGGCACCACCGCCGCGGAAGCGGACGGCGATACGACCACCGGCACCGCGACCGCCGGACTTGGTAAGGCCTTCGGTCAGCGACTTCTCCGGACGCCCCTTGTGGAGCTCCGAACGGTCGATCAGCACCAGGGCGCGGCGGCCCGGCGACGTCGGATTATATGTCTTCAGAGCCATCGGTTCAGAGCCCCGTGGTAACGTCGATGGACTGGCCGTCGGCCAGCGTCACGATCGCTTTCTTGATGTCTACCCGACGGCCCATGATGCCGCGGAAACGCTTGGTCTTGCCCTTTTGAACCAGGGTGTTGACCTTGACGACGCTGACCTTGAACAGGCTTTCGACCGCCGCAGCGATCTCGTCCTTGGTGGCCGTACCGGCCACACGGAAGACGACCTTGTTCTGCTCGGACAGGATCGTCGCCTTCTCGGTGATGATCGGCGAGAGGATCGTGTCGTAGTGTTTGGCTGTGGGTTGAGCGCCGGCCATTATGCGGCCTCCTTCTCAGAGAAGCGCGCCTCGATCGCCTCGACGGCGGCCTTGGTCAGCACCAGCTTGTCGGCCCGAAGGATGTCATAGACGTTCAGGCCGGCATTCGGCAGCACGTCGATGTTCGGGATGTTGCGAGCCGCCAGACCGAAGCCGACATCGACTTCCGGACCGGCGATGATCAGGCACTTGGTCCAGCCCAGCTTGCCGAACTGCTCACGCAGCTTGGCGGTCTTGGGTTCCTTGACCGAGACGCTGTCGACCACGATCAGGTCGCCCGAGACGACCTTGGACGACAGGGCGTGGCGCAGGGCCAGGGCACGGACCTTCTTGGGCAGCGAGAAGCCGTGGTCGCGAACGACCGGGCCGAAGGCGCGCGAACCACCGACGAACTGCGGGGCGCGACGCGAACCGTGACGGGCGCCGCCGGTTCCCTTCTGCTTGTACATCTTCTTGCCGGTGCGCGAGTTTTCGTTGCGCGTCTGGACCTTGTGGGTACCGGCGCGGCGCTTGGCCAGTTGCCAGTTCACATAGCGGGCCAGCAGGTCGCCGCGGATGTCGGTGATGCCGAATACGGCATCCGACAGCTCCACATCGCCCGAGGCCTTGCCGTCGAGTTTGATGACCGAGAGCTTCATTACGCTTCACCGCCTTCTGTGGTTTCGGCGACGGGGGCGTCCTCGGCCGGGGTCTCGGCGGGCGCCTCAGCAGCAGCCTTGCCCGAAGACTTCACGGCACCGGGGAACGGAGCGTCGGCCGGACGGGCCTTCTTGATGGAGTCGCGAACCTTGACGTAGCTGCCGTCGTGACCCGGGACAGCGCCCTTGATCAGGATCAGGCCGCGGTCGACGTCGACGCGGAACACAGTCAGGTTCTGCAGGGTGACGGTTTCCTGACCCAGGTGACCCGCCATCTTCTTGCCGGCGAAGGTCTTGCCCGGGTCCTGACGGTTACCCGTCGAACCGTGCGAGCGGTGCGAGACCGACACACCGTGGGTGGCCCGCAGACCGCCGAAGTTCCAGCGCTTCATGGCACCGGCAAAACCCTTACCGATGGTCTGGCCCTGAATGTCCACGGTCTGGCCGGCGATGAAGTGGTCCGCCGACAGCTCGGCACCGACATCCATCAGCGCGTCTTCCGACACGCGGAACTCGGCGACGATACGCTTGGGCTCGACCTCAGCGTTGGCGAACACCGTGCGTTGCGCCTTGTTGGTGCGCTTGGCCTTGCGGGCACCGGCACCCAGCTGCAGGGCGACATAGCCGTCCCGCTCCTGCGTGCGCTGACCCACGACCTGGCAGCCATCGAGCTGCAGCACGGTCACAGGGACATGCGCGCCATCTTCAGCGAAGATACGCGTCATTCCCAGCTTCTTGGCGATCACGCCCGTTCTTTGCGCGTCTTTGCGCATCGGATCCCGCCTCTTCTTCTTAAATCTTGATCTCGACGTCCACACCGGCGGACAGGTCGAGCTTCATGAGCGCGTCCACAGTCTGCGGGGTGGGGTCGACGATATCGAGGACACGCTTGTGCGTGCGGATTTCAAACTGCTCGCGCGACTTCTTGTCGACGTGCGGCGAACGGTTCACGGTGAACTTTTCGATCAGGGTCGGCAGCGGGATGGGACCGCGAACAGTCGCACCCGTGCGTTTGGCAGTATTGACGATTTCGCGCGTCGAAAAGTCGAGGACGCGGTGATCGAAGGCCTTGAGCCTGATGCGGATGCTTTGATCCATATCGGTCGTATTTCCCAAGCAGGCGAACCTGCGTCCCTGTGAACCATTTCAAAGACCGGAGTCTTCAGGCCGAAGCCTTCAGAGTACGCACGTCCGCAAAAACGAGCGGCCCACGCAGTTACCCGCGAAGGCCGTTTAAGTCCTGGATCGCTGCAAAGAACAGGGTCTCAGGTCGTTCCTGCGGACCGCGTCTGCACTTCATACTCACGCGAAGTGCACAGCCGGTCCAACAAGAGTGGGGGCTTATGCCGTTCGATTCCGCCTGCGTCAAGGGCGGAATTCCACGGATGTCAGCGACCGATGCTTATGTCGCCCGACCCTAGGATGGCGCGGCTGACGCGACCGGTCACTTCATGGACCCGGACATCGCCCGAACCGGCAATCGACACGCTCAGATCGCCGACCGTACCCCGGAATTCCACGTCTCCCGAGCCCGCGATGGAAATATCCACGCGCGGAGCGGTGCCGCCGCGGACAAGAAGATCGCCCGATCCGGCTACGCCCAGCTCGACCGGACCGTTGACGCCGGCGACCTCCACATCGCCTGAACCCCCGATACCGATGTCCAGATCGCGAGTCGCCCCGGCGCGGACATTGCCCGAGCCGCCAATGCCGATCTTCAGCCTCTCGGAGGTGCCCACCAGGGCATCCCCCGATCCCGCGAGGGACAGGTCAAGCGTCCCGGTAACATTGGCGATGGTCCAGTCGCCGCATCCAGCATTGCCGAACTCGACGTCGCTGGCGCCGCGTCCGATCGTGCCGAAGACCGCGCCCGAGGCGCTCACCTCCACCTTGCAGGGGGTTCTGACGACGATCAACGGGGCCTCGTCCAGACGGACCCGTCCGACATCGCGCAGATCGACCGACGCGCCCTCCCCCGGCTGGCGCGCGCTGGCGGGGCCCGAGCGGCAGTTGCGGATGGCGCGACGCGGCAGATTGCCGTCCACCTCGATTCGGTCGCCCCTCTGGCGGACCGTCGGCACCGGCAGGTCGGCGCGGCCCCGCTCGATCTCGACGGCAACATCCGCGCGGTCCTCGACCAGCACGATGACCCGGGCAACGGCATTTTCGATCTGGACGTCCTGGGCCTGTACCGTGCCGGCCAGCGCGGTCGTCGACAGCAGAGCGGCGGACAGGATGAGTGCGGATTTCATGGGTGTTCCTCCCTTTCCCAACATGAGGAAAGGATGCGCGCCCGAGGCCCGCCTGTCATTTTAACTCGAGGTCATGACCTCGAATTAATGGAGCCCGCCCCGTCCAAGGCCCCGACCTCGGGTTCAAAGTCGCGTTCGAACCGGGCGATCTGATCCGGCATCAGCTTCAGCTTCCTGAACGCCAGCGATGCGGCCCAGCGGGCGGCAAGCCCCACCGTGCCGAGCGTGTCGGTCGAGCGGGGCTGATGTCTCCGCGCCCGGGCAACGGCATTGGCATAGAGGGCCCCGTTGCGGAACCGGGTCGGCCAGGTCTGAAAGTCCATCGACAGCGACACGCAGAACCGGTCCAGATTCTCGACCCGGTGCGGCGCATAGAAGGGCCAGGTCAGCGCCTGCCCCGGCTCCAGATCAACCACCTGGGCATCGGCCTCGAAGCTGCGGCTGTACGGCACTTCTTCGGTCGTCTGGCGGGCGACCACCTGTTCCATGGCAATCTCGGGCAGGTGCAACTCATCGCCCGGATAGACGAACACCCGCTTGCGGCCGCGCAGGTGAAACAGCACCACGCCCGCCGCGTCGAAATGATAGGGCACCCGCGCCTTGGGCGACGACAGGATCAGCTGGCCCGCATTGCGTACCGCCTTCAGCCCCGGATAGCGCGCCTGTATGGTTGCCAACTCGCCCATCGCGGCCTGCCACAGCTCGGGCCATCCCTGTTCGACCGAGCGCAGATTGACCCACAGGCGCCCCTGTTTGATCGCCTCCAGCAGTTCAGCGCCCGACAGGCGCCCGCGCGCCCCGGTGCGCAGGCGCGACTGGCCGTCGTCGTCATAGTCATAGAGGTTGATGTCAAACAGCTCGGCCGGATAGCGATCCAGCAGGGCGGCGAGCGCCTCGTCCGAGGCAAAGCCGCGATCGACCAGCGTATGGGGGTGCACATCCCCCTTTGCGATCGGGCCGGTGTAGCGCGAAGGGGCGGTCTTTTGCAGCATCGGGTCTCTCCGGTCGATCAGGCCGAGGCCGTCAGGATGTCGGGCGTCTTCCTCAGGGCCGCGCGGGCCGCGACCGCCACACCCCGCATGCGCGCCAGACCATCGACCTCGCAGGCCTCAATGGCCGACCAGCGACGGCGCAGACTGGTGCGCAGGGCCTCGCTCCGCACCGGGCCGACCAGGGTCTCCAGCGTCGCCGCCGCCGCACCGCCCAGGCTGGCCTGCAGGCCGGGCTTCTGGATGACGGCCTCGCGCAGGCTCTGGGAGGCATTGCAGAAATACTTCTTGTAGTGCTCGCCACCGAAGCCGAAATCGAACACGCGATACCCCTGCTCCGAGCCCTGACGCATGGTCTCGAGGCTCAGCAGCACTCCGGGCGAGCAGCGCGCCAGACCGGGCACATAGGCCGGGAACCAGAAGTGATAATGGCTGTCGGCGTGCAGAGAATATTCCAGGGCACACAGCCTGTCGCCCGCCCACAGCCCCGCGATCGAGGCGCCAAAGTCGCCCTTGGCCTGCATCAGCGCTTCCAGCAGCCGTACCGTCCAGCCACAGGCGAACACATCGTGCAGGCTGCTGCGCCGGTACTGATCGCGCTTCAGGTCAATGACCTGCGTCAGCAGCTCGGGGTCGCGCAGGCCCAGTTCGACGCGCACAGGGCCCAGTTCCGTCTCGAGACTGCGGCGGGCGCGCTCCTTGTCCTTGAAGTATTTGCCCTGGGTCGTGCGCCGTTCGGCGTACCAGGGCTCAAAGCCGGCGTCCGGGAGCACGGCCATCACCGCTTCGCGCACCCGGCCCGCCCCGCCGGGCCCAACCCAGCCACTGACGTTGAGCCGGTTGCCGTCCAGCAGGTCGGCGACATGGGTCAGGGTCGGGGCCGTCTCGGGGTGGCTGATGATCCCGTGGTAATCGTTCATCGGCGCCGCCAGCGGCTGGATCGCCCCGCCACGGGTCTGGTGCGGGAAGAAGCCCACGACATCCTCGCCCCGGTGCAGCACGGCCACGCGCGCGCCCGGCGTGACCCCGGCGGCGATGCGGGTAAACTCGGGCCGGAAATAGGGGCTGGACAGCGCCGGATTGGCGAGGCGCATCTGCTCCCACAACGTCCAGTGATCCGCCGACAGGCGCTCAACGCCCAGCATCTCGACCTTCAGAGCCATCGCCATTCCCGTCTCGTTCGCCTCGCTCGGGTCCGCCTGTCGCGTACCCCCGTCATCTCAAACCTAACCGATCAGCCTTGAACCCGGGTTGAGAGCCATGGTGAACGCGGCATTAGTCATGCCGGGCGAGCGGGAGCCTCCCGGGCGCCTTGAGCGTTGAGCCTGCGCCGGGCACTGTGCTCGTCGAAGGAGTCCTCCCATGACCGACCCCCGACCCGATAACCGCTCTGTTGAAAACGAGGACCAGCGCCCCTCAAAGGATGGCGAGCCCCCGCGTCCGGCCACCGAACCCCGCGGCTCGGAAGGCTCCAGCAATTCGGGCGAGACCGAAACCGACCCCGCCACCGGCGAAGAGAACTGATGCGACCCGCCGGCACCCTCGCCTCCCTGTTGGCCGTCCTTGCGATGGGGGCCTGCGCCCTCGTCCCCGGGCCCTCGACCATCCGGGCGTTCGAAGTGCCGGCGGCTTGCCCGGTCTCGACCAGTGGCTTTCGGGCGAATGACGGCCTTATGCGCAGCCGTGCCGCACTTCGGGCAGGAGCACTGACAATCCTGGCCGTCGGCTCCTCGAGCATCGAGGGAGTGGGCGCCAGCCAGCCTGAACGCGGCTATGTCCCGCTGGTCCAGGCGGGTCTGCGCGACGCCTTCCCCGACGCCCGCATCACCGTCATCAATCGCGGCATCGGCGGCGAGACGACCGCTGACACGGTCACCCGGCTGCAGGCCGAGATCGACGCCGCCCGCCCCCATCTGGTCATCTGGCAGCTGGGCACTAATGATATGCTGCGCGACCTGACCCTCGCCCGGGTGGTCAGCGATTTTGACCGAGGGCGCGACATCCTGGATGCCGCCGGCGTCGATGTGGTGCTGATCGATCCCCAGCGTCTTCCCGAAGACACCGACAACGACGGCTTCCGGGGCCGTAACACCCTGCTCGCCGGAGTGGCCGGTACGATTGCCTACCTCGGCACGCGAGAAGGCTATGCCGTCGATCCTCGCTTCGGCCCCATGTCCGGTTGGACCGGTCTGGAAGGCGGCGGGGTCGGCCCCGACGATCTGCATCTCAACGACAGCGGCTATGCCTGCTGGGCCGCCAATACCGTCGCAGGCCTCGGCAAGGCGCTGCGCTGAGGGGAACGCGGGCGGCCCTGCGGGTTTGGACAGGGGCCCTCAACCGGAGCCTGTCCATGATCCTTCGCCGCCCTCTCCCCGTGGTCCTCCTTGCCGCCCTGCCCCTGCTGGCGACTGCGGCCTGTGGTGACAATGACCGCGAGCGATCCCAACTGGAGGCGTCGAGTCCGGCCCGGGATGAAGCGACCCGCCTGCGCCAGTCGATCGAATCCGCCACCTTCACCTCACCCACGTCCGACACGGACACCGATACGGCGAACGGGGAGGATGAGACTGCCGACTCATCGGAGCGCGGCGGTGCGGTCACCGAGGCCCTGCCCGACGAGGCGCGGCCCAACCCCGCCATGGCCCGGGCCCAGATCCTGCTGGACCGCACCCGTTTCTCCCCCGGCATCATCGACGGCTTGGGCGGCGATAACACCCGCCAGGCCATCGCCGCCTTTCAGGAGGCCAACGACCTGGAGGTGACCGGCGAACTGGACGCGAAGGTCTTCGAGCAACTGACCTCGGGCGACAGCAACCGGGTGCTGACCGACTACACCCTTACCGAAGACGACGTGGCCGGCCCCTTCATCGGCACCGTGCCCGAAGACATCGCCGCCATGGGCGAGCTCGAGACGGTCGGCTACGCCGATGCCCGCGAAGCGCTGGCCGAGAAGTTTCACATGAGCGAGGCCCTGCTGGACGCGCTCAACCCGGGGGTCGATTTCGGCCGCGCGGGCCAGACCATCGTCGTCGCCGCGACCGGCCCGGACACGCTTGATGGCAAGGTCGCCCGCATCGAGGTCACCAAGGCCGAGAACTCGCTCCGCGCCTTCGACGCCGACGGCAAGCTGCTGGCCTTCTATCCCGCCACCATTGGCAGCAGCGAGACCCCCTCCCCGTCCGGCTCCCACACGGTGCGAGCGATCGCGCCGCGACCGAACTACACCTATGACCCGTCCATGTTCGGCGAGAGCGGAGGCAAGGTCATCGTGCCGCCCGGCCCGAACAATCCGGTCGGCGCGGTGTGGATTGACCTGTCGCGCGACGGATATGGCATCCACGGAACCCCTGAGCCGGCCAAGATCGGCAAGACCGCCTCCAGCGGCTGCGTCCGCCTGACCAACTGGGACGTCGAACAATTGGCCAGCGCCGTCGAAGAGGGCGTGGAGGTGGAGTTCGTCTGACGGGGCTAGGCTCGCGACGCGGTCGCGGCCACTTGAGGCCGGACAGCAAAACGGCCCCCGGATCGCTCCGGGGGCCGCTCTGTTATGCGTATTCGTGTCTACCGATTACTCGGTGATCTTGGAGACCACGCCGGCGCCGCCTCCGTGTGCGCTTGTCGCACACGGCGCTCGTTTCGATGATTACTCCGTAATCTTCGAAACGACACCTGCTCCAACCGTGCGGCCGCCTTCGCGGATGGCGAAGCGCAGGCCCTGGTCCATGGCGATCGGGGTGATCAGCTCGACGTTCAGCTCGGCGTTGTCGCCGGGCATGATCATCTCCACACCTTCCTTCAGGTGCA
>NZ_QTTA01000003.1 GCF_003730275.1 Brevundimonas halotolerans
GGCTCATCGGACGAGCGCGCCGCAGCCATCAAACCCTGGACCGAAAACTACAACCTGCGCCGACCACACTCCGGAATCAAAGGCCTCACCCCTTGGTCAAGGGTGAACAACCTTCTTGGAAACGACAACTAGGTCAGACCGCAGCGAGGGCCTGTTCGAGGTCGACCCAAAGGTCCTCGACGTTTTCGACGCCGACCGACAGGCGGATCAGGTCGTCGCCGATGCCGCAGCGGCCCTTGGCCTCGGTCGAATAGTCGGAATGGGTCATGCTGGACGGATGGGATGCCAGGCTTTCGGAGCCGCCGAGGCTGACGGCCAGCTTGAACAGTCTGAGGGCATTCAGCATGCGGAAGGCCTCGGCCTCGCCGCCCTTCAGCCGGATCGAGAAGGTCGAGCCAGGGCCCTGACACTGGGCCTCGAAGATGGCGCGCTGTTCGCCCGCACCGCCCCCGGCGACCAGCACATCGGTGACCTTTTCATGGGCGCGGAGGCGCTCGGCCAGAATCCGGGCGTTGTCCTGGGACCGCTCCATCCGCAGGTGCAGGGTCTCGAGGCTGCGGCTGAGCAGCCAGGCCGTATGAGGGTCGGTGGCGGTGCCACAGATGGTCCGCATCTCGGCGATCCGGGCCATGACCTCGGCCGAGCCCAGACAGCCGCCGGCGATCAGGTCGGAATGGCCGCCCACATATTTGGTCAGGGAGTAGAGCGACAGATCGGCGCCCAGTTCCAGCGGGCGCTGCCACAGCGGGCCGAGGAAGGTGTTGTCGACGGCGACGATGGGCCGGTCGGCCTGACCGAGACCGTGCACCTCGGCCACGGCGGCGGCGATATCCACCACCTGATTGGTCGGGTTGGACGGGGTTTCCAGATAGACGACGGCGAGACGCCCGCCGCCTTCCGCCGCCTTTGCGGCCGTGTCGCGAATGGCCTGTTTCAGGGCCTCGGTGCCGCCCGTGGCCAGCACCTGGGCGACCTTGACGCCATAGCGGGGCAGGATGCGGTCGAACAGATATTCGGTGCCGCCATAGGCCGGGGCGGCATAGAGGACGGTATCGCCCGGCCGCGTCAGGGCCAGCATGGCCGTGGAGATGGCCGCCATACCGCTGGAGAAGACCAGCGCCCGGTCGGCTCTGTCCCAGACCGCCAGCCGATCCTCAAGGATTTCGAGGTTGGGATTGTTGATGCGCGAATAGATCAGGCCCAGCGCCTCGTCCGGCTCCTTTTCGCGCAGGCCATAGGCGACCTCGAAGAAGCGCTTGCCGTCCTCGGCCGATCTGAAGACGAAGGTCGAGGTCTGGAACAGCGGCGCCTTGATCGCCCCTTCGGACAGGGTGGGATCATAGCCGAAGCCCATCATCAGGGTTTCGGGGGCGAGATCGCGACCGGCGAGGGTGCGGGATTTGTGGTGGCTCATGCAGATACTCCTTGGTCAGTCAACGCCCCGGTCAGGACCTCGATCCGTTGGCGGATATCGGGGACCGCGACGGTTTCCCAGAAGGTGGCGCGGGCGGGGGGGCCCAGAACCATCAGGGTCGGGTCGGGGGTGCCATCAGCCGTCAGCACGCGCCCGCTGTCATCCAGCTCCAGCCCCAGCCGCAGGGGGTCGAGGCGGGCGCGGTCCGTAGAGATCAGCGAACCCGTCAGCGGATCACGGGCCGGATCGTGGCCCGGGCCGGTGCAGTCGATCAGCCAGTCGGCCCCGGTCGTTTGAGTGTCCATCGTCCCCTTGGGGCGATAGCGGAGGGTGACGGTATCGCCACTCGCCGCCACAGTGGTCACGCGACCAGCCACGACGGTCAGACGCCCCGCATCGATCAGGGCCTGCATTTCGGCGGCAATCGCGGGGGCGATGCGGTGGCGGTGCACATCCCAGAAGGGGCGCAGGTGTCGGACGAGGCGGGCGCGGGTGGCGGCGTCCGCCGCGCGCCACAGATCGCTGGTAACCGGGCGCAGCCCCTCCATCAGTGCCCGCCACTGACCCTGCTTCGCCAGCCGCCGGGCCGCAGACAGGCGCGCCGAGGCCGGGCCGTCAGCCAGTTGGGGCGAGACCGGCAGGGGGGCCTCAGGGTGATCATGATGGGCGCGCGGGCCCAGCCCCCGTCGGGACAGGGCGAACAGCGGTCCGCGCCAGCCCCGTGCCTGCAGCCAGACCGCCATATCGACCATGGTCAGGCCGGTGCCGATGATGGCGACGCGGTCGTCGCCGCGGATCCCGTCGAGCGCGCCGGGCGCCCACGGGTCAGCGATGATCCTACGGCTGTCCGCCGACGCTGTGCGGGGCGCGGGATTGCCGGTCGCCAGCATGATGGCCCGACCCGAAACGCGCCGGCCGTCGTCGAGCACGACCGTCGTGCCCTCGATCGCCCCGGCCCGGCCTTGCACCCGGGTGATCCAGCCGGGATGGGACGCTTCGACCGCCCTCAGTCGGTCCTGGACGTAGAGGCCATACAGGCGGCGGGGCGCGAAGCCTTCCGGGTCGGCGTGGTCAGGGTGGTTACGGCCCAGCCAGTCGACGAAATCGTCCGGGCGCCCCTCAATCGCGCTCATCCGGTTCGAGCGTACATTCAGCAGATGGCCGTCGAAGGGCGTGGAATAGGCAACGCCAAGGCCGAAGTCCCCGCCCGCATCAATCAGGGCCGAGGTCACACCCCGCTCCGCCAGACGCGCGGCCGCCATGGCGCCGGAAAATCCGCCGCCGACGATGACGATCTGGTCGCTTGAGCTGGTCACCCGTCCTCCCGGTCGAGGGCCTAATGGACCGCTGCGCGGGTGCGGTCAAACTTCCTGATTCCAGGCGCCGACTTCGGGATGAGCGGCCAGACGCGGCTTGACCTCCTCATGGAAAAGCGCCCGCATGTCGGCCTCTGACGTCAGGCTTTCGACCACCATCACCAGTTCCGGCTTGTTGGACGAGGCGCGGACCAGCAGCCAGCCGCCGTCCTCCAGCTCGACGCGGATGCCATTGACGGTCACCAGATCGCGAATGCGGCAGCCCAGCACAGTTCCGCCCGCCTCGGCGAGCGCGCGATAGGCCTCGCTGACCCGCTCAACGACCGCATATTTCTCCGTGTCCGGACAGTGGGCGCTCATGGTCAGGGAGGTGAAGGCGGGCGGCAGGTCGGATTCGAGCTCGGACAAACGACGCCCGCCCGCCCGGTCGAGCAGGCGCAGAATTTCGCGTGCGAACACAAGGGCGTCGTCATAGCCCCGGCCCAGCGGCGGGGCGAAGAAGACATGGCCGGACTTTTCAAAGCCGACCAGCGCGCCTTCAGCCGCGACCGCCCGCTTCATATGGCTGTGGCCGGTCATGCCATAGACGACGCGCGCGCCTGCGGCCGCCAGCACGGGGTCGGTTCGGTAGAGGCCGGTCGACTTCACATCGACGACAAAGGTCGCGCCGGGATGATCGGCGACCAGATCGCGCGCCAGCATCAGCCCCATGCGGTCGGCGAAGATTTCGTGCCCCCGGTCATCGACCACGCCGCACCGGTCGCCGTCGCCGTCGAACCCCAGCGCCAGGTCGGCGCCCGTCTCGCGCACCCGTTCGGCCATGGCGTCGAGCATGACGCGGTCTTCCGGATTCGGATTATAGCGCGGGAAGGTCCAGTCGAGGTCGGTATCCATTTCGATCACCTCGGCCCCCATCCGGCGGAGGGCCTCGGGCACAAAGGCCCCCGCCGTGCCATTACCGCAGGCAGCGACCACCCGGATGGGCCGCGACAGTGTCGGCCCGGACGCGACCTCGGCCTGATAGCGGTCGGCAAAGTCCTGTACGGTGACGACGTGCCCGCCCGGGCGCTCGATCCGTCCACCCTCGAGCGCCAGCGTCTTGAGCCGCGCCATTTCCTCCGGGCCGAAGGTGAAGGGCGGGTGGGCGCCCATCTTGACCCCGGTCCAGCCGTTTTCGTTGTGACTGGCGGTGACCATGGCGACGGCGGGCACGCCCAGCGCCTCGCGGGCGAAATAGGCGATGGGGGTCAGGGTGAGGCCGATGTCGTGGACCTCGGCCCCGCCCGTGACCAGACCCCGGATCAGGGCGGCCTTCACGTCTTCGGAATAGCTGCGGTAGTCGTGGCCGGTGACGAGGCGCGGACTGTCCAGCTCGTGCAAAAGCGTGGCCAGCGCCAGCCCCAGCGTTTCGACGCCCTGAAGGTCGAGATCGGAGCCCAGAACCCAGCGGGCATCATATTCGCGAAAGCCGGTCGGGGCGATCAGGCCGGGCATCAGACACCTCATGGGGGCAAGCAACAGCGGAGGCCTATAGGGGGAAAGCGACGCCCCGATCAAATGGTGCGCGCGCCCGGCCCGGCTTGACCCCTGCCCGGGGGCAGCCTAGGCGAAAACCCTCGTCATCCGGAGATCTGCATGCCCCGCCTCGTCCTTCTGCGTCACGGCCAGAGCCAGTGGAACCTCGAGAACCGCTTCACCGGCTGGGTCAATGTCGACCTGACCGACCAGGGCGAGGCCGAGGCCAGAAAGGGCGGAACGCTGATTGCTGAGGCCGGTTTCACCCCCGCCGTCATGTTCACCTCGGTGCTGAAGCGGGCCCTGAGGACCGGCGATCTGGCGCTGTCGGCGGCGGGGCTGAAGGATGTGCCGATCGTGCGGGACTGGCACCTGAACGAGCGTCATTATGGCGGGCTGACCGGCCTTAACAAGGCCGAGACGGCGGAGCGGCACGGCGAGGATCAGGTCCGCATCTGGCGCCGCAGCTATGACGTCCCGCCCCCGCCGATGCAGGACGACCACCCGCACAGCTTTGCCGGGGATCCGCTGTACGAAGGCCAGACCATCCCGGATACCGAGAGCCTGAAGACCACCCTGGATCGGGTGCTGCCCTATTGGGATGCCGAGATCGCGCCGCGCCTGAAAGCGGGCGAGGATGTGCTGATCGTCGCCCACGGCAATTCGCTGCGGGCCATTGTCAAACATCTGTTCGCCGTGCCGGATGACCGGATCGTCGGGGTCGAGATTCCGACCGGCAATCCGCTGGAGATCGACCTGGACGGCGATCTGGTGCCGACCGACGCCCGCTATCTGGATACGGGACGCGCCGCAGACCTTCCGCCGCTGCCGGAGAAACAGGCGTGAGCGCGCCTGACGACGCCCGCCATATGGCCCGCGCCATAGAACTGGCGCAGGCGCGGATGGGCGAGACCTGGCCCAATCCGGCGGTCGGCTGTGTGCTGGTGAACGAGGGCGAGGTGGTCGCCGAGGCCGCCACGGCCCAGGGCGGCAGGCCCCACGCCGAGGAACAGGCGGTTCCCGCCGCCGGCGACAAGGCGAAAGGCGCGACCGCCTATGTGACGCTGGAGCCCTGCGGCGCGCGGTCTTCGGGCCGCAAGTCGTGCGCCCACTTCCTGGCCGAGGCCGGGGTGGCGCGGGTGGTGATCGCCGCGCTGGACCCCTCACCCTTTGCCTCGGGCCGGGGCACGGAGCGGCTGCGTCAGGCGGGCCTTGAGGTCGAGACCGGCCTGATGGCCGATGAGGCGCTGGCGCTGTGCGAAGGGTTTCTGCACCGGCTGGAGACCGGCCGTCCGCTGGTGCGGATCAGCGAGACGGGGGACGGCTTTGATGCCCGCTTCACCGCCTCGCCGCGCGCCGATCTGGTCGGCGAGCTGAGCCGGCTGGGCGAGGCCGGCTATACCCGGGTGTGGGTGTCGGCCGGGGAGCTGGCCGACAGTCTGAAGGAGCAGGGCCTGCTGAAGGTCTGAGACCCGAAAGCAAACCTTCCTTAAGCGTAATCGTGTCAGCATGCGGCCATGGCCCAGGCTGCTGAACCTGTCGCACGGCGACGCATGACCCAGAGCGAGGTGGACGCGATCTGCGCCCGCCACGATCGCCTGTGGCAGGCCCGGCCCGGCGGGGCACGGGCGGTGTTCGCCTGGATGGACCTGAGCGGGCTGGATCTGAAGGGTCGCAATCTGGCCGATGCCGATTTTTCCGCCGCCGACCTTACCGGCTGTGACCTGTCGGGGGCGCGGCTGGACAACGCCACCTTCTTTGGCGCGGACATGCAGGATGTCATACTTGCCGAGGCGTCGATGCGGCGCTCGGATCTGCGCGGGGCCTGCCTGCGCGGGGCCGATCTGACGGGGGCCGATCTGTTCGAGGCGGACTTGCGCGAAGGCACCATCGCCGCCGCCGATGCCCGGATGGGCTTTCGCGTGATCGAGGCCCGGGCCCGCCATGAGACCCAGGCCAATGGCGCCTGTCTGGCCGGGGCCAATCTGGAGCGCTCGCGGTTGACGGGGGTGGTGGCCGTGGCCGCAGACTTTACCGATGCGGTGATGAAGGACTGTAAACTGGTGCGGGCCAATCTGAAGCAGGCCAGCTTCAGGGGCGCCGATCTGGCCGGAGCGGATCTGTCGGGCGCGGACCTGTCCGGGGCTGATCTGCGCGACGCCGTGCTGGTCGGCGTAAACCGTCAGTCGTGGCGAACGGACGGCGCCCGCATGGAAGGCAGCCTGACGGACGACCGGTCCTCGGGCGATCCGGTGTCGCGCCTGCCGGCCGCCGACATGCTGCGCGACCATGCCCTGTGGTGCGAGACCGACGGCCGGGAGGGTAAGCCTTCCGTCTTCGACAGCGTCGACCTGCGCTCGCTGAAGTCGATCCGGGGCCTGAATCTGACGGCCCTGTCGGCCCGGGGGGCGATCTTCTACGGTCTCGATATGGAGGGGGTGCAGATGCAGGGCGCCCATCTGGAGCGGGCTGACCTGCGGGCCTGTAACCTCCGGGGAGCCGACCTGCGCGGGGCGCGATTGGCTGGAGCGCGGCTGAACGGCGCCGACCTGCGGCAGGCCCAGCTGGGGCCGCTGCTGTTGTCCGCCGACCGTATCCTGCCCGCCGATCTGACCGGCGCCATCCTGCGCGGGGCGGACCTTTCTGGCGCGGACCTGCGAAACGGGCGACTGGCCGGAGCCGACCTCAGCCGGGCGCGTCTGCATGGATGCCAGATGCGACTGACCGATCTGTCCGAGGCCGTCCTGACCGGGGCGCTGGGCCTGAATTCTGAAGGAATGCCTGCATGAGTTTCACGCGCCGCGCCCTCGGACAAGGTGATGTGGACATGCTGGTCATGGCGCATGAGCGCTTCGTCGAAGGCCGCGCAGGCGGGCGGCGCCTGTCGCTGAAATTCATGGCGCTGGACGGGCTGAATCTTGCGGGACGCAATCTGGAGGAAGCCGATTTCACCGGCTGTTCGCTGCGGGGCACGCGGCTGTCGGGCGCGCGGCTGAACCGTGCTGTCCTGTTCTGCTGCGACATGCGCGAAGCCGATCTGAGCAGCGCCCAGCTGGTGAAGGCCGATCTGCGCGGAGCGTGCCTGCGGGGGGCGGATCTGGCGCGCGCCGACCTGACCCAGGCGGATTTCCGCGAAGGCGTGATCGCCGTACCCCACGCGACCAAGGGCCTGTCTTCGGTCAAGCACGAGACCCATCAGGGCAATGCCGATGGCGCCTCCTTCACCGGCGCCACGCTGAACGGGGCGACGCTGGAGGGATTCAGCGCCTTCAAGGTCGATTTCACCGACTGCGCCATGAAGGACACCCGCCTGACGCGCGCCAACCTCAAGGACGCCGATCTGTCGGGAGCCCTGAT
Organism: Brevundimonas halotolerans; assembly: GCF_003730275.1. GTDB lineage: Bacteria > Pseudomonadota > Alphaproteobacteria > Caulobacterales > Caulobacteraceae > Brevundimonas > Brevundimonas halotolerans. Next base: position 7,603 of record NZ_QTTA01000003.1, read on the forward strand.
GGAAGGAGCCGACGTCGGGGGAGCCAATCTGTCGGGCGCCCGCATGATCGGCGCGATCCTGACCCATGTGGCCTTCGATACGGCGCGCACGGAACGGACCGACATGACCGGCTGTCTGCGCGAACCGACGCTGGAGGCGATCACCGAGGCCGACGCCTTGCTCGAACAGGCGCTGGACGCCAATGCCTGGGCCGAGAGCGGCGGAGTCCTGGGCGCTCCGGCCAATTTCGAGGGCAAGGATCTTCGTCCGCTGGGCGCCCGGCTGAAGGGGTTGAAACTGCCCGCCCTCAATGCCAAGGGGGCCTGTATGGTCGGAATGGACCTGTCCGGCGTGCCGCTTCAGGGGGCCAATCTGGAAGGGGCGGACCTGCGGGGCTGTAATCTCAGGGGTGTCGACCTGCGCGGGGCCCGGATGATGCGCGCGATCCTCAGCCATGCAGATCTGGACGGCGCCATCCTGGCCGCCCTGCCGCTGGGCGGGGGACGGTCGATGCCGACCAATCTGTCGGATGCCGGCCTGCGGTACGCGCGCCTGGTCGCCACCGACTTTACCGGGGCCGTGATGGACCGGGCCGACCTGACCGGGGCCCGGATGGACGAAGCCGTGCTGAGCGACGCCCAGCGCGCCAGCCTGACGATCCGCCGCGCCGCCGCCTGAGGCCTTCGGGGGTCTTGCTCCCACGCAGGGGTCGGCCTATCCCGGGGCCATGAGCGCACCCCTGATCTGTCCGTCCATTCTGGCCTCTGACTTTGCCCGGCTGGGCGAGGAGGTCGCCGCCCTTGAGTCCGCCGGTGCCGACTGGGTCCATGTCGATGTCATGGACGGCCATTTCGTCCCCAATCTGACCATCGGCCCGGATGTGGTGAAGGCGCTGCGCCCGCACACGCGCTTGCCGTTCGATGTGCACCTGATGGTAGCCCCTGTTGATCCGTGGCTGGAGGCCTATCGCAACGCCGGGGCCGATGTGTTGAGCGTGCATCCGGAATCCGGGCCGCACCTGCACCGGACGCTGGGCCGGATCCGGGAACTGGGCGCCCGGGCGGGGGTGGTGCTGAACCCGGGCACCTCTGTCGGGATCCTCGACGAGGTCATCGATCTGGTCGATCTGGTGCTGATCATGTCGGTGAACCCAGGCTTTGGCGGTCAGAAATTCATCCCGGCCTCGCTCGACAAGATCGCGCGGGTCCGCCAGCGGCTGGATGCCGCGGGCTCGAAGGCCACCCTGCAGGTCGATGGCGGGGTGACGGCGGACAATGCCGCAGACTGTGTTGCGGCAGGGGCGGATGCGCTGGTGGCGGGCACGGCCGTATTCCGCGGAGGGCCGTCCACCTATGCCGATAATATCGCGGCGCTGAAGGGTCACTGATGGCGGGGATCGGCCCGTTCGCCAAGCCCGAGGCCTCGGTTCCCGAGGGCCAGATTCCAGGGCTGCGCGGGGCACCGCCCCGCACGCCGGTCAGGCCGTCAGGCGCGCGTCCCGGGGTCGGCATCTGGCCGCTGGTGATCGGTCGCCTGATGACGCGCCAGATCTGGATCGAGCTGTATGGCCTTCCCGGTTATGGCCAGACCCTGAAAGGTCGGCCCTGGGGGCTGAAGCCCTCGGCCTTTGCCGCCACGCCCCGAGATTTTCGCCCGCTTGAGACCCCCGGCGCCGGCAAACCCATCCTGCAGGGGCGCTTTACCCTGGCCGGGATCAGTCTGGATGTACCCGCCCCGCAGGACCCGTGGGACCGGGCCAGCCCGTCGCGCGGCTTTGCCGAGGCGCTGCACAGTTTCGACTGGCTGCCTGCCCTGATGCACGAGGGCGAGGCCGGGGCGCGGGAAGCTCTGCGGCTGACGCTGGCCTGGGGACGGGTGTTTCACCGCTGGGCCCCCTTTGCCTGGGACCCCGACCGGATGGCCCGGCGACTGCTGCATCTGGCCCCGGCGCTTCGCCGCATGGGGGCCGTGGCCGATGATGTGGGGCGGGGTCAGCTGGCTGCTCTGGTCGCGCGGCAAGCCCGTCAGCTGTTGCGCCCACCGGGACCGGCCAGCGGGGCGGCGACCCGGACCGTGGCCGTGGCGGTCACCGGATGTGCGCTCGCAGGTATGTCCGGCGCGCGCCTGCGTCGGCGCGCCCTGAAACGGCTGCCGCGCGCCCTGTCGCGGACGCTGAGGCCCGACGGCGCCCATATGTCGCGCAGCCCTGAAGCGGGGCTGGAGCTGCTGTTCGATCTGCTGATGCTGAAGGACGGGCTGACGCAGTTGTCCGAACCGGTGTCGGAGGCTGTCGAGACCGCCCTTCAGAAACTGGCGCTCGCGACCCAGGCGCTGGTGATGCCCGACGGTCGCCTGCCGGGGGTTCATGGCGGCGGGGTCTCGACCCCGGCACGTGTGGCGGCGGCCCTCTCGGCGGCCGGAATTGCGCCGACCACCGACACGGCTTCGACGCCGTCCCAGCCCCCGGTCGGGGGTCTGGCCCGGATGCGCAGCCCGCTGCTGAATCTGGTGATCGACGTCGAGGCACCGCCGCGCGGGCCATGGACCGAGGCGGCCTGCGCCCAGCCGCTGGCACTGGAAATCGTCTGCGGGCGCGACCGGCTGATCACCGGCTGTGGCTGGACCCCCCGGGCGTTCGAGCGTCAGGGGCTGAGGCTGACACCGGGCCATTCGACCCTGACGCTCAGCGAGACCTCGCTGGGTGAGCCGCTGGGCGGATGGCAGGCCGAGCTTCTTGGGCCGCGGCTGCTGACCCGCCCCTATGCGGTGCGGCACGACGAGCGACAGGGCGACGGCGCCCTGTGGCTGGAGGCCCAGCATGACGGCTGGGCGCCGCTGACGGGTCTGGCCCACCAGCGGCGTCTGTACCTCGATCAACGGCTGGATGAGTTGCGTGCCGAGGAACGGCTGTTCCCGGCTGACCAGGCCCCCAGTCCGCCGCCGGTCCTGGCCGCCCCCTATGCCGTGCGGTTCCAGCTGGAGCCGGGCGTCCAGGCGTCGCTGGCCCGCGACCGTCGCTCGATCCTGCTGAGAGGGCATTCCGGACGGGGATGGTGGTTCCGCACCGATGGGCCCGATGTCGCCATCGAGCCCTCGGTTCACAGCGTCGAGGGTCAGACCCGGCGCGCCCTGCAGATCGTTGTCCGGGGATCGGCCCGCACGGACGCAGAAACGCGCATCCGCTGGAAATTGAATCCCGCGGGCGCGTCAGGCGATCCGGTAGTGGAATAGGGCCGCCGTCGCGTCAGCGATGACGGCTCTTTTCGGTGAAGGCTGCTGCCACCATGGTGGCCAGCGCCGGGTTCCGGAGGAAGATGAACCCGCCCGCCAGGGCCGCGACCGAGGCCAGGATCGGCCGGTTTCGAAACAGCAGGAAGGCCCGGCCGGCAAGACCGTCGCTCAGGCTGGACTCGTCTTCTTCCTCGTCGCCCTCGGCCTTTTTGAGGAAGACCATGACCACAGCCACCGCCGCCAGGGCGAACAGCAGGAACGTCACGGCCGCTGCCGCCATGGGCACGATCACGACGGACAGGGCAAAGAAGACCACCGCCCCGAGACAGAGCACGGCAACGAATGCGGCCCCGGCCGCCACCGCAATGGCGACGGCCTTTTTGACGAGTCCGCGTCCCAGCATCAGTGGCGACGACCGGCGATCAGCATGCCGATCACGACGCCAATGCCGAGGGCGATGCCGGTCGACTGCATCGGGCGCTCCTGCACCCGTTCGACCAGATAGCGCTGGGCTTCGTCGAAGCGCTCGGCGGCATCGTCATAATATTCACGACCGCGTACGCGGGCCTGCTCATAATAGGCTTCGGCCTGACCGCGGACTTCATCGGCCTTGTTGCGCAGACGGGCCTCGGCGGCCTCGGCGCGGGCGCGCAGGCGTTCGCCCTCTTCGCGAGCCCCCACCTTGATGTCTTCCTTGAGGGTTTTCAGGTCGTTCTTGATGTCTTCGCGGGCCTTTGTGGTGGCCATGGTGACGCTCCCGGTCTGTAAGCTTGACGATAGTATGAGATATAGGGAGGCAACGCCACCGACGCCAGCGGGTTCCCGCATTGCAGCATGAATCGGGCTCGAGCGCCCGGCGTTTGTTGCCGTTGCGGCCGCCTCGGTCAGGGCCTAATCGTCGCTGCATGACCCAGTGGCTGATCCCCCCGCCCGAGACCCCGTCCCTGCCCGTCACGGGGGGCGACCAGCGCTATGCCGTCCGACGCATTCTGTGTGTGGGCCAGAACTATGCCGATCATGCTCGCGAGATGGGGGCCGATCCGGACCGGCCGGCGCCGTTCTTTTTCTCCAAGCCGGCCATGGCGCTGGTGACCGACGGGGGCCATCCGGCCTTTCCCTCGATGACCGAAAATCTGCATCATGAGGTCGAACTGGTGCTGGCGCTGGGCAAGGATGCGGACATCATTGGCTGGGCGGTCGGGTGTGACCTGACCCGCCGCGACCTGCAGGCCGAGGCCAAGGCGAAGGGCCGCCCCTGGGATGCCGCCAAGGGGTTCGACCAGTCGGCGCCGTGTGGCGCCCTGACGCTTGGGTCCGGGCCGGACGCGTCGTCGGCCATCCGCCTGTCGGTGAATGGCGAGGTCCGTCAGGCGGCGCGTCTATCGGACATGATCTGGGCCCCGCATGAGATTGTCGCGCAGGCCGCGCGGCTGTGGGACCTCGGCCCGGGCGACCTGATCTTTACCGGCACGCCGGCGGGAGTGGGCCCGGTTCAGACCGGCGACCGCATCGAGGCTGTGATAGAAGGCCTTGCGCCCCTGTCCTTCACCATGGGACCGCCCCGGACCTGAGGTTTTCATGATCCTGCACGGCTATTTCCGTTCCGGCACAAGTTACCGGACCCGTATTGCCCTCAATCTCAAGGGGCTGAGCTATGAGACGCATGGCATCGACCTGCGGACCGGGGCGCAGACGTCCGACGCCTATCGGGCGTTGAACCTGCAGGGGATGGTCCCCGCGCTGGAGACGGCCGAGGGGGTGCTGGTGCAGAGCCCGGCGATTCTGGAGTGGCTGGAAGAGCGCTATCCCCGGCCGCCCCTGCTGCCCGAGACAGCCATGGACCGGGCGACCGTGAGGGCCATGGCGGCCGTGATCGGCTGCGACATCCACCCGCTCAACAATCTCAGGGTGTTGAAGGCTCTGCGCAGTCAGTTCGAAGCCGATCAGGCCGCCGTCGACAGCTGGGCCGAACGCTGGATCACGCCCGGCTTCGAGGCGCTGGAGGCCCTGGTCGCCCGCCACGGGCGGGGCTGGAGCTTTGGCGAGGCGCCGGGTCTGGTCGACTGCTATCTGATCCCGCAGATCTATTCCGCGCGGCGGTTCAGTGTGCCGCTGGAGGCCTTTCCCCGGCTTCTGGCGATCGAGGCTGCGGCGGCCGATCACCCCGCTTTCATCGCCGCCCACCCGGACCGGCAGCCCGACGCGGACTGACCACAAAACGGCGTGCGGTAAGGTTCTGGCAAACTCTCGGTGAGGCGCCCTTAAACATTCGGCGTCAGGATCGTCGGGTGAGTTCAGAGATTTCCGCCCCTCCCGCCGCCCAGCTGGCGCTCGCCGTGGTCCCCGCCGCCCCGCGCGAGGCTGCAGGTGGCGCGTTGTCGCGCGAGTCCGGTCTGGCCCAGCTGCTGCAGACCGCCGCCGACGGGGGCATTCGCCGCATCCTGACCCGGCCCGAGGGCGATGACGAGCGCACCCTGTGCCAGGCCTGGCCCTTCCCCTCCCCGTTTCAGGTGTCGGTGACAACGCTGGACGCGGGCGAAGGCCCCGACCGGATCGAGGCCCGGGCCCGTCGCTCGCTGGAACGTCTGGGTCTGCCGCGCGGCGATGTGCTGCTGGTCCGCGATGTGCGTGATCTGGCCGGAGCCGAAGGTCGCGCCCTGTGGGAGCGACTGGTCGCCCTGAAGGACCGCGGCCTGTTCCGGCGCATCGGTATTCGCACCCGGCTGGAGGACAGTCCGGTGCTGGTGGCACGGCGCTTTCAGCCCGACCTGATCCAGCTGCCGCTCAATATTCTGGACCAGCGCGCGCGTCGCGACGGGGTGCTGGCGGCCTTGGCCGAACAGGGGGTGGCGGTGCAGCTGGCCTCGGTGCTGGCCAATGGCCTGCTGTTCGCCGGATCCGACGAAATGATTGGGGCCTCAGCCGCCGACGTTGTGCTGCTGTCGCGCCTGCGGCGGCGTCTGGCCGAAGCGCGCCTCGACCCCATGCAGGCGGCGCTGGCCTATGCGGCCGACAGCCTGACCGGCATGGCCGAGGGCTCAAGCCTGCTGGCCTGTGTGACATCAGCCGCCGAGACCCGCGCCCTGCTGGCCGCCGTCAATGCGGCCCGGCCCGCGCTGGACTGGACCGTGTTTGACCAGGGCGGACGGCTGGCGGCGACCGGTGATACGGCCGCCGCCTTTTCCGGCGTCAGTAGCGCAGCCTGACCCCGAGGGCGAAAGTCCGCCCCGGCTCGCCATAGCCCCGCAACGACTCCCAGCGCGCGTCCGACAGATTGTCGACCCGGGCGGTCAGTTCGACCTGATCGGTCAGGGCGTAGCCGAGGTGGAGATCGGCGGTGACAAAGCCCTCGCGCGTGCCGCCTGAGTCCGGCATGTCGCCCTCGGCCCGGACGGTCAGACGGCCGCTCAACCGCGCGCCGCTGTAGCCCAGACCCACCGTGCCCGCGTGTTCCGGCACCCGCAGCAGCGGCTCCCCATCGCTCTCGTCGCGGGCATCGGTCCAGCCATAGGTCAGGCTGAGATCGAACCCTGCCCCCAGCACGACCCGGCCCTCCAGCTCGATGCCGTCGGTGCGGGTGCGGTCCAGATTGATATAGACGCTGTCGAAGGTGACGGGATCGAAGCGGTAGATGATCTGGTCCTCGATGGTCAGGCGATAAACTGTCAGTCGCCCGGCGATGCCGCCGCCCGGGCTCTGCCAGCCCAGCGCCAGCTCGGCCCCCTCGGCGTGTTCAGGCCTGAGCGTGGGGAACGGGTCGGCCGAAAAGCAGAAGTCACAGACCGACTGGCTGACCGTCGGGGCCTTGAACCCCGTGCCGAAGGCGCCGGACAGGCCGAAGCCTGCGCCCAGATCGGCATGGGCGGTCAGCCGGCCCGTGGTCGCGGCGCCGAAATCATCGGTGTCGTCATGACGCAGCGCCGCACCGATCGTGACGCGCGACGTCAGCGGAAACAGCACGGTGCCATAGATCGAGCTGGTGCCCAGATCGTCGGACAGGCCGCTGTCGAGCTCGGCGGACTCGGTGCGACGTTCGAGGCCCGCAGCCCAGGTCACGCGGCCCTCGCCTCCCGTGCCGTCCATGTCCCAGCGCCAGACCTGACGGTCGGCGTCGAACCGGTTGGCATAGGCCGAGCGGGTCTCGCGCTCGGTATCCGATGCGGCCAGCATCAGCCGGTGGCGCACCCGGCCGGTCCGGACCGACAGCCGTCCGTGGCCCGACCAGCCCTCGCTTTTCGACACATCGTCGGTGTCACCCAGCACAAAGGCGGGGGCGGGATAGCCGTCGATCTCGACCCGGCTTTGCGTCCAGCGCAGGCCGCCGTCCAGCTCGACCCCGGCGCGCGGCGTGATCCGGCCCTTGAGGCCCGCCGTCAGGGTCTGAAAGCCATCGTCCTCGGTGCCGCTGGCGGCGGCCGAGACCCCGTCGGTGCGAAAGCCGGAGACGCTGAGCCCCAGCGCGCCCCGCGCTCCGGCCCGGCCGATGGACAGCGCGCCGCGTTGGGTATTCAGGGAGCCCGCCTCGAGATCGGCGCGGACGCCGCTGAACTCACGCGTGGTCAGGGCGACCACCCCGCCGATGGCGTCCGAGCCCCACAGCGAGGACTGCGGGCCTGACAGGACCTCCATCTGCGCAATGTCGGACAGGCTGAGGCTGGAAAAGTCATAGGCGCCATTGATCTCGGCCGGATCATTGACCGGCACGCCATCGATCAGCACCAGGGTCTTGCCCGGGCTGGCCCCGCGCAGACGCAGCTGGGTCAGGCCGCCGAACGGTCCGGTGCGGGCCAGCGCCGCGCCCGGCACTTCCGCCAGCAGGTCGGCGGCGAAGATCGCGCCGCGAGCCTCGATATCGGCCTCGGTGAAGACCCGGGCGCCGGGGGTCTCGCCCTCCGGCTGGGGCAGGCGGGTGGCGGTGACGATCACCTCCTCCAGCCGGACCGGATCGCCGGGATCGCCGGGATCGGGATCATGGGCAAGGGCGGGCGTGCTCGCGCACAAGCACAGCACCGCAAGCGATGCCGTGGTCATCAAATGTCTCATCAGACAGTCTCCGTCAGCCCGGCGGCAGCGCGCGACGGGCGGTTCAGGATGCGACCGATCCCGACCCTCCGAGAGGAGGGGCCGGCGCTGGGATCGGGTCGCTTCGACGGATAGGTCCCCGCGCCCCTGTCTGGTCCCGGACAGAAGACGAGCGACATCGGCGGCCAGGTCTCCTGGCTTGCGGATCAACAGCCGCCGCCCTCGCCTTCCCGAACCGTCCGAAAACCGCTCAGTGACGCCGGGATTGCTCCCGGACCGGACGACGGCCTGGCCGCCTACAGTTGCGGGCACAGCCGCGGTATTGGACCGCGTTCCCTTAACCGCCTGTCCCGCTTGTCGCAGCGACCGCACCGACGCGCAAGAGACGCTTGAGGCGGAGCGCACGATCCGTCACCCTGTGGCGAGGCATGAACCGTCCGCTCACCCCACCCCCCGTCGCCGAACGCCCGGTGCGCTCCACAGAGGGCGCAACCCCGGTCATGGCCCAATTCCTGGACGCCAAGGCGGCCCAGCCGGATGCGCTGCTGTTCTTCCGCATGGGCGATTTCTACGAGCTGTTCTTTGAGGATGCCGAGGTGGCGGCGGGCGCCCTGGGGCTGGCCCTGACCAAGCGGGGCAAGCATCTGGGTGAGGACATCGCCATGGCCGGCGTGCCCGCCCATGCCATGGAGGGCTATCTGGCCCGGCTGATCCGGCAGGGGCACCGGGTGGCCATCTGTGACCAGACCGAGGACCCGGCCGAGGCGAAGAAGCGGGGCTCCAAGGCGGTGGTCCGGCGCGAGATCGTGCGGGTCGTCACCCCCGGCACCCTGACCGAAGACAGCCTGCTGGATGCGCGCGGGGCCAACCGGCTGGTGGCGGTGACGCTGCGTAGCGGCCGGGCCGCCGTGGCCGCGGTCGAGCTGTCGTCCGGCCGGGTGGAGACCGCCGTCTGTGACGTGGGCGATCTGGCCTCGACCCTCGTAAGCTTTGCCCCGTCCGAGATTCTGGTGCCCGACCGGCTGTTCGGCGATGCCGATCTGGATCAGGCGCTGGCCACCGCCGATGCGCCGGTCCAGCCGTTGGCCCAGGCGCTGGCCGAGCCCCGGGCCGCCGCTGAGCGTGTGGCGCGCCTCTATGGCGTGGCGACGCTGGACGCCTTTGGCGCCTTTGAGCCGGTCGAGATTTCGGCGCTGGGCCTGATCGCCGCCTATCTGGAGACGACCCAGGTCGGGGCGGTGCCGGTGCTGTCGCCGCCGCGCCGCTCGGCCGAGGGCCAGCATCTGGCCATCGACCCGGCTACCCGGCTGAGTCTGGAGATCGACCGCACCCAGAGAGGCGAGCGGGCGGGGTCGCTGCTGGACACGCTGGACCGGACCGTGACCGCCGGCGGTGCGCGGGCGCTGGCCGAGAGACTGGCCCGCCCCGGGCGCGACCCGGACCGGATCAACCGGGCGCTGGACGCCGTCGCCTGGCTGGTCGAGCACCGTGCTCTGAGTGGCGAGGTCCGGGACCTGCTGAAGGGGTCGTCGGATACGGCCCGCGCCCTGACCCGGCTGGTGCTGGGCCGCGGGGGGCCGCGCGATCTGGCGGCGATCCAGGCCGGGACCCGCATCGCCCAGGAACTGACCGCCCTGTTTGCGCGCCGGTCGGACCGTCTGGACCCTGACCTGCCCCATGATCTGGAGCGGGCGCTGGCGGCGCTGACGCCGGATGCGGCGCTTCAGGCCCTGCTGGCCGAGCTGGACGAGGGACTGGTCGAGGACCCGCCGCATCTGGCCCGCGACGGGGGTCTGGTCCGGGCCGGTCATCGCCCAGAACTGGATCAAGCACGGACCCTGCGCGACGACAGCCGCCGGGTGATCGCCGAGCTGGAGGCGCGGGCCGTGGCCGACAGCGGCATCCCCTTCAAGGTGCGCCACAATGCCGTGCTGGGCTATTTCCTCGAGGTCACGGCCAAACAGGCCGAGCCGCTGATGCAGCGCGGTGCCGAAAGCCCCTTCATCCACCGCCAGACCCTGGCCAATCAGGTCCGGTTCACCACCGTTGAACTGTCCGATCTGGATGCGCGCATCACCCAGGCCGGGCATCGGGTCACGGCCATGGAGGTCGAGACCTTCGAGGACTGGCGCGGCCGGGTGCGCGAGCTGGCGGCCCCGGTTCAGGCGCTCGCCGATGCGCTGGGCTGGCTGGATGCCACCGCAGCGCTGGCCGAATGGGCCGAAGAGGTCGGCGCGGTCCGGCCGGAGGTCGATGACGGGCTGGAGCTGTGTATCGAGGGCGGACGCCACCCGGTCGTCGAGGCGGCGGTACGGGCCGAAGGCAAGCCCTATACGCCCAATGACTGTCGGCTGGACGGCGCGGGCGCCGGGGGCTGTCCGCGACTGGCGCTGGTCACCGGGCCGAACATGGCGGGCAAGTCAACCTTCCTGCGTCAGGCGGCGCTGCTGGTGGTGCTGGCCCAGTCCGGGGCGTTCGTTCCGGCGCGCGCCATGCGGCTGGGCGTGGTCGATCGGCTGTTCAGCCGGGTTGGCGCGGGGGACGATCTGGCCCGGGGCCGGTCGACCTTCATGACCGAGATGGTCGAGACCGCCGCCATCCTCAACCAGGCCACCGACCGCAGCTTTGTTGTGCTGGACGAGATCGGGCGGGGCACGGCCACCTATGACGGGCTGGCCATTGCCTGGGCCGTGACCGAGGCCCTGCACGAGGCCAATCGCTGTCGTGCCCTGTTCGCCACCCACTATCACGAGCTGGCGCAGCTGGAGGGGCGGCTGGACCATCTGGCCAATCTGTCGCTGAGGGCGCGCGAGTGGAACGGCGATCTGGTCTTCCTGCACGAGGCGGTCGCCGGCCCTGCCGACCGCAGCTATGGCGTGCAGGTGGCCAAGCTGGCCGGGGTGCCGACCGGTGTGGTCGCGCGGGCCCGGGCCGTGCTGGACCAGCTGGAAACCACGGGCGAAGCCGACAGCCGTCTGGACGACCTGCCGCTGTTTGCCATGGCCGAGCCCCCTGCCCCTGCCCCGCCGGTGGCCCCGCCCGCCATGGTCGAGGCCCTGGCCGAGCTGGAGCCCGATGACCTGACCCCACGCGAGGCGCTGGAGGCGCTATATCGTCTGAAAGCCTTGTCCCGGAGCCCCGGGCCGGGCAGGCGCTGATCGGGATGGCGCCCGACCTGGATCCCGAGGTGATCACTGCCCTCGAGGCTGCTGCCGCCACCGACCGGCCCCGGGCGGCGCTGGCCCCGATTCTGGCCGAAATCCTGTCGAACGGACGGTCGAAAGCCGCCCAACGTCTGGTGCAGGGCGCGGGCGGGGTCGAGGTGGCTCGCCTGTATGCCCGGGCCGCCGATCGCATGGTTCAGAGCCTGTGGTGGGTGACCACCGAACACCTGTTTCCCGCCCCCAACCCCACCGATGCCGAGCGCCTCGCCCTGCTGGCCGTCGGGGGCTATGGCCGGGGCGTTCTGGCGCCGCACTCGGACCTCGACCTGATGTTTCTGCGGCCGTGGAAATCGACCTCGCGCACCGAGCAGGTGACCGAGTTCGTGCTCTACGTCCTGTGGGATCTGGGGCTGAAGATCGGCAGCACCTCGCGGTCGATGGACGAGGCCCTGTCGGTCGGCAAGTCGGACATGACGGTGCGCACCGCCCTGCTGGAAGCGCGCCCTCTGGCGGGTGATGCGGATCTGACCGAAACCTTTCTGATCCGGTTTCGCCAGCAGGTGGAGAAGGCCGATGCCCGCCCCTTCATCGCCGCCAAACTGGCCGAGCGGGAGGCGCGGCACCAGAAGGTCGGGGCGGTGCGCTATCGCGTCGAGCCCAACGTCAAGGACGGCAAGGGGGGACTGCGCGACCTCAACTGCCTGTTCTGGATCGCCCGGGGGCTGGCGCCCGACAGTCCGCTGGGCGAGGCCGCGCTGGAGGACCTGCTGACCCGGCGAGAGCGGCGGCTGTTTGCCGAGGCCTTTGATTTCCTGTGGCAGGTGCGCATTCACATGCACCGGATCGCCGACCGGCCGGTCGAGGCCCTGACGTTCGACCTGCAGCCCGAGGTGGCCCGACGCATGGGCTGGCGCGGGCGCGGCGATGAGCCGGCGGTCGAGCGCTTCATGCGGCGATACTTCCTCGTCGCCCGCGATGTCGGAGCCCTGACCCGGGCCATGAGCGCCCAGCTGGAGGCCCGCCAGCAGAAGAAGGCCGGCGGTCTGGTGCGCGGCCTGTCGGCCCTGTGGCCCGGCCGCAGCAAGCCGCTGGAGACGCCCGGCTTTCTGGTCGACAAGGGCCGGCTGAGCGTCACCGGGCCCGAGGTGTTCGACGAGGACCCGACCCGGCTGCTGACCCTGTTCGTCGAGGCCGACCGGCTGGATCTGGACCTGCATCCCGACGCCTTTGCCGCCGTGACCCGGTCGCTGCCCCGCGTCACGCCGCGCCTGCGCCGCGATCCCGAGGCCAGCCGCGCCTTTCTGACGGTTCTGGCGCACGGGCAGCGGCCTTACCGGGTGCTCAGCATCATGAACGAGACGGGGCTGCTGGGGCGGTTTCTGCCGGAATGGGGCCGGATCGTCGGCCAGACCCAGTTCAACATGTATCACGCCTATACGGTCGATGAGCACACCCTGCAGGCCGTCGGCATCATCAACGACATCAAGCGCGGCAAGCTGAAGGACGACCACCCGCTGGCGTCCGAGATCATCCACCGGATTGCCGATCCGGAGGTGCTGATGCTGGCCATGCTGCTGCACGATGTGGGCAAGGGCGGCGACCGGGGCCAGCTGGAGGACGGGGCGATCGCGGCGCGGCGGGCGTGCGAGCGGCTGGGCGTCGACAGTCGGCGCATCGAGCTGGTCACCTGGCTGGTGCGGCACCACCTGGCCCTGTCCGACTATGCCCAGAAGCGCGATGTGACCGATCCCGACACGGTTCAGGCCTGCGCCGATCTGGTCGGCGACCCCGAGCGACTGCGTATGCTGCTGGTGCTGACGGCCGCCGATATCCGCGCGGTCGGGCCGGGCGTGTGGAACAATTGGAAGGGTCAGCTGCTGCGGGACCTGCATCGCCGGGTGCTGGCGGTGTTCAAGGGCGAGACGGTCGACGAGCCGGATCCGCTGGCGGCCTATCCAGAGCTGGTCGCCCGGGCGCGCGAGACCGGCGCCGCCGCCGATGTGCTGGTCGACTGGGCCGCCGATCCGGCAGCGGAACGCCATCCCCGGGCGGTGGGGCGGGCGACAACCCGGGTGGCGGTGGCCGCCGCCGACCGTCCCGGCCTGTTTGCCGCGCTTGCCCAGGCCCTGTCGCGGACAGGCGCCGACATCGTCGGGGCGCGGGTGGTGACGGCGCCCGAGGGTCTGGCGCTGGATGTGTTCGAGGTGCAGGACGGCGCGGGCCTGCCCTATGGCCAGGCGGAACCGCGCCGGCTGGAGCGGTTGATCCGCTCGCTTGAAGCCGCCGCCCGGGCCGTGCCCGAAGGCACCCCCGATATACCGGAGGAGGAGACGGTGATGACCGCCGTCAGCGCCCGCCGCGCGGCCTTTGACGTCCGGCCCGTGGTCATGATCGACACCACCGCCGCCAGCCAGGCGGTCGTCATCGAGGTCTCGGGCGCCGACCGGCCGGGCCTGCTGGCCGAACTGGCGACCGCCATCGCCGCCGAGGGGCTGTCCTTGCGATCCGCCCACATCGCCAATTTCGGCGAGCGGGCGGTCGATGCCTTTTACGTCACCGATGCGGCCGGTCGAAAGCCGACCCGGCGGGCGAAGCTGGACCGGCTGGCGGCCACGCTGGAGGCGGTGCTGGACCGGGCGCGCCTGCCCGATCCGTCACCCGGTCAGCGGCCCATCACGCCGGTGCGGGCCAGCGTGCGCGACGTCTCGGATCTGGGGCGGCTCAGCGGCCGATCGCCTGACGCTGCAGGGCAAAGAGCGTCTCGCAGCCCCCGTGCGCCAGGGCGAACAGACGATCAAACTCCGCGCGGCTGAAGCCCCGCTTTTCGCCGGTGGCCTGAATTTCGACGATGCTGCCCGATCCGGTCAGGACGAAGTTGGAATCGGCCTCGGCGCTGGAATCTTCTTCGTAATCAAGGTCCAGAACCGGGGTGTCCTTGAACACGCCGCACGAGATGGCCGCCACCTGATCGGTCAGGGGGTCAGTCTTGAGCACCCCTTCCTCGCGCAGATAGTCGAGCGCCGAGGCCAGAGCGACCCAGGCGCCGGTGATGGCCGCCGTGCGGGTGCCGCCGTCGGCCTGGATGACGTCGCAGTCGAGGGTGACCTGACGCTCGCCCAGCGCCTTGAGGTCAACGACGGCGCGCAGGCTGCGGCCGATCAGGCGCTGGATTTCCTGTGTCCGGCCCGACTGTTTGCCCGAGGCGGCCTCGCGCCGGCCCCGGGTATGGGTGGCGCGGGGCAGCATGCCGTATTCGGCCGTCACCCAGCCCTGACCCTTGCCGCGCAGCCAGGGCGGCAGGTGCTCCTCGACCGAGGCGGTGACCAGCACCTTGGTCTGGCCGAACGACACCAGACACGACCCCTCGGCATAGCGGTTGACGCCGGTTTCGAGCGTCACGGGGCGAAGCTGGTCGGGCGAACGGTCGGAAGGGCGCATGATGTCTCTTTTGCGTATTGGAAGGGGTCGCGGGCGTGCTTATCCTGAAAGCGTGACCCTGTCCCGCTCCCAGATGCCAGAAGACCCGGCCCCCGCAGATGCCGGACGAGGCTGCGCATGAGCTCCATGCCGTTTCATCCCTCGCCCTCGCTGACCACGCTGGACGCCCGGGCGCGCGACATCTTCCGCAGCATCGTCGAGACCTATCTGGAGACGGGAGAGCCGGTCGGGTCGCGGACCCTGTCGCGCGGGACCATCGCCCTGTCGCCGGCCTCGATCCGCAACACCATGCAGGACCTGACGCTGGCGGGTTTGCTGGCGTCGCCGCACACCTCGTCCGGGCGGGTGCCGACCCATGCCGGGCTGCGGCTGTTCGTCGACGGTTTGCTGGAGATCGGCGACGTCGGCACCGAGGAACGGCGCGAGATCGATGCGCGGCTGGCGGGGCTGGCGCGGCCGGGGGGGCGCGTGGATTTCGATCAGGCGCTGAACGAGGCGTCGTCCCTGCTGTCGGGACTGGCGGGCGGGGCCGGCATTGTCGCCAGCCCGGTCCGGGATACCGGAATCAAGCACGTCGAGTTCGTGGCGCTGGGCCATGATCAGGCCCTGGCCATTCTGGTGGCCGAGGACGGGCAGGTGGAGAACCGGCTGATGCCCATGGGGCCCGGCATGACCCCCTCGACCCTGCAGGAGGCCTCGAACTTTCTGAATGCCCGGCTGAAGGGTCGCTCGCTGACCGAGGCCCGGGGCGAGATGAGCCAGGAGCTGAATTCGGCGCGTCAGGCGCTGGATGCGGCGGCCGCCCGGCTGGTCGAGGACGGCATGGCGGCCTGGTCCGGGGCGGCGGGGCCGCGGTCGCTGATCGTGCGGGGGCGGGCCAATCTGTTGCAGGACCGCGAGGCGCTGGAGGATCTGGACCGGGTGCGGGTGCTGTTCGATGATCTGGAGCAGAAGGAACAGCTGATCGGCCTGCTGGACGGGGTGTCCGAGGCCCAGGGGGTGCGCATTTTTATCGGCGCCGAGACACGACTGTTTTCACTTTCGGGTTCCTCTGTGATCGCCGCGCCCTATATGACGGGGCGACAACGGGTGCTGGGCGCGGTCGGCGTGATCGGCCCCACGCGTTTGAACTATGCCAGGATCATTCCGTTGGTGGACTACACCGCCCGCGTACTGAGCCGACTGTTTGACGGACAAGAGCCTTGAACGACACACCGCACGACCCTGATTTCGATGACCTGAACGGCATGGATCCGGCCGATGAAGCCGACGCCGAAGCGGGCCTGAATTCCGATCCTGCCCATACAGGTGTGGGCATGGACAACCTCGACGCCATCCTCGACGAGCGGGACCAATGGAAGGACCGGGCGCTGCGCGCCGTGGCCGAGGTCGAGAACATCAAGCGCCGGGCCGAGACCCAGAACAATGACGCCCGCGCCTATGCCATCCAGCGCTTTGCCCGCGACCTGCTGGGCGTGGCCGACAATCTGGAGCGGGCCCTGCAGGCGGCACCCAAGAATGCCGAGGGGGCCGAGGCCGGGTTGGTGACCGGGCTGGAGCTGACGCAGAAGTCGCTGCTGTCGGCCTTTGCCAGCAACAATCTGGTGCGCGTGGCGCCCGAGGCGGGTGAAGCATTCGATCCGCACCTGCATCAGGCGATGATGGAGCAGCCGTCAGAGACAGTGCCCGGCGGGTCTGTGATCCAGACGCTGCAGGCGGGCTATGCCCTGTTCGGGCGCACGGTGCGCCCGGCCATGGTAGTCGTCGCCGCCAAGGGGTCCGGCCCCGCACCCGGAACCTCGGCGTCAGAGGCGGCCCATGCCTATGAGGCGGCAGCCTCGGCCACGGGCGGGGCCCACGACTCGAAAGCCTGATGATTTGGGGGCCTGACCCTCAGGTCTTGAGGCGCGCGTCGAACAGGGCCAGCAGCTTGTCCCAGCCGTCGGCGGCGGCATCGGCCTTGTAGCTGGCGCGGTAGTCGGCGTGGAAGCCGTGCTGGGCACCGTCATAGACGTCGATGCCGCTGTCGGTGCGCCCGGCGCGCTGCAGGGCCTGACGCATGAGCTCGACACTGGACAGCGGGATGCCCCGATCCATCTCGCCATAGAGGCCCAGCACCGGGGCCTTGAGGTCGGCCGCCAGATCGACCGGCCAGGGCTGACCGGCGGCGATCTGTTCGGGCGTGGCATCGGCGGCGGGCGCCAGCCGTCCGTACCAGGCGACCCCGGCGTCGATCACGGCAAAGCGGGCGCAGGCCTGCCAGACGACCTTGCCGCCCCAGCAGAAGCCGGTGATGCCGACCTTGTCCGCCCGGGCCCACAGCTGGCGCGACAGCCATTCCATGCCGGAGGAGATGTCGCCCATCACCTGCTCATAGCCGGCCTGACCGACAATTTCCTGGATGCGACCGAAGTCGGTCAGCGGTGCCGGATCATCGACCCGGACGAAGAAGGCCGGGGCCATGGCCGCATAGCCGGCCTTGGCCAGACGGCGGCAGATGTCGCGGATATAGTCGTGGACGCCGAAGATCTCGGAGGCGACGATCACCACGGGAAAGGGCCCCTCGCCCTCGGGACGCGCGACATATGCGGGCAGATCAAAGCCGTCCGGGGCGGGATAGGTGACGGTCTCGGTGACCAGGCCTTCGCTGTCGGTGACGATGGGGGCGGCGTCCTGGGCCAGCGCCGCCGGGGCGTATCCCGCAAACATCAGGCCGGTCAGGCCCCCTGTGGCCAACGCCCTGCGGCTGAAACGGAAATCCTCGTCGATCGGGCCTTCGGGACGGGTCAGTCGCATGGGGCGGTCTCCTCAAGGTCAGGGGGTGAGCCTGCGCCCTGCGCCCCGGGACGTCCAGTCACGATCGCCTCAGCTCCGCGGGTCAGCGGGTGAAATAATAGTCGGCGATGCGGCAGACATTGACGCCGACCCGTTCCAGGCGCTCGCCGTTCGAAAACTCGGCGCGCACCACATAGACGCAGGCGCCGGAGCCGTTGTCGACGTCGATGACCGCACTGTCACCCGTCGCCAGCACCTCGGGCGTCAGAAGATCGCCGCGCCAGTCGGTCCGGGCGGGATCAGCGGCATAGAGGCTGACGATGGTCCAGCCGGTCTGGTTATGGACCCGCACGCGACGGTTCTGGCCGTCATTGGAAGACTGGGCGCCGCGCGTTGTCCCGCGCGACTGGTCCGCCGACTGGGCCCAGCCGGGTTCAGGCGCCGCCAGCAGGCAGGCCGAAAGGGCCAGAACGCCGGTGGCGCTGGCAATGCCGCAGAGCCGCAGGCCGGAAAACTTGGACATAAGGGCGTCGTCTCTGCAGCGAATGAAATCCGGAAAGCGCGGTTTCCGGGCGGTGCAACTGGTTTAGGTGACCCCCATACTGGCGTCCAGCCGAGGCTGTGACACCTGACGGAGCCTGATTATCGTCTTTCGTGAGGCAGTCAGGCGGTCTGCGCCCCGATCACAGCAGGCCCGTATGCACGAAAGGGCTTGCGGGTGCCCCTGCGCTTCCCATATCGGCATCAGCCGTGCAAAGCCCCTTGTCTCTCTGGGGATTTGCCCGAACCAAACACCAACCCCCACGGGGGTGGCTGACAGGGGCGCTCGGACGAGGCCCGGAGCCATCCGCCGAACAGGAGCAAGACGTAGAGTCCATGAGCAAGATCATCGGCATTGACCTCGGTACGACCAATTCGTGCGTAGCCGTCATGGACGGCAAGACCCCGAAGGTTATCGAGAACGCTGAGGGCAACCGCACCACCCCGTCGGTGGTGGCGATCCAGGATGGCGGCGAAGTGCTGGTGGGCCAGCCCGCGCGTCGTCAGGCGGTGACCAATCCGGCCAACACCCTGTTCGCCATCAAACGCCTGATCGGCCGGAATTTCGACGACCCCGTCGTGGCCAAAGACAAGAAGATGGTCCCCTATGAGATCGTCAAGGGCCCGACCGGCGACGCCTGGGTGCGCGCCCAGGGCAAGGATTATTCGCCCCAGCAAATCTCGGCCTACACCCTTCAGAAGATGAAGGAGGCCGCCGAGGCCTATCTGGGCGAGAAGGTCGAAAAGGCGGTCATCACCGTTCCGGCCTATTTCAACGACAGTCAGCGTCAGGCGACCAAGGATGCCGGCAAGATCGCCGGGCTTGAAGTCCTGCGCATCATCAATGAGCCGACGGCGGCCGCGCTGGCCTATGGCCTGGAAAAGAACGACGGCCAGAAGATCGCCGTCTATGACCTGGGCGGCGGCACCTTTGACGTTTCGATCCTTGAGATCGGCGACGGCGTCTTTGAGGTGAAGTCGACCAATGGGGACACCTTCCTCGGCGGTGAGGACTTTGACCTGCGTCTGGTCGATTATCTGGCCGATGAGTTCAAGAAGGATCAGGGCGTTGACCTGCGCCAGGACAAGCTGGCCCTGCAGCGCCTGAAGGAAGAGGCCGAGAAGGCCAAGAAGGAGCTGTCCTCGACCACCCAGTATGAGGTCAATCTGCCGTTCATCACCATGAACGCCTCGGGCCCGCTGCACCTGAACATCAAGCTGTCGCGCTCCAAGCTGGAGGCGCTGGTCGAGGATCTGGTCCAGCGCACCATCGCGCCCTGTGAAAAGGCGCTGAAGGATGCCGGGCTGAAGGCCTCGGATATCGACGAAGTGGTGCTGGTCGGCGGCATGACCCGCATGCCGATGGTTCAGGAAGCCGTGAAGAAATTCTTCGGCAAGGAGCCGCACAAGGGGGTCAACCCCGATGAGGTCGTGGCGCTGGGCGCCGCCGTTCAGGCGGGCGTGCTGCAAGGCGACGTCAAGGACGTGCTGCTGCTGGACGTGACCCCGCTGACGCTGGGCATCGAGACGCTGGGCGGTGTGTTCACTCCGCTGATCGAGCGCAACACCACCATCCCGACCAAGAAGAGCCAGACCTTCTCGACCGCCGAGGACAACCAGTCGGCCGTGACCATCCGGGTCTTCCAGGGCGAGCGGCCGATGGCGTCGGACAACAAGATCCTGGGTCAGTTCGACCTGATGGGGATTCCGCCGGCACCGCGCGGCATGCCGCAGGTCGAGGTGACGTTCGACATCGACGCCAACGGCATCGTCCACGTCTCGGCCAAGGACAAGGCGACCAACAAGGAACAGTCGATCCGCATTCAGGCCAACGGCGGCCTGTCGGACGACGATATCGACAAGATGGTCAAGGAAGCCGAGGCCAATGCCGCGGCCGACAAGCAGCGCAAGGAAACGGTCGAGGCCCAGAATTCGGCCGACAGCCTGATCCACTCGACCGAGAAGGCCATGGCCGAGCATGGCGACAAGGTCGGCGAGCCTGACAAGGCGGCCATCCAGACCGCCCTCGACGAACTGAAGGCGGCGCGCGAAGGCTCGGACCTCGAAGACCTGCGGGCCAAGACCACGGCCCTGGCCCAGGCCTCAATGAAGCTGGGCGAGGCCATGTATGCGGCCCAGCAGGGTGCGCCGGGCGAAGGTGACGACGCGGCGGCCCCCGCCGACGACGGTGTGGTCGATGCGGAGTTCGAGGAAGTCTCGGGCGACGAAGCGGACAAGAAGGCCGACTGACGACCGCGCCTTCCCCCGTCTTTCGGGAAGGCAAAATGCATCCGGCCCCGCTTGTCAGGCGACAGGCGGGGCCGTTTCATGAAACTTGCATCATGCGACCCGACACCCATGTCTGTCGGGGTATCGGTTTCCGGCCAGCCTCCGCCGAAGAGGGGCGGCCGGATCGAAACGGGATAATGAGGATCACGGCCTGATGGCGCAGCGCGATTATTACGAGATTCTGGGGGTTGAACGCACGGTCGATGCCGCCGGGCTGAAGGCTGCCTATCGCAAGCTGGCCATGCAGCACCACCCGGACCGCAACGACGGCTGCGAGGAGGCCTCGACCCGCTTCAAGGAAGTGTCCGAGGCCTATGCCGTCCTGTCGGATGCGCAGAAACGCGCCGCCTATGACCGGTTTGGCCATGAGGGCGTGGGCGGGGGCGGTCAGGGTCCGTTCGGACGCGGCGGGGCCGGCTATGCCGACGTCAATGACATCTTCGAGCAGGTGTTCGGCGACGCCTTTGGCGATGTGTTCGGCGGGCGCGGTGCCCGCAGCGGCGGACCCCGTCGGGGTTCGGACCTGCGCTATGACCTCGAGATCACGCTGGAAGACGCCTATCGCGGCACCGATGTCGAGATTTCCTTTCCCACGACAACGGCCTGTGAGCCCTGCGAGGGCACGGGAGCCAAGCCGGGCACCCAGCCGGTCACCTGTTCGACCTGTCAGGGTGCGGGCCGCGTGCGGCAGGCCAACGGCTTCTTTCAGGTCGAGCGCACCTGTCCGCATTGTGGCGGGGCCGGCAAGCGCGTGGCCGAGGCCTGTGCCACCTGTCGCGGTCAGGGCCAGGTGCGGCGCTCACGCACCCTGTCGCTGAAGGTGCCGGCCGGGGTGGATGACGGATCGCGCATCCGCCTGACCGGCGAAGGCGATGCCGGGCTGCGGGGCGGGCCGCGCGGCGACCTCTATGTCTTTCTGTCGGTCAAAACCCATGAACTGTTCGAGCGGGACAATCTGGACCTGCTGGTGACCGTGCCGGTGCCGATGACGGTGGCGGCACTGGGCGGGGCGATCGACGCCCCCTGTCTGGTGTCCGAGGCCTGTGACGGCCGCTGCAAGGCCCCGGTTCAGGTGCCCGCAGGCGCCCAGACCGGCCGGACTATCCGCATCAAGGGCAAGGGTATGCCGCACCTGAACGGCAAGCAACGCGGCGATCTGGTGGTCGAGCTGTTCGTCGAGACACCGTCGGACCTGACGCCCCGTCAGAAAGAACTGATGCAGGAGCTGGCCCTGTCGTTCGGCGAGGACCAGAACCCGCGCAACTCCAGCTTTGCCGGCAAGGCCAAACGCTTCTGGGCCGATATTCTGGGCGGCGACGGCGACGGGCCCGGCTCGTCCTCGCGGGAGTCCGCCGCGTGAACGCCCTGTTCCACGCCGGGATATCCGGCGCGCGCGGACGGATGGGACGGGCGGTTTCTCAGGTTCTGGACGCCCGCAAGGATGTGGTGGTCGCCGCCCGCTTTGATCGCGGGGAACTGCCCGATCTGTCGCTGTGCGACGTGGTGATCGATTTTTCGACCCCCAAGGCCTCGGTCGAACTGGCCGAGCGCTGCGCCCAGGCGGGTGGCCCGGCGCTGGTGATCGGATCGACCGGCCTGTCACCCGAGGAAGAGGCCCGGATCGAGGCGGCGGCCGAGAAGGTCGCCATTGTCCGGAGCGGCAATTTCTCGCTGGGCGTCAACATATTGATCGGTCTGGTCGAGCATGCGGCCCAGCGGCTGGATGCGCGCGACTGGGACATTGAGGTGCTGGAATCGCACCACCGCAAGAAGGTCGACGCGCCGTCGGGTACGGCCCTGATGCTGGGGGAGGCCGCCGCCAGTGGACGGAATGTCGAGCTGGAGGATGTCCGGGCCGCGCCGCGCAATGGGGTGGGTGAGCCGCGCGCCGAGGGCGAGATCGGCTTCGCCGCCCTGCGCGCCGGGGGCATCGTTGGCGAGCACACCGTGCTGTTCGCCTCGGACGATGAGGTCCTGACCCTCAGCCATTCGGCCATCGACCGGTCGCTGTTCGCCAAGGGCGCGGTGGCCGCTGCCGCCTGGGTGCGCAATCGCCGCCCCGGCCTTTATGACATGCAGGACGTGCTGGGCTTCCGCCAGGCCTGAGAGGAGACGCCGTGATCCGGCTGGAGGGCATCACGGGCGGGATCATCCTGAGGATCCTGGCGGCGGGCAGTTTCTCGCTGATGTCCGGCCTGATGAAGCTGGCGGCCGAAAGCGGCGTCACCGCCCCCGAGATGATGTTCTACCGGGCCATCTTCGGCCTGCCGGTGGTGCTGGCCTGGGTGATGATGGGGCCGGGCCTCAAGGCCATCGCCACGCGGCGGCCGCTGATGCATCTGTGGCGGTGTGGGCTGGGGGTGACCGGCATCCTGTGCCTGTTCCAGGCCCTGACGCTGTTGCCGCTGGCCGATGCGACGACGCTGGGCTTTACCGCCCCGATGTTCGCGACCCTGCTGTCCTTCCTGTTCCTGAAGGAGGCGGTCGGTCGGCATCGCTGGCTGGCGGTGGTGGTCGGCTTTGTCGGGGTGATGATTGTCATGCGACCGGGCGGGGACCCCCTGCCCGCCGTCGGAGTGGCGTTTGCGCTGGTGGGCGCGGGCTTTTCGGCCGGGGTGACGGTGACCCTGCGCCACCTGAGCCAGACCGAGCATGTGGCGGCCATTGTCTTCTGGTTCTTCATCGCCTGCGCGGTTGTGGGGGCGTTGCTGCTGCCGCTGTTCGGCAGTCTGCATCTGCCGCTGGCCTTTGCCTTTCTGGTGGGAGCCGGCATGGCGGGCGGTGTCGCCCAGCTGGCCATGACCGAGTCGCTGCGGCTGGCCCCCGTGTCGGCGGTGACGCCCTTTGACTATCTGCAGATCGCAGGCGCCGTGCTGTTCGGGTGGCTGGCCCTGTCGGTGGCGCCGTCGATCTCGACGCTGGCGGGCGCCGCCCTGATCGTCGCGAGCGGCCTCTATACCGCCTGGCGCGAGCAGGTCCGGCGGCGGGCGGTCACCGCCCCCACGCCGCCGATCTGAGGGGCTCAGCGGCCGGTGGAGCCGAAGCCGCCGGTGCCACGGGCGGTCTCATCCAGGCTGTCGACGACCGACCACTCCGCCCGCTCATGGGCGGCGATGACCATCTGGGCGATGCGCTCGCCGCGCCGGATGACAAAGGCCTCGCCGCCCAGATTGGCGAGGATCACCCCGACCTCACCGCGATAGTCGCTGTCGATGGTGCCGGGGCTGTTCAGGCAGGTGATGCCGGCCTTGAGCGCCAGACCGGAGCGGGGACGCACCTGGGCCTCAAAGCCCACGGGCACCGCAATCTTCAGACCCGTCGGCACCAGGGCCCGGGCGCCGGGCTCAAGCACCATGGGCTGGTCCTCGGGCACGGCCGCGCGCAGATCCATGCCGGCCGCGCCGTCGGTCTCATATGCGGGCAGGGGCAGGCCCTCGGCGTGGGGCAGTTGCACGAGAGCGATGCGGGTCATGGAGCCTCTTTCGTAAAATGGGCCGCCACGGCGCGGACCAGACGGTCGGCCACAGCGGTCTTGGTGGTCTCGGGCCAGGGGTCGGGGGCCTCGCCCTTGCGGAACAGCATCACCCGGGTCTCGTCCCGCCCGAAGACGCCCTCGGACACATCATTGCCGACGATCCAGTCGCAGCCCTTGGTCTCCAGCTTGGCGGCGGCCCGGGCCTCCAGCTGGCCGGTCTCGGCGGCAAAACCGATGACCAGCGCCGGGCGCCCCTTTGTGCGGCCCGCCAAAGCCTTGAGGATGTCGGGAGTCTCGACCAGCGTGAGCGCAGGCGGCCCCTCCCCCGCCTGCTTCTTGATCTTTGTGTCGGCAGCCCCGGCCACGCGCCAGTCCGAGACCGCCGCCGTCAAAATGGCGAGGTCCGCAGGCAGGGCCTGCTCTACCGCGTCCAGCATCTGCTCCGCCGTCTCGACCGAGACCCGGTCGACGCCGGCGGGCGTATCCAGCGCCACCGGCCCGGAGACCAGCGTCACCCGCGCTCCCGCCCGGGCGAGCGCCCAGGCGATGGCATAGCCCTGTTTGCCACTGGAGCGATTGGTCAGGCCGCGCACGGGGTCGATCGGTTCGAAGGTTGGGCCCGCAGTGACCAGGGCATGCCGCCCGGCCAGAAGACGAGTCGACAGCCCGCCCTTGCCGTCATGGGAGAGGATGGAATCAAGTATGGCTGCAGGCTCGGCCATGCGGCCCGGGCCATATTCGCCGCAGGCCATTTCCCCGTCATCCGGGCCGACCACCGCATAGCGGGGCTCGGTAAAGCCCAGCAAGGTCGACAGATTGGCCTGCACCGCCGGGTGTAGCCACATGCGGACATTCATGGCCGGGGCCAGCAGCACCGGAGCGTCGGTCGCCAGAAGTGTGGTCGAGGCAAGATCGTCTGCGGCGCCCGTTGCGGCCTTGGCCATCAGGCCCGCCGTGGCCGGAGCTACCACGATCAGATCGGCCCAGCGCGACAGCTCGATATGTCCCATGGTGGTCTCATCTTCCGACGAGAACAGGTCCTGCCGCACAGCACTGCCGGTCAGGGCCGCCAACGACAGGGGGGTGACAAACTCGGCCCCGGACCGGGTCAGGATCGAGCGAACCTCCAGCCCGGCCTTTTGCATCAGACGCACCAGCTCCAGCGCCTTATAGGCCGCGATACCGCCCCCGACGATCAGAAGGACACGACGCACAGCGGGACGAGCGGGAGGATTTTGGGCCATGCGCCTTCCTTAGCCGCCCCTCCCCGCCCCGTCGAGCAGCGGCCGATCCGCGCATTCAGGCTCACCGAACAAGAACATTGCAAGAACAGTTAACCTGTGCTTCTTTCCTTTCGGCGGGTTCCTTGAGGGAGGGTTTGATGCGCCTGACACGTTCATTTCTGATGATGGCCGGTGTGGCCGCTCTGGGTCTTTCGGCCTGTGATAACGGGGCGTCGGCGGTCGAGACGCGCGACCGTGCGGCGGTGTCCGAAGATGCCAAGCCGGCGGACGGCGGGTCTGACGGGGAGGCCGCCAAGAGCGCGGACGGCTCCGCCGAGGCCAAGCCGCTGCTGACGGCCAATCGGCGTGAAACCGTCGATGCCAAGATTCAGCGGCTGTTCGAGCGGAATGGGGCCGATTTCGGCACGCCAACGGCCGACGCCTATCTGGCGGCGATCACGGCCTTCACGACCACGCCGCCTGCGGATGCCGAGACGGTGCGCCGGGGCAATGGAGACATGTTGATCTATCAGGCCTCGACCAACACCTTTGCCGTGGTGGATTCCGACGGGGTGCCGCGCACCATGTTCAAACCCGACGACGGCCCGGCGTATTGGGCCAAGGAAAAGGCGGCGGCGCCGACCTTTGGCCAGCGGCGTCAGGCTAGCGAGAGCCGCTAATCCGCATCGTCGGTGTCGGGCGTGTCCAGCATTTCGCGGATCAAATCCAGAGCCAGGCGCTGACGTTTGGCCGACAAACGGGGTGCGAGCCGGGTGATCTCGATCGTCTGGCGGGTGGCGGGAAAGTCATGCTCGAACCCGGCACCTTCCTCGGCCACACCGGCAGCGCCTTCGGCCAGCCCGTCGAAGAAATAGCCGACGTCGACCTTGAAGAAGCGCGAGATGTCGAACAGCTTGGACGCCGAGATGCGGTTGACGCCCTTCTCGTATTTCTGGATCTGCTGGAAGGTCAGACCCAGGGCGCGCCCCAGATCGCTCTGGTTATAGCCCAGGCTGATACGTTTTTCGCATACGCGACGCCCGACATACCGGTCTACCGGATGGGGGCCATCGACGCCCTTGCCTCTCGCCATCGTCTCTTGTCCTGTTCCGCGCCCGGCTGCAGCGGGTTAAAGCCGTCATGCGCCCGTCAAAAGGCTGTGTCACCTAAAAATCAAGACAGATACGGGCCGAAATGCGGCTTCGACTCGCCACAGGCCATTTCCCCGCTTATGTCCGATACCGGACAGTCTGTCAGCGTCGGAAGCGTCGGACAAGGGACCCGAACCGGTCACCGATAGCGATCAGCAAGGCCCCCAGGGTCAGCAGCCAGAAGCCGAGGTCGCCGATCCGCCCAAAGAGGGTCGGAGACAGGGCGGCGGGCAGGCGGGTATCGATCACGCCGCTTTCGCCCGGGTCCAGCCGGGCGCGCGGATCGACCCGGCCCCACGGATCGATCAGGGCCGAGATCCCGGTCGGCGTGGCACGCACCACGGGCAGCCCCGTCTCGATGGCACGATAGGCAGCCAGGTTCAGGTGCTGGACCGGCCCCGAAGTCCGCCCGAACCAGGCGTCGTTCGACACATTGGCGATCCACAGCGGGCGATCCGCGCCGACCCCCCGGGTAAAGCCGGGATAGAGGCTTTCATAGCAGATCAGCGGTTGCAGATCGGGCAGGCCCTCCAGCTTCAGCGGGGCCGGACGCGGCCCGGGGCTGAAATCGGCGGCCACGTGGACGAGGCTGCGCACGCCGATACGGCTCATCAGGGCGCCCGCGGGCAGATATTCGCCGAACGGCACCAGCCGGTGCTTGTCATAGATGCCGGTGACCTCCAGCCCGCCCTCTCCGCTCTGACGGACTGCCAGCAGGCTGTTGTAGAAGCGGGCCCCGACCTCGGTGGAAGCGTCGGGCTCGGCGCGGCTCATCCCCATCAGCAGGATTTGGCCAGGCTGCAGGACATTGCGGAGCGCGGCGGCCTCCCACGCATCGGGGGCCAGAACGGCATTAGCGGTATTGGGTAGGGCGCCCTCGGGCCAGACGATCACATCGGGCACGCGCGCGCCGGGGCGTCCGGTCAGATTGACATAGCGGTTGACGATCGAGCGATAGGCGTCGGGCGTCCATTTCGACTGTTGATCGACGTCGGCCTGAACGATGCGGATAACCGTCGGGGTCATCTCGACCTGGGCCCCGGTCAGCCGGAACCCGCCCCAGATATGGAGGGCGAGGATCAGGACGATACCCAGTGCCGCCTTGCCGGCCCGGGCCTTGCGATCCCCGGGCATCATCAAGGGGCCGAGCGCGGCAAAGCCCGCCACCGTCAGGAAGCCGAGGCCATAGACGCCGACAAGGGCGGCCACCTGCGACGGGGCCGAGCCGGCCTGCCAGCTGGCGCCCGCCGGATTCCACGGAAAGCCGGTCAGCACATGGCCGCGCAGCCACTCGACGAGGGCGAACAGGGCGGCAAAGGCCAACACCCGACGCACCCCCTGGACCTCCAGGTTGCGATAGGTCGCCAGCGCCAGCCCCCAGAACAGGCCCATACCCATGGGCAACAGGGCTGCGGCGAACGGCGCCATCCAGGCCTGGGCCGGATTGACCAGAAAGGCCTCGGCCACCCACCAGCAGCCGACGAGGAAATAGGCAAAGCCCGCCAGCCAGCCCATCCAGAAGGCGGCTCGACGATTTGGCGATCCGTCTGCGAGGACCAGCATCAGGGCATAGCCGAGAAGCCCCGGCAGAATGCCGAACGGTGGGTGGGCAAAGGCCGCACCGGCGCCTGCCAGAAGGGCAAGTCCGGCGCGCAGCAGGCGCATCCGGCCGGTCGTGCGAAGGGTTGGGTTAACGGTCGCGTCGGTCATGGCTCGCGATCCAGAATGGCACGATAGGGATCATCGATCCCCAGACCTGCAAGAAGCGTGCGCTCGCGCGCCTCCATGACCTCGGCCTCGCCATCGTCCTGATGGTCATGGCCCTGAAGGTGCAGCAGGCCGTGGATGACCAGATGCGACAGGTGATGGGCGAGCGGCTTTCCCTGATCGGCGGCCTCGCGGCTGCAGACGCCGAAGGCCAGAATTATATCGCCCAGATAGGGGTCGTCGTCCGGCGCGCCGGGTGCCGGAGCGGCGGGAAAGCTCAGCACATTGGTGGGAGCGTCGCGGTCACGAAACCGGGCATTCAGGGCTTGCACCGCGTCATCGCCTTCCAGCAGCACGGTGGCCAGCGGGTCTCCACCCGGAGTGGCCGCCTCGCCCAGCGCGGCCGCCGCGGCGCGCATCACCACCGCCTCAACATCCGGCAAGGCCTCCCGCCAGGCCGGATCCTCGACCTGGATCTCAATCATGTGCCGCCGCGCGTGCCGTCGGCGTCATAGGCGCGCACGATCCGCTCGACCAGCGGGTGGCGGATGACATCCTCGGCGGCGAATTCGACGACGCCGACACCCTCGACCCCCTTGAGGATGCGCAGGGCGTGCGACAGGCCGGAGTCGCGCGGATTGAGCAGGTCGATCTGGGTCGGATCGCCGGTCACCACCATGCGGGAATTCTCGCCCAGACGGGTCAGCACCATCTTCATCTGCATGCGCGAGGTGTTCTGGGCCTCATCGACGATGACAAAGGCATTCTTGAGCGTCCGGCCGCGCATGAAGGCGATGGGCGCGGTCTCGATCTCGCGGCGGTCCCGGTGGGCCTGCACCTGTTCGGGGCCCAGAACCTCGTTCAGCGCCTCCCAGATCGGGGCCAGATAGGGGTCGACCTTTTCGTTCAGGTCGCCCGGCAGAAAGCCCAGCTTTTCCCCGGCATCTACGGCCGGTCGGGTGACCACCAGCCGGCTGACGCTTTTGGCCCTGAGCAAGGATGCCCCGTAGGCCGCCGCCAGAAAGGTCTTGCCGGTGCCCGCCGGGCCCACGCCGAAGCTGAGCGGGCAGTGGGTCATCATGTCGACATAGCGGCTCTGGGCCAGACCCGTGGGGGTGATGGCGCCCTTGCGGCCAAAGGCCAGGACGCCGCCGGTGGCCGCCGCACCCCGCCGGTCCTGACGCAGGATGGCGATCACCAGATCGTCGGTAATCTCGACTCCCTGCTCGACCTTGGCCGACAGGCTTTCGATCATGCGCCGCGCATCGGCCCGGTCGCGCGGCGAGCCATTGATGCGGATGCCACCGCCGGGCGCGTCCAGGTCGACATCATAGGCGGACTCCATCCGGGCCAGATGGCGGCTGTTGGGCCCGACCACCTGACGCAGGACACCGTCCTCAAGGGTGATGAATTCGCTGCCGCGCGCCATTCAGGCCGCCTGTTCCGAGCGGGGGATCAGGCGCCCCTTGAGACTGTTCTGCTGACCGGCCGTGATCTCGACCTCGACGATCTGACCGATCAGGTCGCGCGCGTCCTCCACATGGACCGACTGCAGATAGGGCGAGCGGCCGATGGCCTGGGCGTCATGCCGCCCGGCCTTTTCAAACAGGACCGGCAGAACCCGGCCAGCCTGCGACGCATTGAAGACGACCTGTTGTTCCAGCAGCAGGGCCTGCAGCCGGTGCAGACGCTCGCGCGAAACCTCGGCGGGCACCTGGGCGCCCATGGTGGCGGCGGGCGTTCCCGGGCGCGGCGAATACATGAAAGAGAAGGCCGAGGCATATCGGACCTCGCGCACCAGCTCCATCGTCGCCTCGAAGTCCGCCTCGGTCTCGCCGGGGAAGCCGACGATGAAGTCGCCGGACAGGGCCAGGTCGGGGCGGACCGTCCGCAGGCGCTCGACCAGATCCAGATATTTGGCCCGGCCGTGCTTGCGGTTCATCAGCCGCAGGATGCGATCCGAGCCCGATTGCACCGGCAGATGCAGATAGGGCATCAGCGCGTCCAGCTCGCCGTGGGCGGCGATCAAATCCTCGCCCATGTCATTGGGGTGGCTGGTCGTATAGCGGATGCGGTCCAGCCCCGGGATGTCGGCCAGCGCCCAGGCCAGTCGGGCGAGCGACGACGGCGTGCCATCCGGCCCCGCGCCGTCATAGGCGTTGACGTTCTGGCCCAGCAGGGTGATTTCGCGCACCCCCTGATCGGCCAGCGACCGGGCTTCGTCCAGAATGGCGGCGACCGGGCGCGACCATTCGGCGCCGCGGGTATAGGGCACCACGCAGAAGGTACAGAATTTGTCGCAGCCCTCCTGCACGGTCAGGAAGGCAGTGACGCCCTGAATGCCGCGCGCCTTCGGCAGGGCATCGAACTTGTCGACCGGGGCGAAGTCGGCGCCGATCCGCTCGCCGCGCGCCCGGGCAGTGCGGGTCAGCAGTTCGGGCAGCTGGTGATAGGCCTGGGGCCCGACCACGAGATC
Source organism: Brevundimonas halotolerans (assembly GCF_003730275.1). Lineage (GTDB taxonomy): Bacteria > Pseudomonadota > Alphaproteobacteria > Caulobacterales > Caulobacteraceae > Brevundimonas > Brevundimonas halotolerans. Next base: position 38,074 of record NZ_QTTA01000003.1, read on the forward strand.
GACGGCGGGCTGGCGGCGCATGATTTCCTCGCCCTCGGCCTGGGCGACGCAGCCGGCGACGGCGATGGTCATCGCCCCTGACTTTTCTTCCTTGAGGATCCGCAGCTTGCCCAGCTCGGAATAGACCTTTTCGGCGGCCTTCTCGCGGATGTGGCAGGTGTTGAGAATGACGAAGTCCGCGTCCTCGACCGTTTCGGTCGGCGCATAGCCCAGCGGGCGCAGGACATCGGCCATGCGCTCGGAGTCATAGACATTCATCTGGCAGCCGTAGGTCTTGATGAACAGGCGCTTGGGCGCACCCGCTCCGGTCCTGGGCAGGGTCTCGGTGTCGGTCATGGCACGCTTATGAGGGCAGGGCGTGGCGCCCGCAAGGCGGGGAGCAGGGGGCCGGCTCAGGCTTGCTCGGTGTCGCGCTGGCTGTGGCGCTTGTAGATCAGGCCTTCGCGGTCCGAAGGTTCGGCGCCGGGGGTGGGCTTGCCGTACAGTTCCAGCTTGTGCCCGATCAGGTCAAAGCCGAGGCGTTTGGCGATCTCGGTCTTGAGACGTTCGATCTCCGCGTCGTAGAATTCGATCACCTCGCCCGTTTTCGTGTCGATCAGGTGGTCGTGGTGGTCGTCGCCCGCCTCTTCATAGCGGCTGCGACCGTCGCCGAAGTCGTGCTTTTCGACCACGCCGGCCTCTTCGAACAGGCGGACGGTGCGATAGACGGTGGCGATCGAGATGTGCGGGTCGACGGCCGAGGCCCGGCGGTAAAGTTCCTCGACGTCGGGATGGTCTTCGGCTGCGGACAGCACCCGCGCGATCACGCGCCGTTGCTCGGTCATCCGCATGCCGCGGTCGGCGCAAAGTTTCTCGATCCGGTCCATGGGTAAAGAATAGGGCCTTGGCGGGCTCTAGGGAAGCGCCTCGCCCAAGTTGAGAGTGAGAATCAGGGCGTCCACCGGGGAACCGTCGCTGCGGGCATAGTAGCCGCGCCGACGGCCGCTCTCAATCATGCCGACGGCGCGGTAGAGCGCTTGGGCCGCGGCATTGTCGGCGGCGACCTCAAGGAAGACATCGCTCACCCCCCGGGTGCGGCAGGCGGCCAGCGCCCCCTGCATAAGGGCGAGGCCCTGTCCGCGCCGCCGGGCCTCGGGCAGGACGGCAAGGGTCAGGACCTCGGCCTCATCGCCAGCCTGACGCATGAGGATGAAGCCATCCGACTCCACCTCGGCCCAGACGCCAGGCTGATCCAGCAGGTCGCGCAGCGCCGCCTCGGTCCAGGCGGGCGTGATCGCCCGGGCGTGGATGGCCGCCAGATGGGCCGGGTCGGGAATCACGCGCGGTCCGGTCGGGGCTGGCCCGGCAGACGCGTCGGCGGGGTGGCATCGGGCGCGCGAAGATAGAGGGGTTCGAGGCCAGTGGCGCCGGCTTGACCCGCTCGGATCGTTGCCAGATGCACCAGGGCCGCAGGATCGGGGCCTTCGACCTGCCCTGCGTCCGACGACGCCGGTTTGATCAGGTGTGCACCGCTGCCGATCACCTGCGTGCTGGGGCTGGATGCTTTCAGAAGGGAGGCCGCGTTCTCTATCGTCATGGCCCCGGCTGCCTGCATCGAGGCGCGGGCGAGCGAGGAGTCAATCGCGACGGAACCGTCGCCAGAAATGCCCTGGGCCCCCCAGAGCGCCAGATAGACCTGGCCCCTGCGGGCATCCATCACAGCCACAATAGGAGATGGGCCGTCGGGGGCAGCCAGATGGGCCTGAACCGCCAGCGCATCGAGCGACGACAGGCCGATCGGGCGGGCGCCGGTCGCTGCGGCCAGCCCCTGGGCGAAGGCCAGCCCGACACGGAGGCCGGTGAAGGAGCCCGGCCCGCGCGTGGCGGCGACGACCTCGAGCGCCGACGCAGCAACACCGGCCTCGGCCAGCACAGCCTCGACCAGGACCGGCAACCGTTCCTGATGGCCGCGCGTCATGGGCTCCGACCGCGACGCGATCACCCGGCCGTCGCGCCCGAGAGCGACGGTGCACAGGCCCTGCGCCGTATCCAGAACGAGCAGGGTCACGCGCCCCGCCCCTTGATCAGGCGCGCGCGTCTGTCGAACCCGTCGACGGTACTGCCAGAGCCTCGGCCAGAACGACCAGCGCCCGTCGCGCCCTGGGATCGGGAATGTGGGAAAAGGCCTCGGCCAGTCGTCCGCCGGGAGAGGGCGGGCGGCGGGGCGGCGCTGAAGACCCGACCGGTGGTCGGGAGGGGTCCGGCGTCGGAAAGAAACTGCCCGGCTCGGCCCCCAGCGCGACGGCGACCTGATGCAGGCGCGAGGCGGATATGCGGTTGATGCCGGTTTCGTATTTCTGGATCTGCTGAAAGCTGACGCCCACGCGTTCGGCCAGTGCGGTTTGGGAGAGGCCCAAAGCCTGACGTCGGCCTGCGATCCGCCCCCCGACCCAGCTGTCTACCGGCGTCCCCTCGCGACTTGTTTGACGTCTGGGCTGACGAGGCACCCGATTTCTCCAATAAAGACGTTTCGGCGAACTTGAAAAGTTTCATATCGGCTTCGAGGATGAAATGCAAATGTTTCATGTTTCGTCGCGAGAGACGACGGTTGACAGGCGGACGACCTCCTGCCGGGCAAGCCGCTCTGTCTGGTCCAGGCCGCCCGACCCACCCTTCAGAATGAGAAAATCCCGGTCGGCGCCATCGAACACGCGGACGCGGCTTTCGCCATCGGCCGTCTCGACCACGCAGCCCTGGCCCCGGCGAGGCCAACGACCCGGGTCGCAGACCAGCACCACGCCGCTGGACGCCCAGGGCCAGACATCTTCGGTCTGGACTGGAAACGTGAAGGTTTCAGTTTGCGAGGAAACCGGAGCTTCGGCAGGCTTGAAGGCCGCCGACCTCACCTCGACTCCGCTGACCAGCTCTTCGCTCGCGCTGGCCGGAGACGGCGGCGCCCCACGCTCCAGCGACAGGGCTTCGGGTGTAGCCTCCACGGCGGCGGTCAGTCGTGTCTGGATGTCCGGCCGGAACAGGCCGGCGCGCTTGCCGGCCTCATAGAGACCCCACCCCTGCCCTGTCATGCCGACCCGTTCGCCCGCTTCGGCCTGGCTGAGGCCACAGGCGTGCCGCAGACGGGCCAAGGCTTCGCCCAGAGCAGCCAGTTCGGCCTGCATACGGGCCTTTACCTCATCGGATGACGCAGACAGTCGCATGGCGCCGGTTTACCACGCGCGGCAGACAGGGCGACGAAAAAGTTGGACCGTGCTCAGAGCGTTTGTTCGACCTGGGTCACTTCGGGGATGTAGTGACGCATCATCTGTTCCACCCCGGCCTTGAGCGTGGCCGTCGAGGACGGACAGCCCGCGCAGGCGCCGCGCATCCGCAGGGTTAGAAGCCCGGACGCCTCATCGAAGGAATCGAACAGGATATCGCCGCCGTCCTGCGCCACCGCGGGACGGATGCGGCTGTCCAGCAGGGCCTTGATCTCCTGCACGATCTCGGTGTCCTCGGCGCCGTCGCTGGCCTCGCCCGCCGACACGCCGTCGTTCACGACAGGACGGCCTGAAACGAAATGATCCATGATGGCGGCCAGGATCGGCGCCTTCATATCGGACCAGTCCGGGCCGTCCGGACCCCGCGTGACCGCGATATGGTCGGCGCCCAGCATCACGCCCACCACATTTTCCAGTTCGAACAGGGCTTCGGCCAGAGGCGAGGCCGTCGCCTCGTCGATCGTGCGGAATTCCAGCGTGCGGTCTGGGGAGACCTCGCGGCCCGGGAGGAATTTCAGGGCCCGGGGATTGGGCGTGGTTTCGGTCTGGATGAACATGGCCCTGACATGCGCCCGCTGATCGCCGCATTCAAGGGCTGCGCTCAAGCCGCGAGACGCCGCGTGTCGAGCGATGGCGCGCCCATTCTTACGCCAGGTCCTCGATTTCGCTGTCGCTCAGTTCACCCGGGACAATGGTCACCGGCAGCTTGCGCCCGCCCAGCGAGCCCTGTTTCAGAATGGCGCTGATCAGGGGCCCCGGCCCCCGGCCCCCGCCGCCCGAGGCCAGGATCAGGATCTTGATGTCCGGATCTTCGTCGACGACCTTGCGCAGGGCGGCCAACGGGTCCCCCTCCTCGATCAGGAACAGCGGAGGGGCGCCCGAGCGATCGGCCGCCTCCTCCCCCAGCCGCATCAGGAGCGCCTCGGCCTCCTCGCGCAGCTGGCGGTCGATCTCGTCGCGGACACCGGACCAGTGGGCATCCGACCCGTGGCCGATGACCCGCAGCAGAGCCACCCGTCCGCCCGTCGAGCGGGCCCGGCGGGCGGCATAGCGCAGCGCCGTCTCGAACTCGGGGCTGTCGTCGACGACCACCAGGAATTTACGCGGCATGATGTCCCTCCCCTTGCGGACCTACGGCTGGCCCTGGCCCGCCGAGGCGGCCACCTCCCGGATCGTGGCATTGGCGATGGTCAGCTTGGCGAAAGTCCAGCCCTGACCCGACTGTTCGATCTCGTCGACCGAGGCCCGCATGGCCTCGACGACCTCCAGCCGGTGACCGATCCAGGCATCGACGGCGGCCTCGGCGGTGGCTTCGCTCCGGCCGACCTTGGGGTCCGACGCGCGGGCGACGGCCCGGGTCAGCACCATCTGCTCGACCATGAAGTCCTGAATCAGGCGACGCACGGCCAGACGGTCGAAATGGTCGGCCGAGGGCACCTGGCCGGCGGCAAACCGCAGCCGGTCGAGATCGAAGGCGGCCCCGACCTGGTGATACAGGCGCGCCATGCACGGCGCCGGCCAGTCGGCCTCTCGCGCCAGATCCCCGACATCGGCCACCGCCACCTGGGACCGCAGCAAGGCGACCTCGCGGGCCATGGCCTCCGGGATTCCCTGGGCGATGAAGCCCCGGACGCGGTCGTCCAGACGACCCTGCTCGAACCGCGACAGGACGTCACCGCCCTCGGACAGCAGGGCGTCGGCGATCGGACGGTAGGTCTCGATCAGACTGTCGACGGTGACCCCCGACAGCGGCGCACGGCGCGACAGCCAGAAGGTCTGGCGTCGGAGAACGGTGGAAATCTCGCGATAAAGGGAGATCTGGGCCGACGAGGACACCTTGAGGTCTAGGGCCGACACCGCATCCCAAGCCTCGTCCAGACGAAAGATGCGGCGGGCTGCGGCGAAGGCCACGACCAGCGGTCCGGCCCCGACCTCGGCGCTGCGCTTGAGGCGCTCGGGGAAGGTGGCCCCCGCCATATTGACGATCTGGTTGCTGAGGACCGTGGCAATGATCTCGCGGCGCAGCCGGTGCGACTGCATTTCGCCTCCAAACCGCCCGAGCGGCTCGGGGAAATACTGGGCCAGGGTGTCCCGGAAGAAGGGATCGTCAGGCGCCGTCGAGGCGACGATTTCGTCGAACAACTCGATCTTCGAATAGGCCGTCAGCACCGCAATCTCGGGACGGGTCAGGGCCTGACCGATGGCCTTCATCTCGGCGATGCGCACATCGTCCGGCAGACCTTCGACCTGCCGGTCCAGACGCCCGCGGGCACCCAGCACCTGCATGAAGCCCTGCTGGGAATCGAGCGCACCCACACCCTCGTCGGCCTGCAGCGTCAGGGCCAGGGTCTGGTCGTAATTGTGGGCCAGCACCTTGAGGCCGACCTCTTCGGTCATCTCGGCCAGAAGGGGGTTGCGGTCAGCGGGCTTCAGCGCGCTCGACATGATCGCCGATCCCAGCAGAATCTTGATGTTGACCTCATGGTCGGAGGTATCGACGCCGGCGGAGTTGTCGATGGCGTCCGTATTGATGCGGCCACCACCCTCGTCCCGGCCCTTGAGGGCAAAAGCGATGCGGGCGGCCTGGGTCAGGCCCAGATTGGCGCCCTCGCCGACCACCTTGACCCGCAGGTCCTCGGCATTAACGCGCAGGGGGTCATTGGTCTTGTCGCCGACCTGGGCATCGGTTTCGTGCACCGATTTCACATAGGTGCCGATGCCGCCCAGATAGAGCAGCTCGGCCGGGGCCTTGAGGATCGCGCGGATCAGGCTTTGCGGGTCCAGCGCCTCATCCTCAATGTCCAGCATGGCACGGACTTCGGGCGTCAGCGGAATGGACTTCTCACTGCGGGAGAAGACCCCGCCGCCCTTTGAAATCTTCTTCGCGTCATAGTCCTGCCAGGACGAGCGGGGCAGGTCGAACAGGCGGCTGCGCTCGGCCCAGCTGGTGGCCGGATCGGGATCGGGGTCGAGGAAGATGTCGCGGTGATCGAAGGCGGCCAGCAGGCGCGTCTGTTTCGACAGCAGCATGCCGTTGCCGAACACATCGCCCGACATGTCGCCCACCCCGACGGCCGTGAAGGGCTCGGTCTGGATATCGCGGCCCATTTCGCGGAAGTGGCGCTTGACGGCCTCCCAGGCTCCGCGCGCGGTAATGCCCATGGCCTTGTGATCATAGCCGACCGACCCACCCGAGGCGAAGGCGTCGTCCAGCCAGAAGCCGTAGTCCGCCGAGACGCCATTGGCGATGTCCGAGAAGGTCGCCGTGCCCTTGTCGGCGGCCACGACCAGATAGGGATCGTCCCCTTCCCAGCGCACGACCCGTTCCGGGGTCACCACCGTGCCGTCGGCGGCGATGGTGTCGGTGATGTCCAGCATGCCCGAGAGGAAGGTCTTGTAGGCGCGGATGGCCTCGGCCTGCTGGGCGTCGCGGTCACCGCCGGCTCGCACGATCTGCGGCAGGTTCTTCGGATAGAAACAGCCCTTGGAGCCGACCGGGACGATGACGGCGTTCTTGACCTGCTGCGCCTTGACCAGACCCAGCACCTCGGTGCGGAAGTCCTCGCGCCGGTCGGACCAGCGCAGGCCGCCCCGGGCGACGGGGCCGAAGCGCAGGTGCACGCCCTCAATGTGCGGCGCCCAGACGAAGATCTCACGGTAGGGCTTGGGCAGCGGCAGGTCTTCCAGCTCACGCGAGGCGATCTTGATCGAGATGTGCGGCTGCGGCTGCCCGTGCTCGTCGCGGATGTAGTAGTTGGTCCGCATGGTGGCCCGAACCAGATTGGTCAGGCGACGCAGGGCGCGGTCATGGTCCAGACTCTTGACCGCCTGTAGCAGCCCATCCAGCCGCGCATTGAGGCCCGAGACCTTGTCGAACCGGCCATCGCCCTCGTCCGCGTCGGGATCGAATTTGAGCCGGAACAGCTCCAGAAGGCCGCGCGCGACCTCGGGATACAGATACAGAGCCTCTTCCTGGACCGCCTGGCTGGGATCCATGCCGGTCTGTTGGCGATAGCGGGCGAGGGTGCGGATCAGGGCGGCCTCGCGCCAGTCGATCCCCAGCTCGATCACCAGCCGGTTCAGTCCGTCGCTTTCCGTCAGGCCCGACCAGACGGCGGCAACCGCAGATTCGAACGGCGCCTTGATGGAGTCGAAGCTCAGCTTCTCGCCGCGCGGGTCCTCCAGCAGAAACTCATGGATATGGATGGGCATGTCGCCCTGGGGTCGGACGGCATGGCCCCACTCCTCAAGCGTCTTGAGCCCCATATCGGCCAGCACCGGAAGGACGTCCGACAGCGGAACAGGATTGCCACGGTGATAGAGCTTGAAGCGGAACTGAAGCGGGCTGTCCTCGGTCGTGCGGAAGGCGCGGACGGCGATCGGCTCACCGCCGTCACGCTCGCCGGTGCCGTTCAGCTGGTCGAACCGTTCAAGATCGATGACCGCTTCGGCTGCTGTATAGCGGTCGCGATAGGCGGTCCCGAAGGCTTCGGTCCAGCGGGTGCTGAGCGGGCCGACGGCGACGTCGTCCACCCCGGCGGCGCGCAGGGCGGCCTCGAACCGCTCGGGCCAGCCCCGCCCGGCCTCGGCCACCTCGGCTTCAAGGGCCACGGGGTCGGGCGTCGGGTGCTCTCCGGGCGTCACGCCGATGATGTAGTGGATGCGCACCAGCGGGGCGTCGGACAGCTGCGGATACCAGGCCGACAGGCGTCCGCCCCAGGCCCGGGCGAGGATCCGGCCGATCCGTTCGCGCAGGGAAGCGTGGAAGCGCTCGCGCGGGATGAAGGCCAGAATCGAGATGAAGCGGTCGAACGGATCAGTCCGGGTGAACAGCCGAATGCGCGGACGGTCATAGAGGTGCAGAATGCCGAGCGCGATCGGCAGCAACTCGTCCTCGGTGATCTGGAACAGCTCGTCGCGGGGGTAATTCTCGAGGATGTTCTTCAGGCGTTTGTGGCTGTGGCCGCTGCCAGCCTTGCCGGCCCGCTTGAGCGCATTCTCGACCTTGCGCCGGACCAGCGGTACCTGGGAGGCCACCCGGTCATAGGCCTCGGCCGTGAACAGGCCGACAAAGCGGGTCTCACCCGACGGACGGCCATCCGTCCCGAACCGTTTGACACCGATATAGTCCATATAGGCCCGGCGGTGGACGCGGGACCGGGCATTGGCCTTGGCCACGGTGACCGGGTCCGACAGATCCAGCTGGCGTTTCATCTGGCGGGTCAGGACGGCAGGCTCATTGGCGCGGCGCAGAACGGTGCGCTCGGGATCGCGCAGAACGCCCAGACCCTCGCCTGACTGGGAAAGCGGTGCCTCGGCCTCATAGCCGCCGTCCGCCGAGCGCGGATAGTCATAGTCGCGCGCGCCGAGGAAGACGAAATGGTCGTCGTTCAGCCAATTCAGGAAGGCCAGGGTCTCGGCCACGACTTCGGGATCGATGCCGGGAGGGTGGGCCTCCAGATGGGCGACGGACTGGGCCATCAGCTCGCGCATGGCGCCATGGTCGGCGGTGGCCGACGCGACGTCCGACAGGGTGGCGGCGAGGCCTTCGCCAAGGCAGTCGCGCCGCTCCTGCGGCAGCGGGTCCATCACAACGATGATGACCGACTCGCGCGACTGTCCGGCGCCGGCCTTGCGCTGTCCGTCAGCGTCGCGCGTGACATCGGCAATCGGGTGGAACATGGCGCGCACGGAGACGCCGGTCTCGGCCAGTTCTCCCATGACGCTGTCGACGAGGAAGGGCCGGTCGTCCTGAACGATCAGGATGCGGTCAAAGGCGGTGGTGCGGCCATCCGCCCCGTGCAGGGGGCCGACCTGGATGCGGGCCGGCTCGCCGGCCTGCCGGACGGCTGCGGTGGTCCAGGCCTCGGCGAGAAGGGCGGCGAGGTCCTCCAGCGCAATCTCGGGTGTCTCGTCGGAGTCGTAGTCTTCCAGCGCCTCGGCCAGAAAGCCCTTGACCAGGGCATCGGCCTTTTCGCCCGCTGCCTTTTCAAACCCCTTGCACAGGATCTCTAGGGAGGGGGCGGTGGAGGACGGGGCGTCGCGGGACATGCGAATAGGGTCTCGATGGCGCGGCTCATCACCGCCTGGATGACCCTGATGACTAGATCGGTGCGCGCCAAAGGGAAAGCCCGGAAACGGCGCGAACGGGACCTCCCTGACACAGCAAAGCCGGGCTCGCCTGCGCGAGCCCGGCCCTTCCGGGATTTAACCGGTGTCCAGCTTTAGAAGCGGACGTTCATACCCAGACGGAAGCCGTGGTAATCAAAGTCGCCGTTGCTGCGGGCGATGTCGGTACCGGCCGTGTTGGGCGGCAGGATGAAGGGGTTGGTCGGCCCGGCCGTACCCGGCCCGGCGCGCACAACGTAATCGCCCGCTTCGAGGCTGGTGTAGAGATACTCTCCGACCAGCGACAGATTGGGGGCCAGCTTCCATTCCATGCCGGCGCCGAACTGATAGCCGTCGGCATCGTCCTCGCTGGTCTGTTCGGTGAAGCTGTTGGCACCATTGGTGGTGAAGAAGCTGTTCTGGATCTTGCCGTAGGCAACGCCGCCAGTGCCGTAGACCAGAACCGGGCCCATGGCGTAGCCGATACGGGCGCGTAGGGCGGCCGTGTGTTCCAGGTCGCGGGTCATGATGTAGGAGGCGGGGGTGGTGCTGAACGAGGTCACGCTGTCGCGGGCGTCCGCTGCAGACACTTCACCCACGGCACCGACGACCCAGTTTCCGAACTGCATGTCATAGCCAATGCGGGCGCCACCCTCGACACCGCCATCGTCCTTCGAACAGCGCGCACCCGGCGTCGAACCGTTGGCCGCGTCGGGGCACGAACCCGGGCTGAAGGCGCTGTTGGTGGTGCCGTTCAGGACGACGGTGTCGTCGAACTCGCCGTCGAAGTCCCGATCGAAGACCAGGCTCTCATTGGCGTCATCCTGGGTTTCCATATAGCCGCCGTAAATGCCGATATAGGGGCCGCTCCAGTCGCTCGGGGCGGATTGCGCCAGGGCGGGGGTGGCCAGACCGGCAGCCAGAATCGCAGCCAGGGCCGCGCCGGTGTGCAGGGAGATTTTCATCCCGTTGTATCCTCTCGTTTAACCGGATGTCCCCACCCGGATGTGATCATGCTTCCCTCCCGGCAGACACAACGGCAGCGAGGCTGGGCTGTTCCCGGCTGTTTGGTGGTCGGGGCGATGTGTGGGACATTGGCAACACAGACGACTAAGGCCGCCGGGTTTTCACCCGACGGCCTCTGTCTGGACGAACCCGGGAGGGGGAGGGGTCGTCCTCGGCGCCGCAGCCGGGGGAGGGGGAGGGAGGCCGCGGCGGTGATGGACAGGTGGTTTCCCCCCGCCCCCCTTTCAAGCCGTCAGTCGTCCGAAACGGAGGCGTCCGCCTGTGGCGCGTTGACGCGGGGTGAAGGGCGTTTGCGCGACAGGGTTTCCTCGCCGTCCGGATAGGGCTCGCCATCGCCCGACATCAGGATGGCGATCCAGCGGCTGCCCTTGAACTCGGCCAGGATGGCCATCATCAGCACCGCCAGCGGCGTCGACAGGAACATGCCGATCACGCCCCACAGCTTGCCCCACAGGGCCAGCGACAGCAGGACCACCACCGGGTCGATGTTCTGATTGTCGCCCTGCATGCGCGGCTGGATCCAGTTGCCGACAATGAACAGCACGGCCTGCAGGCCGATCAACAGGATCAGCGCCGGCCAGTAGCTCTCGAACTGGACAAGGGCGAACATCGGCGGGGCCAGACCCGCGACGGCGCCGCCCAGGATCGGGATGAAGCCCACGACGAAGATGACAAAGGTCCAGAACTCGGCGTTCTGCAGGCCCACAGCCCGCATCAGCACCCAGGCCACGGCGCAGATCATGATGCCGGTGACCGCCTGGACCCAGAGATAGCCCTCGACCCCCGACCGGATACGCTGAAACACGGCGCGGGCCTCGTGCCGGGTTTCGCGCACCGGGAACATGCCGACGATCTTGCGCTGGAAGCCCGCCTGGGCCGCGATCAGAAAGCCGAGATAGACGAGGACGAAAAAAGCGCCGCTGGCGACGTTCTGAACCTGCAGGGCGAAGTCGGCCACATAGCTGCGCAGATCGATGTCGCCGATCAGGTCCATGGCCGTCGGCGGGCTGGCCACTCCGAACAGGCCCGCCACATCATGAATGACCTGGTCGATCCGGGGGCCGAGCCGGGTGGAAACACCGGAAGCCTCGCCGAAGAAGCCCGCCGCCCCGTCCACGATGATGGCGATGGAGGCAAAGAAGCCGAGGATCACCAGCACCAGCGCCGCCACACCGGCCATATGGTCGCTCAACACCGTATTGTCGGCCACGAAGCGCTTGATGCCGTCGATCATGATCAACAGGAAGATGGCCATGGCCAGCGGGGTCAGGATGTCCCGCAGCCAGAACAGGGCCGCACCCCCGGCCACGGCGGCCAGCAGCACCAGCGCATTGCGCGCGACAGCGGAGGTTGGAACGGCCATGGCGGACTTCATGGGCCGGTTGTCCGGCTTCCGGGCGTTCCCGTCAATCGCGGTCTGGTCTATGTCATGTGACAGACATTGCGAGGGCAGGGCATGAGCGCGACGGACGGGCTGTTTCTGGGGTGGACCGAGGACGATGGCGAGGCCCATGCCCGTCACCTGCGGTTTGATCGCGCCAATCGCCACGGGGTCATCGCGGGCGCCACCGGCACCGGCAAGACGGTGACCCTGCAGATTCTGGCGCAAGGGTTTTCCGATGCCGGCGTCCCGGTGTTCTGCGCCGATGTGAAGGGCGACCTGTCGGGCATAGCGGTCGCCGGCACCCCCAGTGAGAAGCTGGTCGCCCGGGCCGAGGGCATGCAGCTGACGCTGACGCCCCGTGCCGCGCCGACCGTCTTCTGGGACCTGTATGGCGAGGCGGGTCATCCGGTCCGCACCACCGTCAGCGAGATCGGCCCCGTGTTGATGGCGCGCATGCTGGGCCTGAACGAGGTGCAGGAGGGCGTGCTGAGCGTGGTCTTCCATGTGGCGGACACCGAGGGCCTGCTGCTGCTGGACCTCGACGACCTGCGCGCCCTGCTGGTCCATGTGGGCGAGAATGCCGAGCGGATCGGGCGCGAGGTCGGCCATGTGGCCCCCGCCTCGATCGCCGCCATCCAGCGGTCGCTGCTGCAGCTGGAACAGGAGGGCGGCAAGGCCTTCTTCGGCGAACCGGCGCTCAGGCTCGAGGATCTGATCCGCACCAGTCTGGACGGGCGGGGACAGGTCAATGTGCTGCACGCGGCCCGGCTGATGAACAGTCCGAGGCTCTATTCCGCCTTCCTGCTGTGGCTGCTGTCAGAGCTGTTCGAGCAGCTGCCCGAGATCGGCGATCCGGAAAAGCCGCGTCTGGTGTTCTTCTTTGACGAGGCCCACCTGCTGTTCGACGACACACCCAAGGCCCTGGTCGACAAGGTGGAACAGGTCGTGCGCCTGATCCGGTCCAAGGGGGTCGGCGTCTATTTCGTCACCCAGAACCCGGCCGACATCCCCGACAGTGTGCTCAGCCAGCTGGGCAACCGCATCCAGCATGCGCTCAGGGCCTATACGCCCTCGGAACAGAAGGGCCTGAGGGCCGCGGCGGGCAGCTTCCGGCCCAATCCGGCGTTCGATACCAGCGAGGCCATTCCGGCGCTGGGCGTGGGTGAGGCCGTGGTCTCGACCCTCGACGAAAAGGGGGCGCCCTCGATGGTGGCCCGCACCAGGATCCGCCCGCCCGACAGTCGGCTGGGCCCCGCGACTGAGCCCGAGCGCGCCGCCGTCATGGCGGCCAGCCCCGTGCGCGGCGTCTATGACACCCCGGTCGACCGGGAGTCCGCCCACGAGATCCTGACCGCCCGTCGGGGTGAGGCGGATGCCGCCGAAGCCGAGGCCAAAGCCGCTGCGGACAAGGCCAAGGCCGATGCGCTGGCGGTGAAGGAGGCGGAAAAGGCTCGCATCGTCCGCGAGAAGGAAGAGACCCGCATCCGCCGCGAGGCCGAACGCGAGGCCCGCGCCCGCGCCCCGGCCCGCCGCTCCACCCGGGAAACCCCGCTGGAGGCCGCGACCAAGTCCGTCCTGCGCACCGCCGGCTCAACCCTGACCCGCGAAATCCTGCGCGGCGTCCTGGGCGGGATGCGGCGGCGGTGATGGAGGATTTCGTCGAACGGCACGCCGTCCTGATCGCCGCCTTCCCCGTTTTGTGGATTGGGGCCATCGTAACGGCATCCGCTGTTTTTCGCAGGCAGCGCGGCAAGCGCATCTTTGCGACGAGTCCCGACAGCTGCATCTTCGAGGAAAATCGCACGTCGGGGCGTGAGCTGGGAGGCATCCGCGCGCTAGGCGTAGCATCCAACGCACTGAAGGTCTGCGTCACCCGGGATACATTGTACGTTATGCCGTGTTTCCCGTTCTCCCTGATGTTCATGCCCGAAATCTGGGGCCTGGATCATGAGATCAAGCTGCGCCGGGTACGGACGATAGAGGAGCGATCGGGGCTGTTCGGCCGTTCCCTGGTTGTGCACCTCGCCGATGACAAACGGATCGAACTTCGACTCCGAGACCCCGACGGCTTCCGGCACGCCATCCAGTCAGCAGGGCGAACCTAGAATCGGGGCACCAGCCGCCACATCCTGAGGGGGTGGCGGACCGCCCCGGCTTCCTGGCCCGCAGCCCCTCCCCGGCCCATATAGAGGTCGGCGCGGACCGGGCCGCGGATGGCCGAGCCGGTGTCGAGTGCCATGACCAGACCGCGATAGCTGGCGCGGGCGCCGATCAGATTGCCGCCGTCGGCCTCGATCCAGACCGGCTCGCCATAGGTCCAGTGGGAGGGATCAACGGCAATGGCGCGACGTGCCGGCAGGGGGATGCCTGCAGCCCCCGCCGGATGGCCGCCGTCGTCGGCATCCATGCGGAAAAAGATGTAGCGGGGATTGAGCGCCATCACCGCCCGCGCCTCGGGCCCCCGGTGGGCGGCCAGCCAGCCCCGGATGGCGTCGCCCGAGGTGCCGTTCGGTGGCAGCAGGCCCTGATCCGCCATGGGCCGGGCGATGCCGACGAAGGGATGGCCATTGTCGGCGGCATAGGCGGCCCGGGCGCGAGATCCGTCGGCAAAGGTCAGATAGCCCGAGCCCTGGATCTGCAGGAAGAACAGGTCCTCGGCCCGCATCCAGCCGAGAATCTCATAGGATGACGCATTGGCCTCGATCGTCGCCCGGTCGTCCAGCCGGTCGCCGCGCTGCCATCCGGCGGGCCGGGCCAGCACCGGGGCGTCATAATCGGCGTCGGGGGCGCGGCGGGCCTCATATTCCGGTGCAAAATAGCTCGTCAGCAGGGCGCGGGACGGCTCCGGGGCAACAGCCTCGACCGCGACGAACCGGCGTTCCAGAAAGGCGCGGGCCTCGCTGGGCGTGGGACGCCTCGCCACAAGGGTCCGCGCCTCGGCACAAATAGCCTGCCAGATCGGGTCGCGGCGGGCGCTGCAGCCCGTCGAATAGGCGATCAGGGCTGTCAGATGGTCTTCCTGATCCCAACCGGGCAAGGCCGCGACCGGCAGGCTTTCCGGTCTGGGAGGGGGCGGCGGATGCGGGAACTCAAACTCGCTGACCGGGGGCACCGGAAGGGGCGGCGCGGACGGCTCGGGCGCGCTGGCACAGGCCGAGACGAGGGCGGCCAGCAGAAGGGCCGCGACCGCACCCGCCCGACCGGCCGTCGCCATCATGCGGTGGCGGGCTCCACCCGGGCCAGCACCCAATTGGGATCGCTGGCGTTCAGCGGGCGCTCGAAGGTCCAGAGTTCGGCGGTGCGGCGCTCCTCGACGCGCGGCTCTGCCTCGACGGCGCTGATGGTCTGCTTCAGTTCCGACAGGAAGCGTACCTTGGCCACGGCCTTGTCGCCCTGGACCGTCGCCAGTTCCAGATCGGCGCGCGGGACGTGGGGAAACTCGACCCGTTCCTGTTCGCCGCGGGCCTCCCGGTCGGCCATGCCGGCCTCAAACGAGGTCATGACGACCGAGGTCAGCAAAGGCTTCAGGGCCTCGCGGTCGCCTTCGGCATAGCCGCGGACGATGGTCTCATGGGCCTGACGGGCCCCGTCGAGGAAGCGGTGGGGGTCAAAGGCGGGATCGCGGGCCTTCAGACCGGCGATAGCCGCAAGGGTCGCGGAATCGAGGGCGGGTCCCGCCGCCGCCTGCCCGGCCTGCGGCGCATCGGCCGCTTCAGGCGCGCCCTTCGGCCGGGCACGGGCATCCTCTTCCGGCTGGCGGCCGACCTTCTTGCCCAGCACATTGTACAGCTGGAACAGCACCACGGCCGCGATCACGGCAAACAGGATGATCTGGAATTGAGGATTCACGTCGGGTCCGGGTCTGGCGCCACCGAAGGTGCGGCGCTTGGCCCTGAGGATTAGGGATTGCCGGGGCCCCATGCAAGGCGGCCCGGCCTCGCGCCCCTGCACCGCTGCCCCCCGGGGGTGCGTGACATTGCCGGCCCGCGCCCGCCATGCTAGTCGCCCCGCCTTCAAGCCGCCGATGCGGCCCGAGCTCTCATCGATCCAGGAAGACCTGTCCGCGCATGACCGATTCCACGCCTCCCGCCCCCAATGGCGACACCCCGAACGGCTCGACCGAAACGCCGGTGCAGCCGGGCCAGCCCGCCCTGCCGGGCTTTCGCATCATGGCCCAGTATGTGCGCGACTTCTCGTTCGAGAACCCGCGCGCGCCGGAGAGCCTGAAGGTCGAGGGTCGCCCCAATATCGATCTCGGCGTCGAGATGAACGCCCAGGGCCGTCAGGACGGCCTGTTCGAGGTGGAGCTGAAGCTGTCGGTCAAGGCCACCAGCGAAGACAAGCCGGTGTTTCAGGTCGAGCTGGTCTATGGCGGCCTGTTCCAGCTGATGAATGTCGCGGAGAAGGACATCGAGCCGCTGCTGCTGATCGAGTGCCCGCGCTATCTGTTCCCCTTCGCGCGCGAGACCATCGCCAAGGCGACGTCGGACGGCGGCTTCTATCCGCCCTTCCTGATGGAGCCGATCGACTTCACCGCCATCTATACCCAGCGTCAGGCCCAGGTCGCGCGCGGCGCCTCGACCCCTCCCGGTCAGGCCTGAGCCCTTCTGAACGGAGCGATCAGGCCTTCAGCCAGAGCGCCTGATCCCCCAGTTCGGCGGCGACAAAGGCCGCATGCGCCTGAACCTCGGCGTCGGTCAGGCGCGGTGCAAGCGGCGTCGACCGGGACCCGTGGCGACGGGGGCCGTCCGGTCCGCCGGTATCATCCGAGTGCGCGACCAGCTCCAGCGAGCGGGCCTTGCCGCCTTTCAGCTCCAGATAGACATCGGACAGCAGGCGGGCATCGATCAGGGCCCCGTGCAGGCTGCGCTCGGTCAGGGAAATCTTGAACCGGCGACACAGGGCATCCAGCGAATTGGCCATGCCGGGAAAGCGCATCTGGGCCATCTGCAGGGTGTCGATCCAGCGTGCCTCCTCGATCAGCAGCTGGCCGCACAGGCCCAGTTCGTGATTGATGAAGGCCCGGTCAAAGCTGGCGTTGTGGGCAATCACCGGCGCATCACCGATGAATTCCAGCAGATCGGCCGCGACCTCGGCGAATTTCGGCGCGTCGCGCAATTTCTCGAGGGTAATGCCGTGGACGGCAATGGCGCCGGCGGGAATGTCGCGCTCGGGATGGATCAGCCGGTGAAAGGTGCGGCCGGTCGGCAGCAGGTCATCGATCTCGATACAGCCGACCTCGATCATCCGGTCGCCCGTCCGGGGATCAAAGCCGGTGGTTTCGGTATCTAGAACGATTTCGCGGGCCATGGCCCTTGATGCCGCGCTTCGCCCCGGGCTTCAATCCGTCGAGGGTGAGGTCAGGCGGTCCATCAACAGGGCAACCTGGTCCCGGGCATGGGGAATGCCCCGGCCGGTATCGATGACGACGTCGGCGCGGACGCGCTTTTCCGCATCCGGCACCTGGCGGGACAGGATCTGGCGGAACCGGGCCTCGGTCATGCCCGGCCGGGACAGGACGCGCCGCCGCTGCTCGGCCTCGGGGGCGCTGACCACCACCACAGCCGTGACCCCGGTCCGGTCGGCCCCGGTCTCGAACCAGAGGGGAATGTCCAGGACCACGACCGTCCGGCCCTCCTCGCGCGCCCGGGCGACAAAAGCCTCCCGGTCGGCCCGCACCAGCGGATGGACGATGGCCTCCAGCGCCGGAAAGCCTTCGGGAGTCTCCTGAAGCCGGGCCGAGAGCCGGGTCCGGTCGACGGCGCCGTCGACGACCACGCCGGGAAAAGCCGCCTCTACGGCATCCACCGCGGCGCCCCCCTTTTGATAGAGTGTGTGAACGGCGGCGTCGGCATCCCAGACGGCGGCCCCGGCTTCCTCGAACAGGCGCGCGGTCGTGCTTTTTCCCATGCCGATCGAGCCCGTCAGTACCAGAACCTTCATGGCTGTTCTCCCAGCACCCGCAGGGCCTCGGCCCGGACATCGACGTCGGGCGGTCGGACGCCGAACAGGGTCGCAAACGACGGCTGCGCCTGGCCGATCAGCATGGCCAGTCCATCAACGACCGTGTGGCCCCGCTCCGCACCGGCCCGCAGAAAGCCGGTCATCAGGGGGCGATAGGTCATGTCCATCAGCACGGCGTCGGGGGCGAGCGTCGTAAGGTCGAGTTCGGGCGGGACGCTCAGCGCATTGACGATGAGGGCGGCGTCAGCTGCCGCGTCACCGAGGGTCAGCCGCGCCGGGCAGTGGGGCTGGACGGCGGCGATGAGGGCCTCAGCGCGGGCAGCCGTCCGGTTCAGAACACGCACTTCGGAAAAGGTTTGGCCCAAGGCATGGACGGCGGCCCGGGCAGCACCTCCCGCACCCAGCACGACGGCGACCCGGCCCATCCCTTCCAAAGCCGTTGCCTGTTCGGTCAGCGCCGCCCTCAAGCCGTAGCCGTCGGTGCTGTCGGCCCGGAGCACCCCGACGTCCTGCCACAGCAGATTGGCCGAGCCACAGGCGCGAGCGGTCTCGCTGACCGTATCCGCCAGCCCAAGCGCGGTTTCCTTATAGGGCGCCGTGACATTGAGCCCACGAAGGGCGCTTTGCCGGACCTGCCCAACCAGGTCGCAGAACTGCGCTTCGGTCTCGGGTCCAAAGGCCGTGTAGTCGGCATCCAGACCGGCGGCCCGGATCCAGGCCCCGTGGATCACCGGACTGAGCGAATGGGCGATCGGCCAGCCCGCGACCCCGGCCCGGATCGTCATCGGTCGATCACGCCATGATCCCGCAGGGCCTCCAGCACCGCCCACAGCGGCAGACCCAGGACGGTGAAATAGTCCCCCTCGATGCGCGCGAACAGTTGGGCCCCGGGCCCTTCCAGCCTGTAGCCCCCGACCACGCCAGTCAGGGCCGCGCCCTCGGCCTCGAGGTATGTGGCCAACCAGGCCTCCGAGAAAGCCCGCACGGTCAGAGCGGCGGTGTCAACGTGGCGCCAGACGACCGCTCCGTCCCGGGCGAGCGCCGCGCCCGAGTGCAGATGGTGGGTCCGTCCCCGGAAGCCCCGGAGACGCGCGGCAATCTCCTTCAGATCGTCTGCCTTGGAGACAATGACCCCGTCGTCCTCCAGAATCTGGTCGCCGCCCAGCACCAGCACCCCGGGGCGCATCCGGCTGACCGCGAGCGCCTTGGCCTCGGCCAGGCGCACCGCCATGTCCGCCGGCCCGAGCTGGGGATTGGCTTGCCGGAGACCCTCCTCGTCCAGCTCTGCCGGCTGGAGATCGACGGACAGGCCCACCCCGGCCATCAGGGCGCGGCGGGCGGCGCTGGCCGACGCAAGCACAAAAGGCTGACGCTGAAATCCGGCGCTCATGCCGGCATGCCGGGCGTGCGGCCCGCCTTGCCCGAGCGGCGCTCGCTCAGCAAATTGACGATGGCCGCGGCGGTCTCCTCGACCGAGCGGCGGGTCACGTCAATGACCGGCCAACCGCGGCGTTCGAAGGCCCGGCGCGCCTTGATCGTCTCATCGCGGACGGCGTCGTGATCGACATAGGCCGAGCTGCGACCGGCATTCAGGCCGTCGAGGCGGTTACGCCGGATCTGCACCAGCCGGTCGGGCGAGACGGTCAGGCCGACCACCAGCGGCCCGTTCAGCTGCGTCAGACGCTCGCCATCCTCCTGACCGGGGACCAACGGCACATTGGCCGCGCGGATGCCCCGATGCGCCAGATAGATGCAGGTCGGGGTCTTGGAGGTCCGGCTGACCCCGCACAGGACGACATCCGCAGCTTCCAGCTGTTCGGTCGTGCCTTGGCCGTCGTCATGGGCCATGGCGAAGTCGAGCGCGCCGATGCGGTTGAAATAGTCGGTATCCAGGGCGTGCTGGGCCCCGACCCGGGTCGACAGCGCGGCGCCGAGATAGTGGGACAGGGCGCCGACGAGCGGATCAAGGGCGCCGATCTGGGGCATGTCCAGCGCGCGGCAGCCATCTTCGAGCTGCAGCCGCAGACCCTTGTCGACCAGGGTGTGCAGAACCACGCCCGGCGCCGCAGAGACTTCCTCGAGCACCCGCTCCATCTGTTTGGGCGAGCGGACCAGGGCATAGATGTGCTCGATCGGGATGACGCCGTCGAACCGGGCGGTGACCGCCTTGGCCATGGCATTCAGGGTCTCCCCGGTCGAATCAGAGACCAGATGGACATGGAAATAGGTGGCCAGCCGGCCGGAGCCTGAACGTGTCGGGGTCATGTCCTGTCATCGTCTGAAGCGGCGCAGGCGTCAAACCCGTTCGACCCTTGCAGGACTCCTGCGGAGCGAATCCGGGATTCCTGTGGACGACGGTCCTTACGAGGCGGGGATCATTTGAGCCGTCATGCGGGCGGAATCCGGGTTATCGGCCAATCGACTCCGCCCCTCTGTATGTATGTGAAGATATGACGACGGTTCGGGGCCAGCTGTCCCCCGGCACCGGGCCGATCGCGGATCGCCTGGGGAAAGGTTAATGAGACGTTAATCCGCAAACAGATCATCCCCTGACGGACGTCGGCGTGCGGGCCCGCGTGTTAAGGTTTGATTAAGGATTATCCCCGGTTTCTACAGGCATGACCGGCGGCCTCGGTCCTGGCCACCCATCCCTGTGAAAAGGTCCTGTTCAGGCGCCGGATTCGGGTCAACTGTCCCCGTCATCCCCGGCCCTACCTGCTATCTTCACCTTCAATATCTCTATCGAGAGAAAGAGAAGCAGAGCGAGGCATTTCGCCCGCTTGAGGTCTTCGTCCACCCGGCCTAAAGCCGCTCCATGACGGATACGCGCTTGCTCAAGGCCCTCAGGGGCGAAGTCACCGACCGGCCCCCGGTCTGGTTCATGCGTCAGGCGGGGCGCTACCTGCCGGAATACCGCGCTCTCAGGGCCCAGGCTCCCGACTTCATCGCCTTTTGCCTGAACCCGGAGATGGCGGCCGAGGCGACGCTTCAGCCGATGCGCCGGTTCGGCTTCGATGCCGCGATTGTCTTTGCCGACATCCTGCTGATCCCGGGTGCTCTGGGTCAGAAGGTCTGGTTCGAGGCGGGGGAAGGTCCACGTCTCGGCGCCCTTCCGGATCTGGCGTCGATGCAGGCGCTGACTGCCGGTGCGGGGGCGGCCCTGTCGCCGGTCGGGGAGACGCTCAGCCGGGTTCGGATAGCACTGGACCCCGAACGCACCCTGATCGGCTTTGCCGGTGCGCCGTGGACCGTTGCCACCTATATGCTGGACGGCGAGACCCGCTCGATCGGCAAGGGCGAGCGCGCCCAGGCGCGAACCTTCTATTACCGCGAGCCGGAGACGGTCCTGGCCCTGCTGGACATTCTGGTTGAGGCCACGGCGCATTATCTGAAGATGCAGGCCGATGCGGGCGCACAGGTGCTCAAGATCTTCGAGAGCTGGGCCGAGGGCCTGCCCGACGATCTGTTCGAGGTTCTGGTGCTCAAGCCCCATCAGAAGCTGGTGGCCCGGGTGCGGGAGCTGGGCGTGACCGTCCCCCTGATCGGTTTCCCGCGTGGATCGGCGGCGTTGGCCGAACGTTATGCCCATGAATGCGATGTTCAGGCTGTGGCGTTGGATACGGCTTGCCCGCTGGTGGTCGGCCAGAGGGTACAGGCGATCAAGCCCATTCAGGGTGCGCTGGACCCGCTGTTGCTGCGGGTGGGCGGCGAAGCGCTGGATCGCCGCGTGGACCAGTTGCTGGAGGCTTGGGGCGAGGGTCCGTGGATCTTCAATCTGGGCCATGGAATCCTGCCCGACGTGCCGATCGCCCATGTCGAGCAGGTGCTCAAAAGGATCGGCGCCCAATGAGCACTCCGCAGGACATTCAGGGCCGCCGGATCGCGGTGGTGTTGTTCAATCTGGGAGGCCCGGACGGCCCGGAGTCCGTAAAGCCCTTCCTGTTCAACCTGTTCAATGACCCGGCCATTATCGGCTTGCCGGGCCTGTTCCGCACAGCGGTGGCCCGGCTGATCTCCAGCCGCCGGGAAAAGAGCGCACAGGCCAACTATGATTATATGGGTGGGGGTTCGCCCCTGCTGCCCGGCACCCGCGCCCAGGTCGAGGCGCTGGAGCAGGCCCTGTCGGAGCGCCTGCCGGCCGATGAGATAAAGGCCTTCATCTGCATGCGCTACTGGCATCCGATGACGGAGGCCGTGGCGGCCGAGGTCGAGGCGTGGGCACCGGACGAGATCGTCCTCCTGCCGCTCTATCCGCAGTTTTCGACCACAACGACTGCCTCATCGCTCAAGCTGTGGCAGGAGACCTATCGCGGCCCCGGCGCCAGCCGCGCCATCTGCTGCTATCCGAGAGCCGAAGGCTGGGTCGAGGCCCAGGCCGGGCTGATCCGCGAGGGTCTGAAGACCGCCGGCGATCCGCCTGTGCGCGTCCTGTTTTCGGCCCACGGCATCCCCGAGTCGCTGGTGACGACCAAGGGCGATCCCTATGCCGAGCAGGTCGAGGCCGGTTGTCGGGCCGTCGCCGAACGGCTGGGGCTGACGGACTGGGGCCTTTGCTATCAGAGCCGGGTCGGGCCGATGAAGTGGCTGGGGCCGTCGACGCCCGAGGCGCTGGAACAGGCGGGCAGGGACGGCGTCGGGGTCGTCTTGGTGCCGATCGCCTTTGTCTCCGAGCATATCGAGACCCTCGTCGAGCTGGATATCGAATACCGGGAGCTTGCCGAGGAACACGGCATCCATCCCTATATCCGGGTGCCGACCGTCAGCGTCACGCCCGCCTTCATCTCCGGACTGGCCGAGGGCGTGATCGCGGCGCTTGATCGATCGGGCACGGCCCCGTTCGGACCGGGCTGTCAGGCCGATTGGAAGGCCTGTCCCTGTCAGGCGGAACAGCGGCAAAGGGCTGCCGCGTGAACCTGTATGATTTCGCTCGGGCCCTGCACATTCTGGCGGTGATCGCCTGGATGGCGGGATTGCTGTTCCTGCCACGCCTCTATGCCTATGACGCGGAACAGGCAGACAAGGCCGAGCCCCTGCGCAGCGAGATGCGCGAGCTTTTGCGTACCTGGCAGCGGCGCCTGCTGAAGATCATCCTCAACCCGGCCATGGCGGCCGCCTGGGTCTTTGGCCTGTGGCTGTTCTGGTTGCGCAGTGGCGGCGGCACGGACTGGAGCTTTGCCCACCAGCCGTGGATGCTGGCCAAGATCGCCGGGATCTTCGCCCTCAGCGGATGGCATGACTATCTGTCCGGAGAGTTCCGCCGGATCCAGGCTGGGACCTCGGCCCGGACCGGGCGGTTCTGGCGGATGACCAATGAAGTCCCCTTCCTGATCGCCATCGTCATGGTGCTGTCCGTGACGCTGGAGTGGGGCACGCGCTGACTCCCGGAAGCCACCGGGCTTGACCCGGTGCGGCGGGCGTGGTTTCCGTGGTCCTGAGCCGTCCTCGCGGGCGGTGCCCTTCTCTTCCTCCTGTGTCCACCGCTGATCGCCCTTATGGGCCGGGCAGACTCCGGAGTTCCCCGACTGGCCCCTAAGGGCCTGACATTTCTAGGCTTTTCGCTCCTGAGCATGGGTTGTTCGGGGGCTCATTCCCGTGCGAGTTCTGATGAGCGACACCTCCGACACCCCCGAGACCGAGCCGACTTCGGTCGAAGAGTCTGCAGCTGACACTCCGGCGACCGAGATCGAGACGTCCGAGGACGATGAGGATGACGGCGAGGCTATCGTCCCGTCCGGTCGGATCACCCTGGCCGAGCTGAACGAAAAGACCCCGGCCGATCTGGTCGCCTTCGCTGAACAGCTCGAGGTCGAGAACGCCTCCAACCTGCGCAAGCAGGACCTGCTGTTCGCCATCCTCAAGGCCCTGGCCGAGGAAGAGGTCGAGATCATCGCCGATGGCGTGCTGGAAATCCTGCCGGACGGCTTTGGCTTCCTGCGCAGTCCGGATGCCAACTATCTGCCCGGGCCCGATGACATCTATGTCTCGCCGTCGCAGATCCGCCGCTTCGGCCTGCGCTCGGGCGACACCATCCACGGGGCCGTGCGTGGCCCGCGTGAGGGCGAGCGCTATTTCGCCCTGCTCAAGGTCGACACGATCAATCTGGAAGACCCGGAGCTGGTCAAGACCAAGGTCCTGTTCGACAACCTGACCCCGCTCTATCCCGAAGAGCGGCTGCACATGGAAATCCAGGATCCGACGCTGAAGGACCGCTCGGGCCGGGTGATCGACATCGTCGCCCCCCTGGGCAAGGGCCAGCGCTGCCTGATCGTCGCCCCGCCGCGGGTCGGCAAGACGGTCATGCTGCAGAACATCGCCAAGTCGATCGAGGCCAACCACCCCGAGGTCTTCCTGATCGTGCTCCTGATCGATGAGCGGCCGGAAGAAGTCACCGACATGCAGCGGACGGTGAAGGGCGAGGTCGTCGCCTCGACCTTTGACGAGCCCGCCACCCGCCACGTGGCCGTGGCTGAAATGGTCATCGAAAAGGCCAAGCGTCTGGTCGAACACAATAAGGATGTGGTGATCCTGCTGGACTCCATCACCCGCCTGGGCCGCGCCTACAACGCGACCGTGCCGTCGTCCGGCAAGGTGCTGACCGGCGGTGTCGACGCCAACGCCCTGCAGCGGCCCAAGCGCTTCTTCGGCGCGGCGCGCAATGTGGAGCAGGGGGGTTCGCTGACCATCATCGCCACGGCCCTGATCGACACCGGCAGCCGCATGGACGAGGTGATCTTCGAAGAGTTCAAGGGCACGGGTAACTCGGAAATCGTTCTGGACCGCAAGGTCGCCGACAAGCGCATCTTCCCGGCCATCGACGTCCTCAAGTCCGGCACCCGCAAGGAAGATCTCATCACGCCCAAGGACCAGCTGGCCAAGACCTATGTGCTGCGGCGTATTCTCAATCCGATGGGTCCGCAGGACGCGATCGAATTCCTGCTCGACAAGCTGCGCCAGTCCAAGAACAACGGCGATTTCTTCCAGTCGATGAACACCTGATATTTGCCCTACCGCTCGCAACGCGGTTGCTCGCTGCTTGAGGGCATGTTTCACGTGAAACAGGAGGTCCCATCATGAAGATCAATGTCGAGATCGATTGCACCCCGGCCGAGGCGCGCGCCTTTTTGGGCCTGCCGGATGTGACGCCGCTCAATGAGGCCATGGTCTCGGAGATGCAGAAGCGCATGTCCGACAATCTGGCCGCCATGCAGCCCGAAGAGCTGATGAAGACCTGGACCGGCTTCGGCCTTCAAGCCCAGGAACAGTTCCGGCGCATGATGGAAGCCGCGACGAAATGAGGCCCAGGTGAGGGACACGCTCTTTGCCCTGGCCACGCCGCCGGGTCGGGGGGCGGTGGCTGTCATCCGCCTGTCGGGACCGGATTCTGATCGGGTGCTGGATGCCCTCGGGGCGGGCCGACCCACGCCGAGAGTGGCGGTCGTCCGCACCCTGCGTCATCAGGGGGCAATCCTGGATCAGGCATTGGTCCTTCGCTTCAAAGCGCCCGCCAGCTATACCGGCGAGGATGCAGCCGAACTACATTTGCATGGCGGACGGGCCGTGGTCGAGGCGGTCAGCACCGCCCTGCTTGATCTGGGTGTGAGACCCGCAGAGCCGGGCGAATTCACCCGTCGTGCCTTCGAAAATGGCAAGCTGGATCTGACCCAAGCCGAGGCCATCGCCGATCTCATTGATGCCGAAACGGCCGAACAGTCCGCCCAGGCAGTGGGCCAGTTGGGTGGCGCGCTGGCGGAGACCTATGCGGGGTTCCGCCGGGATTTGCTGACCGCCCTTTCGCTGGTCGAGGCCGAGATCGATTTTCCCGACGAGGACATTCCCGATGCGCTGGCCAGCCGGGCGGGGCCCGTGCTTGACGCGTTGATCGAGGATCTTCAGCGCGCCCTTGCAGACGGGCGACGGGGAGAGCGCATTCGCGACGGCTATCGGATCGTCCTGATCGGCGAGACCAATGCCGGCAAGTCGTCGCTGTTCAATGCCCTGGTTGAGCGGGAGGCTGCCATCGTCACGCCGATCGCCGGGACGACCCGGGATGTGCTGGACGCGGCACTCGTCATCGGAGGCTATGCGGTCACTCTGTCCGACACTGCCGGGCTGCGGGACAGTGACGACCCGGTCGAGGCCGAGGGCGTGCGTCGCGCCCGCGCCCGGGCCGAGGCGGCCGACCTGCGGCTCTGGGTGGTGGCGCCCGGCGACCCGGTCGGGCCCGCCGGTGCGCTGGTCAGGCCCGATGACCTGTGCATCCGGACAAAAGCCGACCTGGACCGCGCCGACTGGCTCGATGTGCCGGAGGGAATTGCGACGCTGACCGTGTCGCCGACCGCGGGAGAGGGGCTGGAAGCGCTGACCGACTGGCTGTCGAACCGTCTTGCAGCCGATCTCAGCGGCGGCGATTTCCCGGCCCTGACGCGCGAACGCCATCGGCTCAGGCTCGAGGAGGCCTTGGCCTCGGTGCGGGCCGGGCGTCAGGCCTTGACCGTTGCGCCCGAGATGGCCGGTGAAGATCTGCGCCGGGCTGCAGCCAGTCTCGCTCGTATCACCGGTGAGATCGGAGTCGAGGATGTGCTCGGCGAGGTCTTCGCCAGCTTCTGCATCGGCAAATAGTTTCACGTGAAACAGGCCGGGCGCGGTGGCGGAAGGGCCGCTTTTCGCCTATGTCCCCGGCCATGAACACGTTCGACGTCATCGTCATCGGGGGAGGGCATGCGGGCTGTGAGGCCGCAGCAGCCTCGGCACGTGCGGGCGCCCGCACCGTACTGCTCACCCAGCGCCTCGACACCATCGGCGAGATGAGCTGCAACCCGGCCATCGGCGGGCTGGGCAAGGGCCATCTGGTCCGCGAAATTGATGCCATGGACGGCATCATGGGGCGGCTGGCCGATGTGTCGGGCATCCAGTTCCGCATGCTGAACCGGTCGAAGGGCGCGGCCGTTCAGGGGCCCCGGTCCCAGATCGACCGTCGTCTGTATCGTGAGGCCATGCAGGCCGAACTGGCCGCGACCGCTGATCTTACCCTGATGGCGGGGACGGCCGCGCGGCTGATCGTCGAGGGCGCCCGCGTTGTGGGGATCGAGACCGAGGCGGGCGAGTCCCTGAGGGCGGCTGCCGTCGTTCTGACGACGGGCACCTTCCTGAACGGGATCATTCACCGGGGCGACCTCCGAATTCCTGCCGGTCGGCATGGCGAGGCGCCGTCCACCGGTCTGGCCGCGGACCTTCACGCCGCGGGTCTGGCGTTGGGTCGTCTCAAGACCGGCACGCCGGCGCGGCTGGATGGCCGGACGATTGCCTGGGACCGGCTGGAGATGCAGGCGGCGGACGCCGAGCCCGTACCCTTCAGCTTCCTGACCGACCGAATTACCGTGCCCCAGATCGCCTGTGGCATCACCCATACGACCGAGGAAACGCACCGGATCATCGCCGAGAATCTCGGGGAGAGCGCCGTCTATGGCGGCCATCTGTCCGGACGGGGCCCCCGCTACTGCCCGTCGATCGAGGACAAGGTTGTCCGCTTCGCCGACAAGACCAGCCACCAGATCTTCCTCGAGCCCGAGGGGCTGGACGATCCGATGGTCTATCCGAACGGGATCTCGACCTCGGTCTCGGAAGCGACCCAGGATGCCTTTCTGCGCACCATCCCGGGCCTCGAGGCGGTCGAGGTCATGCGGTACGGCTATGCGATCGAGTATGACTATGTTGATCCGCGCGAACTGCTGCCGACACTGGAGGTCAAGGCGCGGCCGGGCCTCTATCTCGCCGGCCAGATCAATGGCACGACCGGTTATGAGGAGGCTGCGGCTCAAGGGTTGATGGCTGGCCTGAATGCCGCCCGCGCGGCCGGCGGACAGGACGCTGTCATCCTTCGGCGCGATCAGGCCTATATCGGTGTGATGATCGACGATCTGGTCACACGCGGTGTGACCGAGCCTTACCGCATGTTCACCAGCCGGGCCGAATACCGGCTGAGCCTTCGCGCCGACAATGCCGACCGCCGCCTGACGCCGCTGGCCATCGAACTGGGGCTGGCCGGTGCGGACCGCACGCGGGCGTTCACGGCGAAACAGGCCGAGCTGGACGATGTTCTGACCTGGGCCAATCAGACCCGCTTCACGCCGGGCGAGGCGAAGGCGCTGGGCATTCATGTGAACGCCGACGGCCAGCGTCGGTCGGTACGGGATCTTCTGGCCCATACCGACGTGACCCTGGACCAGTTCCTGCCGGTCCGACCGGACCTCGCGGACGTGAGCCCCGTGGTGCGCGAGCAGTTGGCCATTGAGGCCCTCTATGCCGGCTATCTGGATCGCCAGTCGGCCGATGCCCAGGCGCTGCAGCGGGAGGAAGGCCTGCATCTGCCTGCTGACCTCGACTATGCCGCCATGGGTAGCCTGTCGACCGAGGTTCGGGAGAAGCTGGCCAAGGTCCGTCCCCTTACTCTGGGACAGGCGTCGCGCATTGAAGGCGTGACACCCGGCGCGCTGACGGCCCTTTTGGCCCATGTGAAGAAGCACCGGGTCGCCGCGTGACGGTTCGCACGCGCGAGGACTTTCAGGCCCGGACCGGGGCCTCGGCTGAACGCATGGCAGAGCTCGACCGCTTCCGCGATATGCTGACCGAGACCAATGCGGTGATGAATCTGGTTGGCCCGGATACCTTGCCTGACTTCTGGTCGCGCCATGCCTGGGACAGCGCGCAGCTGCTGGGGATGGTGCCTGAGGCCAATACCTGGGCTGATCTGGGTGCCGGGGCGGGCTTTCCCGGTTTGATTCTGGCCATACTGCTGAAGGACAACCCCGACGCCCATGTGTGGCTGATCGACAGCCTGGGCAAACGCTGTCGTTTCCTTTCGACCGTCGTTGAAACGCTGGAATTGCCGGCCACGGTAATCCACGGTCGCGCTGAAGAGCAGGACGATGTGGACGTCGACGCCGTCACGGCCCGGGCGCTTGCGCCGATGGAGCGGCTGCTGGGTTATGCACAGCCCTATCTGCAACGCGGTGCACAAGCCGTGTTTCTCAAGGGGGAACGGGTCGAGGAGGAGTTGCGCGAGGCGCGGAAATCCTGGCACTTCACCCATGAGCTCAGGCCGTCGCAAAGCGATCCACGCGGCCGCATCGTCCATATCGGGAGTCTGCGTCGTGTCCGTTCTGTCTGAGACCAAGCCGGGACCGCGCGTACTGGCGGTGTCGAACCAGAAGGGCGGCGTCGGCAAGACCACGACGGCCATCAATCTGGGCACGGCGCTGGCCGCCATCGGCGAGAAGGTCCTGATCGTCGACATGGACCCCCAGGGCAATGCCTCGACGGGGCTCGGCGTTTCACGTGAAACACGGCGCGTCACCATCTATGACGTCGTGACCGATGGTAGGGCCGTGGCCGAGGCGGCAGTGGAAACGGCCGTCCCCGGCCTGCATATCATCCCGTCCGATCCGGACATGTCGGGCGTTGAGATCGAGCTCAGTCAGGCAGACAGGCGTTCGTTCCGGCTGCGGGATGCGCTTCTGGCGCACGGGCGCGTGGGTCAGACGCAGTATGACTATGTGCTGATCGACTGCCCGCCCTCGCTGAACCTGTTGACCTTGAACGCCATGGCGGCCGCGGATGCGGTTCTGGTGCCCCTGCAGTGCGAATTCTTTGCGCTGGAGGGCCTGACCCAGCTGATGAAGACCATTGAGATGGTCCGTCAGAGTCTCAATCCCCGGCTGGAGATTCAAGGGCTGGTCCTGACCATGTATGACAAACGCAACGCCCTGTCGGGCCAGGTGGCCAATGATGTCCGGGCCCATTTCGGCGACAAGGTCTATGATGCGGTCATTCCGAGGAATGTGCGGGTGTCGGAGGCGCCGTCCTTCGGCAAGCCGGCGCTGATCTATGATCTGAAGTGCGCGGGCAGTCAGGCCTATCTGAAATTGGCCCGTGAAGTGGTCAAACGTGAACGCTCCCGTCGTTTGGCGGCAGCGTAAGGTACTGAACAGAAAGATAGAGTCGTGTCTGAACGTCAAAGAGGTCTGGGGCGCGGTCTGTCGGCCCTGCTGGGCGAAAGCGTCGGGGAACAGCCGGTGGCCGTGTCGGGCGAGGGCGCGCCTGCGGGCGTACGCATGCTGCCGATCGAGCTGCTGAGCCCCAATCCGGATCAGCCGCGCAAGCAATTCACCCCGACGGACCTCGAGGAACTGACCGTCTCGATCCGCGATCGCGGCGTGCTTCAGCCCATTCTGGTGCGCGTCTGGCCGGGCGAGACGGACCGATGGCAGATCATCGCCGGAGAGCGGCGCTGGCGCGCGGCCCAGGCCGCTCGCCTGACCACTGTGCCGGTGATCGAGCGCCAGATGGACGATGTCGAGGTGCTCGAGGTCGCCATCATCGAGAACGTCCAGCGGGCCGACCTCAACCCGATGGAAGAGGCCAATGCCTATGCCCAGCTGATGGAGCGGTTCGGTCGCACCCAGGACGCCGTCGCCGGTGTGGTCGGCAAGAGCCGCAGTCATGTGGCCAACACCCTGCGCCTGCTGCAGCTGCCGGCACCGGTGCGCGAGCATGTCATGGCTGGCCGGCTAAGCGCCGGACATGCCCGGGCCCTGATCACGGCGGCGGATCCCGTGGCGCTGGCCGAAGAGGTTCTCGCCAAGGGGCTGAACGTCCGCCAGACCGAGATTCTGGCGCGTCAGGCGACAGAGGGCGTCCGGCCGGTCCGGCCGTCCCAGCGGGGCGGCGCCGCCAACAGTGAGGCCTCGGCCGACATCGAGGCCCTGCAGCAGGATCTGGCCGACGCCCTGGGCATGAAGGTCGAGCTGTCGGATCGGAACGGCAAGGGCGAGCTGATCCTGCGCTACGCCAGCCTCGAACAGCTGGACGAGCTGTGCCGTCGATTGATGCGCCTTTGATCCGCGGCCGTGCTAGGGTGACCGCATGACCGACGCGCCCCACGATCCCGGCAAAAGCAACCCGACCGCTGATGCCATGAAGCGGGCCCTGGCCGCCAAGAAGGCCGGTAGCAGTGGTGCGTCGACCTCCGGCGGCTTCAAGCCGGGCCAGCACGAAGAGAAGAAGGTCGCGCGACAGAGCGCAGCGGCCAACAAGCCGGCCTTCCGCAAGGCGTCGAAGCGAGGCTAACTCGCTGCATTATAAGCGTATTTTAGCTACAGGCCCAGCCTGCGGGCCCGGGCAGAGATTTCCAGAAACAGGCGCTCGGTGATCAGCCGGTCGGGCAGGCCCGTGGTCTTGGTACGCACCTCGGCCAGCGCCACGGCCTCGGTCACCTCCTGCAGGTCGCGGGGGGACCAGACCTTCACCTGTCGCAGGATTTCGGCCTCCTGTTTCCAGAAGACGCCCGCGGCCTTGGCGGCCTCACGCGCGCCCTGACCCGAGGCGATGGCCGCCGATATGCGCCGCAACCGTCCCAGATGCTGGCCCGCCGCGCGGACGGCGGCCACCGCCGCCTCGCCCTCGGCAAAGGCCCGGCGCAAGCCCCCCTGACAGGCCGCCGCCCTGCCGCCAAAGGCCTGCTGGGCCGCATCCTGAAACGACGCCTGCGGCTCGACCCCCAGGTGGGCTTCCAGCTCGGCCTCATCGATCTGACGGCCGGATCCCGGGCCGATATAGAGGATCAGCCGCTCCAGCTCCTGACGCATCAGGCCGCGTTCTCGCGGTAGGCGGGCCACGAACCGGTCCAGCGCCTCGCGAGTCAGTCCGACATTGTCGGCCTGCAGGGCCTCGCGCGTCATCCGCGCCACATCGCCCGTCTCGTCCTCATAGCAGACGATGCCCACGGCCCCTGACTGGCTCTCGGCCGCGCGACGCAGCGCTGAATCCCGGCCCAGATTGCCCGCCTCGATCACCCAGACGGCGTCGGCATTGAACTGGCCGTCGGCGTGGCCCTTCAGCACCGCCGCCAGCGCCTTTTCCTGAGGGACGCGCTCGCCGCCGAGGCGCAGTCGCACCAGACGCCGCCCGCCCATCATCGACAGGGCTGACAGGGCATTCTCAAGCCGGCCGTCGTCCGCCTCGACATCGGTCTCGGTCAGCAGGGAGACGTTGAAGGGGTCGTTGAGGTCCGGGGTCACGGTCTTGCACAGCCGTTCGGCCCGTTCACCCACGCCCGAGCGGTCGCGCCCGTGGATCAGGACCACCCGCACTGACGGGTCGGGGGACTTGAGAAAGCGCTCGATCTCCGGAGCCTTGGAGAGCTGCATGGCCCCGGATCAGGGGCGGGCCGGGGCGGTCGGGCCCACGGCATGGAACAGGGCCCGACGGATCCGCTGGGCGAGGGCCTCGGCCGCGCGCTCTTCGGCGTCTTCCTGGGCGGCGATCGCGGCATAGGGCTGGTCCGAGACCGCATAGGTGACCGTGACCGTCTCGTTTCCCGCCAGAGCCTCGCCCCCCGACAGCGGAGTCAGCGTCCACTGACCAATCAGGGTCATCTCATAGCGGGCGGCGGTGTCGTCGATCCGGCGGCCCAGCGGCCTGCGGGACGGATCAAGCGTCACGTCCAAACGCCATTCGGGCGCGAGGGCCCGATCATACAGCAGGGCATCTTCCAGCCGTTCGCGCAGCCGGTAGCCCAGCCGGGTGTCCGGGGTTTCAACGGCGACGCGCGACAGGCCTGCGGTGGTCGCCTCCCCATACAGGGGGGTGAAGCCGCAGGCCGAAACGACCAGCATCAAGGCCGCAGCCCCGCTCAGCCACAGGTCGCGCAGGCCGGCGGTCATCCCGCCACCAGATTGACGATGCGATCAGGCACCACGATCACCTTTCTGACCGACAGACCATTGGCCTCAAGGTAGGCGCGCACAGCCGGATTGGCCAGCGCCTCGGCCTCGACGGCCTTGGGATCGGCCCCGCGCGGCATGACGATCTCGCCCCGTCGCTTGCCGCCGATCTGGACGGGCAGGGTCAGCTCGTCATCAGCCGCCAGCGCCGGCTCCCACTGGGGCCAGGGGGCGTCCAGGACCATGCCGTCCTCTCCCAGCGCCGCCCAGCATTCCTCGGCCAGGTGGGGCGTAAAGGGTGCGATCAGACGGGCAAAGGCCGACAGGGCCTCACGCCGCGCCGCGCCGCCGGCGCTTGCATGGGCGCGCAGGGTCGACAGGAAGCCATACAGTTTCGCGATGGCCGAGTTGAAGCGGAAGCCCTCGACGCCTTCGGTCACCGCCTTGATCGCCTTGTGCGTCTCGCGGCGTAGCGCCAGATCGATCTCCGGCTGATCGGGGGCGCCGGCGTCAAAGCCGTCGAACTCGGCCCAGACGCGCTGGACGAAGCGGCTGGCGCCCTCCAGACCGCCGGTGGTCCACTGCATATCGCGTTCAGGCGGGCTGTCGGACAGGACGAACAGACGCCCGGCATCGACGCCGTGACTGTCGAGGATTTCCTGCGGCGCCACGACATTTTTCTTCGACTTGGACATCTTCTCGATGTCGCCGATGGTCAGCGGCTCGCCGGTCGAAAGGCGGGTGGCGACGCGCTTGCCGTCTACGGTCTCAAGGCGGACGTCGGTCGGCTCGACCCAGGCACCGGCCCCGGTGCGATAGGTCTCGTGAACCACCATCCCTTGCGTGAACAGGCCGGCGAAGGGCTCCCTGACCGACATCATCCCCGCATCCGACAGGGCCCGGCTGATGAAGCGGGCATACAGCAGGTGCAGGACCGCGTGCTCGACCCCGCCGATATACTGGTCGACGGGCAGCCAGTGGTCGGCGGCGGCCGTATTGATCGGTGCATTGGCCTTCGGATCGGTGAAGCGGGCGAAATACCAGCTGGAATCGACGAAGGTGTCGAGCGTGTCGGTCTCGCGCACGGCCTCGGCGTCGCAGGACGGACAGCGGACGTGTTTCCACGTCGGGTGGCGATCCAGCGGGTTGCCCGGCTTGTCGAAGGTCACGTCCTCGGGCAGCACCACCGGCAGCTGGTCGACCGGCACCGGCACGGCGCCGCAGGACGCGCAATGGATCACCGGGATCGGACAGCCCCAGTAGCGCTGGCGGCTGACACCCCAGTCACGAAGGCGGTACAGGGTCTTGCCTTCGCCACTCCCGGCCGCCTCGACCTGGGCAATCACCTCGGCCTTGGCGTCGGCGATGGCCTTGCCGTTCAGGAAGTCCGAATTGAACAGGGTTCCGGGGCCGGTGTAGGCCTCTCCCTCCACGTCGAAGTCGTCGCCCGCGCCCTCAGGCCGCACCACGGGCAGCACCGGCAGGTCGTATCTGCGGGCAAACTCCAGATCCCGCTGATCGTGGGCCGGGCAGGCGAAGATGGCGCCCGTGCCGTATTCCGACAGGATGAAGTTGGCGATCCAAACCGGGATATCCTCGCCGGTGAAGGGGTGACGGACCTTCAGGCCCGTATCGCGACCGATCTTTTCGGCCTGTTCGATCTCGGCCTCGGACGTGCCGCCCCGGCGGCATTCGGCGACGAATTCCGCCACGGCAGGGTCCGCCTCGGCGAGCTGTTTCGACAACGGATGGTCGGGGGCCAGACCCAGGAAGGAGGCGCCGAACAGGGTGTCGGGCCGGGTGGTGTAGATCTCGATGCCGCCCTCGAACCCCTTGGGCGGCGTGCCGGAAAAGGCCCAGGTCATCTGCAGGCCGCTGGACCGTCCGATCCAGTTCTCCTGCATGGTCCGCACCTTGTCGGGCCAGCGGTCCAGCGTCTTCAGCCCGTCGATCAGGTCGTCGGCATAGTCGGTGATCCGCAGGAACCACTGGTTCAGCTTGCGCTTTTCGACCACCGCGCCCGAGCGCCAGCCGCGCCCGTCGATCACCTGCTCATTGGCCAGAACCGTATTGTCGACCGGATCCCAGTTGACGACCGAATCCTTGCGATAGACCAGACCCCGCTTCAGCAGTTCCAGGAACCAGGCCTGCTGCTTGCCGTAATAGGTCGGGTCACAGGTGGCGAACTCGCGCGACCAGTCCAGCGACAGACCCAGCAGCTTCAGCTGGTCGCGCATGGTCGCGATATTGGACCAGGTCCATTCACCGGGGTGGACGCCGCGCTCCATGGCAGCATTTTCGGCCGGCATGCCGAACGCATCCCAGCCCATGGGGTGCAGCACGTCAAAGCCCCGGGCCCGTTTGAAGCGGGCCACCACATCGCCCATCACATAGTTGCGCGCATGGCCCATGTGGATGTTGCCCGACGGATAGGGAAACATCTCGAGCACATAGTATTTCGGCTTGCCGGTCGGCGTGACCGGGGTGGTGAAGGCGTCAGCCGCGTGCCAGCGATCCTGCTGGCGGGGCTCGGCGGTCTTGGGGTCGTAACGGGCCACGCGAAAGAGGGCTCCTTGAACGAGCCCGGCGCGGGCCGGGCCCGGATGCGTCGGTCGGGAGAGACGAAGCCCGTTCGGGGCCCGTCAGATCAGATGCAGGGGCCAGCGCCCCTCACGGTCAGCGGGCGTCGGCGAGGTTGAGCTGGCGCGCCCGCGTCAGAATGGCGTTCTCGAGGTCCGTTTCGGTCTGCGGGTCGACCGGGGCGGCCGTCCACTGGCCGTCGGCGCCGCGCACCTGCTTGACCACCGCCACGTTCAGGGCATCGGCCCGAAGTCGGGTGTCGAGGATGAAGACGGTCGCCTTGAATCGCTCGTTCGGGGCGGCCGGGTCCGAATACCAGTCATAATTGATCACGCCACCCCAGGGGTCGGCGTTCGTCAGAGGCATGAAGCTCAGCGTGTCCAGCGAGGCGCGCCACAGATAGGCGTTCACGCCGATCCCCACGGCCGGGGCGTTGGAGGTCGCTGCGTCGCGCGAACCGCCGATGATCGGGATCGAGCTACATCCGGCCAGGGCCAGGCTCGATGCCATCAGGACCAATGCTGCGCCGCGAACCACAGCCGACTGGGTGGCCATTCAGGACTCTCCGTTCAGATTCAACCTCATCGCTCCCGGATAGAAGCGCATGCGTCGCCCCGGATCGCACCGACCCGGAACTGTCCGTCCTATAGCACGAGGAAAAGGGGCAAAGACAAGGCAAAGCCGCATCTGCGGCCCGGAGGGCGGGACTCGCCAGCCGGGACATGGCGACATGTTCGGAATTCGCGTGACGCTTGCGCCACACGACAGAACGGAGTCGCGATGCGCGCAACCCTTGGCGCGGGTTTGCATTGACCGTCCATGCGGCCAGTGTCTTAGTTTCAAGCTGTAATGCGCCGGGGTCGGCTTTTGCCGGTCACTGACGCCAACCAGAGTCGCAGGCTCAAAGGGCAGGACATGCGCCAGACGCGCACAGGACAGGTCAAGGCACAGCGCGCCCGCACGGGCGTGACCCTCAGCCTTTCGCTCGCCCTGGTGCTCGGGGGAGCGGCCCTGACTCTCACGCCTGCGACGGCTGAAGCCCAGACCCGCCCGACACCCCGGGCCCAGACGCCAAGCGTGTCGCTCAGCGACGCCGATCGCGCGGCCCGCACTGGCCAACGCCGCGGACTGCGCGTGAACGAGAGCGGCCGCTGGGGCCTGGACTTCAATCTCAGCCCGCCTGTCGGTCGCGAAGCCGAGTGGGGCGATGTGGAAGCCGGCGCCTATTACCGCGTCAATCCCAGCCTGCGCGTCGGCGCCTCGGCCGGGCTGGCGGTCGCTGATCCCGACCCGGCCCGGGTCCGCGAATCTGACGCCCGCGCCCAGCCGCGCGTTCGCCTCGAGAGCATTTTCCGCTTCTGAGTGCGCAGTTCAGACTGCGCTGAACGCCTTCACCACACCGTCAATCGCCGCCAGCCCGCACAGACCGGTGTCCGCCAGTGCGGGCGCCGTCTCCGACGTGATCCCACCGAGGCCATAGGTCGGCAATGGCAGCCGCGCGACCCGACGGGCGACCTCCGCGATCCCCAACGGGTCCCGATCCGCGCTCGCGCCCCCCGCCCGAAACACGGGTGACAGGATGACGGCGTCCAGCGCCTCGCTCTCGGGCACAGCGGCATCCCTATGCAGGGCGCCGCTTATGATCCACGTCGGATGACGAGACCGCAGCGCCCCGGCCTGTTCCAGATCGCGTTCGGGCAGGTGCACGCCGTCCGCCTCAATGACCTCGGCCAGTTCGGCGTCCTGACCGATCAGCAGCCGTACCCCCCGGTCGGTCGTCACACGTCGCAAATGCCGCGCCTCCTCTGCCATTTCGGGTCGGCCAAAGCCGCGATAGACCACCCCGGCCCCCCGGGGCAGGCGCACGGCGATCTCCCAGGCCCGGGGCGTGCGAACCGGGTCGGTAAAGAACAGCAGGGGCGGCAGGGAGGCGACACCCGGGCTGACAGCCGCCGCCGCCCGGTTTAGAGCCTGTGCCGTCTGCCAGAGCTGGTTTTCGTCCGGATCGCCCGTCATGTCCTCCTCATCGCCTGTCTCCGTCCCCGCGTCCATCGCCGAGCGTCTGGCCGACGCACGGGCGCGGATCGACGCTACGGCCCGCGACGCCGGGCGCGATCCGGACGCCGTCACCCTTGTCGCCGTGACCAAGACCCAGCCGTGGGGGCGGGTGAAGGCCATCCTTGACGCCGGGCAGGCCGTATTCGGCGAGAACCGGGTGCAGGAGGCGGACAGTCGCTGGGGCGCGCCCGAGGCTGCAGGCCATTCTGTAGAACTGCGGCTGATCGGTCCGTTGCAGACCAACAAGGCCGAGGCGGCCCTGGCCCGCTTTGACATCATCGAGACCCTGGACCGCGAGCGTCTGGCCGAGGCGCTGGCGCGGGCCGCCGACAAGCTGGGCAAGCGGCCGCGCGTGCTGATTCAGGTCAATACCGGTGAGGAACCCCAGAAGGCGGGTCTTGCGCCGCGCGACGCCGACGTCTTCATCGCCCGGGCGCGCGAGGTGCACGGTCTGGCGGTCGAGGGTCTGATGGCCATTCCTCCGGTCGAGGAGGCCGCAGGTCCTCATTTCGCTCTGCTGGCCAAAATCGCCCGACGGAATGAGCTGCCGGTCCTGTCCATGGGCATGAGCGGCGATTTCGAGACTGCCATCCGCTTTGGCGCCACCCATGTGCGGCTGGGCACGGCCCTGTTCGGGGCCCGCGATGCCGACTGAGAGACCGGAAAACGCAGGCCTGCCCTTGGCGTAGGGCCCGACGCTCGCCATTGTCATTATATGCCCACGTCCAAGACCCTGTTGATCATCGACGACGACGACGACCTGCGCGAGGCGCTCGCCGAACAGCTGGCCCTGCACGAGGAGTTCGTGCCCCGTCAGGCCGCCAATGCCACCGACGGCATCCGCATGGGCCGCGACTCACGGATCGATCTGATTTTGCTGGATGTTGACCTGCCGGACATGGACGGGCGCGAGGCCTGTCGCCTGTTGCGCAAGGCCGGGGTGTCTACCCCCATCATCATGCTGACCGGCCAGACCTCGGACTCCGATACGGTTCTCGGGCTGGACGCAGGGGCGAATGACTATGTGGCCAAGCCGTTCCGGTTTGCCGTGCTGCTGGCCCGCATCCGCGCCCATCTGCGAAGCCACGAACAATCCGAGGACGCCGTTTTCCGGATCGGCCCCTATGAATTTCGTCCGGCCGCCAAGACCCTGTCAGCCCCCGAGGGCCGCAAGATCCGGCTGACGGAGAAGGAAACCAATATCCTGAAATACCTCTATCGCGCCGGGGCCAAGGCCGTGTCGCGCGAGGAACTGCTGACCGAGGTCTGGGGCTATAACGCCGGGGTCACCACCCACACGCTCGAGACCCACATCTATCGCCTGCGCCAGAAGATCGAGCCCGAACCGGGTCAGGCCCGTATCCTGGTCACCGACCAGGGCGGCTACCGTCTCCAGCCCTAGGATTGCCAGCGTCCGGATTTGTCATCCCGGAAGCGCCGCAGGCCCTATCCGGGACGCCACTCGCTGAGCACGGTGCCGGAACTGCCATCCTCAAAGGCGACGCGGTCCAGCTGGACGGCGGCGATACAGACCGGGCGCTGGTCGATGCTGGCGGCGCGACAGCGAATGGCTCGGCCGTCGGGGAAGCTGGCGAACCGGCCCTCCAGCACGACCCGATAGCCCATGGGCGCGGGGACGGGCGCGCGGTCATCTTCGCCCCGCAGGGTAAAGCGATAGGCCTGTCCGTCGCGGCGGCCCAGACGCGAACTGTTGGTCTCATGGACCGAAGCCAGACCGACCGTCTGGGGGTCCGCCTGTCCGGTCCCACCCCCCAGCGGGTCGCGGTCGATCCGTTGCGGGCAGGTCTCGCTGCCCAGCCAGGGGCGGCTGAGCCAGAACCCCTCGACCGCTTCCCAGCGGTCGCCGGCGCCCGAACTGGTGATCAGGGCTGTGTCTGACCAGTCGTCCGGCGTCAGCGACAGGCGCAGCGTTTCATTCTCCGGGCCCCAGGCCAAGGTCGGCACCCCGGCGTCGGGGGAGCGGGCCGTGCCCTCAGCATCGGCAGGCGTGGCCAAGGCTGCCGGCTTCGGACGCCCGCAGCCGAACGGCAGGCGGATGGCAAAGGTGCGGCCGACCAGCGGGTCTGGTCCGCTGACGGTCGTGCCGATGGCATAGGCCGAACCGGCCCGTGATATGGCGCCCAGAAAGGCCGACCGGTCGAGCGTGGTCGGGGTCGCAATCTCAGGCTCGGGCACCGGCGTCTCGACGATCGGTTCCGCGTCCACGGGCTGTTCGCGCGGTTCGCGATCGCACTGGGCCAGACCCACGGCCATCACGGATGCCATCGCCAGACGGGCGACAGGCAGATCGCGGATCGATTTCATCGTGTCATTCCCAAGCATCCCAAATCTTTAGCACAGTCTGCCTTCAAGACGAATTTCCGTGACCTGTATTGACGCCAGCTTCAGGGGCGCGTCTTCAGGGACGGATGACTCTCGATCAGATCATAGCCCTTGGCGTCCTGGTGACCGTGGTCGGCGTGCTTATCCACGGACGGGTGCGCGCGGATGTCGTGGCCCTGGCCGGGGCGGCGGTGCTGCTGCTTCTGGGTGTGGTGCGGCCCGTCGAAGTGCAGGCGGCCTTTGCCAGCCCGGCCGTCATCGCCCTCGCCTCGCTGTTCGTCATCGCCTACGCCATTGAGCTATCCGGCCTGCTCGGTCTGCTGATCCGTCAGGCAACCAAGCTGTGCGCGCACCTGGGCGAGGCAGGGCTGTGGATCGTCATGATGTTGTGCGGCGCGGCGTCGGCCCTTCTGAACAACACGCCGATCGTGGTGCTGGCGGCGCCGGTCATCAAGGACGTGGCCGAAACACTAAATCGCTCGCCGAAGCGGTTCCTCATTCCGCTCAGCTACATCAGCATCATGGGTGGCTCCTGCACCCTGATCGGCACCTCGACCAATCTGCTGGTCAATGACATGGCCAGAAACGTCGGACAGCCGGTCTTCACCCTGTTCGAGATCACGCCGGTGGGTCTGGCCATCGCCGTCTGTGGCGCGCTCTGGCTGTATTTCGTGGGCGCCCGCCAGTTGGGACGCGCGGTTGCCGACGATGAGGCCGAGGCCCTGCGCCGCAAGCGCGCCGAGGAGGCCCGGATCGAGGCCGAGACCCAGCGAGCGGCGCGGCGCTTTCGCCTGCCGTTCAACCTGCCGCGTGTTGGCGAGCCCCGTCCGTTGGACAACGGGTCTGGCGACGCCCAGCTGGGGGACCTCAAGCTCTATGCGGCCGCCGATCGGCCATTCGATTTCAAACGGGCCATGGTGTCGCTGAGCATCTTCGTGGCGGTCGTGCTGGCCGCCGGCATGGGCTGGATTCCGATCGCCGCAGCGGCCTTTGGTGGCGCGGTGGCGCTGATCCTGCTGCGGATCCTGACCGCCGAAGAGGCCTATTCCGGCCTGCGGCCCGACATTCTGTTGCTGATCGCGGGCATGGTCGTGCTCGGCATCGCCATTGAGGTCACCGGCCTCGGCCAGAGCGGGGCCACCCTGCTGATCGACGTCATCCGGCCGTTCGGACCGTTGGCGGCGCTGATCATCTTGTATGGCGTGACCCTGGTCGCCACCGAGCTGCTGTCCAATGCCACGGTGGCGGTGCTGATCACACCGGTGGCCGTGGCCCTTGCCGTCAGCCTGGGCGTGGATCCTCGCCCGTTCCTGGTGGCGGTCATGATGGCGGCTTCGGCGGCTTTCGCGACCCCGTTCGGTTATCAGACCAATGTGCTGGTCTATCAGCTGGGCGGCTACAGCTATATGGACTTCGTCCGCATCGGGGTGCCGCTCAATCTGATCACCTGGGTCGCGGCCATGGTCGCCATCCCGATCTTCTTCCCGTTCTGACGCCCTAGACGTCCAGGTCGACACTGACCGGCGCGTGGTCGCTGGGGCGCTCCCAGGCCCGCACCGGCTCGTGGATGCGCGCCGAGCCGGGAACCACGGCCGGGGTCAGCCCGGGCGAGGTCCAGATGTGGTCCAGCCTCAGCCCCCGATTCGACTTGCGGAAGTCCTGGGCCCGGTAGCTCCACCAGCTGGCCAGTTTTTCAGGATCGGGGAAGGCGTCGCGGATCACATCGCTGAAGCGCCCGGCCTGCTGCAGCCGGGTCAGGGTCTCGATCTCGACCGGGGTGTGGCTGACGATCTTCAGCATGTAGCGGTGGTTCCAGACGTCGAATTCCCCCGGGGCGATGTTGAAATCGCCGGCCAGAAGCAACCGGGCGTCCGGGTCCCGACGCTCGATGTGGGCCGTCAGCCGCTCGTAGAAATCCATCTTGTGATCGAATTTCGGATTGAGGGCGCGGTCGGGCAGGTCGCCGCCCGCGGGAATGTAGAAATTCTGGATCTCGACGCCCTTGACCGTCGCCGACACGCAGCGCGCATGCCCTTCGCGGCAAAGGCCGAGATTCGGTGCTTCCTCCAGCGGCAGGCGACTGGCGATGGCCACCCCGTGCCAGCCCTTCTGGCCCCCGATCTTCAGATGCGGCAGGCCCATGTCTTCAAAGGCGCGCACCGGGAACTGGTCGTCGGTGCATTTGATCTCCTGCAGCAGCAGGACGTCTGTGCCGCTTTCGCTCACATAGCGGGCGACCTGGTCGATGCGCAGTCGGACGGAGTTGATGTTCCAGGTGGTCAGGCGAAGGGTCATGCGCCCG
Organism: Brevundimonas halotolerans; assembly: GCF_003730275.1. Classification (GTDB taxonomy): domain Bacteria; phylum Pseudomonadota; class Alphaproteobacteria; order Caulobacterales; family Caulobacteraceae; genus Brevundimonas; species Brevundimonas halotolerans. Next base: position 79,813 of record NZ_QTTA01000003.1, read on the forward strand.
GCTTAGCAGGGGTTTGTGAGCCCGCGCAAAAAAACGCCCGGCCGCAAGACCGGGCGCTTTCAGAGGTGTCTCTGCCGCAGGGAGGGGGATGACATCCGTAGCGGTCAAATGGCTGCTGCCAGCCTGTTGTCATTATGCAACGTCAAATCGAAAACGTCAAACGCCCGTTGTAGCCCCGCTTTCTGTTGCGGTTCCGACACGGATCGTCCGTCAGGCGTATGCGTCAACGATTGCGTCCGGGGCGGCGGGTCGGGTCGCGCAGCTGGAACAGGCTGTTCGACAGGCCGCCCGCAGGCCGCAGCGTGGTCAGCTGGGTGCGGGTCCGCGCGCCCTGGGCATCGACCACCGTCCACTCCTGCAGCCGCATCGGATCGCCGGCAAAGGCCAGGGTGACTGAACCGTCGTTCGGGCGGCGGGAATCGCGTGCGACCAGCGCAAAGGCTCCGGACTCCCGACGCACGACCCGGTCGATCCGCACGCCCTGGTCCAGCCGGACCTCGCGTGACAGGAAGGTCGACAGAGGTGTCTCGCTCAGCGGCACCTGACGGAACACCTCGAGGCGCGGGTCATAGCGCATGACATTGTTGCCGTCCGAGACGACCAGCAGGCCCTCGGGGTTGGTGTACTCAAAGCGCATCTTGCCGGGGCGCTGCAGCCAGAACCGGCCGGTCCGGCGCTGGCCACCCGCGCCCGTCTCGACAAACTCGCCCTGGGCCGAGGTCAGGCCGCGCAGATAGGTCTGGGCGCGGGCCACCACGGCTTGATCGGCGGCCGACAGGCCCGCCTGGGCCATGACCGAGGGCGCACTGACCAGCAGGCCGGTCACCCCCAGGGCGGCACCGAGGCCGAAATCGCGGCGGGACAGGATGTGAGGCGTCGTCATGAAATCATCCTTGAAAGTGAAGTGGATCGAGGCTCAAGCATCCCCGGTCCACAAGGCGCGGTCATGGCTCCAGCCTGACCATATTCCGGCGCTGCGATGAAGCCCCGTTCATCGGAAACGGACCCGGCACCGCACCGGCCCGGAACAACGCGCGCCGCCTCTGCCGGTTCATCCCTCAAGCAGCGAGCGACCGCGTCGCGAGCGTTAGGGCCACTCCTAAAGAGGCGGCGGTCCGGCCAGCACGTCGCGCTTGCCGGCATGGTTGGCGGGGCTGACCACGCCTTCCTGCTCCATGCGCTCGATCAGGGTGGCGGCGCGGTTATAGCCGATCTGCAGGCGACGCTGGACGTAGGAGGTCGAGGCCTTGCGGTCGCGGGTGACCACAGCCACCGCCCGGTCATAGAGGTCATCCCCGGTCCCACCTCCGTCGTCGCCCCCGTCGCCGCCGTCGCCGTCCGGCTCATCGGTGATCAGGTCCAGATAGTCGGGCGCGCCCTGGGCCCGCAGGTGGGCACAGACTTCCTCGACCTCGCGGTCGGTCACGAACGGGCCGTGCAGCCGGGTGATGCGGCCGCCGCCGGCCATATAGAGCATATCGCCCTGGCCCAGCAGCTGCTCGCCGCCCTGTTCGCCGAGGATGGTGCGGCTGTCGATCTTGGAGGTGACCTGGAAAGAAATCCGGGTCGGGAAGTTCGCCTTGATCGTGCCGGTGATCACATCGACCGACGGGCGCTGCGTCGCCATGATCAGGTGAATGCCCGCCGCGCGGGCCATCTGGGCCAGACGCTGGACCGCGCCCTCGACGTCCTTGCCGGCCACCAGCATCAGATCGGCCATCTCGTCCATGACCACGACCAGATAGGGCATGGGTTCGGGCCGGATCTTCTCGGATTCATAGACCGGGCGGCCCTGGTCGTCGAAGCCGGTCTGGACGGTGCGCTCGAAATGCTCGCCCTTGGCCTGGGCTTCCTTGGCGCGCGCGTTATAGCCGGCGATGTTGCGCACCCCCAGCTTGGACATGCGGCGATAGCGGTCCTCCATCTCGCGGACCGTCCACTTCAGCGCCACGACCGCCTTCTTCGGGTCGGTCACCACCGGGCTGAGCAGGTGGGGAATGCCGTCATAGACGCTGAGCTCCAGCATCTTGGGGTCGATCATGATGAAGCGGCATTCGTCGGGGCTGAGGCGGTACAGGATCGACAGGATCATGGCATTGACCCCCACCGACTTGCCCGAACCGGTGGTGCCCGCGATCAGCAGGTGCGGCATGCGCGCCAGATCGGCGACATAGGGCTCGCCGCCGATGGTCTCGCCCAGCGCCAGCGGCAACAGGTGGGCGGGCTTGTCATATTCGCCCGAGGCCAGAAGGTCGCGCAGATAGACGGTTTCGCGCTTGGCATTGGGCAGTTCGATGCCGATGGCATTGCGTCCCTGCACCACACTGATGCGACAGGCGCGGGCCGACATGGAGCGGGCAATGTCGTCGCTCAGTGCCACCACGCGTCCATGCTTGACCCCCGGGGCGGGCACCAGTTCGTACAGCGTGACGACCGGGCCCGGCCGGATCTGGTCGATGGTGCCGCGCACGCCGAACTCCTGCAGCACTTCTTCCAGCAGGCGGGCGTTCTGCTTCAGCGCGGCCTCGTCGACGGCGCCAACGCGTTTTTCCGGCTTGGCCAGTGTGGCCAGCGACGGCAGGTCAAAGGCGCCCGGCGGTCGCACGAAATCAAAGGTCCGCTGGTCGACATCGGCGTCCTTGCGGGCGGCACGGGTCGCCTTGGTCGGGGCGACGCGCGGCTCGGATACGTCGGTCGTGCGGGCCGCAGCGGGCGCGGGCTCACGCACCGGGGCGGCCTCGGGATCGACCGGTTTGGGGCGGGGCGGGGCGCGTCGCACGGGCTTGGCGCGGGCCGTCTCGGCGGGCGTAGCCGCGCGTGTGCGGGCCCGACCCCGGATCCAGTCCAGCCCGTCGCTCAGATCGGCCGGACGCAGGCCTAGGGCATGGCCCAATGCCGTCAGGGCTCCGCCCAGAAACATCAGGCCCAGCATCATGCTGACGATCCAGCTGTTGCCCGGCAGGCCCAGCGCATTCAGTCCGGCGACAATCACCCCGCTGAACCCGTCGCCCGACAGGCCGCCCATGCCGGTCACCAGCGGCCAGATCGCCGGCGGCGTCGGCGTCGACAGGGCGGCAGCCAGCGCCAGCACGCCCAGCGTCGCGGTCAGGCTGCGCATCGGCGTCACCACCAGCCGATGACGCAGGGTGTCGCCCACGGCCATGGCCAGGCCGAAAGCGAGCAGCAGCAGGGCGGCCGGCCAGGCCGCCAGACCCAGACCCTGCATGAACAGATCAGCGATCACCGCCCCCTGCTCGCCCAGCCAGTTGGTCGGGGCATGGGTCGAGGCGGCATTCCAGCTGGGATCGTTGCGGTTCCACGAGATCAGGGCGATCAGCAGCAGCACCGACAGCAGGGCCTGCAGCATGCCGCGAAAGCGCACGATCGCCGGCGCCTGCCAGACGATGCGGGCGCTCAGCCAGATCCGGTGACTGATGGCGAGGGCAGCGGACATGGGCGGGTAGACCCCTAGCGAACGAAACAGCGACGAAACACCGACAGGGTGGCAGAGGGAGGGTTAAGGGGCTGTTTACCTCGCCACGGATCGGACCCTCTTTCGGGGGCCTTTCGCCGCACTGGACGTAGGCGGGCGAGAGCGCGACAAGGGGTCATGAGTGATATCGCCTACACAGATGTTCTGATTGCGGGCGCGGGCCTGGCCGGGGCCAGTCTGGCGCTGGCCCTGTCGCGCGAAGGGTTCGAGGTGACGCTGGTGGATCCCCAGCCGTTCGAGGCCCAGCTGGCACCAACATTCGACGGGCGATCGACCGCCATCGCCTTTTCCACCTACCGGATGCTCCACACCCTCGGTCTGGGTCAGGATCTGGCGCCCCACGCCTGCCGCATGGACCGGATTCTGGTGACCGACGGGCGCCGGCCCGGCGCCTCGGCCAAAGCGCCTGACCCGGCCTATCTCCGCTTCGACGCCGATGAGATCGGCGACGCCACAGGCGGCGAACCGCTGGGCTATATGATCGAGAACCGCCGCCTGCGCGTGGCGCTGGCCCGCGCCCTGGGCGAAACCGATGTGACAATACGGGCGCCGGTGGGGGTAAGCGGGGTCGAAACGGGGCTGGGCCGATCGACCGTCACCCTCAGCGACGGCTCACAGGTGCGGGCTGCCCTGGTGGTCGGGGCGGAAGGGCGCCGTTCCGTGGTGCGCGACGCGGCCGGGATCGGCGTCATCCGACAGGCCTATGGCCAGAGCGGTGTCGTCGCCACCGTGCGTCTGGCCGCCCCGCATGAGGGCGTGGCCCATGAATATTTCCTGCCGGGCGGGCCGTTTGCCATCCTGCCCCTCACCGATCAGCGCGCCAGTCTGGTCTGGACCGAACCGACCCGGGCGGCCGAGGCCCTGCGCGGCGCATCGGACGCCGCCTTCCTGTCCCACCTGAACCGGCGGTTCGGGGATTTCCTCGGGACAGCCCGGCCCGAAGGTCCGCGCTTCGTCTATCCACTGGACCTCAGCCTGGCCACGGCCATGGTCGCGCCGCGCATCGCTCTGATCGGCGACGCCGCCCATGGCGTCCACCCGGTCGCGGGGCAGGGCCTGAACATGGGGCTGAAGGATGTGGCCGCCCTGACCGAGGTGCTGGCCGACGCGCGGCTGCTGGGTGAGGATATCGGCGCCGAGCCCGTGCTGGACCGCTATGCCCAGTGGCGGCGCTTTGACACGGTCGCCCTGACGCTGGCCTTTGACGCCTTTGTCCGGCTGTTCTCGAACGATATCGCCCCGGTCCGGGCCGTGCGTGACCTCGGCATGGCCGCCGTCAACCGCATCGCGCCCCTGCGCCGGGCCTTCATGCACGAAGCGGGCGGCGCCACAGGCGACCTGCCAAAACTCCTGCGGGGTGAGCCGGTCTAGGTCCAATCGACATTCAGGGATTCACTTGGGCCTGAATGCGTGATTCATAGGTCTCCGCTTTGACGGAGGTCTGTGATGGGTGTGAAGCGGTACGAACTGGATGAGGCGCAGTGGGCTCGGATCGAGCCGCTGCTCCCGGGGAAGACGTCGGATCCCGGGCGGACGGGGTCAGACAACCGCCTGTTCGTGAACGGCGTGCTGTGGGTGCTGCGTTCCGGCGCTCACTGGCAGGACCTTCCCGAGCGCTACGGCAAGTGGAAGACGGCGCACAAGCGTTTCAGCCGTTGGGCCGCAGCGG
>NZ_QTTA01000004.1 GCF_003730275.1 Brevundimonas halotolerans
AGCCCGTCTCGATCCGCTCGGCCAACAAGGCTCGACCCGACGGCGTCAGACGGGCATTCTTGTGTACGTTCATCCGGGGAACTCTTCGGTTGAGGTTGGTGCTTCGCAACCCCAGCTTCTCAGCCCATCCCCGGGTGAACAACCTTCATAGCTTCGACAGCTAGGCCTTGCCCGGAGCGATCCTGAACCCGGGTGCGACCGACCCCGGCTTCAACGGCTTGGGCTGATCGGGTGAGGGCGCCCAGCCGGTCAGGAACAGGGTCTCGAACGTCGCCTGCACCCTGGGCCGCGCATCGTCACCCGTCACCGAATATCGCTCCTCATAGAGCCCCGCCGCCTGGGCCACCGTCCAGCGCGACAGGGAAGGCTTCGGCCCCTCTGGCGCACCCGCCTCGCCCATGCCGCGCAGGTCCTTCACCAGCGCCATCATGCCGCGATAGCGCACCGCCACCGTGTCACCGTCCACCACCGGCAGGGCGAACCCGGCCCGCTGCATCAGACCTGCCGCGTCATAGGCATCGGCAAAAGGCGACACGCGCGGGGCCGCGCCCCCGGACACCTCCAGCTCGGCCCGGGTCAGCACATCGCGCAGCTCGATCAGTGTCCCCGCCCCGAACATAGCCCCCAGAAACAGGCCGTCCGGCTTCAGCGCCCGCCGGATCTGGCTGAGCGCCCCCGGCAGGTCATTGGCCCAGTGCAGCCCCAGCACCGAGACGATCAGATCGACTGACCAGTCCTCAAGCCCCAGCGCCCCCTCGCCCGGCACGACCCGGTCGGGCAGCGGCACCGGCGTGGTCACCGGCCCGATCCGGGCCGCGGCGTCATGCTCCGCCAGCACTTCAGCAAAGATCCCGGCGCGCGGCGACAGATCGACGACGACGGAGAAGTCGCGCGGAATGGCATCCAGACTGTCCGCCAGCCCCTCGGCAGCGCGCCGGTGCAGAAAGTCGACCGGCGTCCCGGCACGCTCGGCCCGTTGCACCCGCGCCTTCCTGCGGGCAGGGTCGAACAGACGAGGCGGAGCGGACGTGGGGGTCATGCGGATCGATATGGGGGCGGAGGGAGACTTCTGGAAAGCCGGTCCCGGCGCGCGTGTCCAGTCTTTCGCGCGTACGATGGGGCGTGGACTGGCCGATCTGATCCTGCCGCCGCCGGAAAGTCCGGGGCCGGCGGGCCGCATCGGCGCGGCCCTGACGTCGCTGGAATGGTCACGCATCACCTTTCTGGATGACCCCGTCTGCGATGGCTGCGGCGCCCCCTTCACCGTCGACTCCGGCGATTTTGCCGAGGGCCGCTGCGCCCCGTGCCTCGCCCATCCGCTGGCCTTCGGGCGGGCGCGCGCCGCCTGTCTGTATGACGATGGCTCGCGGCCGCTCATCCTCCGGTTCAAGCACGCTGACGACCAGCCGCTGGCCCCATTGTTCGCCCGCTGGCTGTCGCGCGCCGCCCGCCCCCTGCTGGATCAGGCCGATGCCGTGGTGCCCGTGCCGCTGCACCCCTCGCGCCTCTTGGCCCGCCGCTTCAACCAGGCCGCCGAGATCGCCAGGCCCCTCGCCCGGACCGAACGCCTCGACTATCTGCCCGACAGTCTGGTGCGCCGGGCCGCCACGGCCTCTCAGGGGGGCCTTGGCGCCCGGGGCCGCAAGCTGAATGTGAAGGGGGTCTTCTCCGTGCCCGAAGAGCGCCGGGGCCGTCTGCGCGGCCGGCGCATCCTGCTGGTCGATGATGTGCTGACCACCGGCGCCACAGCCGAGGCCTGCGCCCGCGCCTTGCTGGACGCCGGGGCCCGGGCTGTTGACCTCGCCGTCGTCGCTCGCGTGCAGACCGCCCGCACAATGCCTACATAGGGGAACAATCCGCCCGTCTACGGGCTGAACCGCTGTCTGAAACGTTCAAGGAGTATCTGCCCCGTGGCCGATGTCGTTCTCTATACCAAGCCGGGCTGCCCCTACTGCATCTCGGCCATGATGCTGCTGAAGAAGAAGGGCGTGGACTATCAGGAGGTCGTCGCCTCCAACGATCCGCAGCTCAAGGCCGAGATGACGTCAAAGTCGGGCGGTCGCGCCACCTTCCCGCAGATCTTCATCGGCGATCGCCATATCGGCGGCTCGGACGAACTGCATGCCCTGGACGCCCGCGGCGGGCTGGATCCTTTGCTGGAAGCCTGACACCCGCCCATGGCCGAACCGCTCGACATCGCCCTGATCCAGACCCGCACCCCGGCCACCAGTGCGACGGGTCTGGATCACGTCGCGCCCCTGATCCGTCAGGCGGCCGGTGAGGGCGCAAGTCTGATCCTGACGCCCGAGGCCACCAATCGCGTCGAGCGGCGTCGTGAGGGCCGCGCCACCCTCATGGCCGAGGCGGACGATGCCGCCGTGCAGGGGTTGTCGGCGCTGGCCCGCGAGCTGGGCATCTGGCTGCAGGTCGGCTCGGTCATGGTCCGGGCCGAGGACGATGCGGCCGGCCGCGCCGCCAACCGGGCCCTGCTGATCGACCCCGAGGGCCGGATCATCGCCCGCTATGATAAGCTGCATGTCTTCGACGTCGACCTCGACACGGGCGAGAGCTGGCGCGAGAGCAAGGTCGTTCGCCCGGGAGAGCGTGCCGTGGTGGCCGATACGCCCTGGGGCGGTCTGGGGCTTTCCATCTGCTATGATGTGCGCTTTCCGCAGCTCTATCGCGATCTCGCCAAGGCCCACTCTGATGTGCGCATGATCACCGTCCCCGCTGCCTTCACCGTGCCCACCGGCGAGGCCCACTGGCAGGTCCTGTTGCGCGCCCGCGCCATCGAGACCGGTGCCTTCGTGCTGGCGGCGGCCCAGGGCGGAACCCACGAAGACGGTCGCGCCACCTGGGGCCGGTCTACTGTGGTCGACCCCTGGGGCAAGGTGATCGCCGCCCTCGATCACGACCGGCCCGGCATCCTGCACGCCTCGCTGGACCTTGATGCCGTGGACCGCGCCCGCCGCGCCATCCCGGCCCTGACCCACGACCGCCCCTTCCGCTCCGCGAGCGACGCATGATCCGCTACGCCCTTTCCTGTGCGGCTGACCACCCGTTCGAGGCCTGGTTCTCCAGCTCGTCCGACTATGACGATCAGGCGGCCCGGGGGCTGGTCGAGTGCCCCTTCTGCGGCTCGCGCGAGGTGGCGAAACAGATCATGGCCCCCGCCGTCGCGGGCACGAAGAAGCGGTCCGTTCCCGATCTGCCGCTCCAGACCCTGATGACCGATATGGCCAAAAAGGTCCGGGCCCATGTCGAGGCCAATTTCGACTATGTCGGCGACACCTTCGCCCGCGAGGCGCGCGCCATCCACGAAGGCACCTCCGAACAGCGTGAAATCTATGGCGAAGCCACCGCCGAGGAGGTCAGGGCGCTCAAGGAAGACGGCATCCCCTGCGCGCCCCTTCCGGCTCCGCCGCCGGACCCGTCGAAGGCACACTGAGGGTGGATACGGGGGAGCGCTATCACGAGGTCGACCCGCCCGAGGCGCTCCGCCCCTGGGTGCGCATGGTCTGGACCTACGCCTGCCCCCGGCCCAGCCGGACGATCCAGCGGATCGCCCCCGACGGCTGCCCCGAACTGATCCTCGACCTCGGCGATCCCTATGAAGAGGCCGACACCGACGGCACCTTTCGCCTGCAGCCTCACGCCCTGTTCGCGGGGCAGATGACCCGGCCCATCGCCATCCGCCCGACCGGACCCGTCGAGATGGTGGCCCTGCGTTTTCACCCCGACGGCGCGCGCGACTGGCTGGGCCAGTCCCTCCGCACCGCCACCGACCAGCGGCTGGACATGACCGCACGGCTTGGGGGCCTCTCGCCTCCGTCCGGCGATCCCGAGGCGCAGGCGCATGTGATGCTGGACTGGCTGGAGGGTGAACGCCGGACCGGGGCCTGGACCCTCGACCCGCGGGTTCGGGCCGAGGTCGAGGCCCTTCATGCCGACCAGCCCCTGCCGGCCCGTGATGCCGCTGCCCGCCGCGCCCTGCAACGCCGCTTTCTCGACCGGGTCGGCATCGCGCCGCGCACCCTGCGCTCGGTCATCCGCTTCCGGCGCGTCTTTGATCATGCCATGGCCGAGGACGCCGAGGGCTGGCTGGATGCCGGTCTGGGCGCCGGCTATTTCGACCAGCCGCAGCTGGCCCGCGACTTTCGCCGCTTCCTGGGCTGTACCGCCACCGAATGGGCCCGCGAACAGGTCGAGCTGGCGCGCGCCATCGCGTCGCAAACCTACAAGCCCGGCGGGCCGGAACCGGTCTAGAAACCGGAGATCGCCGATGTCCCTTCTGCCTGCTCTCGCTGCTGCCCTGCTCACAACCACGGCCCCGGACCCCGTCGCCGGCCTCGGCTGGATGAGCGGCTACTGGCTCGACTGTTCGGACGGGCGCGAGGCGTCCGAGACCTGGAGCGATCCCCGCGTCGGCCTGATGGCCGGCCATGCCGTCACCGTGTCGCCGCAGGGGCGCGTCGGCTTTGAACTGGCCTTCATCACCACCCTGCCGGACGGCGTGGCGGTCTATGTCGTCAAACCCTCAGGTCAGGACGAGGTGCGGTTCGCCCTGACCGAACAGGGTGAGGACTTCGTCGTCTTCTCGAACCCGGACAACGACTTCCCCACCCATATTCGCTACGAGCGCGACGGCGAAGGGCTCCGCGCCCGCATCGACGGCGAGATCGCGGGCACGCCCCGCAGCGTCGAATGGCGCTTCGACGCAGCCCCGCTCAACAGCCGCTGCCCGTCGGATTAATCGCGGGTCCAGCCCTGCCCGGCCATGCAGGTCTCGAACGCCGGGCTGTGAACGTCGGCGGTCTCGCGGCACAGGTCACGGGCTTCGTTGAAGGGCGTGGCGGCCTTGGCCCGCCAGCCGTCCTCATGGGAGGCGTCGATGATGGTGACACAGGCCGAGGTGCTGAGGCCCGCCGCGATCAGGGCGGCGGTCAGAAGGATGCGTTTCATGGGGTCATCTCCGGTGAAGTTTGAGCTCACCTGTACGCCCCGCCCCCCACGCATTCCCGTTACAAGTCTGAAATCTGGATGAATTCCTCGTAAGGTTCAGTCCCGGTCGGCGATCATCATATAGTTGATGCCGACGTCGTCGCTCTCCGAAAACCGGCCCGACAGCGGGTCATAGGTCACGCCGAACGGCCCGCGTACGGCTACCCCGGGCGCCGCCTCCAGCCAGTCCTTCAGCGTGTCGGGCTTGATGAACTGGTTCCAGTCATGGGTGCCCGGCGGCATCCAGCGCAGGATGTATTCCGCCGCCACCTTGCCCAGCGCCAGAGACTTCAGCGTCTTATTGAGGGTCGCAACGATCATCATCCCGCCCGGCGCGATCATGGCGGCGGTGTCGCGCAGATAGGCGGCGGGGTCGGCGACGTGCTCGACCACCTCCATGTTCAGGATCAGGTCAAAGGGCGGCTCGCCTGCCGCCATCAGCCCCTCGGCCGTGCCGTGGCGAAAATCGATCGTCAGCCCCTGCGCCTCGGCATGGATGCGCGCCGTGCCGATATTCTTCTCCGAGGCATCGACCGCTGTGACATCAAAGCCCAGCCGCGCCATGGGCTCGGACAAAAGGCCGCCGCCGCAGCCGATATCCAGCAGCCTCAGCCCCTCGAACGGCCGCCGCGCGCTACCGTCGCGTCCGAACCGCGCCAGCGCCTCGCGCCGGATGAAGCCGAGCCGGACCGGATTGAACCGGTGCAGGGGCGCAAATGGTCCCTTCGGATCCCACCAGGTCTCGGCCAGCGCCGAAAAGCGCGCCACATCCGTCGGGTCGACGCTGTACGTCGGACCCGAGGCCTGCCCCGGATCGGTTTTCGGTTTGCGCGGCCCGGCCGTGTCGTTAGAAGCGCCCATGGGCATGGCATGAACGCCCCCGACATCAGTTTCAAGAGAGGATCCCGGTCAGAATGACGCGCCTTGTGCTGAAGTTCGGCGGGACCTCCATGGGCGACCTTGACCGGATCCGGCGTGCAGCGCGGATCGTGGCCGCCGAATACAATGCCGGACGGCGTGTGGCCGTGGTTGTCTCGGCCATGGCCGGCAAGACCAATGAGCTGGTCGCCTGGACCGACGGCGCGGGCCGGCCCGCCCAGGGAATCGACCCCACCGATGACGAATATGACGCCGTGGTCGCCTCGGGCGAACAGGTGACGGCCGGCCTGCTGGCCCTGACCCTGCGCAACATGGGTCTGCGCGCGCGCAGCTGGATGGGCTGGCAGATTCCCATCATCACCGACGACCAGCACGGCAAGGCCCGCATCATCGACATTCCGGGCGAGGCCTTGGGTCTGGCCGTCGACGGCGGCGAGATCGCCGTGGTGCCGGGCTTTCAGGGTGTCACCGCCGGCGGCCGTATCACCACCCTCGGCCGCGGCGGCTCCGACACCTCGGCGGTGGCCGTGGCGGCGGCGCTCAACTGTCCCTGCGACATCTACACCGACGTGGACGGCGTCTATACGACCGACCCCCGCATCGAGAGCCGCGCCCGGCGGCTGGAGCGGATATCCTACGAGGAAATGCTGGAAATGGCCTCGCTGGGGGCCAAGGTGCTCCAGACCCGCTCGGTCGAACTGGCCATGGCGAAAAAAGTGCCCCTTAGGGTGCTGTCCAGCTTCATTGAACCCGACGATCAGGGCGTGCTTCCCGACAAGGGCGGCACCCTGATCTGCGACGAGGAAGAGATCGTGGAAAAACGTATCGTGTCCGGCGTCACCATGAGCCGCGACGAGGCCCGCATCACCCTTCTGGGGTTGGATGACCGCACCGACGCCCCGGCCGACGTCTTCACCCGCCTGGCCGAGGCCGGGGTCAATGTCGACATGATCGTCCAGAGTCAGTCGCGCACCGAAGGCGCGGTCAATCTGACCTTCACCACGGGCCGCCGGGATGCCACCCGCGCCGCCGAGCTGATGCGCGCGGCCCAGACCGACATCGGCTTTCAGGAAATCCGCCTCGACGAGGATGTGGCCAAGGTCTCGGTGGTCGGGGTTGGCATGCGCAGCCACGCCGGCGTCGCCCAGACCATGTTCCGGGCCCTGGCCGACAAGGGCATCAAATTCCAGGCCATCTCGACCTCGGAAATCAAGATCAGCGTCCTGATCGATGCGGCCTATGCCGAGCTGGCCGTGCGCGCACTCCATTCCGCCTACGGCCTTGAAGCCGTATAAGCATGGGAATATCGCCCGGGCCCCCTATCTATCGGGTCTGACGGAGGGGCCATGCCGACTGCAAGCGGATTGACGACACGAGGGCCCAGAAACCTCCTGCGCCAGATCCGCGAGGCTATGGCCGGGGGCGGTCCGGCCCAGGAGCGGCTGGATCTGGTCGTCCGGATCATCGCCCAGACCATGGTCGCCGAGGTCTGCTCCATCTATCTGCGGCGCGCCTCGGGCGAGCTGGAGCTGTTTGCCACCCAGGGGCTGAACCGCGAGGCCGTGCACAATACCCGCCTCAGCCCCGGTGAGGGTCTGGTGGGCGAGGTGGCCCGCGTGGCCGAGCCGATCAGCCTGTCGCACGCGCCGTCCCACCCGAACTTCTCCTACCGGCCGGAAACGGGCGAGGATCCCTATCACGCCTTCCTCGGCGCACCCCTGCTGCGGGGCGGACGCGCGATCGGCGTTCTGGTCGTCCAGAACCAGTCCGCGCGTCGCTATGACGAGGACGAGATCGAGGACATCCAGACCATCGCCATGGTGCTGGCCGAAACGGTCGCATCCGGCGAGCTGATGGGCCTCGACGAACTGCGCGACGTCGAGGTGGCGCCGCACCGGCCTGAACGCTTCAAGGGTCAGAAATTCTCGGACGGCCTCGCCTATGGCCACGTCGTCTTGCACGAGCCGCCGCTCCCGCCCGAAAAGCTGCTGGCCGACGACACCCCGCTTGAGGAAGAACGGCTCAAGGCCGGGCTGGAGGCGCTCAAGGCCAATATCGACGCCATGCTGGACGGCAGTCAGGGCCTGTCCGGCCCCTCGTTCGAGGTGCTGGAAACCTACCGCATGTTCGCCGTCGACCGGGGCTGGAACCGCTCGCTGGAAGAGGCCGTCCGCTCGGGCCTGACCGCCGAGGCCGCCGTCGACCGGGTCCGCAACGAGCACCGCGCCCGCTTCGCCAAGGCCCGCGACCCCTATATCCGCGAGCGGCTGCACGACCTCGAGGATCTGGCCAACCGCCTGCTGCGCGTGCTGGCCGGCGATCGCCCCGGCGAACGCGACCTGCCCGAGGACACCATCCTCGTCGCCCGCAACCTCGGCCCGGCCGACCTGCTGGAGTACCCGCGCGAGCGGCTGAAGGGCCTGCTGTTGGAAGAGGGCTCGGCCGCCAGCCACGCGGCCATCGTCGCCCGCGCCCTTCAGATTCCGTGTGTGGGACGGATGGCCGGCATCCGCGACCGCCTCAGCGAGGGCGATCTGGTCATCGCCGACGGCGAAACCGGAGAGGCCTATCTGCGCCCCCGCCCCGATGTGCTGGAGGCCGTCCAGGCCCGCCTCGACCTGCGCAGCAAGCGTCAGGCCGAGTTCGCCCGATTGCGCGACACCCCGGCCATCACCCTCGACGGCAAGCGCATCCAGCTGCTGACCAATGCCGGACTCGCCGTCGACCTCGACAACCTGGACCAGACCGGCGCAGAGGGCATCGGTCTGTTCCGCACCGAATTCCAGTTCATGGTGTCGGAGGAACTGCCCCGGCTGGACGCCCAGACCAACCTCTATCGCAAGGTGCTGGACACCGCCGGCGACCGGCCCGTCACCTTCCGCACCCTCGACATCGGCGGCGACAAGGTGCTGCCCTATCTCGAGGCTGAGCGCGAGGAGAACCCCGCCCTCGGCCGTCGCGCCATCCGTCTGGGTCTGGACCGGCCGGGCCTGTTGCGGCTGCAGCTGCGCGCCCTGCTGTCGGCTGCCGAGGGCCGCGAGCTGCGCGTCATGTTCCCCATGATCGCCACGGTCGACGAATTCCGCGCCGCCCGCGAACTGGTCGATGTCGAGTGCGCCTGGGCCCGTCGGCGCGGCCGCAGCCTGCCCAGCCTGCTGCGGGTCGGGGCCATGATCGAATGCCCGTCCCTGCTGTGGCATCTGGATGCGCTTCTGCCCCTGACCGACTTCGTCTCGGTCGGCACCAATGACCTGCTGCAATATATGTTCGCCGCAGACCGCACCAATCCGCTGGTCTCGGACCGCTACGACCCCCTGTCGCCCCCGGCGCTCCGGGCGCTGGCCGAAATCCAGCGGAAATGCGCCGAGACCGGAACACCCGTCTCCGTATGCGGAGAACTGGCCGGCCGTCCGCTCGAGGCCTTTGCCCTTCTGACCCTCGGCTACACCCGCCTGTCCGCTCCCGCTGCCGGGGTCGGACCGGTCAAGCGCATGTGCCTGTCGACCGACCTGGGCCAGGCCCAGCGCGCCATGACCAGCCTGCTTGGCCTGTCCGCCGGTTCGATCCGCAACGAGATAGAGTCCCTGGCCCGGAAGTTGAACGTCGTGCTCTGAAGCGTCCCGTCCTGAAACGGTCCGGATGCTTAACGGGACGTTGATCGGGGGGCCACGATGGGTTATCCACAAGAGGATCGCAAAAGACCTCCGGGGGGAGGCGAGAACCGTCACCCGGGTTTGTTAGGCACTGCATCGTGGTTGAGTGCGGCATCATCGATGCCGATAGTTGGGTCGGGCCTCATGGCACTGGATACGGGGAACATCCCCGACGAGTTTCGGGCACATCCCGACTGGAGGGACCCTGTGCCCCCCATCACGAATGCTCCGACTCTCGGTGACGGGCTCCGCGCCGCGCGCAAGGCGTCCAATCGCTCGCTCGAGGACATGTCGGCCATCACCCGCGTCCACGTCCGCTATCTGCGCGCCCTCGAACAGAACGACACCTCCATCCTGCCCTCGCGGGTCTTCTCGATCGGCTATGTCCGTGCCTATGCCGGGGCGCTGGGCGTCGACGAACAACTGGCGGTCGAGCGCTTCAAGCGCGACGTGCCCGACCCTTCAGTCCCCCTGCAGGCCCCCGTCGGCATCGCCTTTGAGGAAGTCCGGCGCTATTCGCCGCGCATCATCGGTGTGCTGGCCATCATCGGTCTGGCCGTCCTCGGCTGGAACATCTTCCAGCGCGTCAGCCTGATGTCGCCGACCCAGCCGTCGGATCTGGTCGCCGTGCCCGAAAGCTGGTCGGTCGGCTCCACCCCCGGAACCGTGGCGCTTGACGTGGCCCAGCCGGCCCCGCCCGATCAGACCGTGCCCCCCCTCTATGTCACCCGCGGGCTTGAGACCGAGCTGACCGGCCTGACCGCCGCCGACACCGAAGCGGCCGCCGCCGCCGATGCCGGGACCGCACCCGTGCAAAAGGCCTTCAATCCTCGCGGGGCCGTCTATGGCGCCGCCGCCACCGCCTCACAGGTCGTCCTTCAGGCGCGCAAGCCGACCATTCTGGTCGTCCGCATGTCCGACGGCCGCGTCCTGTTCGCCCGTCAGCTGGCCGCCGGTGAAGCCTGGCGCGCGCCGGTCGGCGTCCAGGCCGTCATCGACGTCGCTGATCCGTCGGCCTTCGATGTCTACCTGAACGGCGAATACGGCGGCCGTCTGGAGCAGGCTCTGACCCCCCTGTCCCAGCTCAATCGCCGGGCCGAGACCCTCGCCCGTCAGGCCACCGAGGCCCTGACCCGCCGCACCGAAGCCGCCGTCCGCGCGGCCCAGGCCATGACCACGGACGGCTGACCACCCGGACGCGTCGGCGACATCGTGCGCCGTGGCAATCGGCGTCGATAAGGACTATCTGAACCTCGCCATGTCCGAGCTCTCCCACGTCCGCCCCTGGCGCCATATCGAGCGCCGACCCAGCCGCCAGATCATGGTTGGCAATGTCCCCGTGGGCGGCGGCGCGCCGATCACCGTCCAGTCGATGACCAATACGCCGACGTCCGACGCCGCGGCCACGATCGACCAGATCCGTCAGCTGGAAGAGGCCGGAGCCGACATCGTCCGCGTCTCCTGCCCCGACGAGGAGTCGACCGCCGCCTTCCGCCAGATCGCCCGCGAGGCCCGGGTTCCGCTGGTCGCCGACATCCACTTTCACTACAAGCGCGGCATCGAGGCCGCCCAGGCGGGCGCCGCATGCCTGCGCATCAATCCCGGCAATATCGGCTCGCCCGACCGCGTGCGCGAGGTCGTCCAGGCCGCCCGTGACCACGGCTGTTCCATGCGCATCGGCGTCAATGCCGGCTCGCTGGAGCGCGACCTGCTGGAAAAATACGGCGAGCCCTGCCCCGAGGCCATGGTCGAGTCCGCCCTCAACCACGCCCGCATCCTGCAGGACCACGACTTTCACGAGTTCAAGATTTCAGTGAAGGCGTCCGACCCCTTCCTGACCGTCGCCGCCTATCAGCAACTGGCCGACGCCATCGACTGTCCGCTGCACCTCGGCGTGACCGAGGCCGGGCCTCTGCGCTCGGGTACGATCAAGTCGTCGATCGGCCTCGGCAATATGCTGTGGTCCGGCATCGGCGACACCATCCGCGTCAGCCTCGCCGCCGATCCGATCGAGGAGATCAAGGTCGGCTTTGACATCCTCAAGTCGCTGGGCCTGCGCCACCGGGGCGTCAACATCATCGCCTGTCCGTCGTGCGCCCGGCAGGGCTTCAACGTCATCGAGACGGTCGGCATCCTCGAGGAAAAGCTGGCCCACATCACCACCCCCATGTCGCTGTCGATCATCGGCTGTGTGGTCAACGGCCCGGGCGAGGCCCTCTATACCGACGTCGGCTTCACCGGCGGCGGCAAGGGTGCGGGCATGGTCTATCTGAACGGCAAGATCGCCCACAAACAGGCCAACGAGGGCATGATCGACGAAATCGTCGCCCGCGTCGAAGCCAAGGCCGCCGAGCTGGACGCCGCACGGAAGGTTGAGTCTGCGTCGGAAGTCGCTGCAAAGTAGCAACCCGTTGCAGCCTTGGCGGCAAGGGCGCATTCTTCCTGCATGGCCAAACTCGATCCCATCGTCAGCGAATTCGCCACGACCGAAGAGGCCGAGGCCCATGATGCCTGGGTCCGTGCGAAGGTCGAGCAGTCGCTGGCGGAGCCCGGGCCTGAGATCCCGCACGATCAGGTCATGGCCGAGATTCAGGCCATGCTGGACGCCAAGGCCAAGCGGACCGGCTGATGCTGCCCATCGTCTGGCGGCCTGCGGCCCGGCGAAACTGGCATGCGATTATAGACTACGTCAGCGACCATAGTCCGCAGGGGGCAAACACGCTGAGGACCCACCTCGAGCAAGTCCTCGCGCAGGTCTCCGTGCATCCGCGATCAGGTCGCGAGGGCCGCGTCCCGGGTACGCGCGAAGCCCTCATTCATCCGAACTATATTCTGGTCTACCGTGCGGAGGCGCACCAGATACGCCTCATCAACGTCCTGCACTCAGCCCGACGGTACCCATCGCCATGAAACTCTACATCTCCACCCCCTCCCCCTATGCCCGCCTGTGCCGGATCGTGGCGCGCGAGCGCGGCCTCGCCGACCGGATCGAGGAGGTGGTGGCCGATCCCTATTCTGACGATCCGGGCCTGATGAGCTCCAACCCGCTGGTTCAGGTTCCGGCCCTGATCGCGGGCGACGGCCTGCCGCTGACCGACAGCCCGGTCATCTGCGAATGGCTGGATGCCCATGGCGTCTCCGGCCCGCGCCTGCTGCCGCCCGAGGGGCCCGAGCGCTGGCGGGTCCGTCGGCTCCAGACCCTGGCCCACGGTGCGCTGGAAATGGGCGTCAAACGCCTGCTGGAACGGCGTCGCCCCGAGAGCGAGCAGTCCCCCTCATGGATCGACCGCTGGACCCGCAACATGCACCGCTCGTTCGACGCCCTGGAACAGGCCCTGCCCGACGGTGACGCGCTCGATCTCGGCGTCATCGCCACCGGCGTCGCCACCACCTGGACCGGCTTTCGCCACCCGGACATCGACTGGCGCGCGGGTCACCCCCGCCTGGTCGCGCTCACTGACCGGCTTGAGGCCCGCGACAGCTTTATCCAGACCCACCCGGCCTGAGCCGGTCCCGTCGGTTTTCGTTCAGGGCGCGATCCCGGCCAGCTGCAGGGCCTGATAGCCGGCAAGCAGGATGATCAGCCCGCCGACCCCGTAGGTCAGGATCTTTGCCGGCACCCGTTTGGTGATCCAGCCCGCGAACGGGGCGGCGATCAGCCCGCCGACGATCAGCCCGCCGATGGCCCAGGCGTGGTTCTCCAGCGCGCCGCCATCCCACCTCCCGGTCAACAGGGCCACGAGGAAGGCGGCCGAAATGGCGCTGGTGACCAGGAGTTCGGCGGAATTGACCGTGCCGATGGCACGGCGCGGCTCGGTCCCCGCCCCGACCAGAGTCGAGGTCACCGTCGGCCCCCAGCCACCGCCGCCGATGGCGTCGAGAAAGCCGCCGACCACGCCCAGCGGCCCACTGAGCCGGGGCGGGAAGATGCGATTCCGGATGTTGTGCCCCGCCCGCCAGAGCACCCAGGCTCCAATCAGCAGCAGATAGACCAGGATGTACGGCTTGATCCTCTCGCCGGGGACCCCGGTCAGCACATAGGCGCCGACCACTCCCCCGACCACTCCCCCGATGGCGAGGGGCCAGAACAGGGGCCACAGGATGTTCCGGTGCGCGATGTGCGAGGCGGCCGAGGCGCCACCGGTAAAGATCTTGGCGACATGGACGCTGGCCGAGGCGGTCGCGGGCGGCACGCCGAAGGCCAGAAGGACGGTATTCGCGATGACGCCATAGGCCATGCCCAGCGCGCCATCCACCGACTGGGCCAGCAGCCCGACCAGCAGGAACATCAGGAAGGTGTCCAAGAGAGCTCCGCGACCGGCCGCATCACCACCGTCCACACAACGGTCGGCTTCGATTATAGCTTCGCACTTGCCGGGCGTCTCATGGGAACCCTGAGCGTCTCATTATTTGCCGCAGCGCGTCCGGCCTTGGTATCCACCGCCCCGTCGCGCTAAAGCACCGGCTTCGTCCAACAGGAGCTTCCCTTGCGACTTCCCCAGGCCCGTCTTGATCAGGTGATTGACCGCTTCCAGCAGGTCGAGGCGCGCATGGGTGCGGCCACCGACGGTCAGGAGATCGTGCGCCTGTCGAAAGAGCATGCCGAGATGAAGCCGATCGCCGACGCCGTCATGGCACTGGCGAAAACCCGGGAGGAAATGGCCGACCTCGAGGCCATGGCCTCCGATCCCGAAATGGCCGAGATGGCCGCCGACGAGTTGCAGACCCTCAAGGACAGCCTGCCCGAGATGGAGCGGGGCGTGGCCCTGCTGCTGGCCCCCCGCGATGCCGATGAACAGGCCTCGGCCGTGCTGGAAGTCCGCGCCGGCACCGGCGGCGACGAGGCCGCCCTGTTCGCCGGCGACCTGTTCCGCATGTACTCGCGCTATGCCGCCAACCGCGGCTGGAAGGTCGAACTGGACTCGGCGACCGAGGGCGAGGCCGGCGGCTACAAGGAAATCATCGCCACCGTCTCGGGCGAGGGCGTGTTCGGCCGGCTGAAGTTCGAGTCGGGCGTCCACCGGGTGCAGCGCGTGCCGGTCACCGAGGCCGGCGGCCGCATCCACACCTCGGCCGCTACCGTCGCCGTCCTGCCCGAGGTCGAGGACGTGGAGATCGAGATCCACGACAAGGACATCCGCATCGACACCTTCCGCGCCTCCGGATCGGGCGGCCAGCACGTCAACAAGACCGATTCCGCCGTGCGCATCACCCACCTGCCGACCGGCATCGTCGTGACCAGCTCGGAAAAGTCCCAGCACGTGAACCGCGACAAGGCCATGAAGAACCTGCGCGTCCGCCTTTATGACCAGCAGCGTCAGGCCAAGGATCTGGCCCGCTCCGACAGCCGCAAATCCCAGGTCGGCTCCGGCGACCGGTCCGAGCGCATCCGTACCTATAACTTCCCGCAAGGCCGGGTCAGCGACCACCGCATCAACCTGACCCTCCACAGCCTGCCGCAGATCCTCGAGGGCGACCTCGACCCCCTGCTGGACGCCCTGATCGCCGAGGACCAGGCCGCCCGCCTCGCCGACCTCGAGGCCGAGTTTTCCTGACCCCTTTCGCGGCCGTCCCATCCGGCCTATCGTGCCCGCGTTCTCCGGGGGGCCGCGCAAGGCGGCTGAGATAGGACCGCGTCCTGACCCGTCGAACCTGATCCGGGTCATGCCGGCGAAGGGAGAAGACGCTACTCGCCCGACGTCGGCGCCCTCATACCGAGAGGCTGCCATGAACATCCACGTCCCCGCCGACAAATCCAGCGCTCCCGAGGCTCAAGCAGCGAGCGACCGCGTCGCGAGCGATAGCCTCCCTCTCAAGGATGCGCGTGACGAAGTCATGCGCGAGACGGGCACCATTCCCACCGGCGAGCGGGCGGGCAGTCGCAAGGTCTATGTGGCGGGCGAGCTCTACCCCGACATCCGCGTGCCGTTCCGCGAGGTCGCGGTGCACCCCAGCGCCAATGAGCCGCCGGTGACCATCTATGACTCCTCGGGCCCCTACACCGACCCCTCGGTCACCATCGACATCAAGCGCGGCCTGCCCCTCGTCAAATCCAGCTGGCAGCTGGATCGCGGCGACATCGCCCCCGTGGCCCAGCCGCGCGAGGTCAAGCCCGAGGACAACGGCCACGCGTCGGGCCGCCACCTGGCCCCGCGCTTCGACACCTCGCACCACAAGGTCTTCAAGGGCGTCCCCGGCCGCCCGGTCACCCAGTACGAATACGCCAAGGCCGGCATCATCACGCCCGAGATGGAATATGTCGCCATCCGCGAGAACCTGCGGAGAGAAGTAGCGAGAGACGAGTGGCGAGTGGCGAGTGAAGAGGGCCAGACCATCACCCTCGCCGACGGCTCCACCCTGCCTGTATCCTCCTCGCCACTCGCCACTCGCCACTCGCCACCCCGGGACGGCGAGAGCTTCGGTGCCAGCATCCCCGACTTCGTCACCCCGGAATTCGTCAGAAGCGAGATCGCCCGCGGCCGCGCCATCATCCCCCACAACATCAACCACCCCGAGGTCGAGCCGATGATCATCGGCCGCAACTTCCTGGTGAAGATCAATGCGAACATCGGCAACAGCGCCGTCCTCAGCTCGGTCGACGACGAGGTCGACAAGCTGGTCTGGGCCACCCGCTGGGGCGCCGACAATGTCATGGACCTGTCGACCGGGCGGAACATCCACAACATCCGCGACTGGATCATCCGCAACTCCAGCGTTCCGATCGGCACCGTGCCCATCTATCAGGCGCTGGAGAAGGTGGGCGGCATCGCCGAGGACCTGACGTGGGAGGTCTATCGCGACACCCTGATCGAACAGGCCGAACAGGGCGTGGACTATTTCACCATCCACGCGGGCGTGCGCCTGCCCTTCGTGCCGATGACCGCCAACCGCGTCACCGGCATCGTCTCACGCGGCGGCTCGATCATGGCCAAGTGGTGCCTCAGCCACCACCGCGAGTCCTTCCTCTACGAGAATTTCGCCGAGATCTGCGAGATCATGCGCGCCTATGACGTCAGCTTCAGCCTCGGCGACGGCCTGCGGCCCGGCTCCATCGCCGACGCCAATGACGAGGCCCAGTTCGCCGAGCTGCGCACCCTCGGCGAGCTGACCAAAATCGCCTGGGATCACGGCTGTCAGGTCATGATCGAGGGCCCCGGCCATGTGCCGATGCACAAGATCAAGGCCAATATGGATGAGCAGCTGAAGCACTGCCACGAGGCGCCCTTCTATACGCTCGGGCCGCTGACCACCGACATCGCCCCCGGCTATGACCACATCACCAGCGCCATCGGCGCGGCCATGATCGGCTGGTTCGGCACGGCCATGCTCTGCTACGTCACGCCCAAGGAGCACCTCGGCCTGCCCGACCGTCAGGACGTCAAGGACGGCGTCATCACCTACAAGATCGCCGCCCACGCCGCCGACCTGGCCAAGGGCCACCCCGCCGCCCGCCTGCACGACGACGCCCTCAGCCGCGCCCGGTTCGAGTTCCGCTGGGAAGACCAGTTCAACCTCGGCCTCGACCCCGAAACCGCCCGCAAATACCACGACGAGACCCTGCCGAAGGAGGCCCACAAGACCGCCCATTTCTGCTCCATGTGCGGCCCCAAATTCTGCAGCATGAAGATCAGCCAGGACATCCGCCGGGATGCCAAACTGACCAAGGAATCGGGCGCCGAAACGGTCAAGGACGCCAACCCGACCAACACCGCCAACGCCGCCCTGACCTCAGCCGAAGCGGAAGCCGGCATGGCGGAAATGAGCGCGAAATTCCGGGCCGGGGGCGGGGCCATCGAAGTGAAGGTCTGACCCCCACGTCTCCTCCCCGTTCGCCGCTGGCGAATGGGGATGGGGACCGCGAAGCGGTGGAGGGGCGAGGCGGCCGCCGATCCGCTTTGCGCACCTCTGAGGTGTATGCCAAGGTTGCAGGTCTGCCTTGGGGGATTTGGGGATGGCGAGGAGCTTCACGTCGGCATTGATGAGTGCTGCGCGCGCATCGGAGAGGGCTCACCGAGCAAACCTTCGTAGCCAGGCGGCCTATTCAAGAGCGATGGAACGGCAGGCGCGCGCGAACGCTCGTGCCGCAAGGCAGTATTATCTTGAAGGTCGCGCCGATGAAGCGGCCGATCTCAACGAAGAACTTCAAGAACTCAACGAGCAACTCGCTTCGATCCTTGCGGATGGCTTGGACGCGGACCCCGGCGTGCATTTCGAGGCGCTGCGGCGCACGATTGATCTAAACGAGCTTCCGCCTAGCCTCCGCAATCTAAAAGCCCCGGATCGGTCGGCGTTTGAGCCGAGTCCCCTGTCTTTCTTCGACAAGTTGATGCCCGGCGCCACAGCACGATTCACGGCGGCGAAATCTGATGGCGAATTCAAGTATCAGGCGGCCATCGAACATCACAACCGTTTGCTAGTTCAACGCACTGAAGCCGTCCGGAGACTGCAAGAAGGCGTCGACGCCCACAACGCTGAGATCGACGATTTCGAAGCGGGCGTCGAGCGGGGAGACCCAAGTGCGCTGAAGGCATTTTACGAATTGGCCCTCGCCAGTTCTGAATACCCGGAGTCGTTCCCGAACGAGGTTCGCGTGGGCTACGTCGAGGAATCCAAGCAGATCATCGTCGATCTCCAGATGCCAAGCATGGAACAGGCGATCCCCACCGTTGAAAAATACTCATTTGTAAAAAGTGCGGACGAAATTCGGGAGAAGGCAAGGAGCGATCGGTCCCGAAAAGCGCAGTACGCCGACGTCATCTCGCAGATTGCGCTGCGTTGCTTGCATGAGGTCTTCTCCGCCGGCGACCCCGGATTCGTCCAGACAGTCGTGCTCAACGGGTTCGTTATTGCGACTGACCCTGGCACGGGCCGTCAGGTTCAGCCGTATTTGGTATCTGTCCGGGTCAACCGGGATCAGTTCTCGGAACTTCAGCTAAGCTCAGTTGATGCTGCAGCGTGCCTGAAGCGTCTTCACGCCAGCGTTTCCCGTAGCCCCGCTGAACTGGTGGCCATCAAACCTGTTGTCGACATTAACATGGCGGACCCCCGCTTCGTTGAGGAGCAGGACGTGCTGGCGATGCTCGATACGCGCCAGAACCTGATGGACCTTACGCCCGGCGAGTTCGAGTCACTCATCACCAATCTGTTCCAAAGCATGGGATTGGAGACGAAGCTCACCCAGGCGTCCCGAGATGGGGGTGTGGATTGCGTTGCGTTCGATCCAAGACCAGTTCTCGGCGGCAAGGTGATCGTCCAGGCCAAGAGATATAAGAACACGGTCGGCGTAAGCGCGGTTCGCGATCTTTTCGGCACGATGCACAACGAAGGTGCGTCGAAGGGTATTCTTGTGACGACGAGTGGGTACGGCAAGGCTGCATTTGCCTTTGCAGAGGGGAAACCGATCGAGCTTCTGTCGGGCAGCAACCTTCTCTATCTGCTCAAGGAGCATGCGGGAGTGGACGCAAAGATCGAGGTTCCGGAAGACTGGTCTGATCCCGTAGCCGATATCTCAAGTTAGAGATGCCCACCCTCGTTCGCCTCGCCGGGCCGAATGGTGCCGGGAAGACGACCTTCATCAACGGCTTTCTGCGCGAGCGGGCTTCTCCTCCCCCGCCTGCGGGGGAGGGGGACCGCGAAGCGGTGGAGGGGGCGCCAGCGTTCCAGTTCGTCAATCCGGATGAGGTGGCCCCCCCTTGTCATCCCGGACGCGCGGCAGCGCGATCCGGGACGCACCGACCCTCCCCTCATACCGCCCGGAAGGCGCGGCGCGGCTGTCCGGGCGAAGGGGTGAGCGCGTGGCGCGCGGCTCCCGGCTCAGCCCTCGCGGGCTATCCGGGAGGGCAAGGACTGCGCCCCTCCCGTCCCGGCTCTGCGCCGCTGCGCGGCTTGGCCGGGATGACAATATGTGCACCCCGCACCGCCCCCGCCGTGCTCTCTGTGCCTTCCTCTGTGTTCGCTGTGATGAACCTCTTCAGGTCCCCTCGCCCGCGATCTTCCGCAACGCCTCTTCGAACACCGCCGCCGGCTGGCCGCCGCTGATCAGATATTTGCCCTCCACCACCACGGCGGGCACGCCGGTGATGCCGCGCGACCGCCACAGGGCCTCGGCGTCGCGGACCTCGGCGGCATAGCGGCCGTCGGCCAGCACGGCCTCTGCCTCCGCCCTCGTCATCCTCGGGCTTGACCCGGGGACCAGCCCGGCCGCCTCTGCGGCATCGGCCAGCACTTCCGCGACGCTCAGGGGAAGGGTGTCGGTAAAGTGGGCGCGGAACAGGGCCTCTTTCAGCGCCCTCTGCTCGGCCAGCCCGATCGTGCCCGCCCAGTGCAGCAGCCGGTGGGCGTCAAAGGTGTTCCAGATGCGGCTGTCCGGCCCCATCCGCATCTCGAACCCTTTGCCGTCGTCGGGCCACGCCTCGGCCGCCCGGTCGCGGATCATCGTGCGGTTCTTCGCTGACTGTTCCGGCGTGGCGCCGTATTTGCGGCCGATGTGCTCGGTGATGTTTTCCCCCTCGGGCGCCATGTCGGGGTTCAGCTCGAACGGCTGAAAGCGGATCTCGGCCGTGATTCCCTCGGCCGCCAGCGCCCCCAGCGCCGTCTCCAGCCCGCCCAGCCCCACCACACACCAGGGACAGACGACGTCCGAGACAAACTCGATCTGCAGGGGTTTGGGCATGGCGCACTCCTTTGGCCTTACATGGCCCTTCTCCCCTCGGGGGAGAAGGTGTCGGGCGAAGCCTGACGGATGAGGGGGACCGGGGAGGCATACAGGAAGGGTGGCCGCGTCGGACCCGCCCCCTCATCCGGACCGCTCCGCGGCCCACCTTCTCCCCCGAGGGGAGAAGGACGCTCCAGCCCGCACAGCCGCCGGCCGTTTTCGCAATCCTTTCAAGGCCCGCGCCCGTTCCCGCACCCTTCTGCCCGACCGGGTCGCGGGGTGGCGTAGAGTGTCCGGTTGGCCCAACCCTTCACGGCACGGAGACGCAATCCAGACCATTCAGACGGTTCAGACGGTTCAGACGGTTCAGACGGTTCAGACGGTGTTTTCTCACCTCCCCATCTTGATGGGGAGGGGGACCACGGAGTGGTGGTGGGGGCGGCGGTGCCGTGTCCGGCAAAGCCCCTGATGCACGCCCGGCTGGCCGAGGCGCCGCCCCCTCCGTCTCGCAGGCTGCGCCCGCGAGCCACCTCCCCATCACGGATGGGGAGGTGATGAAGGCGCCGATTCCAGACCCTTCAGACCATTCAGACGGTGTTTTACCCGCGTACCGACCGCGCCAGCCCCACGGCCCGGCCGATGTGGGCTTCCAGCCCCTCCCAGTCGGCCTCGGCGACCAATTTGTCGGGGATCAGGCGCGAGCCCATGCCGGCGGCGATGATGCCGGCGTCGAACCAGGCCTTGAGCGAGGCTTCCTCGGGCTCGACCCCGCCGGTGGGCATGATCTTCGTCCAGGGCATGGGGCCCATGACGGCCTTGACGAAGGCCGGGCCGCCGACCTGGGCGCCGGGGAACAGTTTGACGACGTCACAGCCCCATTCCTGGGCCTGGCTGATTTCGGTGACCGAGCCGCAGCCGGGCATATAGGCTACGCGCTTGCGGTTACAGAGCCTGGCCACCGCCTCGACGCCGCAGGGGCTGACCACAAACCGGGCGCCGCGCGACAGGTAAAGGGCCCCCGTGCCCGGATCGACGATCGAGCCGATGCCGAGGATCACCTCCGGGTCGGTGCGGGACAGCGTCTTCGTCAACTCGCCGAACAGGTCGGCGGCGTGGTCGCCCCGGTCGGTGAACTCGATCACCCGGGCCCCGGCGCGGGCGGCGGCGCGGATGATGCCGAGGCAGGCCTCGGGCTCCGGGTGGTAGAAGACCGGGCAGATGCCCTGCGCCTCCAGCGCGGCCACGACGGTCAGGCGGTCGGCGGGATAGGCGGGCATGAGGCAGGCTCCGGGTCGGCAGGGGTCGGGTTCAGGGGTGCGACCAACCGGGCCGCGCGTCAAGCCGGGGCGGCTTCACGGCTGGTTTCGTGGGCCAGTTCGACCAGCCGCGCGACCTCGGGGCTGTCGGCCTCGAACAGGGGGGCCAGCACGGTGAAGTGGTTGAGGCCGACCAGCTCCCGGACCGAGGTGTCGGCCCCGCCCGCGCCCCAGCGCTCGGCCATGGCGTGCGACTGGCGGCGGAACTCGGCGCTCTCCTCGGCCCCGACCCAGCAGTCCAGGGTGGTGCCGCCGGGGCTGGAGCCATCGGGCACCGGCCAGTGGATCGGCGACAGGGCGGTGGCCATCAGGGGGTCGAGCCTGAGGGCGTCGTTGAGGCTGGTCTCGAGGAGGGGCAGGAGGTCGAACACGCCCGAGATGGCCACGGCGGCGCCCGCCCGGCCCTCGGACAGCAGGGCCGCCGCCATGTGTCCGCCCGCCGAATGGCCGAACACCAGCGGGCGGTATCCCGTGCGGTCGCGGATCCGCTCGGTCGCCACCCGGACCTGCCGCAGGATCTGGCCGAGGCTGACGGCCGGCGCGAGGTCATAGGTGGGGATGGCCAGCGCGACACCGTGGCTCAGCAGCGCCGGGGCGATCCCGTGAAAGGCCTGACCGTCCAGCGCCTGCCAGTAGCCGCCGTGCAGGAAGACGGCGACCGGCGCCTCCGGCTGACCTTCCGGCGTGAACAGGTCCAGCACCTCGCGCGGGCCCGGGCCATAGGCGATCCGCTGGTGCGGATGGTCGGCCCGCGCCGCCTCGGCCCGTTCGGCCCACCTCGCCATGACGGCCCCGTGCTCGGGCACCCGCAGGCGGTTGTTGTACTCGGCTTCGAGGTCCAGG
Source organism: Brevundimonas halotolerans (assembly GCF_003730275.1). Classification (GTDB taxonomy): domain Bacteria; phylum Pseudomonadota; class Alphaproteobacteria; order Caulobacterales; family Caulobacteraceae; genus Brevundimonas; species Brevundimonas halotolerans. Next base: position 22,347 of record NZ_QTTA01000004.1, read on the forward strand.
CCCTTACTCCGTCCGTCCGCTTCGGCTACAGACCTCCGACCGACCGGAGGGACCGCCCATGATGACCGCCATCTTCGTCTTCATCAAATGCGAGCTGGGGCACGCCAACGACGTCGCCGCCGACATCGTCGACAACGTCGAGCGCGTCTCCGAGGTCTATTCGACCTCGGGCCAGTACGACCTGCTGGCCAAGTTCCAGCTGCCCAAGGAGATGGACATCGGCACCTTCGTCACGAAGGAGGTCCAGACCCGGCCCAACATCCGCGACACCTTCACCGTCATCACCTTCTCGCCCTTCCTGCCGGGCGCCTGACGGTCCTTACTGCGCGGGGTAGGCGGGGGGGCGAGCCCCCTCGCCCCCGCCGAGGTAGCGGTCCCGCAGCAGGAACGGCCGGCTCTCCAGCGGCTGCTCGACGCCGTTGATGTAGATAGCCACGGGCTGGCTCAGCGGCTCCAGCGGATCGCCGGTCCAGATGACCACATCGGCGGCGGCGCCCGCGCGCAACTCCCCGAACTGGCCGTCCATGCCAAAGATGCGCGCCGGATTGACCGTGATCGCCGCGATCGCCGCCTCATAGGGCAGGCCGTGCGAGACGGCGTTGCCGGCGTTGTAGCGGGTCTCGCGCGCCCGGTGGATCGAACCTTCATTGCCCTTGATGGCAATCACCACCCCGGCGGCATTGAGGGCCGCGGCATTCTGCATCCGCGCGGCCCGGCGCTCGAAGTTTCCGGGCAGGTTGGCGAGGGGGTTGAGCAGCACGGGCACGCCGGCGGCGGCGATCTGGTCGGCGACCAGCCAGCCTTCCTCGGCCCCGTCCAGGATGACCTTCAGACCCTCTTCCTCGGCGAGGCGCAGGACCTGCAGGATGTCGGCGGCGCGCGACACGGTGATGATCAGCGGCATCCGCCCCTCGGCCACCGGGATCAGGGCCTCCAGATCGGCCCGCGACAGCGACAGGGGCCTCAGATCATCGCGCTGATAGGCGGCCTTGTTGCGGGCATAGAGGCGCACCTCGGCCAGGGTCTCGCGGAACAGGACCATGGCCCCGCCGCGCGATCCACCGGCCACACCGGCACCGGCCTCACCGAACGGGGCGACCATGGCTACGCGCGGGCGGACGAGGATGTCAGCGCCCTCGGCCAGATGGATGACCGCCGCCTGACCCGCGAACAGGCCGGGCGAGTGATAACCGCCCTCACCGGCGCCGGCGGTGTCTTCCTCATGATAGTGGCCGCCGGACGAGCCGGGGTGGTTCGGCACGACAACGGCGCGCGTCACCCCGCCCAGCCGTGCGACCGGCAGGGTGATGGACCAGGGGTCCAGCCCGTAGGACACGTCAAAGGCGGCGCTCAGCGTGTTGGAGGCATTCCGCAGGTCATTGGTGCCGCTGACGGAGGACACCTCCGAGCCGCCGAGGCCCGAGTCGACCGCGACGAAGCCGGGGGCGACGACCTGGCCCGTAGCATCGATCACGCGGGCTCCGGCCGGAGCCGCGCCTGTGCCGACCGAGATGATCCGTCCGCCGCGCATGACGACGGTGCCGTTCTCGATCACCGAGGTGCCGGTCAGCACCCGGCCGCCAGTGACGGCGACGGTATCCTGCGCCAGCGCCGGAGCAGCGGCCAGTCCCAGAGCGGCGACGGCCCCAAGGACAATGGTCCGGAGAGAGGAAAGATTGCGGGTCATATCAGCGGGCTCCCTGGCGGACACCGGCGGTCGACTGGCCATAGCCGGGCTGGCCGAGTTCAAAGTCGGATACCGGCTGATAGGTCGGGTCGAACCGGTCGAAGGCCAGGCCTCCGTCGACGAACACCTGATCGGCCCGCGCATAGATGGAGAAGGGATTGGCGCTCCAGATGACCACATCGGCGCGCTTGCCGGGGGTCAGCGAACCCGTCTGGTCATCGATGCCGATGGCGCGCGCCGCATTCAGGGTGATCCAGCCGATGGCATGCTCCTCGGTCAAGTCCAGACCCGCCCGGCGCCCGGCGGCGAGGGCCGCGGCGGCTTCCTGGTTCAGGCGCTGGATCAGCTCGGCATCATCCGAGTGGACCACGGCGCAGGAGCCCTCCGGCGCGTCGACCAGGGCGACATTCTCCTCGATGGCGTCGAGGCTCTCCATCTTGAAGCCCCACCAGCCGGTCCACATGGCCGCGCAGATGCCTTCGCGGGCCAGCAGGGGCGCGACCTTGTAGGCCTCGGTGGCGTGATGGAAGGTGGTGATCCGATAGCCGAACTCCCTCGACATATCGATCATCAGGGCCATTTCGTCGCCGCGATAGCAGTGGTTCTGGATCAGGATCGAGCCGTCCAGTACGCCCACCAGGGTCTCGTGCTGCAGGTTGCGGGTGGGCGGGGACCCTTCGCCCGTCTCGCGCCACTTGTCCCACTTCTGGCGATAGTCCTGGGCGGCGATGAAGGCGGCGCGATAGCCGGCCATATTGCCCATGCCGGTGGCCGGCGAACGGCCCCGTCCGCCATAGACGCGGCTGGGGTTCTCGCCGCACGCCATCTTGACCGTATAGGGGGCGTCCGGGAACTTCATGCCCTGCATGGTGACCGACGGCACATTGCGCAGCGTCACGCCCCGCCCGCCGAACAGATTGGCCGAGCCGGGCAGGATGTGGAGGGTGGTCACCCCGCCGGCGCGGGCGGTGTTGAAGCCCGGATCCTGCGGCCAGACCGAATGCTCGGCCCAGACCTCGGCAGTGTTGGGATTGGTCGCCTCATTGCCGTCGCTCATCCCCTGAACGCCGGGCGAGGGATAGACGCCGAGGTGGCTGTGCACATCGATGATGCCGGGCGTCACATAGCGCCCCTCGGCATTGATCACCCGGTGTCCGGCCGGGAGAGCCGTCGAGGCGTCGCCGACCGCGGCGACCTTGCCGTCCGTCAGGATGACCACGCCGTTCTCGATCTTGCGTCCGTCGCCGGTGAACACGGTCGCCCCGACAATGGCCAGGTTCTCGCGCGGCAGGCCGCGATAGGTCGAGGGATAGGGATCCGGATTGGTCGCGGCGTCCATGCCGGTCGGCAGGGCCTTGGCCTCGCGCGCAGGGGCGGCGTCGCCATTCCCGTCGGAGGAGGCACCTTCCCCCGTGGTGGCACAGGCCGACAGGCCGAGCGTGGCGGCAAGGATGAGGGCGAGCGGCCCGGATGCGGACCCCCGCAGACGTGATGTGAACATGGTGGTCAGCTCCCCAGTCAACCGGATCGTCGCCTGCTCCGGCAGAGCATGCGAAACGTCGATTACAAGAGGGTTCCGCGAGCCTCGTCAAAGCCGGATTTATTACAAAGCTGTAAGGAGGGCCCGGATAGCCTGCGGAACGGAATCCGGCTCAAGCGAAAAGGGCGCGGAACCCTTAGCCCCACGCCCCTGACTTATCGCATTCGATAGAAGCCTATCCCAGCGCCGTCATCAGCTCGGGCACGGCGGTCTTGTAGTCGGCGACCAGACCATAGTCGGCGACCTGGAAGATCGGGGCGTCCGGATCCTTGTTGATCGCGACGATGATCTTGGAGTCCTTCATGCCGGCCAGGTGCTGGATGGCGCCCGAGATGCCGATGGCGATGTAGAGCTCCGGCGCGACCACCTTGCCGGTCTGGCCGACCTGATAGTCGTTCGGCGCATAGCCGGCGTCGACCGCGGCGCGCGAGGCCCCGACGGCGGCGCCCAGCTTGTCGGCCAGCGGATCCATGACGGCGTGGAATTCCTCGGACGAGCCCATGGCCCGGCCGCCGGAGACGACGATCTTCGCCGCGCCCAGCTCGGGGCGGTCGGACTTGACCTTTTCCTCGGAGACGAAGGTGGTCTTGGGCGCATCACCGCCGGTGACCGTCTCGATCGAAGCCGAGCCGCCTTCCTCAGCAGCATCAAAGCCGGTGGGACGGACGGTGATGACCTTCTTCGCATCGGACGACTGGATGGTTTCCAGCGCATTGCCCGCATAGATCGGCCGCACAAAGGTGTCGGCCGACACCACCTCGATGATGTCCGAGATCGGGGCGACGTCCAGCTTGGCGGCGATACGCGGGGCGAAATTCTTGCCGTCCGTGGTGGCCGGGGCGAGGATGGCGTCATAGCCCTCGGCCAGCGGCAGGACCGTGGCCTCGACGGTCTCGGCCAGCACCTTGCCCAGACCGGCGCTCTCGGCCAGCAGGACCTTGCGCACGCCCTTGATTTTCGCAGCAGCCTCGGCGGCGGCCTTGGCCCCTTCACCCACGACCAGAATGTCGATGTCGCCGCCGATCTTTGAGGCAGCGGTCACGGTCTTGTGGGTGGTGTCACGGACGGTCGCGCCGTCGTGGTCCGCAATGACGAGAACGGCCATCAGATGACTCCCTTGGACTTGAGCTTGGCAACCAGTTCGGCAGCGTCGGCCACCTTTTCACCCGCTTCGCGCTTGGGCGGCTCGGTGACCTTGACCACCTTGAGGCGCGGCGCCGTATCGGCGCCGTAGTCGGCGACCGCCTTCGTCGCGATCTCCTTCTTCTTGGCCTTCATGATGTTGGGCAGGGAGGCATAGCGCGGCGTGTTGAGGCGCAGGTCGACGGTGATGACCGCCGGCAGGGTGACCTCGATGATCTGCAGGCCGCCGTCGATCTCGCGCGTGACCTGGGCCTTGCCGTCCTTGATCTCAACCTTGGAAGCAAAGGTCGCCTGCGGCCAGTCCAGCAAAGCGGCCAGCATCTGGCCGACCGCATTATTGTCGCCGTCGATGGCCTGTTTGCCCATCAGAACCAGATCGGGCTTTTCCTCATCGACCACGGCCTTGAGCACCTTGGCCACGGCCAGCGGCTCCAGATCCGTGTCGGACTGCACCAGGATGCCGCGATCGGCGCCGATGGCCAGGGCGTTGCGGATGGTCTCCTGCGCCTGGGTTACGCCGACCGAAACGGCGACGATTTCCTCAGCCGTATTGGCGGCGTGGTGGCCCTTGCCTTCCTTGAGCCGAACGGCCTCTTCGACGGCGATTTCGTCGAAGGGGTTCATGCTCATCTTGACATTGGCGAGGTCGACCCCGCTCTGGTCGGCCTTGACCCTGGCCTTGACGTTATAGTCGATCACCCGTTTGACAGGGACGAGAACCTTCATGAGCCTATCCGTTGAAGCGCTGGAATATGTGGCGTTGGACATGGAACGGCCAAACCGGCCTGTCAATGTAACGCCGGGTCAAGCTAACTGCGGCAAAGCCACGCCGCGCCCCGGCAAAGGAGCCCCGGACCAACCATGCATCGCTTTCTGAGCTTCCGGCGACTGGGCATACTTTTCCTTGGCCTGTTCGGCATGATCGTCACCGGCCTGCTGGTCTATCAGCAGGTCTGGGTCAGCCCGGGCGAGCGATGCGAGGCGGCCGGCAACTGGTACGATGTGAGCACCCGGACCTGTGCCCAGCCGATCTTTATCCCCGACATCACCGGACGTCCCATCGGGGTCAGCCGGCTTGAGGCCTCCAAGGCCAAGAACAGCGAACTGATCGTGCTGGAACGCCAGGTCGCCGCCCAGAAGAAGGCTCGCCAGGACGCCGTCGACGCCGAGCGGGCACGGCTGCGGGCGCAGCAGGGCCGGTGATCCGGAACGGCTAGCGGGTGGCGCCGGGACGCCACTTCACATCATCGGCACCATGGTGGTTGGCACGCCGCCCCGCCACGAACAGATGGTCGGACAGCCGGTTCAGATAGCGCAGGGCCGCAGGCGTTACCGCCACGCCGGCCTCGGCCAGACGAACGGCGCACCGCTCGGCCCGCCGGCAGACCGTGCGGGCCAGATGCAGATGGGTCGACAGCGGCGATCCACCCGGGAGGATGAAGCTGTCGAGCGGCTTCTGGCTCTCGTTCATCCAGTCGATCTCCTGCTCCAGACGCTCGACCTGGCTGTCGATGATCCGCAGGGCCTCCCATTCCGGGGGTGGGTCCAGCGGCGTGGCCAGATCGGCGCCCAGATCGAACAGCTCATTCTGGATGCGCGCCAGCATGGCGTCGATCCGGTCGTTCTGGCCCGAGTTCAGCCGGGCGAGGCCGATCACGGCATTCAGTTCGTCGACCGCACCATAGGCCTCGACCCGCAGATCGGTCTTTGACACCGGCGCGCCATTGGCGAGGCGGGTCTGCCCCTCGTCGCCGGTGCGGGTGTAGATCTTGTTCAGCAGGACCATGGGCCTAGCCTCCCTGGGTGGATTTCCACCACATGGCGCCGACCAGCAGCACAACGCCCACGGCCTGCAGGCCGACGCGGACGCGCATCAGATGGTTGGACTGGCTGCGCGCCGCGTCACCGGGGGTGAACAGGGCCTTCAGCCCGAACCCGAGGGTGATGGCGACCGCGGCGATAGCGATCAGGATCAGAATGTCGACGATGTTGCCCATGCGGGCAAACTAGGCCGCGCGCCCCCGCCTGACCAGAGGGTCGGGCGGGGTGCGGCATCGACGCCGATCAGTAGCGATAGTGGTCCGGCTTGAACGGCCCGGCGGCGGGGACCGAGATATAGTCCGACTGTTCCTTGGTCAGGGTCGTCAGCTTGGCGCCCAGCTTGTCGAGGTGCAGGGCTGCGACCTTTTCGTCCAGATGCTTGGGCAGGACGTAGACCTGATTCTCGTACTTCGACTTGTTGGTCCACAGTTCGATCTGGGCCAGCACCTGATTGGTGAAGGAGGCCGACATCACGAACGACGGGTGGCCCGTAGCATTGCCAAGGTTCACCAGACGACCCTTGGACAGCAGGATGATCTTCTTCCCGTCCGGGAATTCGACGTGGTCGACCTGGGGCTTGATCTCGTCCCACTTCATGTTCTTCAGGCCTGCGACCTGAATCTCGGAGTCGAAGTGGCCGATGTTGCAGACAATGGCGTTGTGACGCATCGCCCGCATGTGGTCGACGGTGATGACGTCCTTGTTGCCCGTGGCGGTGACGAAGATGTCGGCGGAGCCGGCCACGTCATCCAGCGTCTGGACCTCATAGCCTTCCATGGCGGCCTGCAGGGCGCAGATCGGGTCGATCTCGGTGACGATCACGCGGGCGCCGCCCTGACGCAGCGAAGCGGCCGAGCCCTTGCCCACATCGCCATAGCCGCAGACCACGGCGACCTTGCCCGACAGCATGACGTCGGTGCCGCGGCGGATGGCGTCGACGAGGCTCTCGCGGCAGCCGTACAGATTGTCGAACTTGGACTTGGTGACGCTGTCGTTGACGTTGATGGCGGGGAAGGGCAGGTCGCCGCGCTCGGCCATCTGGTACAGACGGTGGACGCCCGTGGTGGTCTCTTCCGACACGCCACCGATGGCGTCACGGATGGCCGAATAGAAGCCGGGCTTTTCCTTCAGATACCGCTTCATCACGGCATAGAGGGCCTCTTCTTCCTCGTTCTCGGGATTGTCGAGAACGCTGGCGTCCTTCTCGGCCTTCGGCCCGAGCACGCACAGCAGGGTGGCGTCGCCGCCGTCGTCGAGGATCAGGTTGGGATAGCCACCGTCAGCCCATTCGAAGATCTTGTGGGCATAGTCCCAGTATTCTTCCAGCGTCTCGCCCTTGGTGGCGAACACCGGCGTGCCGTTGGCCGCGATGGCGGCCGCAGCGTGGTCCTGGGTCGAATAGATGTTGCACGAGGCCCAGCGAACCTCGGCGCCCAGCGCTTCCAGAGTCTGGATCAGCACGGCGGTCTGGATGGTCATGTGCAGGCTGCCGGCGATGCGGGCGCCCTTCAGCGGCTTGTTCGAACCGAACTCGTCCCGCAGCGCCATCAGGCCGGGCATTTCGGTTTCGGCGATGGCGATTTCCTTGTTGCCATACGGGGCAAGCGAGATGTCGCGGACGATGTAGTCGGTCATGGGGGAGCGCTCTTTCGCGGCAAGGGCCATCGAGGCCGGTCACGGGTGTGGCCGCCGCTATAGACCGCGCGACGCCCCAGGGCAACAAACACATAAGGACATCCTTATATGCCCGGCTCGTCACCGTGGCGCTTTCGTGCGAGCGTGCCGGTCCGCGTGCGCTTTGGGAGGACCAATCCGGGCATGGCAACAGGCGCCTTTTCGCGACGAGGGCTGGTTCTGGCGGGTGCGTCCGGCCTTCTCCTGCCCGGACTGGCCCGGGCCCAGGACCCGGTCGGGGCCGATCCCGACCATTCCGGCCGGGGCGTGGTCGAGGTCGAGATCGACGGACAGACCGGCCTGCGGTTTGCGCTCGACACCGCTGCCAGCGCCTCGGTTCTGGCCTCGGATATAGTCTCCCGTCTGGGCCTGACGGTCGGCGGCCAGGTCGATATGCACACCGTGGTGGGGGTTGAGCGCGTGCCCTGGGTCCGGGCCGGGCATATCCGCAGCGGCGCCCTGAACCGACGCGATCCCCGGCTGGCCATCGGGGACCGGCGCGGCATGCTGGGGCTGGACGGCCTGCTGGGGCTGGACCTGCTGGCCGGACATCGGCTGGAATTCCGCTTCCGGGGGCGTCACCGGGCCACGATCGGTCGCCCCCGTATTGAGGAGCAGGGCTTTCTGGCGGCCGAGCGTCCCCGGGTGCGTTTTGCCCCGCCGGTGGTGCGCGAACCGGACGGCGTGGCGGAGCGACTGATGATCGTGGATGCCCGGGTGCGCGGCGTCAGGGTCCCGGCCGTGATCGACACCGGGGCCGAGGTCAGCCTGATCAACCCCGTTCTGGCCGAAGCCGCCGACGCTCGCGACCTGATCCTTCGCAATTCCGCCACCGCACAGGCCGTCCAGTCACCCACAGGACGGGCCGCCGCCGCCCGGCCCATGATCATAGACGCCCTCCGGCTGGGCGACATGGTACTGGACCGGCTGGGGGTGCTGATGGGCGACTTCCACATCTTCCGGCATCTGGGCCTGGCGGACCAGCCGGCCATGCTGCTGGGTGTTGATGTGCTGGGGGTCTTCAGCCGGGTGGTGATGGACCTCAGGGATGGCGAATTGCTGATGGAGATCTGAGCGCAGGGCTTGCCCCGGCGCGACGGTCATCGCATCAAGCGCCCATGACCCGTGATCTCGCCACCCCCCGCCATGACTGGACCCTCGCCGAGGTAGAGGCCCTGTTCGAACAGCCCTTCATGGAGCTGGTGTTCCAGGCCGCTGAGGTGCACCGCCGGACCTTCGACCCCTCCGAGGTCCAGCTCAGCCGCCTGCTGTCGATCAAGACCGGCGGCTGCGCCGAGAACTGCGGCTATTGCTCGCAGTCGGCCAGTTTCGACACGGGGCTGAAGGCCGAAAAGCTGATGGACACCCAGGCCGTGCTGGCCGAGGCCATGGCGGCGAAGGCTGGCGGCGCCGACCGGTTCTGCATGGGCGCCGCCTGGCGCGAGCTGAAGGATCGCGACACGCCCAAATTGGCGGCCATGATTTCGGGCGTGAAGGCGCTGGGCCTCGAGACCTGTGCCACGCTGGGCATGCTGACCGCCGATCAGGCCCGTCAGCTCAAGGACGCCGGGCTCGACTATTACAACCACAACCTCGACACCGGACCCGACTATTACGCCGATGTCGTCACCACCCGGACGTATCAGGATCGGCTGGATACGCTCAAGCACGTGCGGGATGCGGGCATGAGCACCTGCTGTGGCGGCATTGTCGGCATGGGTGAGGCGCGGCGCGACCGCGCGGGCCTGCTGCACGCCCTGGCCACCCTGCCCGCCCATCCGGACAGCCTGCCGGTCAATGCCCTGGTGCCCGTGGCGGGCACGCCGCTGGGCGATCAGGTCAAGCGCGAGGGCGAAATCGATCCGATCGAATTTGTCCGCACCGTCGCCGTCGCCCGCATCGTCTGCCCCCGGTCGATGGTGCGCCTGTCGGCCGGCCGTGAGGCGATGAGCCCGGAAATGCAGGCCCTGTGCTTCCTCGCCGGCGCCAACTCCATCTTCGTCGGCGACCGTCTGCTGACCACCGCCAACCCCGCTGCCGACGCCGACACCCGCCTGTTCGCGAAACTGGACCTGAGACCCATGGTCACGGATCGTCCCCAGGCGGTCGAGAGCGCGGCGTAACCGGCCCTTAAGCCCGGCGCGTTAGGTCTCTGCCGACGGCAGTTTCGGGAGAGGCCCATGACCGGTGGCGGTGGCGGTGGCGGTGGCGGCGGTGCGGCGCGACAGACCTATATCCAGATCGGCACCTCGACGGCGAACTTCAGCCGGGCGGGCGGACGACGCGGCGTCCTGACCGTCGAGACCGGGCTGGACGTCGCCGATGCCGACCTTTTCGTCCGCGCCGGCCAGTCCGCGCCGCGGCTGAGGGCCGCCTATAATCAGGTGATTTCCCGCGTGGCCGCCAGCCTGCGCGGTGACGCCCCACCCGATGTCGAACGGCTGGCGCGCGAGCTTCAGGCCGCCACCGACCAGACCCTCGGTCGGTCCGGCGCCCGCTTCCTGCTGGGCACGGTGATGGCCTTCTGAGGACGGCTCAGTCCTTCGTCGGATCGCCCTGGGCGTCGTCGCCATAGGTCAGGGCGAGGAAGACGTCTTCCAGATCGGGGTCCTCGGTCGAGATGTCGGCGATGGTGACGCCCGCCGCACGGACCGCAGCCAGCACCTGTTCTACCGAAGAGCGCCCCTTGCGATAGGTGACCGAGAAGGCGCCCCCCGACCGGGGCGTGACCTCAAAGCCCTCCAGCACCGGCGGGGTCGCCATCGGTGTCTCGGGCGACACCACGACATTGCGGGTGTCCAGCCGCCGCAGCAGCTGCGGCGTGGGCTCGCAGGCCACCACCTGGCCCCGGTTGACGATGGCGATGGTGTCGCAGAGCTCCTGCGCCTCTTCCAGATAGTGGGTGGTCAGCAGGATGGTCACGCCCTCGGCGTTCAGGCGGCGCACATATTCCCACAGCTGGCGGCGCAGTTCGACGTCGACCCCGGCCGTCGGCTCGTCGAGGATCAGCACCGGCGGGGCGTGGACCAGAGCCTTGGCTACCATCAGTCGCCGCTTCATGCCGCCTGACAGGGCGCGGACATAGGCATTGGCCTTGTCCGACAGGCCCAGCGCGGCCAGCAAGGCGTCGGAGCGACGTTCATCGGCCGGCACGCCATAGAAGCCGGCCTGGACTTCCAGCGACTCGCGCGGCGTGAAGAAGACGTCGGCGACAATTTCCTGCGGCACGACACCCAGGGCGGCGCGGGCGTCGCGCGGCCGGGTGTCGATGTCCCGGCCCCAGATCGACACCTCGCCCGAGGTCTTCTTCACCACGCCCGCCAGAATATTGATCAGCGTCGACTTTCCGGCACCGTTCGGCCCCAGCAGGCCGAACATGGTGCCGCGGGGGATGTCCAGATCAATGCCCTTCAGCGCCTCCTTGGGCGGGGCCTTCTTCGAGCCCGCATAGGTCTTGGTCAGCCCACGGATGCGGATGGCGGAGTCGGGCAGCGAGGAGGCAGCGGTCATGGGGTTCCGAATACAGGATCAGGCGTTTGACGCCGGTGGGCGCGCCGCATAGGTATGCCTCGCTCGCCTCCGCGCCAAGCTCAGGGTTCAGAAATGCCGCCGCGTCATCCCGTTCCTGCCCCCGGTTCCGCCGAATTGGCCCCCGAGGAAATCCCCGTCATGCAGCACCGGGTCGCCTGTGACGGTGGCGGGGGGGCGCTGGGCCATCCGCTGGTCTATATGGAGATCGGCGACGGCGGCGCGGTCGACTGTGGCTATTGCGACCGGCGGTTTGTGCTGGTGGCCGATCTGGCCCAGGACAACGAATATCGCGACCCGGCCCCACGCCACGACGCGCACTAGGACGGGGGCCTACTAAAGCCCCGCCACGCCCGTTACGCGAATTGACCCCCCGGACGATCAAGAGGCCTCTAGAAGACCCCTATCCTGCTTCCTCCCCCGAACCGGCTGGACCGTATGCGCTATCTTCACACCATGGTCCGGGTCTCTGACCTGGACGCCTCGCTTCGCTTCTGGTGCGATCATCTGGGCCTGAGCGAAGTCCGCCGCATGGACCATGAGGCCGGGCGGTTCACCCTGATCTTTCTGGCGGCGCCAAAGGATCTGGACCGGTCCGCCGCTAACCGGTCGCCCGAGCTGGAACTGACCTACAACTGGGATCCGGAAACCTACACCGGCGGGCGCAATTTCGGCCACCTCGCCTATAAGGTCGATGACATCCACGCCACCTGCCAACGGCTGATGGACGCCGGTATCACCATCAATCGGCCGCCGCGCGACGGGCGGATGGCCTTTGTCCGCTCGCCGGACGGCATCTCCATCGAGCTACTGCAGGAGGGCGAGGCCCTGACCCCGGCCGAGCCCTGGATCTCCATGCCGAACGAGGGCAGCTGGTGAGGGCGCCGCTCGCCATCGGCCTGATGGCGCTGACCCTTGCGGCCTGTGCCTCGACCACCGAGACCAATCCGGGACGCACGGCCACCGAACAGTTGCTGGTGGCGCGCGCCACTGATGCCGCCGTCGATGGTCTGCGCCTGCCGGTCCCGCCGGGAACCCGCGTGTTCGTCGATGACACCTATTTCCGGGCCGAGAGCGCCCCCTATGCCGTCAGCGCCATTCGCGGGGCCGTGCTTCAGGCCGGCTATCCCCTCGCCCGCACCCGGGACGACGCGGACGCCATCTTCGAGATCCGCGCCGGGGCCTTGTCGCTGGAGCAGATGCGTCGGGTGTTCGGCATCCCGGCCGTGCGTCTGCCGATCAATGACACCTTCAATGTCGTCTCGGTTCCCGAGCTGTCGGTTTACAGCCGCCGCGACCGGGTCGGCGTCGCTGAATTCTCGGGCTTTGTCTATGACGCAAAGACCGGCCAGGCGCTGGGGGCCATCGTGCCCATGACCGGCCAGTTCCGCATCCGCAGCCACCAGATGCTGATGATCTTTGCCTGGGGTCAGCAGCGGCTGGACCCGGGTGATCGGGAGCCCGGCGACAGCTGGTTCCAGTTCTGACGACGGCCACAGTGCTTCGCGGCTGACGGACGCGCCGGACCCCTCTATGGTCGCGCCATGAGCGACTCCGCCCCCTCCGAATCTGGCACCCCCGACCCGAGCGGCGACGTCCGCCTGTGGCTGATCGATGCCTCGGCCTATATCTTTCGTGCCTATCACGCCCTGCCGCCGCTGACGCGCAAGTCGGACGGCCTGCCGGTCGGCGCCGTCCAGGGCTATTGCAACATGCTGTGGAAGCTGTTGCGCGAGATGAAGGGCGAGGGCGGACCGACCCACCTGGCCGCCATTTTCGACCATTCGGAAAAGACCTTCCGGAATGATCTGTATGCGGACTACAAGGCCCACCGCCCCCCGGCGCCGGAGGATCTGGTACCGCAGTTCTCCTTGGTCCGCGAGGCCACGGCGGCCTTTGGCGTCCACTGTGTCGAACTGCCCGGTTATGAGGCCGACGACCTGATCGCCACCTATGCCTGCAAGGCCCGCGATGCCGGGGGTGAGACCGTCATCGTCTCGTCGGACAAGGACCTGATGCAGCTGATCGGCGGCGGCGTCGTCATGTGGGACCCGATGAAGGACCGCGTGCTGGCCAAAGACGCCGTCATGGAAAAGTTCGGCGTGACGCCGGACAAGATGATCGACCTTCAGGCCCTTGTCGGCGACAGCGTCGACAATGTGCCGGGCGCGCCGGGCATCGGACCCAAGACCGCCGCCCAGCTGTTGGGCGAATATGGTGACCTCGACACCCTTCTCGCCCGGGCGGGCGAGATCAAACAGCCCAAGCGCCGCGAGACCCTGCAGATCCATGCCGATCAGATCCGTTTGAGCCGCCAGCTCGTGACCCTGATCTGCGATGCGCCTGCCCCCGAGCCGATTGCCGACTTTGCCGTTCGCGATCCGGACTCGGCGACCCTGGCGGCCTTTCTCGAAAAGATGGAGTTCCGGTCGCTGGCGCGGCGGGTCGGGGACGGCAAGGCCACACCGCTTGAACCCGCACCCAATGGTCGGCCCAGAGCCCTGAACGCCCCGGTCGCCGCCCCACGCCATGCGCCCAGGCCTGCAACCGAACTGACGGTCCCCGAGACGTTCGACACCACAGCGTACGCCTGTGTCCGGACGATCGATGAACTCAAACGCTGGATCGCGCGCGCCACCGAGGCCGGCGTGGTCGCCTTCGACACCGAGACGGATGCCCTGTCCTCCAGCCACGCGGGCCTGTGCGGCCTGTCGCTGGCGGTGGCGCCCGGTGACGCCTGCTACGTGCCCCTGACGCATGAGGCCGAGCCCCGCGCCCAGTCGGGCGGGCTGGACTTCGACGGCGAGACCCCGCCCGAGGCCATCGACCAGATCCCGATGGATCAGGCTCTCGCCCTGCTGAAGCCCCTGCTGGAAAACCCTGCGGTCCTGAAGGTTGGCCAGAACATCAAATACGATCTGGCCGTCATGGCCCGGCACGACATCACCGTCGGTCCGATCGATGACACCATGCTGATCTCCTATGTGCTGGAGGGCGGTGTGCACGGGCACGGGATGGACGAACTATCCCGCCTGCATCTGGGCCATGAGCCGATTCCGTTCAAATCCGTGTGCGGCACCGGCAAATCGCAGAAGAGCTTCCGCCACGTGGCGCTGGAACCCGCCACGGCCTATGCGGCCGAAGACGCCGATGTGACCTTGCGCCTGTGGCGGCTGCTGAAGCCGCAACTGGCCGAGGAACGACTGGTCACCGTCTATGAGACGCTGGAGCGCGGCATGCCCGCCGTTCTGGCGCAGATGGAACTGACCGGTATCCGCGTCGATCCCGACCGTCTGAAGCGTCTGTCGTCCGAGTTCGGACTCAAGATGGCCGAGCTGGAAACCCGTGCCCATGAGGTCGCCGGCCGGCCCTTCAATATAGCCAGCCCGCGCCAGATCGGCGAGATCATGTTCGGGGAGATGGACCTGCCCGGCGGCAAGAAGACCGCCTCGGGACAATGGGGCACGGACGCCGCCATGCTGGAGACCCTGGCCGAGAGCCATGAGCTGCCGCGCGTCATTCTGGACTGGCGCCAGTTGGCCAAGCTGAAGGGCACCTATACCGACGCCCTTACCGAGGCGGCGGACAAGACCAGCTTCCGTGTGCACACCTCCTATCAGCTGGCGGCTGCCTCGACCGGGCGACTGGCCAGCTCGGACCCGAACCTTCAGAACATCCCGATCCGGACCGAGACGGGGCGTCAGATCCGTCAGGCCTTCATCGCCTCACCCGGACAGGTGCTGATCAGTGCCGACTACAGCCAGATTGAGCTGCGCATCCTGGCCCACATCGGCGACATCCCCGAACTGAAAGCCGCCTTCAAGGCCGGCCTCGACATTCACGCGGCGACCGCCTCGGAAATGTTCGGCGTGCCGATCGAGGGCATGTCGTCGGAGACCCGCCGGCGCGCCAAGGCCATCAATTTCGGCATCATCTACGGCATCTCGGCCTTTGGTCTGGCCGCCCAGCTGGGCATCCATAACAGCGAGGCCGGGGCCTATATCAAGACCTACTTCGAGCGCTTCCCCGGCATCCGGACCTATATGGATCGCATCAAGGGCGAGGTGAAACAGGCGGGCTTCGTCACCACCCTGTTCGGCCGCAAGATCCACATTCCAGCGATTCATTCGAAGTCGGGGGCCGAGCGGCAGTTCGGCGAGCGGGCGGCCATCAATGCCCCGATCCAGGGCACAGCGGCCGATATCATCCGGCGCGCCATGATGCGGATGCCGGACGCCCTCGCGGCTGAGGGTCTGGAGACCCGCATGCTGCTGCAGGTGCACGACGAACTGGTGTTCGAAGCGCCCGAGGCCGAGGCGGATCGCGCCATCGCTATCATCCGCCGGATCATGGAAGCGGCGGCCGAGCCGGCGATCTCGCTGAGCGTGCCTTTGGTGGTCGATGCCCGCGCGGCTTCAAACTGGGATGACGCCCACTAGCCAAAGGGCAGCAGGTCGCGGGCCAGCCAACCCAGATACACCGCGTATGCGAGCAGCAGGGCCAGGCCCTCCAGCCGGACGATTCGCATACCCGTCCGTACGAACAGCACGACCAGCGCGGTGGCGGCCACCATCACCCAGATGTCGAGGCGGATGATCTCGGGCGGCACCCGGATCGGCGCGACCAGGGCCGTGATCCCGAGAATGCCCAGCACATTGTAGATGTTCGAGCCGATGATATTGCCCAGCGCCACGTCGGAATGCCGCCGGAAGGCGGCAACGGCCGAGGTCACCAGCTCGGGCAGCGACGTTCCCACCGCCACCACCGTCAGGCCGATGATCGTGTCCGAGACCCCGATATCGCGGGCGACGACTATGGCATTGTCGACCAGCAGGCGCGCCCCCCCGACGGTCAGCAGGATGCCGATGACGGCCAGCCCCAGACCCGACCAGACGCCCCCGCGGGCATCCGGGGCATCCTCGGTCAGATGCTCGTATTTACGGGCCTCGCGGTCCCGATGGCGCCGCTCTCCCATCCAGGCCCAGAGCAGATAGACGGCCAGTCCCGCCAGCATGGCCAGACCCCAACGGTAGTCAATCGTGCCGGCGATCACGGCGATGACGCACAGGGCTGTCGAAGCGATCAACACCCAGCCGTCCCGCCGGAAGGCGTCCCGGTCGACAGCAATGGGCGAAATCAGCGCGGCGACGCCAAGGATCAGAAGAATATTGGCCGTATTCGATCCAATGACATTCCCCATGGCGATTCCGGGCGAGCCCGCCAGCACCGCGGTCAGGCTGGTCACCAGCTCCGGCGCCGAAGTGCCCATGCCGACCAGGGTCAGGCCGATCAACAGGGGCGAAACGCCCAGACTGCGGGCGGCCGTCGTCGCGCCCCGCACCAGCGTGTCGCCCCCGGCGACCAGGAGCACAAGCCCCAGCGCCAACAGGCCATAGGTCATGGTCATCGGTGTTCCCCCCCGCTAGAACCGCCCTCTCACAAACGGGCGCGCCGGACAACGCCGGTCGCCGGAAAAGGATGTGGCATTTTGCCTTCGACCGACATCGATGTGCTGATCGTCGGCGCGGGCGCAGCGGGGATGATGGCGGCCATCGAGGCCGGGCGCAGGGGACGCCGCGTCCGCATTATCGACCATGCCCGGGCCCCGGGCGACAAAATCCGCATCTCGGGCGGGGGCCGCTGCAACTTCACCAATCTGGGGTGCGGGCCGCATGCCTTCCTTGGCGAGAACCCGCGCTTTGCCACCTCGGCGCTGAAGCGCTTCACCCAGCACGACTTCATCAAGCGGGTCGATCAGGCCGGCATCGCCTGGCATGAAAAGACGCTCGGGCAGCTGTTCTGTGACGACAGCGCCAAGCTGATCATCCGTATGCTGACGGACCAGATGCGTGAGGCCGGAGCGGTCCTGTCGCTCGGCACTTCGGTAGACAGGCTTTCGCGTGAGGGCGAGGGGTTTCAGGTCGCCCTGTCGGACGGCAGCAGCCTGCGCTGCGCCTCCCTCATCCTGGCCACTGGCGGCAAGTCGATCCCGAAGATGGGCGCGACCGGCTGGGCCTATGACACGGCGCGGGCGCTGGGCCTGAGAGTCACCGAAACGCGCCCGGCCCTCGTCCCGCTGACCTTCGAGGCGGGGCTGCTGGAGCGGCTGAAGCCGCTGGCAGGGGTGTCGGTCGAGGCGGTCGTCAGCCACGGCAAGACGAAATTCGCCGAAGGCCTGCTCTTCACCCACCGGGGGCTGAGCGGACCGTCCGTGCTGCAGATCAGCTCCTACTGGCGCGAGGGCGAGACAATCTCCGTGGCGATGGCGCCGGGCGTGGAGGTGTTCGCGCAGCTGAAGGCGATGAAGGCGGGCAACGGTCGGCAGGCGGCGCACACGGCGCTGGGGCAGATCGTGCCGAAGCGGCTGGCCGAGGTTCTGGTCGAGCAGGAGGAGGCCGTCGGCAATCTTGCCGATCTGTCGGACAGGGCCTTGCGGCGACTGGATCAGGCGGTCAACGGCTGGAGCGTCAAGCCGGTCGGCAGCGAAGGCTATCGGACGGCCGAGGTCACCCTCGGCGGCGTTGCCACAGACCAGCTGGACCAGCAGACGATGGCAGCGACGCGCATCCCCGGCCTCTATGTGATCGGTGAGGCGGTCGACATCACCGGCTGGCTGGGCGGCTATAATTTCCAGTGGGCCTGGAGTTCAGGCTGGGCCGCGGGACAGGTCGCCTAGCTGCTATAACGGCGCTCTGACATAACTGTGACCACCTGCCGCCTTGTCTCTCCCGCCTTCGTCCGCAACAGTAGCTGTGCGGGACGGGCCCCTCTGGCGCGTTCCGGGGCCCCCCTCGTCCTCCGGTCCCGGATCGTGTGATGTCGGACCGCATCGGGTGCGCCCGGTGTCGGTCCGGGCCCAATTCGGACAAAAGCCGGCGCCGGGCGCATTTCACCGAACCGCTTACCCATGCATGCCGCCAACGATTTCAGGCCGCAAGCCCGACCGTGCGCATCAGCTCTCGGATCGGCTCCAGCGCGGCGGGGGTCGATCCCAGCTCGGCCCGCACCTTGGGGTGACGCAACAGCTTCAGGGCCTCGGCGCGGGCCCGCTCCGTTACCGGACCGCGCGGACCAGTCTCGCCTGCCGCCAGCCGTAGCAACACCTGCAACTTGTGCGGCACCGGCACGGGCGCGCGGACCATCTGGTCGATCAGCCGGGCCGAAGCTTCCACAGACGCCCCCACCTTGCCGAGGGCCTCACAGATCTGTCCTTCGTCGGAGTCCGACAGCTCGACTTTGCCCGCAGCGCGCTGCAGGCCCGCCAGCGTGGCCAGAACCTGACCGGGCGGGAGCTCCGACCGGCGCATTTCCGTCTCGAACCTGAGCGAGCTGAGACAGGCGTGAAGCCAGCGCGCCGCAGATCGCTTGTTGGCAGTACCCGTGACGTTCTCGCACAGCCGCATCAGATGTTCGGCCTCGCACATCACCGTGCTGCACGGCTTGACAAAGGCGGCGACGAAATCGGCCGTAATCAGGCTCTTGGAGCGTTCGATGAAGGCGTCCTGCACCTCCTCCAGGGTCAACAGCCGACCGGCGGTTGCTGTAAGTGTCATGGCCAGCGCCCGGAGGATGTCGATTTCGCCTTCGGGGTCCGCGGGTCGCAGTCGGCGCGGCGAGCGCAGTTCGCGCAGAACCATCCGGGCCAGAACCGCAGACAACAGGGGATACTCGCCCGCCTGAAGTCGTTCGCCGAGACGACGGGCCGGCCCCTCAATGGTCGGAACCAACAGGCGCAGTCGGTGATCCCGGGCAATCAGGGCCTCGATCTCGGCGGGGGCGACCATGCGCACCACAGCGGCCAGGCTGGCGCCCTGATCCAGTGAAGGTCCGAGGATGTCGGCCAAACTGGTCCTCTGGGCCATCATTTCGCAAAGTATCTGCTCAATGGCGACCATGACTATGGCGCGGGGCGGACCATCCAACGGCGCGGCTTCGGCCAGATCCATCATCCGGTCCAGCCGGGTCCGGGGCGTCTTCAGGCCTGCCAAGGCTCCTGAAACGACCCCCCCCATGATGAAGGCCCGGTCGGAGGTCCCCGCCAGCCGGTGGGCCAGATCCGCCAGGGACCGGCCCTCCAGCGTCGGAAACCTCTGCGCCCGTCCCGCCGCGACCAGACGTTCGATCACGGAATCGGCCAGTTTCTGATAGTGGCGGATCAGTTCATGAACCGGCTGGCCTACTGCCTGGCTTTCCGGAACGGCGACCTTTTGCACAGCGTGCTGCAGTTCGACGCCCGACGCCTCCAGCACCTCGGCCAGATCCGGACGGTGCAACAGTTCAAAGGCGGTGACCCCGCGCCGGATCAGCCAGTCCTCCAGCACCCGACCGATCAGCTCCCGGGCATGGGGGGCGTAAAAGTCCTGGATTCCGGTGCAGCGCGGCCCGACCTCATCGTCAGGGATGACCCGCTTCTGCCGGACCTCGGGTGCGCCCTTGGTCAGGACAGTCAGGCTGGAGAACTCCATGGTCTCGGCGTCCAGCGTCTCCTTGGTGACCCGAACCGCCGCCGCCCGGTTGTCGTTCAAGATATCTTCGGCCGCCTCGATCGCGTGGTTGCGGCTCTCCGTCGCCATCAGCAAAGCCCATGGCGCGGGTGCGGTCTTTCGGATGAAGACTTCGTAGTGGACGGGGCCGGCCATGATATACCTGAAAACGCTACAAGCCTCGATCATGCCGGATGAGGGCTTAAGGCCGGGTTTCGCTCTCCGGCCCTGTCGGAAGCGATCAGGCTCTAGCCGCCCGCCCCGGCGCGCCCTAATGTCACCCCGATTGAATCCGAACGGTTACGCTTCGGGCGCGTTACACCGGTCGACGGCGCGATGCGTCGAAGCCTCTGAGGAGTGAACCTTGGCCAACATCACCCTGGTCGACGACGACGAGAACATTGTCGCCTCCGTGTCGCTGGCGCTGGAAAGCCATGGGCACAAGATCACGGCCTATCATGACGGCGCCTCGGGCCTTGAGGCCCTGCTGGCCACGCCGCCCGATCTGGTCATTCTGGATGTGAAGATGCCGCGCATGGACGGCATGGAGGTGCTGCGCAAGCTGCGTCAGACCTCGCAGATTCCGGTGATCATGCTGACCTCCAAGGACGAGGAGATCGACGAGATCCTCGGCTTCAACCTCGGGGCCGACGACTATATCCACAAGCCGTTCAGCCAGCGCCTGCTGCTGGAGCGGGTCAAGGCCCTGTTGCGGCGCGTCGGCATCGGCACGGGTGAGGGCGAGGCCCAGGGCGACGCCGCCGCCCGCGCCATCCGCCGGGGCAAGCTGACCATGGATCCCGCCCGCCACGAGAGCACCTGGGACGGCAAGCCGGTCAAGCTGACCGTCACCGAATTCCTGCTGCTTCAGGCCCTGGCCCAGCGCCCGGGCTTTGTGAAGAGCCGCGACAACCTCATGGACGCCGCCTACGACGATCAGGTCTATGTCGACGACCGCACCATCGACAGCCACGTGAAACGCATGCGCAAGAAGTTCCGGGTCGTCGATCCGGAGTTCGATGCCATCGAGACCCTGTACGGCGTTGGCTACAGATACCGCGAAAGCTGAAACCGAAGACGGCCGTGAGGCCCGCACGCGACCGCGATTCCGGCCGGTTGGATCGCGTCTCGGCGCCCTGATTCTTGCGCTGAATCTGCTCAGCCTGCTGATCCTGTTCGTCGGAGCCCTGGCCCTGAACGAATGGCGACGCGGCCTGATCGAGGCGCGTCAGGAATCGCTGATGGCCCAGGCCGAGCTGATGTCCAATGTTCTGGGCGAGCTGGGCATCACAACGGGCGTGCCGACTCCGGCCCTCGACGAATATGAAACCGCCCGATGGCTGCGCGACAATTTCGTGCCTGTCGGCCAGCGGGCCCGCGTGTTCGACCGTGACGGCCTGCCGGTGGCCGACAGCTATATGGTCACCGAGGCCATTCCCGGCGCGCCGCTGGATCCCGCCCTGCCCGCCGCAACCCCGGTGCCCGAACCCGACCTCGAGGCCGAGGTCGAGGAGGACCGCCGTCTGGAACAGGCCCGTCTGGAACTGGCGACCGAGATCGAGACCGCCCTGACCGAGGGGCCCCAGGCGGGCGTCCGCCGCGATGAGAGCGGCAACCGCGTCATTTCCGTCTCCCTGCCGATCCGGCATGTCCGCCAGGAATTGGGGGTGCTGACGCTTGAGGCTGCCGACGTCGATGAAATCCTGGCCGCCCAGCGCGCCGCCCTGATGCCCTTTGCCATTGTGGCCCTGGTCGTGTCGCTGTTCTCGTCGCTGCTGCTGCATCTGTTCGTGGCGCGACCGGTGATGCGTCTGTCCGCCGCCGCTGACAGCGTGCGCCTGCAACAGACCCGCGCCATCTCCATGCCCGACCTCGAAGAGCGTCGTGACGAGATCGGCGATCTGGCCCGTTCGCTCGAGACCATGACCCGTGCCCTGTCCGACCGGATGGAGACGATCGAGCGGTTCGCCGCCGATGTCTCGCACGAAATCAAGAACCCGCTGACCTCGATCCGCTCGGCGCTGGAGACCCTGCCGCTCGTCAAGGCCGAAGCCCAGCGCGAAAAGCTGACCGCCCTGTTGCAACAGGATGTGCGCCGACTGGACCGTCTGATCACGGACATTTCCAATGCCTCTCGGCTGGATGCGGAATTGGCCCGCGATCGCCCCCGCACCGTGGATCTGACCGCCCTGCTGAGCGACATCGTCGATGTATACCAGACCTCGCCCAAGCCGGGCGATGTGCCGCTGCATCTGTCCATCAACACGCCCGGGCCGACCCGGATCGTCGGTCGCGACGGACCTCTGGGACAGGTGATCCGCAATCTGATCGACAATGCCCGCTCCTTCAGCCCGCCGGACGGCTCCGTGCGCTTGACCCTCGACCGGGCGCCCGATGGGTCGCAGGACATCCGCATCCGGGTGGAGGATGACGGGCCCGGCATACCGGTCGAGAATCTGGAAACCGTGTTCCAGCGCTTCTACACCTCGCGGCCCAAGGGCACCCAGTTCGGTTCCAATTCGGGGCTCGGCCTGTCGATCGTGCGCCAGATTATCGAGGCCCACGGCGGCCGGGTCTGGGCCGAGAACATCACCGATCCCGACGATCCCGATCACATCACCGGGGCCCGCTTCGTCCTCGCCCTGACGCCCCTTCACACCCGGCCATGACCGGCCCGACACAGGTTCAGGCCACCGTCGTCGCCCTGCGTCAGGGCGAGGACTGGGTCGGCGTTGCCCTGACCGGGCCCTCCGGCGTCGGGAAAACCGGTCTGGCGCTCAGGCTGATGGCTCAGGGCTGGCAGCTGGTCGCCGATGATGCGGCCCTGATCTGGGCAAGTGGTGGCCAGCTGTGGGCCCGGGCGCCCCGGGCAACCGCCGGCCTGATCGAGGCGCGAGGTCTGGGGCTGGTCTTCACGCCCCATCGGGACCTCTGTCGGCTCGGGTTGGCCGTGACCTTGAGCCTGGATGAGCCCGAGCGCCTGCCCGATCCGGCGTTCGAACCCTGGCTGGGCCTGCCGCTTCGCACCATCGCGATTCAGGCCCGCGCGGCGGCGGCCCCGTCCATCGTGACCATGGCCCTTGCCGAGGCCGTGCGGCGTCCGGTCTCACCTTGACGCTTTAAACCGACGTCAGATTGCCCTATCAAGCGCGGCTCACGGTCCGGGTCACGACCCTTGGCCAGAGAATGACGCCGGGGATGGGTCCTGTCTTGGTGAAGCCTTCATGATCGGACTGGTGATCGTAACCCACGGCGGCCTGGCCTCGGAATTCCTCGCGGCCATGGAACACGTCGTCGGCCCCCAGCGCGGGGTCGCGGCCATCTGTATCGGCCCGGACGACGACATGGAGCGCCGCCGTCGCGACATCGTCGATGCTGCGGGTGCCGTGAACGACGGAGACGGCGTCATCCTGCTGACCGACATGTTCGGCGGCACGCCCTCCAATCTCGCCATTTCGGTCATGGAAGAAACCCGCGCCGAAGTGATCGCCGGTCTGAACCTGCCCATGCTGATCAAGCTGGCCAGCGTCCGCGCCCGTGAGCCGATGGAGGCCTGCGTCGCCCATGCACAGGATGCCGGCCGGAAATATATCTCGGTCGCCTCCTGGGTGCTGTCGGGGGAAAAATGAGCGGCGGCGATACCCTTCCGACCGCAGCGACGGTCGTCGACATCTGCAACTCCCGCGGCCTGCACGCCCGGGCCTCGGCCAAGTTCGTCAAACTGGCGTCCGAGTTCGAGGCCGACATCCGCGTGACCCGCGACGGCGTCACCGTGAATGCCCTTTCGATCATGGGCCTGCTGACGCTGGGCGCAGGCAATGGCTGCGGCCTGTCCATCGCGGCCGAGGGCCCCGATGCCGAGGCCGCCGTCGCCGCCCTCCGCGACCTCGTGGCCCGTCGCTTTGACGAGGATCAATAGGCCAGCGACACCGCTGACCCGCCAGCTGGGCCTGCCCGGTGCCATCGGCCTTGGCCTCGGCTCCATCCTCGGTACCGGCGTCTTCGTCAGCCTGGCGCTTGTCGCCGAGATCAGTGGGGCCCTGTTGCTGCCCGCCATTCTGCTGGCGGCGGTGCTGGCCCTGTTCAATGCCCTCGCCAGTGCCGAGCTGGCGGCCGCCCACCCTGTCAGCGGCGGCGCCTATGAATACGGCCACGTCTGGCTGACGCCTTCGCTGGGCTTTGTCGCCGGCTGGGTCTTCCTGCTGGCCAAGTCCGCCTCGGCGGCCACCGCGGCCCTGGGGGTCTCGGCCTACCTCCGCCACCTGACCGGAGGGGATGCCGACAGTCTGGCCGTGCCGCTGGCCGTCCTGACCAGCATCGGCGTCACGGCCCTCGTGGTGTCGGGCCTCCGGCGATCCAATGCGGTCAACATGGTCATCGTTTCCCTGACCGCGTTCGCCCTGATTGCGCTGATCGGCGCCAGCCTTTTGCGCCCGGGCCAGCCCGCGATCGATATCCCGAGCCCCGGCGTCGGCATCGACTGGAGCCTCCTCGCCTCGGCCACGGCCCTGATGTTCGTCGCCTATACCGGCTATGGGCGGATCGCGACCCTGGCCGAAGAGGTCCGCGACCCCGCTCGGATCATTCCGTTGGCCATCCTGCTGACGCTGGCGATCTCGGCGGCGCTCTACATCGGCGTCGGCTGGGCGGTCGTTCAGGCCTCAGAGGCGGGCGTGGCGCTCGATGCCGCCGGGGGCGCCCCGCTCGAGGCCGTGGCCAAGGCGCTTGAGCGTCCCGGCCTGACAGCGCTGGTCGCGGTCGGTGCGCTGACCGCCATGCTGGGGGTGCTGCTCAATCTCGTCCTCGGCCTGTCGAGAATTGTGCTGGCCATGGGGCGGCGGGGCGACCTCCCCTCCCCCTTGGCCCATGTCGATGCGCGGGGCGTGCCCACCCCGGCCGTGCTGCTGGTCGGTGCGGGCATCACCGCCCTTGTCCTGATCGGCGATATCCGCCTCGCGTGGACCTTCAGCGCCTTCACCGTGCTGATCTATTACGCGATCAACAATCTGGCGGCCCTGCGCCTGTCGCGGGCGCAGAGGCTCTACCCACCGATCGTGCCGGCGCTGGGGCTGGGCGGGTGTGTTTTTCTGGCGTTTCAGGTGCCCTGGCCAGTCTGGGCCACTGGGCTGGCGCTGATCGCGGCCGCTCTGGCCCTCCGCGCCGTGCTCAGCCGCCCACGATCTCGCCGTCTTCCTTGACGAAGCGCGACGGTGGCTCATCCAGCAAATCCAGCACCCGTTCCGAAGGACGGCACAGGGCGGCGCCCTTCGGCGTCACCACGATCGGGCGGTTGACCAGCGCCGGATCCTCAACCATGGCCGCCAGCAGGGCCTGATCACTGACGTTATCGGCGGTCAGGCCGCGCGCCTCGGCCGTGGTGCCCCGCACCCGCAGCAGGCCCTTCAGCCCCTCTCCGGTGCGAACGGCCAGATCGGTCAGTTGGTCAGGCGTCCAGCCGGTCTTCAGATACTCGACCACCTCCGGCTCGACACCCGAGGCCCCGACCATCTCCAGCACATTGCGCGAGGTGC
Source organism: Brevundimonas halotolerans (assembly GCF_003730275.1). Taxonomy (GTDB): domain Bacteria; phylum Pseudomonadota; class Alphaproteobacteria; order Caulobacterales; family Caulobacteraceae; genus Brevundimonas; species Brevundimonas halotolerans. Next base: position 47,754 of record NZ_QTTA01000004.1, read on the forward strand.
CGCATTTGGGGTTGTGATAGACGGTGACGGTCATGGACGGGGCTCCTTCTGGACACGTTGGACGGCGCGGCCTGCCTCATACCAGCCGCGCGAGCGGTTCACGATAGCGACGACCGACAGCATCACCGGCACCTCGATCAGCACCCCGACCACGGTCGCCAGCGCCGCCCCCGAGCCGATCCCGAACAGGCCGATCGCGGCCGCCACCGCCAGCTCAAAGAAGTTGCTGGCCCCGATCAGGGCCGAGGGGCCCGCCACCGAATGTGCCTCGCCGGTCAGCCGGTTGAGGCCGTAGGCGAGGCCCGCATTCAGATAGACCTGGATAAGGATCGGCACGGCCAGCAGAGCGATGACCAGCGGTTGGGCCAGAAGCTGCTCGCCCTGAAATCCGAACAGCAGTACCAGGGTGATCAGCAGGGCCGCCAGCGACACGGGCTGGATGCGGGCCAGCGTGCGCTCATACAGGTCCTGCCCCCGGGCCAGCAGCAGCCGGCGGATGATCTGGGCCACCACCACCGGCGCCAGAATATAGAGCAGCACCGACAGCGTCAGAGTCGACCACGGCACTATGATCGCCGACAGCCCCAGCAGCAGGCCGACAATCGGGGCAAAGGCCACGATCATGATGGCGTCGTTCAGCGCCACCTGGGTCAGGGTGAAATGCGGCTCGCCCTCCGTCAGATGGCTCCAGACGAACACCATGGCGGTACACGGCGCCGCCGCCAGCAGGATCAGCCCGGCGATGTAGCTGTCGACCTGATCCGCCGGCAGCCATTCGCGAAACAGGCCGCCGATGAACAGCCACGCCAGCAGGGCCATGGAGAACGGCTTGATCGCCCAGTTGATGAAAAGGGTCACGCCGATGCCGCGCCAGTGGCGGCTGACCTGGCCCAGGGCGGCGAAATCGATCCGCACCAGCATCGGCACGATCATCAGCCAGATTAGCACCGCGACCGGCAGGTTGATCGAGGCGACCTCCATCCCGCCCAGACCGGCGAACACGCCCGGCATCAGGGCGCCCAGCCCCACACCCACGACGATGCATAGGGCGACCCACAGGGTCAGATAGCGTTCGAAAATCGACATGCTCAGGACATCCCGGATCGGAGTTCGGGCGGACAGCAGGCCATCCGGGCCAGCACATCGCCCAGCGGCGCGCAGATCTCGGGCGAGCCGTCACAGCAGTCTTCCATCAGGAAGGCCAGCAGATCGCTCATCCGGCCATAGTCGGCGGCATAGATGATGGAGCGCCCGTCCCGCACCGAGGTCGCCAGCCCGGCACGGGTCAGGACGGCCAGGTTATTCGACAAGGTGCTGGGCGCCATGCCGACCGCCTCGCCCAGCCGCCCGGCGGCCAGCCCCCCGGGCCCCGCCTTGATCAGGACGCGAAACAGGGCGAGGCGGCCCTCATGGGCAAGCGCGGACAGCGTCTCGACGGCAGCATTCGTTTCCATATTTCATGGATAATCGCAATATTGGCGCCCGCCAAGTGAGCTGCATGCGGCCGATGTCACTGTCCGGAAGGGGTGAAACGCCTGGTGGAGCCGAGCGGAATCGAACCGCTGACCTCGTCATTGCGAACGACGCGCTCTACCAACTGAGCTACGGCCCCGATCATGCTCGGGCACAGGCGAGCGCGGGACATAGTCGGGCGGGGCTTGTGGTGTCAATGCCGACTTGCGGTGATCACGCCCGGACCGTTCCTAAGCGTGACACCGTCGGCCTTGGCCGCAAGGCCCGGCTCAGGCTAGAAGCGGACCTCTGACGCAATTGCCGCTGCCAACAAGGATCGACATGGGCCCCGCCATCGCCGGCTTCATCTGTTTTCTGGTCGACTCGGTCTTCCTGCTGTTGTGGCTGGCGATCATCGTCTCGGCCGTCATGAGCTGGCTGTTCGCCTTCGACGTGATCAACTATCGCAACCGCTTCGTGGCCCAGCTGGCCCATTTTCTGGACAGCATCACCGCCCCGATCCTGGCACCCCTGCGCAGCATCATTCCGTCGCTGGGCGGCATCGACATCACCCCGATCATCGCCCTGCTGATCATCTCGGGCATCCGCTCCTACATCCTGCCAGCCAGCTGCGCGGCCCTGTATCAGCTGCTGGGCGGATTCTGATGCAGTCGGGTCACGCCCGGGTGCTTTCGCCGTCCGACCGGAACGCCTAAGGTGCCCGTCCCCCGGCGCTCCGGCGCCCTTGAATTTCGAAGGTCATGACCACGATCAGGACGGTCGCCATCATCGGCGCGGGACAAATGGGATCGGGGATCGCCCAGGCGGTGGCCACCGGCGGCTATGCGGTGCGCCTGTATGACGCCGACCTTTCGCGGCTGCCACTGGCGCATGGCACCATCGCCAACAGTCTGGCGCGCCGCGTCGAGCGTGAGAGCCTTGGCGCGGACGAGGCCCAGGCCATTCTGGGCCGGATCACCGACGCTGCCGATCTGGCCGCCGTCGGCACGGCGGATCTGGTGATTGAGGCGGCCGTCGAGGACGAAGCCGTCAAGACCGATATCCTGCAGGCGCTGACCCCGCATCTGGGGCCCGACACCCTGGTCGCGTCCAACACCTCGTCCATCTCGATCACGCGGCTGGCCTCGGCCACCGACCGGCCCGACCGCTTCATCGGCCTGCATTTCATGAAGCCGGCGCCCGCCATGCGGCTGGTCGAGATCATCCGCGGCATCGCCACCTCACCCGCCACCTATGAGACCGCCGTCGCCTTTGCCCAGAGCCTCGGCAAGACCACGACCAATGCCGAAGATTTCCCGGCCTTCATCGTCAACCGCATTCTGGTGCCGATGGTCAATGAGGCGATCTTCACCCTCTATGAGGGGGTCGGCGACGTCGCCTCGATCGACAAGGCGCTGAAGCTGGGCGCCAACCATCCGATGGGGCCGCTGGAACTGGCGGACTTCATGGGTCTGGACGTCGTGCTGGCCATCATGAATGTGCTCTATGACGGGCTGGCCGACAGCAAATACCGGCCCTGTCCCCTGCTGGTGAAATATGTCGAGGCCGGCTGGCTGGGTCGCAAGACCGGGCGCGGCTTCTATGACTATTCCGGCGACGTTCCGGTGCCGACACGATGAAGGCCCGTTTCGAAACGCTTGAGGACCTGCCCGGCCAGCGTCAGGTGACCTGGCGCCGGTCCGGCGGCTGGATTGCGCTCGCCGCCTTGCTAGGCATTGCCTGGCCGCCCCTGATCATCACCTTCTTCGTCTGGCCGCCCCAGACCTGGCTGGATGGCCTCAGCACCGACTGGCGGATCCTGGTTCTGGCGGTCGGCATCTTCGCCGTGCCTCTGTGTCTGTGGCTGCTGAATCAGGAGCGGATCCGCACGGGTCGACCGGCCACCCGGCTCGGCATCGTCTGGCGCTTCATGTTCTACGGGGGTCTGCTGGCCGCCGCCCTGCAGGGGTTCAACGCCCTCGTGCTCTCCGGCATAGGCGCCGCCCGCTCGGCCGATATCGGCCAGGCCATGGGCTATGCCGAAACGGCCCTGCTGATCTTTGGCGTCGGCGGGGTGCCGCTGGCGATCCTGGTCGGCATCAGCTACGCCCTGTGGGCGGGCCTGTGCGCAGCCTTTCTGGCCTTCATGCCGCGCCCGGCGCCGGTTCGAGACCGGCTGGGCCTCAGCGGACGCGACACCTTTTAGGCCCCGCTGAACGACGTTACAGGAAATTTACTTTCCTTCGTCCGCACACGCTGCGACCTTCGCCGCCTGATATCGAGTGACCGTCGGGGGGGACATCACACCATGACATCTACAGACCTGCATACCGAACCGGCATCCGCGCGGCTCGCGCCCGTCGCGCCCAAGGACCGGATTTTCAATCTGGACATGCTGCGCGGCTGGGCGATCCTCGGCATTCTGGCGGTCAATGCCATCGCCTTTGCCTGGCCCTCGCTGTTGATGATGGCCGAGGCACCGCCTCCGGCGAATACGACCCAGGCCGACGTCATCGGCGTCTGGGTGATCGACGTCTTCTTCTCGGACAAGATGCGCACCCTGTTCACCCTGCTGTTCGGGGTGTCGATTTTCCTTGTGGGCGGGGAGCGCAGCGACCTCGACCGGGGGGCCCTGCTACGCCGGCGCCTCTGGTGGCTGATGCTGATCGGCGCGATCCACGGGGCGGCCCTGTGGTTCGGCGATATCCTGTTTCTTTATGCCGTCAGCGGCTTCCTGTTCTTAATGTTCCGGTCCTGGTCGGCCCGGCGCCTTTTGTGGGTCGGGGGGTTGATCACCCTGTTCTGGGCGCTGGTCGCGACCGGCTTCTACTGGGGTATGGCCAACCTGCCCGCCGACATCGCCAGCAAAATGACCCAGGGCATGCCGGTGGCGACGCCCGAGGCCGTTCAGGCGGTGGTCGACACCTATCGCTCGGGCTGGCCCGCAGGCTGGCTGGCCAATCTGACCACCTGGGCCACCTTCCTTGTCGCCATCCTGATCATGGTGCCGGTGACGGTGCCGCTCATGATGATTGGCCTCGGTCTCTACAAGTCCGGCTATCTGACGGGCACCGCCTCGATGGGCACCTATCTGACCGTTCTGGTCCTCGGCGGTGCCAATCTGGCGGTGTCGGCTTACTGGGGCTGGCAGAAGGCCATGGCGCCGGATGGCGTGGATCCCACCGGGGGTCTGGCCGCCGCCTCGACAGGGGCGGCCCCGCTGGTCACCCTGTTTTATGTCACCGCCCTGATCCTGCTGACGAAGTTCGGGCTGAAGGTCATCACCCAGGTGTTGGTGCCGGTCGGTCGCATGGCCTTCACAAACTATCTCAGCCAGACCCTGATCATGGTCACCCTCTATTACGCGCCCTGGGGACCCATGTGGTTCGGCACCCACAGCACTTCGCAGATGTGGATGGTGGTCGGCGCGGTCTGGCTGGCGCAGTTGATCTGGTCGCCGCTGTGGCTGTCGGTGTTCCGCATGGGACCGCTGGAATGGGCGTGGCGCTGCCTGACCTACGGCCGGATGGTCCGCATCTCGAAGGGCGGCGACTGAACCGACGGTCGCATTGCGGGACGGGGGGTGATGGCGTAATCGCCCCCCATGAGCACTGAAGCCCCCTCCGACGCCCCGATCACCGACGCCCCCCGCCCTGAGGCCCGGGGGCCGCGAGGCTTTCAGGACCGGCGCGGCCCGGACCTGATCGCCGAACGCCGCATCGTCGAGCGGGTCTCGGCCGTCTATGAGCGCTGGGGCTTTGAACCGCTGGAAACCTCGGCCTTCGAATATGCCGATGCGCTCGGCAAATTCCTGCCCGATGCCGACCGTCCGAACGAGGGCGTCTTCGCCCTGCAGGACGACGACGACCAGTGGATGGCGCTGCGCTACGACCTGACGGCACCGCTGGCCCGCTATGCCGCCCAGAACTGGGAGACCCTGCCCAAGCCGTTCCGGCGCTATGCCTTCGGTCCCGTCTGGCGCAACGAAAAGCCGGGACCGGGGCGCTTTCGCGAATTCATCCAGTGCGACGCCGACACCGTCGGCTCCGACCGGCCCGAAGCCGATGCCGAAATCCTGGCCCTCGCGGTCGAGGGCCTGACGGCTGCCGGGCTGGATCGGGATCAGGCCCAGATCAAGGTCTCGAACCGCAAGCTGTTTGATGGCCTGTTCGGGGCGGGCGGGATCGACGACCCGGCCCAGCGCCTGACCGCGCTCCGCGCCATCGACAAGTTCGACCGGCTGGGCTGGGAGGGGGTCTCGGCCCTGCTGGGCGAGGGCCGTCTGGATGAGTCCGGCGACTACACCAAGGGCGCGCAACTGCCGACCGTCGTCATCTCGACCGTCGAGCGCTTCCTCGCCTCGGCGGGCCAGGCCAACCTCAGCCGCGCCGACACGCTAGCCGCTGTGGCCGGGGCGGGCGATCTGGGCGCCGCCGGCGAGGAGGCTCTGAAGGAGCTGCAGGCCATCGACGCGGCGCTCGGCATTATGGGCGTCGACCAGACCGCCGTCCGGTTCGATCCCACGGTCGTGCGCGGGCTGGAGTATTACACCGGCGTGGTGTTCGAGGCCGAACTGTTGCTCCCGACCACGGATGACAAGGGGCGACCCGTCCGGTTCGGCTCGATCGGCGGCGGTGGCCGCTACGACGATCTCGTCGCGCGGTTCACCGGACAGAGCGTGCCCGCGACCGGCTTTTCCTTCGGCGTCTCGCGGCTGGCGGCGGCCCTGCGCGCCAGTGGGCGTGATCCGGCGGGCGAGGCGCGCGGCCCGGTCGTGGTCATCGCCTTTTCCGACGCCGACATGGCCCACTATCTGGGCGCCGTCGCCGAGCTGCGGGCCGCCGGCATCGCCGCCGAACTCTACCTCGGCCGCGCGGGCATGAAGGCTCAGATGAAGTATGCCGACCGACGGGGCGCCCCGGTCGCCGTCATGCTGGGCGGCGACGAAATCGCCGCCGGTACGGTCACGCTCAAGGACCTCGACGCCGGTCGTCGCCTGTCGCAGGCCGTCTCCGATAATGCCGAATGGAAACAGGCGCGTCCGGGACAACAGACCCTGCCGCGCGACCAGATGGTGGCCGCGATCCGTGCGATTCTCGAAGGATCGTCAATAAGCGACTGATCCGGTCGCTGACTTATCGACGATCAGTCAAGAAAACGCCGGATTTCGCCTTCGGTTTGATTGACTTGTCGGGTCCGGATCGTATGAATGGGGCTCTCGAAGCGCGCGACGCGATGCGACGCGCAAACTTCGTAGGCGTTTCGGGGAGGAAACGTCCGCTCCTAGACGAGCGAAAGAAGCCCGCCGCGATGTATCCCCCGCGGCGGGCTTTTTCGTGCCTGGCGCTCACCGCCGCCGCAATCTCCGGCCACGAAAAAGGGGCCGCCCGATGGACAGCCCCTCGTTCATTTCATCCTGACGCGGCCTACCAGAGGCGGACGCGTTGTTCCGGGGTCAGATAGTATTTCTGGCCGGGCTGGACGTCGAAGGCTTCATACCAGGCGTCCAGATTGCGGATCGGCCCCACCACCCGGAACTCGGCCGGCGAGTGCGGGCCCGTGGCGATCTGGTTCCGCAGCGCTTCGTCGCGGTATTTGGTGTTCCAGACCTGGGCCCAGCCGAGGAAGACACGCTGGGTGCCCGTCACGCCGTCCAGAACCGGAGCTTCCGCGCCGTCCAGCGAGGCCAGATAGCCTTCCAGCCCCAGGGTGACACCGGCCAGATCGCCGATGTTCTCGCCCATGCTCAGCGCCGGACGGATCGGATAGCCCGGCAGCGGCTCATAGGTCGCATACTGGCTGCCCAGCATGTCGGCCCGGGCCTCAAAGCGGGCCGCATCCTCGGACGTCCACCAGTCGCGCAGCACGCCGTCGCCGTCGGACTTGCGGCCCTGGTCGTCGAAGCCGTGACCGATCTCGTGCCCGATCACGCCGCCGATGGCGCCATAGTTGACCGCCGGATCCGCCGTCGGATCGAAGAAGGGCGGCTGCAGGATGGCGGCCGGGAAGACGATCTCGTTCTTGGTCGAGTTGTAGTAGGCATTGACCGTCTGAGGGGTCATGCCCCACTCGTCGCGATCGACCGGACCGTCCATGCGGCCCAGCTGGTACTGCCAGCGGAACACGCCGGCGCGTTCGACATTGCCGACCAGATCATCGGCCCGTACCTCAAGCGCGGAATAGTCGCGCCACTTGTCCGGATAGCCGATCTTCACCGTGAAGTTGTCGAGCTTGTAGAGGGCCTGTTCCTTGGTCTCGGCGCCCATCCAGTCCAGCTGGCGGATGCGGGCGGCCAGCGCCACGCGCAGATTGGCCACCAGCTCTTCCATCATCGCCTTGGATTCGGCGGGGAAGTATTCGGCGACGTACAGGCGACCGAAGGCCTCTCCCATCACCCCTTCGGCGAAGCTGACGGCGCGCTTGTCGCGGGCCCGCTGTTCCGGCTGGCCCGACAGGTCGCGGCCGCGGAACTCCCACTGGGCGTCCGAGAAGCGCTGCGACATATAGGGGGCCATGTCGTCGGCGGTGTGGAAGGCCTGCCAGGCCTGCAGCAGCGGCAGCGGCGTCTCGGCATAGATGGCGGCGATCTTGGGCAGGGCGGTGTCCTGACGCACGACGATCGTCTCGATGCCGCCCAGGCTCATGGCGTCCAGATAGGCCGACCAGTTGAAGCCCGGCGCCTGTTCCGCCAGCTCGGCCGGGGTGAAGGGGTTGTAGGTCTCGTCGCGGTTGCGGTTCTCTTCCGGGGTCCAGTGGGCCTCGGCGATCCGGGTTTCCAGCGCCACGATCTCGGCCGCAGTTTCTGCCGGATTGTCCCAGCCGATCATGGTCAGCATGCGCTCGACATAGGCCAGATACAGGGCCTTCTTGTCGGCCAGACGCTCTTCCAGATAATAGCCGCGGTTCGGCAGGCCGAGGCCGCCCTGGCTGGCATAGGTGATGTAACGGTCGGGGTTGCGGGCATCGTCACCGATCCCGACACCAAAGAAGGACGAGCCGAAGCGGCCCTGGGTGCCGCCCATATAGACCGCCATGGCGTCGTGGCTGTCGATGGCGCGGATGTCGGCCAGATAGGGCTGCAGAGGCTGGTCATCCAGCGCCTCGATGCGGTCGGTGTCCATATAGGCGCGGTACAGATCGGCGATCTTCAGCTCATCAGAGCCCGCAGCCAGATCGGTGCTGGCCGTCAGTTCATCGATCATCACCTTCAGGCGGTTGTCCGACAGCTCGCGCAGGATGGCGAACGACCCGTACGAGGTCCGGTCCGACGGAATGACCAGCCGGTCGAAGGCGAGGCCATTGGCATAGCGGAAGAAGTCATCGCCCGGCGCCACCGACAGGTCGCGACCGGCCAGATCAAAGCCCCAGGTCCCGAACTTCGGCGCCTCGGTGCCTTGCCAGCCCGAACCGGCCGGATCCTGGTCGGCGGTCGGGAACAGCGAGAAGACGGTGCAGGACTCGTTCAGGCACTCGTGCGCATGACCGTCGTCAAAGGTGTGCATCTGCTGGGCGAAGGTCGCCGTGGCGGGCAGCATCAGGGCGCCGACAGCGGCACCGATCAGAAGGCGTTTCATTCTTGAACCTCTCGTGGATTGACGCAGCAGGGCCACGTCCGGAAATTTCCAGTTCCGGACCCTAGTCCGCTGTGGCCCGGATTCTCCTTAAAAAAAATTCATGATCGGTAGCAGAGATCGGAAACTACGGTTGTTCCGCCGTACCGCACTGCAGTATGCACAGGCATGGCTTCACCCCACGGCGACGGCTCGGAATACAAGGACCTGCTGGTCTTTCTGGCGGCGGCCGGTGTGGTCGTGCCCCTGTTCAACCGGATCAAGATCAGCCCGGTGCTGGGCTTTCTGGCCGCCGGCGTACTGCTGGGACCCGACGGGCTGGGCCGGTTCGCCAATGACGCGCCCTGGTTGGCCTGGCTGGGCTGGCTGACGCTCGAGGATCGCGACCAGATCGCCCAGCTGTCCGAACTGGGCGTCGCCTTCCTGCTGTTCATGATCGGGCTGGAGCTGTCGTGGGAACGGCTCAAGTCCATGCGGCGGCTGGTGTTCGGCCTGGGGCTCAGCCAGATCGCGCTGGCCACTGCCGTGATCGCCGCCGGCTTCATGCTGACCGGCCAGACCTTCGTCTCGGCCATGGTGCTGGGCATGGGTCTCGCCCTGTCCTCGACCGCCGTGGTCATGCCGGTGCTGGCCGAGCGCAAGCGGCTGCACGGCGCCGCCGGGCGCGCCACCTTCTCCATCCTGCTGGCCCAGGACATGGCGGTGGCGCCGATCCTGATCACCGTCACCGTCCTCGCCACCCTCGCCCAGAGCGGCGGCGACCTGAACCCGGCCGTGCTGGGCGCCGCCCTGCTGACCCTCGCCCCTGCGGCCATCGGACTGGCGGCCCTGATCCTGCTGGGGCGGCTGGTGCTGCGCCCCATGTTCCGCTCGGTCGCCAAGGCCCGCGCCCGCGGTCAGGGGCAGGAGATGTTCGTCGCCGCCAGCCTGCTGGTCGTGGTGGCTGCCGGCCTCGGCGCCCAGGCGGTCGGCCTGTCCATGAGTCTCGGCGCCCTCGTCGCGGGCGTCCTGCTGGCCGAGACCGAGTTCCGGCGCGAGGTCGAAATCTCGATCGATCCGTTCAAGGGCCTGCTGCTGGGCGTCTTCTTCATCGGCGTCGGCAGCGGCCTTGATCTGGATGCGGTGGCCGCCGACCCGTGGGGGGTCGTGGCGCTGGCCATCGCCATCACCGTCGCCAAGATCGGCGTCATCTTCACTCTCGCGCGCCGTTGGGGCCTCGGCCCTCTGGCCGCGCTCGAGACCGCTCTGGTGCTGGGGCCCGCCGGCGAGTTCGCCTTCGTCATCCTGACCGCCGGCATGGTCGAGGGTGTCGCCCCGCCGGGCATCACCCAGTCGGTCCTGCTGTCGGCGACGATCAGCCTGTTCAGCATCCCCTTCCTCGCCCTGCTGGGTCAGAAGCTGGCCACCCGCCGCATAGAGACCCAGGTCGATCTGCCGGCCGCCGCCCTTCAGCCCCCCGACTCCAGCGGTCAGGTCCTTCTGGTTGGCTATGGACGGGTCGGACGCCTGATCGGAGAGATGCTGACCGAGCACAACCAGACCTTCGTCGCCCTCGATACCGAGCCGGGGATCGTCGCCGGCGCCCGGCGCGAGGGGCTGAATGTCCACTACGGAGACGCCGGTCGCCGCGAGATGCTGGAGCTGTGCAACATCGCCACCGCCCGGGCGCTGGTCGTGACCATGGACGCCCCCGGCAAGGTGGATGAGGTGGTCCAGGCGGCCCGGGCCCTGCGCAAGGACCTGATCATTATCGCCCGCGCCCGCGACGACCGCCACGCGGTGCGCCTCTACAGCTATGGCGTCACCGACGCGGTCCCCGAAACCACCGAGGCCAGTCTGCAGCTGGCCGAGAACACCTTGGTTGACCTCGGCGTGCCCATGGGGCTGGTGCTGGCCTCGATCCATGAGCGGCGCGACCGCTACCGCGATCTGTTCCAGGCCGCCCAGCCCGGAACCTCCGCGCGACCCAACCGGGCCCTGCGCCGCCATGTGTCGGCTGCGACCACCGGCCGCACCGATCCAGAGCCTGAGGGCGAGGGTTAAGCCCGGCCGTTCGCATTTTGGTCATGGTTCGGTGTTGAAAGCGCCGTTTCCGCCCTCCCCGGCGACAGCAACCCTCTGCCCCCAACGGTCGTTCCGGTCAGGAGCCTGATCCGGCCTGACCGCCAAAGCCCCTGTGAGTGCCCCCCTTTCATGCGTGATATTGTTCTGAACCCGCCCGTCGATGCCCCCGAAGCCCAAGGCTCGGACACGGGCGCCCGCCCGCTGAACCGCCGCCAGGTGGCCAAGCAGCGCACGCGCGGCAAGGTCATCGAGGCCGCCCGCAATCTGTTCGCCCAGCGCGGCTATGACGCCGCCACCATCCGCGACATCGCCCGCGAGGCCGGCATGTCGACCGGCGCCGTCTTCGCCAACTTCCAGGACAAGTCGGAACTGTTCGACACCGTGCTGGCCGAGGATCTGGCCCGTCTGGCCGAGGCCCTGACGCGCGGCATCAAGACCGGCACCGACCTCAAGTCGCGCCTGCTCGGCGGCTTTGTCGCCGGCTATGAGGCGACGCTGGACCAGCTTCCCCTCGTCCAGGCCGTCGTCGCCCGCGCCTGGCACCAGCCGCTGCAGGACGCCCGGAAGGGCCGCGAACTGATCGCCCCGGTCATCGAAGGCCTCGAAAGCCTCGTCGCCGACGCCATCAAGGCGGGTGAACTCAAGCCCACCACGGACGCCGCCCTGGTCACCGAACTGGTCTGGGTCGCCTACCTCTCGAACTATCGCCGCGCCGCCTACGACAGCTGGACGATCGACACGCTCAAGTCGCACCTCGAGCAGCAGATCGACATCATCCTGTCCGGCCAGCGCGCCCGCTAACCGGACCGTCCCCCCGGCGATCTCCCGGAAAGGCCGCGACCCTCGTCGCGGCCTTTTCGCTGCGCGGGTTCGGCGCGCAGAGATGGCGGCTGGTGAGGGTCGGCCAACGCCGGTCTATGAACGTCAAGCCCGCGTACGGGACGACGGAAAGATCGTGGCCCCCTCTGGAGTCATTAGGCGTGTCCGACTGACCCTGCATTCGGGAACCGCCTGATGAATTTTCGGCAGGGCAGAGGCGGCATTCTCAGGTATCACGGGTCGACATCAGACTGGAGGTACCAATGAGCCGTCCCAAAAAATCACTGTCGCCGGGTTTCAAACTGTTCATCGCGTTCTGCATCATATGCACGCTCGCGGTCTCCGGCTTCGTTGTGTTCGGCGATCAACTTGGCCTTCGCCCCGCTGCCCCTATGGATGGCGACGACGTCCCGTCCACGGCAAGGGACGCCCCGACTCCGCGCGTCGGCGACAACCTTGGCAAAAAGCGCAGTGGCGGCTGATGCCACTCGGCGGGCGCGGATGCCGTGCCCGACGGGACCTTCGGGCTGGAAGGCCAACCCTTCAACTCTTCCACCTCAGGGTTTCGGGCTTGACCGGATTAACAAACGCCCGCCCCTCGGCGCGGCTGCTGGCCCATTCGCGTTTCAGCTGCTGGTACCATTTGGCCTGACGGTCGGCGTCGTCGATCCACAGCATGGCGGGGTCGAAGGCGAGGCCCATGTTCTGCAGGTTCACCATGCCGCCATCCTGTTTCAGGAAGGCGCGCACACCTTGCCGCAGGATCGGCCGGGCCAGGGCAAAGATCCAGTGGTCCGACCAGAACAGCTGGGTGATGCGGGTGCGGTCGGCCGTCTCCGGCGTCAGACACGTCAGGCCCAGCACCTGTTTGTCGCCGACCTGGATATGCTCCCAGCGATAGCCGGGCAGGCGGAAGGTGATCTCGGTCTCGGGCGTGCCGCCCAGCAATTTATAGGCCCGGCTGTTGGATGAGGGCCGGTGCCGGACCATGGCAAAGCCCTGCTCGCGCGGCTCGAACGTTTTTTGCTTGTCGTGCATGGAGTGGCGCGAGCGCCACCACCATTGCTGATGGACATAGGGGCCGTGGGCCGGGTCCATCAGGCCGACCACCGCATGGTCGATATGGCTGTCGAAGACCATGGCCTCGACCAGACGCGGGGCGGGGCCGTCGGCGCCCGGAAAGGTCGGCGGCGGATGGTCAGGCTCGGCCGGGCGGCGCGGGTCGGAGGCGATCCAGACGAACACCATCCCCTGGCTTTCCGCGACCGGATAGGCGCGCACGCGGATGCGGTCGACCTCGAACTCGGCGTCATCCGTCAGCGACGGGATGGCCGCGCACTGGCCGTTCAACCGGAACCGCCAGCCGTGATAGGGGCATTCGATGGTCTCGCCCTCGCCCGCGTGCTCGACCTGTCGGCCGGCCGACAGGGGGGCGGCCCGGTGGGGGCAGATGTCGCGCAGGGCATAGACCTGACCCGACCGGGTGCGGCCCAGCAGGACCGGCTCGTCCTGCAGCATATAGCGGGCCTGGCGGCCGGGCTTGAGCGCCGCGGCGGTCTCGACGAAATACCAGGTGTCCTTCAGGAAACCGCGCCCGAACGGCAGGGGAGCTGCCCTGGTGCGGGTCTCTGTCGGGGAGGGGGTCTCAACGGCCGTCATGTCGGCTAGTGTTAGGACCAGAGCCGCCGCAACGCCAGCCTCTGCCATGGCTGTGACAGGGGTTGCGTAACGAAAGCACTTTTAATTATAAAGCGGCTATCTCCCGCTCGCAGGACGTCCCGCATGAAATACCTTCTCCTCGCCGCCGCCCTTGCCCTGATGCCGCTCGCGGCCTGTGCCCAGACGCCGGCGGCCGCGCCGGCCGACCATGGCCATGTCCATGCCGATTTCGAGTCGGGCCGCTTTCACGTGCGGGTCGAGGGCGAGGGGCGCGACATCATCCTGATCCCCGGCCTGACCTCGCATCCCGACATCTGGGAGCCGCTGGTCGCGCGGCTGGAGGGCGACTGGCGCGTCCATATGATCCATATTCAGGGCTTCGCCGGGGCTCCGGCCATGGACAACATCGACGGCCCCGTCTCGGCCCCCGTCGCCGAGGACATCGCCCGCTACATCCGCGAACAAGGCCTCGAAGACGCTGTAGTTGTTAGCCATTCCATGGGCGGCACCATCGCCATGATGCTCGCCGCCCGCCACCCCGACCTTGTCGACCGCCTCGTCGTCATCGACATGATCCCCTTCATGGGCAACGTCTTCGGCGGCGCCACCGCCACCCCCGCCTCCGTCACCCCGATCGCCGACCAGATCGGCGCCGGCATGGCGGCCTCGACCCCCGAACAATGGCGGGCCTCGGCCACGGCCAGCATCGTCGGCATGGTCCAGACGGAGAGCCTGCGCGCCGGGCCGATCGAGCACAGTGTCACCAGCGACCCCGGCGTGGCCGGGCGGGCCATGCGCGAGCTGATCGTCACCGACCTGCGCCCCGAGCTGGCGGCGATCACCGCCCCGACCGAGGTGATCTACGTCGCCTTCAACAATCCCGGCATGACGCCCGAGATCACCGACGGCATCTATGCCGCCTCGTTCGCCAATCTGGAGGGGGTGGTCCTGCGGCGCATCGACGACAGCGCCCACTTCATCATGCTGGATCAGCCAGATGCGCTGGCCGCGGCGATTAACGACTTTCTCGACTGATCGTCGCCATTGTCATGCTTTCGACGGAAATCCCCCGGAAGGTGACCTGACAAGGTTTCCGGGGTGATTTCCGTTATCGCTTTTCGGCGCTAGAAGCGTTGAGGGGCATTGAACGGCCGAGAGGGTGACGATGGCGGGCAACGCCTTTCTGGATCGACTGAAGCGCGGCCCCGGTGGAACGGGCCAGCGTAACCTGTTGCACCGTATCCTGTACTGGAGCGTCGTGGCCGGCGTCTGGGGCCTGATCTTCCTCGTCGTGTTCTTTGCGGTCTTTGCCCGCGGCCTGCCGGACACCTCGGCCCTCTACGACATCGATCGCCAGCCCTCGGTGACCTATCTGGACCGGAACGGGGCCCTGATCGCCGTGCGCGGCAGCCAGCAGGCCCCGCCCGCCGACCTTGAGGCCTTGCCCGACTATGTGCCGGCCGCCTTCATCGCCATCGAGGACCAGCGATTCCGCTGGCACCCCGGCTTTGACCCCGTCGGCATGGTCCGGGCCATGGTCGCCAATATGCGCGCCGGACGGGTGGTCCAGGGCGGCTCGACCATCACCCAGCAACTGGCCAAGAACCTGTTCCTGACGCCGGACCAGACCCTGCGCCGCAAGGGCCAGGAGCTGATGCTGGCCGTCTGGCTGGAGCTGAAATTCTCCAAGGACGAGATCCTCGCCCTCTATCTGAACCGCGTCTATTTCGGGGCCGGCGCCTATGGCATCGAGGCGGCGTCGCAGCGCTATTTCGACAAGTCGGCCAAGGACCTGACGGTCGGTGAGGCCGCGCTGCTGGCCGGCCTGCTGAAGGCCCCGTCGCGCTATTCCCCGGTGTCGGAGAGCGAACGCGCCGCCGCGCGGGCCACCGTCGTGCTCGACGAGATGGAAGAGAGCGGGGTCATCACGCCCGAGCAGCGGGCCGCCGCCGTGCTTGAGCCTGTGCGGGTGTCGCGGACGCTGGCGACCCAGCACGCCCAGTATTTCGTCGACTGGCTGGACAAGGAGATCCGGGGCCTGGTCGGGGAGCCGACCGAGGACCTGATTGTCGAGACGACCCTGGACCTGACGCTGCAGACCGCCGCCGAGCGGGCCGTCACCGGCGTGCTGCGAGAGAATGCCTCGCGCGGGGTAGAACAGGCCGCCCTCGTGGCACTGGACGGCGACGGGCGGGTGCGCGCCATGATCGGCGGCGCTTCCTATGCCGACAGCCAGTTCAACCGGGCCGTCGACGCGAGGCGTCAGGCGGGATCGGCCTTCAAGCCCTTCGTCTATCTGACGGCCGTCGAGGCCGGCTACACGCCCCAGACTCCGGTGATCGACGAGCCGATCCGCATCGGATCGTGGGAGCCCCGCAACTACTCCGGCCGGTTCATCGGTCGCACGACCCTGTCGAACGCGGTTGCCCAGTCGACCAATACGGTGGCGGTCTCGCTGGCCGACAGTCTGGGCCGGGACAATGTCTCCCGCACGGCGCGGCGGCTGGGGATCACCAGCCGCATCGGGCTTGAGCCCGCCATGGCGCTGGGGGCCGTCGAGGTCTCGCCCGTCGAGATGGCCCAGGCCTATGATGCCTTTGCCAATGGCGGCAAGCGGGTCACGGCCTATGGCATCAGCCGCATCCGCACCCGCGAGGGGCGGGTGATCTATCAGCGCTCGGCCCGCGAGAGCCGGCCGATCCAGGCCATCGCCAACCCGCCCCTGCTGTACATGAACGACATGCTGCGCGGGGTGATCACCTCGGGCACGGCGCGGTCGGTGGCCATCTCCGGGCGGGATCTGGCGGGCAAGACCGGCACGACCTCGGACTACAAGGACGCCTGGTTCGTCGGCTACACCGGCGGCTTCGTCACGGCGGTCTGGGTCGGCAAGGACGACAACACCGCCATGCGCGGCGTGACCGGCGGACAGGCCCCGGCGGCCATCTGGCGCGCCTTCATGACCGCCGCCCTGCCCCGGCTGGACGCGCCGCGCATCCCGGACGGCCCGCCCCTGCCCGAGGGCTGGCAGCCGCCCGATGCGGTCGGTGAGCTGATCGGCTCGATGGAAGACCCCTATGCCGATGAGATCGAGCGCGGCATCGAGCCGACGCCGGAGCCGCGTCAGCCCGAGCGGCCCTCGCCCGACCAGCCGGTCATCCGCCCGACCACGCCCCAGCCCGAGCGGCGGGATCCGGAAGTCCAGCGGCCTGAACCGGGCCTGCCGCCCGAGAAAAAGGCCGACCCGCTCTTCTTCTAGACCGCCAGGGCGTGCAGACCCGCGCCGTGCTGTCTCAGCCAGGCGCGGTGCGGCGCCGGGTCGCCGATCAGCTGGGCCACGACCGCCCAGAAGCGGGGGCTGTGGTCGCCGTGGACTAGATGGGCGACCTCGTGCGCGGCCAGATAGTCCAGCACGGCAGGAGGCGCGAGAATCACCCGCCACGAGTAGCGGATCGTGCCCCGGCCCGGGGTGCAGGAGCCCCAGCGCGAGCGGGGGTCATTGATGGATACCTTCGGCAGGGGCAGGCCCAGCGTCCGGCAGTGGACCTCGGTCCGGGCCATCAGCACCTCGCGGGCGCGCCGCTTGAGGAAGGTCAGGATGCGCCGGCTCCAGGCTGCACCCTCTCCCCCCGCTGCGAGCACCGGGCCCTCGGGGGTGTCGGTCAGGCGGGCCGCGACCGCACCGGGCAGGGCCGCCAGGGTCACGTCTTCCCCCGCGACCGACAGGCGCTGCCCCGGGGCCAGACCGACGGCCACCGGCCGGTCGGCCAGCCGCGCGCGGATCCAGTCCGTGCGGGTGCGGGCAAAGGCGATCGCATCTACCAACCGGCGCTCGCTGGGGGCCACCAGAACGGCCTCACCCGCGCGGGCGTCGATGCGGATCGACACGCGGCGGGCCCGCCGGTTGACCGACAGGCGCAGCGGCGCGCCGTCCGCCTCGAGGCTAAGCCGCTGCCCGTCGCGATACGTCACCGGCGGCCTCGTTGCGGGCGATGAAATCGCGCACCCGGGGGTAGATGTCATCGCGGAAGCGGCGACCGTTGAACACGCCGTAGTGGCCCACCTCAGGGTGGACATAGAGGGTGCGCCGGTCCTCGGGCACATTGGGGCACAGGCCGTGCGCGGCTTGGGTCTGGCCGACGCCGGAGATGTCGTCCTTTTCGCCCTCGACCGTCATCAGGCCGATGTCGGTGATCTTCGTCAGATCGACCTTGCGGCCCCGGTGTTCCAGTTCGTTGCGGGCCAGCAGGTGGTTCTGGAAGACGATGTCGATGGTCTGGAGATAGAATTCCTCGGTCAGGTCCAGAACCGACAGATATTCGTCGTAGAATTCCTCGTGCTTCTGGACCTCGTCGCCGTCGCCCGCGACCAGGTTCTGGAAATAGTCGTGCTGGGCGTCGCGGTGGCGATCCTCGTTCATCGACATGAAGCTGTAGAGCTGGACAAAGCCCGGATAGACCCGGCGCCCGGCGCCCGGATAGGGCAGGGGCACGGTATGGATCATGTTCGACCTGAACCAGGCGAAGGGCCGGGCCTCGGCCAGACGGTTGGTGACGGTCGGCGACAGCCGCGCGTCGATGGGCGAGCCCATATAGGTCATGCTGAGCGGACGGTGCGGGTCCTTGTCCTCGGCCATCAGGGCACAGGCCGCGAGCACCGGCGGTCCCGGCTGGCAGACGCCCACGACGTGGACGCGCGGACCGATGGCGGTCAGCATCTCGCGGATGTGGTCGATGTAGTCGAAGAAGTCGAACCGGCCTTCCAGCATCGGCACCTGACGGGCGTTGACCCAGTCGGTGACATAGACGTCGTGGTCCTGGAGGAAGCCCTCGACCGTGCCGCGCAACAGGGTGGCATAGTGGCCCGACAGGGGCGCCACGATCAGCACGGCCGGGCCGTCGGCCGGTTTGCCGGCCCGCTTGAGGTCGCCGAGATCCCGGGCAAAGCGGATCAACCGGCACCAGGGCGAGGTCCAGATGGTCTGCTGGGTCGTGCGCACCGGCAGGTTGTCGATGGTGACCACGTCCAGATTCCAGGCTGGCTTGCCATAGCGACGCGTCAGCCCCTCGAACACCTCGGCGGCGGCATAGGCGGTGCGCCCGATGGCGGTCTCGGCGGCCGGATTGAAGGGCGAGGACCAGAACGACCGGGCCAGCTGGGCCCCCAGTCGATACGGCGCGGCGGAGTAGTAGGAGAATTCGTGAAGGGAGTAGAGCATGCGTCTCTTCAAATGGCGGCGGATGGCCTGCCTTACAATGCAGCGCAGCATAGTTCGTGAGGCACTGCAAAAGGATTATCGGGCATGGCGTAATCGTGAGGGGGCAGTCTGGGCCGGGGGTCGTGGAAATTACCGTCTGAACCGTCTGAATGGTCTGATTTCGCACCCCCGTCCGGCAGGCCGCGTGGCAACCGCATAGTATGGGGGAGATGCCGGCCCGGTTGGACAGAAGGGCTCGGGAAGCGGCAGGGTTGTTGAATACGCATGGCAATTCTGTCTACGCCCGGATAGCTGGGCCGTTCGGGCCGACGCACCCTCGCCTGCCCCGCCGGGATCCTTTAAGGCCCATGGTGTGACCTCTTCGCTCGCCTTTCACCCTGACACCGGTCCCCGATCGCCCGTCGTCGTCATCGGCGCGGGGCCCGCCGGGCTGATGGTGGCCGAGCGGCTGTCGTCGGCGGGCCTGACGGTCGAAGTGCATGAGAGCATGCCCTCGCCGGCGCGCAAGCTCCTGATGGCCGGGCGTGGCGGGCTGAACCTGACCCACAACGAGCCGCTGGACCGCTTCCCCGCCCGCTATGGCGAGGCGGCACCGGGGGTCATGGACTGGCTGTCCCGCTTCGGGCCGCAGGATCTGCGCGACTGGGCCGACGGATTGGGCGCCGAGACCTTTGTTGGGTCCAGCGGGCGGGTCTTCCCCAAGGCGATGAAGGCCTCACCCCTGCTGCGGGCATGGCTGCAGCGTCTGCAGGATCAGGGCGTGACCCTGCACAGCGGCTCTCGCTGGATCGGGTTCGAAAATGGCGCGCCCGTGTTCGAGCAGGCCGGCGAGAGTCGCCGTATCCCGGCCCGGGCGGTGGTGGTGGCGACCGGCGGCGCCAGCTGGCCCCGGCTGGGGTCGGACGGACAGGGCCGGGGTGTGCTGGCCGACCTCGGCGTCCCCTGCACCGGCTTCCGGCCCGCCAATGTCGGGGTGCGGCTGGACTGGTCGGAGGAGTTCATCGCGGCCCATGCCGGTCAGCCACTCAAGGCCGTGGCCCTGACGCTCGAGCGACGCCGGGTCCGCGGCGAGGCCATGGTGACCCGATACGGGCTGGAGGGCGGCGCCATCTATGACCTCGGCCCGGAGCTGCGTCAGGCGCTGGCCAAGGCGCAGGACGGCGGCGAGCCGGCCCGGCTCTATATTGACCTGCGACCGTCCGAGACGGCCGAGGCGCTCGCGGCCCGGCTGGCCAAGGCGCCGGCCAGCCTGTCGCGCGCCAATCGCCTGCGTCGTGCCGCACGCCTGAGGCCGGTCGAGGCTGCCCTGCTGCGTCAGGCGTCGCCCCTGCCTGCCGGGGCCAACGACCGGGCGCTGGCCGAGCGTCTCAAAGGTGTGCCGCTGGCGATCACCGGCCTTCAGGGACTGGAGCGCGCGATTTCCAGCGCGGGCGGGATTGACCTGGCGGCGCTGACGCCGGGTCTGATGGTCGTGGATCAGCCGGGGTTATTTGTGGCGGGCGAACTGCTGGACTGGGAGGCCCCGACCGGTGGCTATCTGCTGCAGGCGGTGATGGCGTCCGGCGTGGTCGCCGCCGACGCCGCGCTGGACTGGATCGCGGGCGCCGGCCCCGTTAGGGAAGCGGAATGACCGACGCCCCCGAGATCCACGGCACCTGTCTCGACCGCTTCGCCCCGGTCAGGGACGCCTTCGCCCGCAACTTCACCGACGGCCCCGAGGGGCTGGACGAGGTCGGCGCGCGCTTCACCGTCTGTCGCGCGGGCGAGGTGGTACTGGACCTGTGGGGCGGGCAGGCCGACAGCGTCCGCGACCAGCCGTTCGGGCCGGACACCCTCGCCCCCGTGTTCTCGACCGGCAAGGCGGTCATGGCGCTGATGATTGGCTGGGCGGTCGAGCGCGGCCTTCTGAACTATGAGGCACCGGTCGCCGCGATCTGGCCCGAGTTCGGTCAGGCGGGCAAGGCGGACATCACCCTGGCCCAGCTGATGAGCCATCAGGCCGGCCTTGCAGGACCGTCTCCGGCCATCGACCCCACCCTGTGGTTCGAGCCGGAAAAGGTGCTGGAGGTCCTGTGCCGTCAGGCCCCGCTGTGGGAACCAGGCACGGCCTCGGGCTATCACCCGATCACGGTCGGCTATCTGGCGGGCGAGGTATTCCGCCGCGCCGACGGCCGAACGATGGGGCAGGCGCTGAAGGCCGACTTTGCCGATCCTGCGGGGCTGGACCTGTGGCTGGGCCTGCCCGAGGCCGAGCACGCCCGCGTCGCCCGCATGAAGAAGCCGACCGCCGCGCCCGGTCTGGGACCGATCGACGCCATCAAGACAGCGGCCTTCCTCGACAAGGGCTCGGCCCCCGCCGGACGCGGATCAGCAGAGTGGCGCAAGATGGAGATCCCCTCGGCCAATATGCATGCGACCGCCGAGGCCCTGGCCCGCATGCTGGCGTTGGCCCTGCCGGAAGGGGTGGCGGGCAAGACCCTGTCGCCGGCGACGCGCACGGCCCTGATGCAACAACGGATTTCCGGGCCGGACCGGGTGCTGCCCTTTGACCTGTCGTGGGGCGCCGGAGTCATGCGCAATCAGGGCGGGGGGGCAGTGTTCGGTCCCAATCCCGAGACCGTCGGCCACTGCGGCTGGGGCGGGTCGTGCGCCTTCGCCGACCCGACGACGGGCTTGACCGCCGCCTATGTCATGACCCGCCAGTCGCCCCACCTGATCGGCGACCCAAGGCCTGCGGCCCTGATCCGCGCGCTCTACGCCGCCCTCTAGGAGGCCTGCTGTCCGGGGGTTTCCGGCATGGCCAGCGGGTCGGCCTTGGGTTGAGGCGTCGGCGACAGGTCCTGCACCGGCGAGACATAGTCCGCCATGGCGTCGAACTCCTCGAGAAAGACGGCCCGCATGGGGTCGGTCTCCATCAGCACCTCGTGCTTCGCGCCCGGCACCTCGACATAGCGACCGCGCCCGAGCCGTTTGGAGGCCCAGCGGTTGGTCTGCTTCCAGACGCGGTCGTCCTCGCCCGGCTGGACGATGGCGACCGGGATCTTCACGGCCTTGAGCGCCTTGGGCTTCAGCGCCCGTTCGCCGAGGTCGATGGCAAAGCCCAGCCAGCCCCAGGTCGGGCCGCCGACTGCCAGGTGGGGACAGGCGTACAGCTGCTGCCGCCACAGCTCATAGCGGGTCTCGTCCGAGGTCAGGGCATCGTTCTCGAAGCTGTGCTCGAAGGGATCGTCCGGATCGTCCAGCACATAGTCGCCGGCCTTGCCGTGGCGCAGGTTCCAGCGCACCGCCAGCTTGACCGACCACATCGAGCGCTTGCCGGTCTTGATCTTGAGCATGGGCGCGCTCAGCAACGCGCCGGAGATGCGGCTCTCGCCCATCTGCAGGCTCATCAGGTTCAGCGCGCCGCCCATGGAATGGCCGACCATGATCCACGGCCGGGGCGCCCGGGTCTCGAACGCGTCCAGCAGGCGGGCATAGTCGTCGAGGAATTCCTCGACCGCCCGGGCGTGCCCCTTAAGCCGGTCGGGCAGCAGCCGCGCCGACAGCCCCTGCCCGCGCCAGTCGTGCGCCAGAACGCAAAAGCCGCGCGCCAGCAGATTGCCGATCAGTTCGAAGTATTTCTCGATCGGCTCGGTGCGACCGGGGCTGAGGATGACCGTGCCGCGCGGCTTGGCCGCCACCAGGGTGGAGGGCGTCCAGAAGGCGGCGCGCAGGCGCAGGCCACCCGCGCCCCGGAACCATTCGCCCTCGCCATGCGGCGGCGGTGACGCTCCGGGAACCCCCATCAGGGGGGCATTGGCAGCATAGGCAGCGACTCGGTTCACTCGGGCTTCCTGAATTTGAGCGTCATCCGATCGCTCTCGCCGATTTCATCATATTCCGTGCGATCGAAGTCCGGGTCCGGCGGCTGGCCCTGGGGTGCGGTCAGCCGCATCGGGGGCAGGGTGTCGACGCCGAAGGGATGATCGCGGTCATCCCTTTCATTCGCGTTGATTTCGGAAGCGGACACAAAGATAAAGCCGGCCTCGGCCGCCAGCTGGCGGACATAGGCCTCCTGGACATAGCCGCTGGCGGCGATCGGGTCCTGGTCTTTCTCGGCGGACAGGCGGTGCTGCTCAATGCCCAGTGTCGCGCCCGGACGCAGCACGGAATAGGCGTCAGCAAAGGCTTTCTCGGCGATGCCGGCCGCCATCCAGTAGTGCAGCCGGCTCATGAACAGCACCAGATCGGCGGTGTTGGCCTCGGCCACCGGGCCGCTGGTGGGGCCAAAATCGCTGTACTCGATCTCGCCATACAGGCGGGGGTTGGCACCGAACCGCTGTTCATAGGCGGTGACCAGAGCCGCCTGGGCCGGATCATTGCCGAGGCCGGCCTGGAAGTTCACGGCCACATATTTCCCGCCATTATATGCCAGATAGGGGGCGAGGATCTCTGTGTACCAGCCGCTGCCTGGCCAGAAGTCGACCACGGTCATCTTGGGCTGCAGGTCGAAGAAGCGCAGGGTCTCGAACGGGTGGCGCCATTCATCGCGCGCTCTCTCTTCCCCGCGCCAGGCGCCGGCGATGGCCCAGGCGAGACTGCCCTCAGGCGGACCCTCGGGAACGGCGGGAGTATCCGGTGCCGGCTCGGCGGCCTTCTTGCGGTTATCGCAGGCCGCGACCAGACCGGCCATGCCGGCGCCGAGGATCAGGCCGCGGCGTGACGGTCGCATCAGGCCAGAGGCAGGCAACCGGGCGGCTCGGAAGGTCGGATCGGACATGTCGCGTTCCTGGGACACTTTCTCGGCTCGGTCACGGGTGGGCGACGCCGGGCAGGCCGACGGCCTGACCGGCTTAGCCAGCTTCGCAGGCAGGGTCAAAGCCGCCGTGTGCAATCATTCCGGCTTGCGAAAGCGCAGGGTCATCCGGTCGCTTTCGCCGATGGCGTCATAGGCGGCCCGCTCGGCCTCGGTCAGGACGCGACCGTCGCCTTCGCTGCGCCGCACGGGCGGCAGGGTCCAGACGCCGAACGGGTGGCTGTGGTCATCGGCCGGATTGGCATTGAGATCGCTGGACGCGTCCAGTTCAAACCCGGCCGCCAAGGCGGCGGCGATGACGTAGGACTCGGGCACATAGCCGGTCGGGGCGCTCTGGTCGACGTCGCTGCCCGGAGGGGCCCGGTGCTGTTCCACGGCCAGAATGCCGCCCGGCTTCAGGCCGGCGAAGAACATGGCCATGAACTCGTCCGTGCGCCCGGCGCGGTGCCAGTTGTGAAAGGCGCGCGCCACCAGGATGAAATCGGCCGAGCCGTCGGACACGCCCAGGCCGTCCTGGATGCGGTTGACCGGCACATAGGTCCCGCCGGTGGCCTCGGCATAGGGCTGCAGGATCTGCGTCCACCAGCCGTTGGCGCCGGGCTGGATCTCGACCACGGTCTGGCCGGGCTGCAGGCCCCAAAAGGTCAGGCTCTCGTATGGGCGGCGATAGACGTCGCGGGCCCGGTCGGCTTCGGAGCGGCTGCCCGAGGCGATGGCCGCCTTCAGCACCTCGTCTTCCTGGGTCATCGGCTGGATCAGTGCCGGGTCCTGGGCAGCGCGGGACGTCTGGGCGACAGCCGACGATGCGAGCGCCAGACCGGCGACGGTGGCCATCAGGACAAGCGGGCGAAGGGCGTGGGTCATGGGACGGATCCGGTCATGCTGAAAGGTGACCCTCAGCCTTAAGCGGCTGCGCCCGGAGGGCAAGCCGGATAGCTTTTCCGGGGGAGACAAATCGTCGCGCCAAAAATGCAGTCGGCGGCGTGGGCCCTCTTGACGTCGCCCTGTGTCACCCCAAATCCCTGACCGGGAGCGCCGATGTCGGGCTCCCGGGACGAGCGGCGCCGCAGAGCGGGTCGTGTCGCCCATAACCCCGCCGTCCGGGCAAATCGCCGGGCGGTTCAACCTTGCTGATCCCAGGAGGATGATATGCGTACCTATGACCTGACCCCCCTCTACCGTTCCGCCGTCGGCTTTGACCGTCTGGCCGGCATGCTGGAAAGCGCCGCGCGCACCAGCGAAGCGGGGTGGCCCCCCTATAATATCGAGACGACGGGCGAGAACGCCTACCGGATCGAACTGGCCGTGGCGGGCTTTGCCCCGGAAGAGCTGACGATGGAGGTCAAGGAAAACCTCCTGACCGTCACGGGCAAGAAGGCGACTACCGGCGAGGACCGGACCTATCTGCATCGCGGCCTGGCCGAGCGTGACTTTGAGCGCCGCTTCCAGCTGGCCGACTATGTGGTGGTGACCGAGGCCCGGCTGGTGAACGGCCTGCTGACCGTCGATCTGAAGCGCGAGCTGCCCGAGGCGCTGAAGCCCCGCCGGATCGAGATCGTCACCGGTTCCCCGACGATTGAGGGCAAGGCCGAACCGAAGGCCCAGCCGAAGATCGAGAAGAAGGCCGCATAACCCCGGCGGTCTTCCTGTAGAATCCCCAATCGACCTGCGGCCCGGAGGCTTTCGCTTCCGGGCCGCTTTTCTTGCGTCAGCTACGTTTGAGCGTGATGTACCAGGCCCCCTCGCCGCCGTGACGCCGGTGCGCCGGGGCGTAGGCGGCCACGACGCCGCGCAGGGCATGGCTGCGCAGCCATTCGGGCAGGGAGGCGCGAATGACGCCCTCGCCGCCGCCGGCCCGGCGGCCGTGTCCGGTGATGACCAGCACCACGCGCAGGCCGCGCTGGTGCGCGCGCAACAAAAAGCCGGTCAGTACGTCCTCGGCCTGGAAGCGGCCATGGCCGTGCAGGTCCAGACGCGCCTCGATCGGCTCTCGCTCGCGCGACACGCGGCGGTGGCGGCGAGGGTCCAGATCGGACGGTGCCGACTGGGGCCGGGGCGCGGGCGATGGCAAGGGGGCTGGAGCCCCTCCGGAGGCTGGCCGGGGCCGATTCGTGGGGGCGGTCTGGACGGCTATGGGCGGGGGGACCGGCATGCGGCGCGGGGCCAGCGGCGTGACGGTTGAGGCCACGCGCTGCCACAGTCGTTCGCCATCTTCAGTTGGGCGATCAGATTTGCGGGTCATCGACCGGTTCGTCCCCCACCCCGGCCGGGCCCGGATCGCGGGACAGCAGATCGCCGGGCTGGCAGCCCAGTTCGCGGCACAGGGCGTCCAGCGTCGAGAACCGGACGGCGCGCGCCTTTCCGGTCTTGAGGATGGACAGATTGGCCACGGTCACACCGACGCGGTCGCTGAGCTCCGTCAGGGACATGCGCCGCTCCTGCAGCAGTCGATCAAGTTGGACGCGGATGGCCATGGGGAAACTCTAGTCGATGCGGATCAGATCGTCAGTTCGGATTCGCGCCTCAGCCGGGCGCCTTCACGGAAGACCTCTGCGAGGACGAACACGACGAGCACGGAAAAGGCCGGGGTCACCAGATTGAACAGGCTGGGCGGGTCCATCACGCCCCGCACGAGGCGCGACACCAGCAGCTGGCCCAGCCAGACGCCGCCGGTGACGATGGCGAGGATATAGCCGACCTGCTTCAGGCGGCTGACATTGTCGGGATGGAAGGGGTCGCCCAGCGTCAGGGTACGAAAGATGCGCCGCAGATGGCGCAGGATCAGGGCGAAACCGCCGAAATAGCCGACGAAGGCGCCGATCCCGAACAAGGCATGGGCGCGCGGCAGGGGAATACGGGTGCCGCCGGTGTCAGAGGTGACGGTCAGGCCGACCTGGTCCATCGGAATGATGGCGACCACGGCAAAGACCAGGCAGGTCAGTAATGTGAGGAAGATGAGTAGCCCATAGGTGATATCGAGGGCTGTCTTGAGCAGGCTGGACACGGAGCCGGGGCCGAGGGCCCGAAAACCGGGCAGGCCCTGTCCCAGCCGGGTGCCGAGGCGGGAGGCGAAGCGAAGCGAAGGTGGGCGCATCGGGGATCTCGCCGGCCGGATCGACAAGGGACGATCAGGGGCGATCGCCGCGCGGGTATCCGGCCGTTCAGGCCCGCGCGGATTTTACAATCGCGGTGTTTGTCTGCAGCGTCAAAGTCGGGGACTTCAAGGCGGGCCGGATCAGAAGGACTGGACCAGAATGGCGACCAGGGCGGTCGGCATGGCGGCCAGCAGGGCGACGTTCAGCACGACGTGACCGATACGGTCCATCAGCATGGTGACAGGCATGGTGTTCATTGTAGTTCTCCATCTTGCCCCTGAGAGGGCTGGTTTTGCGTGTTTTTGTTCAGATCAGCAATGTGGTTGCGCTATGAGCCTTTGACAAGAACGCTGCAACCCCGCGTCCTTGAAATAATAGATAGGCCTGCCGCGGCAAAAAATCACGTTACATATCGTTTAACGATGTTAAACTTTGGCAATCCTGCCCGTTTAAAAGTGTCACCTCATGAATCTCAAATTAATCAAGGGGATGCGGTTGCTGGTCGCGACCCACAATCCGGGCAAGGCGGTCGAGATCGCGGCCCTGCTGGATGGAAATTACGACGTCGTCACAATGAGTGATCAAAATCTGCCCGAACCGGACGAAACCGAGACGACCTTTTGCGGCAATGCGCTGCTGAAAGCCCGCCATGCGGCCGAGGCCTCGGGCCTTGTGGCGCTGGCGGATGACTCGGGTCTCTCAGTGCGGGCGCTGGACGGGGCACCGGGCATTTTTTCGGCGCGCTGGGCCGGTCCGGAGAAGGATTTCTCCCACGCCATGGCCAAGGTCGAGCAAAGGCTTGAGGAGATCGGCTCGGACGACCGGGCGGCCTGGTTCACCTCCGCCCTCGCGGTGGCCTGGCCGCAGGGGCCAGCCGTGGTGGTCGAGGGCCTGGTCGACGGGACCCTGACCTTCCCGCCGCGCGGCGACCGGGGCTTTGGCTATGATCCGATCTTCGTGCCCCAAGGCCACGACCAGACCTTCGGCGAGATGGAGCCCGCCTTCAAGGACGGGATCAGCCACCGTGCCCGGGCCTTTGACCTGCTGAAAGACGCCCTGATTGACTGACACGCCCGACGGTCCGGCCCTCTATGTCCACTGGCCGTATTGCGCGCGCATCTGTCCCTATTGCGATTTCAACGTGGTGCGGGCCCGGGGGCGCGAGGGCGAGATGGCGGGGCTGGTCGCCGCCCTGCTCGACGATCTGGAAGCACAGGCCGCCCTTGTCGGACCGCGTCGGCTGGTGTCGATCTTTTTCGGCGGCGGCACACCCTCGCTGATGGCCCCCGAGGCTGTGGCAGCGGTGGTGGACCGGGCCCGGGCCCTGTTTCCGGCGAGCAACGACCTCGAAGTGACGCTGGAGGCCAATCCCACCGATGCAGAGGCACAGCGGTTTGCGGGGCTGGCCGCAGCGGGCGTCACCCGGCTATCGCTGGGGGTGCAGTCACTGGACGATGCGGCGCTGAAATTCCTCGGCCGCAATCACTCGGGGGCCGAGGCCCGCCGGGCCGTGGCACTGGCCGCCCGCCATTTCGACCGCCTGTCCATCGACCTGATCTATGCCCGGCCCGGCCAGACCGTCAGCGACTGGACCGGCGAACTGGTCTGGGCGCTGGAGAGCGGGTTCGAGCATATTTCGCCCTACCAGCTGACCATAGAGTCCGGGACCGCCTTTGGCCGGGCGGTGGCGCGGGGCGTCTGGACCCCGCCCGACGACGATCTGGCGGCCGACCTCTATGAGGCGACACAGTCGGTGCTCGGGCAGGCCGGGTTCGAGGCCTATGAGGTGTCGAACCATGCGCGCGGCGTGTCGGCCCGGTCGGTCCACAATCTGCACGTCTGGCGGGGCGGCGACTATCTGGGCATCGGACCGGGGGCGCACGGACGGCTCACGCTGGACGGCGTGCGTACGGCAACCGTCGCCCACCGGGCGGTCGCGGACTATGTCGCCGGGGTCGGAGCGGGCATGCCATGGGCCGAGCAGAGCGCCCTGTCGCCGGTCGAGGCGGCCGAGGAAAAGGTGCTGCTGGGCCTGCGCACAGTCGAGGGTGTGCCGCTGGCCGTGCTGGCTGAGCTGCAGATGAGCCCAGACGGGGGTCGACTGGCCGACCTGATCGCGGACGATTTTCTGACCCTCTCGGACGGGCGGGTGGCGGCAACGGCGCGCGGCCGTCCGGTGCTGGACGGGGTGTTGAAGGCCCTGCTGACCTGATCTGTGCTTGAGGGGGGCGCCGGGTGCTGGCACGGTCTGTCGATGACTGACCCCGATCCCTCCCGCCTGTGGTCCGGAACCGCCCCGCCGCCGCGCCGGGTCGACCCCGGCCTTTATGTGGTGGCGACGCCGATCGGCAATCTGCGCGACATGACGCTCAGGGCACTCGATGTTCTGGCCGCCGCCGATCTGGTGCTGGCCGAGGATACACGGGTCAGCGCGCGCCTGCTGACGGCCTATGGGCTCAGGGTCAAGCTGGAGCGCTGCGACGATCATGCCGCCGTCCGGGCCATTCCCGGCGTGCTGGAGCGGCTGGCGGCCGGGCAGGTGGTGGCGCTGGTGTCGGACGCGGGTACGCCGCTGGTCAGCGATCCGGGCTATGCCGTGGTCAAGGCGGTGATCGAGGCGGGGCTGCCGGTGTTTCCCCTGCCGGGCCCATCCAGCCTTCTGGCGGCCCTGACCGGGGCGGGGTTGCCCAGCGACCGGGTGCTGTTTGCCGGGTTTTTGCCGGCCAAGTCAGGCGCGCGGCGGACGGCGCTGGAAGGTCTGAAGGCGCCCGGCCAGACGGTGGTGGTGTTCGAAAGCGGCCCGCGACTGGCGACGTCGCTCTCGGACATGGCCGAGGTGCTGGGCCCGCGCGAGGCGGTGGTCGCCCGCGAACTGACCAAGCTGCACGAGACCTGGGTGCGCGGCCCGCTGGACCAGCTGGCGGCCGATCCGCGTTGCCAGTCACCGAAGGGCGAGATGGTGGTGGTGATCGGCCCGGCCAAGGAGGTCGCGCCGGATGAGGCGACGCTGGATCAGGCCCTGACGGCGGAACTGGCTGACCGCTCGGTGTCGGAAGCCGCGGCCCGGGTAGCGGCCAGCCTCGGCCTGCCGAGAAAGCAGGTCTATCGCCGGGCGCTGGAGCTGTCGGGCCAGTGAAGAAGCCAGTGACCCCGACCGCGCCCGACCGTCGCGAAGGGCGCACGCGCAAGGGACGTCTGGCCCATCATGAGGGCCACGCGGCGGAATGGACGGCGGCGGTCTGGTTGATGCTCAAGGGCTATCAGATCCTCGGGTTCCGGCTGAAGACCCGCCATGGTGAGCTGGACATCCTGGCCCGGCGCGGATCTGTGCTGGCCGCGGTCGAGGTCAAGCGACGCGCGACGCGGGCGGCGGCCATCGAGGCGCTGGGCCCAGTCCAGCACGGACGGCTGGTGCGGGCGGCGGGCGCGGTTCGCAAGGCGCGGCCCGGCCTCAAAGGCCTGACACTCCGGCTGGACCTGATCGCACTGGCGCCCGGCCGCCTGCCGCGCCATATCCGGGGTCTGGCCGCCGAGACCGACCTCGACAGCCGCTATCGTCTCTGATCCGAAAGGTCCGCCATGCTCAAGGTCGCCATCCAGATGGACCCGATGGAAGCGGTCGATATCGCCTCCGACACCACCTTTCTGATGGCCCTGACCGGACAGGCGCGTGGCCATCGGCTGTGGGTCTACGATTTCCGCACCCTGGCGCTGGAGGATGGACGGCTGTTCTGCCGGGCCCGGCCGGTCACGGTGCGCGACAAGGCCGGCGACCACGCCGACTTCGGCGACTGGGTGAAGCTGGATCTGGGGTCAGACGTCAACGTCGTCCTGATGCGGCAGGACCCGCCGTTCGACATGGCCTATGTCACGTCCACCTATCTGCTGGAGATGATCCATCCGCACACCCTGGTGGTCAATGACCCGGCCGAGGTGCGCTCGGCGCCAGAAAAGCTGCTGGTCGCGCAGTTCCAGGGGCTGACCCCCCCGACCATGATCTCGGCCGATGCCGACATGCTGGCGGACTTTCACGCCCGCCACGGCGATGTGGTGTTGAAGCCGCTGCACGGGGCCGCCGGCTCGGGCGTGGTCAAGTTGAAGGCCGGCGACCCCAATCTGGCGGCCCTGGTCGAGATCCACGCCATGGGCTCGCGCGATCCGCTGGTCATCCAGAAATTCCTGCCCGCCGTCTCGGCCGGGGACAAGCGGATCCTGATCGTCGATGGCGAGGCGGTGGGAGCGATCAACCGCGTGCCTTTGAAGGATCAGGTGCGGTCGAACCTGCGCGTCGGCGGCACGGCTCAGCCTGTGGAACTGACCGCGCGCGATAAGGAAATCTGCGCCGCCATCGGCCCGACGCTGAAAGAACGCGGTCTGATCTTTGTCGGCATCGATGTGATCGGCGACTGGATGACCGAGATCAATGTCACCTCGCCGACCGGGGCCCAGCAGCTGAAACGCTTTACCGGCATCGATGCGACGGAGCGCATGTGGCAGGTGATTGAGGCGAAGCGCGCGGCGGGTTGAAACCCGCTCATTTGACAACCAGCGTTCGTTCGTGATTTGTTCCATTCTGCGGGAGCGGAGGGACGGCCATGGTGGCGCGGGTGGTGACGGTTGCGTTCGACGGGGTGGATGCCCGTCGCGTCGATGCCGAGGTGCAGATTCTGGGGGGCGAGGGCACACAGGCCAGCTTCACCTTGGTCGGCCTGCCCGACAAGGCGGTGGCCGAAAGCCGCGAGCGGGTGCGCGGTGCCTTTTCCGGGATCGGCCTAGCCCTGCCGTCGCGGCGCATCATCGCCAATCTGGCGCCCGCCGACCTGCCCAAGGAAGGCAGCCACTTCGACCTGCCGATCGCCCTGGCGCTTCTGGCCGCCATGGGGGTGATCGCGCCGGATACGCTGGAGGGCTGGGCCGCGCTGGGCGAGCTCAGCCTCGACGGGCGGATTGTGCCGGTCAGCGGGGCCCTGCCCGCGGCGGTGGCCGCCAACGGCATGGGGCTGGGCCTGATCTGTGCCGAAGCCAATGGTCCCGAAGCCGCCTGGGCCGGGCCCGAGGTGGCGGTGCTGGCACCCCGCTCGCTGATCGGCCTGATCAATCATTTCAAGGGCAGTCAGGTGTTGAGCGCGCCGCGCCCCGGGCCGCTGAAGTCGAGCGGACCGGTGCCCGACCTGAACGAGGTGCGCGGTCAGGAAGGCGCCAAGCGCGCGCTCGAGATCGCGGCTGCCGGCGGGCACAATCTGCTGTTCATCGGCCCGCCCGGCTCGGGCAAGTCGATGCTGGCCCAGCGTCTGCCGGGCCTGTTGCCGCCCCTGACGCCGAGGGAGCTGCTGGAAACCTCCATGGTCTGGTCGATGGCCGGGCTGATCGAGCGGGGCGGCCTGACCCGCGAACGGCCATTCCGGGCGCCGCATCACTCGGCCTCGATGGCGGCCCTGACCGGCGGCGGCCACCGGGCCAAGCCGGGCGAGGTGTCGCTGGCCCACAACGGCGTGCTGTTCCTCGATGAACTGCCGGAATATTCGCCACAGGCGCTGGATTCGCTGCGTCAGCCTCTGGAGACGGGCGAGGTGATCGTGGCGCGCGCCAATGCCCATGTGCGCTACCCGGCCCGGGTCCAGCTGGTGGCCGCCATGAATCCCTGCCGCTGCGGGCTGGGCGGGGCGGGCAAGGGGGCCTGCGGCAAGGCCCCGCGCTGCCAGAGGGATTATCAGAACCGCATTTCCGGTCCGCTGTTCGACCGCATCGACCTGACCGTCGAGGTGCCACCGGTGACCGCCGCCGACATGAGCCTGCCGGCTCCGGTCGAGGGCACGGCCGAGGCCGCTGCCCGGGTTAGGCGTGCGCGAGAGGTTCAGGCCGTGCGCCTGGCCGACCTTAGCCCCGAGGAGGGCGGCGCCACGATCAATGCCCATCTGGGCGGCGCCCTGCTGGACCGTCATGCGCGGCCCGATGCTGACGGTCGGGCGCTGCTGATGCGGGCGGGCGAGGCCGGGGGGCTGACCGCCCGGGGCTGGACCCGGACGCTGCGACTGGCGCGGACCATAGCCGATCTGGACGGGGCCGAGGGCATATTGCGCCGCCATGTGGCCGAGGCCCTGATCTATCGCCACAACCGCATGGACGCCGAGGCCCAGTTCAACCGGGCGACGATGGTGGCCCACAGCCCGGTTTGAGCGGGCGTTAAGAGGTCGGCGCTAGGCTTGCCGCCATGACGTCGCCCGCCGCCCCGCCCGATCCGCCTGAGACGGATCCCGCCGTCCGCTTTCTGCGGCTGATGAGCCATGAGATGCGCACGCCCCTGAACGGGGTCATCGGCATGCTGGGCCTGTTGTCCGACAGCGGCCTCGACCCGGCGCAGAAGGCCTATCTCGAGGCGGCCCGGACCTCGGCCGATCACCTGCTGGGTCTGGTCAATGATCTGCTGGACTATGCCCGGCTGGACGCCGGCAGTCTGGAGTTCGATCTGGCCCCGGTGCGTATTGATGATCTGGTGCGGGGCGTGGCCGAACTGCTCAGCCCGCGGGCCCACGACAAGGGTCTCGATATCGCCTGGAGCGTCGCTGCCGACGTGCCGATAGTGCGCGCCGACGAGGGGCGGTTGCGGCAGATCCTGTTCAACCTGGCCGGCAATGCGGTGAAATTCACACCGGACGGCGGGGTGGCGATCTCGGTCAGCAGCTCCGGGGACGCGGGTCTGGTCTTCGTCGTTGAGGACACCGGCCCCGGCGTGCCCGAGGCGGCGCGTGCTCGCATCTTCGAGGAATTCGGCCATGCCGACAGCACCGATGCCACCCGTCACGACGGGGCCGGGCTGGGGCTGGCGGTAGCGCGACGGCTGGCCGAGGCCATGGGCGGCAGCCTGTCGGTCGGCGACCGTCCCGGCGGCGGCGCCCGGTTTGTCTTCGAGGCGCGGTTCGGGGCTGTGGCGGACCAGAACCCCATCGCCAAGGCACCGCTTTCAGGACTGACCCTGTCGATCAGCGGCGCCCATCCATTCACCGCAACCACCGCAGGGGCCATGGCGCGCGACGCCGGGGCCGGTCTGGTATCCGAGACCTCCGCCGATCTGGTGCTGGTGGATGACGACGGTCGCGCCCCCGACACCGAACTGGCCAAACGCCCGGCCAGCCGCCACGCGGTGATCCTGCTCCGGCCCGGGCGTCGCGACCGCATTGCCGACTATCGCGCCGCAGGCTTCGACGGCTATCTGATCAAGCCGCTGCGCCCGGCCTCGCTGGTCGCACGGGCGCTGGCCCTCACGGGCTCGGCGACCCGCCCCGGCCCCGTGTCCGACGCGGCCGAGGATGACCGTCTGAGCCGCCCCGCCTTTCCGGGGGTGCGGGTGCTGTTGGTCGAGGACAATCCGGTCGGTGCCCTTCTGGCCACGACCCTGCTGAAGCGTCAGGGCTGTGTGGTCGAGACCGCTGCGGGCGGCGAGGAGGCGCTGGGCGCGCTGCAGCGGGCGCGGTTCGATCTGGTGCTGATGGATATGCGCATGCCCGGCATGGATGGCCTGACCGCGACCCGGGCCCTACGCGCGCGAGGGGATACCACCCCGGTGCTGGCCCTGACCGCCAATGCCTTTGCTGACGACCGCCGCGCCTGTCTGGAGGCCGGGATGGACGACCATCTGACCAAGCCTCTGGGCGTCGAGGCCCTCACCGCCGCCCTGACCCGCTGGACGAACCCGCCGGAGCGCGCCAAGGTCGCCTCCGCATAGGGACGGTTGTCGCCGTCCCGAAGAAGGACGCACCGCATGACCGAGACCGCTGCATCCCGCCCCGAACCCGATGCGCGCCGGTTTGGCGGCCTGGCGGTCTATGGCGAGCGGCGCACCTTCACCATGCTGCTGCTGGGCTTTGCCTCGGGCCTGCCCAATCTGCTGATCTTCGACACCCTGTCAGCCTGGCTGAGGGATGACGGCGTGTCGCTGGAGGTGATCGGCTTTTTCGCCCTTGCCACCCTGACCTATGCGCTGAAGTTCGTCTGGGCCCCGCTGCTGGATCGGACCAATGTGCCGATCCTGACGAAGTGGCTGGGCCACCGGCGGTCGTGGATGCTGCTGACGCAGGCCATGATCATCGTCGGGCTCTGGGCCATGTCGACGCTCACACCTCAGACACAACTGGCCGGGATCGCATTTTTCGCGGTGGCGGTTGGCTTCTTCGGTGCGACGCAGGACATCGCCATCGATGCGTGGCGGATTGAGGCTGCGGACGACACGCGTCAGGGGGCGATGGCAGCGGCCTATCAACTGGGCTGGCGCGTCGCGCAGATCGCTGCGGGCTTCATCCCCCTGGCGCTGGCCCAATACTACAACTGGAACCTGTCCTATGCCGTCATGGCGGGGCTGATGACCTTCGGGGTGCTGGGCGTCATGATGGCCCCCCGCGAGAAGAAGCACATTATCCGACCAATCCCGGTCGAGGACATCCCCTCGCGCCCGGTGTTCGAAAAGATCGAGTGGGTCGTGCGGCTCGGCCTGATCATCTTCGCCGCTTTCGTGATCGGCACCGGCCTGACGGACAAGCCGGACGCCCTGCTGTGGGGCGGCGGGCTTGTCCTCAGCGAGGGGGCCCGGGCCGCAATCACGGCCACGGTCGAGCAGGGCGGCCTGGTCGGGGTGCTGAATCAGCTGGGCTATGTGATCGGCGGCTTCGGACTGCTGGCCGTCGCCTGCTGGCCCATCCCGCGTTTCAAGACCCGCCCCGGGGCCTATCTGGCGGGCTCATTCGGCGCGCCGCTCATGGATTTCTTTGTCCGCTTCGGCAAGCTGGCCGGACCCATTCTGGCGCTGATCTGCCTCTACCGGCTCGCCGACTTCGTCCTGAACATCATGAACCCCTTCTACATCGATCTGGGGTTCAGCCTGATCGAGATCGGCGAGGTTCGGAAACTGTTCGGGGTGATCGCCCTGTCGGCAGGCGTGTTCGCCGGCGGCTGGGCCGTGGCCCGGTTCGGCCTGATCCGCACCATGGTCATCGGGGCCTTCATGAGCCCCGTTTCCAACCTCGTGTTTGCGTGGCTGGCAGCCCAAGGCCACGATCTGGGGGCCCTGTTCATTGCCATCGGGGTCGACAATGTCGCATCTGGTTTCGCTGGCACGGCGCTGATCGCCTATATGTCGAGCCTCACGTCGATCGGCTTTACGGCCACGCAGTATGCCCTGTTCAGCTCGCTTTACGCTCTGCCGGGCAAGATCATCGCATCACAGTCCGGCAAGATCGTCGAGGCGTCCGCACGGGCGGCCGACGCCGGAGGGCCGCTATCCGGACTGAAGGGGCTGTTCGCCAATGTTCCGCCGGGAACCCTCGTCGAGGGCGCGGTCAAGAGCGGGGTGACACCCGCAGGCTTGGGCGCAGGCTATGTCACCTTCTTCCTCTATTCGACAGTCATCGGCGTGTTTGCTGTCCTTCTGGCCTTCTATGTGGCCGCGCGTCAGCCCCGGGTTGAGGCCGACTACGCGGCTCGCGAGCAGGAACAGACACCCTAGCTGTCGAAGCTATGAAGGTTGTTCACCCGGGGGTGGGCTGAGAAGCTGGGGTTGCGAAGCACCAACCTCAACCGAAGAGTTCCCCGGATGAACGTACACAAGAATGCCCGTCTGACGCCGTC
>NZ_QTTA01000005.1 GCF_003730275.1 Brevundimonas halotolerans
CCGCTGCGGCCCAACGGCTGAAACGCTTGTGCGCCGTCTTCCACTTGCCGTAGCGCTCGGGAAGGTCCTGCCAGTGAGCGCCGGAACGCAGCACCCACAGCACGCCGTTCACGAACAGGCGGTTGTCGGACCCGGTCCGCCCGGGATCCGACGCCTTCCCCGGGAGCAGCGGCTCGATCCGAGCCCATTGCGCTTCATCCAGTTCGTACCGCTTCACACCCATCACAGACCTCCGTCAAAGCGGAGACCTATGAATCACGCATTCAGGCCCAAGTGAATCCCTGAATGTCGATTGGTCCTAGAGCACCGGCACAGCCTGGCTGAGGCGGCCACCGATGCGGATCGGCTCGACGCGGGTCGCCAGACCCGTGCGGTCGTCGGTCTCGACATAGACACCGCAGACCGTCGCGGGGCCCGAGGCCGGCTGGTAGCGGCCGCCGCTGAGCCGGGTGGTAAAGCGGCGCAAGGGCTCTTCCTTGTCGTTACCGATCACGGAATCATAGTTGCAGCAGCCGCCTGCGTCGGTCTGATACGCCGTTCCGCCCGGCAGGATCTGGGCGTCAGCGGTCGGCACATGGGTGTGGGTGCCGATCACCAGGCTGGCGCGCCCGTCGCAGAAGTGGCCCATGGCCATTTTCTCGCTGGTGGCCTCGCAATGCATGTCCACGATCACGGCGTCGGCGACCACGCCCAGCGGTGCAGCCTCCAGCTCGCGCTCTACGGCCGAGAACGGATCGTCCATCGGGTCCATATGCACCCGGCCCAGCACATTGATCACCAGCACGCGGCGGCCATCTGACGTGGTAAAGACATCGGCCCCGCGGCCCGGTGCATCCATCAACGGGGGATAGTTGGCCGGACGGATCAGGCGCGGTTCCCGCACGATATAGGTCAGGGCCTCGCGCTGGTCCCATGAGTGGTTGCCGAGGGTCAGGACGTCTGCGCCGGCGGCGAAAATCTCACGCGCGGTGTTCTCGGTGATGCCGAAACCGCCCGCAGCGTTCTCGGCATTGACGACCACAAAGTCGAGCTTCAGGTCGCGCTTCAGGCCCGGCAGATGATCGGACAGGCCGTCGCGACCGGACTTGCCGATCACGTCGCCGAAGAATGCCAGCCTCATGCGACCGGCCGGGGGGAATGAATACGCCTCATGCGAAGGCGGTATAGCCGGTCTCGGTCAGAACGCCATGCAGCGGAATGTCGTGCGGCTCGAACGGCAGGGCCTCAACCTGCTGTCCGGCGTAGGCGAAGCCGATCCGGATTGCGTCTGGCAGCGCTGCAAAGGTGCGGTCGTAATGGCCGCCGCCCTGCCCCAGCCTCCGCCCCTGACCATCAAAGGCCAGCAGGGGGGCGAGGATCAGGTCGGGCACCACCGTCCCGGCCACCGGAAAGGGGGCAGGGACGCCGGCCAGATCGGCTTCCAGCGGGTCGCCCGGGACCCAGTGCCGAAAGATCATCGGCGCATCCGGCGCCAGGGTGACGGGCAGACAAAGGTC
Source organism: Brevundimonas halotolerans (assembly GCF_003730275.1). Classification (GTDB taxonomy): domain Bacteria; phylum Pseudomonadota; class Alphaproteobacteria; order Caulobacterales; family Caulobacteraceae; genus Brevundimonas; species Brevundimonas halotolerans. The sequence goes on from NZ_QTTA01000005.1 coordinate 1,497, forward strand.
CACGCCGCGCGCGACCAGCGCCTCGACCAGCGGGGCCGTGCCCAATTCAGAACCGATCGGGTGATAGACAGCGACACAGGTAGCCTGTGGCAGGCGGTGCGCATGGTCAGCGGCGCGTGCAGCGGCCTGCAGACCGTCCTTCGCCAGGGCCATGCGTCGGGCCCGCATCTCGGATCGTAACGCGCGCTTGTCGGTCATAGGCCCTCAGACAGCGAGCCGCCAAGCGGCGAACGATAGGGCGAGCAGCCCGCCCTCAAGCAGCGAGGCCCCGCGGGCCGAGCGGTAGGGCAAGAATAAAGGTTGGCGGCGCCACAAGAACCGTGAAGAGCGTTTTAATCCTCTCAGACCTGGGTAGCCAGGTGGGCTCCATATGCCCAGGCCCTCGAGCCCGGACAGGGACAGATCCCTTTGAGTGAATTAAGGTCGCGAGGAATGTTGCCTTCGACGAGGGCCGCAGCAAGACCCGCCAGTGACCAAGATAGTCCTCGACCTGTGACCGGACAATGGCCATTGCGCCGGGCCGGTACGAATTCCGATGGCGGGTCTCAGGTGATGGTCTGGGCGATCTTTTCGATGCGGGCCGCGACGGCATTCAGGGCCTCGGCCACCCCGGCGTCGGTGGACGGTGCCTCGGCGGGACGGGCCGGTGCCTCGCCCGAACGGGCCTCCTGCAGTTCGTCGGCCAGGATAAGCCCGGCCATCAGGAACAGGCGAAGCTCGCCGACATGTCCCACCTCGGCGGCGACGCTGCTGACATGGCCGGCGAACTGGGCCGCCAGTTGCTTGACGCGCTCTTCCTGTCCGTCAGCACATCCGACGGCGTAGGGGCGACCATTGATCTCGACGGTGACGGTGGCCATCAGGCGCTCCCCGCGCTGTCCTGGTCGTCCGCAAGGATCGAGCGAATAGCCTTGGCCGAAGCCGCCAGCGCGGCGCGGGCTTCACGCCCGGCGTCTTCCAGCTCGGCCAGACGCCCGGCGTCGGCGCGCGGCGCGAACAGGTCATCGTCGCCGATCGGGGGCGCCGAAGCGGGGCGCGCCTTCAGGTCCTTCATGCGTCTTTCCAGCAGGGCGAGGGCCTTGTCGATGCGGGCTTTCGCAGCTGTGGTGGCGTCGGCCATCGGTGTCACTTCCTCCGGAATCCCTATAGAACCCGTCCGCGCGTCGGGGTAAAGCGGCCCCGCCCCCCTTTTTATTCCCCGCGTCCCGAGAGGTTGCCCGTGGCAAAAGCCGATTCCACCCCGCCGAAGGCTACCCCCAAGCAGATGGCCGATGCCATCCGGGTGCTGAGCATGGACGCCGTGCAAAAGGCCAACAGCGGCCATCCCGGCATGCCGATGGGCATGGCCGATGTCGCCACGGTGCTGTTTTCGAAGCACCTGAAGTTCGACGCCAGCCGCCCAGACTGGGCCGACCGCGACCGGTTCATCCTCTCGGCCGGGCATGGCTCGATGCTGATCTATGCCCTGCTGCACCTGACCGGCTACAAGGCCGCGACCCGCGAGGAGCTGTCGAACTTCCGCCAGTGGGGTTCGAAGACCGCCGGTCACCCCGAATATGGCCACATGCCGGGCGTCGAGACGACCACCGGCCCGCTGGGTCAGGGCCTGGCCAATGCGGTCGGCTTTGCCATGGCCGAGCGCCATCTGGCCGCCCATTTCGGCGAGGATCTGGTCGATCACCGCACCTGGGTGATCGCCGGCGACGGCTGTCTGATGGAGGGTGTGTCGCAGGAGGCCATCACCCTGGCCGGGCGCTATCGGCTGAACAAGCTGACCGTGCTGTGGGACGACAACGCCATCACCATCGACGGCGCCGTCAGCCTGTCGGATGCCACCGATCAGAAGGCGCGCTTCAAGGCCGCCGGCTGGGCGGTCAAGGCCATCGACGGCCACGACATGGGCGCGATCAAGTCCGCGCTGAAATGGGCCGAGCGTCAGAACAAGCCGACCCTGATCGCCTGCAAGACCAAGATCGGGCGCGGCGCCGCGACGATGGAAGGCAGCCACAAGACCCACGGCGCAGCGCTGGGCGAAGCCGAGATCGCGGCCACACGGCTGGGCCTGGGCTGGGATCACGCCCCGTTCGATATTCCGGAACACGTCGAAAAGGCCTGGCGCAAGGTCGGGCGTCGGGGCGCCAGGGCCCGCGAGGAGTGGGAAGCGCGGCTGGCCGAGGCCGAGCTTCAGGACGATTTCGTCCGCGCCATGGCCGGAGGTCTGCCGGACGACGCCTTTGAGGCCCTGGATGCTGCCATCGCCGAGGCGGTCCAGACCAAACCCGCCCAGGCCACGCGTCAGTCCTCGGGTGCGGCGCTCAGCGCCCTGTTCGAGGCCGTGCCCGAGCTGATGGGCGGCTCGGCCGACCTGACCGGGTCGAACAACACCCTGGTGGCGGGTACAGAGACCTTCGACGCCCCCGACTATGCCGGGCGCTATATCAACTGGGGCATCCGCGAGCACGGCATGGCCGCGGCCATGAACGGTATGGCGCTGCACGGCGGGCTGATCCCCTACGGCGGCACCTTCATGGTCTTCTCGGACTACAGCCGCCCGTCGATCCGGCTGGCGGCCCTGATGGGCATCCGCGTGGTCCATGTGCTGACGCATGACTCGATCGGTCTGGGCGAGGATGGCCCGACCCACCAGCCGGTCGAGCATCTGGCCGCCCTGCGCGCCATTCCGAACCTGCAGGTCTTCCGCCCGGCTGACACGGTCGAGGCCATGGAGTGCTGGCGTCTGGCGCTGGAGAAGGCCGACGGCCCCTCGGCGCTGGCCCTGTCGCGGCAAAAGACCCCGGCAGTGCGGACCGAGGCCGCTTCTGAAAACCTGTCGGCGAAGGGCGCCTATGAGCTGAAGGCGGCATCCGCCAAGGCCAGGGCCACCCTGTTCGCCACCGGCACCGAAGTCGCCTTGGCCCTGAAGGCCGCCGACATGCTCGAGGCCGACGGTGTGCCGACCCGCGTGGTCTCGGTACCGTCGTTCGAGCTCTTCAACCAACAAACCAAGGCGTACCAGACCAAGGTCATCGCCAAGGGCACCGTCCGCGTCGCCATCGAGGCCGGTATCCGCCAGGGCTGGGACCGCTTCATCGGCGAGGACGGCGGTTTCGTTGGCATGTCGAGCTTCGGCGCCTCCGCCCCGGCCGAAGTGCTCTACGAAAAGTTCGGCATCACCGCCGAGGCCGTGGTCGCCGAGGTCAAGGCGCGCCTGTGACGGTCCGCCTCGGCACCCCCCTCTCCGACAGCGCCGTCCGCGTCATGCTGCTGGGCGCGGGCGAGCTGGGCAAGGAGGTCGCCATCGAGCTGCAGCGCCTCGGCGTCGAGGTGATCGCGGTCGATCGCTATGCCAACGCCCCGGCCATGCAGGTCGCCCACCGCAGCCACGTCATTCCGATGACCGATCCGCAGGTGCTGAACGGCGTCATCCTGGCCGAGGCGCCGCACATCATCGTGCCCGAGATCGAGGCCATCGCCACCGAGGTGCTGGCCGACATTGAGGCGGCCGGCCTTGCCACCGTCATCCCGACTGCGCGGGCGACGCAGCTGACCATGAACCGCGAGGGCATCCGCCGGCTGGCCGCGGAAGAGCTGGGCCTGCCGACCAGCCCCTATGCCTTTGCCGGCTCGGCCGCCGAACTGGCCGAGGCCGCGCACACCATCGGCCTGCCGGTGTTCATCAAGCCAGTCATGTCGTCATCGGGCAAGGGCCAGTCGATGATCGACGCCATTGAGGATGCGGCCAATGCCTGGGCCTATGCCCAGTCGGGCGGGCGGGTCGATACGGCGCGAGTGATCGTCGAGGGCCGCATCGACTTTGACTATGAGATCACCCTGCTGACCGTGCGCTCGATCCGCGACGGCCAGATCGTCACCGACTTCTGCGCGCCGATCGGCCACCGTCAGGTCAAGGGCGACTATGTCGAGAGCTGGCAGCCGCAGGCGATGAGCGCGGCCGCGCAGGCCTCGGCGCAGGACATCGCCGGCAAGGTCACCGAAGCGCTGGGCGGTCTGGGCGTGTTCGGGGTCGAGCTGTTCGTCAAGGGCGATCAGGTCTGGTTCTCCGAGGTTTCCCCCCGCCCGCACGACACCGGTCTGGTGACGCTCGCCAGCCAGGTCATGAGCGAGTTTGCCCTGCACGCCCGCGCCATCCTGGGCCTGCCGGTCGATGTGACCCTGCGCGAACCGGCCGCCAGCGCCGTCATCTATGGCGGCATGGACGCCAGGGGGATTGCCTTCGAGGGTGTGGCCGAGGCCCTGTCAGTGCCGACCGCCGACCTGCGCCTGTTCGGCAAGCCAGAGGCCTTCGAGCGCAGACGGATGGGCGTGGCCACCGCGCGCGGCACCGACACCGATCAGGCCCGTGAGCGCGCCCGCGAGGCCGCCGGGCGGGTCAGACCGGTCCGGGTCTGACCCGACATCTGCGCCCCTAGTTTTCTTCGCGGACTTCTACCGTCCGGGTCACAACGCGAGCACCGTTACCGCCGCGCTCGCCCTCTTCCAGAACACCGGAGCCGTCCGCGTCCATCTGGCGGAAGATCTCGCGCATGGGCGCGAGAAACTCGGCCTCGGTAACGCGACCGTCGCCGTCGGCGTCCATCTCGGCGCCCTCGCCTTCGCGGATCCATTCCACACGGTGCTCGCCCGTCATGGCGGACCCATCGCCGCGCCGTACCATGACCCGGACCGGGCCTTCACCCTCTGTGGTCACTCCGCCGTCCTCGCTAACAAAGACAAAGCTGTGGGCCTCGACCTCGACGTCCTCACCGCCGACGCGCCGGACCTCGATACGGTGCGGGCCCGAGCCTTCGGGGGCCGAGCTCCAGCTCATCTCTGGCCCTCCCATGGTGATCACGCGCACATCATGGTCCACGCCCGGTGCCCCGGTGCGATGATGCAGTTCTTCCGGTGACAGGCGGCCGTCCCCGTTCGCATCCATGCCGGCAAAGGCCTCGTCCATCGGGCGGGCAAACTCGGCTCGCGAGACAAACCCGTCGCCATCCTGATCCAGGCCGTTCTCGCCGTCCGGGTCGGCGGCCACAAACACCACGCGGCTTTCCGTGCGGACGACGGGCGGTGCAGGCGGACGGGCCGGGTCCTGCAAACCGGGGGTGGTGGTCATGGCGAGGGCGAGCGACAGGGAAACCAGCATGGGACGTTCCTCCGGTGAATGATGGCCCCCTTGGACCACACCCGGCTTGCGTGCGTATTTCAGGCGCGGACAGAATTGTTTCATCGGTGAAATGACGGCGGCACCGCCCCGCGTCACAATGGGCCGATGATCCCCGCGCCAATCCCCACCCCCCGCATTCTGGTCGTCGATGACGACCCGGGCCTGCGCGAGGTGCTGGTCGACTATCTGGGACAGCATGGGTTTGAGGCGAAGGGCGCAGCCTCGGCGGCCGAGATGGACCGGCAGCTGGAGCACCGACCGCCCGATCTGATAGTGCTGGACCTGATGATGCCGGGCGAGGACGGTTTGTCGGCCTGTCGGCGTCTGATCGCCCGCGGCGGTCCACCGGTGGTGATGCTGAGCGCGATGGGCGAGGAGACCGACCGGATCGTCGGACTGGAGCTGGGCGCCGATGACTATCTGCCCAAGCCGTGTAATCCGCGCGAACTGCTGGCGCGTATCCGGGCGGTGCTGCGCCGGCGGGCGGGGCCGGGCGGTGTCAGCGCGCCCCAGTCCGAGCCTGTGCTGGTCTTTGACGGACGCACGCTCAACCTGTTGCGGCGCGAGCTGACGCGGCCGGATGGCATCGTCACCGTCCTGTCGGCCGGAGAGTTCGCCCTGCTCAAGGCCTTTGCCGAGTCCCCGCGCCGGGTGCTGAGCCGCGATCAACTGCTGGAACGCGCGCGTGGCTCGGACACTGAGGTCTTCGACCGGGCCATGGACGTGCAGATCAGCCGCCTGCGCAAGAAGCTGGCCGATGCTGACGGCCGCGACCCGATCCAGACCCTGCGCGGCGAAGGCTATATGTTCGACGCCACGGTCGAGCGGCGGATGGAGCGGCCGGCATGAAGCGGCTGACCTCGCCCTCCATTCTGGTGCAGGTGGCGCTGCTGGTGGCGCTGGCGATGGGCCTGTCGCAAGCGCTGACGGCCGCCGCCATCCTGCTGATGCCCGAGCCCCGGCCCTCCGGCTTTGACCTCGCCGCCGCCTCGGCCGCCCTGAACGGGGAGCCGGCCCGAACGGCCGATGACCGACCCCTGACCCGGCGCATCACCGATCAGCCGGTGGCCGACGGGAACACCGTCGGGGACCCCATGGCACTGGCCCTGTCTCTCGCCCTCGCCCGCGTGCTGGAGGTCGAACCCGGCGATGTGCGGGTCCGGGTCTTTCAACCCACCGACCGTCCGATCCCGGGCATGAGCGAAGGGTCGCCCGCCAGCTATGTCTTCACCCGGTCGCCGTCCGGCTCCGATGTCGCGATCAACGCCCCCAGCATCACATGGACGGAAAAGCACACGATCGAGCGGGCTGATTCCGGGCCAACCACCGCGCCCGCCAGCGGCTCGGCGACGATCACGGTCGACCGCGACACCCGGCAGGTCTTCGTCGTCGCCGACCAGCTGACCTTTGCCCCCTTCGCCGCCTCGCTCCGGCTCGAGAACGGGCGTTGGGCCACGGTCGAGCCGCCGCGCGACTGGCTGTCGCCCTGGCAGGCGCGCCTGCTGCTGGCCCTGTTCATCAGCCTGCTTCTGGTCGCGCCTGTCGTGTGGTTGATGGCGCGGCGGCTGACCCGTCCGATCCGCCTGTTCGCCGACGCCGCCCAGCGGCTGGGGGCCAATCCCGAGGCCGATCCACTGCCCGTCTCCGGCCCCAGCGAACTGCGCCGGGCGATCGGCGCCTTCAACGACATGCAGGCCTCGCTGCGGGCCCACATAGCCAACCGCACCCAGACGGTGGCGGCCATCGCTCATGACCTTCGCACCCCCCTGACCCGCCTGCGGTTCCGGGCCGAACAGGCCCCCGAAGCCCTGCGCGACCGGCTAGCGGCCGATGTCGAGGAGATGGACGCCCTGATCGCCCAGGCCATGGCCTATGTGCGCGGCGAGACCCGCCAGACCGCGCCCGAGCCCGTCGATCTGACGGCGCTGGTGGCCGACTGTGTGCGAGGCTTTGCCGAGACCGGGCATGCGGCGACGCTGGGGTCCGCGCCTCCGGTCACGATCCCGGGACACCCGACCAGCCTCCGCCGGGCCCTGACCAATCTGATCGCCAATGCCGTGCACTATGGCGGCCAGGCCGCGGTCAGCCTCGCGCAGACGCCCGACCGGGTTTCGGTCCATATCCGCGACACCGGCCCCGGCATTGCCTCCGATCGGATGGAGGAGGTGTTTCAGCCTTTCGTCCGGCTGGAGGGGTCCCGCAACCGCGCCACCGGCGGCGTCGGCCTGGGTCTGGCCGTGGCGCGCCAGATCGCCCGCGCCCATGGCGGTGATGTCGCCCTGTCCAACCGTCCCGGCGGCGGGCTGGAGGCAACCCTGACTCTGCCCCGCAGCGGCTGAGCGACACAATCCATCACGCCTTGTTACACGGCGGGGGTTGATCCGGAACGCGCCCGGTTCCATTGAAGCGCCAATCATAACATCGCTTCAGGAGCCCCGCCCATGACCGTCCGCGTCGCCATCAATGGATTTGGCCGTATCGGCCGCCTCGTCCTGCGCTCGATCGTCGAGCATGGACGCCGCGATATCGAGGTGGTGGCGATCAACGATCTGGGGCCGGTGGCCACCAACGCCCATCTGCTGAAATATGACTCAGTCCACGGGCGCTTCCCCGGCACGGTCGAGCATGGCGACGATTGGATCGACGTGGGCCTCGGCCGCATCAAGGTCACGGCCGAGCGCGACCCCGCCAACCTGCCGCACAAGGATCTGGGCGTCGACATCGCCTTTGAGTGCACCGGCATCTTTGCCTCCAAGGACAAGGCCTCGGCCCACCTGACCGCGGGCGCCAAGCGCGTGCTGGTCTCGGCCCCCGCCGACAATGCCGACAAGACCATCGTCTATGGGGTCAACCACGACACCCTGACGGCCGAGGACGTCGTAGTCTCGAACGCCAGCTGCACGACCAACTGCCTGGCCCCCATCGCCAAGGTGCTGCACGACCTGGTCGGCATCGAGCGCGGCTATATGACGACCATCCACGCCTATACCGGCGATCAACCGACGCTGGATACGATGCACAAGGACCTGTACCGCGCCCGCGCCGCTGGTCTGTCGATGATCCCGACCTCGACCGGTGCGGCCAAGGCCGTCGGCCTGGTCCTGCCGGAGCTGAAGGGCAAGCTGGACGGCTCGTCGATCCGCGTCCCGACCCCGAACGTCTCGGTCGTCGACCTCAAGATTGTCCCCGGCCGCGACACCTCGGTCGACGAGGTCAACGCCGCGCTGAAGGCTGCCGCCGACGGCCCGATGAAGGGCGTTCTGGCCACCACCACCGACCCGGTCGTGTCCATGGACCTGAACCACATCGCCGCCAGCTCGACCGCCGCCCTCCCCCAGACCCAGGTCATCGAAGGCAAGCTGGTCCGCGTGCTCAGCTGGTACGACAACGAATGGGGCTTCGCCACGCGCATGGCCGACACGGCGCTGGTGATGAGCAAGCTGATCTGATGGCGTCGCGGCGCCTCCCCGTCTGGATCTGGGGCGCCGCAGCCATCGTCTGCCTTGCAGGCATACTGGCAGGGCCCGCCCTCGCCGTGGTTGGAACGTCGGTCTGGATGGTGCTGCAACCCCGGACGCTCGTGATGGGCTGGGACGTCATCGCTGGGGTGGCCGTCTTCTGCCTGCTATGGCTAGCAGCCGTCCTCGCGATTGCCCGAAGGCTCGGGGGCAGGGCCGGTCTTGGCCTCGTTGTTGTCGCCGTCGCCGTTGCCGGCGCGGCGGTTCTATTAGAGCGGCTTCAGCCTCCCGGCGAAGTAACGCGTTTCACAGTGACCGGCGAAGGCGCCGACGTCTGGAGAGACTTTCAACCATGACCTTCCGCACCCTCGACGACGCTTCCGACCTCGCCGGCAAGACCGCCCTCGTGCGCGTGGACTTCAACGTCCCGATGGAGGACGGCAAGGTCAGCGATGACACCCGGCTGCGCTCGGCCCTGCCGACCATCCAGCGGCTGCGCGATGCCGGGGCCAAGGTCGCGCTGCTGGCCCATTTCGACAGGCCGAAGGGCCAGCGGGTGCCCGAGATGAGCCTTCAGCCCGTCGTCGATGATCTGGAGCGGCTGCTGGGCGCGCCCGTGCGCTTTGCCGACGACTGCGTGGGCGAAGCCGCAAAGACCGCCATCGCCGATCTGGACGCCGGCGGGGTGATCCTGCTGGAGAATGTCCGCTTCCATGCGGGCGAGGAAAAGAACGATCCGGCCTTTGCCGCCCAACTCGCCGCGCTGGGAGACCTTTACGTCAACGACGCCTTTTCCGCCGCGCACCGGGCGCATGCCTCGACCGAGGGGCTGGCGCGGCTGCTGCCCGCCTATGCCGGTGAGGCGATGAAGCGCGAGCTTGAGGCGCTGGATGCGGCGCTGGGCAATCCGGTCAAACCGGTGCTCGGCATCGTGGGCGGGGCCAAGGTCTCGACCAAGCTGGACCTGCTCAAGAATCTGGTCGGACGACTGGACCGGCTGGCCATCGGCGGCGGCATGGCCAACACCTTCCTGTTCGCGCAAGGGATCGACATCGGCGGCTCGCTGGCCGAGCGCGACATGGCCGAGACGGCGCGCGAAATCATCGCCGAGGCCGAGGCCAAGGGCTGCGAACTGCTGCTGCCGATCGATGTGGTCGTGGCCACCGAGGTCAAGCCCGGGGCCGAGACCCGCACCGTCCTGGCCCGCGAAGAGATCGGCGCCGACGAGAAGATTCTGGATGCCGGCCCGCTGACCGTCGAAAAACTGGTCAAGGCCATGGCCCTGTCGCGCACCCTGATCTGGAACGGCCCGCTGGGCGTGTTCGAGGTGCCGCCCTTCGATGCCGCGACCGTCAAGGCGGCCCAGGCCGCGGGTCAGCTGGCGACCAGCGGTGCCATCACCGCCGTGGCCGGCGGCGGCGACACCGTCTCGGCCCTGAACCACGCCGGTGTGGTCGAACAGATGACCTTTGTCTCGACCGCCGGCGGTGCCTTCCTCGAATGGATGGAGGGTAAGCCCCTGCCCGGCGTCGAGGCCCTGCGCGCCTGACGAAACCCGATAAACGGCGCAATTCCTTGTTCCGGGACCGCTCTTGACGCTACCTTGGCCATAAGGACGAGGGAGTGCGGGCATGAGCGACGAGACCACCGGTAGGGATGACGTCTTCATCACCGGAGCGGCCACGCGGGTCAGGCCGGTGTCAAAAGGTCAGGGCTGCCTGATCTCGGCAGGCCTGCTGGCCGGGGCCTTTGTCGCCTTTTTCCTGCTGATGTTCATCGCGATGGGCGCCATAGACCTGATCGTCGGCGACGACGACCGCCAGTCCATTCGCGGCATCCTGCTGCTGACGGCCGGGGTGGCCGTCGTTGTCTGGGGAGCGGGCTGGGTGTTTCGCTGGAACACCCGCCGGGGCCTGCGCGAAGAGGTCGAGGCGCGTCTGCCCGGCTTCAACGGCCGCACCATTCCCGTCGGCCAGCTGCTCAATGGTCCGGCCGCTGCGGGCAAGCTGGAGGGCAAGTATCTGCTAGCTGTGGGGCAGGATCGCTTCCTGCTGATGCGCCACTTCCACAACACCGAGCATCTCGATGCCTTCCGGGCGCTGGTGATCGGCCAATTCATCAATGCCTATCGACCCGATGGTCTGGCGCGGGTGATGGACTTCGCCATCCCCTACGGCCACATCCGGTCCATCTCGGTCGACGCCCTGACGCCGGAGCAGCTACGCAAGGGGGCGTTCGGACGGGCGGTGGTTCATGGCCTCGCTTCGTGGGTCCTTGATGCCGCCTTCGGCACGCGCTCGACCCAGGACGTCAAGGCCGCCTTTATCCGCATCGAAATGATCGACGGCCAGTCTCTGGTCTTCTCGGTTCCCAGCCGGGTCAGCGCCGGTCTGGTGTCGGCGCTCGCCGCCTCCGCCGAACAGGCCAGTCGCGGCACCGGGCAGGAGATCAGCCTGGGCGAAGCCACCTGGGATGGCATCGAAACCCTGCTGTCCCGGAGCGGCCTGGTCGATGCGCCGAGCGACGGCTGGGACGACTTCTTTGCCAACCTGCGGCCGGATGGTCAGCGGGCGCGCAGTTTCGCGGGCCTCGCCGCCTGGCGCCTTCAGCAAGAGATGGACCGGGCCGCCGGCCGCACGCGACCCGTCCCGCCCGAGGCCATGCCCGCGCCTGCGGCCCCGTCCTCGCACCCGGCGTCACAGCGCAACCGGATCACCCTGGCGCTGTGGGGGCTTGGGATTCTGGGGCTCGCCACCCTGTTTATCGCGCTAAGCGACACCCTGCGTCGGGGCGGAAACGGGGATCTTGAGCTGGGCCTGATCGTCATCTTCGGCGGCATCGCCCTCGTCGTGGGGATCAATCTGTTCACCGCCCGCAGCGGCTGGCTGATGGCCGGGATCAAGAGTGTGCTCAGCCTGGGGCTGGCGGGCATGCTCGCCTATGCTCTCGGCACCGACACGCTCCTGAGCCGGGGTCCGCTGAGCCCGGCCACAGAGGGGTTGGCCTCAGCAACGGCCGGGGTGTTCGGCCGGGACCACCGGCCCGGCGTCGTCCCTGAGCAGACCGCCCCGACTGACGGCCCGACCGGGGAGGACGCCGAGGCTGCGCGGGTGGCCATGGAGGCGCGCATGCAGGAAGAAGCCGCTGCTGCCGAAAAGGCCCTTCAGGAGCAAGAAGCCCGCGAACGCGCGGAACGCATCACCGCCGCGGAGGCCGTCATCCGCCGCGTCTACGACGATGAGCTCAGCCTGTTCGGATCCCGCACCGAGCGGTCGGCCTGGCTGACCCCGGCCCTGTCGCGCCGGATCGATCAGGTCAATGAGGCCGCCAGCGCGTACGGCGGCGCAGGCGCCGTCGTCGGGTTCGATCCCCTGATCGACGGTCAGGACTTCGACCTCGCCAATTTTGACTACGCCTCGCGCGAGACGGACTACGGCGTCGAGGTGCGGGTCCGGTTCACCAATTTCGAGACGCCTGTCGATCTGACCTTCGAGCTGGTCGAGACCGATGTTGGCTGGCGCGTCCGCCAGATCCGGTCGCGGGGCGAAAGCTCATGGACCGTCACGGAACTTCTGGATCAGGCCGAAGTGGATGCAAGGGATTTCGAATGAGCCGCTCAACCAGACCCCTTGTCGCCAGTGCCCTTTGCCTCGCCCTTGCGGGGTGCGCTGCCGTCCCGGACTTCTGGCCGGCCCGGACGCAGACTGCGGCTGCGCCCACCGGGATCGCCGGAGCAGAAGACCTGATCCGGGCCCTGTTCGAGGCGCCCGACTGGGAGGGCACCGGGGGCCCTCGCCAGGCCCGGCTGGCCTGGATGACCCCGGCCCTGGCCGAGGCCTCGCTTCGGCTTGACGCCGCGACCGATGACATCGGCGTCGGCATGGAGCCCTCTGTGGGCAGCAACTACATCCATGTGACCGATGCCCGATATCAGACCCGCGCGACGCCCTGGGGGGCCGAAGTTCTCGTCCGCTTCCAGAACACCCGCCAGCCGCGCGAGACCCGCTTCGAACTGGTCATGACTGATGCAGGCTGGCGAGTCGCCGACATCGTCGGCACCGACCTTGAGACCCGCCGGACCTGGCGCTACACCAACATGATGGCCGAAACCTTCGCCGCCGTGGCCCGGGGCGAAGGCCCGCGCGACCCGTCCTGATTCCTTTGTAACACGGCGTGACTTCGACGCTGTCCCGCGTTACATCCACGTCAAAAGAACAAGGCTCAGGAGGCTACCCCATGGCGCGCATCACGCTGCGACAACTGCTCGACCACGCGGCTGAGGAAGGCTACGGCCTGCCCGCCTACAACATCAACAATATGGAACAGGGTCTGGCGATCATGGAGGCGGCCGAGGCGGTCAACGCCCCCGTCATCATCCAGGCCAGCCGGGGCGCGCGCAGCTACGCCAATGACATCATCCTGGCCAAGCTGATCGACGGCCTGGCCGAGCTGTATCCGCACATCCCGGTCTGCATGCACCAGGACCACGGCAATGGCCCGGCGACCTGCGCCACCGCGATCCAATACGGCTTTACCTCGGTGATGATGGACGGCTCGCTGGAAGAGGACGCCAAGACCCCGGCCAGCTACGAATACAATGTCGACGTCACCCGCCGCGTTACCGAAATGGCCCACAGCTGCGGCGTCTCGGTCGAGGGCGAACTGGGTGTGTTGGGCAGCCTCGAAACCGGCATGGGCGAGGCCGAGGACGGCCACGGCTTCGAGGGCAAGCTCGACCACTCGGCCCTGCTGACCGACCCCGATCAGGCCGTGGATTTCGTCCGCGAGACCAGGGTCGATGCCCTGGCCATCGCCATGGGCACCAGCCACGGCGCCTACAAATTCAGTCGCAAGCCCGACGGTGCCGTGCTGGCCATGAACGTCATCGAGGAAATCCACCGCCGCCTGCCCGACACCCATCTGGTCATGCACGGCTCATCCTCGGTGCCGCAGGACCTGCAGGACATCATCAACCAGTACGGCGGCCAGATGCCCCAGACCTGGGGCGTGCCGGTCGAGGAGATCCAGCGCGGCATCAAACACGGCGTCCGCAAGATCAACATCGACACCGACAATCGGATGGCCATCACCGGCGCCATCCGCAAGGTGCTGGCCGAAAAGCCGGGCGAGTTCGATCCGCGCGCCTATCTGAAGCCCGCCAAGGAAGCCATGCGCAAGCTGTGCATCGAGCGCTATCAGCAGTTCGGCTGCGAGGGTCAGGCCTCAAAGATCAAGCCGTTGTCGACGGCCCAGATGGCCAAACGCTATGCCTCGGGCGAGCTCAACCCCCAGATCGGGGCCTCGGCCCGCGCCGCCTGATCACCAGCTGTAGCGGCTCTGGAAATAGTAGCGCACGTCGCGGGCGCGGCGCTCGGCATCGTCCAGTTCGTCCTGGGCCCGGCGCCACTCGCGGATCGTGTCCTCGCGCTCGCGGCGGAGCTCGCGGACCCGGGCCCGCGCCGCATCGCGGGCTTCTTCGGTCAGGTCCCGGTCGCGGGCCTGCCCCTCGAAATAGGCGATCTTATCGTCGAGGTCGGCGGCCCGGGCGCCCAGGCTGTCGATCCGGCTGCGCGCCTCGCTGACCGCCTGCTCGGCCTGATAGATCTCTTGCCCGTCGCTGAAGGCGGCCAGGAAAGCACCTTCCATCGGGCCCCGGCAGACCCCGGCATAGCTGTTGCCCCGGACCGCCTCGGCAAAGCCGCGCTCGGGCACGCAATAGCCCCGAAGACCGTCCTCGCGCGCCGAGAAATAGGCGGCCGAATCCGGCACGACCCCATATTTGGCGCAGGCCTCGGCATGCGCTTCCAGCCGGCTCTCCGACAGGCCGGCATAGCCGTCACTATACCCCTGCTGCCCCCAGTCCCCGGCCAGACACTGGTCCTCGCTCATGGTCGCGCAGCTGCCCAACGACAGCAGCGCGGCCCCGCCAGCGCACGCCAGAATAATGCGGTTCATGTAGGCCTCCCGATCAGACAGCCGCCACCATGCCGAAGGTCAAGCTTCCCGGCAAATTCGGCACCGACTACCGCACGCCACGGCGCATGCTAAGGTCGCCCGGTCCATGCCCGTGCCCGCTCCTGACCTTGATGAAGACCTCGACGGGGCGACCGTGCTCGAGGTTCAGCTGGACGCCCGCCATCCCCGGCTGGACAAGGCCCTCAGCGAGGCCCTGCCCGACGTCTCGCGCGCCCGGCTTCAGGCCCTGATCGCGGCGGGCGCCGTCACCCTCGACGGCCACATCCTCTCGTCCGGTTCCAGATCGGCAGAGCCGGGGATGTACCGTATCCTCGTACCGGCGCCCGCCGCCGCCGATCCAGAACCTGAAGATCTGGCCCTTACCGTCCTGTTCGAGGATGCGCACCTGATCGTGGTCGACAAGCCCGCGGGCATGGCCACCCACCCCGCGCCGGGCAGTGAGACCGGCACCCTGGTGAACGCCCTGCTGCATCACTGCGGCGACAGCCTGTCGGGCATCGGCGGCGTGGCCCGCCCGGGTATCGTACACCGCCTCGACAAAGGGACGTCAGGCGTCATGGTCGCGGCCAAGCACGACCGGGCTCATCAGGGCCTGACCGGCCTGTTCGCCGCGCACGACATCGAGCGCACCTATATCGCCCTGACCCGGGGCACGCTGACCCCCGAGCGCGGCCGGATCGAGAGCCGCCTCGGTCGCTCGACCCACGACCGCAAGAAGATGGCGGTCCTGAAGACTGGCGGCCGTGAGGCCATCACCGACTATGTCGTTGAAGGCACCTTCGGCCTGCCTGCGAAAGCTGGAGGAGCACCCCTCGCCGCGCGTGTCGCCTGCACCCTTCATACAGGCCGCACCCACCAGATCCGGGTCCATATGGCCTCAAAGGGCGCCCCGCTGCTCGGCGACCCCGTCTACGGGTCTGGCCCCCCGGCCGGCGCGGTCCGCGATGCCATCGCGGCCGCCGGCCTGACCCGTCAGGCCCTGCACGCCGCCATCCTCGGCTTCACCCATCCGATCACCCATGAGCCCTTGCGGTTCGAGACATCCCCGCCCGAAGACATGACGGCTCTTCAGGCACGGCTTGAAACCCTCTGAGAACAGGAGTGCCCATGACCGACCCGGAAATTCGCAACAATACCAACACCCATCGCTACGAACTCGACGTGGACGGCCTGACCGCCACCGTCGCCTATAACCTGACCGGCCCGAACCTGATGATCACCGAGACCCTGGTGCCGACGGCGCTGGAGGGACGCGGCATCGCCAGTCGCATGGCCCGGCACGTCACGGACGACGCCCGTGAACGCGGTCTCGTGATCCTGCCGGTCTGTACCTTCTTCGGCCACTTCTTCCAGAAGCATCCGGACCAGGCCGACGTCGTCCATCCCGACTATCGTAAAGCCCTCGGCCTCGCCTAAGTCTTGAAAAGCAACGGACCCGCGATTATACTCCGCCCAGTTGATCGTGGCTTCGGCGCCACGGCCCGTCGCGGCTGTGACAATGCGCCCCTAGGCAAGGGGGCAACCGATCCCCACGTCGGCTGTTGAGGGGTGAGGCGTCGGTGCACAATCTCGTGGCCGTCTCCGCAGGACCCGCTCGTTTCAGAGGTCGGAGGGACCATATGACTGCCAAGCCAAGCCTCGCGATCATGTCGCCTGAACAGGGACTGTCGCGCTACCTTTCGGAAATCCGGAAATTCCCCATGCTCAGCAAGGACGAAGAGTTCATGCTGGCCAAGCGCTGGGGCGAACACCAGGACACCGAAGCCGCCCACAAGCTCGTCACCTCCCACCTGCGCCTCGTGGCCAAGATCGCCATGGGCTATCGCGGCTACGGCCTGCCGATCGGCGAAGTGATCTCCGAGGGCAATGTCGGCCTGATGCAGGCGGTCAAGAAATTCGATCCGGACAAGGGCTTCCGCCTGGCGACCTACGCCATGTGGTGGATCCGTGCCTCGATCCAGGAATACATCCTGCGCAGCTGGTCGCTCGTCAAAATGGGCACCACCGCCGCGCAGAAGAAGCTGTTCTTCAACCTGCGCAAGGCCAAGAGCCAGATCTCGGCCTTTGAGGATGGCGACCTGCACCCCGAACACCTCTCCGCCATCGCCACCAAGCTGGGCGTATCGGAAGAGGAGGTCACCAACATGAACCGCCGCCTCGGTGGCGACGCCTCACTCAATGCGCCGCTCCGCGCGGATGGCGAAAGCGAGTGGCAGGACTGGCTGGCCGATGACACCGCCGTCAGTCAGGAAACCCAGCTGGCCGAAAGCGAGGAGCGCGGCATCCGCGTCGGCCTGCTGCAGGAAGCCATGGAAGAGCTGACCGACCGCGAAAAGCACATCCTGACCGAGCGCCGTCTCAAGGACGATCCGGTCACGCTCGAAGAGTTGGCCGGCCAGTATGGCGTCAGCCGCGAACGGGTGCGCCAGATCGAGGTTCGCGCCTTCGAAAAGCTGCAGAAGGCCATGCAGGCCGCAGCGACCGAGCGCAATCTGGTCGACGCCTGATCGGCATCACCGCCGCGCCTATCCGGCCTTCTTCAGACCCTCGACCGGCTTCGGCAGGGCGAGGAGTTGGCCGATTGGTGCGGCGACGCTCGCCTTGGTGGTTCCACCTTGCGCCAGGGTGACCTCCAGCGCGCCGACGGCCACGACCAGTCGACTGTCGGCGACCTTGAGCGCCAGCGCCTTGAGCGTCTCGGCCTGCTGTCGGATGGAGCGCACCGCCTGGGGCGGATCGTTGTCGAACTGATCCAGCGCCGCCGCCAGAATCTTCATGGCCTGGTCGCGGATGGCGATGGCTTCCGCCTCCGCGCCCATGGGCCGGTCGCTCTTGCGCTTGCTCGGTCCGGTATATTCGCCCGAGTTGAAACGCCGACGGTCCGGACCGACATAGCTGACACCTTCGACCCAGTCCCGGGGCTTCAACGCCACATTCTCGACCCGCTTGATCAAATCGGCACTGGTGAAGGGTTTGCGCAGAAACTCATGAACGCCCACGTCGCGCGCGCCCTTGATGGTCGTGGCCGTCGCCTCGGACGTCACCATGATCACCGGCACCCGCCGACAGGCCATGTGCGACCGACGCAGGGTTCGCGTGAAGCTCTCACCATCCAGCTGAGGTCCTGACCGCTCGGTGAAGATCAGACCCGGATCCAGTGCCCCGGCCACCTGAAGCCCGCGCGCCTCCGTGGCCTCGACCACCACCTCGCGCGCGCCCAGACTCTTCATCAGATCGGTGATCAGACGTGCAGCATGGGCATTGGGGTCAATGATCAGCACCCGGCCGACAGTAGGCTCAAGACGCGCCAGAAATCGTCTGTCGGGAATCAGCACGCAGGGACCTCGCGAAACGAACCCCCCATACCTAGCCGGAACGCGTTAAAGTCCCATTGAAATGCGGGACTTGCCTTCAGCCGTGGAAGGGGTCCTGCATCAGGATGGTGTCGTCCCGCTCCGGGCTGGTCGACAGAAGGGCCACGGGCGCCCCGATCATCTCCTCGATCCGCCGCACATATTTGATCGCCGCCGCCGGCAGGTCCTTCCACGAGCGCGCGCCCTGGGTGCTTTCCGACCAGCCCTCGACCGCCTCATAGATCGGCTCGACCTCAGCCTGGGCCTTCAGTCCGGCGGGCAGATAGTCCAGCGTCTCGCCACCGACCCGATAGCCCGTGCAGATGTTCAGTGTCTCAAAGCCGTCCAGCACATCCAGCTTGGTCAGGGCGATCCCGTGCATGCCGTTGATAGCGATCGACTGACGCACCAGCACCGCATCGAACCAGCCACAGCGCCGCGGGCGACCTGTCACCGTACCGAACTCCCGGCCGCGATCTGCGATCCGACGGCCATCCTCGTCGAACAGTTCCGTCGGGAACGGCCCTTCGCCGACGCGGGTCGTATAGGCCTTCACGATGCCGAGCACATAGCCGACCGAGCGCGGCCCGAGACCCGAGCCCGCCGCCGCCTGGCCCGCAACCGTGTTCGAGCTGGTCACATAGGGATAGGTGCCGTGGTCCACGTCCAGCAGCGACCCCTGCGCGCCCTCGAACAGGATCCGCTTTCCGTCGCGGTGGGCCTGATCCAGCAGCCGCCACACGGGCTGGCCCGCATATTTCAGGACCTCGGGGGCGATGGCCAGCAGATCGGCCTTCAATGCCGGCACATCCACTTCCGGCAGGCCCAGACCCTTCCGCAGCGCATTGTGGTGCGCCAGCAGGCGGTCGATCTTGGCATCCAGCGCATCGGGATCGGTCAGGTCGCCGACGCGGATCGCCCGCCGCCCGACCTTATCCTCATAGGCCGGACCGATGCCGCGCCCGGTCGTACCGATCTTGGTGGTGCCCGCCTGGGCCTCGCGCGCCTGATCCAGATCCCGGTGCAGCGGCAGGATCAGACAGGCGGTCTCGGCAATGGTCAGCAGCTCGGCGGTGATCTTGACGCCCTGGGCCTCGATCCGCGCAATCTCGTCGCGCAGCGCCCACGGGTCGATCACCACGCCATTGCCGATCACGGACGGCTTGCCCTGCACCACGCCCGACGGCAGCAGGCTCAGCTTGTAGGTGACATCACCGACGACCAGGGTGTGACCGGCATTGTGACCACCCTGAAACCGCACGACCCAGTCGGCCCGGTTCGACAGCCAGTCGACGATCTTGCCTTTGCCCTCGTCGCCCCACTGGGCTCCGACCACCGTCACATTCGCCAAGGGTCACTCTCCGCTTCCAACGCGGGCCGAGCCTATAGCCGGGGAATCGTCCGGTGTCGCCTCAAGTCCGGCGATTATTCAGCGATTGCCGTCGCAAACGCCCAGTCCAGCCAAGGGGTCAGAGCTTCGATGTCGGCCGTGTCCACCGTACACCCGCACCAGACGCGCAGGCCCGCCGGCGCATTGCGGTGCCCCTCCACATCAAAGGCGGCCCCCTCAGCTTCCAGCAGCGCCTTCATCCGCATCACCAGGTCGCGACGGCGCTCTTCGTCCATCGTCACGACGCGGGGGTCAACGATCTTCAGACAGACCGAGGTGGTCGAGCGCGTCCCCGGTTCCTCGGCCAGCCAGTCGATCCAGTCCGTCCGATCCACCCAGGCGTCCAGCACCGCCGCATTGGCCTCGGTCCGAGCAATAAGGGTCTTCAGCCCGCCCACGCGCCCGGCCCACGCAAGGGCGTCGATCCAGTCCTCGATCGTCAGGACGGAAAAGGTGTTGATCATCGATCCGGTCGCCAGCGCCCGGTCGAATCCCTTGTCGTTCCGTAGCCTCAAAACCTTGGGCACCGGGCGGGGCGGTACAAATCCGTCCAGCCGCGCAATGGCCCGGGGCGACAGAGCCGCCACCCCCAGCCCCGCCTCACCGCCCAGCGCCTTCTGGAAGCTGAAGGTCACCACATCCAGCCGTTCCCACGGCAGGGCCATGGCAAAGGCCGCCGAGGTCGCGTCACAGATCACCAGCCCCTCCCGGTCCGTCGCGATCCAGTCCGCACCGGGCGCGCAAACGCCCGAGGTCGTGCCATTCCACGGAAAGACCAGATCGGCCTTCGGATCGACGCGGCTTACATCCGGGAACCGGCCCCACGGCGCTTCCAGGATCTCGGGCTCCAGACCCAGATGATCGCGCACATCGGTGGCCCAGACCTTGCCGAAATTCTCGAAAGCCATGACCTGTACCGGTCGCTCGCCCAGCAGGTTCCACAGCGCCGCTTCCACCGCCCCCGTGTCCGAGCCGGGCACATAGACCAGCGACCAGTCGTCCGGCACCTCCAGCACCGTTCGCGTCAGCGTCAGCCCCTCGGCAAAGCGCGCCACCACCTCGGGCGCCCGGATGCCCCGGCCCAGCAGATCAGTCGGCAGGGCCTCGATCGCCCACCCCGGGCGCTTGGCCGTCGGCCCCGCCGAAAACCACGGCCGTTGCGGCTTCACCTTAGGCCGTTCCACGCCGGTCACAGGGCACGCTTTCGCAGTGCCTCGGCCGCCCTGGTCAGCTCCGGCACATCCTCGCCCGGCAACTGGATCATCAGCCGCACCTTCAGGTCGCCGCGCCGGCCGCCGGCAAAGGCGCCCTTGCCCTTCAGCCGCATCATCTGGCCCGAGTTCGATCCCTTCGGCACCGTCAGATTGACCACGCCGTCCGGTGTCCGCACGGCCACCTTGCCGCCCAGCACCGCATCCGACAGCGGCACGGCCAGATCCATGGTCAGGTCCGCGCCATCGCGCTGGTAAAGCGCATGCGACGCGATCTTCAACTCGATCAGGGCGTCTCCGGCCGGACCACCGCGCGGCGAGGGCACGCCCTGCCCCTTCAGCCGGATCATCTGACCGTCGTCGGCGCCCTTGGGGATCGTCACATCCAGCGTCCGTCCGTCCGAGAACTGGATACGCCGGGTCGAGCCCTGGATGGAGTCCTCCAGACTGATCTCCAGACTGGCCCGGACGTCCTGGCCCCGCGCGGGCCCACGGGCAGCTCCGCCCCGGGGCCGTGCGCCTCCACCGCCGAACATGCCGCCAAAGATGTCTTCCAGATCGATGTCGTCGAAGGTCGTGCGGGCGCCACCACCGCCAAACCCGCCACCGGGAGTGCCGCCCGCGCCGCCCCGGAACCCCCGGTACTGCTCACGACCGTCAGCATCGATCTCGCCCCGGTCGAACTTGGCGCGCTTCTCGGCATCGCCCAGCAGGTCAAAGGCTGCTGTGATCCGCTTGAACCGGTCCTCGGCCGCCGCGTCGCCCGGGTTCTTGTCGGGGTGAAAATCCTTGGCCAGCTTGCGAAAGGCCTTCTTGATTTCATCCGCGCTCGCGCCCCGGGACACACCCAGTTCCTGATAGGGGTCGCCTGCCACGGTTGATCATCGCTCCTGATAGCTCAAGGCCATCAGTTAGGGCATGCCACCGCCTTCGCAAAGGGCCGTAACCGCTTCCGGCCCCCAGAGGCCGTGGATTGACACCTGCGACACGGCAAAGCGCGCCCCCTCGCACCCGCCCGGGAAGTCGGCCACCCGATCCGCTTCGGAATACAGCCACTCTGTGCCTGCGACCTCGACCGCGCGCCGCTCGGCGTCACCGTCCAGAATCCGCACCCGGAACCGCAGGGGATCAACCGGCTCCGGTTCCCCCTCCCAGCTGTCACCGCCGACACGCGTCCGCGCGATCCAGCCCAAGGCCAGACCGGCGTCCGTCGACCGCACCGTCAGATGCACCGGCCGCCAGGGCCGCTCTGCCCGCCCCGTCAGGACATGGGTCAGCTCGCTTACGAACGGGCCCGACGGCACCGCACCCCCGGCTCCGGCCCGCCACAGCAGCGGCAGGCCGTATTCCTCCCGCATCGGTCCCAGCTCGACCAGACTGTCATCCAGAAACACGACGGCTGCCCCGGTTGCCGCGTCGGCCTCCGCCTCGGGCTCGCCGCCGCCCTGCCCGCGCAACAGCCCGCTCAGCCGCCAGACGTCCCCGCCGACCAGTTCCGCCGTTCGGTACTGGATCACTTCCCATCCGGCCCCGGTCTCGACCGCCACCGCATTGGCCCCGGCCAGCACCGCCAGCGCCTCACGGCTTTCGGGCGACCGCCCTTCGATCTGCACCGTCAGGGCGGCCATCTCGTCCCAACGTCCACAGACGCCGGAGGTCAGAGGTTCGGTCAGTGAGCCCACACTCGCCGGGCCACGCGCCACCCCGCGCAGGGTCTGGCTCAGGGCGTCCGGCCCCGCCGTCACCGCATGCCGCGACCAGGGATCAACTGCGACCGCCGCCACGACGCCGCCCTCCGACCGCCCGACCAGCGGCGGCAGTTCCAGAATCCGCATCCACGGCGCCCCCGCCGGCCCCAAGCGATCCGGCAGCCGCCAGACCGGCGTCCCGTCCTCGATCTCCGTCACCGGGACCGGCACCAGCACCGCCCGCGCCGCCTCGTCCACGGCGATGCGCTCCACGCGCCACAGATCGTCCTCGTCGACCATCTGCACTCGATCTCCCGGCTCAAGCATCAGCGCCTGCAGCGGGCCCAGCGTCAGCGTCCGGCGCTCCACCCCCTCCAGCCCCGCCGCCACCCGTGCCGCGAACCGCCGCGCCTGTGCCTCGTCACAGACGGCGGGCAAATCGACGTCCAGCCCCGCGACCGCATCGCCTCCTTGGTCCCGGCTCAGCGTCACCGATCCGGTCTGATAGTCATCTGCCAGGTTCAGATACCGCACCCGTACCCGATCGGGGTTCTCGTCCACCGTGTGATCGCGGACTTCGGCACCCCCTTCGTCCGGCAAGGCCAGACCCTGCGGATCGATCGTCACCACCGGGCCATCGTCGTCGGCCCTCAGCGTCAGCTGACCACCCGCTTCGCTGACCACCAGGCCGAGTCCAGCGACCAGCGGGCCCAGTGCCTCCCGCACGCTCATCGGACGGTCGACCACATAGCCCTCGATCCGGTCCCGCACAGGCCCGATCACCGGCTCCTCCTCCGGCCCGATCCGTCCCGCCAGATCGGCCAGCAGGCCTTCGGTCTCGCCCAGAAGCCGTCCGTTCAGCCAGTGACCGGTGTCCCATGCCGGAGCATCGGCCCACAGCTCCGGTCGCCCCGGAAACGCCGGCCACGGCCGCGCGTCCCAGCACCAGGCATCGGCCCCCTCCACCATCCGCCCGCCATAGACACCCGACACCGGATTGGCCGCGCTGTCGTCCAGATGGTTCAGCACGGCCTCCAGCGCCCGGCGCTGCATCCGGTCATCCCGCGCGCCGCTGGACCCGGGCGGCAGCGCGCTCTCGGCGCTCTTCGGATCCTGAAACAGATTGGGGGCATTGCCGCCTCGGTCGACCGCCGCACAGCCGAACTCGGTCAGCCGGATCGGCTTCATGCCCGGCACCCAGGCGGTCGGGCTGGTCGACCTCGCCCCGCCGGGCCGATCATGGTGCGCATGGCTCCACCAGCCCTTCAGATCCTTGGCCCGGAACACCCAGTCCTCGCCGTGGGCCAGATCGGCAATCGGCGTCCGCACCTGTCCCGCCCGGTCCGCCTCATCGGCATAGAACCAGTCGAAATGCTCCCCACCGGCCATCTGCATCGCCAGATAGGCCGGGTCATCCGGCCCCTCATAGCTCGCCGCGTCCAGCCCGCCGTCGCCCGCGCGCCAGTCCCCCAGCGGCGGGTACCAGTCGATGCCGACATAATCGAGCGCCAGATCGGCCCACAGCGGATCGAGGTGAAACATCACATCGCCGGAGCCATCGTCCGGCCGATGCCCGGAATATTCGGACCAGTCCGCCGCATAGGACAGGGCGACCCCCGGTCCGACGATCGCCCGGCATTCGGCCAGCAGATCGCGAAAGGCCGCGACCGCCGGATAGCCGCCGCCCGCGTCCCGACTGGTCGTCAGCCCGCGCATCTCCGAGCCGATCAGCAGGCCATCGGCCCCCGTCTCTGCCGCCAGCGCCGCATAGTGGCGCGCCAGGCGCCGCAGGCCCCAGCCGTCCGCTGTACCAAACACCGCCGCGACATCGGCCCCCGCCGTCGCCGGTTCATCCGCCACGATCCGCCCGCGCCAGGGATAGGCCGCCTGCTCCACCCCGCCAAAAGGATCGCTCAGGCCATTGCCCGGCGGTATGTCCATGAAGACGAACGGATACAGCGTTACCTCCAGCCCCCGCGCCTTCAGCTCCGCTACCGCCTGCCGCACGGCGTCGTCCGAAGGCGTCCCGCCATAGGCCGGAGCCCCGCCAACCTCGCTCACCAGATGCGCGCTCGCACGGTCCAGACCTGCCACCGACCAGTCCATCGGCACCGTCGGCTTGTCGCGCCGCTCCACCCCCGGTCGGATCCTGCAGTGCCCGGCCCTCAGGTCCGTCCCGAACCAGCCGATCACCAGGCTGACCCGCTTCAGGTTCGGACAGGCCGCCGTCAGCTGGTCCAGCGAGACGATCAGGTCCGGCCGCCCCTCGGCCGAGGCCACATTCTCCACCTCGGTCCGGGTCAGGCCCGCACGTCGCACCACAGGCTCGGTGGCCAGCACGAATTCCCCCGCTCCGGGGATCAGGCATACCCCCTCCAGCCGGTCCTCCAGCGCCGCCGCCCCGCCCGTCGGTCGCCGAAACACCTCGAACGCCAGCTGCGGCACGCGATTGCCGAACGCCGCCAGCGGCAGGTCCTCGAACACCACATAGGCCGTCCCGCGATAGGCGGGGGCCGCGCCCGCCCCCTCGACCGCCTCGATCAGCGGATCGGGCATCTGGTCCTCGGTCCCCCGATGGATACGCAGCGTCGCACCGGCCCGGTCCAGTGGTTGCCCGTCGGCCCAGATGCGCCCGATCCCGTCGATCGGCCCCTCACAGACCGCGACGGCAAAGCTCAACGAATAGGCATAGGACTCCGTGCGCGGCCCACCCTTGCCGCCGCCCTGCTCATGCCGCTGTTCCAGAAACCGCGCCGCCCAGATCACCTGACCCGTCACGCGTGCCCGCCCCAGCACCAGCGCCATCGGCGCCCCCTCGGCGGTCGACTGCAGGCGGATCGCTTCCAGCCTCGGGCCCACCTGTCGCGCCGGCCCCAGACTGGCCACCAGCCGCTGGTCCAGCATGCCGCCCAGCGCCCGGCCGATGGCCTGCCCGACGCCCCCGCCCAGAGCCTGGCCCAGTCCTCCCAGTACGGCCTGCGCCATGCTGTCTCCTCACGTTTTCAGAATATGCGCTCGGGCCAGGTGAAGGCCACCGCCCGCTTCTTCAGCCACCAGTCGCCCATCCAGCTCTCGATCACCGACCGGCCCCAATAGGCGTGGATCAGTCGCGGCTCGGGCGGACCGACCGCGCTCAGGATTCCGCAGTGTTTGACCGGCACATCGGCCCGCATGCGGAACAGCAGGACATCGCCCGGCTGTGCCGCATCCACATCGATCTCGATCAGCCAGCGCCGCGCCGCCATGAGCAGCGTCTCGGCCCCGCCCGCCTCGGCCCAGTCCGGCGAATAGGGCGGCAGGACCTCGGGCTCCGGCCCGATCACCTCACGCCAGACGCCCCGGATCAGTCCCAGACAGTCCGCCCCCTCGCCCCTGAAGCTGGCCTGGTGGCGGTAGGGCGTCCCGACCCAGCCTCTGGCGGCCTCCAGTGCTGCCGCCCTCACCGGCGGCTCCGGCCGTCATGCCGGCCTCCATCGACAGGGTGCGCAGCAATAAAGTCATCGCCCGGAGTGTCGGGAAAGCCCCGGAAATTGACCCCGTTTCCAAACGTCCCGACGCAGGTTTCCCAGCGCTTGTCGCAACGCGCACCGGGATGCGCCTCCAGGTCCACCCCGCACCGGCCGTCGCCCAGCCGCGCCTCGCACAGTCGGCCATAGGTCCGCCCGATCTGCCGATCCAGCGCCGCCAGCGGTCCCTCCAGTTCGACCGTCAACCGGCCGCCTTCGCGCTTCAGGGCGCGGATCCGCCCGACCCACAGCCGCACCTTCAGGTCCGGCCGCATCCAGTCGACGCGCCACAGCTCGACCCGCGCCCGATCAAACAGACCCGCTCCGATGGCCGCCTCGGTCAGGGCATCGTCGCCCTCGCCCAGATGGCCCGCCAGCGTCAGGCTGCCGGGTTCGAACCCGGCTTCGCCCTCGCGCGCGCCGGCCTCAAACCCCTCGATCGGGGAACAGGGGGTGCCGTCCACCGCCAGCACCTGGTCATGATCGGTAAAGCCCAGCGCGACCCCGTCCGCCCGCGTCACCCGCCAGGCATGGCAAAGCGTCGCCGCCCCGGACTCGATCCGGGCCGCCATCTCTTCGGGAATGTCGCGCATGGCTCAGACCCGGATCTCGATCAGCGGCATGGCCACCATTCGCCCGCTGCCAAAGCTCTCCAGCGTGATCTCCAGCCGGTCGGCATCGAATCGCACCGGCGTGTCGAACCTGAAGCCGGCAGTGATCTCCGCCCCGTCATCCGGCGCACTCGCAAATGTCACGACACCGGTCGTGACATCGACGCTCCAACCCTCCGGCGCTTCGATGCCGTCCACAGCAATCCTGACCGATCCCTCGACCGGCTTGGCGATCCGTCTCAGCGTCCCGCCATAGGCCTTCATCAGCGGGAACTGCGTGGTGACCCCATCCCCTGTGCCGATAGCCTGATCACCCGGGCCGGGCTCCGCTCCGGGCACACAGGATTTGAAGTCGGCAAAGTCCCGGAACCGGAATCCGTACAGCCGCCCCTGTCGCGCTTCGAAAAAGGCCGTCAGCGCCGCCATGTCATCCAGCGACCTCAGCCCCGCCCCGATCAGATACCGCCGCCGACCGCTGGCCCAGGGGGTTGACCGCCGCTCATGGCCGGACGCCAGCGTCACCACCTCCGTCCGCCGCTCCACCCCGCCCGTCGACCCGAACGCGAGCCGCACCGGCAAGCTCACCTCATGAAAGCTCATCGGGTTGTCGCTCCGGAGATTTTGTCATCCCCGCGAAGGCGGGGACGTGCAGGCAGGCTCACCTCATGAAAACTCATCGCATCCCCCCTTAGTACCGGCGCGCGCCCAGCGCCACGGCCCGGGCCAAGGCCTGGGCAATCTGCGTCTCGGAGCGCAGCAGGCCCGGCGTCCCGCCCTCAACCTTCAGGTTCAGCACCAAGCCGGGCCCCTCGACCCCGCCGACGATGCCCGCCTGCGAGGGACGGAACACTTCGGGCCCGCGTTCGCCGACCAGATAGGCCCCGCCCGGCATCACCGGTCCGCCCTCCGCCCGTGTCCCCGAGAACAGCCCGCCGACCGCATTGGCCAGCGCCTCGCCCAGCCCGCCGCCACCGCCGCTCATCAAGGTGCCGACCGCCGAGTTGGCCGCCGCCAGCACCGCCCGTGCCAGTTCCGCAAGCGTAATCTCTCCGTCCGCCGCCGCCCGCGTCAGCGACGCAGCCAGACTCTCACCCGCCCGGTCAAAGGCCTGCTCGATCGACCGCGCCGCACGCTCGGCCGGTTCTTTCAGGCTCTCCAGCGCGGCCGTCGCCTCGGCGGCCTCCAGCGGCACGGTCTCCAGCCTCGACGGGCCAAATGTGTCCGTCATGCTCTTGCTCCCTCGTCAGGCCAGTCCCGGCTCAGCCGGTCGAACTCCGCGCGGCTCAGCGGCGACGCCTGCCCCGGCATCCGCGTCAGCGCCTGCCATTCCGCGATCGACAGGGTCCAGAAGGCGTCGGGCGTCAGGCCCAGCCGGACCGCCAGCCTCAGCCGGCTCGCCCAGGCCTCCGTCATCCCTCGCCTCCACCCACAGCGGCAAAGGCCTGCGCCACAGCTTCGGCTGCAACGCGCGGAGAAATCGCGGCCTGCTCCAGCCGCCCGGCCAGCTCACGCTCCCCGCCCCCATTCAACAGCGCCGCCAGCACCGCCATCAGGTCCCGCGCCGTCGGCCGTCGCAGCCGCTCGACCAGACCCTCGACCCCCGACACCTCCAGCGCGGTCTCGATCTCGGCCAGCGCCCCCAGCGTCAGGCACAGCCGACGCGACGACCCGTCCAGCTCGACCAGCACCTCGCCCCGCGCCCCATTGGCCATCCGCATCAGATCGCCTCGAAGGTCAGTTCACCGGCGCTTGCCAGGCTCAGCGCAAAGCTCGCCTCGCCGTCGTGCTCGCCGGCATATTCCAGCGCCGAGACCACGAACCGTCCTTCCAGCCGGCCGAAGTCGGGCACGATCACCTGCCAGCGGTCCGTGCTCTGGGCAAAGAAGGCCTCGCGGATTCGCGCATCCGACGCCGCATCGCGGAAGATGCCCTGGCCGGCGATGGCCGCTGTGCGCACCCCCGCCCCGGCCAGCAGTTCGCGCCAGCGCCCGGCGCTGTCCGCATCGGTCACATCGACGGCGCGCGCATTCAGCGACACCGTCCGCGCCCGCAAGCCCGCCACCGTCAGAAAGGTATCGGGGTCCGTCTCGATCTTCAGCAACAGGTCCTTGCCGCTCTGGGCCGCCATGGGACTCTCCTCGATGGTCTTGGGGTTGTCAGATGTCCTGGGTCACCGCGCGCACGCGGATCACGGCCCAGGTCGTCAGTCGGTCATCGGCGGCAAAAACATCGCTCAGCGGCACCTCCAGCTTCAGGCTGCGCACCCCGTCGGTCTCGATCACCGCGCCGCTCAGGCTGAGGCGCACCGCCGCCGCCACCGCCCGCGCCTCCTCCGTCCCGCAGAACCTCGAGGCGACGATCAGCGTCAGCTGATGTTCCACCGCTCCGCCGCCCCCTGCCATCGGTCGGCTCTGGCTGCGTCCCAGCTTCACATGCGGATAGACCGGGTCCGGCGGCGCCGCATCCCAGACCCGCCCGCCTATCAGCGCGTCCAGCGTCGCATCCGCCTTCAGCCGTGCGAGGATGCCCTTCTGCAGGGCCAGCTCATGGCTCATGCCAGCCGCTCCAGCTCAAGGTCGGTTTCCGCCGGGCCGGTCGCCACCGCCAGGATGCGCCAACGCACCCCCTCGAACTCCAGCACCCGCCCCGCATTCAGACGCGGGTCCAGCCCCGTCGTCACCCGCCACGTCTCGATCCGCTGCTGGCCGTCCGGACCGCTCCGGCGTCGCCCCCCGACCTTGCCGGGGTTCAGCCAGATCTGGCCCAGCAGTTCATAGGTCCGCGCCTGCCCGCCATAGGGCGTCTCGGTCACGGTCACCGCATACAGGGCCGCCAGCACCCGCCGCGCGGCCGCGCTCAAAGCCGCACCATTCGATAGGGCGCGATCCACGCCTCGACGGCCTGCGCCGTCATCTCCGCCAGCCCCCGCTCATACGCGATCAGGGTCAGCATCATCACGGCCAGCCTCAGCGGCGCGGGACTGTCGGCGTCCAGCGCCTGATCCACCTCACCCTCGACCCGCGCCTGCGCGGCCTCGATCAGGGTCTGGATCAGACCATCCTCGCCGTCATGCCCGACGCGCAGAAAGGCCTTCGCCTCGGCCAAGGTCACCGGTGCGGTCATTGAATTCTCGCTTCGCTTGAAAGTGGCGAGTGTCGAGTGACGAGTGGCGAGTTCGCCTGCTCACTCCCGACAGCTCGCGTCTCACCCGTCCGGCCAGCGACGAGCGGCTCTCGCCACTCGTCACTCGCCACACGTCACTCCGCGTCTAGGATGCGGAGAACTTCATCACCTTGATGGCGTCGAAATTCTGCACGCCCCCGCCCACGCGCTTGGTCGTGTAGAACAGCACATAGGGCTTGGCGGAATACGGGTCGCGCAGCACCCGCACCCCCGCCCGGTCGACGATCAGATAGCCGCGCTGAAAGTCCCCGAACGCGATCGCTGCGGCATCCGCGCCGATGTCCGGCATGGTCTCGATCTCGGTCACCGGATAGCCCAGCAGGCTGGCCGTATCCCCCGGCCGCTGCGCCGGCTGCCAGATATAGTTGCCGTCCCCGTCCTTGAACTTGCGCACCGTCCCCACCGTCCGGCGGTTCATGACAAAGCGCGCATTCGGCCGGTACAGCGCCTTCGGCGCATAGATCAGATCGATCAGCCGGTCGGTCGGGTTCGATACGGGAAACGCTCCGGCGGCCCCGCTGGCGACATAGCCGATCTCGCCCCATTCCTGACCGCCGTCCTCGACCAGATCATAGTCCAGAAAGCCGCGCGGCTTGTTCGTGCCATCGCCATTGACGAAGGCCTCGGTCTCCTGGGCGGAAAAGGCATCCTCGACCTCGGCGGCCAGCCATTCGTCCAGATCGATCAGCGCATCATCCAGCAGGCTCTGGGTCGCGGCGGGGCAGGCGTACAGATCCGCCGACGGAAACTCCAGCAGCGCCAGGGTCGCCGGATCGGTCTCGGGCCGGGCCGCCGTTTCCGCCACCCAGCCGGCCTCGACCCCGGCGGTCGAAACGGGCTTTCTGAACACGCCCGAGCCGACCGTCCGCACCGTCGCAATCTCGCGCATGGGCGAGCCCGCCATCAGCCGCCGCTCGATCGCCCGTTCCGTCTCCGGCGGCACCACATAGCCGCCCGAGCTCGGCCCCGACGACAGCCCTGCCTTCAGCTCCAGCCCCACCGTCGACCCGCCCGACATATAGGCCGCGAACGCCGATTTCGTCTCCTCCCCCTTCATGGGGGAGGTGGCGGCAAAGCCGCCGGAGGGGGCAACCCCATCACCCAGTTGCGGCCGCCTCGTCTCGCTCAGCGCCCGGTCCAGCCGCGCCTGGGCGGAGCCGACCGCCGCATCGATGCGCGCGACCTTCTCTTCCAGCAGCGTATCGGCCGAGGCCTTCTTCTCCAGCTCCGCCAGCCGCGCATCATTGGCGCCCTTGAAGGCTTCAAACGCGGCCATAACTTCATGCATGGCGGCGCGCGTCTCGGGCGAGCCCGACACGGTCTTGGTCTCTTTCATGGTGTCTCCTTGATGGCGTCCGGCAGTCCGGAATACGCCTTCCCATCCGCCGCCCGGTGCGGCAGTCTCACCCCCCTGACGGAGGGAATTCCCATGCGTGCATCCACACTCGCCGCCGCGCTCGTCCTGGCGCTGGCGTCACCGCTTGCGGTTCAGGCCCAGGACCCGGCCCCGGCGACCGCCACGGCGCCTGCCGCCGACCCCGCCGATGTGGAGACGCCCGAGGCCATTATCGCGGCCGTCTATGAGGTCATCTCCGGCGACGCCGGCGTGGCCCGCGACTGGGACCGCTTCCGTTCCCTGTTCCACCCGACCGCCCGTCTGGTACCGACCGGTCTCAACCCCGCCGGCGACATGGTCGTGCGAGTCTGGACGCCCGAGGAATACATCACCCTGGCCGGTCCCCAGCTGGAGCGCGGCGGGTTCCACGAGCGCGAGATCGCCAGCCGCACCGACCGGTTCGGCTCCATGGCGCACGTCTTTTCGACCTATGACAGCCGTCGCACGGTCGCCGACCCCGAGCCCTTCGCGCGCGGGATCAACAGCTTCCAGCTGATGCACGACGGCGAACGCTGGTGGATCCTCAGCATCTACTGGACCGGCGAAACCGAAGCCTCGCCCATCCCGGCAGAGTATCTTCCCTAGGCCCGGCCCTCGCGCGCGGCCCGGTCGAACAGGGCCGCCGCGACCAGCCAGCCGGTGACAAACACCACCGTGATCCTCAGCGGCAAATCCTGCGCCGTCGCATCCGCATAGAGGGCCAGACCGACCTGACCGGCGGCCAGCGCCACCATCACCAGGCTCAACCCGCGCGGCTTGAACCGGGCGATCAGGGCACCGACCACCCCGACCGCCAGCACGGCCCAGACCCGGTCATTGGCCGGATTGTCCTCCGACCCGATCAGGCCCACGGCCAGATTACCGACGCCCAGCACAAAGGTCGTGCCGATCGCCACCGCCGCCCCCAGCCTGTACGTCAGACTGTCCGAGGCGCGCAGCACCAACTCTCCGACCCCGCACGCGATGGCCAGCAGCACCGCCATCAGGGCGAAATCAAACAGGCTCCACTGCACTTCGCTCGTGAACTGCATGGCCACCGCCGGTGCCAGCAACAGGGCCACGGCCCCGCCCCACATCACCGTCCGCATCACGGCCGTCTGGCCGTCCACCGCTTTCACCGTCTCACCGCTCATGCCGCGCTCTCCCTGGGCCGAAGTTGAGCCCTGTTCCTGCGCCCGCGCCCCCTGAGCGTCCTGAGCGAAACCTGAGCAGGCGGTGAAATCGCCCCGGCACCTAATGAAACCGGGCCCCCGGAAGCATCGGGAAGGTCACCAGAGACACCTCCCAAAGGTCCACTTCGGCCAGCACCCTCAGCCGCCCGTCGCGCCTGGCCCGGATCGCACGAAAGCCGATCGACAGGCCGTCCAGTGCCCCGGCCCGCACCAGCGCCGCGGCCATCCGTCCCTCGGGCGTGATGTCCAGGATCTCACCCTCGACCCTCAGGCCGCGGTCGTCCTCCTCGATCCGGGTCCACACCCCGACCGGCGTGCGCTCGCCGTGCTGGTACAGCATCCGCACCCCGGCCGACCCACGCCGCGCCACACTGGGCGCAAACGCGCCCCGCATCACCACATCCCCCGCCAGATCCGCCACACCCCACAGCGAGGCATAGCCGGTGATCAGAAGCGACGAGTGACGCGTGGCGAGTGGCGAGGGCAATGTCGGGTCGTCATCCACCGCCCGGGCGTCATAAGCCATCGGCCTGCTCCTCGCCGGACGCGCTCGTCACACGCCACTCGCCACTCGCCACTAAAACCCTCTCAATCCGCTCCACCGCCCGGCGCGTCGCCAGGCTCTGCTCCTCCAGCCGAGCCAGCCGTTCGGCGACCAGCCTCTGCTCGCCCACGCGGGCCTCCAGCGTCGCGATCCGTGCCGCTGCCCCTCCGGCCCAGATCAGTCCGCTGACCGTCTGCACCATGAGCGCCGCGATCAGGGCGACGGGTATGCGTTTAATGTCGTTCATGCCGTTAATGCCGTTCTCCCAAAAGTGGCGAGTGACGAGTGACATGTGACGAGCAGGGGGCAGGATTCGCACTCTCGCCTCGCCACTCACCACTCGCCACTCGCCACTTCACTTCCCCACCCCCGCCATCTGCCGCCGCTCGTCTTCGGTCAGGAAGGTCGCGGCATTCAGCCGGGCCCACAACGCGTCGCGCTCGGGTGACAAGGCCGGCACCGCCTCCAGATCGGCCTCGATCCGGCATCCGGGCAGGCGCGGCGACAGCCAGGCCGTCAAGGCTCCGGCGGCCTTGCGCACCAGCGGCACCACCGTCTGCCGCCAGAAGGCGACATTGGCCTCGCGATAGTTGGCATAGGTCGCATCCCCCGGAATCCCCAGCAGCTGCGGCGGAATCCCGAACGCCAGCGCGATCTCGCGCGCTGCGGCGTGCTTGCCGGCGATAAAGTCCATCTCGGCGGGCGTCAGGCTCATGGGCTTCCAGTCCAGCCCGCCTTCCAGCAACAGCGGCCGCCCGGCATTGGCAGGCCCCGCATGCGCCTCGCCCAGCTCGGCTTTCAGCCGCTCGAACTGTTCCGTGGTCAGCCGTTCGCCGTCCCGCGACGCATAGACCAGCGCCCCGCTCGGCCTTGCCGCATTGTCCAGCAGCGCCTTGTTCCAGGCGCCCGAGGCATTGTGCACATCGATGGCAAAGGCCGCCGCCTCAAGCGGCGAAAAGCCATAGTGGTCGTCGATCGGGTGAAACAGCTTCAGATGCATCACCGGCATCCAGCCGTCCGCCTCCCGCCCGATCCGCACCGACCGCCCCGCGAGGCCATAGTCATAGGCCTCGGGCCAGCCGTGCCGCCCCGGAACCACCTTCACCCGGTCGGGGCGCAGCGACCACAGCTCCTCCGGCAGGCCGCCATCGCCGTCGCCCGCCGCTTCAACATAGGCATTGCCCGCCGTCTGCA
Organism: Brevundimonas halotolerans; assembly: GCF_003730275.1. GTDB lineage: Bacteria > Pseudomonadota > Alphaproteobacteria > Caulobacterales > Caulobacteraceae > Brevundimonas > Brevundimonas halotolerans. The sequence goes on from NZ_QTTA01000005.1 coordinate 35,349, forward strand.
GCGCGCCATACAACCCCTCCAGAAACTCCGCCCCCGACTGCTCAGGATTGGGCCGCGCCAGCAGCTGCGCCAGTCCGTGGTCGCGGCACAGCGTGTCCTTGTCGAACACCCTCAGCGGCACCGACGCCGCCGCCTCGGCGATCATGCGGGTAGCGCGATAGGCGACCGGGTTCTTGCCGAACCCCTCCCGCGCCAGCTCAGCATAGTCGCGTGGCGTCCAGCGCGGCCGGCCACCTCCGGTCAGGGCGATCAGCGCCCCGGCCCGACTATCCTTGATTTCGGGCACAGATGTCGTGCCCCGGCGCAGGCGCCAGCGGGACCAGTCCATGGCGATCTCCTTCGTTCTCGTTGTCAGTTGACGACGCCCGGAGCGGCCCGCCTCAGAGGGACCGCAGGCGCGGTTCGCCCCGCGGCTCCAGCATCAGATGGGTGATGGCCCACACCAGGGCGTCGGCGCGGTCGGGGCTTGGCCCGCCTTCGCCGCTTCCCAGCGCCATCATGTCTTCTTCCAGCGCGGGCAGGGCGGCGCAGTGCACCACCCGTCCCTGCTCATACAGCGCCGCGACCGGCTCGGCCCGCGCCCGCTTCGAGCGCGTGGCATGGACCGACCGCACCGGACAGGCACAGCCCGCCTGAACCAGCAGGGTCCGCACCATATCCCCGCCCTGATTGACCTCGGCGATCACCGCCTCGGCCCCTTCACGCTCGACGATCGACGCGACCACCCGGGCCCAAGCCGCGGGCGACAGGCCGCGCACCGTCTCATCGGCCAGCACATAGGCTGTGTGATCCCGGCGCCCCGCAACCACAATCCCGCAGGCATCGCCGTGGGCCGTCGCGGGCGGGTCCACCGCCACCACCACCCGGTCCAGTTCGACCGGACGCGCGCCTCGGGCCCGCGCCAGATCCTCGGCGCGGAACAGGGCCCCGTCGGTCTCGACGATCTGCCCCTCCAGCTCCTGCGCCTCCAGCCGTGTCCCGGCATAGAGGCGTCTCAGGTGGCCCAGAAATCCCGGGGCCAGATTGTCCGCGTTAACCTCTGTCCCCGCCCGGCTGACCTCGACACCGGGCTCGGCCAGCAACCGTCGCAGCGCCACCATCGGACGCGGTGTCGTCGTCACAACCAGTCGCGGATCGGCTCCCCGTCTCAGCGCAAACCGCAGTGTACTCAGCGTCCGCTCGGGATTGCGCCAGGCACAGAACTCGTCGACCCAGGCCGCGTGAAACTGCGGCCCGCGCAGCGCATCCGGGTCCTCGGCTGAATAGGCATAGGCCACCGAGTCATTGGGCCACCGCAACCGCCTGCGGCTCGCTTCCCAGACCGGCCTGTATCCGGCCTCGCCCATCGCCTTCAGGCCCGACGGCCCCTCGATCATCACCTCGCGCACATCGTGCAGCGCCGGTCCCACCAGCGCCAGAACCTGTCCGTCCGTCCGCGCTCGTTCGCTCAGCCAGAGCGCCCCGGCAAAGGTCTTGCCCGACCCCCGCCCGCCCAGCAGCACCCACGTCGCCCAGTCCCTGTTTGACGGCAGCTGATGCCTGTGTGCCCGGGGGGAAGCCCTGATCGCCTCCCTCACCTCGCTCGCCGTCAGGCTCGCCAGCCACTGCTGCTGGACCTCGAACGGCCCTGAGGTGATCGAGACGGGACTGCAGTTCGGCCCGAAGTAGGGCCTCCTCGGCGGGGTCTTCGATGTCACCGTTTGCGTCGCCCTCTTCCGCGTCCTCGACCGGGTTCCGGGACCGGGCAGGCGGGCTCGCCAGCGCCACCACCGCCTTGCTGGCGCGCGCCACGTTCGTCACCAGCCGCGCAAAACGATCCAGCCCCGCCACATCGGCGGGATCCAGCTCGACCTGTGGCAGTATTTCCATCACGCGATCGGTCTGGGCGGCCAGCAGTTCAAACTGCTTCCGGCTCCAGCGCTCCGCCCCGTCATCCCTGTTCCCGGCCATGGATGAACTCTAGCCGACCAGCGTCCTCAGGCGCGCAAGTCGGTCCGACAAATATCTATCATCTTGTTTTGACGCGATTTCACACGCCGAGGGCGCACATCCGGGCGTCTCAGCCTGCCGCTGCCAGGTCCTCACAGGCCTCGCTTGCGCCCAGCACACGACTGATCGTGGCCATCAGTTCCGCCACCTGGATCGGCTTGCCGACATGGGCGTCCATACCCACCTCATGGCACGTTCGCACCTGTTCGGGCTGCACATTGGCGGTCAGGGCAATGATGGGCACCCGGCCCGCTTCCCCGGCCATGGCCCGGATTTCACGGGTCGCGGTCAGGCCATCCATGACCGGCATATGCACATCCATCAGCACCAGATCGTAGGTCCCGCTGCGCACGGCCTCCACCGCCTCGGCGCCGTTCTCGACCCCGTCGATCGACAGCCCCATCCCGCCCAGAATGGCCGAGACCAGCTCCCGGTTGGCCGGAGCGTCATCCGCCATCAGGATCCGCAGCGTCCCGTCGACCGCTGTCTCTGCGTCGTGGCCACCGGCGACCTGCCCGGGGTCCGCCGGCACCAACGGCACCTCGAACCAGAAGGTCGAGCCGATCCCCGGCTCACTGTCCACGCCGATCGTGCCACCCATCATCTCGATCAGCCGACGCGAAATGGCCAGGCCCAGCCCCGTCCCGCCGAAGGTCCGCGTGGTCGAGGCATCGGCCTGCACGAACCGCCGGAACAGGGTTGCGGCCTTCTCCTCGCTGATGCCGATGCCCGTATCCGATACGGCGACCCGCAACCGGCCATCCTCATAGGTCGCCGCCACCGTCACCCCGCCCTGGCCCGTGAATTTCACGGCATTGGACAGCAGGTTCAGCGTCACCTGCCGCAGTCGGCCCTCATCCCCCATCAGGCCAGCCGGCACGGACTCATCCGTCGTCTGTACCAGCGTCAGCCCCTTGGCCTCGCACTGGCTCTCCACGATCCCGACAGCGCCCGCAATCATGCCGCGCGGATCAAAGGCCAGCGGGTCCAGCCCGACCGCCTCGGCCTCCAGCTTGGAGTAATCCAGAATGTCGTTGATCACGCCCAGCAGGGCATCGGACGAGGTGGCGATCCGGTCGACGTAGCGGCGCTCGTCCGGGCCCAGGTCTTTTGACTCCTTCAGCAGGCCGGCAAAGCCTATCACGCTGGTCAGCGGTGTTCTCAGCTCATGGCTCATATTGGCCAGGAATTCGGTTTTCGTCCGGGCAGCAGCCTCCGCCCGGTCCCGCTCCGCCATCAGGTCATCTTCCAGCTGCTTGGTCGCCGTGGCGTCACGCGCATTGTCCTGGATTTCGATCGGTCGGCCGTTTTCGTCCCAGAGGATGCTGGGCTGGGCATCCAGCCATCGATAGCTGCCGTCCTTGTGCAGCCCACGGTAGCGCAACTGCGGTGACGGCCCGCCGGGGCCAGCAGCAAAGAAATCCGCATAGGCCTGCTTCACCTGCGGATGGTCATCCGGGTGGATCACGTCCCAGGTCTTGCGCCCGATCAGCTCATCCGGTTCCCAGCCTGTCAGACGCGTGATCGCGGGCGACACATAGCGGAACGTACCGTCCAGCGCGAAGACCGCGATGATGTCACTGGTCTGCTCTGCCAGATTGCGGAACGCCCGCTCGCTGGCGGCGACCGCATCGTGAATTCGTTCCTGCTCGGTCACGTCCTGGAATACGCCGAACATGGCGGTGACCTTGCCGTCCGGCCCGCGCTCCGTATCCGCATGGGTCAGCACCAGGCGCTCGGCCCCGTCCCGGCGGATCAGTCGCATCCGGTGCTTGTAGCCCTCGCCCGTCTCAAGCCCGCGTGCGATCGCCTTCATCAACGGCGCCCGGTCGTCCGGATGATAGAACCCCACGGCATCGTCATAGCTGGGATCGAACGCGCCCCGCTCGACCCCGTGGATGCGATAGACCTCGTCCGACCAGGTCACGGCCATCGTCTCGGCATCCAGCCGCCATTGTCCCACCCCGGCCATTTCCTCAGCCAGCCTCAGCAGCTCCAGCCGCTCGGTCTGCCTTCGGGTCAGGTCGGCCTGTTCGAGGAATTCTGCGGCCAGCCGCCCAATCTGGGCCAGGCCCTCGACCCGACTTTCGTCGAAGTCCGGATGCGGCTTCACATCCATCACCCCCACCGCGCCGATGGCCTTGCCCCGGCTGTCGCTGATGGTCGTCCCGGCAAAGAAGCGGATGCCCGGCTGGCCCGTCACCATCGGGTGGTTCTTCAGCGTCGGATGCAGGTGGGAATCGCGCACCACCAGCACCGCGCCCGGCCCCATCCCGACCAGTATGGCCGAAGCACTCTGGTCGCGCGCCATGGCGTTCTGGTTCAGGCCCACATTGGCACGGAACAGGGTCTGATCGCCGTGGATGACGGAAATCATCGCATGCGGCATGTCGAACAGGGTGCACGCCAGTGCGGTCAGGCGGTCCAGCGGGCCCTCCAGCCCCGAACCGTCCGTCATCATCGAGGCGCTCTTGCGGCGTTTCTCTCCCATGCCGCAAGGGTCGGACAGAATAGCGAAATTTTGGTTAGCGCCGTCTCCGAGTCCCGGTCCCGCGCTCGACCATCCATTCCGGCGCCTCATAGGCCAGGGCATCTTCCGGCTCGTGCAGTGCCAGTTCCGAAATCGTCTGGCCGCGGATCGAAACCCCGGCCGTATGGACCGTTTCGGGGTCCCCCGAGACCAGCGGATGCCACTCCGCCAGCCCCCGCCCCTCCGCCAGCCGGCGATAGGCGCACGACCCGGGCATCCAGCCCAGCTGCGACACGTTTCCCGGCGTCAGCTTGATACAGTCCGGCACATGCCGCTCGCGCTCCAAATAGTTGGAACAGGCACAGGTCGTCGGATCGAACAGCTTGCAGTGCACCTTGGTCGGCACAACCTCGCCCGTATCCTCATCCTCGAACCGCACCAGACAGCACAGCCCGCACCCGTCGCACAGCGCCTCCCACTCCTCGGGCGACATCTGTTCCAGGGTCTTCGTTTCCCAGAAGGGCTTGGACGGGGAGGGGTCAGGCTTTACATGCACCCCTCCCCTTACCTCTGTTGATCGCTGAACGCACCATGGCCGCGCGCCCTCCTCTTGTTGCCCTCAAGGATGTCCGCCTTCAGGACGGCCCCCGTCCCCTGTTCGAGGGTGTCGACATCGCGATCGAGCCGCGCACCCGCGCCTGCCTCGTGGGGCGGAACGGTGCCGGCAAATCCACCCTGATGAAAATCATCATGGGCCAGGTCGAACCGGACTCGGGCGAGCGCGCCATCCAGTCCGGCATCCGCTTTGCCAATGTGCCCCAGGAACCGGTCATCACCGGCGACACCCTGCTGGACTATGCCACCTCGGGTGAGGCCGAGCCGTGGACCGCCGAGTCCTGGCTCGCCACCTTCGGCCTTGATCCGTCAAAGCCCGCCGTGAACCTTTCCGGTGGCGAAATCCGCCGTGCCGCGCTCGCCAAGGCCTTCGCCGAAGAGCCCGACCTGATGCTCCTCGACGAGCCGACCAACCACCTCGACATCCTCGCCATCGAGCTGCTGGAAGAAGAGCTGATCTCGGCCCGCTGCGCCATACTGGTCGTCAGCCACGACCGCGCCTTCCTCAATCGCGTCACCCAGACCTGTCACTGGCTGGAAGGACGACGCGTCCGCAGCCTGAACAAGAGCTTCAACGCCTTCGACGAATGGGCCACCAAGGTCACCGAGGAAGAGGCCGAGTCCCTGCGCCGCCTGTCAAAGACCATCGAGCGCGAGACCGCCACCTTCTACAGCTCCATCACCGCCCGCCGCACCCGCAACGAGGGCCGCGCCCGATCCCTCGAGGCCCTGCGCGCCGAACGCGCCGAACGGCTCAAGGACGTGCCGCGCGACCTGCACCTCGGCGTCGACTCGGGCGCCATGTCCGGCAAGCTGGTCGCCGACCTCAAGGGCATCTCCAAGGGCTTCGGCGAGCGTACCGTCATCAAGCCCTTCACCACCCGCATCGTCCGCGGCGACCGGCTGGCCATCGTCGGCCCCAATGGCGCGGGCAAGACCACCCTGGTCAAGATCATGCTGGGCGAACTGGCCCCCGACACCGGCACCGTCCGCCTCGGTGCCAATCTGGACCCCGTCTACCTCGACCAGTCGCGTGAAGGGCTCAAGTCCGACATGACCCTGTGGGACGCCCTGACCCCCGGCGGCGGCGATTCCATTTTGGTGCGCGGCGTGTCCAAACACGTCGCCGCCTATGCCAAGGACTTCCTGTTCCAGGAGGGCCAGCTGCGCCAGCCGATCTCGACCCTGTCGGGAGGCGAGCGCAACCGCCTGCTGCTGGCCCGCGCGCTTGCCAAGCCTGCCAACATGCTGGTTCTCGACGAGCCAACCAACGACCTCGACATGGACACCCTCGACAAGCTGGAAGAGCTGCTCGAGACCTATGACGGAACGCTGATCCTCGTCAGCCACGACCGCGATTTCGTCGATCGCCTCGCCACCTCGACCATCGCCATGAACGGTCGCGGCGACATCGTCGAGACCCCCGGTGGCTGGACCGATTTCATCCGCCAGAACCCCGGCTTCCTCAAGCCCGGCACCCACCAGCGGCCCCAGGACGCCGAGGCGGAACGCCGCTCTGCGGCCCCGGCTCCTGCCAGCGTCACCGCCGCCGCCGCTCCAAAAAAGGCGGTCAAGCTATCGTTCAAGGACGCCCACCGGCTCAAGGAGATCGAGGGCCTGATGGAAACCCTGCCCGCCGACATCGCCCGCCACGACGCCACCCTGTCCGATCCCGACCTCTACACCCGCGACCCCAAGGCCTTCGACCGCGCCATGACCAACGCCGCCCGCGCCCGCGCCCAACTCGAGGCCATCGAAGCGGAATGGCTGGAGCTGGAAGAAAAGAAGGCCGCACTCGAAGGCTGATCCAGAATCTGTGGACAGATCAATTCACGGATTTTCCGAGGGTATTTGAAACCACCCACAGACTGTCCCAAACTTGTCCACCGGACGGGGCTCAAATCCCCACAGGGTGGGCATTTCCGGCGCTTGCCGAATAGCGGATTTCGTCGGAACGTCAACGGGCCGAGGGACACGGCAGCGCGGAAAACCGGGGAGACCCGGGGCTCAAGGCGAACCGGTCCGGCTCTCGGATCCAGGGTAACGGGCGATCTCCGGATCGTAACGGACCCCGGACCGGATCAAGGCTTCGAGGCAGGGTTTCGGCTCATACCTCGGGGAACCGGATCGGGATCGGAAGACGGCGCAGGCCAGACCTGCGGGACGCGACCGGACCAGAGTCGAGGGATACAGCCGACCGTCACCGGGGTTCGCTCCGCTGACGCCCAGGCCAGGGTCCAGAACTCAATGGCCAAGTCCAACCCGGACTTGGCGAGGGCGCGAAACGCAACGGTTCGACCGGGCGTTCCGCGCCCTCGCTCAATTCCGGCTCCATATTCCTCCCCCATCGGGGGAGGGGGACCGCGTAGCGGTGGAGGGGGCAGCGCCGCCATTCCCGCCCGAAACCGCCCTTTCCTTCGCGGAAGTCAGGCCCTAAACCTTGGCCATGCGCCGCCCGCCCGTCCGCTTCGCCACTCTGGATCGTCGAATCCTGCTGACCGGTGCTGCGGCGCTGGGTCTGTCGGCGACGGTCGCCGCCTGCGGCTCGTCCGAACCGGCCATTGACGAGAACGGCCGCGTCCGTCTGCGCCTCGCGGTCGGCGACCCCGCCGGTGCCGAACTGGGCGGCTTCTATCAGGCCCTGGCCACCGGCCTCTACGAAGCGCGCGGCCTGAATGTGCAACTGGTGCGGCCCGGTTTCGGTCAGGATGTGCCGCGTGCCCTGGCCTCGGGCAAGGCCGAGCTGGGCCTCGTCGCCGACAGCTTCACGGCCCTGCGACTGGTCGAGGAGGAGGCCCCGGTCAAGGCCGTCGCCGTCTTCTTCCAGAAGTCCCCGCGCGCCCTGATCCGCCATGCGGAGGCCGGCCCCGCTGCTGCCCCGCCTGTGCCGCCCGCACCGGCGCCGGTTCAGGTCGCCGAAGCCGATCGCGACACCCTCTGGCCGTGGTTCCGGACCCTGAGCGGATTCACCGACGACCAACTGGCCGACCATGACCTCGAAGCCTTCATCCGCGACCCGAACGCCCTCATGCTCGGCCATGTGACGCGCGAGCCTGTCCTGATCCCCGAAGCGGGCGGCGCAGTCCCGACCAGCCGGCTGCTGTTCGAGGATGGCTTTGCCTCCTACGGCGCCCTCGTGCTGGCCCCCACGGCCTTTGCCCGCGACAACGATGAGGCGCTGCGAGCCTTCATCGCCGCCTCGGTTGAGGGCTGGGCGGCCTATATCGAGGGTGACCCAGACCCCGCTCACACCCTGATCCGGCGCGCCAACCGCGCCATGACGACCGAGCAGCTGGAACAGGCCCGCGACGCCTTGCTCGATGCGGCCCTCGTCACCGGCGACGCCCCGTCGGTATCCATCGGCAGCATGTCGGCCGACCGCTGGCGCACCTTCTACGAAAGCGCGTCAGAGGCGGGTGTCTTCCCAGCGGGTCTCGACTGGCAGCAGGCCTTCACCACCGACTATCTGTCGCCCGCCGTCACTCCGGCCCCCGCTTCCTGAACAGACCCGCCGATTAAGGCTGTTTGCGCCCGGCTGTTAGCGACGGGTTAAGTCTGGACGCCTTAACCTTTGGTCCGATCCCCCATTTGCCGGAGGTGGAATGCGACCCGACCCGTCCACATCGCTGTCCCGACCCGGCCGGCTGCTCGGCGCAGCTGCGGCCCTGGGCCTGACTGTGGTGGCCATGCCCGCCGTGGCCCAGGACGCGCCTGCCCTTCGCTATCTGGACTGGAACGGTCGCCCCGAGCCGGTGGCCATGGCCCGCGCCACCCCCAGCGCCCGTGGCGACGTCCCGGCTCTCCGTCCCGCCGCCCCCGTCATCCCCCATGCGGGCAGCCAGTCGATGGCTGCCGTCCCGCAACTGCGTCCGGCCACGCCGCTTCTGCCCGGCCGCAGCGTGGACGCCGACGGTCGCCCCGGCCTGACCCCGGCCGATGCCTTCTTCGCGCCCCCGCCGGTCCAGTCCCGTTCCCAGCCTGCGCCTGCCCCTGCTCGGACCGTCGCCGCGCCCGTCGAGGCACCGACGCCCGTCCGGCAGATGCCCGAGCCTCCGCCCGCCCGCGCCCAGCCTGCACCCCAGCCTGCACCGGCACCAGCGCCGGTGGCCTATTCCGCGCCTGCGCCCGCACCCGCCCGTCCGGCAGAATGGGCGGATGATCCCAATGCCCCGCGCTCCGATGCCCTGATCTGGTCCGTCGGCCAGCCGCAGCCCCCGTCAAGGCAGCCGCAGGCGACGCAGCCTCAGCCGACCCAGCCCCAACCTGCCCCCACCCAGGCCCAGACCCGCGCCCCGGCCCCGGCTCAGGCCCGCACCGAACCCTCCCCCCAGGGCGCCCGCTACTACTCCGTCCACCGCCAGAACGGCCGTCAGCCCGACCGCGCCGTCCTGCCGGAACAGGTCTATCTGGACGCCCTGCCGGTCCAGATGGACCAGACGCCGACCTCGCCCAATATGGCCGAACCGCCCGGACCGCCCCAGCTGGTCCGCAATCCGGACGGCACCGTGCGCCGCACGACCGGCGAGTCGACCAGCAGCGCGGCCTCCCGCCAATGACCCAGCCAGCCCCTGACGCTGTCGTGGAATCGCGTCTGCCTGACCTGATCGCCATGGCGCAGGAACCGTCCAGCGAGAAGCGCCGGGCCCTGCTGCGTGAACTGACCGAAGTCTTCTTCGGCACCGAGACCCACAGCGACAAAGAGACCGACCTGTACGGCGCCGTCCTGGCCGAACTGTCCGCCGAGATGGAAACGGCGGTCCGCGCCGAACTGGCCCGGCGGTTCGCCGACAGTCCTGCCGCCCCCCGCACCCTGATCCGCCGCCTGGCGAATGACGAGGCCGAGGTGGCCACGCCCGTCCTGTCGGCCTCGCCGGTGCTGACCGATGCTGACCTGATCGAGGTCGCCCGCACCCAGGGTCAGGACCACCTGCGCGCTGTCTCAAGCCGCGAGGATGTGTCCGAGGCCGTTTCCGACGCCATCGTCGATCACGGCGACGACGAAACCCTGCACAGCCTGTTGTCCAACGAAGGCGCCCGCCTGTCGCGTCAGGCCAGCGAAAAGGCCGTAGAGCGCGCCCGCACCAATCCCGCCCTCCATGCCGCGACCGTCGAGCGCAAGAGCCTGCCGCCCGATCTGCTCAACGAGATGTATTTCATCGTCGAGGCCCGGCTGCGCCACACCATCCTTGAGCGCAACGCCCAGATGGACCCGGCCCTTCTGGAAAGCGCGCTTGAGGCCGGCCGCACCCGGCTTGCGACCCAGGACGGCGCCCTGCCCGCCGACTATTCCGAGAGCCTCGCCTATGTCGAGGAACTGCATGCGGCTGGCCAGCTGACTCCCCAGATGCTGGCGCGCTTCCTGCGCTCGGACGGTCGTACCTGCTTCCTCATCGCTCTGGCCCGACTGGCCGACATCGACTTTCACACCGCCCGCCAGATCATCGAGCGCAAGGACCTGGATGCCCTGGCCGTGGTCTGCCGTTCCGCCGGTCTGGATCGCGCCCTGTTCCTGACCTACGCCGTGGTGCTCCTGAACGACGACGGCGACGCCATGGCCAAGGCCCATACCTATGGCCGCATGTATCAGGAACTGACCCCCGACGCGGCCCAGCGCACCCTGCGTTTCTGGCGCATGCGCCGCGAAGCCAAGGCCGCCTGAGGTCACAAAAAAGACCCGCCGGATCGCTCCAGCGGGTCTGTTCTTTCAGGCCTTCGCCGTCTTACTTCTTGGCGCGGGCCGTCGTGCGGGCCGGCTTGCGGCCGCCCTGGCCCAGGCCCATCTGCTTGGCCAGTTCCGAACGGGCCTTGGCATAGTTCGGGGCGACCATCGGATAGTCCTTGGCCAGACCCCATTTGGCCCGGTATTCCTCGGGGCTCATGTCGTATTTGGTGCGCAGGTGACGCTTCAGCGACTTGAACTTGCGACCGTCTTCCAGACAGATCAGATAGTCCGGCGTGATCGACTTGCGGATCGGCACCGCCGGATCCTTGACTTCCGGCTCCGGCTCGATGCCGTCACCCGACAGTTGCGACAGGGTCGAGTGGATCGAACCGATCAGCGCAGGAACGGCCTCGGGCGGCAGGATGTTGTTGCTGACATAGGCGGAGATGATGTCCGCCGTCATTTCAAGCAGCTCGGCTTTTTCTTCCATAGGTCGTCCAGACGTTTCCAGGGCGAGGCGAAACATCTTGGAGGAATCGCCCCTGATGCCGGGCTGATAGAACAAACGCCCCCTTGACGCAATTCAGGACGCGGATTTTCTGCATTGGCCACGCAAGTATAGAGCCGACTTGATGCAATCGCGGCGACTTTAACGCCCGAAATCTTGTGCCAACGCCATCATCGCCGCCCGCTCGGGGATGGAGTATTCATCCAGCTCGTCTGTGTCACCCTCGCGGATCGCCTTCAGCAGCGCCGGCGTCATGGCCGAGGTCAGCGACCAGTTCCAGTAGCGCAGCACCGTCTGGGCCCGGTCGACGGCCAGCATCTCGAACGTCACCTGCACCCGCTCCCAGGTCGGATGGACGCTACCATCGGGCAGGGTCTCCGGCCGCTTCATCGACCGCCACAGCGCCGTCAGATACTCGCGGTCCAGCCCGGTCGCCTTGCACAGAATGGCCACCGGCTCTCCGCCCGGATCGCCCAGGATCTTGGCCCCGGTCAGCGGCTTGATCCCCGACAGATAGGCAATCTCGGCCACGGAGTCGCGGCCCATGCCCTGCCGCTCGATCTCGGTGATGGCGTGTTCCAGACTGTCATAGGGGCTCTTGTCGATCGCCCCGCGATTGCGCTGGCGCCGCTCGATGAACTGCAGCGCCTTTCGTGACACCGGGTCCTGCCAGCCCTCGTCGGCGGCCATGGCAAAGATGTCTTCCGACACCTCCTGCATGACTTCGCGTGACACGGCGAACCTTTGCAGAATGGTCCGGCGGTCCTGCTCGTTCGACCACCAGAACATCACATAGGCCCCCGACGGCCTAAGCTCCGGGCGCCGCAACAGATGCTCGCACAGGCGCGGCTGCGCCCGGCTCAGCGCCACCGCCGTCTCGATCCCGGTCTGCGACAGCCGGGCCGTGGTGTTGCGCAAAAGGGTGTCGACCACGTCGGGGTGCCCGGCCTCGATCAGGGCCTCCGACACCACTTCCGACACGCCCCGCCGGGCGGCAATACAGCGGTGATGATCATGACCCGTGTCCCGGACGCACGACAGCAGGTCGGCATCCGTCAGACCCGCACACCCCTCGATCAGCACGCCGGCAATGGCCGGATCATCCCGCAGCATCAGCCGCATCAGACCATTGGGCAGCTCCGCCAGGGGCGCCAGCCGGTGGGCCATCTTCAGCCGGTCCTCGGGCGTGGCCAGCCGCGCCATCTCGACCAGCAGGTCACCGACGACCGACCGCTCAAAGGCATTGATGCGACTGGTCGGCAGCGACACCACATCGGCCAGCCGCCGCAGCAACGCATGCCGCGCCTTCCACGTCGACGCCGGACCGGCCTCGGGCGCATCGTCTGGCGGACTGGAAAGAGGCTGGGACATGTCGCGGCGATCCTCGCCCCGTTCGGTTAACCGCCGGTCAAGAGCGATCTCGCCCTATGCCGCAGCCCAGGCCTGACGCAGCCAGCCCTCCAGCTCGGCATCAACCTCATCGACCGAAGACACGCGCACCCGATGCGTCACCATCGCATTCCACGATCCGGCGGCTTCCAGCCGACCGGCCGGTTCAACCCCCTTCAGCACCAGCCCGACATCCAGCCGATCCTTGGTCGAGGGCTGCAGCAGGGCAAACTGTTTCGACCGCCTCAGGCTGACATAGCCCTTCTTCGGCGCAAACTCGACGCTGTCCAGCCCCTGAACAAAGGTCGCCGCCTTGTCATAGGCCGGCTTCATCGCCGCCTTTGGCCCGGCGAACATGGTCGCCATCAGATCGTCGTCACCGCTCGACCCGGCGTCCGAGGCAAAGGTCTTGTGTGCCACCAGATTGGCATAGCCGTGCGTCAGGCCCTGCTCGGCCTTCAGCCACGCAACCAGCTGACCATGTTTGGCCTGACCACTGGCCCGTGCCAGCGCAATCCACTGGTCCAGCGACTTGCCCGTATTGGCCTCCAGATTGGCGATCATCGTCGCCGTCGCCGCATCCACATCCGCCATGGCTCGTCCTCCCCAATCAACGCTCTGAGCAATCGCTCAATTGGCCGAGACAATATCCGTCAGGGCAAAGTCGTCACCCTTGTAGAGCAAAGGCACCTCCAGGGACGCGGCCAATGCATAGGCCGCGCAATCACCAAGGTTCAACCGGGCGGGGTGTACTCCCTTACCGAAGCGGAGGCGGGCCTCGGTCGCCAGCACGGCCAGTCGATCATCGAACGGGACGATTTCAACTCTGAACGCCCCGAGAAGCTTGCGAACATCGGGCACGGCCAACGGACCTCCAAGCTTCCCGATCACGGACTCGGCCTCAAACACCGAAAAGGCCGACATTCGGCAAGGGTTAGCCGCCATTATCTCGACAAGGCGCTGGGCCTCCGGCTCGGCCTTGATCACCGCCACGACGACGGAAGTGTCAATGACTATCAAGGACGTCATGCCACAGTGCGTCCCGAATTTCCTTTGTCGAGCGCGTATCTTTCATCGGCAGAGCAGCGAACCGCTGCTGGATCCGTGCCACTTCGCTCCGGAGTTCAGCCTCCCGGGCTTCCCGGGCCTTCTCCAGCTCGCTCACATCGCGTTCGAGAGCCGCACGCACGGCCTCGGTGACGCCGGTTTCGCGCAGTTCTGCGGCCCGGCGCGCCAGCCGATCAACGTCCGGATTCTTGATATTCAGCGCCATGTCATCTTCCTCAGGTCACCTGGGAAGATAGCACATTCGAGGAAGACCTACGACACTGTCTTCCTACAGCCCCTCAAACAGGGCCGTCGACAGATAGCGTTCGGCAAAGCTGGGGATGATTGTGACGATGGTCTTGCCCGCATTCTCGTCCAGCGCCGCCTGACGGAAGGCGGCGATCAGGGCGGCGCCCGAGCTGATACCCCCGGTCAGCCCCTCCAGCCGGGCCGCTCGGCGCGCCATCTCGAACGCCTCGTCGTTTGACACCCGCTCGACCGCATCGATCACATCGCGGTCGACGATCGAGGGGATGAATCCCGCCCCGATCCCCTGGATCTTGTGCGGTCCCGGTTCGCCGCCCGACAGGACCGGCGAGTCGGTGGGCTCGACGGCCACCATTCGCACCGAGGGCTTCTTCGCCTTCAGAACCTGGCCGACGCCGGTGATGGTGCCTCCCGTGCCGACGCCGGCAATGACCATATCGACCGCGCCCGCCGTGTCGGCCCAGATCTCCTCGGCGGTCGAGACGCGGTGGATTTCGGGATTGGCCGGATTGTCGAACTGCCCCGGGGACACCGCCCCCGGTGTGCTCTCCAGCAGCTCCTGCGCCTTGGCGATCGCGCCCTTCATACCCTTGTCGGCGGGGGTCAGCACCAGCTCGGCCCCCAGCAGGGCCAGCATCTTGCGCCGCTCCATCGACATGCTCTCGGGCATGACCAACATCAGCCGATAACCCTTGGCCGCCGCCACAAACGCCAGGGCAATGCCGGTATTGCCGCTGGTCGGCTCGATCAACACTGCGCCGGGCGTCAACTTGCCGGCCTGCTCCAGGCCCTCAATCATCGCCAGACCGATCCGGTCCTTGACCGAACTCAGCGGGTTGAAGAACTCCAGCTTGGCCAGCACCCGGGCCTTGGGCTTCAGCTCGGCCGACAGGCGCGGCAACTCCACCAGCGGCGTGTTGCCGATGGTCTCGAGGATCGAACCATAGATCTTGCCCCGGCCCGCGCGGGCATGGCGGGACAGGTCGGGCGAGGCAGGCGTGGTACCGGTCATGGGGGAGGTCTCCGGGTGGCTGTCAGCCTCTGAACATCAGGTCGATCCGCGCCCGCGCAAGGGTCAGGCCTGCAGAAAGGCGTTCGCTCGGCATTTCCGCGACTCATGGCACAGTGTTCGACGAACCATTCGCGCGTCGTTTAAGCGGCTGTTAACCACGTTAACCGATCCCTGAGAGGCAGTTTCCGGGGCTTTCCTTGCATTCTCTCGTCGCCGCCGTTCAAGCCGTCGATCCCCTTGTCGTTACCGGGAAGGTCGCGGGGGTGAGTGGCCTGCTGATCGAGTCACGTGGCGGACTGTCGCGTCTGGCCGTCGGGGCCCGGGCCGAGATCGACCGCCACGGTCGCCCGCCCCTGCCCGCCGAAGTGGTCGGATTTCGAGAGGCCAAGGCCCTGCTGATGCCCTTCGGCCCGGTCGAGGGCGTGGCCCCCGGCGCCGATATCCGCATCGTCGAGTCGGCCAGCGTGGTGCGCCCCACCGCCGCCTGGCTGGGCCGCATCGTCAATGCCTTCGGAGAACCCATCGACGGCAAGGGCCCCCTGCCCTCGGGCCCCCGGGCCTATCCCCTGCGCGCCGCCCCGCCGCCGGCCCACACCCGCGGCCGGGTGGGAGAGCGCCTCGACACCGGCGTACGGGCGCTCGACGTCTTTGCCACCACCTGTCGCGGCCAGCGGATGGGCATTTTCGCCGGCTCCGGCGTCGGCAAGTCGGTGCTTCTGTCGATGCTGGCCCGCCGCGCCGAGTGCGACGCGGTCGTCGTCGGCCTGATCGGCGAACGGGGCCGCGAGGTCCGCGAGTTCATCGAGGAAACCCTGGGGCCCGAGGGTCTGGCCCGCGCCATCGTCGTGGTCGCCACCTCGGACGAACCCGCCCTGACCCGCCGTCAGGCCGCCTATATGACCCTGGCCTGCGCCGAATACCTCCGCGATCAGGGCCAGCAGGTCCTGTGCCTGATGGACTCGGTGACCCGCTTTGCCATGGCCCAGCGCGAGATCGGCCTCGCCGCCGGGGAGCCTCCGACCACCAAGGGCTATACGCCCACCGTCTTTTCCGAACTGCCCAAGCTGCTGGAACGTGCCGGACCGGGCCCGATGCGATCCGACGGGCGTCCGACCGGGGCCATCACCGCCCTGTTCACCGTGTTGGTCGATGGCGGTGATCATGATGAGCCGATCGCCGATGCCGTACGCGGGATCCTCGACGGCCACATCGTCATGGACCGCAAGATCGCCGAGCGCGGCCGCTTCCCCGCCATCGATGTGCTGAAATCCGTCAGCCGGACCCTGCCGGGCTGCCAGACTCTGCCCGAGCGGGAGCTGAACAAGCGCGCCCGCCAGTGCCTCAGCGCCTATGCCAATATGGAAGAACTGATCAAGATCGGCGCCTATCGCGCCGGCGCCGATCCGATCACCGACCGCGCCATCGCCCTGAACCCGGCACTGGAAGGCTTCCTGTCGCAAACCCCCGAAGACGTCTGCGACATGGCGACCGCCTTTAGTCATCTGGAAAGCATTCTGAACCAAGGTCTCGCAGAGCGAGTGGAGTGAAGCCATGACCACCTGGGCCCGGTCCCTGATCCGCATTTCGACCTATGAGGTCGAGACCCTGCAGAAACGTCTGGCCGAAATCGGCTCGCGCCGGGCCTCGGCCGAGATGCGACTGGCGGTTCTGGACGCCGAGGTCGAGATCGAGCGCGAACGCGCCCGGGCCGACGCCGAAGCTGGCATGCTGCTTCAGGCCTATCTGAACGGCTGGAAGCACCGCAAATCGACCGTCGAGGCCGATCTCGGCGAACTCGAGGCCGAGGAAGAGGGCGCCCGCGACGCCCTGACCGGCGCCTTCGAGGAACTCAAGAAGTTCGAACACGTGGCCGAGCTGTCCCGGCTGGAACGCCTCGCCGCCGCCGAACGCCGCGAATCCGCAGCCTTTGACGCGCTTGGCCTCAGGCGGCGTGCCTGATTTTCGACTGACCCGCCGGCATCTGCTGGCCTCGCCGCTGGCGCTTTCCGCCTGTGGCAGCGCCCCCTCGACTCCACCCCTTGGCCCGGTGCGCCCGCTCAAGGATCTGACGACCGTCCCCGTCGGGGTGTGCGGCATGTCGGGCCAGTTCGACGACGCGGGCTGGCGCCGGGTGGTCCTGACCCACTTCTCCCAGTTCACGCCCGAGTGGGAAATGAAGATGGAGGCGATCCTGCGGCCCGACCGCAGCCTCGACTTCACCCTCGCCGACCGGTGTGCGGACTTTGCCACGGACAACGGCCTGCGCCTGCACGGCCATGCCCTCGTCTGGTATTCGCAAGGCGCTGAGCCCTTCGCCGGGCTGGATCGCAAGACCTTCGCCGCAGACTATGACCGCTACATCCGCGAGGTCACCGCGCGCTACCGGGGCCGCGCCGTCGGCTGGGATGTGGTCAATGAGGCCGTGGCCGAGGACGGCAATGGTCTGCGCTCCCACCACTGGTCAGAGAGACTGGGCGAGATCGACCACATCCGCCGCGCCTTTGACGTCGCCCACGAGGCGGATCCCGAAGCCCTGCTGTTCCTCAACGACTACAATCTGGAAAACCTGCCGCGAAAGGGCGCGACCTTCCTGAACCTGGTCGAGAAACTGCTGAAGGCCGGCACCCCGCTGGGCGGCATCGGCAGCCAGTCGCACCTCGATATCGAAATCGCCGAGGGCCAGATCACCACCTTCATGCGCGACGCGGCCGAGTTTGGCCTGCCGATCCATGTGTCGGAGCTGGATGCCTCGCTTCGTTCCGACCGCCGCGTGGACCTTCGCAGCCCCGCCGACCGTCAGGCCCAGCAGACCGCCCGCGTTACCGAACTGGCCGAGGCCTTCACAGCCCTGCCCCCGGCCCAGCAATATGCCTTCACCGTCTGGGGCGCGCGCGACACCGACAGCTGGCTCAGGCGGGATGATCGCGACGATGGCCGGGACAGCCCGCTGCTGTTCGACGCCTCGGGCATGGCGACGCCCCTCTATGACGCCGTCGCCGGTCCGCTTGGATCAGGCTGACGCGGGCGCCAGCAGCTCGAACGTGCCTTCCAGTCCGCTCTCGGCATTCGGGCCGATCCAGACCGTGAACCGTCCCGGCTCGACCGTCCACAGATGGTCACGTCCCACAAACATCAGATCGCGCCGCGTCAGGGTGAACCGCACGCGGGCACTCTGGCCGGGCTTCAGCCGCACGCGCTGGAATCCCTTCAGCTGGCGGATCGGCCGGGTCACGCTGGCTGCGCGGTCGTGGATGTACAGCTGGGCCAGTTCCTCGGCGACGCGGTCGCCCCGGTTGGTGATCGTGGCCGACACCTCCAGCTCGCCCTGCCAGGCTAGCTGGCCTTCGCCCACGTCCAGCCCTTCATAGACCGGATCGCCATAGGTCAGGCCGTGCCCGAACGGCCAGGCGGCCGTGTTCAGCGTCTCCCGATAGCGGGCCTTGAACTCCTCTCTGGGCTCCAGCGACAGCGGCGGGCGCCCCGTGACCTTGCGGTCATAGTGGAACGGCGATTGGCCCGTGTGGTGGGGAAAGCTGATCGGCAGGCGTCCGGTCGGCTCATGATCGCCGAACAGCACATCGGCCAGGGCATGGCCGGTCTCGACCCCCAGGAACCAGCCCACGACCAGACCCCGCGCCGCCTTCGCGGTCTCGTCCAGAACCAGCGCCCGGCCGCACTTCAGCACCAGCACCACCGGCTTGCCGACCGCCATCACGGCCGCGATCAGGTCCCGCTGCGGCTCCGGGATACAGACATCGACGCGCGACTGGGCCTCGCCCGACATGCGCTCGCCCTCGCCGACCACCATGACCACGACGTCGGCCGCGTGGGCCGCCTTGACCGCCGCCTCGATCCCGCCCTGCAACGGACCTTCGGCCTCGCAGCCCCGCACCACCGTCAGCCGCGCCGGATCGTCCATCGCCGCGCGGAAGCCCTCGTCGACCGGCACGGCATAGGCCGGATCGCCGAACAGCACCCACGGCCCGTTCAGATGCTCGCGCCCCTCGGCGAACGGCCCGATCAGGGCGATCCGGTCCGACCGCCTGAGCGGCAGCACCCCACCCTCATTCTTCAGCAGCACAATCGACTTCCGGCCGGCCTCACGCGCCAGCTCCCGGTGGCGGGGCTGATCATTCGCCTCGACCCGCTCCGGGGCCAGCCGGCCATAAGGGTCCTCGAACAGGCCCAGCGCCGCCTTCAGCTCCAGCACCCGCCGCACCGACACATCAACATCGGCCTCGGCGATCGCGCCCGACCGCACCAGATCGGGCAGATGCAGCGCATAAAGATTGCTGCTCATGCTCATGTCGACCCCGCCCAGAAAGGCCAGCCGCGCCGCGTCCCGCTCATCCTCGGCCAGGCCGTGGGCGATCAGCTCAAAGTCCCCGGTGTAGTCCGAGACGACAAACCCCTCGAACCCCCACTCGCCGCGCAGCACATCCTTCATCAGCCAGGGATTGGCATGGGCCGGAACGCCCGCGACATCATTGAAAGCCGCCATGGTCGACAGGGCGCCCGCGTCAAACGCGGCCTGGAACGCCGGGAAGTGGATTTCGCGCAGGGTCCGCTCGGACACGTCCACGCTGTTGTAGTCCAGCCCCCCGGCCCCGGCGCCGTAGCCCGCCAGATGCTTGGGCGTGGCCAGCATGGCCCCGGCGTCGGACAGACCCGCTTCGCCCTGGAACCCTTCGACCCGGGCGACCGCCAGGGTGCACCCCAGCAGCACATCTTCGCCCGCGCCCTCGACCCCCCGGCCCCAGCGGGCATCGCGCGAGATGTCGACCATGGGCGCGAAATTCCACGCCAGACCCACGGCCGTGGCCTCTTCCGCCGCCGCGCGCGCCGTCCGCTTCGCCAGATCGGCGTCAAAGGCTGCCGCCTCGGCCAGCGGCACCGGAAAGATGGTGCGGAAGCCATGGATCACATCGGCCGCGAACAACAGCGGAATGCCCAGCCGCGACTCCTCGACCGCCACCGTCTGCATGCGCCGGTGCCAGTCGGCCGAATCCCCGTTGAACACGGCGCCCAGACGACCCTCGCGCACCGCCTGCGCCTGTTCCTCGATCGATCCGGGAACAGCCGCCGGATTGGCGGCATTGGCCGGAGCGGGCGCCAACGCCGCCGGCATGATGGTCAGCTGCCCCGCCTTTTCCTCCAGCGTCATGGCGGCGATCAGCGCCTCGATCCGCTCGGCCGCCGTCGTCGCGCGTCCCGCCCCGTCAGGCCGGATCGCCTCACCGGACAGGCGGGCTTCGGACGGTTTGGGCGCAGGGGAAGACATCAGTCGGGGGTCTCGCGTGTAATCGGTTACACCGTCATAGCCGAGACGGTCGCACACTCAAACCGTCCGGGCCAGACGCCCTGGGGAAAAGCGCACCGGACGCCCCGTCAGGACGGTCGCCTCACGCACAAAAACGCCCGCCAGTGTCCCGGCGGGCGTCTTCATGTTGCGGTGTCCTAACCGATCAGGCTGCGGCGCTGACCGAGCCGGTGCCTTCCTGCGGGTCGCGCAGCACATAGCCGCGGCCCCAGACGGTTTCGATATAGTGTTTGCCGTTCGCCGCGGTCGCCAGCTTCTTGCGCAGCTTGCAGATGAAGACGTCAATGATCTTCAGCTCGGGCTCGTCCATGCCGCCGTACAGGTGGTTCAGGAACATTTCCTTGGTCAGGGTGGTCCCCTTGCGGAGCGAGAGCAGCTCCAGCATCTGGTATTCCTTGCCCGTCAGGTGCACGCGGTGACCGTCGACCTCGACCGTCTTGGCGTCCAGGTTCACGGCGATCTCGCCGGTGTGGATGATGGCCTGGGCATGCCCCTTCGAGCGACGCACCACGGCGTGCACGCGGGCGACCAGTTCGTCCTTGTGGAAGGGCTTGGTCATATAGTCGTCGGCGCCGCCGCCAAACGTCTTGACCTTGGTCTCGATCTCGCTGGTTCCGGACAGGATCATTACCGGCGTATTGACCTTGCCCACGCGCAGCTGCCGCAGAACCTCGATGCCATTCATGTCGGGCAGGTTCAGGTCCAGCAGGATCAGGTCGTAATCGTAGATCTTGCCCAGATCGATGCCTTCCTCACCCAGATCGGTGGTGTAGACATTGAAGCCCTCAGACTTGAGCATAAGCTCAATGCTCTGGGCTGTAGCGTGATCGTCTTCAATCAACAGGACGCGCATGTGTGCCCCTCCGCGGCAAAGCTTGACTATGGCCCTGTCGCTGCACGCACAGGTAACCTTGTTCCCACGTTAACGGTTCAAAACCTTAAGAACAGTTAACGCCACTCCATTGAGGCGAATCGTAGGCTGATTTGCGAATCGCCGTCGAGAGTCCGTGAGTCAAGACGACGATATTTCTTTGCCGACGCGATCAAAACGCCTGCTGCCGGGCCCCGACAGCGGCCAGCCGGGGCCTCCAGGTCGCCAATCCCGCAACCTGCGATCCCGCTTCGCGTCGGCCCCTACGTCCCATTCTGACGTTTAACAGGTATTAATTCCTATCTCGACCGGGCGCGGCCTCATCCTTCCGGTCTGTTCCCCGAGAGAAAGGATTAGCCATGCCCCGCTCCTACCGCGTTCCCGTCACCGAAGCCGACCGCATCCGTGCGGGACTGGCACTTCATCTGGTTGCCGCCTGCACCGGCGTCAGCGCTGAACAGATGGCCGGCACCGATCGCCTGCCGCCCCCGGCGTGCCGGGCCCGTTGGCTGGCCTTCTATCTGGCCCATGTGGCCTATGGCTGGCCGCTGGAGCGTGTCGGTCATGCCTACGGCGTCAACCGCGCGACGGTCGCCGGCGCCTGCCGCTGGGCCGAGGATGCGCGCGACCGCCCGGCCCTCGACGCCCTGCTCGACAGGCTGGAAGACTTCACCCGCACCCTGCTGGGTGACGCGCCCGTGGTCCTGCCGCGATGAGCCTGCGCACCGACCGCGCCCGCCGCCTGCTGCTCGACAAGGGCGGCTGGATCGAGGCCACCACGCCGGGGGTCTACGTCCTGCGTATCCTGCCGGACCGCCGCGCCCGGGTCGTGCTGCGACTGGACGAAAGCGAGTTCACCGCCCTGGCCCGCGACCCGGGCCTCGCGGTGCGCAAGGGCGGCGGCTTTCAGGCCCGCCGGGCCGCAGGGGCCAACCGCCCGGGTCCGGCTGGCGGAGCCCCCGGCCGGATCGACGCGATCCAGACCCGCACCCTGCCCGACGGCGCCACCCTGCCGGTGCGGGTCAATCTGGGCGACAGCGCCATCGCCTGGCTGGCGCGGCGCAAGGATGCCGCCGGGCGTCCCTGGCTGACCCCGACCGAGGTCGCCGCAGGCTTGCGCCTGACCCGCGATGCCGAACTGGCCATGAAAGGTCCCTCCCTGACCCAGAGGTGGGACGCCCTGCCCCGCTCCGGCGCCGGCACCGCCGCCCGGGTCGAGCCCGGCGATGCCAGCCTCGCCGCCGGTCGCCGGGTGGCCCGCGCCCTTGAGGCTGCCGGACCCCGCCTCGCGCCAATGCTCGAGGCGGTCTGCATTCGCAGCTCCGCCCTCCAGGCCGCCGAGGGCCAACTCGGCCTCCGCCGCCGTCAGGGCAAGACTGTCCTCAAACACGCCCTGCAGGCGCTGGCCGAGCACTATGGAACGGGGTGAGGTGCAGGGTGGCGTTTCAGACGGTTCAGACTATTCAGACGGTTCAGACGGTTCTTTTTCATCGTCTGGTTTGCCCGCCCCCAGCCACCGGCGGCTCAGCCGGCCGGCACCAGCGCCGCCTCGCGGATCCGTCCGACCATCTGGTTCAGGCCGTTGGCCCTCTGACGGGTCAGGGCCTGCGGCAGGCCCAGCGAGTCCAGCGCCGCCCGGGCGTCAAAGCCCAGAATTTCGTCGCGCGTCCGGCCGGAATAGAGGCCCAGCAGCAAGGCGATATTGCCCTTGGAGATGGCGCTGTCGGAGTCCGCATGGAACCACAGGCGCTCGCCCCCGTCCTCGACCGCCAGCCACACCCGGGACGCGCAGCCCGGCACCAGATTGGCCTCGGTCCGGGCGGCATCGGGCAGCGGCGCCAGCCCCTGACCCAGCTCGATCACATAGGCCAGCCGCTCCTCCCAGTCGCCCAGCAGGTCGAACGACTCCTGCAACTCGGCCAGGGCCTCGTCGAGGGTCTCGGTGGGGGGTGTGTGCGTCTCGGCCATGCCCTTCGAATAGGTATGCGGGCCGGCAAGGGCAATGCGACACGCCCGGCGTTAATCTTTAACGGCCTGTCGTTCCCCAGTTTTCAGCCCCCGTCCCCTTGCCTGCAATCCCCTGACACGGGAGCGGCCTCGCAGGGAATCGCCTCGCCCGGTAGGTTGGAAGCGCCAGCCCGTGGCAACCGCCCCGTTCACCTTGTCGGAAACCCCTTGCCGCTTTCCTCCTCGCCCGTCCGGTCCGGTCGCCCCGTCGGCGATCTGCCCGCCCTGACCGCCTCGCACGCGGCCTGGGCGGCGATGACGGCATTGGCGGCGCTGGGTCTGCGGGTGATCGAGCCCGGGCCGGGGCTGCACGGTCCGGTCTTCTTCGGCATGCTGGCCATGGCCGTGCCCGGTCTGGCCGGTCTGACCCTGCTGTGGCGCGACGGCGTCCGGGCCCGTCTGGCGGTGCTCGGCATCTGGTCGCTGGCCGCAGCGGTCACCGCCCTTCTCTCCGGCGGCATTGGCGGCAGTCTGTCGGGCTATCTGCTGATGCCGGTGGCGGCCGGAATACTGCTGGGCAGCGGACGACCCGGCGGGCTGAAGCTGGCCCTGCTGGGCACGGCGGCCTCCGCCATCTCCGCCCTGATCGGCATGGGCGCAGCCCTGATGGGTGATCCCTCCGTCGCCCTGCCCGTTACCGCAGCATTTTCCGCCCTGTCGGCGGCCGGGGCGACGGCGGTGGCGCTGCAACTGGCCTGGCGTCTGCGTGAGCAGGAACTGGGCGAGGCCCTGAGCTCGGTCGCCCGGGTCGAGACCGTCCTGTCGGCCCAGCCGGGCCTGACCCTTGTGCTGGACGGCACCGCCCGGGTGCTGGCGGCCTATGGCGTGCCGCCCCAGCCCCTGCCCGTGGCGCCCCTGCTGGACGAGGGGTTGATGGCCGCCGTTCACGCCCCCGACCGCCAGACCCTGATGGCTGCCCTCAAGCGCGCCGGTGAAGGCGGCGAGGCCCAGATCCGCTTCACCCCGCGCAAGGCCCTGGATCGCCGCATCGCCCTTCTGGTGCGGCGCATGGACAGCCCGGACGGCGAACTGCGCCTGATCGCCCAGGCCTTTGACGCCACCGACGCCTACGTCCGCGAAGTGGCCCTCGACACCGCCCGCGCCGAGGCCGAGGCCACCAGCCGCTCCAAGTCGCGGTTCCTCGCGACCATGAGCCACGAACTGCGGACCCCGTTGAACGCGGTGCTGGGCTTTGCCGACATCATGCGCCAGAGTTTGTTCGGCCCTCTGCCGGCCCGCTACGCGGACTACGCCCAGTCGATCCATTCGGCGGGCGAGCACCTGCTGGACCTGATCAATGATGTGCTCGACGTCTCCAAGATCGAGGCCGAGCGCTATCAGCTCAGCATGGAGCGGTTCGACGCCCGCGAAGTGCTGTCCGACGCCCTGGCCCTCGTCCGGCCGCGCGCCGACGAGACCGGCGTCCATCTGTCGACCGTGCTCCCGTCCGAGCCGGTCATGGTCGAGGCTGACCGTCGCGCCCTAAAGCAGATCGCCCTCAACCTGTTGTCCAATGCGGTCAAGTTCACGCCGGCCGACGGTTCAGTGACCGTCACGGTCGAGGGCATCGGTCCCTATCTGGAACTGGTCATCTCCGACACCGGCACCGGCATCGCGCCCGAAGACCTGAAGCGCCTCGGCAAGCCTTTCGAGCAGGCCGGCGGCGAGGCACAGCGGGCCCAGGGCACAGGCCTCGGCCTGTCATTAGCCCGCGCGCTCAGCGAACTGCACGGCGGACGGCTGTCGATCGACAGCACCCTCGGCGAAGGCACAGCCGTGACCGTGCGTCTGCCGGTCCACAAGCATCAGGTGGAGGAGGGCCAGCATCCAGGGGCCGAGATCATCGCCTTCTCTCCGGCCGCCAGCCAGTCGTCAGAACCCTAGAGCGGGCCCATCTGCAGGAAGGCCCGACCGGCCGAGATGTCTCCGACTTCAAAGGCCGCCCGCGCCACACTGCCGTCGCGGAACAGGAACTCGACCCAGAAGCCTTCGCGGGGGTCCAGCCGCTCAAGCTGCGTCCCCAGGCTGGCGGGAAAGCTCCAGACCTCCCCGGCCCGGCGGTCTGCGGCCAGAAGCATCCGGGTGGCCGGTGCCTGCGACATGGCCATCACGGCCCGGCGCGACGGCGCAGGCGGCAGGGCCCCGGCCCGGCCCAGCCAGGGCCGCGCCATGACGCCGGTGTCCCGCATCACCACCCGGGCGGCATAGGGACGGGGCGCGCCGACGAAGGACACGACGACCTTCATCTCGCCCTCGACCGAGGTCTGGCCGAACCGTACCGGCGAGGCCCCGGTCTGTGAGGTCTGGCTGAGCGCCCACGTCTCTTGCGAATAGGCCCGGCGGTCGGCCAGCCACGGCTGCGCCAGTCCGGGGAAGCTCAGCGAGGGAATGCGGCGCCAGCCGTCAAAGGCCATCTCGACCCGGTCCGCGACCATGGCCAGTTCGGGATCGTTGCAGGCGACCTCGGCGGCCCTCGCCTGCGCCCGGCGGGCGGTGGCATTGACCTCGGCCGTCTCGGTCCCGGCCCGAAGTGCCGCACTGCGCGCCTGCCGTGTCGATACCGTCAGGGCCGCGCCCAGCTCATCCGAGAACAGGCCGCACCGCTCATGCGCCGCCAACACAAAGCTGCGCTCATAGAAGGGCACGGATCCCCCGGCCAACACTGGGCCTGCGGCCGTGAGAAGCGCCGCCGCCATGGCCATGGCAGACCCCGCCCGTCCAATCTGTGCTTTCCTCGACATGAGGGGCAGCTTAAGGCTCAGACCTTCCAGCCGGGTTTCAAAGCAGGGTTATCGAATTGCTTCTCGCCACCGATGTCTGGGTCGGGGCCCTGATCCGACGGGCCCAGCTGGGCGGGGCCTTCGCCACCGTCGCCCGCCATGGCGATGCCCGCGCCGGCGCCGTGCTGGTCAAGATCTATGACAGCGCCAACCGCACCGCCCGCCTCTATTCCGAGGCCACCGGCCCTGACGGCGACCGCCTGTGGATGCGTCCCCTCGACACCGAGCTCGAGACCGAGGTCGACGCCTATATAGAGCGACAAGCGCGCTTCGACAGCGACCTCTGGGTCGTCGAGATCGAGGACCGCGAGGGCCGCCACTTCCTCACCGAAAAGGTCACCTGAGGCGCCGCGTCTGGTCGTAAATGCTTAACCGCGTTCGGGAACGGAACCTCAAACGCTGCCCGCTAGGGTGATCACAACGGGGCGACCATGACCCCGGTGATGGTGGGTGTGCTTATGCTGTTTCTTCTCAACGACGTTGTCTTCGATCTGGACGAGGCCTCACCGGTCACGCCCGCCGACGCGCGCCGGTTCGAGAAGCTGGGCTTTGACTATCTGCTCGAACTGGGTTGCGAACTGTTTGCCGAAGACCCGCTCCTGCATCGCAACGACCCGGCCCGCGCCCGGCGTCTGGCCTGGCTGATCCACGACCGGGGTCCGGACATCACCGCCGCCCTGTTCGCCGCCCCCGCAGCCGGATGTGATCCGGCGCTGGTCGAGCCGCAGTTCTGCGCCCTTCCGGACGAGGTCCTGGGTCAACTTCATGACCGTGCCCGTCGCGGGAAGCCCGATGCCGTAGCCGTTGATCGCGCTGTCTGGGGTCGCCTCGCCGCCTGAGGTTGCAAACGCCCAAGCTTGCCTGCCCCCCGCTTTCCCCGCTAGCCTGACGGTTCTGTTCGGGGGAGCACCAGATCATGGGCATTATCACACGTCTGGGCCTTGCCCTCTGCGCCGCGCTGCTGCTGGCTGTTACTGCGGCTGCGACGCCGGCCCGCGCCGCCTGGCTGAAGGCCGAAACGCCGAACTTCATCATCTATTCCGAAGGGGGCGAGCGCCCCTTGCGCGAATACGCCACCAAGCTTGAGGTCTACGACCGCTTCCTGCGCATGCGGTTCGGGGTTCCGCTGGACAGGCCCGTGGGCCGCAAACTGCCCATCTACCTGGTGCGCCGCCAGCGTGACCTTGAGCAGGTGCGGCCCGGTCTGGGTAACACCGTCGCCGGCTTCTACTACCCGGGCGAAGAAGACATCTTTGCCGTAGCGGTGACCGGGGACGGCGATTTCACCCTGCTGCACGAATATGCACACCACTTCTTCTTCCAGCATTTCTCGACATATTACCCCGGCTGGCTGGTCGAAGGCCTCGCCGAATATGTGATGACGGCCCGTATCTGGCCCGACCGCATCCAGGTCGGCGCCCATAACGAGAACCGCGCGTCCTGGTTGATGAACTCGTCCTGGCTGCCGCTGGAAGAACTGCTGACCAATCGCTTCGGCGAGATCGAACATGAGCCGCACCGGCTGACCTATTATCCCGTCGCCTGGCTGCTGACCCACTGGTTCATGAGTTCGCCCGAGCGGGTGGTCCAGCTTGAGGCCTACCTCGGGCTGATCCGTCAGGGCGTGGATCCGGTCACCGCCATGCAGCAGGCCACGGGCCTGTCGTTGGCCCAACTCCGCAATGTGCTGCGCGATCACATGTACGGCCGGATCGAGTTGAATACCTATGACATCGATCTGGACATCCAGGTCGAGATCAGCCGCCTGCCGCCCTCGGCCGACGACCTGCTGCTGCTGGGCCAGCGACTGAAGATGCCGATGTCCGAAGAGGACCGCGCCATGGCGCTTGAGGAGTCCCGCCGCATGGCCGCCCGTCACCCCGACGATCCGCTGGCCTTGCTGGTGCTGGGTCATGCCGAGCTGCACATGGGCGACCGGGCTGCAGGCGAGGCCGCCTTCACTCGCCTTCTGGAACAGCAGCCCGAAAACATCGAAGCCCTGCAGTTCATGGCCATGGCCCGCATCGAGGATGCCGCCGACCTGCCGGACGAGCGCACCGACCTCATGAACCGGGCGCGCGGTTATCTGGTCACGGCCTATGGCGCCGATCCCGGCAACTATCTGACCCTGCTGCTGATCGCACGCTCGCGCGACGGCGCGCCGGGCTATCCGAACGACAACGATCTGGCGACGTGGGAGATGGCCTTCATCGCCGCGCCGCAACTGTCGGGCATCCGTCTGGGCGCGGGTCACGCCTTCCTGGCCGCCGGGGACAAGGCGACCGCCATCGCCTTGCTGGAGCCGCTCGCCAATGCCCCGCACGGGGGCGAGGGCGCCGAATCCGCGCAAAAGCTGATCGATCAGGCCAACGGTGTCGTCCGCGAGGATAGCGCCGAGGCCGAGCCGGAGGCCGAAACCGCAGCGGCGGACTGACCCCCTTCCCGGTTCATGGCGTGACTTCACGGGCCGGACAGGCTAACCCCCCGCGCCATGTCGCAAGCCTCTCTCGCCCAGGAAGCGTCCCGTCGCCGGACCTTCGCCATCATCGCCCACCCCGATGCGGGCAAGACCACCCTGACCGAGCACATCCTGCTGGCGGGCGGCGCCATTCGCGCGGCCGGTGCCGTGCGGGCGCGCGGCGAAAACCGCCGTACCCGATCTGACTGGATGAAGATCGAGAAGGAGCGCGGCATCTCCGTCTCGGCCTCGGTCATGACGTTCGAGCATGACGGCAAGCGCTTCAACCTGCTGGACACGCCGGGCCACGAGGACTTTTCCGAAGACACCTACCGGACCCTGACAGCCGCCGACTGCGCCATCATGGTGCTGGATGCCGCCAAGGGCATCGAGCCGCAGACGCTGAAGCTGTTCGAGGTCTGCCGCCTGCGCGACATTCCGATCATCACCTTCATCAACAAGCTGGACCGCGAGGCCCAGGATCCCATGGCCTTGCTGGACGAGATCGCCAGCCGGCTGCAGCTGGACCCCGCCCCCATCTGGTGGCCGGCGGAGAGCGGCAATCGCTTGCGCGGCATGGTCGAGGTCGCGACCGGCACCTTCCAGCCCTATGCCCGCAAGGCCCCCGGCGCGGCTGACGAGCCCGACCACCCCGAGGCCCTGCCGCTGGATCAGGCCGGGGCCTATTTCGAAGAAGGCGAACAGGCCAGCCTGCAGGACGCCCTTGATCTGGTCCGCGAGGGCTATCCGACCTTTGACGTCAACGCCTTCCTCGAAGGCCATATGACGCCGGTGCTGTGGGGCTCGGCCCTTCGCCATTTCGGCATCGAGGCCCTGCTGCAGGCGATCGGCGACTGGGCCCCCGCGCCCAAGGTCATGAAGGCCCGCAAGGAAGCCCCGCCCGAGACCCGCAATGCCCCCGCGCCCGAAGACATCACCATCCAGCCGGGCGAGGATCAGGTGACCGGCTTTGTGTTCAAGGTCCAGGCCAATATGGACCCCAACCACCGCGACCGGATCGCCATGTTCCGCATGGCCTCGGGCAGCTTCAAGCGCGGCATGAAGCTGAAGGTGCAGAACACCGGAAAGTCTCTGTCGGTCAATGCGCCGATCATGTTCTTCGCCTCCGACCGCGAACTGGCCGAGGAGGCCCACGCCGGCGACGTCATGGGTATACCGAACCACGGCGTGCTGCGGGTCGGCGACAGCCTGTCCGAGACCGGCCTGGTCCGCTTTGCCGGCCTGCCGAACTTCGCCCCCGAAATCCTGCAGCGCGTGCGGGTCAAGGATCCGCTCAAGGCCAAACACCTGAAGAAGGCGCTGGACGGCCTGGCCGAAGAAGGCGTCACCCAGCTGTTCCGGCCCGAGATCGGCGCGGACTTCATCGTCGGCGCCGTCGGTCAGTTGCAATTCGAGGTCATGGCCGACCGCCTCGGAGAGGAATACGGCCTCGACGTCATCTTCGAACCCAGCCCCTATGCCGAGGCCCGCTGGATTGCTCCCGCCGAAGGCGCGACCAGGGCCGACGTCGAGGACTTCATGGGCAAATACCGTCCCCAGATGGCCGGCGACCTCGACTCTGACCCCGTCTTCCTGGCCAAGACCAGCTGGGAAACCGGCTACGTCACCGAACGCTTCCCCAAGGTGCGGTTCCTGAAGACCAAGGAACGGGGCTGACGGTCCACAGGGCATCGAACGCCGATCTGTGCCCTCCGAACCACACGGCGCCCGCCCGTCACATCCTGTCATCTGGCCATCGCGGCCAGCTTGCGTCTAGGATCACGGTCGGAGCAGAGGAGAGGGATCATCATGCGCTTTATCATTGCGGCCGTGCTTGCCGCCGTCAGTCTGGGGATGGCCGTTCCGGCCGAGGCGCAGAGCCGCCGGGGCACGGAAGAGGTCTTTTTCGCCCTCACCCATGCCGACCTTCAGGGCATTCTGGCTGCCGAGGGCTATGACGAGCTGAAACAGACGGAGCCCGGCATCTTCAACATCACGGTCGAGGGTGGGTTCAAGATGACCGTCGAGCAGCGGGTCTGCGATGCGGAGGGTCAGCCCGAGGGCTGCCTTGGCATGTCGATCATGGCCAGCTGGGGCTATTCTCCGGAACAGCGCCCGACCCTTGAGGCGCTGGCGAACGAGTTCAACGGCCAGTACAGCATCGGCAAGGTCATCGTGTTCGACGACGCCATCGCCATCGAGCGCTACGTCATCACCGATGGCGGCGTAACGCGCGAGCATGTCTCCCGCGAGATGAACGAATTCCTGAACATTTCCGACGTCCTGGTCGAGAAAATGATCGAGGCCCTCGGGCTCTGACACGAGGGCCGCCGTCCGGTGCGAACCGGACGGGCGGCACTGCGTTTGCTTCGACAGGGTCTGCGGCGGGCGAAGCGTCCCGCGACGGGACGATCGGAGCGTGGCCCATGTTCGAGTTCGGGCGGGATCTCAGGCGGCTTTTTGACGGTCATCAGGCCGATCAGGACCTCGGCTGGCTGGAGGTGGTCGACGTCGATGTGCTGCGCGGCGAGGCCCGGCGTCAGACGGTCGACGCCGGCCGGGTCACCTGTCCGCGCCCGGTGCAGGCCTGGCTGCTGGCCTCGGCCCTGTGGCGCGAGCACACCCGCCGTTCCGGTGCCGCCGACAGCCTGCAGCACGCCCGCCTGACCGCACTGGATGGGCGCAAGGCCGCCCGCACCAACGATGATCGGGCCGAGGCCGTGATGGCGCTGGCCGAGACCATGGTGCTGAGCTTTGACCTGTACGGCGGGCCCGACTCACTCACCCGCGCGCTGAGCCTGACCGACGGGCTGAAGGACCATGCGACCCGGCCCCTGCTGAAGGTTCGACTGACCGCCCTGCATGCCCGCATCCGGGCCCGGCAGGTCCGATCGCCGGACGGGGACAGCCTGCAGGCCATGGCCTTTCTGGATCAGGCCGTTCACGAGCTGTCGCGTCGTCCCGGCCTGCTGCTGGACACGCTGAAACTGGATCGGGCCGCCCTGACCCTGACCTTCGGGATCGAGCGGCGCGACGCGCGCCTGCTGGATCAGGCCGGGCGCGAACTGCGCGAGCTGGTCGACACCTGCCCGGCAGAGCGCCGCCCCCTGACCCGGGCCCGCGCCCTGGCCCTGTGCGGCGCGGGACTGTCGGCTTTGGCCGCGCTGGCCGACAATGGCGAGGCATTGGAGCAAGGCCGCGCCCTGTTCGACGCTGCCTGCGACCAGTTCACGCCCGACCACAGCCCGATGGATTGGGCCGCTGTGGCCCTTGCGC
Source organism: Brevundimonas halotolerans (assembly GCF_003730275.1). Lineage (GTDB taxonomy): Bacteria > Pseudomonadota > Alphaproteobacteria > Caulobacterales > Caulobacteraceae > Brevundimonas > Brevundimonas halotolerans. Next base: position 67,020 of record NZ_QTTA01000005.1, read on the forward strand.
GATCCGCCGCCCTGCCCGGCGCGGCCTGTCTGAGCTCTGATGGCGGCCAATCCGACGTTTTGGGTGGACTGACCCGGAACCGGACCGTGCTGGGGCTGGCCCTCGCCGATGCGGTCGTCGAGGGCGGCGTGATGAAGGCCGAAAGTCAGGGGGACATTCTGGCCCTCGACCGGCTGGCGGCACGCCTGCGCTCCCGGCTGGCCATGGACCGCCCGCGCCCGGTCGCCTGGGCCGTCGACCAGATCGGCCTCGCCCGGGTGGCTCTCGCCAAGGCACGCCTGCTGGACAAGCCCGCCGGGCCTGTCCGTCTGGTGCTGGTCGAGGCGGCGGCTGCGGCACGGGATGAAGGCGCGGACCTGATTGCTGACCGGGCCGATCACCTCCTGCGTCAGGTTACGGACTGACCGATCAGCCGCCCATGGCCACAAACGGACCGTTCATGAAGCCGGGCTTGCCATAGGCCAGCGGCTGGCTGTCCATGTCGAGAACTCGACCGCCGGCGGCCTCCAGCACCGCCTGCCCGGCCGCCGTATCCCACTCTGAGGTCGGGCCGGTGCGCGGATAGACATCGAACCGCCCCTCCGCGATCAGGCAGAATTTCAGCGAGGAATCCATGCCGGTCCAGCTGCCGCAGCCATAGCGGGCGGCCAGCTTGTCGGCCTCGTCATCCTTGAGGCTGTGGCTCAGCAGGGCGAGGGCCTGATCCGGTCGGTCGCGGACCCGGATCGGCTGCCAGGCCTCGCCAAAGCGACGGCGGCGGGCACCCGAGGCATCGCCCACCCAGGTCAGGCCGGTCGCCGGAGCTGAAACGACGCCCGCCACAACCCGCCCCTGATCGACCAGGGCAATGTTGACGCTGAAGCTTTCGCCACCGCGCACAAACCCCTTGGTCCCGTCCAGAGGATCGATAAGCCAGAAACAGTCTGCAGCCTCCCCCGGCCGCCCGTCCGCTTCACACGCCTCTTCGGCCACGGCGGACACGCCGGGATAAAGCCTGGCCAGCTGTTTGAGGATCAGCACCTCGGCCTCGCGGTCGGCCAGGGTGACGGGGCTGTTGTCGGCCTTGGTGATGACCTCGGCATCCGCCCGCCAGTAGGGCAGAATTACCGCGGAGGCCGCCTCGGCGAGGTCGGCCAGGGTTTCGACAAGCTGTCCGCTCTCGAAATCGGACGTCAGGGAATCGTGCATCCCGGCCTGATAGACGATCCCGGCGGTTTCCCGAACCCGCAAATCAGGTCAGCCTTGGTCCACGTTGCTGCCGGAGCCTGCCCCCTATGACGTCTCAAGCCTTCGCCCCCCAATCCGACGACGCCGCCGGGACGACCACCGATCACGACGAAACCGGGCTGGCCACCCAGATCGTCGCCAAGCTCTGCCACGACTTCATCAGTCCCGCCGGGGCGATGAGCTCGGCACTGGACCTGATGACCGACCCGGACTCGGCCGATATGCACGCCGACGCGCTGGACCTGATGCAGCAGAGCGCGGCCAAAATGGTCGCCATGGTCCGCTATGCCCGGGTGGCCTATGGCGCCGCGACCTCGAACCAGAATTTCTCGGGCGACGAGCTGAAGACCACGGTCACCGACCTGCTGGCCGGTGGGCGGGCTTCCATCGACTGGCAGATCCCCGGCGGCGACTACGCCAAGCCGCACGCCCGCATCCTGGTCAATCTGGCCTATGTCGCGGTCGGTGCCCTGCCGACCGGCGGCACCGCCACCCTCAGCGCCCAGCGCGCGGACGGCCATCTGATCCTGACGACCGTCTCCGAAGGGCCCCGCGCCCGGCTGAAACCCGAGGCCGTTCAGGGCCTGTCGGGCGCGGAGCTTACGGACGGCCTGCCCGGCCAGTGGATCCAGCCGCACTGGCTTTGGCGCTCGGTGCGCGGCCAAGGCGGCACGCTACAGGTTTCGACTGACGAGAACCGGGTCGAGCTAGTGGCCCGTCTGCCCCTGTCCACGAACGGTTAAGATGTCTTAACAGCCCTTCCCAACGCCTCGTTAACCGGCAGTTTGCGATCATAGAGACCCCGAGGCCCCCCGGCACCCGACCTGCACCCGAACGGAATCCGACCTTGAGCTCCAGACTTTGTCTGATCGTCGATGACAGCCGCATCATCCGCAAGGTGTCGCGTCGCATCGTCGAGGCCCTGGGCTTCGATGTCGATGAGGCTGCGGACGGGGCCGAGGCACTGACCTTCTGCACAGGGGCCATGCCCGATGTCATCCTGCTGGACTGGAACATGCCGGTCATGGACGGACTGACGTTCCTGCGGCGGCTGCGGACCCTGCCCGACGGGGGGCGGCCCAAGGTGCTGTTCTGCACCATCGAAACGGCGGTCGACCGTATTACCGAGGCCCTGGCTGCCGGGGCCGATGACTATGTGATGAAACCCTTCGACGGAGAAATCCTCCACGCCAAATTCGCCGAGGTCGGCGCCGTCTGACGATGCTGACCCTTGACCTCCACCAGGCCACGCCATGAGCCCCGAAGACTTTGACAGACTGCAGGCCCTGGTCGCGACGCGCACAGGAAACCGGCTTCGGCGGGATCGGCTGAATCTGGCCGAGCACCGGCTGGGCCCGGTCGCGCGCCGGGCAGGCTTTGACAGTGTCGACGTCATGCTGGCCGCCCTGTGGAGCAAGCCGGTCGCCAGTCTGGCGTGGGAGATCATCGAGTCCTTGCTGAACGGCGAGACCTGGTTCCGTCGCGACCGCGCAGCCTTTCGCACCATGACCGAGGAACTGCTGCCGGCCCTGTCGCAGGCGCGTCAGGGGCGCACGCTGAAGATCTGGTCGGCCGGGTGTTCGACCGGTCAGGAGGCATGGTCGCTGGCCATGGCGGCCCTGGACCTGAAGCTGGATGTCGAGGTGCTGGGCAGCGACCTGAACCGCATCGCCCTCGAGAAGGCGTATCAGGGGGCCTATACAGGCTTTGAGATCCAGCGGGGCCTGTCGGCGGCCACCATGGTGCGATGGTTCCAGCCGCAGGGCGAACTATGGACGGCGGCCGATCCCCTGAAACGCGTCGTGCGGTTCGAGCGCGCCAATCTGGTCGACCTGAGCGCAACCGAGCCCGACGACCGCTTTGACGTCATCTTCTGTCGCAATGTGCTGACCGGTATGGAGCCGGCCGCCCGGGCGCTGGTGCTGGAAGGTCTGGAGCGGCGGCTGGTCGACGACGGCTGTCTGTTCCTCGGGGCCGACGAAAGCCTGAACGGCGACAGCCTGGCTTTCCGGCCCGTCAGCGGGCGTCGCGGCCTGCACGTTAAATCCCCGACCTTCCTGCAACGCGCTGCCTGATCCGCCTTACGCACCGCAACCGGCTGGGTTAGGGTCGGGACATGGTCGGTAAGGGGGTGACAATGTCGGCAGCCAGTCCGAGCCCGCGTGCGCGGATCGTCAGGGGCCGTCCGGCGCTGGGCATCCTGCTGCTGGTGTCCCTGCTGCTGGGGCTGGGTCTGGCCGCCCTGCTGACCCGCACGCCCGCGCCCCGTCCTGCGGACGCTGAGGCCTCGGTCTTCTCGGCCAGGCGCGCCATGGTCGACGTCGAGCGACTGGCCCGCGCGCCGCGCCCGCTGGGCACCCCCGAGCACGCCGCGGCCCGGGCCTACCTGCTGGGCCGGATGCAGGCGCTGGGGCTGGACCCCGTGGTCATGGAGGGACCGCTGTCCCCCGGCTCGATCCGGCGGATGGAGCGCTGGGAGCTGTCGCCCGAAGCCGCCGGTTATCGGGTCCGTAATCTGGTCGGCCAATTGCCGGGGCGCGACCCGACCGCCGCCCCCGTGGTGCTGATGGCCCACTATGACAGCGTGCCCGGCTCGCCCGGGGCGGCCGACGACGCGACCGGCGTCGCCGCCGTGCTGGAAGCCGTCCGGGCCATTCAGGCGCGGGGTCCGACCGAGCGCCCGCTGATCGTGCTGATCACCGACGCCGAGGAGTTGGGCCTTGACGGGGCCCGTGTCTTCTTCGGCGACTATCCCGACCGGGCGCGGATCGGCTTTGTCGTCAATCTGGAGGCGCGCGGCGGCGGCGGACGCGCCATGATGTTCGAGACCGGCCCGGGTAACGCCGGCGCAGTTGGCCTTCTGGCCGGGGCCGCCCCGCATATCGACGGCGGGGTGACCAGCAATTCGCTGGCGGTGGCCATCTACCGGATGATGTCGAACGACACGGACTTTTCCGTGCCGCGAGAGCGGGGCATCGCCGGGCTGAACTTCGCCTTCATCGGTCGGGCCGACCAGTATCACCGCCCTTCGTCGACGCCGGAGGCGCTGGACAAGGGCAGTCTGCAGCATATCGGGTCGCAGGCGCTGGAGGTCACCGACCGGCTGCTGCGCACCGAGACCCTGCCGGAGGCCGGACCGGACCGGGTCTATGCCGACGCGTTCGGGGGGGCGATGATCGTCATGCCCGCGCCCTGGGGCTGGGGGCTGGTGGTCGTGTCGCTGGGCCTGCTGGCCTTTGCCGTCTTCCGCAGCCGGACGGCGCTGGCCAGTCTGTTGCGAGGAGCCGTCGATGGCGTCGCCTTCCTGGCGGGGGCCTTTGTTCTGGCGCAGGCGGTGCGGCTGGCGGCGGGGCCGATGCTGCGGCGGGTCGAGTCGGCCGATGTCTATTATCAGCTGCTGGAGCGGCTGCCCTTGATGGAAGTCGCTACCGGTCTGGCCTTGTTCGGGGCGGCTCTGGTGTTTTTGGCGGGGACGAGCGGCAAGCTTCGCATGGCGTGGATGGGCACCGTCGCGGTCCTCGGTCTGCTGGTCCAGCTGATCGGCGGCTGGGATCCGGTCAGCGCGGGCATGACCGCACTGGCCCTTGTCGCCGTCATTCCGGTGCCGCCGCCCGCCGCCAGCCCCTGGCCGCGCTGGCTGGGGCTGATCGGGCTGGTGCTGGTGCTGGGCGCGGTGGCGCAGGCGCTGCTGCCGGAGGCCGCCTTCCTGCTGCTGTGGCCCGGGCTGGTCGCGGTCGCGGCTGCCGCCTTCGTCGCCGCGATCGATCCGGAGCTGAGGCGGGGCCGGATCAGTCTGGTCCCGGTCGTCACGACCGTGGTCGTCGGGGGATGGTTGCTGGCCATGGGCCATCCGGTCTTCCTCGGCATCGGCATGGACCTGCCGGGGATTCTGGCCCTGATCGCCCTGCTGTGGCTGAGTCTGGCGGCGCCGCTGGCGCTGATGACGCCGAACAGCCCGGGCGCCGGGCCGTGGTCGGGCCTGAGGATCATCGGACTGGTGCTGATCGTGGCGGCGGTCTCCGTTTCGGCCTCGGCCCTCGTCTTCATGCCCGGCTGACCCGCCTCAGCCGCCGTCGGTCCAGACGGTCTTGTAGAGATCAAAGCGGCGGTCGCGCAGATTGCGGACCGTGCCCTGCGCCTTGGCCCAGGCGAGGTCGGAGAGGTCCAGGTCGGCGACGGTGATGGTCTCGACATTCTCGGACGCCTCGGCGGCGATGCCGTCGCGCGCAAAGGGGAAGTCGCAGGGCGTCAGGATGCACGACTGGGCGTACTGGACGTCCATGTTCTCGACATTGGGCAGATTGCCGACATTGCCCGACAGGGCGATGTAGCACTGGTTCTCGATGGCCCGCGCCGCCGAGCAATAGCGCACCCGCAGGTACCCCTGACGGTTATCGGTACAGAACGGCACGAACAGCATGCGCGCCCCCTCGTCGACCAGCCGCCGGGCCAGTTCGGGGAATTCGGAGTCGTAGCAGATCAGCACGCCGATCGGGCCGCAGTCGGTGTCGATGGCGTGGACCATGTCGCCGCCCTTGATGTTCCACCAGTGACGCTCGTTCGGAGTCGGGTGGATCTTTTCCTGGGCGTGGACCGAGCCGTCGCGCAGGAAGACATAGGCGACGTTCTGGATGTCGCCGTCGTCGGTCTGGGTCGGGTGCGAGCCGCCGATGATGTTGATGTTGTACTCGACCGCCATCTTGCGCAGGGCCTCGACGAAGCGGGGCGTGTAGCGGGTCAGGGCCTCGATCGATTCCGCCGGCGTCAGCTTCTTCTTTTCCAGCGACAGCAGCTGCAGGGTGAACAGTTCGGGGAAGACGACAAAGTCGGTCCGGTAGTCGGCGGTCACATCGACGAAATATTCGATGTTGGCGATGAACTCCTCAAAGCTCGCCACCTTGCGCGCCTGCAGCTGGACGGTGGCGATGCGGACGTTCTCCTTGACCGCAAAGGCCGAACCCTTGCCCCGCTCCTCGACGAAATAGGGGTTGCGCCAGACCATGTGGGCGGCGTGGCCCATCGAGGCGGTGTCCGAGGCCAGATAGCCCTTCAGCACGCCGATCGGCTCAAAGCCGGTGCGCAGGTGAAAGCCGATCACCGGGTCATTGGCCTTCCGCGCCGAGACGGCGTCCAGATAGGCCTCGGGCTCGGCATAGGTGGCCTTCTTGCGCGCCAGCCCGGGCATGCGTCCGCCAAAAACGATGCCCTTCAGATTCTTGGCCTCGCAGAAGTCGCGCCGCGCATCATACAGGCGCTGGCCAATGCGCAGGCGCCGCCGGTCGGGGTCGACGCAGACCTCCATGCCATAGAACCATTCGCCGATGGGATCGTGACGCGAGGCATAGCCGCCGCCGGTGATCTGCGACCAGGTGTGCTGGCTCATCGCCGTCTTTTCATCGATGCGGAAGCCGGCGGCATAGCCGACGATGTCGCCTTCATATTCGACCACGAACTGGCCGTCGGGGAAGGCCGAGATCTGGCCGCGCAGCATGCCGGTCGTATAGGGCGGCATGGACTTGTAGACCTTGGACACGAGGGCCGCGATGGCCTCCACATCTGCGGCGCGGGCATTGCGAATGTTCAGGACGGCGGGCTTGTTTGTTTTTGTCATGCCCCATCCAACGCGAAGCTTGGCCATTGGATCAATGGGGAAGCGGATTTTTCTTGCAGTGCAACAGGCTGTTTCCGGAACGTCGCCGCCCCGGGTGGCGTTGCGGGGCGATACACATCTTCACTGAGGAGCCACCCCCATGATCAAATGGGCCATCATTCTCGCCGTCATCGCCCTGATCCTGGGTGTGCTGGGTTTCACGGGCCTTGCCGGCGTTTTCGTCGACATCGCCATCATCCTGTTCTGGATCGCCGTCATCATCGCGGTCGCCGTCTTCGTCCTGGGCCTGACCGTTTACAAAAAGGTGAAGTGAGGGGCGCGCCTTCGCGCCCACGCCGAAGCCCCTCTCGCCCGGGGGGCAGAGGATATGGAGAGGTGGGCGGCGCATGGGCCGGGGGCCCGGAACCGTTGCTCCCGTGCTTTCGCCGTAGGGAGCGTGTGTGAGTTTCGGCACCTGGCCTGGCGCCGCCCCGGTCGGTTCACGCGAGCGGTCTGAAGCTCCGGTCTCTTCCGCCGGGACCGGGGGCGCCGACGAACTTGCGCGGCCCGGCTCGTTTAACCCGGTTCGACCTCTTCCAGACGACTCAGCCCGCGACGGGCGAGGCGTCCAGAAACGCCCCGGACCCCGGTGTTTACACCGGGCAATCCCGCTCGACCGGCCCCCGCCGCCGCGTCAGTGCCTGGGTCCCGAGGCGCCTCTCCTGCGGCGGAGACAGCCAGAGGGTTGCACACCGCTGGACCGGGTCGGGAAGAACGGTCCGGGAAACGGTGGGGGTGTTGAAAGGGTTGGGGAATTCGGGGGCGGCTATCCGAGCTGCTGCCCTCAACCCAGCGCTCATCCGTGTCCCCGGCGAAGGAGTTCATCACAAAGGACACAAAGGAGGCACGAAGGACACAAAGGGGGTGTGCCTATGGCTCGGGTTCCGCACGACAGTTTTATCCCTTCTCCCGATGGGAGAAGGTGGCGCGTGAGCGCCGGATGAGGGTCGTTAGTGTCCGTCGGCGACCGCCGTGGCAGGACCGGTGCGACGGCTCACGCCGAAGGATACAGAGAGCCCCTCACCCCCAACCCCTCTCCCGCCGGGAGAGGGGACTTAAGAATGAGGTTCACCACAACGGGTGCAGCGGGCTCGACCCCGTTGTGTCCTTTGTGGGGTCTTTGTGGTCTTTGTGATGAACCCCGCTTCGTCAGACGGCCCCCTACGTCAATCCCGGTCGCACTCGAAAAAAGAACATATTGGCAACCAGAACAAAACATGCACATATGCCGGTCACCGGGAGCGGGCCGGGGGTGGATGTCCATCCCTGTGGCGGGTCTCTCCCGAAGTCGGATGGGAATCATGGCAAGGGAGTCGAAGGCAATGGCACAGGCGGCTTTGAAACTGGTGGGCAAGGAAGACGGCGACAAGGCGCGGGCTCTGGAAGCGGCGCTGGCCCAGATTGACCGGGCGTTCGGCAAGGGCTCGGTGATGAAGCTGGGCAAGGGCGGGCTGGTGACCGAGATCGCGAGCATCTCGACCGGCTCGCTGGGCCTGGATATGGCGCTGGGGATCGGCGGCCTGCCCTATGGCCGGGTGATCGAGATTTTCGGCCCGGAAAGCTCCGGCAAGACCACGCTGGCGCTGCACACGGTGGCCGAGATCCAGAAGGTCGGCGGCGTGGCGGCGTTTGTTGACGCGGAACATGCGCTGGACCCGGTCTATGCCCAGAAGCTGGGCGTGAACCTCGACGATCTGCTGGTCAGCCAGCCGGACAATGGCGAGCAGGCGCTGGAAATCACCGACACCCTGGTGCGGTCGGGCGCGGTGGACATTGTGGTGATCGACTCGGTCGCCGCCCTGACGCCCCGGGCCGAGATCGAGGGCGAGATGGGCGACAGCCTGCCCGGCCTTCAGGCCCGTTTGATGAGCCAGGCGCTGCGCAAGCTGACCGCCTCGATCTCGCGGACCAACTGCATCGTCATCTTCATCAACCAGATCCGCCACAAGATCGGCGTCATGTACGGCTCGCCCGAGACGACCACCGGCGGCAATGCGCTGAAATTCTATGCCTCGGTGCGCCTCGACATCCGTCGCACCGGCGCCATCAAGAACCGCGACGAGGTGGTCGGCAACACCACCCGGGTCAAGGTGGTCAAGAACAAGGTGGCCCCGCCGTTCCGCGAGGTGATCTTCGACATCATGTATGGCGAGGGCATCTCGAAACTGGGCGAGATCATCGACCTGGGCGTCAAGGCCGGGGTGATCGAAAAGGCCGGCAGCTGGTTCTCGTACGACAGCCAGCGCATCGGTCAGGGCCGCGAGAATGTGCGCGAATTCCTCAAGGCCAATCCCGATGTGGCGGCCTCGATCGAAAAGGCCGTGCGTCAGTCGACCAGCAAGATCGACGACGAACTGCTGGGCTCGCCCGAGCCCGACGAGGGGCAGGACCTCGAGGGCTGATCGCCCTCAAGCCGCTCGGCTTTCAGACTTCCCCGGGCGGTGCCTCGCGACCCGCCACCGACCCCGTGACATCCGTCCGGGGAAAAGAAGCCGCTCGACCCCCCGGTCGGGCGGCTTCGTCCGTTGTGGACGGCTGTCAGCGAAACAGCCGCTGCAGGCGCGGGCGCACCTTGAGGAACTGCACATACAGGCGCTCCAGCAGGGCCAGCACCATCCGGTTGCGGGCCATGAGGCCGAAGGGGCGGAGGATCGGAATGGCGCGCCACATGGCGGCAAAGGCGGCGGCGCCGGTCAGCAATTGCCCGTCCTCGCGCACATGAAAGCGGGACAGCATGTCGGCCGGGTCGAGCGGACAGGCCTCGGCCGCGCCCGGCCGGGCCACATCGACGAAGGTCAGGGCACCGCCACGGTCCAGCCGCCGCATGATGCCGATCTCGCGGCGACACAGGGGACAGGCCCCGTCATACCAGACGACCACTTCGCGCATGGACCGACCCTAGTCCTCCTCCGGCCCGCCGTCGCCCGCCGCAATGTCGCGCCCGCCGATCACGCCTCATCGATCACGGGCCACGATCACGGGCAGGTGATGCAATCCGGCGCATTCCTCTGTATGACGGCTGCCTCCCCGTTTCCTCCCGACTGACCGAGCCCGCCCCGATGTCCAGCCTCAAAGAGATCCGTTCGACCTTCCTCGACTATTTCGCCGCCGATGGTCACACCAAGGTGCAGTCCGCGCCGCTGGTGCCGCAGAACGATCCGACCCTGCTGTTCGTCAATGCCGGCATGGTGCCGTTCAAGAACGTCTTCACCGGTCAGGAGAAGCGTCCCTACAACCGCGCGACCAGTGCCCAGAAATGCGTGCGCGCCGGGGGCAAGCACAATGACCTGGACAATGTCGGCTACACCGCCCGCCACCACACCTTCTTCGAGATGATGGGCAATTTCTCGTTCGGCGATTACTTCAAGGAACACGCCATCGAGGCCGCCTGGAACCTCGTGACCAAGGACTTCGGCATTCCGAAGGACCGGCTGATGGCCACCGTCTATATCGACGACGATGAGGCCTTCGACCTGTGGAAGAAGATCGCCGGCCTGCCCGAAAGCCGCATCACCCGCATCGCCGGCTCGGACAATTTCTGGTCGATGGGCGACACCGGCCCGTGCGGTCCGTGTACCGAAATCTTCTATGACCACGGCGACCATATCTGGGGCGGCCCGCCCGGAACGCCGGACGAGGACGGCGACCGCTGGGTCGAGATCTGGAACCTGGTCTTCATGCAGTTCGAACAGCAGGAAGACGGCACCCGCCTGAACCTGCCCAAGCCGTCGATCGACACCGGCATGGGGCTGGAACGCGTCGCCGCCGTGCTGCAGGGCGTGCATTCCAACTACGAAACCGATCTGTTCCGTACTCTGATCAACGCCTCGGAAGAGGCCACCGGCGTGGCCGCCCAGGGTGATCAGGCGCCCAGCCACCGGGTGATCGCCGACCACCTGCGGTCGTCGTCCTTCCTGATCGCCGATGGCGTGACGCCGTCGAACGAGGGCCGGGGCTATGTGCTGCGCCGCATCATGCGCCGGGCCATGCGCCACGCCCACCTGCTGGGCGCGGCGGACCCGCTGATGCACCGTCTGGTGCCGACGCTGGTCGCCGAGATGGGCGAGGCCTATCCCGAGCTGACCCGGGCCCAGGCCACCATCGAGGACACGCTGAAGCAGGAAGAGCTGCGCTTCCGCACCACGCTCGGCCGCGGCATGACCCTGTTCGAGGAGGCAACGCGCGATCTGGCCGAGGGCGGCACCCTGCCCGGCGCGACCGCCTTTGCCCTCTATGACACCTATGGCTTCCCGCTGGACCTGACCCAGGACGAGGCGCGCCGCCGCGGTTTTGCCGTCGACACCGATGGTTTCGAAGCGGCGATGACCGAACAGCGCGACCGCTCGCGCGAGCACTGGAAGGGGTCGGGCCAGACGGCCTCAACCGCCGAATGGCTGGCGCTGCGCGACCGCCTCGGGCCGACCGATTTCATCGGCTATGACGACGTGGACGGCACCGGCGAGGTGCTGGCGCTGGTGGTCGACGGAGCCCCGGCTGAACAGGCACCCGAGGGGGCCGAGGCCGAGCTCGTGCTGGACCGCACGCCCTTTTACGGCGAAGGCGGCGGACAGGCCGGTGATCGCGGCACGCTAAGCTGGACCGGCGGCCGGGCCGAGGTGCTGGATGTGCAAAAGCCCGCGCCTGACCTCTATGTCCACCGTATCCGCATCACCTCGGGCACGCTGAAGACCGGCGACCGGGTCGAGGCCTCGGTGACGGCTCTGGCCCGCCTGACCACCCGGTCGAACCACTCGGCCGCGCACCTGCTGCACGCGGCGCTCAAGAATGTGCTGGGCCCGCACGTGGCGCAGAAGGGCCAGATGGTCGACGCCGAGCGGATGCGTTTCGACTTCAGCCACAACGCCCCGGTGACCGACGACGAACTGGCCCGGATCGAGGATGAGGTGAACGCCGTCATCCGTCAGAACCTGCCGGCCGAGACCAAGCTGATGGGCCCCGATGAGGCCATTGCCGCGGGCGCCGTGGCCCTGTTCGGCGAGAAATATGGCGACGAGGTCCGGGTGCTGACGTTGGGCCACAGCCTGGTCGAGGACAAACCCTATTCGGTCGAGCTGTGCGGCGGCACGCACGTCGCGCGCACGGGCGACATCGCCCTGTTCAAGATCGTCTCGGAGAGCGGCATCGCCGCCGGCGTCCGCCGCATCGAGGCCCTGACCGGAGAGCCCGCCCGTCAGTATCTGGAAGCCCAGGCCCGCGTGGCGCGCGGTCTGGCCCGCGACTTCAAGATCCAGCCCGCCGATGTGCCGGGCCGGGTCGAGGCGCTGCAGACCTCGGTCAAGACGCTGGAGAAACAGGTCGCCGAGCTCAAGAAGCAGGTCGCCCTGGGCGGCGGCAGGGGCGGCAATACCGCGCCCGAGGAGATCGGTGGCACCAGGCTGATCGCGCGGGTGCTGGACGGCGTCGACGGCAAGGGCCTACGCGGCGTGGCCGAGGATTTCCGCAAACAGGTGGTTAGCGGCGTCGTCGCCCTGATCGGCACCACCGACGGCAAGGCGGCGGTGACCGTGGCCGTGACCTCGGACGTCACCGACCGGATCAACGCCGCCGACCTGGCCCGCGCCGCCGTCCTGGCCATGGGCGGGCAAGGCGCCGGCGGCAAGCCAGACTTTGCCCAAGGCGGAGCCCCCGACGCCAGCAAGGCCGAGGCCGGGCTGCAGGCCGTACGGGATGCGCTGGGAGGCTGAACCACGAACCGGAAAGCGGACTCTTCAGGTGGCGGCTTTGGGTGGAAAGCGGACGAAGCTCTCACGCTTCTTTCCAGGTTTTCAGCGCAAGTTCGGACGAAGACCTCGCAAGCTCTGCGCCAGGAAGAAATCAACTGAACATCAGCGAGCTCTAGGACCAATCGACATTCAGGGATTCACGTGAGCCTGAATGCGTGATTCATAGGTCTCCGCTTTGACGGAGGTCTGTGATGGGTGTGAAGCGGTACGAACTGGATGAGGCGCAGTGGGCTCGGATCGAGCCGCTGCTCCCGGGGAAGGCGTCGGATCCCGGGCGGACGGGGTCAGACAACCGCCTGTTCGTGAACGGCGTGCTGTGGGTGCTGCGTTCCGGCGCTCACTGGCAGGACCTTCCCGAGCGCTACGGCAAGTGGAAGACGGCGCACAAGCGTTTCAGCCGTTGGGCCGCAGCGG
>NZ_QTTA01000006.1 GCF_003730275.1 Brevundimonas halotolerans
TGGCTCCACCGGCCTTCGCCAGCGTCATCGTGATCGCCGCCGTCAGCGTCGTCTTGCCATGGTCAACGTGACCAATCGTGCCGATGTTGCAGTGCGGCTTGGTGCGTTCAAACTTTTCCTTGGCCATGGCCAAAACTCCTGATGGCCCGGGTTGAGGGGCGCTAAGTGCTGTCAAAAACCTGGAGCGGGTAGACGGAATCGAACCGACATATTCAGCTTGGAAGGCTGCTGTACTACCATTGTACTATACCCGCGCAGAGAATGCGGTGTCCCCCACAAGCGGTAGGCACCACACCCGGTTCCGGTCTGGACACCGGCCCTTTGCGATCCCGGACGTGCGTGGTGGGGGAAGCAGGACTCGAACCTGCGAAGCTTACGCAGCGGATTTACAGTCCGCCCCCTTTGCCACTCGGGACATTCCCCCAAGCACGTACGTGATCGTCATCAGGCCTCCGACCCGACCCCGAAGGATCAATGTCGAATAAAGACTTCGGGTTCGGGCATCGCCTGCGTTAGAGGGGGTGCCCAACCCGGAAAGCCCTTGGGCTCCCAAATCGGAGCGCGTCTTATAGTGTCGTCGAACCGCGAACGCAACGACCGGAAATCCGGTCGCAAACCACCCCCCCGGAGCCGTGCCGAAGAGCCCGCAAAGCCCGGCCGCAAGGGGGATCGCGCCGCCGCGCCCGACCCGTGGGATGCCAAGCCTGCCCGCGAGCCGGGCCGTGACAAGGGCCGTGACCGACTGGATCCTGATTCCCTGATCTGGGGCCGCCACCCCGTTCTGGCGGCGCTCGCCAACCCGGCCCGTCAGGGCATGGGCCGACTGATGGCCACGGCCGATCGCGCCGCCGAGCTGGAGCGTGACAAACTGCTGAACGGCCACGCGGTCGAGGTGGTGGACGGTGACCGGTTGGCGCGCCTGCTGCCGCCCGGCGCAGTGCATCAGGGGCTGGTGTTCAAGGTCAAGCCGCTGGAGGGCGTGGATCTGGACGATCTGGCCCATCCGGCGCGCGGCATACTGGTCATGCTGGACCAGCTGACGGACCCGCAGAACGTCGGTGCCATCTTCCGCTCGGCGCTGGCCTTCGGGGCACGCGGCATCATCGTTCAGGACCGGCACAGCCCGGCGCTGGCCGGGCCGCTGGCCAAGACGGCGGCGGGCGCGACCGAGCGCCTGCCCTGCGCCCGGGTGACCAATCTGTCGCGCGCGCTCCGCACCCTGCAGGAGGCCGGCTGGCACATCGTCGGGCTGGAAGGCGAGGGCGATATGACGCTGGACGAGGCGCTCGACGGGCGCCCCACCGTCCTGGTCATGGGCTCGGAAGGCGACGGCCTGCGTCGTCTGGTGGCGGAAAACTGCGACACCCTTGCCCGCATTCCCATGCCGGGTGGCTTCGAAAGCCTCAATGTGTCGAACGCCGCCGCCGTCGCCCTCTATGAGGCGTCAAGGAAGCAGGGCTGAGGATCAGTCCATCCGCGCCCGCAGCGTGCGCAGGGCCGCCTCGAGGGCGGGAACACTGCGCATGGCGGTCATCCAGATCACCGACCCCCGAAGGTGACTGTAGCCATGGGCAATGCGATGTCGCAGATTGATGACATCCGGCCATGGCACATCGGGCAGCTGGGCCTTTGCGGCGTCAGAGAGCAGCCGCGCGCCTTCCCCGATCCGCATCAGACACAGGCAAACCGCGTCATAAACCAGCGCATCGTCCTCGAAGGCCTCGACCGTTATCCTTTGCAGATGCGCCCTCAGGCGCGTGGCCGCGTCCAGCATCTCATCGAGATGAATGCTGTCCGTCTCTTCAAACGGCAACCGCTTCGCCCTCTGCCTTGCTCCTGATCTTGGAGTGCATGACGTCCGTGGAGCAGAATTCGACCGACCGGCCCAGCCGCTCTCCCAGCAGCCGCTCGACCGTCAGGAACTCCAACCCCAGCGGCCGGGAGGTATCGACCAGCAAATCGACGTCGCTGTCCGGCCCCGCTTCATCCCGCGCATAGCTGCCGAACAGGCGCAGGTTCACGATCCCCTGCTCTGCCAGCCACGGCTTCTGGTCCCTCAGTCTGGCAAGCAGTTCGTCGCGGGTCATGGCGCAATCCTACTCCAGCTGAAATAGGGGCACAAACACGGATCGCTCACCGCTTGCCGGACCGCCCCTGACTGCCTTACAGAGCCGAAATGGAATTTCTCGCATCCCCCGAACTCGCCAGCCAACTGACCGCGCTTGGCAAGGTGCTGATGATCGACCTGGTGCTGGCCGGCGACAATGCCGTGGCCGTGGGTCTGGCGGCCGCCGCCCTGCCCGCTGAACAGCGAAAGAAGGCCATCCTTATCGGTCTGGCCGCCGCCGTGATCATGCGCATCGGCTTTGCCCTCATCACCGTCCAGCTGCTGGCCATCGTCGGCCTGCTGATGGCCGGCGGTTTCCTGCTGCTGTGGGTGTGCTGGAAGATGTGGCGCGAACTGCAGGAGCAGCGCACCCACGACCAGGCCGAGTCCGGCGAGGCCATGGAGATGGCGCTGGCCGCCCACCACGGCGGCGGGGCCACGCCCGAGGAAATGGGCATCAAGCGCAAGACCTTCGGCGCGGCCCTGGTCCAGATCATGATCGCCGACATCACCATGTCGCTCGACAATGTGCTGGCCGTCGCAGGCGCCGCCCACGATCACCCGTGGATCATGGTCTTTGGTCTGGTGCTGTCGATCGCCCTGATGGGTGTGGCCGCGACCTTCATCGCCAAGCTGCTGAACAAGCATCGCTGGATCGGCTACGTCGGCCTCGTCATCGTGCTGTATGTCGCCCTCCACATGATCTGGGACGGCTATCGCTCGGTCGTCGTCCGCACCGGCAATCTGGAACAGCACAACGCCTCGGCCCCCGGCTTCCTCGACATCGGCGAAAAGGAAGAGGCCAAGCACCTGCGTGGCGTCCGCACCGAGGACAGTGCGCTGACGACCCCGCCGGTGCCGACCAACCCGGCGGACGCCCCGCCGGTGCAGACGGTGCCAGGCGATCCGTCGTCGGAGACCTAAAGCCGGATCTCGCGCTCGATCCCGACCGCGTCCAGAAAGTCGCGGTCGTGGCTGACGACCACCAGCGCCCCGTCCCACGCGGCCAGCGCGGCCTCGACCGCCTCGATAGCGTCCAGGTCCAGATGGTTGGTCGGCTCGTCGAGCACCAGCAGCTGCGGCGGTCGCGTTCCGGTCATGACGCAGGCCAGCGCCGCCCGCAGACGCTCGCCACCTGACAGGGTGCCGACCCGTTTGTGCGCCTCGACATTGCGGAACAGGAACCGCGCCAGCGCCGCCTGGGCGTCGTTCAGTGTGCCGTCCGGGTTCAGCCTCTGCCAGGCCTCGCTCAGGGTTTCGTCGTCGCGCAGCAAACCGGCGTGTTGGTCCAGCAGGGCCAGCGGCACCGCGCATTCGACCGTGCCCGCTGACGGCATGATCCGCCCTGCGATCAGGTCCAGCAGGGTGGTCTTGCCCGACCCGTTGGGGCCGGTGATCGCCACCCGTTCCGCTCCGGTCAGCCTCAGATCGACGGGACCGACCCGAAGGCCTCGTTCGCCGTCGACCCTGACGCCTTGCAGAGTCAGCACCTGTCGCCCGGCGGCCAGTCCTGTCTCAGGCAGGGGCAGGGTCATCCGCCGCACCCGCTCGACCCGTTCACGCGCCGCAACCAGGGTCTGTTCGGCCTCTGCCGCCTGACGGGCCGCCAGCCGGGCGTCATGGCCGGCGGAATTCTCGGCTGTCTCTGCGCGGAAGTCCCGCAGGATCTTGGGCATATCGCCCTTCATGCCCTTCTTCCGCCCCGCGCGATCCCGCCGGGCCTTGCCTTCGGCCCGGCGCTGGGCATCGGCGGCCGTGCGGGCGACCTCGCTCTCGGCTACGGCCAGATCGTGCTCGGCCGCGACCCGTTCGATCGCCTTGCGCTCGGCATAGAGGTCGTAGTTGCCGCCATAGACCGTGGCCCCCAGCGGCGACAACTCGACGATCCGGTCCATCTGGCGCAACAGGGCGCGGTCGTGACTGACCACCACCGCCCCGCCCGGCCAGCGAGACAGGCGCTCGGCCACAAGTGCGCGGCCGTCGGCATCAAGATGATTGGTGGGTTCATCCAGCAGGATCAGCTCGGCCCCCGCCAGCTCCAGCGCCGCCAGCTCCAGCCGCGTCCGTTCGCCCCCGCTGAGCGTCGCCGCCTCGCGGGCCGGCGCCAATCCGCCCAGCCCCACGGCTGCCAGCGCCGATTCCAGTCGCGCCTCAAGGGTCCAGTCGGCCTCGGCCAGGTCGTCGGCAGTACCGTCCCCCGCCAGAATGCGGGCCAGCCGCGCCTGCGCCGCCTCGACCCCCAGCGCGGCGGCCACGGTCTGGCCCGGCACGGCCCCGGCGTCCTGTCGCAGACGGGCGATGAAGCCATTGCGCACGATATGGCCTTCGGCCGGCGCCCCGTCCCCCGCGATCAGATCAAGCAGGGTCGTCTTGCCGGTGCCATTGCGACCAACGATGCCGGTGCGCTCGCGCCCCAGCGACAGGCTCAGATTTTCGAAGAGGGTTCGGCCGTCAGGCGTCCGGGCGGCGACGCCGCTGAGCGTCACGAATGCGGATGGGGACGGGTTTCGGGCGAGGCTGGAGCGAGACATAGGCGACCACGAGGGCGACGAGGGAAAGGGCGAAACCGATTTCCACAGCGCTGATCATGATCGTCTGGCCTCCGAAACTACTCACGCGAAGACATCAGAATGGGGTCAAAGGCTCCGGGGTGCAAGCCGCATTCGCCGCACGAAGCCGTGAGAAGACCGGCCAGTCCCTCGCAGGTTCCCTAAATGTTCTTGCTGCATCCTGCGATTCAGTGCCCATATAGCGGCGGCACGCCGGACCCGTCCGGCCCTCTCTGCGTTCCCGGACAGGCATGATCGAAAAACACGACTTCATCCGTGTGCGCGGCGCACGCGAGCACAATCTCAAGGGCGTCGATGTCGACATTCCCCGTGGCCAGCTGGTGGTCATGACGGGGCTGTCGGGCTCGGGCAAGTCCTCGCTGGCGTTCGACACCATCTATGCCGAGGGCCAGCGGCGCTATGTCGAGAGCCTGTCGGCCTATGCGCGCCAGTTCCTGGAGCTGATGGGCAAGCCGGACGTCGACCTGATCGAAGGCCTGTCGCCGGCCATCTCGATCGAACAGAAGACGACGTCGAAGAACCCGCGCTCGACCGTCGGCACGGTGACCGAGATCAACGACTATATGCGCCTGCTGTGGGCGCGGGTCGGCGTGCCCTATTCGCCGGCCACGGGCCTGCCGATCGAGAGCCAGACCGTCAGCCAGATGGTCGACAAGCTGACCGCCCTGCCCGAGGGCGAGCGCATCCTGCTGCTGGCGCCCGTGGTGCGCGACCGCAAGGGCGAATACCGCAAGGAAATCGCCGAATGGCAGCGGCTGGGCTATCAGCGGCTGAAGATCGACGGGGAATTCTATCCGATCGAGGACGCGCCGGTCCTCGACAAGAAGTTCAAGCACGACATCGATGTCGTGGTCGACCGGCTGATCACCAAGGAGGGCCTTGAGGGCCGCTACGCCGACAGCCTGCAGACCGCGCTGAAGCTGACCGACGGCATCGCCGTTGCCGAATGGGCCAGTGTGGCCGAGGGCGAGACCGAGCCGCGCCGGATCATCTTTTCCGAGCGGTTCGCCTGTCCGGTGTCGGGGTTCACCATCAGCGAGATCGAGCCGCGGCTGTTCTCGTTCAACAGCCCGACCGGGGCCTGTCCGTCGTGCGACGGCCTGGGCGTCAAGCTGGCGTTCGACGCCGGGCTGGTGGTGCCGGACACCGACAAGACCCTGCACAAGGGGGCCGTCGCCCCGTGGTCGCGCGGTCCCTCGCCCCTCTACACCCAGACGCTGCAGGCGCTGGCCCGCCACTATGGCTTCTCGATGGACAAGTCCTGGCGCGACCTGCCGCAGGAGGCGCGCGACGTCATCCTGGGCGGCACGGGCAAGGAGAAGATCAAATTCGTCTATGACGACAATGCCCGCAAATATGAGGTCTCCAAGCCGTTCGAGGGGGTGCTTCCGAACCTTGAGCGTCGCTGGCGCGAGACCGACAGCGCCTGGGTGCGCGAGGAGCTGGGCCGCTACCAGTCCGAGACGCCCTGCGAGTCCTGCGGCGGCAAGCGGCTGAAGCCCGAGGCCCTGGCCGTCAAGATCAACGGCGAGGACATCGCCGACGTCAACGCCCTGTCGATCTCGAAGGCATACCTCTGGTTCTCGACCCTTGAGGAGACCCTGACCGAGAAGCAGGCCGAGATCGCCCGGCGTATCCTCAAGGAGATCACCGACCGGCTGCGGTTCCTGAACAATGTCGGGCTCGACTATCTGAACCTGTCGCGCAACTCCGGCACCCTTTCGGGCGGCGAGAGCCAGCGCATCCGGCTGGCGTCGCAGATCGGCTCGGGCCTGACCGGCGTGCTCTATGTGCTGGACGAGCCGTCCATCGGCCTGCACCAGCGTGACAACAGCCGCCTGCTGGACAGCCTGCGCGGCCTGCGCGATCTCGGCAATTCCGTGCTGGTCGTCGAGCACGACGAGGAAGCCATCCTGACCGCCGACCATGTCATCGACATGGGCCCCGCTGCGGGCGTCCACGGCGGCGAGATCTGCGCCCAGGGCACGCCGGATGAGGTGATGGCCAACCCCAGGTCCCTGACCGGCAAATATCTGACCGGCGAGCGCGAGATCGAACTGCCGGTCGATGGCCGCCGCCCGGTCGACCGCAAGCGGATGCTCCGCATCTCGGGCGCCACCGGCAACAACCTCAAGAACGTCACCGGCGAGATCCCGGTCGGCCTGTTCACCTGCATCACCGGCGTGTCGGGCGGGGGCAAGTCGACCTTCACGATCGAGACGCTCTACAAGGCCGCCGCGCGCCGTCTTCACAATGCTTCGGACGCCCCGGCCCCCCACGACCGGATCGAGGGGATGGAACATTTCGACAAGGTCATCGACATCGACCAGTCGCCCATCGGCCGCACCCCGCGCTCCAACCCGGCCACCTACACCGGAGCCTTCGGCCCGATCCGCGACTGGTATGCGGGCCTGCCGGAGTCCAAGGCGCGCGGCTATGGCCCCGGGCGGTTCAGCTTCAACGTCAAGGGCGGGCGGTGCGAGGCCTGTCAGGGCGACGGCGTCATCAAGATCGAGATGCACTTCCTGCCCGACGTCTATGTCACCTGCGACGTCTGCAAGGGCAAACGCTACAACCGCGAAACGCTGGAAGTGGTGTTCAAGGGCAAGAGCATATCCGACGTTCTGGATATGACGGTCGAGGAGGCCGCGACCTTCTTCAAGGCCGTGCCGCCGATCCGCGACCGCATGCTGACGCTGGAGCGCGTGGGCCTGGGCTACGTCAAGGTCGGCCAGCCCGCCACCACCCTGTCGGGCGGTGAGGCCCAGCGTGTCAAGCTGTCCAAGGAGCTGTCGAAACGCGCCACCGGCAAGACCCTCTACATCCTCGACGAGCCGACCACCGGCCTGCATTTCGAGGACACCCGCAAGCTGCTGGAGGTGCTGCAGGAACTGGTCGAGGCCGGCAACACCATCGTGGTCATCGAGCACAATCTGGACGTCATCAAGGTGGCTGACTGGCTGCTCGACTTCGGCCCCGAGGGCGGCGACGGCGGCGGCGAGATCGTCGCGGTCGGCACCCCGGAGCAGGTCGCCGACAACGCCGCCAGCTGGACCGGCCGCTACCTCAAGCCTGTCCTGGAGCGCCACGAGGACCGCCGCAAGGCGCGGGTGAAGGCGCTCGCGGCCGAGCCCGCTCCGGCCAAACGAAAAGCCCGGGCGAAAGCCTGACGCCCGGGCTTCATCGTTGATCGGTCAGTCAGGCGATCAGGCCAGCTCGGGCGTGCCCGTGCCCTTCAGATCGCGGTAGGCGGCGGCAAACGGCGCATACATGACCGCCGCCAGCAGCGCCGACGAGATCGCCTGCAGGACGATGGCGACCGCCACCATCGGACCGATGGCCTGCAGGATGCCCATGGCGTTCATGCCTTCCAGCGATTCCCAGTCAACGGCCGCTCCCATACCCATGGTCAGGGGGAAAAAGACGATCGACGTCAGAATGCTGACAACAAGGGTCATGACAAAGGCGATGACCGCCATGCCGATCAGCCCCCACAGATGCCCGCCCGTCACCTTGAACGAGTCAAAGAAAGCGAACCGCTTCTCGGCCACGGTGATCGGAATGGCCAACGACAACCGCACCGCCAGCCAGATCATCGCCGCAATCGCTGCGAGGAACACCACGACAATGATCAGCGGCCCCCCCGGTACGTCGGCGGCTCCAAGGAATCCGGCAATGAACCCTGCTACTCCGAAGATGACCATCGCGGCCAGGCCCATGACGATCGACAGGACCACGGAGACCACGGCCACGCGGACCTCATCCATACCGATCCGAAGGTAACCAAATGCCGATTTGCCGGGCTCCAGAACCGAGCGCGCCACGGCGGCGTTGAGGACAGCCCCCATCAATATGCCCAGCGGGATGAGGATCGGAAACACGGCCAGATAGGCCATCATGAACGGCCGCAGATCCTCGGGCGTCGCGCCGGGTCCCATATTCTCAAGATCCGACGCTGCGGCCATCACGCCCGCGATCGGGCCGGCAGCCAGCAGGAATATCAGTGCGAAGCTGACCAGATAAAAGGCGGCCCACCACAGCAGCACCATCGGCTTGCGCCGCACCACGCGAAAACCTTCAAAGGCCGCGTCTGTTGCAGAAAACGTCATCACCACACCCTCCCCGATTGATGAGGCCCCAGCCTTAGACGGACTCGTCCGGATTGTCAGCCGTGGTTTCCGCGGCGCTGTCCGCCTCGGCCGACAGTTCGCGCACCACATGGGCGAAAGGCGCATTGCCCAGCAGCTGGAAGAACCCCTGCACCCAGGCCAGCGGGATCAGCAGCACAGCCGCCGTCACGCCCCAGACCAGCGGCTGCTCGAACATGTTCATGACCCAGCCCTCGGGGTCATCCATGGCCGGCATGTCCCATCCGCCCAGCATGGCGCCGATGACCAGCAGCAGGATCACGGCCACCACCATGATCACCAGGCTCATGACGATCGTGACGATGAGCAGCATGATCAGCAGGCCGACCAGCTTCCACGACTGACGCCGCCCCAGCTTCCAGCCCTCCTCAAAGGCCAGGCTGTGATGCCAGACGCAGGCGGGCAGGATCAGATAGGCGCGCCCCGAGGCCAGCAGGATCAGCAGAAAGGCCGCGATGCCGAGCACGACGAGGCCCAGCGCGCGCGGCAGCTCCGGCAGTTGCCAGATCAGCGCCCCGATCCCCACACAGATCAGGGCCAGCACGATCAGGGCGAGCACAGCCACGATGGCGATCACAAGGCTGGCGATCAGCACCCGGAACTCGTCCGCACCCACCCGCATGAAGAAAGCGCCGTCCTTGCGTCGTCCGGCAAAGGTCGCCCGCGTGACCGCCACGATCACGACGATGGACACCAACCACTCCAGCAGATTGACCAGCAGCGACCAGCTCTGGAACTGGAAGAAGGTCGCCATGTCGGCGCCCGATTCGAAGTCGGGGTCATCGATGAACATGTCCCCGCCGAACACATGGAACAGCAGTGCGAGACCGCCCACGCTGGGCAACAAACCCACCAGTCCCCAGACGATGGTCGCCAGCGGCCGGCGCCCGGCCTGCCGGAACGGCTCGGCCAAGGCCTCCATGATGTCGAATGTCTTCATCTCACCCTCCCCCGAGGTGGCCCAAAGAATCCGGGCTCCAGTACTCCAGCTGGCCATAGGCCGCCGCCAGCGCCCCCGCCGACACCGGCATCCATAACCCGATAAGCGTCACCATGGCCAATTCGATCAACCCGTGAGACGCGGCCCACCCCAAAAGCGCGAGGGGCGGCACGGCGAGCGTCAGGAACAACAGCATCAGCGCCCAGAAGCTGCCCTGGGCGATTCCCATGGTGTTCAGCGACACGGCATGGCCCCGCCCGACCGTCGCCTGCACGAACAGCGACAACCGCACGATCAGCAACAGCGGCACGACCAGCACGATCACACCGACCAGCCCCAGCACCCCCAGCTGCCAGACCGGCCCGACATTGGCCCAGTCGCGCGCCTGTATGGCCTCAAGGTTCAGACCCGACATCCCGGCAATGGCCAGGCTGACCAGTGCCAGCACCACGGCGATCATGGCCAGAAAGATCAGGTTCAGAACCGCCGCCAGCACCACCCGGAGCAGCACAGGCCCCGTGGCCACGCCACCCGGCGGCGGGTCCCGGTCCAGCGCCACGGCAGTCAGGCCGGTCCAGACCGCCAGGGTCAGGACCACGGCCATGACGGTGAACAGATGCTGCGCGGCCCCAGACCCCGCCGTCCAGCCGCCCAGCGGGATCATCAGCATCAGCAGCAACAGCCCGGCCCAGCCCCCGGCCCACAGACGTGGCAGGCCCTGCAGCGCGCTGGCCAGCGCCCGTGTCGGTCGCAACCGGCGCACGTGACCTCTCGATGCCGTGTTCGCAGACATTCCGCCTCCCCCGTCACCCGCATCCTACCCTCTTGCCCCCTCGTGCGACCAGACGGTTGCTGACGAAGTCGTCCGGCGTGTCTAGAAAGCCGCGATGACCTCTTCCCCCTCCCCCATCCATGTGATCGGCGGCGGCCTGGCCGGCTCCGAAGCCGCCTGGCAGATCGCGCGCGCCGGCGTGCCCGTCATCCTGCACGAGATGCGCGGCGTGCCGGGCATCAAGACCGACGCCCACCAGACCGACGGCCTGGCCGAGCTGGTCTGTTCCAACTCCTTTCGGTCCGACGACTGGGAATACAATGCCGTCGGCCTGCTGCACGCCGAGATGCGGGCGCTGGATTCGATCATCCTGTCGTGCGGCGACGCCCATCAGGTCCCGGCCGGGGGCGCATTGGCCGTCGACCGCGAGGGCTTTTCCGAGGCCGTGACCGCCCGGCTGATGGCCCACGCACTGATCACCGTCGTGCGCGAAGAAATCGCCGGCATTCCGCCCGAGGACTGGGACAGTGTGATCGTCGCCACCGGCCCGCTGACCTCGGCCGCCTTGGCCGACGCGATCCTGACGACGACGGGCGAGGAATCGCTCAGCTTCTTCGACGCCATTGCGCCGATCATCCACGCCGACTCGATCAATTTCGACATCGCCTGGCGTCAGTCGCGCTACGACAAGGAAGGCCCGGGCGGGGACGCTGCCGCCTATGTCAACTGCCCGATGGACAAGGCCCAGTATGACGCCTTCATCGACGCCCTGCTGGCCGGCCCCAAGACCGAGTTCAAAGAGTGGGAGAACGTCCCCTATTTCGATGGCTGCCTGCCCATCGAGGTGATGGCCGAGCGGGGCCGCGAGACCCTGCGCCACGGCCCGATGAAGCCCGTCGGCCTGACCAATCCGCGCGACCCGATGGTCAAGGCGCACGCCATCGTCCAGCTGCGTCAGGACAATGCGCTCGGTACCCTGTTCAACATGGTCGGCTTCCAGACCAAGCTGAAATACGGCGCCCAGACCGACATCTTCCGCATGATCCCGGGGCTGGAAAGCGCCCAGTTCGCGCGCCTCGGCGGCCTGCACCGCAACACCTTCCTCAACAGCCCCAAACTGCTGGACCGCCAGCTGCGGCTGAAGGCCCTGCCGCGCCTGCGCTTTGCCGGTCAGGTGACCGGGGTCGAGGGCTATGTCGAAAGCGCCGCGCTGGGCCTGCTGACCGGGCGTCTCGCCGCTGCCGAACGGCTGGGTCGGGACCTCACCCCACCCCCGCCCGAGACCGCCATCGGCGCCCTGGTCGAACACATCACCGGCGGGCACATGGAAGGCTCGAAATTCCAGCCGATGAACATCAACTACGGCCTGCTGCCCCCGCTCGAGGCCCCACGCGTCGACGACGACGGCAAGAAGATCCCGCCCAAGGACCGCGGCCGCGCCAAGAAGCGCCTGATGAGCCTCCGCGCCATCGAATCGCTCAAGGCCTGGCGAGACGCGGTCGAATGAGGGGCTCCGGGCCAGCCAAGGTATCCGCGACATGGCCAAGGCGTATGGCGCAGCTACACCCGGCGTGGTTGCTGCTGGTGACGCTGCTTGCGTTTGCGGGCCAAATGGCAAGCGTGAGCGCGACGCCGCAGATTATCATCCTGGCCAGCGTTTGCGTGCTCGGTGCGATGTCGTTCTTGCTGGGCTGGACCTACGCGATATACCGGGTGGCGCGTGACGTTTCGGCGAAGAACAACATCGAACAAGGGCCGAACCGCTCATGGGTCTTCCGTCTGGCCGCAGTCGCCATTCTTGTCCTGCCAATAGGCCTGTTGGATCTCCCGCCGGTGCTGGCTGGCCTTCGCGACCTTGTCGGGGGCGTCGTCGTTCTGCCGTTCTTCGCCTCGTACTGGCTGGCGGCGGGCGCCCTCGTGACAGCCGAAGGCCACCCTGTGCGATATCCAACGAACAAGGCCGTCGGGACCTTCCTGTTGGTCTTCTACAGCTTCATCGGCGCGTGGTATCTGCGCCCTCGCATTCGGGCTGTTCTCGAGGCGCCTCCAGCAGAGGAACCGGTGCGCCTTGATTGACCTCGCCAAGCGCGCCATCCGCAAGCGCATCAGCGATGTCTTCAATGATGCCGAGAAGGGCGAGCGGCCGGTGCTGCGGCGGGCCGATGCGCTGTTTGCACCCAACTCGGTCGCCTGGCAGGTCAATGGCGATGTGGTGACCATGATGATCGGCGGGGTGTCGGGCCTGCTGCTGCAGATGCTGCACCCGGCGGTGCTGGCCGGGGTCTGGGACCATTCCGACTTTCGCGCCGACATGCACGGCCGCCTGCGCCGCACGGCCAAATTCATCGCCGTGACCACCTATGACAGCGCCGGGGCCGGACAGTCGGCCATCGACAAGGTCAACCGCATCCACAAGAAGTTGGGGGGTACCCTGCCCGACGGCACGACCTATCGCGTGTCGGACCCCGCGCTGCTGGCCTGGGTCCATGTGACCGAGACGATCAGCTTCCTCGACGCCTGGATCCGCTATGCCCGACCCGAGATGCCGAGGGCCGAGCAGGACGCCTATTTCGACGAGATGGCGCGCATCGGTCAGGCGCTGGGTGCCGATCCCCTGCCCCGCACCCGGGCCGGGGCCGAGGCCCTGATCCAGTCGTATCGCCCGCAGCTGCGCGCCGATGCCCGCACGCGCGAGGTCGCCCATATGGTCATGCGCCAGCGGATCGGCTCACCCGCCGTCGACAGCGCCGCCGGCCTGATCATGCAGGCCGGGTTCGACCTGCTACCCGGCTGGGCCCAGACCATGCACGGCCACCGT
The DNA here is from genome assembly GCF_003730275.1 of Brevundimonas halotolerans. Classification (GTDB taxonomy): domain Bacteria; phylum Pseudomonadota; class Alphaproteobacteria; order Caulobacterales; family Caulobacteraceae; genus Brevundimonas; species Brevundimonas halotolerans. The sequence continues at coordinate 13,356 of NZ_QTTA01000006.1, forward strand.
CCGCCCCTGCCCCGCCCGCTGGTCCGCACCGGCGCCCTGACCACCGCCCGCTTCATCCGCTGGGCCTTTGACCAGTCGCCGAACCGCCGGGTCTGGCCCGGCGATGTGACCACCTGGCCACGCGGCTGACGGTGGTCAGTCCGCTGTCACCACATCAACCCACTGGGCCGTGTCGGTGTATTGCTGGAAGGCAACGATCACGCCGTCCCTGACGGTGAACACATGCACGAACTGCGCGTCCAGAACCTCACCGGTGGCAATGTGGGTCCCGGTATAGCGCCCCTCGACGATGACCCGGTCGCCGCTGGGCCAATAGCTGACCGGCGTGGCGGCAAACCCGCTGAAGGCGGCCCCGATCCGGCCGAACACGCCCTCGAATACGGCCTGAGGGCCCTCGTAAGGGTTGAGGTCGGCATACGGGCCACCCTCGGCTTCAATCCACATCAGGTCGGGCGAGAGAACGGCGGCGATACCGGGACCGTCCCCCTGGGCAAAGGCGGCATAGAGGGCTTCAACGACCGCCTGATTGGCGGGGTCCTGCGCCGCGACCGGTGCCGGTGCCCGATCCACGGAGGTCGCTGCTGCCGGCGCGGCCAGCACTATCGCTGCCGCGACGGAGACCACAGTTCCAAAACGATAATTCATCTCACCCTCCCTAGGTTGAAGATCATCGTTAGGCGATCCGGGGGTAGGCATCAATGCCGGCGGCCGACTAGACCCGCCCCCTGAGGCTGGCCCAGACCAGCCTCAGCCGCTTGACCGGCTCGGGCGCGGCGGGGTCCAGAAGCGCGGCATGGGCCACGGCGGGAAAGGCGGCGGTCGGCAAAGGCTTCAGGGCCGCATTTGCCTCGCTCCGCAAGGTCCGCGCCTCGTCGATCCGCCCGGTCTGGGCCAGACCCCGCATGCGCCCCGCTCCGGTTACCGCTGCCTCATGCCCCGGTCCGGCCAGCACCCGCACCGCCGCCTGCATCGGCCCGACGTAGAAGGCGTCCAGATCGTGCGGCTCGCCATGCACCCGGCCAATGTGCGCCTCGATCAGGGCGTCCAGCGAGGCGCGGACCAGCCCGTGCCGGTGCACAATTCCGGTCAGGGCCTCCAGCACCGGATGGCCGATGCGGGGTGCGTTCGAAAACACCCCCTCCATCTGGTCGGCCCACCAGCGATAGCGCATCTCGGCCAGCAGCGGCTGGGTCACCCGCGTCGGGATGACCATGAGCTCGGCCTCGAATGCATAGAGGGTGATCAGGTCGGCACGCCGCCCTTCGTCCGCCACGAACCGGCTGGACAGCCAGCGATCCGGATCGGCGGCCCGGACCTGGGCGTCCAGATCGACAGGCGGTGCACTCAAGGGATCAGCCGAACAGCGTCTGGTACATGGCCATGGAGGTCAGCATCGGGAAGCTGAGCAACAGATTGGTGCGGCTGCCCAGCATGGCGATGCGGGCGGCGCGGGCCTTCTTGTCGTCATCGACAGCGACAATACCCAGCGCGCGCTTCTGGTTCGGCCAGATGATGCCCCAGACGTTCAGGAACATGATGATCGCCAGCCAGACGCCCATGCCCATCAGCATGAAGCCCTGATCGCCCTCGACCAGACCGCCGGCCATGCCAAAGCTCAGCACTTCGGCGGCATAGGCATGGCCCCGGGCGAACATGACCGCCAGGCCAGCCAGCACCGTCACCAGCGCCGACCAGCGGAACCAGAACAGGGCCTCGGGTGCGATATGCTTGCCGACCGCCGGCTTCAGCTCGGCCGGGATCGACGGCATGACCCGGATCTGGACGAAGTTGAAATAGTACAGCAGGCCGATCCACAAGATCCCCGCCGCCACGTGCACCCAGCGGAACACGGCTTGCCAGAAGATCCCGTCAAAACCGCCGGCGGCGACCTGCCCGAAGGCAAAGATCATCAGCCCCGCCAGCACCAGGCTGAGGATGACGGTCGCGCGAAAGCTGCTCAGTAATTTGCCCATGGTTCGGCCCTCCCCGGCCTGATGACGAACGACCTACGGCCGGCTGGCGCCGCCCAGCTTGATCGGCTTGGCTTCCTCGGCGAACTCGCCGCGCTTGACGCCCCACAGCAGGATGATCGGCGCGGCGACATAGACCGACGAATAGGTGCCGATGATAATGCCGAACATCAGGGCGATCGAGAAGCCGAACAGCACCTCACCGCCCAGGAAGGCCAGCACGGCCAGCACCATGACGGCGGTGATGCCGGTCACGACCGCGCGGCTCAGCGTCTCGTTGATCGACAGATCGATCACCTCGCCCAGCGGCATGGTCTTGTACTTGCGCAGGTTCTCGCGAAGGCGGTCGAACACGACGACGGTATCGTTCATCGAATAGCCGATCACGGTCAGGATCGCGGCTACCATGTTCAGGCTGAACTCCAGCTGCATGATGACGATCAGGCCGAAGGTCAGGATCACATCGTGGACCAGGCCCGCGATGGCACCAAAGCCGAACTGGGGCTCGAACCGGAACCAGATGTAAAGGAACATCAGCACAGTCGCCATGCCCAGCGCCATCAGGCCAGAGCGGAACAGCTCGCCCGAGACCTTGGAGCCGACCACCGACACGCCGGAATAGGTGACCTCGCCGACCGTCTGCGTGATGGTCGCCTCGACCTGACGGACGATCTCGGTCTGGTCCGCCCCCTCCGGCAGCTGGAAGCGCAGCAGGACCGTCGAACCGTCAATGGCATTGGTGTCCAGTCGGGCGATGCCCTGCACGCCCACGTCCTCGAGGCCGAGCGCGCTGACCGCGGCGCTGATTTCCTGCTGGTCGATCGTCTGGCCTGCGGGCTTGGCGATTTCCATCGACGCGCCGCCGCTGAAGTCGATGCCCATGTTCAGGCCCGGCGTGAAACAGCCGATGATCGAGGCGATACACAGGGTCGCCGACAGCACCCCGAACATGCGGGAAAACTTGACGAACTTGAAGTTCGTCTTGGTCGGCAGCAGCTTGATAAGGGGCCATCCACGCATCGGCTTACTCCGCGACCGGCAGTTTCTTGGGCTTGGCGACCTTCAGCCACCAGGCCAGTCCCACCTGCGCGACCAGCACGGCCGACAGCATGGAGGTGAAGACGCCGATCGACAGCGTCCAGGCAAAGCCGCGCACGGGCCCGGCCCCGAAGAAGAACATGATCAGCGCCGCCACCAAGGTCGTCAGGTTGGCGTCGATGATGGTGCCCATGGCCTTGTTGAAGCCGGCATCCAGCGAGGCGATGACGCTGCGTCCCTGTCGGGCCTCGTCACGCATCCGCTCATAGATCAGCACATTGGCGTCGACGGCCACGGCAAAGGTCAGGATCAGACCCGCGATACCGGGCAGGGTCAGGGTCGCCTGGGTCATGGACATGGCGGCGACGATCAGAATGCCGTTCAGCACCAGGCCGATCACCGAAATGCCCCCGAACAGGAAGCCATAGGCCAGGAACATGAAGACCACGATGACGACAAAGCCCAGCGCCGTCGCCTGCATGCCGCGATCCACGGCGTCCTTGCCCAGCTCGGCGGTAACGGTCCGGCGTTCCTCGACATTCAGCGGCGCCGGCAGCGCCCCGCCGTTCAGCAGGCTGACCATCTCGGAGGCCGAGGCGATCGAATAATTGCCCTCGATGACGCCCGAACCGCCCAGAATGGCGCTGCGGATCACCGGGGCCGAGATCACCTTGCCGTCCAGAATGATGGCAAACGGGCGACCGATGTTGGCGGCCGTAACCTCGCCAAAGCGACGCGCGCCCTGGCTGTCAAAGTTGAAGCCGATGGCCGTCTGGCCGTTCTGGTCCTGGGTGACAAAGGCCCGGGTCAGGTTCTCACCCGACACAAGCACCCGCCGCTTGACCAGGATGGGGTTGCCCAGCTCATCGGCCATCAGCACCGCGTCGGGCGGCACACGTCCCTGAAGGGCGTCTTCGATGCTGTTGTCGACATCGACCATCTGGAAGGTCAACTGGGCCGTCTGGCCGATGACGCGTTCCAGCTCGGCGGGATCGCTTTCACCCGGGGCCTGGATGACGATGCGGTCGGCGCCCTGACGGGTGATCGACGGTTCGCGCGTGCCCAGATTGTCGATCCGGCGGCGCACCACCTCGATCGACTGGGTGACGGCATCCGGGCCCATGCTGTTCAGGGCCGCGTCGGTAAAGGCCACGCGCAGACGATTGTTCGACAGACGCGTCACCTGACGATCCGCGACGCCGCCCACGCCCCCGCGGGTCACCGTGTCCCGGATCGCCGTGAAGGCGGCATCGACCTGCGCATCCGTAGAGAAGGTCACCACGACGCCGGTCGCCTCCGGCTGGATCGAGACCGGCGTGATCTGCGCTTCACTCAGGCTCTGGCGAACATCCTCGACCGTGTTGGCGACGCGTTTGGACTGCATCTCGGTCACATCGACCTCGAGCAGCAGGTACGAGCCGCCCTGCAGGTCGAGGCCGAGGTTCAGCGTATTCTTGGGCAGGAAGCCAGGCAGCGCCTCGCGCTGGGCCGGGGACAGCAGGCTGGGGTAGGCGAACAGAATTCCGAACGCCAGAGACAGGCCCAGAAGGATGACCTTCCAGCGCGACAGATGGATCATGGTTCGCTTCCCCGCAGGCTGGCCCTATCAGGCCTTGCTGCTTTTGGCCTTGCGTTCGATGGCGGCAGGCGCCGTGCGATCACGGACCTCGGTGATCATGGTCTTGACCACGCGGACGTTCACGCCCTGGGCGATGTCCGCCATGACCTCATCGGCCTCGACGCGGGTCACCTTGCCGATCACGCCGCTGGACAGGACGATGGTGTCCCCGCGCTTGACCGAGGCCACCAGCTCCTGGTGCGCCTTGACCCGCTTTTGCTGCGGACGGATCAGCAGGAAATAGAACAGGACGAAGATGGCGATGAACGGCAGGAAGTTCATCAGCAGGGCCATCATGCCGCCATCAGCGGTGGCGGCCATCAACAGGATCGGGTCTTGGGCTGTCATGGTTTCTCCCGGCACGGAGCGTTGTCCGGCCACATGTCTCGAATGTGGCGCGGAACCTAGTGCATGATCGAGTAAGATGGAACCGCTTCGCGGTTCCGACGAGTTCGTGAATCATGCACTCGGAAATTCCTGGAGCCTGATTCACGGCATCAGCGGAATCGCGAAGCGATTCCTCCTCAGCCGATCAGGCTCTAAGGGGCCGGACGTCCGATTGCAACGGACACCGGCGCCCCTGACGCACTCTTATCGCGGAAGCTGCAACAGGGGGTCGAGCGCGGTCGGCTGATCCCCTTGCATCCGCCAGACTTCAAAGTGAATCGACGGCTGTCCGTCGCCGGCCGTATCGCCGACCGTGCCCAGTTGCGCCCCGGCGGCAATGTCGTCACCTTCGCGCACGGTCGCACTGCCCAGATGGCCATAGACGGTGCGCCAGCCATCGCGGTGCAGGACCAGAACCGTCAGCCCCTGACCCGGCAAGGTATCGCCGACATAGCCGACCCGTCCGGCGGCCGAGGCCCGGACAGGACTGCCCAGCGGTGCGCCGATGTTGATGCCGTTGTTGCGCTCGCCCATGCCCACAGGACCAAAGCGGCGCAGGATGTCTCCGCGCACCGGCCAGTCCAGCGGACCGCTCCGCGCGGTTGAACCATTGGCGACCGGCGGCATGGGGGCATTGCCCGAGGGCGGCGGCGGCGGCGGCGGCAGGGCCCCGGACGGCACCCGAACCCCGGTCGGCGACGGACCGGTGGCATAGGGGTCCTGGCCAGAATCCACGGCCGAGTCGGGCAGGATCACCTCACCGCCGACGCTCAGCGCCGCGCGCGGGCCCAGGTCGTTCATCTCGATCAGCACCTGGATCGGCGTCAGGAACCGGCGACCAATCCCCGACAGGGTATCGCCAGGCTGGACGGTATAGCGGGCCCCCGCGACGCGGCTGACGGGCAGGGCCTCTATCGGCGCGGCCTCGGGCGCGGCATTGATGCCGGACGCCTCCAGCGCCCCACCCTCGACTTCGCCCACCGGCGCGGCCGTGCCGAATTCGACACCCGGCGGCGGGGCGCTCTGGCGCGGGGGCGGCGGGATCTCTGTCGCTGTGACCACCCGTACACCGGTCGGATTGACCGGCACCGGGCGCGTCGAATAGCGCGGCTCGGTCGGATAGCTGGCGCAGGCGGCCATGGTCAGCATGCCTATGGCCACGGCCAGAAGGGTCATCCCCCGTCGCATGTTCACCATCCGCATCTCTCCTCTTGATCCCGGGTCGCGCTTTCCCCCGGTGTGCCCCGCCGACGGCCATAAGCCAACCCGTCAATCCGCACCAAAATTGGGCGCGAAGGTTAACAGCTCCCGGAATTCCGGCTTCAGCCCTCCTTGGCCGTGCCCTCGACCAGCGGCACGAACCGCACCTCGCTCAGGCTCTCGCGGTGGAACGATCCGTCCGGCTGGCCGACATAGCGGTTCAGCATCTGCACCGAGGTCCGCCCCACCGGGCACACCAGTATGCCGCCGGGCTTCAGCTGTTTCAGCAGTTCGGTCGGTTCATGCGGGGCGGCCGCCGTCACCATGATCCGGTCGAAGGGCGCCTGCTCGGGCCAACCCAGACCGCCGTCGCCGTGCCGGGTGATGACATTGTCGATCTGCAGGACCTTCAACTTCGCCTCGGCCTCACTCAGCAGGCTGCGATAGCGTTCGACCGAATAGACATAGCGCGCCAGCCGGCTCAGCACCGCACACTGATAGCCACTGCCCGTGCCGATCTCGAGCACCCGGTGGCGCGGCTGCACATCCAGCGCCTGGGTCATCAGGCCGACGATATAGGGCTGCGAAATCGTCTGGGCGCAGTCGATCGGCAGGGCCTGATCCTCCCACGCCTGATCGAGGAATTTCTCATGGACGAAGACAGCGCGGTCGATCGACTCCATGGCCGCCAGCACGCGGGGGTCCGTCACCCCCTGCTGCCGCAGCCCGAGGATCAGCCGCCCTGCCCGGTCGTCGTGTAATTTCATGGCAGCAAGCTCCTCCCCTGCGAAGCGGGGGAGGGGGACCATGCGCAGCATGGTGGAGGGGGCAAGCGACATTCGCGACGGAGCGCTGAGGGGCGTGCAGACGTCCGCCCCCTCCACCGCTCCGCGGTCCCCCTCCCCCGTGAGGGACGGGGGAGGATCACGATACCTTCTCCACCGTCTTCGGGGGCGCCCCGCCCAGCAGGCCCTTCAGGTCGTGGATGCTGGGCGCATGGGTCAGGTCGATGTGCAGCGGCGTGACCGAGATCTTGCCCTCGTCCATGGCCCGCAGATCGGTGCCCGCCGGATGGTCGTGCTTGGTCCCGCGGAAACTCATCCAGTAATAGTCGCGACCGCGCAGGTCGGTGCGCCTGACCGCGTGCATCTCGCCGATGTCGCGGAAGCCCTGACGGGTCACCTCGACCTCCTTGACCTCGGCGGGCGCGAGGGCGGGAAAGTTCAGATTCATCACGACCCCCGCCTGCCAGGTCTGGGCCAGCAGCCGCGAGATGATCGGCGGGGCAAAGGCCTCGGCCGTTTCCCAGTGCGCCGTCACCTCGTCGTGGAACCGCTCCAGGCTCTGCGACAGGGCGATCGAGCGGATGCCGAACGCCATCCCCTGCAGCGCCCCCGCCACCGTCCCGGAATAGGAGCAGTCCTCGCCGACATTGTGCCCGCGATTGACCCCCGACAGCACCAGGTCGGGCCGCTCCGGCATCAGGTCATTGACCGCCAGCACCACACAGTCGGTCGGCGTGCCGGTCACGGCGAACCGCTTGTCGCCGATCCGGTTGACCCGCAGCGGCTCGGTCAGGGTGATGCCGCGCCCCTTGCCCGATTGCTCGGTCTGGGGGGCGCAGATCCAGACATCGTCCGACAGCGCCCGCGCGATCCGCTCCAGACACGCCAGCCCCTCGGCCTCGATCCCGTCGTCATTGGTCAGCAGGATTCTCATCCGACGTGCGTCACCCCGTCCGGCATGTAGCGCTTCAGAACCTCGGGCACGGCGATCCGGCCGCCCTCGTCCTGATAGTTTTCCATGACCGCCACCAGCGTCCGCCCGACCGCGAGGCCCGAGCCGTTCAGCGTGTGCACAAACTCGGTCTTCTTCTCGCCCGCCCGCTTGAACCGCGCGTCCATGCGCCGGGCCTGGAAATCCCCGCAGTTCGAACAGCTCGAGATCTCGCGGTAGGTGTCCTGGCTGGGCAGCCAGACCTCGAGGTCAAAGGTCTTCCGCGCCGAAAAGCCCATATCGCCCTTGCACAGCAGCATCCGCCGATAGGGCAGCTCCAGCGCCTGCAGAACCGCCTCGGCACAGCCGGTCATCCGCTCATGCTCGGCCTCGGAATCCTCCGGCCGCGTGATCGAGACCAGCTCGACCTTGGAGAACTGATGCTGGCGGATCAGCCCGCGCGTATCCCGCCCCGCCGACCCCGCCTCGGCCCGGAAGCACGGCGTCAGCGCCGTCAGCCGCATCGGCTCGGCCAGCTCATCCTCCGACAGGATCGTCTCCCGCACGAGGTTGGTCAGGGACACCTCGGCGGTGGGGATGAGCCAGCGATTGGGTTGCTCCGAATATCTCGCCATCAAGAGGTCGTGTTCCAACCCGGTCGGAGAGCCTTCGAAGTTGGATGCCTCTCTACGCTCATCGTGATGGCTCAGCTGGGTGAGGAGTTCCTGCCAGTCCGCCCCAATGCGAAACAGGTCGTCCTTAAACTTCGGCAGCTGCCCCGTCCCGAACATGGCCTCGTCGCGGACCAGATAGGGCGGATTCACCTCCAGATAGCCGTGCCGGGCCGTCTGAATGTCCAGCATGAATTGGCCCAGCGCGCGTTCCAGCCGGGCCAGTCCACCCTTCAGCACCGCAAAGCGCGCGCCCGACATCCTGGCCGCCGCCTCAAAGTCCAGCAGGCCCATGGCCTCGCCCAGATCGGCGTGGTCCTTGGCGGGACCCGTCCGGCGCGGTTCGCCCCAGCGGCCGGTCTCGACATTGCCGGCCTCATCCTCGCCGTCCGGCACATCGGCGGCGGCCAGGTTCTTCAGGCCCGCGAGGATGTCGCGCAGTTCGCGGCCCTTTTCGGCCTCGACGCTTTCCTGCGCCGCGATCTCGCCCTTCAGCCCTTCGACCTCGGCCTTCAGCCGCTCGGCCTCGGCCATGTCCTTCCGGCCCATGGCGGCGCCGATGGCCTTGGAGGCGGCATTCCGTTTCGACAGGGCGTCCTGCCCCGCCGTCTGGGCGGCGCGCAGGTCGCGGTCCAGCTCCAGAATACGGTCCACCGTCGCCTGCGCATCCTCCACCCCGCGCGAGGTCCAGCCCGCCACAAAGGCTTCGGGCGTGTCACGGATGGCGCGGATGTCGTGCATGGTCAGTCTTCGTCTTCGGCGGAGGAAGCGATGCTCTAACCCCCCACGCGGAGTCGGGCAAACCCCCCCAACCTCATCTCCCCCTACTGCCTACTGCCTGTTGCCTCCCGATAGGCTACCCTCCCGAATCCATGCCCATCCGCCGCCTCCCCCCCGAGACCGTCAACCGCATCGCCGCCGGCGAGGTGGTCGAGCGCCCGGCCAGTGCCGTCAAGGAACTGGTCGAGAATGCCCTCGACGCCGGCGCCACCCGTATCGAGGTGCAGATCGAGGGCGGTGGCCTGACCCGCATCCTGGTGGCCGACGACGGCCAAGGCATGGCCCCGGACCAGCTGGAGCTGGCCATCGAGCGCCATGCGACCTCTAAGCTGGAGCCCGACGACGCCGGTGATGTCGACCTGCTGCGAATCTCGACCCTCGGCTTTCGCGGCGAGGCCCTGCCCTCGATCGGCTCGGTCGCCCGGCTGACGCTGACCAGCCGCCCCCAATCGGGCGGCGACGCCCATGCCCTCAGGGTCGAGGGCGGCCGCGTCAGCCCCCCCGGCCCCGCCGCCTTCCCCGGCCCGCACGGCACCCGGGTCGAGGTGCGCGACCTCTTCTATGCCACCCCCGCCCGGCTCAAGTTCATGAAGTCCGAGCGCGCCGAGGCCATGGCCATCGCCGAGGAGCTGCGCCGTCAGGCCATGGCGCACGAGGCCGTGACCTTCGCGCTGGACGTCGAGAGCCGCTCCGTCCTGCGCCTGCCCGCCGAACATCCGGGGGATGAGGGGCGCCTCCGCCGCCTGTCCGCCATCCTCGGCCGCGATTTCGAGGCCAATGCCCTGCTGGTCGACCAGACCCGCGACGACCTGCGCCTCAGCGGCTATGCGGGCCTGCCTACCTATTCGCGCGGCAATGCCCAGCACCAGTATCTGTTCGTCAACGGCCGCCCGGTGAAGGACCGCCTGCTGCAGGGCGCCCTGCGCGGCGCCTATGCCGACTTCCTCGCCCGCGATCGCCACCCCGCCGCCGTGCTGTTCCTCGACGTCGATCCGCTCAAGGTCGACGTCAATGTCCATCCGGCCAAGTCCGAGGTGCGCTTCCGCGACGCCGCAATGGTGCGCGGCCTGATCGTCGGGGGCCTGCGCCATTCGCTGGCCGCCGCCGGCCACCGCGCCTCCACCACCGTCGCCGATCAGGCCTTGGGAGGCTTCACCCCCCACACTGGTATCGGCAGCCAGCCCGTGAGCCAGCCGCAGGCCACCGGATGGAGCGGCTGGACCGGCTGGAGCGCCCCCGCCTCCGCCGCCCAAACCATCCCCGGCCTCAACGACCGCTCCGCCCGCGTCGAACCCGAGCTCCCTACTGCCTACTCCCTACTGCCTATTGCCTCTCAGGCCGCCCATCCGGACTCCGGGCCTGAGGACATGGACCTCCCCCTCGGCGTCGCCCGCGGCCAGCTGCACGGCACCTATATCGTCGCCCAGACCCGCGACGGTCTGGTCCTCGTCGACCAGCACGCGGCGCACGAGCGCCTCGTCTATGAGCGGATGAAGGCCCAGATGGCCGAGGGCGGCGTCGCCCGCCAGACCCTGCTGGTGCCCGAAGTGGTCGAGCTGGACCCCGCCGAGGCCGAGCGCGTCGCCGACCGCGCCGGCGAACTGGCCGAGCTGGGACTGGTGGTCGAACCCTTCGGCACCGGCGCCGTGCTGGTCCGCGAAGTCCCCGCCCTGCTGGGCCAGGTCGACGCCGCCGGCCTGATCCGCGACATCGCCGACGACCTCGCCGAACACGGCGTCGCCCTCGCCCTCAAGGAACGCCTCGGCGACGTCTGCGGCACCATGGCCTGCCACGGCAGCGTCCGCGCCGGCCGGGTGCTGTCCGCGCCCGAGATGAACGCCCTCCTCCGCCAGATGGAAGCGACGCCGCACAGCGGCCAGTGCAACCACGGCCGGCCCACCTATGTGGAGCTCAAACTGGCCGATCTGGAGAAGCTGTTCGGGAGACGGTGATGAAACGTCGAGCCTTTGCATTTATGGTTGCCCTCGCCGGCGCAGGCCTCGGGCCCGGCTGTTCTGCCCCGCCCCCGACGACGGACCCTGTCGAGGAAGCACGAAGCGCCCTCGCACGCCACGCAGAAGGCCCCGTCGAGATACAGAGCGTATCGGTCAGCGGCGAGATCGTCTGCGGATGGGCGGATACCTCGGGGCCTTTTTTCTTCGAGGACAGTACGCTCGTCCTGTGGTTCGACGACCAGACCCCGTTCAGTCGATGTGGGTCGGACTTCGTGGCACCGGCGCCGCTGGCGGCACCGGTCTACTGACCCTTGCCAATTTCCGCAATATAGCTAATATCCACATATGCCCGCGTCTCCCACCACCCCGGCCGTCTCCGCCACCGAGTTCCAGACGCGGGCCGGGCTGTATATCGAGCAGTCGGGCAAGGCGCCGGTGTTCATCACCAAACATCGGCGGCTGGCGCGTGTGCTGATCGACATCGAGGAATATGAGCGGCTCAAGGCTCGCGATACGCGACAGGCGTACCGGACCGAGAACCTGCCTGATGAGTGGGCGGGCGCGCTTGAGGCGGCGGATTACGGCCCGGCAGACCCGGCGCTGGACGCCCTGACCGACTGATCCCGTGGACAGGCCGCAGCCGCAGGTCGGTCTTGTCATCCGCTACGACTTCCTGTGGTCACACGAGCTCGACAAGGGATATGCCGCCGGGGCCAAAGAACGCCCCTGTGTGATTGTGACCGCCATCGTTCACGGGCCGGACGGCCAGACTGATGTTCTGGTGGCCCCCATCACCCATTCGGTGCCCGGGGACGATGCAGTGGCCATCGAGATCCCGGCGAGGGTCAAGCAACATCTGGGTCTCGACGACGACCGCAGCTTCATCATTGCCGGCGAGGCCAACACCCTGTCATGGGATGATCCCGGCATCGTTCCGGCCGTCCCCGGCCAGCGATGGGCCTATGGCCGTCTGCCCAAGGGGCTTTACGATACCCTGCGCTCGGCCATGCTGGACCTGGTAAAGGCAGGCAAGCTCAAATCGGCAAACCGCAAAGGCACATGACCTCCCCCTCCCTCCTCTTCATCTGTCTCGGCAATATCTGTCGCTCGCCGCTGGCCGAGGGGGCGTTGCGGCAGGCTGCGCGGCAGCAGGGGCTCGACTTAACCATCGACTCTGCGGGGACCGGGGACTGGCATGTCGGTCACCCGCCCGATCCGCGCGCGATTGCGGCGGCGCGGCGGAACGGGGTGGATATATCGGACCTGAGGGCGCGACAGGTGACGGCGGACGACTTCACCCGCTTTGACCACATCCTCGCCCTGGACCCCCAGAACCTCGCCGACCTGCGCCGACTGGCGCCCGCCGGGACCACCGCCCGCCTCGCCCTGTTGCTGGATCACGTCCCGGGACGAAAGGGTCAGGGCGTCGCCGACCCCTACACCGGTACCGCCGCCGACTTCGACACCACCTGGACCGACGTCACGGCGGCCGTGCCGGGGGTGTTGCGGGTGTTATCTTAGTCCCCTCTCCCGACGGGACCCGAAGGGCAGCGCGGAGCCTGAGAGGGGGTTGGGGGTGAGGGGCGCTCCGCATCCTTCGGCGTGAGCCGTCGCACAGGTCGTGCTGCGGCGTTCGCCGACACACACCGCCGCCCCTCATCCGGCGCTCACGCACCACCTTCTCCCATCGGGAGAAGGGACAAATTGACTGGCGGAACCTCGGCCAACAGCGCTGCCCCCGTTGTGTTCGTTGTGTCCTCGTTGTGCCCGCTGTGATGAACCTCATTCTTCCCTTCGCCGGGGAGACGGGTGAGGGGTAGGTCGAGCCCTGCGGATAGGATAGCTGCCCCGATATTCCCCAGCCCTTTCAACACCCCCACCCTTTCCCGAACCGTTCTGCCCGACCAGCCCGCCGTCTCGCCCATATTGTCCGGTTGCCATGACCCCACCCGCGGAGGCGCCGCCATTTCAGACCATTCAGACGGTTCAGACGGTTCAGACGGTTCAGACGGTTCAGACGGTTCAGACGGTATTTCCCCACACCCTCGCCTCCATGGCCATCCGGACCATTTCCGCCTAAATGCCCCTCCCCTTTCGCCAGCGACCGTGACCCGCCTTGCCCTTTCCTTTCGACATTGCCGCCACCGACGGACGCGCCCGCACCGGGGTGCTGAAGACCGCGCGGGGCGAGATCCGCACCCCGGCCTTCATGCCGGTCGGCACGGCGGCGACGGTCAAGGCGCTGACGGTCGATCAGGTGGCCCAGACGGGCGCCGATATCCTGCTGGGCAATACCTATCACCTGATGCTCCGCCCCGGGCCCGAGCGGATGGAGCGACTGGGGGGCTTGCACAAATTCATGCGCTGGGACCGGCCGATCCTGACCGACTCCGGCGGATTCCAGGTCATGTCGCTGTCGGGCATTTCGAAGCTGACCGAAGAGGCGGTGACCTTCTCCAGCCATATCGACGGGTCCAAGCACGTTCTGACCCCCGAACGCTCGATCGAGATCCAGGCCGACCGGCTGGGGGCCGATATTTCCATGCAGCTGGACCAGTGTGTCAGCTGGCCGGCCGAGCGGCCCGCCGCCCAGGCGGCCATGGAGCTGTCGATCCGCTGGGGCGCGCGCTCAAAGGCCGCGTTCGGCACGCGCGAGACCCAGGCGCTGTTCGGCATCCAGCAGGGCTCGACCTTTGAGGACCTGCGCCGCCAGTCGTCCGAACAGCTGCTCGAGATCGGCTTTGACGGCTATGCCATCGGCGGTCTGGCCGTCGGCGAGGGCCATGCCGCCATGTGCGAGGTGCTGGACTATGCGCCCGAGATGCTGCCCGTCGACCGGCCGCGCTATCTGATGGGGGTGGGCAAGCCCGTCGATCTGGTCGAGGCGGTGGCGCGCGGGGTCGATATGTTCGACTGCGTCCTGCCGACCCGCGCCGGGCGTCACGGTCAGGCCTGGACCTGGGACGGACCGCTGAACCTCAAGAACGCCCGCTTCGCCGAGGATCAGGACCCGCTGGATGCCACGCTGAATTGCCCGGCCTCATCCACCTATTCAAAGGCTTATCTGCATCATCTGATCCGGGCGGACGAGATATTGGGCAAGGTGCTGCTGACCTGGCACAACCTCGCCTTCTACCAGGCCCTGACCGCCGCCATGCGCGAGGCCATCGCGGCGGGCCGGTTCGAGGCCTTCCGCAGCGACTTCCACGCCCGCCACGTCTCGAACAGCAAGGTCTAGCGCCGGGTCGGCTGGAACCAGCGGGGGGCGGCCGGCGGGGCGCAGTTGAAGCGCATGCCCTGCCCCTTCAGGAAGGCGCGCCGCAGCCGTCCGGCCTCGATGGCGGCCTGCACCTCGCGGCTGTGCTGGTCCGCGCCGGACAGGGTGCGGATCCAGCTGCGGGCCGGGATGAAGTCCGTGGCCGTGTCGCGGATTGCGTCCAGCGCCGCCTCGGCCGCGGCATCGACCGCCCGGTCGCCCAGGGTGCGGCCGTCCGGTGCCGGCGGCTCGTCCAGGTCGGGCCCCAGCGCCTCGTCCAGCCGCGTGATCTCGGCTCCGATGGTCGAGCAGCGGTCGAGGTTACGCATGTCATAGGGGTTGGCCTGGGCCTGCAGCAGCACCGTGGGGATGCGCTCGCGCCGCAGCCCCACATCGTCCAGCGGCGCTGTCACGGCTCCGCCAAATCCGTCGGCTACGGTCTGCACGCCGCTGCAGCCCGCCAGCGACAGAACAAGAGCAAGACACACGAGGGGACGAACGGACATGCCGAACCCTAACCACAGTCCGGGGCCGTCGCACCAGTCCTGAGCGTCCGTGGATAAAATTGTTGACAAAATTCTAATTTTGGCTTTAACGCATTGACGAATCAGGGGGATGGGGATGCTGGCGCCGTTGAATAGTTTCTTGTGCCGCCACGACTTTTACTGGTCGGAGCGCCACGGCGCCGAACGCTGCCGCCGGTGTGCAAAATTGCGCGAGAGTGACACACCCACCCACGCCGAGCCCCTGCGCTTCGACGCCCCGCCTCCGCCGCAAGCGGCCGAGGTCATGGCCTTCCCGGACCTGACGCCGCGCGTGGTCGCCCCGCTTCCGGACGAACCCGTCGACCTGAAGACCCGGATCGAGCACCTCGCCGGGGGGCAGGCGCTGGACCGCGCGGCCACGCTGAAGCTGTTGCTGGACCTGATCGAGGACGGCCAGTCTGCCGATCCGCAGATCGTCGGCATCACCGCCGCCGAGTTGTATGCCCGGCTGCACACGGCGGTGAACCAGGCCTGATCCGGAAGCGGATGGTACGCCCTCTCGGGCTCGAACCGAGGACCCTCTGATTAAAAGTCAGATGCTCTAACCAACTGAGCTAAGGGCGCATACCACACCGGTCGCGTTCACGACCCGGCGACGGGCCTTCTGTTGCAAACCGTCGCCGGGGTCAAGAGCTGGCTCGACGCGCGACGGAGCGGAGGCTAGGCAGTGCCCATGAAACCGCTGTCCGGCCTGCGCCTTGTTGAATTCGACGGACTGGGCCCCGTCACCTTCCTCGGCATGGTGCTGGCCGACCTCGGCGCTGACGTGGTGCGCCTGACCCGTGCGGACAGTGTGGGCGCGGCTGTCTTCACCGAAGTGGGCGGAGCCATCCTGCACCGGGGGCGACCCGCCGTGCCCGTGGACCTGAAGGAAGAGGGCGACCGGGCCCGGGTGCTGGACCTGCTGGCCCACAGCGACGGCCTGATCGAAGGCTTCCGCCCCGGGGTCATGGAGCGGCTGGGTCTCGGGTCCGACGTCTGCATGGCCCGCAACCCGGCGCTGGTCTATGCCCGGGTAACCGGCTGGGGCCAGACCGGACCGCTGGCCTCATCGGTCGGCCACGACATCAACTATCTGGCCCTCAGCGGCGCGCTCAGCACCTTCGGCGAGGAGGACCGCCCCGCCCGGCCACCACTCAACCTGGTCGGGGACTATGCCGGCGGGGCCCTGATGGGGGCCATCGGCCTGCTGTCCGGCATCCTGCAGGCCCGCGCCACCGGCAAGGGGGCGGTGGTGGATATCGCCATGACCGACGGGGTCGCGCTGATGACCGCCCTGTTCCATGCGCTGAAGGCCCGGGGCCTCTGGACAGACCAGCGCAATGCCAATCTGCTGGATGGCCGGGCGCCTTTCTATCGCTGCTATCGCTGCCGTGATGGGGGTGAGGTGGCGGTGGGGGCGCTGGAGCCTCGCTTCTACGCGGCGCTGCTGGCCGGGCTGGGCCTGACGTCCGAAGACGCCCCGCAGTACGACCGTAGCCGATGGCCGGAAATCACGGACCGGCTCGGCGCCATCTTCACAACGCGCGACCGCGACGACTGGGCAAGCCTGTTCGCGGGCACCGAGGCCTGTGTTACCCCGGTCCTGACCCTCAGCGAGGCCGTCGCGAACGCCCACAACCAGGCTCGTGGGACGTTTGACATAGCGGGCGCCCCCGCCCCTGCCCCGATGTTCGATGGCGTCAGGCCCAGTGGCGAAACGGAGACGCCGCCGCCTCTGGACCTCTCGGATGCACTTGAACGATGGCTCGGAGTGACACCCCCAAGCTGACCTTTGGCCGCTGACCTGACCCATTCCCCCGCGCCTCTTGATCAGGCATGAAGGGCCATCGGGAACGGCCTGCCGATCCAGGCATTTTCCCTCGTAGACCCACGGGTTTCCATTGAAGGGGGCACACCATGAGACATGAAATGAAACTGGCCGGACTGGCAGGGCTCGCCGCAGCCCTGCTGACCCTGTCGGCCTGTGGCGATCCACTTCCCGATGACGAGGGCGTCGAGCCGATCGGCCCGGAAGTGACCGAGCCGGCGATTCCGGAGACCGAACCGGTCGAGCCGCCGCCGGAAACCGAAGTGCCGATCCAGCCGCCGCCCACCCTTCCGACGGATAATCGGACGTCGGAAGAATCGGTTCGCCCTGATAGCGACACGCTTTTCTATTGATAAGGGACGATTCCCGGTCATACCGCCGGGATGATCGTCTGCCGCCTCTATCGTCCGGGTTCCGTTTGCTGAAGCACCGCACACTCTTGCTCGCAGGTCTCGCGGTGCTCAGCCTGTCGGCCGGAAGGGCGATGGCGGACCCGAAGGCCCAGGTTCGCGGGGATCTGGATGAGGACCTGCGTCAGCGGATCGTCGAGGTCATCGGCGAAGTGGACGGCCCTGCGGGCAACCGCTTCGAAGCCCGGCGCCATGCGCGGGCGGCGGCCGAGTCGGCCGAGGCGCTGCTGCGCTCCGAAGGTTATTACCAGGCCCAGATCGAGGATGCGGTCGAGGGCGAGGATACGCCGGTCGCCATCATCATTGTCGAGCCCGGCCGACGGTTCCTGATCTCCAATCCGACCGTGACCTGGACTGATGAAACGCCCCTGCCCGAGATCGAGGCCCAGGTGCGAGAGGAAATCAGGCTTGAGCCCGGCGATCCGGGACGGGCCGTCGAGGTCATCGCCGCCGAGGGACGCATCGTCGCGGGCCTGACGCGCCGGGGCTATGCCGATGCGCGGGCCCAGACCCGCCGGGTCGTGGTCGATCACGCCACATTCTCGGTCGAGCCCGAATACCGGATCGATTCCGGCCCGCTGGTGACCCTCGACGGTATCCAGCTTGAAACGCGCGGCATCACGAGTGCCCGCTGGGTCGCGGGTCTGGCCCCGTGGGACGAGGGCGATGTCTACAACCCAGAGCAGGTCGCCGAGCTGGAGCGCCGCCTGCTGGAGACGGGCGTCTATGATGGCGTCGGCGTCGCGCTGACCCCGCCCGGGCAGACCACGCCCGACGGCAACCGGCCGGTGATCGTCACCCTGACGGACCGGCCCGCGCGCATCCTTGAGGCCGGAGCCACCTTGTCGACGGCAGAGGGCGCCGGTATCGACTTCATCTGGACGCACTACAACCGCTTCGGCCGCGCCGACACCCTGCGCTATCAGGCGAGACTGGCCGGCATCGACAGCCGCATCGGTGTCGATCTCAGCCTGCCGCACTGGCGCCGCCCGGGCCGCACGGCCCAGCTTTCGGCAGCCCTCGTCAACGAAGACACGGACGCCTATCGCCGGACGGGTATCAGCCTCGCCGCCGACCTTAACCAGCGCCTCGGGCGGACGTCCTATTTCAGCTACGGCATCGGACTGGACGCCGGTCAGTATGCCGAGAGCCGTTTTGATCCGACGACCCAGCTGCCGGTCCGTTTCGACCGTGACCTGGCTCTGCTGACCCTGAGGGGCAGCAGCTACATGGATCGATCAAACGATCCGCTGAATCCGACAAGCGGCTGGCGACTGACCGTCTCGGCCCAGCCGACGTTCGTGACTGGCGAGGACAATGTCGCCTTCCTCAGGACCGAGGCCCAGGCCACCACCTATATTCCATTAGACTCTGAAGCGCGCACAGTCGTAGCCGGCCGCGTGCGGCTGGGCAGTATTCTTGGGGGTGACGAACTGACCATACCGTCGGATCGTCTGTTCTACTCGGGCGGCGGGGGCTCGGTCCGCGGCTTTGCCTATCAGGGCGTGGGGCCGCGGCTGCCCGACGATACGCCCCGGGGTGGCCTCTCTCTGTTCGAGACCTCGCTGGAGGTCCGTCGCGATCTCGGTCGGAACTTTGGTGCGGTCGTATTTGTCGATGCCGGGGCCATTGGTTTTCAAGAAACGCCCAACTTCAACAACCTGCGCTATGGCGTGGGCGCCGGCGTGCGCTACAATCTGCCGTTCGGGCCGATCCGGGCCGACGTCGCCTTCCCGCTGGAACGCCGTCCCGCCGACGCCGATTTCCAGATCTACATCAGTATCGGCCAGGCGTTTTGACCGACTCCGCCCCTCCCCCTTCCGAGCCCGAGACGCCGCAGACCGAGAAGCAGAAGCGGTCGCTGGCCCGGCGGATCGCCGTCATCACGGGCATTGCGGTCGGCGTTATCGTGGTTCTGCTGGCCGTCGCCCTGCTCGGCGGGCGCGCCTATCTGCTGAGTGGGCCGGGACGCGAACTGGTCAGCACCTTTGCCAATGGTACCAAGATTGGTCGCTACGGCCGGATCAACGTCGAAGGGCTTGAGGGCGACCTCTTCAACGACTTCACCCTGGCCCGGGTGACCGTCACCGATGAAGAGGGAGTGTGGCTCGAGGTCACCGACGTTCGCGTCGACTGGAGCTATCTGCCGCTGCTGGGGCGCCGCTTCCATGCGGACGAAATCACGGCAGGGCGTATTCATGTGCTGCGTCGCCCGATCCTGGAGGTCTCGACTGACCCCCCCGGCGCCATGCCGCTGGATGTGGACATCGACCATTTCGCCGCCGAGATCGAACTGCACGAGGATTTCAGCCAGACCTATGGCCACTGGCGCGTTGAGGGCGAGGCCCAGGTCCTGCGCAAGGGGCTGACCACGGCATCCGTGGATGCCTTCAGCCTCGACCGGGAGGGAGACTTCCTGAAGCTGGAAGCCTCGCTGGGCGAGTCGATCGAGCAGATGGAATTGACCCTCGAGGCCCGCGAGGCACGGGGCGGTCCCCTCGCCGGCATGCTGGGCTATTCGCCCGACCAACCGTTCCTCGTGAACGCCGTGGCCAATGGCCGGGTGATCGACGCGACCGCGCGGACCGGTGACTTTGTGCCCCTGCGAATCCAGGGCCGGTTCAGCGACGAGGGTGCGCGTGCCTCGGGCTATGTGAACTTCAGCGGCTCGGACCTGTTTGCGCCCTTCATCGACCGGATCGGTCGCACCGCGCGCTTTGGCCTCGCCGGAATACCGTTGCCGAACGAAGAGGACGTGCAGGCCGTGGCCTGGCGTCTGTTCGCGGACAACATCACGACCCGCGTGGACGGACAGGTCCATGTAGAGGACATGAGCAGCCCTGAGGGACTGACCGTCGATATCGCCACGCCGTCCCTGTCGCGGCTGGCGGGCGTTCCGCTGGCCGGGGCCTCGACCTATCAGGGCACCTTCACCGGTGGCGCAGATCGGTGGGAACTGGAAGGCCAAGTCTCCCTCAACAATACGGAGCTGGCCAGCTACCGGGCCCAGCGGCTGGAGGGGCCGCTGAATCTGACGGGCCGGGAGAGCGGCTATACACTGACGACCGAGCTCGCGGCCACGGGAGGCTCGCGCTCCGGCATGGTCGGTGGCCTGCTGGGCTCCGCGCCGCGCCTCTCGGCCGAGGTTGCCTATGGGACGGACGGCTCGGTCCTGCTGCGGCGTATGGACCTGACGGGAGAGGCCCTGCGGATCAACGGTTCTGGGGGGCGCGCGCTCAATGGATCGCTACGTTTCAACGGCGAGGCCCGCGTCACCGATGTCTCGCGCCTCTCTCCCGATGCCTCCGGCTCGTTCGGCGGCCCGATCCGGGCAACATCCTCGGCCGGGGGCGGCACCTGGACGCTTGGCTTCGACGGCCGGGCTCGCCAGCTGACCACCGGCATGGACGAGCTGGACCGCCTGCTGGGCCCCTCCCCCTCTCTGGACCTGGCCGGCACGCTTCGAGGGGGACGCGTCGAGGTGACCCGTGCCGTCCTGGAGGGCGAGAACGGACAGGCGACTGGTCGCGGCCTGATCGAAGCTAATGGTGAGCTCAAGCTGGCGGTCGACTGGACAGCGTCGGGCCCGTTCGGTGTCGGGCCTGTCGAGATTGATGGCGCCATGCAGGGCGACGGCGCCCTGACCGGGACGTTGGCCCAGCCCCGGCTGGACCTCACGGCCGGCTTCGAATGGGTCGCTGTCGGGCCCATGGATCTACGCGAAACCCGGCTGGTGCTCAGCTTCCGTCGGGGCGCGGACGCGTCGGACGGGCGCGTGGCCATAACCGGTGCCTCGGCCTTCGGACCGGCGCGGGCCGTCGCCAACTTCTATCTGGGCGACGATGTTATCCGCCTCAGCGAGGTCGATATTGACGCCGGGGGGCTGGTGGCCCGCGGCTCCATCGGTCTATCGAACAGCTTCCCCTCCAGCGCCGATCTGGCCTTCATCGCGCGACCCGGAGCTTTCCTCAGCGCCGGCGAAATCGACGGCCGTCTTCGCCTGACCGATGCGCCAGGTCAGGATGCCGCGCTGATCGCCATTACCGGTCGCGGCGTGCGTCTGGCGGGATCGCCTTACGTCATACGCACACTGCAGCTGGGCGGCCGGGGCTCACTCGATCGCCTGCCGTTCAATGTCGTGCTCGATGTCGGTGGACCGACGCCTGTGCAGTTCGAGGGCGATGCCATCTATTCCCGGACGGACAGCGCCCAGTCGCTGACTTTGTCCGGCGGCGGACAGGTCCGCGATGTCGACTTCTCGACCCGGAACCCGATGGTCATCGCCTTTGCCGAAGATGGCCATGTCGCGCGCGTCGACATGAATGTGGGCGGTGGCATCCTGCTGGGGGAACTGCGTCAGGGTGAGGACTCTGTCGTCGTTCAGGCCGATCTGACCAGCGTGGAACTGGGGTCTGTGCTCGAGGACCTGCGGGGCCGGGTTACGGGCAGGATTTCGCTGCGCGGGTCGGGCGAGGACCTGTCGGGATCGGCCAATGTCTCGCTGGCCGGCGTGCGCAGTATCGACGCCCCCGCCGACATGACCATCGACGGCACGCTGGACGCCACCCTGGTCGGGGATCGCCTCGATCTCGAGCTGGTAGCGCAGGGCGAAGGCTCGGTGGACGCACGCATTGATGTGATCCTTCCCGTCGTCACCTCGGCCTCCCCTCTGCGGCTGGCTATTGCCCGGACCGGCGACATGTCCGGAGAGGTGGACATCAGCGGTCAGATCAAGCCGATCTGGGACGTCTTCGTCGGCGGCGAGCGAAGCCTGGCCGGACAGGTCGAGGCGCGGGCCACCCTGGGCGGCAGCCTGAACGCACCGCGCGTGAACGGCACGTTGACCCTGGCTGAGGGGGATTTCCGCGACTCGGCCTCGGGGCTGCGGCTCGCCAGCATCGATCTGGACACGCGCTTCGACGACACCACCGCCCTGATCCAGACCTTCACGGCCACCGACGGCTCGGGCGGCGCTGTATCGGGCAGCGGGCGCATTGGCCTGCGGGAGGGCAGCGGCTCCTCGCTCAAGCTCGACTTCCGCCGTTTCCAGGTGATCGACAACGAGATCGCCAGGGCCCGGGGTTCGGGTGAACTGACGGTCACCCGCGCAACAGATGGCAACATCACCCTGGTCGGCGATCTCTCCGTTGACGAGGCCCGGATCGAGCCCGAGCTGCCCGGCAACACCGGTATCGTCAGCATGGAGGTGGTGGAAATCAATCGCCCCGGCGGTGACCCGGACACCGACGCCGAAGAGCGGGCGCGGGGCCCCCAGATCGGGCTGAACATCGACATCCGCTCACGCGGGGGAAACATCGAGGTCTCGGGTCGCGGCCTGAATGTGCTGATGAATCTGGATGCCCGGGTGGGCGGTACGCTGAACCGTCCCACCCTCTCGGGAACGGCGCGGGTGGTACGCGGCGACTATGAGTTTGCGGGCAAGCGCTTCGTCTTCGATGAGGATGGCTCTGTCGACCTGTCGATGGACCCGCGTCTGATCCGTCTGAACCTGGAAGCGGTTCGCGAGGACCCGGTTCTGACGGCCAGCATCCGCGTCACGGGCACTGCCGAAAAGCCCGAGATCGCCCTGACCTCCACCCCCGCTCTGCCCCAGGATGAAATTCTGTCCCAGGTGCTGTTCGGACGCTCCGCTTCGCAGCTGTCGCCGGTCGAGGCGGCGCAACTGGCCTCGGGCGTGGCCTCCCTCGCCGGAGGTGGCGGCTTTGATGTGATCGGCGGCCTCAGGGAACTGGCCGGGCTGGACCGGCTGTCGTTCGGCGGCGAAGCCTCGGCGCTGACCGTGGCGGGCGGGCGCTATATCTCGGACGACGTCTATCTGGAGGTCATCGGCGGGGGTGAAGGCGGGGCCGCCGTCAGCGTCGAATGGCAGGTTCGACGCAATCTGGCGGTGACCTCGCGCTTCGGCGGCCAGGGCGAGGCCAGCCTGTCGGTCCGCTGGCGCCGCGAAAGCCGCCGTCCCGGCGAAAGCCGCGACAGCAGACCCAACCGCGACTGACCCTTCACCTTTGCCGGAAGGGTCGCTAGGGTCCGCCCGCATGCAGATACGCCCTGAGGACCAGATCGTGCTCGACCACGTCGCGGCGCGCCGTGATGACCTGATCGAACGCGCGGTCGGCTGGGCCAACATCAACTCGGGCAGCCGCAACGCCGACGGTCTGGATCGCGTGCTGACGGCCCTCGAACAGACAGTCAAACACCTGCCCTGCACGGTCGAGCGTGTGGCGACCGCGTCGTCCAGCCGCATTGAGGACGACGGCACCGAAGTGCCTCTGGGCTTCGCCCCCGCACTCCAGCTGACCCTGCGCCCCGAAGCCCCGATCCAGATCGTGCTGACCGGCCACTATGACACCGTCTTCGATGCCGACAGCCCGTTCCGGACGGTCGGCACCCGCGAGGACGGCGCCCTGCACGGCCCCGGCATCGCGGACATGAAGGGCGGCATCTCGGTGATGCTGGGCGCGCTGGAGGCTTTCGAGCAACACACTGACAAGGCCCGCGTCGGGTGGACTGTCCTCTTGTCGCCGGATGAGGAGATCGGCTCCCCGGGGTCGGCGCCGCTGCTGGCTGAATTAGGGGCGCGCGGCCATCTGGGCCTGACCTATGAACCCTCCCTGCCCGACGGCAGTCTGGCAGGGGCACGCAAGGGCAGCGGCAATTTCCACATCGTCGTGCGCGGCCGCTCTGCCCACGCCGGACGGGCCTATCATGAAGGCGTCAATGCCATGGCCGGTGCGGCGCGGCTGGCGACGGCCCTCGACGACCTGAACGGCCAGCGCGAGGGCGTGACCGTCAATGTCGCGCGCATTTCCGGCGGAGCGCCGCTGAACGTCGTCGCCGACACAGCGGTGGTCCGCTTCAACGTGCGCGTCCCGGATCCCGATGCCGCCGACTGGATCCTGGCCCAGATTCAGGACCTCGTGTCCCGACCACCGATCCCGGGAGCCACGGTTGAACTGCACGGCGGCTTCACCCGTCCGCCCAAGCCGATGGATGCCGCCCAGACCGAACTGTTCGAGGCGGTGCGTCAGGCGGGTGAACTGCTGAACCAGACCCTGCGCTGGCAGCCGTCAGGCGGGGTGTGCGAAGGCAACAACCTGCACGCGGCGGGCCTGCCCAATATCGACACCCTCGGCGTCATCGGCGGTGCCATCCACTCGGATCAGGAATATGCCTGGCCCGACAGTTTCGTCGCGCGGGCCCAGCTGTCCGCCCTGATCCTGTGCAAGGTGGCCTCGGGCGAGATCGATGCCCTCCATCTCAAACAGCTTCGTCTTCAGTCCAGGTAGGTTTCATGCTGGTCGTTCGCCCCGCCGGTCCCGGCGATCTGGATTCCCTGCTGGAACTGGCCATCCTGTCCGGGCCCGGCTTTACCAGCCTGCCGGAAGACCCGGACCAGCTGAGCGAGCGGCTGGACCTCAGCCGCGACAGCTTCATGGGCAAGATCGAGGCGCAGGAGCGCTGGTACACCCTGATGCTCGAGGAATCCGAGACCGGCGACGTGGATGGCGTGGGGTCGGTCAAGGCGGCGGTCGGGCTGAACCGGCCCTTCTTCAGCTTCCGGGTAGTGAACAACACCCAGTCCTCGCCCTCGCTCGGCATCAAGCTCGAACAGAAAACCCTCGTGCTGGTCAATGAATGCACCGGCTGGTCCGAGGTCGGTTCGCTGTTCCTGAAGGCGGACCGGCGCAAGGGCGGGGCCGGACGGTTGCTGAGCCAGTCGCGCTATATGCTGATCGGGGCCGAGCCCGACCTGTTCGCCGACACGGTGCTGGCCGAGCTGCGCGGTGTCTTCACGCCCGACGGGGCCTGCCCCTTCTGGGATCATGTGGCGCACAAATTCTTCCCGATGGAATTTGACGAGGCCGACCGGATGACCGGCTCGACCGACAAGCAATTCATCCTCGATCTGGCGCCCCGTCATCCGGTCTATATCGAGCTGCTGCCCGAGCCGGCGCGCGCGGTGATCGGCAAGGTGCATCCCCAAGGCGTGCCCGCCATGGCCCTGCTGGAATCCGAGGGCTTCCGTCCCAATGGTCTCGTCGACATCTTTGACGCCGGCCCGACCGTCACCTGCCGTCGCGACGATATCCGCACGGTGCGCGACGCCCGCCGCCTGACGGTGAAGATCGAAACCGAGGTCGAGGCCGAACTGCCCAGCCTGATCTCGACCGACCACGTCACGGGCTTTCGCGCGGTTCGGCAAAAGGCCGCTATCGACGACGAAACCGTGATCCTCAACGCCGAGACCGCCGCCGCCCTCAAGGTCAGGGCCGGTGATACGGTGCGCGTGAAAAGCTGACCTGTAAGGACCCCTCATGACTGCCTTTGCCTCCATCGATCCCGCGACCGGCGACACCGTCTGGGAAGGACCGGCCTCGACTGGCAGCGAGGTAGAGCAGGCTGCGGCCCGCGCGCGCGCCGCCTTCCCCGACTGGGCCGATCGTCCGCGGCAGGACCGGATCGATGCCGTCAAACGCTATCAGGCGGTGCTGAAGGCGCGCGCGCCCGAGATCGCCGAAGCCATCAGCCGCGAGACCGGCAAGCCGCTGTGGGAAACCCGCACCGAGGCCACGGCCATGCAGGGCAAGGTCGATATCTCGATCCGCGCCTATGACGAGCGCACCGGCGAGCGCACATCCGATACCGGTTTTGGTCGCGCCACCCTGCGGCACCGCCCGCATGGCGTGGCGGCGGTGCTCGGGCCGTTCAACTTCCCGGGGCACCTGCCCAATGGCCATATTGTCCCGGCCCTGCTGGCGGGAGATACGGTCATCTTCAAGCCGTCCGAGGAAACCCCGCTGACCGGCCAGCTGATGGTCGAATGTCTCAAGGAGGCGGACCTGCCTGACGGCGTCGTCAATCTGGTCCAGGGCGGACGTGACGTGGGGGCGGCCCTGCTGGATCAGGAGATCGACGCCCTGATGTTCACGGGCTCAGGCGCAGCCGGTGCCCATTTCAAACGCCACTTCGCCGACAATCCGCACGTGATTCTGGCGCTGGAACTCGGGGGTAACAATCCGCTGGTGGTCTGGGATGCCGCCGATGCCGAGGCCGCCGCCGGCATCATCCTCCAGTCCGCCTTCATCACAACCGGCCAGCGCTGCTCGTGCGCGCGCCGGCTGATCCTGCCAGAGGGGTCACAGGGCGACGCCATCGTCGAGGCCATCGCCGCCTTGGCCGACCGCATTGTCTTCGCGCCGTGGGACAGCGATCCCGAGCCCTATGGCGGACCGCTGATCTCGAACCGGGCCGCCAGCGCCGCCCTCCATGCCCTGCAGCAGCGCATTGATGCCGGGGCCAGGGTGATCCGCGCATCAGGTCTGATCGAGGGCCTGTCCGGCGCCTTTGTTCAGCCGTCAATCATTGATACAACCGGCGTCGATGTACCGGATGAGGAAATCTTCGCCCCCTTCCTGCAGGTCCGTCGCGTCCCCGATTTCGAAAGCGCCCTCCGCGAGGCCAATGCGACGAAGTACGGCCTGTCGGCGGGTCTAGTCTCGGATGATCCGGCCAACTGGCAGCGGTTCATCGACCGCATCCGGGCGGGCGTGGTGAACTTCAACCGGCCGACCACGGGCGCCGCCGGCGACATGCCGTTCGGCGGTCTGGGCCAGAGCGGCAATCACCGCCCCTCGGCCTACTATGCGGCCGACTATTGCGCCTATCCGGTCGCCAGTTTTGAAGCGGATGACGTCAAGAACATCGAAAGCGAGATCAAGGGCTTGCGGTCATGACCTCAACCGCTGTCGAGGCCAATGCCGATGGCCTGATCGGGCCGACCCACTCCTACGCCGGGCTGTCGCCGGGCAATCTGGCGTCCAGTCTGCATGCGGGGAAGGCCTCTAACCCGCGCGCCGCCGTGCGTCAGGGTCTGGACAAGATGAAGGTGCTGGCCGACCTCGGCCTGCCCCAGTTTGTGCTCCCGCCACAGGAACGGCCGGACATCCCCTTCCTGCGCAGCCTCGGCTTCACCGGCTCCGACGCCCGCGTCCTCGAACAGGCCTGGAAGGACGCGCCGTCCTTCGCTGCCGCCGCCTGCTCGGCCTCGTCCATGTGGGCCGCCAACGCCGCCACCGTGACGCCGTCCGCGGACGCCGTCGACGGCCGGGTGCATTTCACCCCCGCCAACCTCATCACCAACCTGCACCGGTCGCTGGAGCACCAGCAGACGAAACGGGCGCTGGACGCCCTGTTCCCCGACCCGGCCCACTTTGCCGTGCACGACGCCCTGCCCTCTGTCGCCCATCTCGCCGACGAGGGCGCCGCCAACCACGTCCGCATGTGTGCCGACCACGGGGCGCCGGGGGTCAATCTGCTGGTCTGGGGACGGGAGGCCTGGGAGGGCTGGGACGGCCCCTACCCGGCTCGCCAGACGCATGAGGCCTCACAAGCCATCGCCCGCCGTCATGGCGCGACCGGCGCTGTCTTCCCGCGTCAGGGCCGGGCGGCGATTGCAGGCGGGACCTTCCACAACGACGTGGTCTGCGTGGGCGCCCTCGACACCCTGTTCTTCCACGAGCTGGCGTTCGAGGACACGGCCGGGACGCTCGATGCGGTCCGCAAGGCTGCAGAGGGGCGGTTCGAGCCGATCTTCGTCGAGGTTTCGGCAGCCGACCTCCCCCTCGCCGACGCCATCTCCAGCTACCTGTTCAATTCGATGCTGATCCAGGTGCCGGGCGAGGATCGCCTGACCCTGATCTGTCCGACCGAGACACGCGACAATCCGCGCAGCCACGCGGTGGCCGAACGTATCGCCGCCTCCAACGGCCCGATCGGCCGGGTGCGCTACGTCGATGTGCGTCAGTCGATGATGAACGGCGGCGGTCCCGCCTGCCTGCGCCTGCGTGTGGTGCTGACCGAGGCAGAGCTGGCGGCGACCAACCCGGCCATGCGGCTGACGGACGACCTCTACGTCCGGATCGGAGAATGGGCCGACCGCTGGTACCGCGAAACCCTGAGCCCGCAAGATCTGGCCGACCCGGCCCTGCTGGACGAGTCCCGCGGGGCGCTCGACGCGCTCACCGGCATCCTCTCTCTAGGCGGCGACTTCTATCCGTTCCAGCGCAGCTAGGCCGCGAAACGTCCGCCCTTGGCGGCATAGGCCTGGGTGCCACGCGTGAAGACGGTGTCGGTGGGCAGGATGGCGTCGATGGCGATGTCGTCCTTGCCCTCAAGCCGGTCATAGATCGGCCCGAAGTCCTTCAGCGTCTCATCCTTGAGCGCCTCGAGGCTGTCGATGACGAAGTAGACCTGCTGGAAGTCGTCGATGCGGTACAGGGTGCGCATTACCCGCTCGAGGTCGAAGCCGAGGCGGTTCGGCGATGGGTCATCGAGCGCAAATACGCTCTCGGTCGAAGATGAGACAATCCCGGCGCCATAGATCCGCAAGTTGTCGCCTTCCTTCATCAGGCCGAACTCGACCGTGTACCAGTACAGCCGCGCCAGATTGGCCAGCATGCCGCGCTTGGCCGCGCGCTGCCCGCCCTTGCCATAGGCCTCCATATAGGCGGCGAAATCCGGGTCGGTCAGCATGGGAACATGGCCGAACACATCGTGGAAGATGTCCGGCTCCTGCAGGTAATCCAGCTGATCGGGCTTGCGGATGAACTGGCCCGACGGGAAGCGCCGGTTGGCCAGATGGTCAAAGAACACCTCGTCCGGCACCAGTCCCGGCACGCAGACGACCGTCCAGCCCGTCAGAGCCTGAAGCTTGGGGTTCATGGTCTCGAAATCGGGGATGCCGCCGGTGTTAAGGTCCAGCGCGTCCAGCCCCTTCAGGAAGACGTCCGAGGCGCGTCCGGGCAGGATTTTCATCTGCCGGGCGTACAGCGTGTTCCAGGTATCGTGCTCGACCCGGGTATAGGCCGACCAGTCCTGCGGAATGGTCCAGTCTTCGGCCGCCCCCTCGGGCGGCGCTTCAAAGACATGTTCGAAATCGGACATCAGGTCCCCTTCGCATCGGCTGAAATGGCGCGAGCATCCTAGGCGCTCGCGGCATCAAGGACCATACGTTGGCGAGCGAAGTCGCCTCAGTGCAGGTCGACGAATCGCGGCTGCAGGCGCCCTTGATCATCGTGCCGGAACCAACGCTTGAGGTGCGGAAGGGCTGCATGTTCGGGGTCTGGTCCGGCCATCAGGCTCTGCTCGGCGGCATAGACCAGGATCCCTGACGACTCCTCGATAACCAGCACCTTGTAGAAAGGCTGATCGGTCGACAGGGCCCCGGTCTCACCGACCGGTCCGTCATAGCTGGCGTCGACATCAATGATTACGCCGCTGAAGGCGTCATCCAGTTGGCGAACGCTCTGGCCCAGTCCGAATTTGGCAGCTTTGGTCTTCATCATGGGGCCAGACTAGCGGGGCCCGTCTGAGCCCTCTCCGACCCTTCTGTTCATTTTCGCGACAGACTGGCTTGGCGCGGACGATCCCATCTGGTTAGTCTGTCGGCGACGGGGTCCGCTTCGGGTCCCCTTTGAAAGTTCGGCCATGCCGGAGATCGACGGCGCGCCCCCGGGGCGCGACGGAAGGTCCCCCCGCCCTGGCGATGCGGCTACTGCGCCGCAACTCTATGGCGCCCTTGATCTGGGGACCAACAATTGCCGCCTGCTGATCGCGCGTCCGACGCGTGATGGCTTCAGAGTGGTTGATTCGTTCAGCCGCATCGTCCGGCTGGGCGAAGGCATCAGTCGCAGCGGGCGGCTGACGGACGACGCCATGGACCGGGCCTATGATGCCCTCTCCATTTGCGCCGAACGGGTCGCCAAGAAAAACCTGCCCTCCGAACGCATCGCCGCCGTCGCGACCCAGGCCTGTCGCGCGGCCGAGAATGGGCCGGAATTCATCGAACGGGTCCGCGTCGGCACCGGGCTGAGGCTGCGGATCATTACCCCCGATGAGGAGGCCCGCCTGTCGGTCGAGGGCTGCCGCAATCTGCTCGACAGCAGCGCCCAGGCGGTACTGGTTGTGGACGTCGGGGGCGGATCCACAGAACTTTCATGGCTGGTGCGTGCCGACCAGGGCTTTGAGACCGTCGGCTGGATGTCAGCGCCCGTCGGGGTCGTCACCCTGGCCGAAAGACACCCGGAGACGCCGGACGACCCGCTGATCTGGTATGAGGCCATGGTGGCCCATATGGCCGCCGCCATTCAGTCCGCCCCCGTGAACGGCACGGTGAAGGCCCTGTTTGATGAGGGACGAGCCCATCTCGTGGGCACCTCAGGTGCGATCACAAGCCTGGCGGGCATCCACCTGAAACTGCCCCGCTATCAGCGGGACCGCGTCGATGGCCTTTGGATGACGCGAACCGATTGCGAAGCGGCGGCCAGTCTGTTGCTCGACCTCGGCCCCGCAGGCCGGGCCCGCAATCCGTGCATCGGTCCGGACCGTGCCGATCTGGTCATGGCCGGGGCGGCGATCCTCGAAGCCGTGCAACGCGCCTGGCCGTGCGAGCGGGTGCGCGTCGCCGACAGGGGCCTCCGCGAGGGCCTGCTGCTGGAGCGGATGCGGTCAGGGCGGCGTCGTCGACGTCGGTCCCGAGGAAGACGCTAGATCAACCGAAGGCCGGGTCGCTCACCTGAACCGGCAGCTCCAGATCGCAGATCGAAAAATCAGCCCCCCGCTGCAAGCGGACGCTCTCGATGGTGGTGGCAAAGATCGGCGAGCCTGCATCCAGCACCCGGGCTGTCGGTCGGCTCTCGACCGGAAGGTCCGAGGCCACGCGGACACGCAGCATGCGATCCGGCTCGGCGGGCACCATGCCGCTGGGTTCCTCGCCGACCTTGAGCGCCCGCACAACGTCCAGGCCCACAATCACCCGGCCCCAGACCGTGTAGCGCTTGTCCAGCGACGGATAGGCCTGACGCATCAGGAAAAACTGGCTGTTGGCCGTGTCGGGATCCTCGTCCCGCGCCATGCCGGCTACGCCCGGGCAGTACATCGCCCAGCCATGCACCATCCCGTCGCTGGTCCGGGGCATCAGCTCGGCTGGCTGGGTCTGCACCGGGAGCGAGCCGACAAAGCCCAGCAGGGCCCCCATCGGCGCTGACACCGGCGTGAAATCCATGTCCGGCCCACGACGGAAGGTGAACTCTCCCGGCAGGTCCGGATAGGCGCTTTGTCCGTCACCTGTGCCGAGAGGATCACCCGTCTGGGCCATGAACCAGTCGATCACGCGGTGCCAGGCCAGACCGTCATAGAACCCCAGACCCGCCAACAGACGGATGCGCTCGACATGCGCCGGAGCAACCTCGGGCGCCAGCTCGACCAGAATCCGGCCCTTGGTCGTATCGATGATCAGCAGGTTCTCGGGCGCCACCAGGCGCCAGTCCTGAGAAGGAGGGCGCGTCACGGCAGCCGGCGGGACCTCGGCAGGCTGGGCCGGAGGGGGGGCCTCCTGCGCCGCGGCTGGCATCGCCAGTGCCAGCACCATCGCGCCCGATAGGGCCTTGATCACGTTTGCAGGGCACATGCGGTCCCCTCCCCTGGCTTGCTTACTGGACACGCGACGGCAGCTGGACGTCGCAGATGTTGAAGTTTGATCCCCGGGCGGCCCTGGTCTCCGCGATGATCTCGGCCGCCTCGGGGCTTCCGTCGCGCAGAACCTGCACTGTGGGGCGTTCCCTCTCGGGCAGCGCCGTCGCCAGCCGCACCCGCACAAGCGTGTCGGGATCAGCGCCGACCCGGCCATTGTCGGACTCGGGCCCGGACTTGAGCGTCGTGACCACATCCAGCCCATCGACGATCCGGCCAAACGGCGTATAGATGCCGTTCAGCGCATCTTCCCGTCCGGTCATGAAGAAGAACTGGCTGTTCGCGCTGTCTAAGCTGCCCGCGCGGGCCATACCGACCACGCCGGGGCAGAACACCCCCTGCGCGCCAACCTTGAAGTCCGCCGTCACCATCATCTGGCTGTCCGGCTGGGTCACGACCGAAAGGCCCCGCATAATGCCCCGCAGCCCGGGACCGCTGCCCTCCACTGTCACGAAGCCGCTGTCACGCCCGCGGCGGAAGTTCAGTTCGGCACTGACGTCAGCCAGTTCGCTGCCGCCGCCGCCCGTCCCCATCGGATCGCCCGTCTGGGCCATGAAGCCCTCGATCACGCGGTGAAAGGTGTGACCGTCATAGAAGCCCTGATCCGCGAGGGTGGTGACCCGCTCGACATGGGCCGGCGCCACATCGGGAAACAGCTCGACCAGCACCCGGCCCTTGCTGGTCTCGACCACCAGCAGCCGCTCCGCCGGCACGGTGCGCCAGCTGGACGCCTCCTGGGCCACGGCGGGCAGAGGCGCGGCGCTCAGCAGCAGGGCGGACAGAACCAGGGCAGGGCGGGATTTCATCAGCATACACTTCACCTGTCAGTTTCCGCCCTTGACCCGGGTGCGGACGCGCGCCGCAACTGCGGGGCTTACGAAACTCTCGATCTTCCCGTCCAGCCGGGCGATCTCCTTGACCAGACGCGAGGCGATGGCCTGATGTCGGGGATCGGCCATCAGAAACACAGTCTCGATCTCACTGTTCAGACGCTGGTTCATGGCCGTCATCTGGAACTCGTACTCGAAGTCAGCGACCGCCCGCAAACCTCGCACAATCACGCTGGCGTTCAGCGACTCGGCGAAATGCATCAACAGCGTATCAAAAGGCTGGACGACGATGTCGGCCTTCAGACCCATGACCTCGGTCCTGACCATCTCGACCCGTTCGGCGGTCGTAAACAGCGGCCCCTTGTCATCGTTCTGGGCGACGCCGATCACCAGACGATCGACCAGCTTCACGGCCCGACCGATGATATCCATATGGCCATTGGTGACGGGATCGAAGGTTCCCGGATACAGCCCGATGCGCATGTGTCGGCCTCCCTCAGTCTTCCCGGCTTAGCATCGGTCGCGCCCGGCTCCTAGACCGGCTGGGGTTCGGCCTGCGACCATGCAGCCGTGACCATGGCGAGGCGTTCGACGCTCACCGGAAACGTATGATCGCCGATAGCTGCGACACCGCAAGCGGGCGTGGCACTGTTCGTGATGAAGGCCCCATCAAAGCCGGACAGGTCGCCCACAGTGACCACCCGGGCTTCCTGTTTCAGGCCGATATCCGCCAAATGCGCCTTGATCAGCGCCTGGGAGACCCCCTCCAGCATCAGAGCCTCGGGCCACACCACCGTATCGCCGCTGACAAAGCCGATGTTCCAGAGACTTCCCTCCGAAATGCGACCCCCGGCATCGACGAACAAGGCATCGTCATATCCAGCAAGACACGCCAGCCTGCGCGCCCGGATCAATCCCATGGTCGCCACGTGCTTCAGTTCGGGCGTTTCCCGGGCATAGGTCTGCACCTGCAGCGTCAACGGCGTCTCGCCGAGGGGCGGCACCGGCGGAAAGACGCCGACCATCACGCGCGGCACGCCCCCATGGGCCGGCGACCGGGGACTTATCTCGCGCGAGAACAGGCTGACACGGACGAAGGCGTCGGGCCGGTCGCCCAACGCCTGACGAATCAGGTCGCGCACCCTGCCCTCCGGCACGGGCACGCCGAACAGTTCGGTGCCTGCATGGGTCAGGCGCGCCAGATGCCGGTCCAGCCCCCTCACAGACCCGCCCGCGACCGCAAACGAGGTGTAGGCCCCATAGTTGACCAGCGCCTGATGCGTCAGGTCTTCAACCGTCGCCGGCGCCCCATCGATCCAGAGGTCGCCAGCCGCCAAGGCCGTCAGCCCTCGCCGGCCTCACCAACGACGACATCACCGTCCGGCGCCTCATCGTCGCCCGGCGTCTCGGCCAGCCGTTCGACGGACACCACCTTCTCGCCCTCGGCGGTGCGGAATACGGTGACGCCCTGGCTGGAGCGACCGACCACGCGGATCTGGCCGACCGGCGTGCGGATCATCTGTCCGCCCGAGGTCACCAGCAGCAGGTCGTCAGTGTCCTCGACCGGGAAGGAGGCCGCCAGACGATTGCCCGCGCGTCCGCCCAGACCATGGGCTGTCAGCCCCTGCCCGCCCCGGCCCGTGCGCCGATACTCATAGGCCGACGAGCGCTTGCCGAAGCCGGTCTCGGTGATGGTCAGGATGAACTGTTCGGCCGCGCCCAGTTCCGCGATGCGTTCGGGCGAGATCGGGGCCTCGGCAACGGCTTCGTCGTCGGCCTCAACCGGCGTTTCATCCTCGCCCTCACCGGCGGCGCGGCGCATGGCGTTGGCGTGTTTGACATAGGCGGCGCGTTCCTCGGGCGTGGCATCCACCCGCCCCAGAACAGCCATGGAGATGACCTCGTCCGTCGGCTGCAGGCGTACACCCCGAACGCCGGTCGACTTGCGGCCCTTGAATACGCGAACGTCGTCGGCCTTGAACCGGATCGCCCGGCCCATGGCCGTGGTCAGCATGATGTCGTCATCGGCCTGGCACAGACCGACGCCGACCATGTGGTCGCCGTCCTCCAGTTCCATGGCGATCTTGCCGGCCCGGTTGACGGTGGCAAAGTCCGACAGCTTGTTCCGACGCACATCGCCCGAACGGGTGGCGAACATGATGTCGTAGTTGTCCCACTCTGACTCGTTTTCCGGCAGGGGCAGCACATTCATGATGCTGTCGCCCGGATCGATCGGCAGCAGGTTCACAAAGGCCTTGCCGCGCGACGTCGGCCCACCCAGCGGCAGACGCCAGGTCTTCAGCTTGTAGGCCTTGCCGTTCGAGGCAAAGAACAGCACCGGCGTATGGGTCGAGGCCGAGAAGACGCTGACGACGGCGTCATCATCCTTCATCGCCACACCCGAGCGGCCCTTGCCGCCGCGGTGCTGGGTCCGATAGGCGTTCAGCGCGACGCGCTTGACGTAGCCCCCATGAGTAACGGTGACGACCATGTCCTCGCGCGGGATCAGGTCCTCGTCTTCCATATCGGCGTCGCCTTCGCCGATCAGGGTGCGGCGCGGCACGGCGAACTGGTCCTTCACCGCGATCAGATCCTCGCGGATGATGGCCAGGATGTTGGCGCGGTCCGACAGGATCGTCAGGTGGCCCTGAATGGTGTCGGCAAGGCCGCGCGCCTCGCCAAAGATATCGTCGCGTCCCAGACCGGTCAGGCGCGATAGGGTCAGGGCCAGAATGGCGCGGGTCTGTTCGTCGGTCAGGCGGATCTTGTCGCCCTCGACCAGCACCGTACGCGGATCGGCGATCAGTTCGACCAGGGCCATCATGTCGCCGACCGGCCAGGATTTGGCCTGCAGGCGTTCGCGCGCCTCGGCCGGGTCGACCGACGAGCGGATGATGTGGATCACTTCGTCGATATTGGCGACGGCGACGGCCAGACCGACCAGAACATGGCCGCGGTCGCGGGCCTTGCCCAGCTCGAACTTGACCCTGCGGACGACCACTTCCTCGCGGAACTCGAGGAAGGCCTCCAGCATGCGGCGCAGGCCCATCTGCTCCGGGCGGCCCTGGTTCAGGGCCAGCATATTGACGCCGAACGAGCTTTGCAGGGCAGTGTAGCGATACAGCTGGTTCAGGATGACATCGCCGGATGCATCGCGTTTCAGCTCGATGACGATCCGCATGCCCTGACGGGCCGACTCGTCGCGAACGTCGGCAATGCCTTCCAGACGCTTTTCGCGGACCATTTCGGCGATGCGCTCGATCAGGGTCTGCTTGTTCACCTGGAACGGCAGTTCCGTGATAATGATGGCTTCGCGGTCCTTGCGGATCTCCTCGATCGTGGCCTTGCCGCGCACGATGATCGAGCCCCGGCCTTCGCGCAGGGCGTTGCGCGGCGCGGTCCGCCCCATGATCTCACCGCCGGTCGGGAAGTCGGGGCCGGGAACGATGTCGAGCAGGGCCTCATCGCCCATGTTCGGGTCGTCCAGCAGGGCCACCGCCCCGTCCACGATCTCACCCAGATTGTGAGGCGGGATGTTGGTCGCCATGCCGACGGCGATGCCGCCCGCGCCATTGACCAGCAGGTTCGGAATCCGCGCCGGAAGAACGACAGGCTCGAGTTCCTTCTCGTCATAGTTCGGCTGGAAATCGACCGTGTCCTTGTCGATGTCGGTCAGCAGCGCCACGGCCGCCGGGGCCATCCGGGCCTCGGTGTAACGCATGGAGGCCGGCATATCGCCGTCGACCGAGCCGAAATTGCCCTGGCCGTCGACCAGCATCAGCCCCATCGAGAAGGGCTGGGCCATGCGCACCAGCGCCATATAGACCGAGGCATCGCCGTGGGGGTGGAAACGACCCAGCACATCACCGACGACGCGCGCGCACTTCGAATAGGCGCGCTCGGGCGTCATGTTCAGGTCGTGCATCGAATACAGGATGCGGCGGTGAACCGGCTTCAGACCGTCGCGCACATCGGGCAGGGCCCGGCTGACAATGACGCTCATCGCATAGTCGAGATACGAACGGCGCAGTTCGTCCTCGATCGTGATGTTGTCTATGTGGCCGCCACCCCCGCCACCGGGAATTGCGGACGGGTCAGCGTGATCGGATGTGTCGTCGGTCAAGGATTTTTGGCTTCATCTGGCCGGAATCAGAACAACTTCCGGGCTTGGGGATTACTAGCATCGGCATCCGGGACTGGCAAAGTTAAGCCGCCACATATCCCCGGCCCTGAAATCGCATCGAGGAGAGACACGATGACCCTTCCCCGGCTTCCGCTTCTGATAGCCGCCTCTGTCGGCGCTACCGCCCTTATGTCGGGCTGTGTGGCCATGACCGAGAACCACTACGGCGCCGAGCGGCAGGCTGTCGCCCGCATCGGTGATTTCGGTGAGGCGACACTCATCAATGCTTCGGGCCAGAACATCGGACGCGCCGTCCTGACCCAGGGGCCCTCCGGCCTGCTGATCCGGGTCGAGGCCGACGGTCTGACGCCCGGCTGGCACGGCATTCACATCCATGCGACCGGCGAATGCGAAGCGCCCTTCACGTCAGCCGGCGGGCACATCAACCATGCGGATGGCGCAAAGCCGCACGGCCTGCTGAATGCCCAGGGGCCGGACGACGGTGACCTGCCCAACATCTATGCCGATGAACAGGGCCGGGTCCGCGCGGAACTCTTCACTACTCGCGCCCGGATCGCGCCCGAGGGCCCCGGCCAGTGGCTGTGGGACGATAACGGCTCGGCCATAGTCATCCATGCCATGCCCGACGACCACAAGAGCCAGCCCATCGGTGGTGCCGGTGACCGCGTAGCCTGTGGCATCATGGCGGCGGGCTGACCCCGATGGAGAGGGCTCAGGCGCGACGCGCCTGGGCCGCCTCCTCGGCCTCGCGGGAAATGACCTGCAGGAAGGCGGCGCGCGACGCATTCCAATCCTCCAGAATCCACTGAGCCAGTGGTGAGCCGGTTTCTGCAGCATGTTCGGCGATCAGGGCCTTCAGCCGTTCCGCCGCAGCCCCGACGACCGGGCCCGCGATCACCGAGTCGGCATTCAGATTGGCCAGCGCCTGATCGCCCTCGTTCCAGACAAAGGCCTCCCCGCCCGACATTCCGGCCCCGAAATTCCAGCCGGTGGGGCCCAACACAACCAGCGTCCCTCCTGTCATATATTCCCCGCCGTGCGCCCCGCAGCCTTCGACGACGGCCACGGCACCCGAGTTCCTGACGGCAAACCGTTCACCCGCCACCCCGGCGGCCAGCAGGCGTCCGGACGTCGCGCCATACAGACAGGTGTTGCCGATCAGCGCCTGCCCGGGCCGCCAGGTCACGGGACGGATGACCAGATGCGCCCCCGACAGGCCCTTGCCGACATAGTCATTGGCCTCGCCGTCCAGCTCGATCCGCAGGCCCTTCATGCCCCAGGCCGCCAGCGACTGACCGGCGGCCCCCTTCAGCTTCAGCGTCAGATGTCCGTCGGGCAGGTCCTGGCCGTGACGGCGGACGATCTCGGATGAGGTGCGCGTGCCGATCGCGCGCTGGGTATTCCGCACGGAATAGCTGAGCTGCATCTTCTCGCGCCGCTGCAGGCAGGGTTCGGCATCGATCAGGATCTGCGCATCCAGACTGTCGGGCACGGGATTGCGCGGCAACTCAGCGCCATTCCGCAGGTCTGCGTCCCCGACCCGAACCAGCAGGGGGTTGAGGTCCAGGTCGTCCAGATCGGCTCCGCCGCGCGACACCTGACGCAGCAGGTCGGTGCGCCCCACCGCATCATCCAGCCGCGCCAGCCCCAGTGACGCCAGCACCTCGCGGGTTTCCTCGGCGATGAAGGTGAACAGGTTGATCACCTTGTCGGGCGTGCCGGTGAACAGCGCACGCAGGCGTTCATCCTGCACGCAGACACCCACGGGGCAGGTGTTGGAATGGCATTGACGCACCATCAGACAGCCGACGGCGACCAGACTGGCCGTGCCGATACCGAACTCTTCGGCGCCCAGCATAGCCGCGATCACCACGTCCCGGCCCGTTCGGATGCCGCCATCGGTGCGCAGCCGCACCCGCCCGCGCAGACCGTTCATGCTCAGCACCTGATGGGCCTCGCTCAGCCCCATCTCCCACGGCATGCCGACCTGTTTGATCGAGCTGATCGCGGCCGCTCCCGTGCCGCCATTGTGCCCTGAAATCAGAACCGTATCGGCCTTGGCCTTGGCCACACCCGCCGCCACCGCGCCGATCCCCGACTGGGCCACCAGCTTGACCGTCGCCCGGGCGTTCGGATTGATCTGCTTCAGGTCATAGATCAGCTGGGCCAGGTCCTCGATCGAATAGATGTCGTGGTGGGGCGGCGGACTGATCAGGCCCACGCCCGGCGTCGCATGCCGCATCCGGGCGATGAACTCCGTCACCTTGAAGCCGGGCAACTGACCGCCCTCGCCGGGCTTGGCGCCCTGGGCCACCTTGATCTCGATCTCGCGGCACTGGGTCAGATATTCCGCCGTGACCCCGAACCGGCCCGAGGCGATCTGTTTGACGGCGCTGTTCGGATTGTCGCCGTTCGGGCGGGTCTTGTAGCGCTCGGGATCCTCGCCGCCCTCGCCAGAAACCGATCGCGCGCCGATGCGGTTCATGGCGATGTTGAGCGTCTCATGCGCCTCGGGGCTCAGCGCGCCCAGCGACATGCCCGGCGTCACGAAGCGCTTGCGGATTTCATTGACGCTCTCGACCGCCTCGAGCGGCACGGTTCCGGTTTCGCGGAAGTCCAGCAGGTCGCGCAGGGCCCCGGCCGGCTGTTCGCGCACCCGGCGGCTGTAGGCCTTGTAGCGCCCATAGTCGTTGCGCGTGGTCGCGTCCTGAAGCCGGTGGATGGCCTCCGCGTCCCAGCCGTGGCGCTCCTCGCCGGCGCGGATGCGGTGAGAGCCCCCCAGCCGCAGGGCGGGCCGGTCGCGCTCAAAACCGGCTTCCGTCAGCCGCAACGCCCGCGCCTCCAGCCCCGCCAGGCCGATGCCCGAGACCCGCGATGTCATACCCGGGAAGATGTCAGCGACCAGCGCCCGCGAAAGGCCCAGCGCCTCAAACTCAAAAGCCCCGCGATAGGCGGAGATCACCGATATGCCCTTCTTGGCCAGGATCTTGAGCAGCCCCGCCTCGATCGCCGATTTGTAGTTCAGGCAGGCTTCACGCAGCGAACCCGGGCCATAGCGGCCCTCATCCTGACGTTGCAGAAAGGTCTCCTGTGCCAGCCAGGCGTTGACGGCGGTCGCGCCGCACCCGACCAGCACGGCAAAGGCGTGGGCCTCCAGCGCCTCGGCGGTTCGCACGACGATCGAGACGAAGGACCGCAACCCCTCGTCCACCAGCCGCGTGTGCACAGCCGCAGTGGCCATGATCATCGGGATCAGGGGCCGGTCAGGCCCCATCGCTTCATCGGTCAGCACCAGAATGCCGGAGCCGGCCCGCACCTGCGCGACCGCCTCATCGCGCAGGCGCTCTATGCCTTGCCGCAGGGCCTCGCCCGGACGGTCGCCGCCCGCCGCCGGGTCGAAGCTGGTGTCCAGCCGGGCCACCGCCCCCTCGCCCACCACATCCAGCATCCGGTCGAACATGCCGGTGGTCAGGACCGGACTGTCCAGCACATGGACCCGCGTCTGGCCTTCCTCCTGCGCAAGGATATTGCCGAGGTTCTTGAACCGGGTCCGCAAGGACATCGCCGCGCCTTCACGCAGGGAGTCGATCGGCGGA
This sequence comes from Brevundimonas halotolerans, assembly GCF_003730275.1. Lineage (GTDB taxonomy): Bacteria > Pseudomonadota > Alphaproteobacteria > Caulobacterales > Caulobacteraceae > Brevundimonas > Brevundimonas halotolerans. The sequence continues at coordinate 53,832 of NZ_QTTA01000006.1, forward strand.
TTGGTCACCTGGGCAAAGACCTGCCGGAAATAGTGGCTGAACGGCCGATCCAGACCCGACAGCACGCGGGGGACGGCATCGTCCCCCATCGACCCCACGGCCTCCTTGCCGTCGGCAATCATCGGATCCAGCAAGGTCTCGACGTCCTCTTGCGTCCAGCCGACTGCGGCCTGCATGCGCACCAGCGCCGGGTTGTCCAGCCTGCGCGGCTCCGGCCCCGGCCCGACCTTCGGCTCCAGATCGACGATATTGGCCAGCCAGCGGTCATAGGGATGGCCCGCCGCCAGCTTGTCCAGAATGGCCGTCTCGTCGAACAGCCGCCCCTCGTCGAGGTCCAGCGCGATCATGCGGCCCGGCCCGATGTGAAGGTTGCGCGCGATCCGCTCCTGCGCGATGCCGGTCATGCCGACCTCGGACCCGCAGATCAGCAGCCCATCCGAGGTCTCGGTCACCCGCAGGGGCCGCAGGCCGTTGCGGTCCTTGCCCGCCACGACCCACCTGCCGTCCGTGGCGCACAGGGCGGTCGGTCCATCCCAAGGCTCCATCACCGCATTGCAATAGGCATAGAGCGCCTGATGCGCCGGACTCGAAACTCCGGGGATCGAGGCCTCGGGGATCAGCAGCGTCTTGGCCATCGGCGCCGAGCGCCCGGCCCGCACCAGCACCTCAAAGACGTTGTCGAGGGCGGCGGAGTCCGAGCCACCCTTCTGTATGACCGGCTTGACGATGTCGTCATCGGCCCCGAAGGCCGCCGCGGTCATGCGGATCTCGTGGCTGCGCATCCAGTTGGCATTGCCGCGCAGGGTGTTGATCTCGCCGTTGTGGGCCAGCATCCGGAACGGCTGGGCCAGCCGCCATTCCGGGAAGGTGTTGGTCGAATAGCGCTGATGGAACACGGCCACCGAAGCGACGACCTCGGGGTCCATCAGGTCCGGGTAGAACTCGGCCAGCGCTTGGGCCAGCATCATGCCCTTGTAGATGACGACCCGCGCCGACAGCGAGCAGACGTAGACGTCGGCGATGCCCCGCGACAGGGCCCGCGCCTCGATCCGGCGGCGCAGCAGATACAGCGCCCGCTCCAGATCCTCGCCGTCCAGCCCCTCGGGCGGGGCCAGCATGATCTGCTCGATCTCGGGCCGGGTGGCGGCGGCGCGCTCGCCCAGAATCTCGGGCCGGTGCGGTACCTGTCGCCAACCATAGAGGTAGAACCCCGCCGCCTGCACCTCGCGCTCGATGACCACGCGCGCCTGCTCCTGGGCAGCGAGGTTATGGCGCGGCAGGAACACCATGCCGACCGCGAGGGGCCCGGGCCGGGGTTCACGCCCCTGTTCGCGAACCTGCCTCAGGAAGAACTCACGCGGCAGGCCGATCAACAGGCCCGCGCCGTCCCCCGAGCGCCCGTCGGCGTCGACCGCTCCCCGGTGCCAGACGGCCTTCAGCGCCGCGATGGCCAGATCGACCACCTCGCGTCGCGGCTGCCCGTCGATAGCCGCGACCAGCCCCACCCCGCAGGCGTCCCGCTCGCTCTTGGGGTCATAGGCCCCGGCGTCGATCAGCGCCTGCCGGTCATCGAGGTATTGCTGGCGATCAAAGTTCATGCCGCCACCTGCTGGCGAGCACCCAGCCACGCATGGATTTCTGCAGCAGCATCCTGACCCTCGCGGACGGCCCAGACGACCAGTGAAGCGCCGCGCGAAATGTCTCCAGCCACGAACACGCCCTCCAGCGTCGTGGCTCGCGTGGCGCCCGCCGACCAGACGGTGCCATCGTCCCGCACCGCCAGGTCGGGCGTCTTGAACTGGGCTTTCAGGTCTTCGGCCTCAAAGCCCAGCGCCTCGATGACCATGTCGGCGCTGCAGTCATAGGCGCTGTCAGCCATCTCACGGATCGATCGTCGACCATCAGGGCCGGGATCGGACAGGGCCGTGCGGATAGCCCGGACCGCAGTCACCCGGCCCTCGGCATCGTGCACCGCCTTGGGCGAGGCCAGCCAGTCGAACACCACGCCTTCTTCCTCGGCATTGGCGACCTCGCGGGCGCTGCCGGGCATGTTGTCGCGATCCCGACGATAGAGGCAGGTGACCGAGGCCGCACCCTGACGCACGGCTGTGCGAACACAGTCCATGGCCGTATCTCCGCCGCCGATCACCACCACCGTCCGCCCCCGGGCATCCAGCGCCCCGGATTCGAACTCGGGCACGGCGTCGCCCAGACCCTTGCGGTTGGACGCCGTCAGATAGGCCAGCGCGGGCACCACACCATTGGTGCCACAGCCGGGCACCGCCAGTCTGCGCGCAGCATAGACCCCGGCTGCCAGCAGTACCGCCTGATGCCGGCTTCTCAGCGCCTCGAACGATAGGTCGCGCCCGATCTCGACGCCCAGTTCGAAGGACACTCCGGACTCGATCAGCCGATCAATGCGGCGCTGCACCACCGGCTTTTCCAGCTTGAAGCCCGGTATGCCATACATCAGCAGCCCACCGGCCCGGTCCTGCCGCTCATAGATCGTCACCGCATAGCCGAGGCCGCGAAGCCGGTCCGCCGCCGCCAGCCCGGCCGGGCCCGATCCGACGATGCCGATGGACGCGTCGCGCTCCCGCACCGGCCGGATCGGCTCGATCCAGCCCTCCTTGAAGGCCATATCGCCCAGCCAGCGCTCGACAGAGCCGATCGTGACCGTCTCCCAACCCGCCCGCTCCAGCGTGCAGGCGCCTTCGCACAGGCGATCCTGCGGACAGATGCGGCCACAGATTTCGGGCAGGGCACTGGTCGCTTCCGACGCGCGCCACGCCTCTTCGAGACGCCCCTCCGCCGCCAGCTTCAGCCAGTCGGGAATGGCATTCTCGAGCGGGCAGCCGCTCTGGCAGAAGGGCACGCCGCATTGGGCACAACGGCTGGACTGGGTCGCGCCATTGGACGCGGCGAAGTCGGCGTAAATCTCGTTGAAGTCGCGGACGCGGCTGTCTGCGGGCGTCTTTGGGGGCGTCCGCCGGACGATCTCGGGGAATTTTTGGTTGCGGTGCAGCATAGGCCCACCATCCTTTGTCGGGGCGCTCACGGCAAGACCGCGCGGGTATTTTTCCCCGCGCGGCCGCCTGACAATCTTTTGATCACAGCGAATCCTTCCGGCTTTTGTCACTTTGCCGGATGATTTTTTCTGTTTGCCGCCACAGCGTTCAGAAGGCGAACGACACCATGCCGACGAACCGCTCCTCCTAGAGCGGACCCGCCGTATCGGTATCGTGGTAGCGCATGTCGATCGAGATCAGCTTCGGGAAGGCATAGGTCAGGCCGACATTCCAGGTCGTATAGTCATCGCTGACGTCAAGCGTCTGATGGCCCACGGCGCCCGAGGCCGTCAGGGACGGGCTGATGGCAAAGGCCGAGTTGGCCTCATAGTAAAAGGCCTCATCGTCCACCCCGAAAAAGTTGGTCGTGAAATAGGTGGTGACCCCGAGGTTCACCGGCCCGACGTCCCGCGACGCCGCCGCTTTCAGTTCGATGTAGTCGTAGTCAGCCCCGGCGGGCTTGCCGCCATACAGATATAGCACCGCACCCAGATCGACGTCGAACCCGGCGATCTGCGTGGTGTAGCCGCCATAGATGTCGACCTCGGCATCGGTGTCATCGCCAAAGTCGACGGTCGAGGCCCAGCCTCCGGCATAGAAGCCGCCAACGCCAATATCGACACCGCCCTGCAGGGCCGCCCGGTCATCGGTCTGGCTGATGCCGCGAAACACATAGTCGGTCGCGACGCTGAGATTATAGCTGATCTCCGGAGCGGACTGGGCCTGGGCAGCCTGGGCCGTGGCCAGCAAGGCCAGGGCGGAGGCACAGGCAAACAGAGTTTTCATTCGATTATCCCCTTTGAGTGAGTTGGAAGCACGCACACGCCATCGACCGCTCGGGCACTGATCCGACCGGGCCTCCGGCAGCCGGCGTGGGAGGACGCCGACTGCCGTACTCGCTGGAACCGTCCGTCAGGACGCTTCCAGAACCTCTCCGTGAAGGTGACCGTCCAGGCCGTCGTCTTCCTGGCTCTCGCTGACCCGCAGGCCCGTGGTGAGCTTGCAGACGATCAGGATCAGGAAGGTCACGCCTGCACTCCAGCCTGCCGTGACGCCGAGGCCCCACAGCTGCTTCATGACGCTGGCGTCGGCCCCGGCGGCATTGACGGCGGCACTGGCGAACACGCCGGTCAGGATGGCACCGGCCACGCCCCCCGCCCCGTGGATTCCGAAGGCATCGAGGCTGTCGTCATAGCGCAGCAGCTTCTTGATCCAGACCGAGGCCGCATAACAGACCGGTCCGGCGATCAGGCCGATGATCACAGCCCCCATCGGATCGACGAAACCCGCCGCTGGCGTAATGGCCACCAGACCGGCGATCAGGCCGGACAGCACACCGATCAGCGACGGCTTACGCTTCTCGATCACCTCGACGATCTTCCAGGTCAGGGAGGCGGCCATCGCCGCCAGCAGGGTGTTCAACAGGGCCACGGCCGCGATCGCATCCGCCGCCCAGGCCGAGCCGGCGTTGAAGCCGATCCAGCCGACCAGCAGCAGCGACGCCCCGATCATGGTCAGCACCGGGTTGTGGGCGACGATGGGGCTGACGCCATAGCCCTTGCGGGCCCCAAGAAAGACCGCGCAAACCAGCCCCGCCACGCCCGAGTTGACGTGCACGACCGCCCCGCCGGCAAAGTCCAGCACCCCCGCCGAACCCAGGAAGCCGCCGCCCCATACCCAGTGACAGATCGGGGCATAGACCAGCAGCGTCCAAAGTCCGGTGAACAGCAGCAGGCCCGAATATTTCAGCCGCTCGGCAAACGCCCCGGTCACCAGCGCCGGGGTGATGATGGCAAAGGTCAGTTGGAAGGCGATCCAGAGATACTCCGGTAGAGCGGGCGCCACAGCGTGGGCCGTTTCCGGCGTCACGCCTCGCAGGAAGACCGCCTCGAGACTGCCGATCACACTGTTCACCTCATCGCCGGAATAGCCAGCGATCGGCTGGCCCACCCCGAACGACAGGCTGTATCCCGCTGCGAACCAGGCGAGGGTCACTACGGCCGCCACGCCCAGCGACTGGGTGATGGTCGCGATCACATTCTTGCGCCGCACCATGCCGCCATAGAATAGCGCCAGCCCCGGCAGCGTCATCAGCAGCACCAGCGCCGTCGACGTCAGGATCCAGCCGGCCGCCGACCCATCCAGTTCCAGAGGCGCCTGATGCGAAAGCAGGGCCGGAGCGGCTTGCGCGGCCCCGGCGGTCATAAATAAGAGAAGCCCGCCCAGCAGCAGGCCACAAGTTCGCTTGTAGCCGACACCCGACGTCAGCCCCCGGATCTTGGTCGTCATCATCAGTACCCCCTGAATGCGTCAACGCAGATGCGAAGGTTTTATCGCATTTGCGAAATAGGCAAGGGGTTCGTTAACGATTATGCGACAAATACGTGCGCTGCAGCCTATCTATCGCAGGGTAACGTTGCGCAAATAATGCGCAGCTACCGAATTGCTTGCAATTATATTGCGTCATGCGTGATTACGCGCGTGCACAATTTCACAATGGCCAAGCTTGCGGCATCAACCCGTCTGACCGGTTTCAGCCCTCGAGTGTGTCCTCGAACGCCTCGATCAGACGCTCCAGACGCCCAAGACCGATGTCCCAGAACGCCGGATCGCGCGGATCCAGGCCGAAGGGCTTCAGCGCCTCGTCGTACGGACGGGTGCCGCCCCCGGCCAACAGCTCACGATACAGCGGCGTAAAGCCCGCCGGATCCTTGCGCCGCGTCTCCATCAACGCCGCGACCAGCAGGTCCCCAAAGGCATAGGCATAGACATAGAAGGGCGAGTGCACGAAGTGGCTGACATAGGCCCACCAGTGCTCATAGCCGTCGTTCAGCGTCACGGCGGGGCCCAGCGACGCGCCCATTTCCTCCAGCCAGATCTGTCCGATCCGCTCCGCCCCGACCTCGCCGGTCTGCCGCTCGTCGTGGAAACGGGTCTCGAACCGGTGGAAGGCGATCTGGCGCACGACCGTGTTCAGCCCGTCCTCGATCCGCCCGGCCAGCAGGCCCTGACGCTCAACCTCGGGCGCTGAGTCCAGCAGCCGATCAAAGGTCAGCCCCTCGGCAAAGATCGAGGCGGTTTCCGCCAGTGTCAGCGGGGTGTCGGCCAGCAGGCTGCCGGCACCCGCCGCCAGCGTCTGGTGGACCCCGTGCCCCAGCTCATGCGCCAGCGTGAGCACATCGCGCCGCTCACCCATCCAGTTCAGGAAGACATAGGGGTGGCGATCCGCCGTCACGGGGTGGGCATAGGCGCCGGACTGCTTGCCCGCGCGCGGCCGGGCGTCGATCCAGTTGCGATCAAAGAAGGTCCCCGCCCGCTCAGCAAACTCGGGCCCCAGGTCGGAAAAGCTGTCCAGCACCAGCGCCCGCCCCTGAGCCCAGTCAAACCCGCGCGGCGGTTTGGTGGTCAGCGGCGCATTGCGGTCCCAGTGATCCAGCGTCGTGCGGCCCAGCGCCCGCGCCTTGGCCGCATAATAGCGGTGCGACAGGCGCGGATAGGCGGCGGTCACGGCCTCGACCATGGCATCGACCGCCTCGCCGTCCACCTCATTGGCCAGATGGCGACTGTCGGCCGGGCGTTTGAAGCCGCGCTTGCGATCCTCCAGCGCCTTTTCAGCGGCCACCGTGTTCAGCACCAGGCCGAGGGTGCGCGTCTCGGCCTGCAGCGCCTCGGTCAGCCCTTCGGCCACGCCCTTGCGGCGGGCAGCCTTCGGGTCCGACAACCCGTTCAAGGCCTCGCTGAGCGTCAGGGTATCGCGCCCGGCCTTGACCCGCAGATCCGCCAGCGTCTCGTCGAACAGGCGCGGCCACTGGGCCGACACTGGCATCTGTTCGGCCAGGAAGGTTTCCAGCTCCTCTGACAGCTCATGCGGCTTCATCGCCCGCACCCGACGCAGCCACGGCCGCCAGCGATCCGCCGGGGCATGGGCTGAAAGCGCCGCCTCGACCTCGGCCTCCTCCAGCTGATTGATCTCCAGCGTCAGCCAGACGGTCGGCGTCGAAATCTCGGTCAGCGACTGGCGCACATCGGCTTCGAAAGCCTGGGCCGACGCATCATCGCGCCGGGTCGAGGCGTCCAGAAACGCATAGGCCCCGACCGCGCCCAGCCGGTCCGCAGCCTGCTCGTACAGACGGATCGCCCGATCCAGCCGCTCGCCCAGCAGCGCCGGGTCCGCGCGCGCGGCGACGAGGGTGCCCGCCAGCGCATTCATCTCGGCCACAGAGGCGCGCGCCGCCTCCATATCCCGCTTCAGGCCGGGATCATCCTTGGCGGCATAGAGGTCGGACAGATCCCACAGCGGCAGGTCGGCGGTCGGTGTCTTGAAGGGTGCGTTCATGCCCTTGGGTATGGGGTCGCGGACGGGCAGAGGCAAGGCGGCCCGCCCTGACGTTAACCCCCCGCACACCACGCCGGACAACCCGATCTTCACCGCATCCGGGGTAGACCCGTCCCGAAACGAGCCAGTCCGGGGCCTGCCCCCGAGACCGGCCGACGGTGATGATAAAGGGGTGCCCCATGGCCAAGACCGTACTGGTCGTCGATGACGATCCGACCCAGCGCCGCCTGGTCCAGGCGGTTCTGGAACGCGAGGGCTTTGCCGTCGCCCAAGCCGAAAGCGGCGGCGAGGCGATCGACTGCCTGACAAAGGGTGGCGGGGCCGATGTGGTGCTGCTCGACATGGTCATGCCGGGCATGACCGGTCTGGAGTGTCTGGCCGAACTGCGCGCCGCAGGGGTCTCGACCCCGGTCATCGTGCTGACGGCCAACGCCGGCATCGAGAGTGTGGTCAAGGCCATGCAGGCCGGGGCCCAGGACTTTTTCGTCAAACCCGTCTCGGCCGAGCGCCTGCTGGTAGGGGTGAGGAACGCCCTGCAGCTCACCCAGCTGACGGCCGAGGTCGGCCGCCTGAAGAAGCACACCTCGGGCCGCACCACCTTTGACGATCTGGTCGGCGACAGCCCCGCCATGCGCATGGTCAAGGCGCTGGGCATCCGCGCGGCCTCCTCGACCATTCCGGTGCTGATTACCGGCGAGAGCGGCGTCGGCAAGGAAGTCATCGCCCGCGCCCTGCATGGGGCCTCGGACCGGGCCGGACGGCCGTTCGTGGCCGTCAACTGTGGCGCCCTGCCCGCCAATCTGGTCGAGTCGATCCTGTTTGGCCACGAGAAGGGCAGCTTCACCGGCGCCCACGACAAACACCTCGGCAAGTTCAAGGAGGCCGACGGCGGCACCCTGTTCCTGGACGAGATCGGCGAACTGCCGCTCGACATGCAGGTCAAGCTGTTGCGCGCCCTGCAGGAAGGCGAGATCGACCCCGTCGGATCCAAGCGCCCGGTGCGCGTGGACGTCCGCATCGTCTCGGCCACCAACCGCGACCTGGCCAAACAGGTCGAGGGCGGTGCCTTCCGCGAGGATCTGTTCTATCGCCTCAACGTCTTTCCGATCGAGGCCCCGGCCCTGCGCGAGCGTCGCGAGGACGTTCCGGCCCTGGTCGACCACTTCATCGGCCGCTTCAATGTCGAGGAAGGCAAGCGGGTCGTCGGCTGTGCCCCCGAGACCGCCGAATTGCTCAAGGCCTTCGACTGGCCCGGCAATGTGCGCCAGCTCGAAAACGCAGTCTATCGCGCCATTGTGTTGGCCGACGGGCCGTTCCTCAAGCCGCACGACTTCCCGGCCATCTCGGGCGTGGCCATGCCGACGCCCGAGCTGGATGCACCGCCTGCCGGCGCGCCCCTGGCCGCGGCCCACGACCTGCCCCCCGCGCCGGACACACCCATCCGCATTCTGGACGGCAAGGGTCACCTGCGAACCCTGGAAGAGATCGAACGCGACCTGATCCAGCACGCCATCGAGGTCTATGCGGGGCATATGTCTGAAATCGCCCGCCGCCTCGGCATCGGCCGGTCCACCCTCTATCGCAAGGTCCGCGAGCAGGGACTGGATGTGGACATGGAACAGTCTGCCTGACGCCGCATTGCGGTTTCTTAAGTGGCGTGGCGGCCCAAGACGGGCCAAGAGAGCACATGACCCTGTTCGGCGACGGCTCATGAACGACAATTCCAACTCCTTCAGCGCGCGACCCTTTTCCCAGGTGCTGACGGACGTTGGCGCCGTCGACGATCCCGTCCTGCCGATGACCGAACTGGTGGGCACCTTCGGGGAGCGGGGGTTTGGCGCCCTGTTGCTGACGCTGGGGCTGCTCAGCGCGGTCATCGGGGTGATCCCGGGCATGACCACCGTGCTGGGCGTGCCCATCATGATCATCGGGGCACAGCTTCTGTTTCGTCAGGACGAGCTCTGGCTGCCGGGCTGGATCATGAAGCGTGACATCCCCCGTCCGGCCTTCGCCGAGGCCGCCGGCAAGGTGAAGGGTCGGCTGCAGATGGTGGAGCGATTCAGCCGTCCGCGCCTCGCCTTCATGAGTACGGATCTGTCAGAGGCCCTGATCGGCCTGATGTGCATGATCTGGGCGGCGGTGCTGATGCTGCCGTTGATCGGCTTCAACCTGTTCCCGTCCCTCATCGTGGCGGCCTTTGGCTTCGGCCTGATGCAAAAGGACGGCGTGATGATGCTGATCGGCTGGGTGATCTCGGCCGGCATGGCGACCTTCACCTGGCTGGTCTGGGAAACGGTCAGCCGTGTCCTCGTGGCGACCTGGGAGATGGTGACGCGGTTCTTCTGATGAAAAGGCCGGAGGGCGAACCCTCCGGCCTCAGGTTTTCGAACCTATCGGAACAGCGACAGGACCAACTGCGGAGTCTGGTTGGCGATGGACAGGGCCTGAACCCCCAGTTGCTGCTTCGTCTGCAGCGCCTGAAGCTTGGCGCTCTCCTTCGCCAGATCGGCATCGACCAGATTCCCGACCCCTGATTCCAGCGAGTCCGTCAGCTTCCCGACGAACGACAGATGGGTGGTCAGGGCCTTCGACTTGGTGCCCAGACGCGCAAGCGCGCCCGAGACGGCATCGATGGAATTGTTGACGGCCGTAAGCGAGGCCGCCGCCTTCGTCAGGGTATCGATCGACTGCGTCGTGGCCACACTGACTGTGGTGCTTCCGAGCGCCATCACCTCCGCTCCCACGGTGATGGTGGCGTTGCCTTGCGCATTGGCCAGGGCGTTGAAACCGGTGGCGCCGGTCTCCAGCAGGTTGACCCCGTTGAATTCGGCGTTGGTGGTCACAGTCGCGATCTGGTCACGCAGGGCCTTGAAGTCCTCGTTCAGCGCGGCCCGCGCTGCCGTCTTCAGCGACGCGTCGGTCGCTGCCAGTGCCTTCTCCTTCAACTGCAGCAAGAGGTCAGAGACCGTCTCGCCCGCCGCGATGGCCACATCGACTGCGGCTACGCCACGATCCAGTGACTGTTTGACCGCCCCCAGGGCCCCGATGTCGGCACGTTGCCCCTGGGCGATGGCCCAGATGGCGCCGTTGTCCTTGACGCTGGCCACCTTCTTGCCGGTGTTGATCCGGCTTTGGGTGACCGCGAGGTCGGTGTTGGTGGCGTTCAGGTTCTGGAGCGCAATCATTGCGCCCACGTTGGTGTTGACCGAATTGCTCATCGGCGGGTCCTTCCATTCTGGTCGGGTGGGTTAACGGTCTTCTGACCGTCGAACCGGTTCTGGTTCACCCCCGCACAGGCAAGAAAGATGCCGCTACCGCAACGCTTTCAATGGGCTGATTTTATGAGATTTTTCTGCGCGTCATCGCGGCGCGACCGGCAAGAGCTTCCGGGTCGGGAAAAATCTTCAGGCCGCTTCCGACGCAGGCGGGGCCAGGCCCTGCATGATCATGCGGTTGATATCGATCAGGGGCTCGAAATCTTCCTCGCCCCGCATGATCTGCGAGCTGTGGCGGCTGACGAACAGGCTGATCGAGATGATCTGGGCGCGCAGGGCCTCGCCCATGGCATTGCCGGGGTCGGAGCAGTCCGTCGCCAGGGCCGACCAGACGCGCCGGTTCCAGTCCAGGGCATCAATACGGGTCGCCACATCCGACGGATCGGCCTGGGCGGCATGCATCAGGGCGCGGGTCACCTGGCCGAACAGCCGGTACTCCATCTCCCGGGGAGTTTCAGTCCGCGCCGCGGCCTTGCTGTACGCCTGAAGCGACATGACCCAACCTCTGCTCTTCGTATTCGATCAGTTTGCGCGCCGTCATCAGCGCCTTGTAGTACTCGCGGGCCAGCACATGGCGAGACGCCGCAACGCAGTCGGCCATCGCGTCCGGATTGCGCGTCGCGCTCATGAATTCGCTGACCCGCAGGGTGAATTCGTCGTGGAATTTCGCCGCTGACGACTCATCCAGATACATCATCATGACGGGGAAATAGATGCGGCGCGCCGGGCTGTTGACCTCGTCGGGCTGCATGATGTCCTTCTCGCGCAGCACGCTGGCCTTGTTCTGCAAAACCAGAACACTGCGGCGATCACCGTTCTGGACGACGGCGCCGTTCAGCACGAAACGTTCACCCGGTTTCAAGGACAGTTTCAGCGGCATCCGGCGGGCCTCCCCTTCAGTCCCGCCCCTGCGAGCTAGCGCGGCGGTCCCCAAAAGCCTCTAAACAGTCGTGGTTAACCGTGTGTTGTGACGGGCGCGTCAGAGTGCGGGGAATCGTCACTTCTGTCAGGATACCTGGCCCGCATGTCCAGTCCCGCCTTCGCCGCCCAGCCGGAAACCACAGCCCCCATCGCCCATGGCCCGTTCGCCGTGGCCCAGGGCGTCGCCGGGGACGCAGCCTCGACCGACGCGCTGAACCGCCTGTCCCGCAAGCTGGCAGGCCGTACGGGCACGGCCAAGGTCCAGCGGCGTATGGTCGAGCATCTGAAGGCTGCCGTCGCCGCCGTCCGCATGCAGGACTATACGCGGGGGGCCGAACGCTGCCTCGAAGTCCTCAATATCGACGAGAAGAGCGGCCTCGCCTGGCATGTTCTGGCTATCTGCCAGGAGAAATCCGGCCACCTGGCCCAGGCGCTTTCCGCCTATGAGGCGGCGCTCGCCCTGATGCCGGACGAGAACAACATCGCCCACGACCTCAGCCGCCTCGCCCAGCGACTGGGCCAGCTCGAGATCGCCGAAAAGCTGCTGCGGAAATTCCTTGCGGTCGAGCCCGGCCATATCGACGCCACCAACAACCTCGCCTGCGTGCTGCGCGACGGCAACCGCTACGAAGAGGCGGTCGAGGTCCTGCGCGACATGATCCAGGTCGAGCCCACCAGCGCCCTGCTCTGGAATACCCTTGGCACCGTCCAGAGCGACCAGGGCGACATGGCCACCGCCCTGACCTTCTTCGAAGAAGCCCTGCGCCTCGACCCGGAATTCTCCAAGGCCCGCTACAACCGCGCCAATGTCCGCCAGCCCCTTGGCGATCTGGAGGGGGCGCTGGCCGATATCGAGGCCGCCTTCCCGGGTGCCGAGCCGGGCTATGAGACCGCCATGATGACCATGGCCCGGGCCCTGCTGCGGCTGGGCGCCGGCGACCTTCCGGGCGGCTGGGCCGACTACGAAATCCGTCTCAGCCCCGACATGCCCGAGGCCATGCATGCTGTGGTCGCCATGCCGCGTTGGGATCCTGCCACCCAGCCTCTCGCAGGCCAGCGTATCCTGGTGGTCGGCGAACAGGGCATCGCCGACGAAATGGTGTTTGGCTCTGCCCTCGGCGATCTGATCGAGGCGGTCGGCCCCGAGGGTCAGGTCATCATCGCTGTCGAGCCGCGGCTGGTCGACATCTTCCAGCGCAGCTTCCCCCAGGCCATCGTCGGCGGGCACCGCGCGGTGAAGATGGAAGGGCGCCTCTACCGCTACATCCCCTTCATGGATGGCGAGGACGCACCGTCAGCCGACGCCTGGGTGCCGATGGCCAGCCTGATGCCGATCTTCCGCCCCACAGTGACCGCCTTCCCCGACCGCTGGGGCTATCTGGTCGCCGACCCGGCGCGTGTCGCCCACTGGAAGGCCGAGGTCGAGGCTCTCGGTCCCGGCCTGAAGGTCGGCCTGCACTGGAAGAGCCTGGTGCTGAACGGGGTTCGCGCCCGCTACTTCTCCAGCTTCGAGCGCTGGAAGCCCGTCCTGACCACGCCGGGCTGCGTCATGGTCAATCTGCAGTGCGGCGACGTCAGTGCCGACCTGGCCGCCGCCGAAGCCGCCGGGGTCACCCTGTGGACGCCGCCGATCAATCTCAAGGACGACCTTGAGGACCTCGCCGCCCTGTCGCTGGCAATGGACGTGGTGATCGGCCCCGGCATCGCCGGCACCAATATCGCAGCCGCCGTCGGCGCCGAGACCTGGCTGATCTATGCCCCCGACGACTGGCACCTGCTGGGCACGGACCGCTATCCCTTCTACCCGCACATGCGCACCTTCGCCCGCGCCTTCGACGGGTGGGACCAGGCCATCCGGGACGTCGCGGCGGCATTGGCGGAAAGAGCCTCGGGCTGACGGAACGGGGCTGGCGCGCGTCGCGTTCTCTCCTTGACAGGAGATGACAATGACACCCGCCGACAACACCCCCGACGAACAGGACCAGTCCGAGACCTTCGACGAAACCCACATCGACGATGAGGGCGAGGGCGATATCCTTCCGGACCAGGCCGACCCCGTCCTCGACGTCACCCAGAGGGAGGGCGACGCCGGCGAGGAAGATGACGACGCCGATGAAATTCAGACCCTCCAGCGCGCTGACCCCGATGGCCGCGTGGAGTCGCGGCCCGACGAGATCGAACTGGTCTACGACGGGCTGATGCGCAACCGCCGCGGGGCCCAGGCCAGCGCCGCCCACTGGGAGGCCCGTCGCCTCGACGACGACGATATCGAAGCCCTTGGCTACGGCCCCGAAGACGACACGCCCCCGTCAACAGACAGGACACCCGCATGACCCAACCCGACAACGACAATCACCCCGGCAAGGACGACAGCGACACTGACGCCCCCTATGCCCGCAAGGCCGAACGCGAAACCGGCAAGCCGGATCAGCTGAAGGACAAGGTCTCCAAATCCGAAAGCCGCCAGGACGCCCTGCAGGACGAGGCCGTAGAGGAAAGCTTTCCGGCCAGCGACCCGCCGACGCCCAAGCAGATCACCTGAACCCTGTTCACCTGATCGTCCATCGGCTACCACCCTTTCGGAAACTCTCCGGAAGGGACTGCCGTTCATGAGCCGATTTACGGGCACGCAGCGCTATATCGCCACCGAGGATCTGAAGGTGGCCGTCAACGCCGCCGTGGCGCTTGAACGTCCCCTGCTGGTCAAGGGTGAGCCCGGCACCGGCAAGACCGTTCTGGCCTATGAACTGGCCGAAGCCCTCGATGCGCCTCTGATCACCTGGCATATCAAGTCCACGACCAAGGCCCACAACGGCCTCTATGAATATGACGCCGTCAGCCGCCTGCGCGACAGCCAGCTGGGAGACGAGCGGGTGCACGATGTGCGCAACTATCTGAAGCCCGGCAAACTGTGGGAGGCCTTCACCGCCCCCCAACGCCCCGTCCTGCTGATCGACGAGATCGACAAGGCCGACATCGAATTCCCCAACGACCTGCTCCAGGAGCTGGATCGCATGGAGTTCTTCGTTCAGGAGACCGGCGAAACCATCCGGGCCGACACCCGTCCGGTCGTCCTCATCACCTCGAACAACGAAAAGGAGCTGCCCGACGCCTTCCTGCGCCGGTGCTTCTTCCACTACATCCGCTTCCCCGACGCCGAGACGCTCAAGTCCATCGTCAATGTCCACTTCCCCGACATCAAGCCGCGCCTGGTGTCCGAGGCACTCCGCACCTTCTACGAAATCCGCGACACGCCGGGTCTCAAGAAAAAGCCTTCGACGTCCGAACTGCTCGACTGGCTCAAGCTGTTGCTGGTCGACGACATTGACCCGACAACCCTGCGCGAAACCAGCGGATCAAAGCTCATCCCGCCCCTCCACGGCGCCCTGCTCAAGAACGAACAGGACGTTCACCTGTTCGAGCGCCTCGCCTTCCTCAACCGCCGCGAGGGCGCGCGGCCGGGCGGCTGAGGCGCCTTACCGCGATTTCACTGGATTTCTGGGCCACGACCCGCAGGATGGGACCGAAGAGGACGTGTTGATGATGCGTACGCCCACCCTGATCATGAGCAGTGTGCTGCTCGCCTGCACCGGCCTTGCCGCCTGTGGCGACGACTCCATCCGCATCACCACCACGCGTGAGGGCGGCGAGAACAAGGGTGTGCTCAAGGTCGTCCAGACCCTTCAGTGCCCCCAGACCCAGGGCAGTCTGACGCGCAAGGGCACGGCCCAGAACGGCGGCAAGGTCTGCGTCTATGCTGGCCCCCGGGGCTCCGAAGTGACCCTGCATCTCCAGCCGCTGGATGGCGCTTCCGTGGACGATGTGCTCAAGGCGTTCGAGGATCGCCTGTCGGGGGACATGCCGCAGACCATCGCCGCGATTGAGGCTTCGGCCCATTCCGATACCACCGGCGCGACGTCCGGCTCCGACAGCGCCACGGTCGAGGCCCCAGGCGTGCGGATCGAAGCCGAGGGCGACACCGCCCAGGTCAAGGTGCCCGGCCTGTCGATTGATGCCGATGGCGACCGCGCCAGCATCCGCATTGGCGGCGTGACCATTGACGCCAATGACAGCGCGTCCAGCGTCAATATCGAAGGCGGCTCTGACGACGGCAGCGTCAACATCCAGGCCGCCGCCGACGGTGCCTTGATCCGGACCCGGGCGGCCGGCGATGCCACGCGCGCGACCTGGCTCGTCACCGACGGCCAGACCGACGGACTGGGCTGGCGGCTGGTAGGCTATGAAGCGCGGGGTCCCGCCGGCGGCCCCCTGGTGATCGCTGTTTTCAGGGCCAAGGAAACCGACAAGGATCCCCTGATGGACGACGCCCGCGCCCTCCTGACCCTTAACGTCGGCGAATAGGCCGAATCCACCCGGCCCCTTGATCCGAGGCTCAGGATCGGTCACCTGACCGCCTGATCAAAGGAACCGACTTGGCCGACCGCTCTCCCTCTTCCCGCGCACCTCGCGCCTGGCAACGCATGTTGTCGGGGCGACGACTGGACCTGCTTGATCCCTCCCCCTTCGATATCGAGATCGAGGACATCGCCCACGGCCTTGCCCGCGTGGCCCGCTGGAACGGACAGACGGTGGGCGACCACGCCTTTTCGGTCGCCCAGCACAGCGTGGTGGTCCAGGAGATCGTGGCCCACATCCAGCCCGACATCGAGCCGAGGTGGCTGTTGGCCGCCCTGCTGCATGATGCCTCGGAGTATGTGATCGGTGACATGATCTCACCGTTCAAATCGGCGCTGGGCGTGAACTACAAGGATTTTGAGAGCCGCCTCGAGACCGCCATCCACGTCCGCTTTGGCCTGCCCGCCAAAACCCCGCGCGCGATCAAGACCCTGATCAAGACCGCCGACAAAGCCTGTGCCTACTTCGAAGCCACCCAACTGGCCGGTTTCAGCAAGACCGAGGCCCTCGGCTTCTTCGGCCGTCCCCCCGTCGGCTATGAGCTGGAGATCCGGCCCGAACCCGCCTCGATCGCCCAGGCCCGCTACATGGATCGCTACCATGCCCTGGTCGCGGCCCGGGATGCCGCCGCAGCGCCCCGGCCCACAGCCTGGACACCAAAGGTGCCGCGCCGCGCGGCCGGACGGCGAGGCTGAGCATGGCCGAGCCCGCCCCTCCGACCGGTATCCGCATTGGCCTCTCGGCCGTGGTCATCGGTCTGCGGCTGGGCGAGGCGGTCGTCTTGACCACCCGGGCCGAGGACGGCAGCGCGGCCCTGCCCTTCGGCCCCTTCGACCCGGTCCGCGATCGCACCTTCGAACTGGCCCTGCGGGCCTTTGTCACCGCCCAGACCGGCTTTCGCCCCGGCTATGTCGAACAGCTCTACACCTTCGGCGACCTCGGCCGGGCCTCGCCCCGCGCCACCCCGGGGCCCGAGCGGTTGCGCGAGGTCTCGGTCGGCTATCTGGCCCTGACCGCCGACGCGGCTGATACGGCGGCCCTTGTGCGGCCGGGCGGAGAGGCCCGCTGGCGGCCCGTGCTCGACTTCTTTCCATGGGAAGATCACCGACAGGGGCGCCCCCCATCGCTGGGCCCGCTCGACAGCGCCCTCGACGCCTGGGTCGAGGCCGATCCCCGCCGCCGTGCCCGCGTCGACGCCCTGTTCGCCCCGCAACCGGACCAGCGCTGGAGCGACAGCCGCGTGCTCGAGCGCTACGAACTGCTCTATGAGGCCGGTCTGGTGCAGGAGGCCGCGCGCGACGCCGACCGCGACCGGCCGGCCCTGCCCTCGGGCGCGCCCATGGCCTCGGACCACCGACGGATACTCGCCACCGGCCTCGGCCGACTGCGCAGCAAGCTGCGTTACCGCCCGGTCCTGTTCGACCTGATGTCGCCCACCTTCACCCTGTCGGACCTGCAGCGTGGTGCCGAGGCCATCACCGGCATCACCCTGCACAAGCAGAATTTCCGCAGGGGCGTCGAGCGTACCGGACTGGTCAGCCCCACCGGCCGCTTCAGCACCGGCACCGGTGGCCGCCCGGCCGAGCTGTTCACCCGCAGCGCCGCCGATCCCCTGGACGGCCAGACCCTCGGCCTGCCCCTGCCCGCCCTGCGCTGAAATCGCGGCCTCAGCCTCTTGCGGCGCAGCCCCTGTCCGACTAGAGAAGCCGTCCGTTCGACCAGAACACGACGGCCCCGCGGAGAGGTGGCAGAGTGGTTGAATGTACCGCACTCGAAATGCGGCGTGCCTTTACGGGTACCGGGGGTTCGAATCCCCCCCTCTCCGCCATCGCCGCCCGGATCAGTTCCCTGATCTGATCCCGGCCCCCGAGGCCCCTACCGCGGCCTGTGGCGGATATGGCGTCGCGCCAGGGTCTGGATGTCAGGCACCCCCGCCAGGGCCAGCGTGCGTTCGAATTCGTCGCGCAGGATCTTGAGCGTTCGGGCGACACCGGCCTCGCCCGCGGCGGCCAGACCATACAGATACGGGCGGCCGATCGAACAGGCCGTCGCACCCAGGGCGAGCGCCTTGACGATGTCCGATCCGCGTCGAACGCCTCCGTCGCATATGACATCGGGCCCGTCGCCCAGCGCGTCTCTGACGGCGGCGACCTGGTCAATCGGCGCGGGCGCGCCATCCATTTGGCGACCGCCGTGGTTAGGCCGTAGACTCATAAACGCGCAGCCACAGTCGCATCGAGGCGAGTTGGACCATGGCGAGGAAGTTTTCGGCCAGCTTGTCGTAACGGGTTGCAACCCTGCGGAAGTGCTTCAGCTTGGAGAAGA
>NZ_QTTA01000007.1 GCF_003730275.1 Brevundimonas halotolerans
CGACCCGACGGCGTCAGACGGGCATTCTTGTGTACGTTCATCCGGGGAACTCTTCGGTTGAGGTTGGTGCTTCGCAACCCCAGCTTCTCAGCCCACCCCCGGGTGAACAACCTTCATAGCTTCGACAACTAGCCGGCTGCCTTCACCGCCGCGCAGATGTCGTCAACGACCGACCGGACCAGCGCCTCGTCGTCGCCCTCGGCCATGACGCGGATCAGCTTTTCTGTGCCCGATTTGCGGACCAGAACCCGGCCCTGCCCCTTCAGTCGCGCCTCGCCCTCGGCAATGGCGGCCTTGACGCTGGCGGCCTCCATCGGCTTGCCCGCCACATAGCGGACGTTCTCGAGGATCTGCGGCACCGGGTCGAACTGGCGGGCCAGATCGCTCATCTTGCGCCCGCTCTTGACCAGCACGGCCAGCACCTGCAGCGCCGAAATCAGCCCGTCGCCGGTGGTCGCATGGTCGCGCAGGATGATGTGGCCCGACTGTTCGCCGCCCAGATTGAAGCCGCCCTCGCGCATCCGCTCCATGACATAGCGGTCGCCGACCCTGGTCCGCTCCAGCGTCAGACCGTCAGCCAGCAGGGCCCGCTCCAGTCCCAGATTGGACATGACGGTGGCGACCACCCCGCCGCCCATCAGCAGCCCTTGCGCGGCCCAGTCCCTTGCCACCAGCGCCATGATCTGGTCGCCGTCGACGACCTGGCCCTTCTCGTCGCAGATGATGACCCGGTCGGCGTCACCGTCCAGCGCAATGCCGATATCGGCCCGGTGCAGATTGACCGCCGCGCTCAGCGCCTGCGGATAGGTCGAGCCGCAATCGGCATTGATGTTCAGGCCATTGGGCTCGACGCCCAGCGGGAAAACCTCGGCGCCCAGCTCATAAAGCGTGGTCGGCGCGACGCGGTACCCGGCCCCGTTGGCGCAGTCGATCACGACTCTTAGGCCCTTCAGGCTGAGCGCCTTGGGAAAGGTCGCCTTGGCCACCTCGATATAGCGCGCCTGGCTGTCGTCGATGCGCCGGACCCGGCCCAACTGGTCGGCGGGGGCCAGATCGGCATCCAGATCGGCGTCCATCATCGCCTCGATCTTCAGCTCGACCGAGTCCGACAGCTTGTAGCCGTCCGGCCCGAACAGCTTGATGCCATTGTCCATGAAGCCATTGTGCGAGGCCGAGATCATCACGCCCAGATCGGCGCGCATCGACCGGGTCATCATGGCCACGCCCGGCGTGGGCAGGGGGCCAAAGGTGATCACGTCCATGCCGGCGCTGGCAAAGCCGGCGACCAGGGCGGGTTCGATCATATAGCCGGACAGGCGGGTATCCTTGCCGATCACCACGGTGTGGCGCCGGTCATCCTCGGACATGAACATCCGCCCGGCCGCGAGGCCCACCCGCAGCGCCACCTCGGGCGTCATGGGGTGGGTGTTGGCCCGGCCCCGGATTCCGTCGGTCCCGAAATAGCGTCTCTCAGCCATGAATATCCCTCACTCCCGGCCCCCCGGCATGCCCGACATCAGAGACAGAAACCTTGCGAAACCGCAATTTAGGTGTCAGGCCCCGTCGTCTTGGCCTAGGGGGGAGCCGCCCCCCTAGGGCGGAGTGGGCTTAGACCGTCACAGGCCTGTGCGTAAAGCCATGGTTTTCTGACGATCTTTGATAAGGGACGAACCTATGTGCGGCATCATTGGCGTCACCGGTACCGGACCGGCGATCCCCCGGCTGATCGAGAGCCTGAAGCGGCTCGAATATCGCGGCTATGACTCGGCGGGCGTCGCCGCCCTGGTCGAGGGTCGCATCGAGCGTCGCCGGGCCAAGGGCAAGATCGCCGCGCTGGAGGCGGTTTTGCGGGCCGAACCCCTGTCCTCGACCGTCGGCATCGGCCACACGCGCTGGGCCACCCACGGCGCGCCCACGACCCAGAACGCCCACCCGCACAAGGCGGGCCGCGTGACCCTGGTCCACAACGGCATCATCGAGAATTTCGCCGACCTCAAGGCCGAGCTCGAGGCGTTCGGCAATACTTTCGAGAGCCAGACCGACACCGAGGTCGTGGCCCACCTGCTGGATCGCGCCCTCGGCGGCGGCAACGATCCGGTCGTCGCCTTCAAGTCGGTGCTCGACCGGCTGACGGGTGCCTATGCGCTGGCCGTGCTGATCGAGGGCGAGGACGGCATGATCCTCGGCGCCCGCCGCGGCAGCCCGCTGGTGGTCGGCTGGGGCGAGGGCGAAATGTATCTGGGCTCGGATGCGCTGGCCGTCGGCCCCTTCACCCAGACCATCAGCTATCTGGAAGAGGGGGACTATGTCGCCCTCGACCGCACCGGCGCCCGCATGTTCGACGTCGATGGAGAACCGGTCGAACGTCAGAAGGTGATTGTCTCCGCCTCGGCCGCCCAGGTCGAGAAGGGCGAATACCGCCACTTCATGGAAAAGGAGATCCACGAGCAGCCCGACAGCGTCCAGCGCACGCTCTCGGCCTATCTGGATTTCGTCAACGGCCGGGCCCTGAAACAGGACGTCGACTTCAAATCGATCGCCCGCATCCAGATCGTGGCCTGCGGCACCGCCTTCTATGCCGCCCAGATCGGGCGCTATGCCTTTGAAAAACTGGCCGGCCTGCCCTGCGATGTCGAGATCGCGTCCGAGTTTCGCTATCGCTCCCCGGCCCTGATGCCCGACACACTGGCCGTGGCCGTCAGCCAGTCGGGCGAGACCGCCGACACCCTCGCCTGTTTGACCTGGTGCAAGGGGCTGGGCCTGCCGACGGCGGCGCTGGTCAATGTCCACACCTCATCAATGGCGCGCGAGTCGCAATATCTGTGGCCCACCCACGCCGGCCCCGAGATCGGCGTCGCCTCGACCAAGGCCTTTACCGCCCAGGTCGCCGCCCTGCTGGCGCTGGCCGTCACCGCCGGTGTCGCGCGCGGCCGGATCAGCGCGGACGAAGAAGCCAGACTGGTTCAGGCCCTGTTCGAGTCTCCGCGCCTGATCGCCGAGGCCCTGCAGATGGAAGACCGGATGCGCGATGTGGCCCACGACCTGTCGCGCGCCACCGACGTCCTGTTCCTCGGCCGGGGTGCCATGTTCCCTCTGGCCATGGAAGGCGCGCTGAAGCTCAAGGAGATCAGCTATATCCACGCTGAGGGCTATGCCGCCGGCGAGCTCAAGCATGGCCCGATCGCCCTGATCGACGAGGACACGCCGACCGTCGCCCTCGCTCCGCTGGACGATCTGTTTGAAAAGACCGCCTCTAACCTTCAGGAAGTGGCCGCGCGCGGCGGTCCGGTGGTGATGATCGCGCCCCTGTCGGCGCCCACGCCCCACGGCACCGGCATTACCCGGATCGAGGCGCCGGACTGTCATCCCCTGATCGCGCCGCTGGTCTATGCCATTCCCGTCCAGATGCTGGCCTATTTCACCGCCGTCCATAAGGGCACCGACGTCGACCAGCCCCGGAACCTTGCCAAGTCCGTCACGGTTGAGTGATCCCGTACAGGAGTCGTCCATGCCCGCCACCCCCGCCCGCCTGCGCAAGGCCGTCCTTCCCGTCGCCGGTCTCGGCACCCGGGTCCTGCCCGGCACCAAGACCACGCCCAAGGAACTGCTGAACGTCGTCGATCGCCCCATCCTCAGCTATATCGTCGAGGAAGCGCGCGAGGCGGGGATCGAGCATATCGTCTTCGTCACAGGCCGCGCCAAACAGGCGATCGAGGACTATTTCGACCACCAGATCGAGCTGGAGGCCCAGCTGGAGGCCAAGGGCAAGACCGACATCCTCGAGATGATGAACGGCGAACTGGCCATGGCCGGCGAGATGAGCTTCACCCGCCAGATGCAGCCCAAGGGCCTCGGCCACGCCGTCTGGTGCGCCCGCGACATCATCGGCGACGAACCCTTTGCCGTCATCCTTCCCGACGTCATCGTCGACGGTCAGCCCGGCGCCCTGAAACAGCTGGCCGACGTCTATGCCGAGGTCGGCGGCAATGTCATCGGCGTCGAACAGGTGCCCGAGGCCGACACCCACAAATACGGCATCGTCGACCCGGCCGAGCGCGACGGCCGCCGCATCTCGATGAAGGGCATGGTCGAAAAGCCCCCGCGCGGCGAGGCGCCCTCCAATCTTTCGATCTCGGGCCGCTACATCCTCCAGCCGCAGATCTTCGACCTGCTGGCCACGCAGGGCCGGGGCGCGGGCGGCGAAATCCAGCTGACCGACGCCATGGCCCGCCTGATGCAGGATCAGGCCTTCACCGCCTACGAGTATGAGGGCGTCACCCACGACTGCGGCGACAAGATCGGCCTGCTGCGCGCCAATGTCGCCCTGGCCCTCAAACGCCCCGACCTCGGCGAGGCCGCGCGGGAAGCCATCTCGGCCCTGCTGTAGAGGGCCACGGTCCGGCGGGGCCCCCGGGGCCTTAATCGTGACGGGTTCTGTGGTATAAGCCCCGCCTTTCCACCCGTCCCGCCCGCTTCGACAGGATTGCTCCCGTGAGCATCACGCTCGATCTTTCCCGCGCCCAACCGGCCACGGCTGCGCCCGTCAACCTCTCGGGGCTGACGCGCGAGGGCCTGCGTCAAGCGTTGATCGACGCTGACATCTGCCCGCCGGAAAAGGCAAAGATGCGCGCCTCGCAGGTCTGGGGCTGGATCCACCATTTCGGCGTCACCGACTTCGCCGCCATGAGCAATGTGGCCAAGGACACGCGCGAAAGGCTGGCCGCCGCCTTCACCCTCGCCCGGCCCGAGATCGTCGAGCGTCAGGTGTCGAACGACGGCACCCGCAAATGGCTGATCCGCACCGCCCCGGGCATCGAGATCGAGGCCGTCTACATCCCCGATGTCGGCCGCGCCGGCGCCCTCTGCGTCTCCTCCCAGGTCGGCTGCACCCTCAACTGCACCTTCTGCCACACCGGCACGCAAAAGCTGGTCCGCAACCTGACGGCGGCCGAAATCGTCGCCCAGGTCCAGGTGGCCCGCGACGACCTCGGCGAATGGCCCAGTCCCAAAGAGGACCGCCGCCTGTCCAATATCGTCTTCATGGGCATGGGCGAGCCGCTCTACAATCTCGACCACGTCGCCGACGCCATCGACATCATCTCGGACAATGAGGGCATCGCCCTCTCGCGCCGCCGCATCACCGTCTCGACCTCGGGCGTCGTGCCGCAACTCGAGGCTCTGGGCACCCGCACCCAGGCCATGCTGGCCATCAGCCTGCACGCCACCAACGACCCCCTGCGCGACGTGCTGGTGCCGCTGAACAAGAAATATGACCTGGCCCAGCTGATGGCCGGCATCCGCGCCTATCCCGGCCTGTCGAACGCCCGCCGCGTGACCTTCGAATACGTGATGCTCAAGGGCGTCAACGACAGCCCCGACGAAGCCCGCGCCCTGCTGAAGCTGATCGAGGGCATCCCGGCCAAGGTGAACCTCATCCCGTTCAACCCCTGGCCCGGCACCGACTATGAATGCTCGGACTGGAAGACCATCGAGCGGTTCGCCGCCATCCTCAACAAGGCCGGCTACGCCAGCCCCATCCGCACCCCCCGCGGCCGCGACATCCTCGCCGCCTGCGGCCAGCTCAAGTCCGAAAGCGAAAAGGTCCGGGCGTCCACGCTCAGGAAGGCGGAGCAGGACGCGGCTTAGGTCGCGCCCTCAGCCATCATGCGCTGAAATATTCCCCCGCCGACGCCGCCCGCGAGCGGAAAGGCTGCGGTGATCCACACTCCATCCCAACCGGCCCAGCTGAGAAACAGCAAAGCCCCGGCAATGAGCGCAATCCCGGCCCCGATCAGGGCTGAGGGCTGTGGCTGATTCAGGCGCGTCTTCCTGACGATCAGCCAGATGGGCGGTCCAAACAGCGCCGTGCCAATCAGGAAGGCGGGACCCGCGAGGAAGAAGGTCACCGCCCCGACTACGGCCCCAGCCGGACCGTCCTTCACAACGCCGAACACGGCGAGCTGCATCACATAGGCGGTGGCTGCCAGAACTCCTGCGCACAAAGTCGCGACAACAAGTCGGCTGGCTGTGGGAACGGCTTTCATCGCACCGCCTCCAGCCGCTCGATCCGCCCCGGCATGACCTCCGGTGTCCGCACATCCCACGCCAGACCCATCCGTACGAGCAACTGGATGACGCGGTAGCCCCAGTCGCTCTGGCCCGGATAAAGGCCGAGGCGCGCCGAGCCTGGAAAGGCGTGATGATTGTTATGCCAGGCCTCGCCCATGGTCGGGATGGCCGCCCAAGGCACATCGTGGGCCTGCACACCCGACGCCGGCACCCGCCAGCTCTGCGGACCCTGCGTATGGGCCAGACGCCCGACGAACCAGTGGCCGATGATCGAGACGGAGATCCGGACACAAACGCCCCAGACGACAAAGCTCCACCCTCCGGCCAGCCACAGCAGCCCCGCAATTGGCAACTGCTGCAGCATCCAGGTGCGCTCCAGAAACCGGTAGAACCGGTCCCGCTGGAATCGACCCAGATCGAACGCGGGCGGGTGGGCCAGCTCCAGCCGACAGTGCATCTGCCACCAGGCATCGGTCAGGATCGGCGCACGATGGGCCAGATACGGATGGCACTCGGGCTGCCGCTGGGCCCAGTCGCGCAGGTCGTGGGCGCGGATCATCCAGAACGGGCCGCTCATGCCGACCGCGGTGCCGATCCAGACCAGCGCATGTTCCAGCCACAGCGGGCACTGGAAGCTCCCGTGGATCATGCGCCGGTGAAAGCCGATGGAGTGACCGAGCAGCAAGGCGCCCCCGGTTGTGACGACGAACACGACAAGCGCGCTCCAGCTGAAGGTCAGCGGCGCCAGAACGACCGCTGCGACCAGCATGCCGCCGTTCCACAGCGAGTGAACGGGGTCCCAGACGACCCGGCCTTCGACCGGGCTGCACCCCGGCAGTTCGACAAGACTGTTGACGGCATTCGGATCGTGGACGTCTGACATGCGCATGGCCCTTCGGTAATTAAGTAATAGCTTACACATACGAATGCGGCTGGCAAGCCCTTAGCAAATCGCTTAAATACTCAGGGATGCAACGTGTGTTCGAAGCCCTCTCCAGTCCCGTGCGGCGCAAGATTCTGGCCTATCTGGCCCATGCCGACCTGACGGCGGGAGAGATCGCGGCCCGGTTCGAAATCTCCAAACCGGCCGTGTCCCAGCACCTCTCGGTGCTCGAGAATGCCGGTCTGGTCGCCAGCGAAAAGAAGGGCCAGTTCGTTCACTACAGCCTGGTTGCCGACGCCTTGGCCAACACTCTGAACGGCTATGTGCAGGAGGTCTGCCCCGTCTCGCGCCCGCTGAAGAAGGAAAGCGCCGCCCTCGCCAGTAAGAGCGCGCCTCCGACGTCAGACTGACGCCCTCCACTGCGCCATATGGCTGCAGGAATTCCTCGCCGGATCAGCGCCCTGCCCGCATCCCGTACCGACTTTCCGGCCCTGCTCCGGAATGCCCCTACACTGTCGGCCCGCCGGGCGGCACAGGAGGCAATCCAGACGGTTCAGACGGTATTCTTCTCCCCCTCTCCGTTGGGACCCGAAGGGCAGCGCGGAGCCTGAGAGGGAGTGGGGGGTGAGGGTCTCTCCGTGGCCTTCGGCGTGAGCCGTCGCACCGGCCCTGCTACGGCATTCGCCGACAGACACCGCCGCCCCTCATCCGGCGCTCACGCGCCACCTTCTCCCATCGGGAGAAGGGAAGCACCCCAACGAACGGAGAAGCCATTTCATACGGTTCAGACTATCCAGACTATCCAGATTATCCAGACTATCCAGACCATCCAGACCCTTCAGACCATTCAGACGGTATTTCCCCCACCCCACCCCGTAACCTTTCGTCACAGACTGTGGCTCCGCCGCGCTTGCGGATTGGGGCTGGATTGAGGCAAGGACGGGGGGCGGTTTTTTTGTTCCGTGATCCTCAGGCCCGCATACCCCTTCCATGGACTCCTCGTCCCTCTCCAGCGTCCTGACCAGCCCCGAAGTCCAGGCCTTTGCCCGGGGCTTTCCGGTTCTGATGACCCATCTGGCGGTGACCATCGCCCTGCTGGTGCTGGGCGCGACCCTGTACGCCCTGCTGACCCCCTGGAAAGAGGTCGCCCTGATCCGTGAGGGCAACTCCGCCGCCGCCGTGGCCTTTGCCGGCGTCCTGATCGGTCTCGCCATTCCGCTGGCCATCAGCCTGTCGGTCTCGACCTCGATCCGCGACATCGTCATCTGGGGCGTGGCGACCGTGGTGCTGCAGCTGTTCGTCTTCCGGCTGGTCGACATGCTGCTGACCGGCCTGCCCCAGCGCATCCGCGAGGGCGAGGTCTCGGCCGCCGTGCTGCTGGTCGGGGCCAAGCTGGCGACCGCCCTGATCCTCGGCGCCGCCCTGGCGGGCTAGGGGGGCAAATGTCGCGACTGACCGACTGGGCCTTCTACGGTCTCCTGTCGCTGGCGATCCTGATCTGGGCGCTGGACCGGCGCGAGGAGGTCTTCACCCCGCCCCCGCCGCCCGAACCGGATGAGGTCGAGGGCGCGCTTCTGGGGCCCATCACCCCCTTCGACCCGGCCATCACCCTGAATGCGCCGGACATTCCCTTCCAGCCCGCCTCGGGCACCGCCTTCTCGGTCGCGGGCGAGGGGCGCTGGGTCACCGCCCGCCATGTGGTCGAGGGCTGCCCAAGGCCCGCCCTGATGGTCGGCGGGGGGCGCGCCGTCGCCGCCAGTGTCCGCATCGCGCCGCGCGCCGACGTCGCCGTCCTGATCACCGAAGGGGGCCCGGAGCCGCTGGCGGTGGTCACGGCCCCCGAGCTCCGCAAGGGCCAGCGGGGCTTTCACCCCGGCTATCCCCAGGGCCGGGCGGGCGAGGTCACCTCGCGCCTGCTGGGCCGCGAGACCTTCCGGGTGCGCGGGCGGGGCCAGCGGGACGAGCCGGTCCTCGCCTGGGCCGAGGTCGGCCGTACGTCGGGGCTGAAGGGCACCCTCTCGGGCCTGTCCGGCGCCCCGGTGCTGGATCGTCAGGGCCGGGTGCTGGGCGTGACCATCGCCGAGGCCCCGCGCCGCGGCCGCATCTACACCACGGCCCCCGACACCTTCGGCCCCGCCATCCGCGGCATGCCGGACCGGGACGCCCGGCCGCTGGAGGAGCCTGTGACGCTGGCCAACTACGGCCGCGTCGCCGACGCCCTCCGCCGCGACCTCCGCGTCGCCCAGGTCATCTGCCTGTCGGCCTGAGCTAAGGCTCAGTCGTTGAAGACGGCGACGCCAATCTCGCCCTCGGGGGTCAGCCAGGCCCGCTTCATGCCCTGGCTGTTGTAGGGGTCGGCGTGGCGCCCATGGCGGTCGAGCGCGATCAGGCCCCCGTCGCCGCCCATGGCGCCGATGGCGTCGATCACGGCCTGTCCGGCCTCGGCCACCGTCTGGCCCGAGGCCACGCGCCAGGCGACCTGCGCCGCTGCTGCCGAGCGGATGAAGTACTCCCCCTGACCGGTCGAGGAGACCGCGGCATGGCCGTCGGCCCAGGTGCCGCTGGCGGGCAGGGGGGTGTCGCCGACCCGGCCCGGCAGCTTGCCGAATACTCCGGCGGTCGAGGTCGCGGCCGCCAGCCGTCCCTGTGTGTCCAGCACGCAGCAGCCGACCGTGCCGTGCGCCAGCGTCCCCGGCGGATGGTTGTCCTCGCCCTGTCCGGCCCGGGTGAACCAGTCGTTGCCGCCGGGGACGGGCTCCAGCCCCTGTTCCTCGCAGAACCGCCGCGCTCCCTCGCCGACCAGCAGGACGTGCGGCGTGTGGTCCATGACCGCCCGGGCGGCCCGCACCGGATTGCGGAACCCCTGCAGGGCGGCAATGCCCCCGGCCCGACCCGTGGCCCCGTCCATCAGGCTGGCGTCCAGCTCATAGTCCCCGTCCAGATTGGGCGAGGCGCCGCGCCCGGCGACATAGAGGCCCGAGTCCTCCAGCAGGCACACGGCCTCGACCGCGACGTCCAGTGCGGCCTCTCCGGCCTCCAGACGGGCCTGCATGGCGCGCACGACCTCGACCATATCGGCCCGCTCGGCGGCATAGTCGCGGCTACGCCGGGCACCGGCGCCTCCGTGCAGGATCAGGGCGGGTCGGGTCATCTCGGGGTCTCCGCAGTCCGGCAGGGCCGGTTCCTGTCTTTCCAGTTCGGGGCCGGAGCGTTACCGTCTGACCGGCAGGGGTGGCAAGTCGCCCCGGTCGTCCGGCATCCGTCTCCCCGAAAGGTTCTCCATGCGCGCAGTCCTGTCCAAGGCCCCCGGTGGCCCGGAAACCCTGGTGGTCGAGGAGGTGTCGGACCCGACCCCCAAGGCCGGCGAGGTGGTCATCGAGGTCCGGGCCGTGGGCATCAACTTCCCTGACACCCTGATCATCGAGGACAAATACCAGTTCCGGCCCCAGAGGCCCTTCGCGCCGGGTGCCGAGGTGGCGGGCGTGGTCGAGGCGATCGGCGAGGGCGTCAAGGGCATCCACAAGGGCGACCGGGTCATTGCCGTGCCCGGGTGGGGCGGACTGGTCGAGCGGATCGCCGTCCCCGCCGCCAGCGTCATCCCCATCCCCAGGGAGATGGACTTCGAGACCGCCGCCGCCCTGATCATGACCTATGGCACCAGCTACTATGCCCTGAAGGACCGGGCGAAGCTGCAGGCGGGCGAAACCCTGCTGGTGCTGGGCGCCGCCGGTGGCGTGGGCGCTGCCGCGGTCGAGCTGGGCAAGGCCATGGGCGCGCGCGTCGTCGCCGCCGCCTCGACCAACGACAAGGTCGAGTTCGCGCTGGAGCTGGGTGCCGACAACGGCCTGATCTACCCCTCGGGCCCCATGGACAAGGCGGCCCAGAAGGAGCTGTCCGGCGAGCTGAAACTGGCTACCGGGCGCGACGGGGCCGATGTCGTCTATGACGCGGTCGGCGGCGACTATGCCGAGCCGGCGCTCCGGGCCATGGACTGGTGCGGTCGCTATCTGGTGGTGGGCTTCCCGGCCGGGATCCCGTCCCTGCCCCTCAACCTGACCCTGCTCAAGTCAGTGGCGGTAATCGGCGTCTTCTGGGGCGCCGCCGTCATGCGCGATCCCAAGGGCCACGCCGCCAATATGGCCGACCTGATGACGCTGTGGAGCGAGGGCAAGATCCGCCCGCGCGTCAGCCGCACCTTCCCCCTGCACAAGGCGCATGAGGCCATCCAGGCCCTGGGTGATCGCTCGGCCATGGGCAAGATCGTGGTGACGGTCGGGCCGTGACCCTCGCCCTTGCCCCGGACCTTGATCTGACGGGCGCGGCGGATCGGCTGGCCGCCACCGGCCGCGGGCGCGTGGCCGGTCTGCTGGGTGAGGGGGCCGGGGTCCTGCACGACGCCCTGACCGGGCCCGACATGGTCTGGAACCGCGCCATCCAGAACCCCTACAACGCCGACGTCCCGGTCGCCGTGTTCGAGGCCGAGCCGCTGACCGAACAGGCCCGCCTCTACGCCATGGCCCATGAGGAGGCGACCGAGGGCTTCCAGTTCATCTTCGACCGGATCAAGCTGGGACAGGCGCGCGCCATGGGCCTGCCCCTGCCGCCCGTCCTGTTCGAGCTGCACGCCCTATTCAACGCGGACCCGTTTCTGGACTTCGCGCGCGGCCTGACCGGCGATGACCGGATCGCCTATGTCGATGCCCAGTCGACGCGCTATCTGCCCGGCCATTTCCTCAATGGCCATACGGACGCACATGAGGATGCCGGGCGGCTCTATGCCTATGTGCTGAACCTGTCGCCGCGCTGGCGGGCGGAATGGGGCGGGCTGCTGATGTTCCTCGACGGCGAGGGGGCGGTGACCGAGACCTTCACGCCTTCGTTCGGCACGCTGAACCTGTTCAAGGTGCCCCAGGACCACGCCGTATCCATGGTGGCGCCGTTCGCAGGCGCCCCCCGCTATTCGATCACGGGCTGGTGGCGGACGCGCGCGCCGGGTGCCTAGTCTTCGGACCGGGCCAGACGGGTCAGCGCCTGACGGGCCGCCTCGCGGTGCCGGGACCGGATATGGGCCGACAGGGTCGCGACCACGGCCGTGATCACGGCGGCGTCGTCGGTAAAGCCGATTCCGACCAGAACATCGGGGATCGCATCGACCGGCATGACGAAATACGCCAGCGCTGCCAGCATCATCCCCTTGGCCCCGGCCGGCGTCTGCGGGTCGCGGGCGGCATACCAGACGCTCAGCAGGTGATCAGCAAAGGGGATCCGCGCCAGGCTCCGCTGCACCTTGGGCCAGAAGCGGCGCTCGACCTTGACCTCGTCGACCTTGTCGATGCGGGGGATCAGGGCCTTGCCCCGGGCGATTTCGGCGGATGAGGGTTTGGCAGGACGGACCATGACCCCTAAATCGTCACAGACCCCTTCCGGTTCAATCCCGATCTGACAAAGGACTTCCCATGAAACTCGACGCCTCCATTTCCGCAGTCGTCACCGGCGGCGCCTCGGGCCTCGGTGAGGGCACGGCCCGCGCTCTGGCGGCCAAAGGGGTCAAGGTCGCCCTGTTCGACCTGAACGAGGAGGCGGGCGAAAAGATTGCGGCCGAAATCGGCGGCGTTTTCTGCAAGGTCGATGTGACCTCGGATGAGGATGTCGCCGCCGGTTTCGAAAAGGCCCGCGCGGCACACGGACAGGAGCGCCTGACCGTCAACTGCGCCGGCATCGCCACCGGCCAGAAGACCGTCAGCCGCAAGCGCGACACCGGCGAGCTGCGCGCCCATGACATGGCCGCCTTCGAGCGCACCGTCCGCATCAATCTGTTCGGCACCTTCCGGGTGCTCAGCCAGTCGGCGCTGGGCATGGTGGCGACCGAGCCCATGGCCGACGGCGAGCGCGGCCTGATCGTCAACACGGCCTCGGTGGCGGCCCAGGACGGCCAGATCGGCCAGGCGGCCTATTCGGCCTCCAAGGGCGGCGTCTATGCCATGACCCTGCCGGTTGCGCGCGACCTGGCCCAGGAAGGCGTTCGGGTGAACACCATCCTGCCCGGCATCATGTGGACGCCGATGATGGCCGGGATGGACCAGAAGATCCAGGACGCCCTGGCCGCCGCCATCCCCTTCCCCAGCCGCCTCGGCACCCCGGCCGACTATGCCGCGCTGGCCCTGCATCTGGCCGAGAACGTCTACATCAACGGCGAGTGCATCCGCCTGGATGGCGCCATCCGCCTCGCGCCCAGATAGTCGCGCTACCGCTCGCGTCGCGGACGCTCGCTGCTTGAGCGCAGGATCGTAGCAATTTGCGTTCTGCCTCTTGCGGCCACCGCCCGTGCTCGGCTATACGCCCCGCTCTCGACTGAGAGTGCGGGCGTAGCTCAGGGGTAGAGCATCACCTTGCCAAGGTGAGGGTCGGGCGTTCGAATCGCCTCGCCCGCTCCAGTCGAACCGACCAGAAGGCCCTGCTCCGGCGGGGCCTTTTCGTTTCTGTCCGGCCTTGCGAGACCGGGTCCTAAAGTCCCAGGGCCTCGCGGATCACACGCCAGTCGACGATCTTGAAGTTCTGCTGGCCGGGGCTCGGGGAGTCGATGTCGTCGTGGAAGGCCACCGCGCCTTCGGGGAAGGGACCGATCGGTCCCGAGAAAGCGTCAAGTCCATCGGTTGAGGTGACACCGTCGATCGTCGGCCCATCGACGATGGCGAACCGACCGACATAGATGTGGCGCTGGCCCTCGATGCGATAGACCGGATAGGTGCTGTCGCCCTGGCTGGACACAATCAGATACTCGACCCCGCGGTCCCGCATGATGGTCAGCCCCTCGACGTCGTCGCGAATGCGAATCCGGTCGACGCGGGCGATCTCCGTCGCGGTGGACGGTCCGGACGGGTCGAAGTCGAAACGCCAGACCCCGACGTCTTCCTCGCCGACATAAAGGGTGTCAGCGGCGTCATGGACGACGCAGCCCTCCAGCTGGCTGGCCAGGGTCAGGACCCGTTCTGGCCCGATAACCGGCCCGTTCGGGCCGTCGGCAACGGACATCTGGTGGACGGTGCCCGCCTTGGTGGTCACGATCAGGTAGAAGGCCTCGCCCCGCCGCCCCATGCAGAAGCCGTAGGGCTCATAGGCCGTGGGCAGGAAGCCATAGTCCGCCGTGGTCAGGGTGGCCGGATCGAACAGATACAGATTCACGCCATTGGCGCCCGGCGCATCATTGCTGGCCGCGACCAGCACCCGCTCACCGACCGAGGTCGGGAAGCCAACACGCAGGTCGACATTGTTGACCGGACCCGAGGGCAGGAACTGGCGGACCGAACCGTCCATGTTGTGGACGTACAGGCCGTCCGACTTGTCGGTGCCGAACATCACAGCCCGCGCCGGATCGCGCGGGTCGGCCCACAGGGCGGGGTCGTCGGCGTCCACTTCCGGATCGGTCGTCAAGACTGTTTCGACGGCAGCCATGACGGAGCGGGCCGGGTCTCCGGGCGCGAAAATGCCCTGCGGCCCGCGATCTTCGGTCATGGCGCAGGCCGAGAGGGCCAGGACGGAGGCGGCAATCAGAAGCGAGGGGGTCAGGCGCATGGCAAAGCTCCGCTGCAGATGCCCGCCCCCTAGCGCCTCCTGCGCGCACGGCAAGCTAAATGTATGTATTGGTTGCGAAACCGTGACATACCGTCGGTATACAGGCGAGCCGTCTTTGAAGTGTGACCCCGGCGTCAACCGAGCTTGCATAAAGCGTCACTGTAGCGTCTCCGCGAAGCGCTAACGGCGATCTCAGGGCAGGGACGAGACAACGTCCGCCCAAGGGGACGACATAGTCATGAAACTGAAGCTTCTCGTGGGCGCCGCACTGGCGCCCGTTCTGGCGGCCGGCGCCGCCTTCGCCCAGGACGCCGAGTACGAGGGTCCGGTTACGGCCGTCGAGGATGTGATCGTGACCGGTCAGCCGGCCATGCGGAACCGCACCGATGCCGTTGTGCCGACCCTGTCCTACGACCTCGACTATTTCCAGCGGTTCGAGCCGCTGACCGTGGGCGACGCCCTGCGCCGCGTGCCGTCGGTCACCTTCCTGTCCGACGTGCTCGAGTCCGATGGCGCGCGCCTGCGCGGCCTCGACCCCGGGTACACCAAGATCCTGATCGACGGGGAGGAAGTGCCCGGTTCGGGCGTCGACCGCTCCTTCTTCGTCGACCGCATCCCCGCTGAACTGATCGAGCGCGTCGAAGTGGTCCGCTCCTCCTCGGCCAACCGGTCGGGCGACGCCGTGGCCGGGACCATCAACATCGTCCTGCGCGATGCCCTGTCGCTGGACGGTGGCTATATCCGTCTGGGCGCCCTGATGTTCCCGGACAGCGACTATGGCGAGTTCGGCGGCACCTATGGGGCCGTCTGGGGTGGTCAGGTCGGCGAGGGCCGCCTGCTGGTCGGGGCCAATGTCCAGGACCGGCGCAACCCGAAGAACAAGTACAGCATCCGCTATGACGAGCCGGGTGGCACCATCGACAACACCGAGGTCCAGACCGACGTCCGCGACGGCACGGACTATGCCTTCAACGCCTCGTACGAAGTGCCGCTGGCCGGCGGCATGCTGGACCTTTCAGGCGTCTTCGTTCGCACCGACCGTTTCCAGGACGAGGATTCCCTCGAGTATGAGGGGGGCGTCGAAACCCGGGCCAATCTGGCCGTGGTCAACGACAACGACCTCGACATCCGCACCGACAACCTGTCGCTGCGTGGCCGCTATGAGCGCGAGATGTTCGGCGGCGAGACGACCTTCAAGCTGGGCTATGCGACCATCGACGACGAGCAGTACGAGTTCGAGGCCGAGTCCGAATATCTGCGCGACGGCACGCCCTTCCCTGACGAGGACCGCTTCACCCTCGATTCCGAGACCATCGACATCCAGGACGAGGAATGGAAGGCCGCGATCGAGCACAAGATCGAGCTGTCCGGCGACATGGAGCTGGAGTTCGGCGTCCAGGCCAATTGGAAGACACGCGACAGCCTGATCACCGAGACGCCGCGCATTCGCTTCAATGTGCCGAATGCGCCCGCGCCGCGCCCCGCCGTGCCGCCGTTCGGCGCGTCCAGCCCGGTTCTGGGCGGCGATGCGAGCATCGAGGAAAATCGTATCGACCCGTATGTCATGGTGTCGGGCAACTCCGGCGCCCTGCGCTGGGAAGCCGGTCTGCGCTATGAGGCGACCGACGTCACCATCACCGACCGGACGGTTCCGGCCGCCCAGCAGGTGACCGAGAATGACTATGGCGAGTTCCTGCCCTCGTTCAGCCTGCGCTGGCGACTGAATGACACGGACCGGGTGATCTTCTCGGCCGCGCGCACCGTGCGTCGTCCGAACTTTGATCGCCTGTCGCCCGCGCTGCTGGAAGAAGAGTTCGGCGACAGTGACTTCGTCGGCAATCCGGAGCTGCAGCCCGAAACTGCGGTCGGCTTCGACCTCGGCTTCGAGCGTCGTCTGGGTCGTCGTGGCGTCGTCGGCATCAACGCCTTCTATCGCGACATCACCGACCTGATCGAGGAGACCAACACGGGCGTTGAAGGCTCGGCGGGTCCCGGCACCTTCATCTACACCGTCGACAATGTCGGCGACGGCAAGGTCTATGGCCTGGAGTTCGACCTCTCGACCCCGCTGGACTTCATCGGGATGGAATCGACCGGAGTCTTCCTCAACTACTCGTGGCTGGACAGCGAGATCACGGACTTCGCCGGCGAGCGCCGCTTCAACGGCCAGTCGGACTTCGTCTTCTCGGCCGGCTTCACCCAGGATCTTCCGACCTGGGGCGCAGCCTTCGGCGCCAGCTACCGCAAGCAGGGCGACGCCGAGGATCGCGTCCTGACGGAAGAGGTCCTGACCTCGTATGGTGCGGACCTCGAAGTGTTCATCGAGAAGCAGATCGGCGAGAACATCGTCGTCCGTCTCACCGGCTCCAACCTGCTGGACTCGTCGAAAGACGAAGTGTTCGACAAGTTCGACAGCGTCGGCGATCAACTGGCCCGCGACTACGACGAGTACGAAATCGAGACCGAGGCCGCCGGCCCGGTTTATCAGCTGGTCATGCGCATCGCTTTCTAGGAATAGCGATCTGCAGGAATGACGGGGGCCGGGCGGAAACGTCCGGCCCCTTTTGTTGTGGATCATCAGTGATCTCTCCGGAACGTGACCGCGGGTCGCTGGACCCGGCTGCTGTGGCGGTCTAGTCGCCTTGCGGGGGAGCGGGTGCGGAACCGGTTCGCCTCTTGCACGGTGTCGTGCCTTAACCGCGCAACTGCTTCAAATCGGGATCAAGGCCGTCAATGTTTCTGGAAGGTGAGGTGAACTGGACCCTGGTGCTCTGGGCCGTGACGGCAGTCTCGGTCTGTGTCGCCCTGTTCAGCGCATGGTTTGCCGTGACCCACAGGGTCCGCCACGTTACGACCTCGTCCGAGCTGGATCTGGTTCAAAAGGCCGCCGAGAGCGCCGACAAGCGCCTGTTCGAGACCCTCAATGCCGTGCCCGTGGCCCTGGTCGAGACCGACAGCCAGGGCAAGTTCGTTTATGCCAACCGCGCCGCCCACCAGCTGCTGGGGCGCCGTGACGCCGAGCTACTGGGGCTGCGGTTCCATTCGGCGACCTGGGGCATCACCTTTCCCGACGGGCGGCCCGTGCCGCCGGACCTTTTGCCCAGCGCCCGCGCGCTGAGGGGCCAGACGGTCAAGGGATTCCAGCATCTTCTGGCCAATCCGGCGACCCGCAGGACCATGCTGGTCTCGGTCACCGCCATGCCGATCGAGAATGAATACGGACAGGTGGTCGGCTCTATGGCCGCCATTGTCGAGACTGAGGGGCTGACGACGCCCCAGATCGAGACAGCCCCGGCTGTCACCCCCGATCCGGGCTATGTCCGGCGCGTGTTCGAGGCCGCCTCCAGCGCGCTGGTCGTCGTCGATGCAGAGGGACAGGTGCGGGAGGTCAATCCCGTCGCCGAGAGTCTGGCGCATGGAGCCGACGCCCCCGTGGGCCGGTCGTTCATGGATGTCTTCCTGACCGAGGCGGACCGCGCGGCGGCGCATCAGGCGATCCGTGCCGGCCTTGTGGCGTCGCCCGAGGATACCCCTGTCATCGATGCGGGTGAGGTGCGCTGGCGGATGCTGCCCCTGACCGACGATGATGGACGCGTCGATGCCTTGCTGCTGGCGGGCGAGCAGCGCGAACCCGAAGCCGAACCGTCGGTCGAGCAGATCCCACAGATCGACCCGGCCGAGCTGGATGCCGCGACCGCCCGCCAGGGCGAACTCGAGGCCGAACTGGCCGCCGCGCGGGCTGAACTGGACAGTGAACGCGACGCCCTGCGCCGGATCGAGGCCGAGGCTCGTTTTGAGCTCGAGGGCAGCCAGCGACTGGCCGACGTCGGCCGCCTGACCGGAGGTCTGGTCCATGACCTCAACGCCCTGATCGGGGTGATGACCAGCGCGCTCGATATGATGCTGAAGCAGGCCGACGACCCCAGCCGCATCCGTCGTCTCGGCGAAGCGGCGCTGGCGGCCGGTCAGCGCGGCGAACATCTGACCCGCCGTCTGGGTGCCTTCAGCGAGGGCGAGGACGAGTCTCCCGTTCAGGTGATGGACGTCGCCGTCCTGTTGAAAGGTCTGGAAACGAAACTGCGGACCCAGGTCGGCCCCGGCGTCGATCTGATGGTCGAGGTTCCGTCCGAGCCCGCACCGGTGCGGCTGGATCCCGTGATCTTTGACGGGGCCGTCCGCGCGCTGGTCGCCAATGCGCTGGAGGCGGTCGCAGGGCAGGGTTCGGTCGCCGTGCGCCTGGAGCCCAAGATGGAGGGCGGCTGGCTGTTGTCGGTGCGCGACAGCGGGCCCGGCTTTTCTGACGAAGCCCGCACCCGGGCGGTCGAGCCGTTCTTTTCGACCAAGCCAGGCGCCCAGGGGCTGGGTCTGGCCCAGGCCCATGCCTTTGCCCGGCAGGTCCGGGGCCGGATGTCGATCGACCGCGCGCCGGGGGGCGGCGCCGAAGTCAGCCTGTCCCTGCCCGAAGCGCCCGCAGATCAGCTTGTGTCGCCGGATCAAAGTCAGGCAAGCTAGACAGATGCACGCGCGCTCCCCCTCATGAACCGCTGGCTGTTCTACTGGCGCAAGCTGACCCGTCAGCTGTGGGTGCGGGCGACCGCCTATGCCGGGTTCGGGGTCGGCGCGGCCCTGATCGCGGCCTGGGGCTCCCCGTTCGTGCCTTCAGAGATGGCCGAGCGCCTCGGCAATGAGTCGGTTGAGGAAATCCTGACCATTCTGGCCTCCAGCCTGCTGGCGGTGGCCACCTTCTCGGTCGGGGCCATGGTGACGGCCTATACGTCGGTCTCCAGTTCTGCCACGCCGCGTGTCGCCGCCCTCGTGACGGCCGATGACCGGACGCAAAAGGCCCTGTCGACCTTCGTGGGCGCCTTCCTCTATGCGATCGTCGCGGTCACGGCGATCAATGCGCAATATTACGGGGCCGGCGGCCGGGCCATCCTGTTCCTGACCAGCCTGGCTGTCGTGGGTCTCGTGGCATTCCGGCTGCTGGCGTGGATCAACACCCTGGCGCAGCTGGCCCGCGTCGGACATATGATCGAGCGGGTCGAGGCCGAGGCCCGACAGGCCCTTTGCCGCCGCGCGGCCCGTCCGTTTCTGGGTGGAGTGGAGGGC
This sequence comes from Brevundimonas halotolerans, assembly GCF_003730275.1. Classification (GTDB taxonomy): domain Bacteria; phylum Pseudomonadota; class Alphaproteobacteria; order Caulobacterales; family Caulobacteraceae; genus Brevundimonas; species Brevundimonas halotolerans. The sequence goes on from NZ_QTTA01000007.1 coordinate 19,634, forward strand.
CGGATCGAGTCTGGCGCAACGATTGCGGCCTCGCGCACTGGCTATGTCCAGAATGTTGACCCCGAACGCCTTCAGGCGCTGGCCGCGGATGCGGACTGCCGCGTGGAAATCCTCGCCATGCCCGGCACGCTGGTGCGACGTGGTGAGCCCTTGGCCCGGGTCGGGGTGAAGGCCCTGACCGATGAAGCCCTCGAAGATTGGCAGGGGGCCTTTGCCGTGGGGCACAGTCGGTCGTTTGATCAGGACCCGCGTTATGGCCTGATCGTGCTGGGTGAGATCGCGGCCCGCGCCCTGTCGCCCGGAATCAATGATCCCGGCACAGCCATTCAAGTGGTAGCCGCGGGCCTCAGACTGCTGGACGAATGGGAGCAGGCCCGGACCGATCCGGATCCGGTCAGCTGTGACCGTATTCTGGCCCCGGCGCTTGATCCTGCGGATCTGCTCGAGGACGTGCTGGCGACCACGGCCCGCTACGGCGCAGGCGACGTCGGCGCGTCGGTGCGTCTGCGAAAGGTGCTGGCCAGTCTGGCGGCGAATCCGGGCCCGTTCCGCGAACCGGCGCGCCGCATGGCTCGTGATCAGCTGGAGCGGGTTCGCAGCGGGCCGTCAACCCGGGCCGATCGGTCGCAAATCGAGGCGGTAAAGGTCTGATCGGTCCTGTCCGGTCTGGACGGCATGGCCGCCGCCTGCCATTAAGACCTGCCCGTGCGCAGGCCGCGCCACGTCCCGGGCGTCCGTCTAACCACGAACAGCCCGCTCATGAATTCCTCCGCTGCTTCCGCCGAATCCACCGGCTTCGTCTCCGTGCAAGACGTGTCCAAGACGTTCGGCGTCTTCAAGGCGCTGGATGGCGTGTCCCTGTCGGTTCAGCCCGGCGAGATGGTGGCCCTGATCGGTCCCTCCGGCTCGGGCAAGTCGACGCTGCTGCGCTCCATCACCGGTCTGGTCGATATCGATCGCGGCGGCCGCATCGAGGTGTTCGGCGAGACGGTCCAGGTCAATGGCCGCACCACCGCTGCTGTGCGCCGCGCCCGCTCGCGATTGGGCATGATCTTTCAGCAGTTCAATCTGGTCGGCCGGCTGAGCCTGTTCAGCAACGTCATGCTGGGCGCGCTGGGTCGCATTCCCGCGTGGAAGGGCCTGCTGGGCCTGTGGCCGCAGGAAGACCGCACGCGCGCCATGGCGGCCCTGCACCGCGTCGGCGTCGCCGACTATGCCGCCCAGCGCGCCAACACCCTGTCGGGTGGCCAGCAGCAGCGCGGCGCCATCGCCCGCGCCATCGTCCAGGGTGCTCGCGCCATTCTGGCCGATGAGCCGGTCGCCTCGCTGGACCCCGTTTCGGCCCGCAAGGTCATGGAGATGCTCGTCGAGCTGAACACTCGCGACGGGATGGGTGTGCTGGTGACGCTGCACCAGGTCGACTACGCCATCCGTTACTGCAACCGCGTCGTGGCGCTGAAGGGCGGCAAGCTGGTCTATGACGGCCCCGCCACCGGGCTGGACCACGACCGGCTGGTCGACATCTACGGCCCCGAGTTCGAGGATGCGTTCTGGGAGGCCAAGGTATGATCCGCGCCTTCTTCACCCGTTTGGCTCCCGCCCTTGCTGCGGCTGTTGCCGTCGTCGCGCTCGGCCTGCCCGCGCAGGCCCAGACCGCGCCGACCCGGCCCGACGCCCCGGACAAGCTGGTCTTCTCGATCCTCTCGGCCGAGGGTCAGGCGTCGTCCGGCCCGCTGTGGACGCCGCTTCTGGACGACCTTGAGCGCGAGCTCGGCATTCCGGTCGAACCGATCTTTGGCTCCAACTATTCGGTGCTGGTCGAGGCGATGAGCGCCGACCAGACCCAGATCGGCTGGTTCTCGGCCCTGCCCGCCGTGCAGGCCATCGACCGGGCGGGGGCCGAGGTCATCGCCCGGGCCGTCGACGTCGAGGGCAAGGATTCCTACACCTCGACCCTGATCGTGCGGCGGGGCTCCGGCATCACGATCGAGGACATCGTCGCCTGTGACCGGACGCTGGATTTCGGTCTCGGCGATGCCCAGTCGACCTCGGGCACGCTTGCGCCCATGACCTACTTCTTCAGCCCGCGAAACATCGATCCGCGCGCCTGTTTCGCCACGGTGCGCTCGGCGAACCACCAGGCCAATTCGTTTGCCACCGCCAATGGTCAGGTCGATGTCGCAACGTCGAACTCGGTCAATACGGTCTTCCTGACCCGCCAGAATCCCGAAATTGCCTCCCAGATCGAGGTCATCTGGGAATCGCCGCCGATCCCGGAATCGGGCATTCTGGTCAAGGGCGACCTGCCCCGCTGGCTCAAGGCCGAGATCGCCGAGTTTTTTACCGGCTATGGCCAGGGCTTTGGTCCCGAGGCGGATCGCCAGCGCCGGATCATGCAGGGGCTGAACTATTCCCAGTTCCGCGCTGCCGATAACAGCTATCTGAACCCGATCCGTGAGATGAAGGCCGATCAGGCCCGCCGCGAGGGCACCCCCCCCGAGGTCGCTCCGCCCGAAGCCCTGAATCTGGTCCAGATGGCGCGCCAGTGGGGGCCGTTCGGTCTGGTCGGCCTGCTGATCCTCTTCGCCCTTCTGGCCAATATGCGTCGCCAGGCTGCGCCTGCGTCGCGCGACCCCGCCACCGTGCCGCCGCCGCCCGAGAAGTCGACGGCCGCATGGTCGCTCGACCTGCTGCTCTGGGGCGGTCTGGCCATCATCCTGATCGCCAGCTTCGGCCGCGTGGACATGCCCAACCTCGGCAATCTGTTCACCAATACCGAGAACATGCGGAACTATGGCCGGGACTTCCTGTCGCCGGACTTCTCGGACTGGCAGTTGCTGGTCGGACAGATGTGGCTGACGGTCCAGATCGCCCTGTGGGGCACCTTCCTCGCCGTCTTCATCGCCGTGCCGCTCAGCCTGATGGCGTCGCGCAACCTGTCACCGCCCTGGCTGGTCTGGCCGGTACGCCGTTTCATGGACCTGCTACGGTCGATCCCGGATCTGGTCAGCGCCACCCTGTTTATCGTGGCTGTGGGGCTGGGGCCTCTCGCCGGGGTGCTCGCCATTGGGCTGAACACGGCGGGCGTCCTCGCCAAGCTGTTCTCGGAAGCGGTCGAGTCGATCGACGCCGGCCCGATCGACGGGGTCAAGGCGACCGGTGCCGGACGCCTGCACGAAATCGCCTGGGGGGTGATCCCGCAGGTCGCGCCCCTGTGGACCAGCTTTGCCCTCTACCGTTTCGAATCCAACAGCCGTGCGGCCACCGTGCTGGGTCTGATCGGCGCGGGCGGCATCGGCCAGGTGCTGTTCGAGAGCCTGCAGGCCTTCGACTACAATACGGTCTCGACCATCGCCATCATCATCATCGTGGCCGTGACCCTGATCGACATGCTGTCACAAGCCATGCGCAAACGTCTGCTTTAAGGGCGCCAGGCTCTCATCCGCATACGAGGTAATTTCCATGCGTCTCCGCTTCCTGACCCTTGCCGCTGTCTCCGCCCTGGCCCTCGCCGCCTGTGGCGATCAGGGCGGGTCGTCCACCCGTGACGGCATCTGGGCTGCGGGTTCCTCGACGGTCTTCCCCTTCACCACCCGCGTGGCCGAGAATTTCGCCCGCAGCACCGGCGGGGCCATGCCGCGCGTCGAATCGCTCGGCACTGGCGGCGGTATCCAGGCCTTCTGTCAGGGCATCGGCGCGCAGACGCCGGACATCGCCAATGCCTCGCGCCGGATGAAGCCGTCGGAATACGACATGTGCGCCGCCAATGGCGTGACAGAGATCATCGAGCTCAAGATCGGCTTTGACGGACTGGTTATCGCCACCGCCCGCACCGGCGCCGACTTCGCCTTCGAGGGCGATGACCTGTATCTGGCGCTGGCCAAGGATGTGCCGGGCGAGGGCGGCTTTGTCGCCAACCCCAACACCAGCTGGGATCAGGTGCGCTCAGGCCTGCCGTCCACCCGCATTCTGGTCTATGGCCCGCCGCCGACCTCGGGCACGCGCGACTCCTGGCTTGAGCTCGGCATGGCGCCGGCCGCCATGGCCAATCCGACGCTGGCGGCCCTGTCGGAAACCGACGAGGACGCGTTTGAGACCCGGGCCCACACCCTGCGAGAAGATCAGGTCTGGGTCGACTCGGGCGAGAATGACAATGCCATCGTCCAGACCCTGACCCGCACCCCGGGCTCGGTCGGCGTGTTCGGCTATTCCTTCCTCGAGCAGAATTCGGAATCGGTGAAGGCGGCCAGCGTCAACGGCGTCTATCCGACGCTCGAGACCATTTCGTCGGGCGAATATCCGATCAGCCGGTCGATGTATATCTACATCAAAAAGGCCCACATCGGCGTGACGCCGGGTCTGGACCAGTTCATCGCCGAGTTCGTCTCGGACGCTGCGTCTGGCCCGGGTGGCTATCTGCAGGACCGGGGTCTGGTGCCGCTTCCCGAAGCCGAACTGGCCGCCCAGCGTGAGATCGCCCGCGCCCACACGCCGATGACCCGTCCCGCCGAATAGGCGGCCGAGAGATCAGGACGTCGCGCGTTCGGCCAGCCGCCGCGCGACGTCTTCCATCCGGTACAGCAGCAGATAGTGATCGCCCGATACCGGCTCCGGCAGGCTGTACGGCGGGGCCTCTAGATCCAGAACCCGCGAAGCGTGCGGCACGACGGGGTCCAGATCGACGTTTTCGAAGCCCCGGTTGGTGGTGACCAGCAGCCAGTCCGCGCCCGAGGCCACCATATTCTCCAGCGCCGCCCACACATCGGCCTCCGACAGGTGATTCAGCAGGTCCTTGCTGAAGATCAGGTCGGTGCGTTCCGGGGCGGCCAGCGTGATGTCCAGCAAGCGGAATTCGTGCGTGGGGTGGCTGAGGCGGTTGTCCCGGATCAGCGCCGGCACGACGTCATAGCCGACATAGGTCACGTCCGGATGCGCAGCCAGTAACTCTGGCATCCAGTTGAAATCCCCGCACGGGATGTCCGCCATCGAGCGAACGCCATGCTCGCGGATCACCGTGTCCAGCACATGCAGGGCGAGCAAGACGGTCGGTGCGGCGCGTTCCGACCCCGGCCCGGAAGCCGATTCCCGGGATCCCCACAGACGTTGCTCATAGACCCCGGAGAACCGTTTTTCATTGTCTCCGGTCATGGTCGTCATGCCGCCTGGGATCGGCGGCGCAGGCGGGTGATACGGCGCAGGCGGCGCCAGAAACGGCCCCGCTCCGGCTCGGGATAGGGCTCAAGGTTCTCGACGAACTGTTCGGCCGAGGCTCGCCAGCTGAACTTCTCGGCATAGGCGCGCACATCGGCCCGATCCAGATCGAGGCAGGCCATGCAGGCGACCCTCAGGTCGTCGTCGATGGCGCCGGCGCCCGACCCCGGAATGATGTCGATCGGGCCGTGCGCCGGATAGGCCGCGACCGGCGTGCCCGTGGCCATGGCCTCCAGGATCACCAGGCCAAAGGTGTCGGTCCAGCTGGGGAAGACGAAGACATCGGCGTCGCGGAAACAGCGGGCCAGTTCCTCGCCGAACCGGGCGCCGAGGAATTTGGCCTCGGGATATTTCTTTGCCAGCTCGGCGCGCGCCGGACCGTCACCGACCACGATCTTGGTGCCCGGCAGGTCCTGTTCGAGGAAGGTCTCGATATTCTTCTCGACCGCCACCCGGCCGACATTCAGCCAGAAGGGACGCGGCCAGTCCTTACCACCAAGCTCGTCGTAGATGCGCGGCAGATCCGGGTTGAACAGCTCGGTATCCACACCGCGCGACCAGGGCGAGACGTTGCGAAATCCATGCTCCAGCAGCTCGTCGCGCAGCGTCGGCGTGGCCACCATCAGCCGCCCGGACGGCTTGTGGAACCACTTCATATAGGCATAGCCAACCTGCACCGGGACCGGGAAACGGGCGGAGATATATTCCGGAAATTTCGTGTGATAGCTGGTCGTAAAGGGCAGTTTCCATTCCACACAGATGCGGCGCGTGGCGATGCCGATCGGCCCCTCGGTGGCGATATGGACGGCATCGGGCTCGAATGCCCTCAGGCGCTCCCGGATTTCCTCTTCTGCCCCCAGTGCCAGCCGGATTTCGGGATAGGTGGGGCAGGGGATGGTCTTGAATTGGCTGGGTTCGATGACCTCGACCTCATGGCCCATGCCGCGACATTCCGCCACGGTTCGGGTCAGGGTTCGGACGACGCCATTGACCTGGGGCTCCCAGGCGTCGGTGGCCAGAATGATGCGCATGGAGGGGCCGCTGCAGCCTTTGTCTCTGTCGGGGATCGAGACTTACCCCGAAGCGGGGGCGATGGCGAGCCGGGATCATCCCCAAGCGTGGCGGCAAAGACTTGGACACGCCCCCCTCCCGCTCGGTGAAAGAAGTCGCTAAGGGGGCCGGATGGCCTCGAACGATACCTCCGCCCCCTTCGACGAATCCACCCTGTCCCAGAACTGGGAGACGCTGGACCGTGCCAAATTCGCAGATGAGACCACCGCCGTGCGCGAGCTGCTGGGCCGGGTGCCCCTGTCGGCCGAGGAGCGCACGCGGGTCGTCGATGAGGCCGTCGCCCTGGTCGAGTCCGCGCGCAAGGACTACCGGCTGGAAGGCGTGGTCGAAAGCTTCCTGCAGGAATTCTCGCTGGGCACACGCGAGGGTCTGGCCCTCATGTGTCTGGCCGAGGCCCTGCTGCGAACCCCCGATGAGGACACGCGCGACAAGCTGATCGCGGAGAAGATCGGCTCGGCCGATTGGGCCAGCCACATGGGTCAGTCCGAAAGCCTGTTCGTCAATGCCTCCACCTGGGGCCTCATGCTGACCGGCAAGCTGGTCGAGGTCGACGAGGATGCACGCCGGGATCTGCCGGCCTTCCTCAGGCGGGTGGCTGGACGGGTCGGCGAGCCCGTGATCCGTCAGGCGGTCGCGGCCGCCGTGCGCATGATGGGCGAACAGTTCGTCGTTGGCCGCTCGATCAACAGCGCCCTGAAGCGGGCCAACCGCGAAAAGTGGCTGTGCAGCTTCGACATGCTGGGCGAGGGCGCCCGCACCGTCGCCGACGCCGCCCGCTACGAAAAAATCTATGCCGACGCCATCCATGCGGTCGGCAAGGGCCGGGCCCAGCGCCCCGAGTCAAAGGGGCCCCAAACCGGCCACGGCGTCTCGGTCAAGCTGTCGGCCCTGTCGCCCCGCTATGAAGCGACCCAAAGCCCCCGCGTCTGGGACGAGCTGTATCCCCGGGTCAAGCGACTGGCCCTGATCGCCGCCGAATACGACCTTAACTTCTGCATGGACGCCGAGGAGGCCGACCGGTTGGTCATCTCGCTCAAACTGCTCGACCGGCTGGCCCACGATCCCGATCTGGGCGAGTGGAAAGGCCTCGGTCTGGCAGTCCAGGCCTATCAGAAGCGCGGACCCGAAGTGATCACGCGCGTCGCCGAGCTGGCGCGCGCCTCGGGCCGTCGCCTGATGGTGCGTCTGGTGAAGGGCGCCTATTGGGACACCGAGATCAAGCGCGCCCAGGTCATGGGCCGCCCCGACTATCCGGTCTATACGACCAAGGCCGCGACCGACCTCAACTATCTGGTCTGCGCCCAGGGGATCATCGACGCCGCCCCGCATCTGTACGGCCAGTTCGCCACCCACAATGCCGTGTCGCTGACGGCCGTGCACCGCATGGCCAGACGCGCAGACGTCAAGGTCGAGTTCCAGCGTCTGCACGGCATGGGCGAGGCCCTGTATGACGCCGCCGAAGCCGCCTGGAAGGCAGACCGCCCGGTGGTCCGGGCCTATGCCCCCGTGGGTGGGCACGAGGAACTGCTGCCGTATCTGGTCCGGCGTCTGCTCGAGAACGGCGCCAACTCTTCCTTCGTCCACGTGCTGATGGACGAGCGCGTGCCCGCCGCCACCGTGGCGACCGATCCTATTTCCCTGGTCGAGGCCCAGCCCGACCGTCACCCCAAGATCCCGGTGCCCAGAGACATGTATGGTGACCGCCTGAACTCGCTCGGCCGCGACTATTCCCGCCAGGAAGACCGCGACACCCACCTCCAGGCGCTGGAGCTGGTGGACCGTGAGAAACTGACCTCCGGCCCCATCATCAACGGCCGCATGCAGGCCGGCATCAATGCCGAGGACGTGACCAACCCCTACTGGCGCGATGACATTCTCGGCCATGTGTCCGAGGCCTCGCCCGAGGACATCGACACCGCCATCGCCAACGCCGGGCGCGCCCAGATTGCCTGGGACCGCAAGGGCGGTCACGCTCGCGCCCATGTACTGCGTGCCATGGCCGATTGCCTTGAAGAGGACCTCGATCGTCTGGTCGCCTTGCTCAGCCGCGAGGCCGGCAAGACCCTGAACGACGGCGTCGCCGAGGTGCGCGAGGCCGCCGACTTCTGTCGCTATTACGCCATGCTGGCCGAGCGGGACTTCGGCGGGCCGGAAGCCCTGACCGGCCCGGCGGGTGAGACCAACAAGCTGATCCTTCACGGGCGCGGCGTGTTCGCCTGTATCAGCCCGTGGAACTTCCCGCTGGCCATCTTCACCGGCCAGATCGCCGCCGCCCTCGCCGCCGGCAATGCCGTGGTGGCCAAGCCCGCCGAACAGACGCCCCTGATCGCGGCTGAGGCTGTGCGCGTGTTCCACCGCTGTGGTCTGGACCCCAACCTGCTGGCCCTGTTGCCGGGCAAGGGGGAAACGGTCGGGGCCAAACTGGTCTCCCACCCCGGCATCGACGGTGTGGCCTTTACCGGCGGCACCGAAACCGCCTGGGCGATCAACAAGGCCATTGCGGCCCGGCCCGGACCGATCCTGCCCTTCATCGCCGAAACCGGCGGGCTGAACGCCATGTTCGTCGACACCACGGCCCTGCGCGAACAGGTGATCGACGATGTGCTGGTCTCGGCCTTTGGCTCGGCCGGCCAGCGCTGCTCTGCGCTGCGCATCCTCTATGTGCCCAAGGACCGGGCCCAGATCCTGATCGACGGGCTGAAGGGCGCGCTGGACGCCCTGGTGGTCGGCGATCCGGCCGACCCGGCCACCGACGTCGGCCCGGTGATCGACGCCGAAAGCCGCAAGATCCTCGAGGATCACGTCGCCCGACTGGAAAAGGAGGGCAAGGTCCTTGCCCGCGGCAATCTGCCGGAGGAGGCCGCACGCGGCGATCTGTTCGCCCCCGTCATCGCCGAAATCCCCACGCCGGACTTCCTTGAGAAGGAGGTGTTCGGCCCGATCCTGCACATCTATCGCTATGGCCCGAACGAGCTGAAGTCGGTCACAGAAAAGCTGGCCGGGCGCGGCTATGGCCTGACGCTGGGCGTGCACAGCCGGATCGAGGCCTTTGCCGATCAGGTCATCCGTCTGGTCCCCGCCGGCAATGTCTACATCAACCGCTCGATGACCGGCGCGGTGGTCGGCGTCCAGCCGTTCGGCGGCGAGGGCCTGTCGGGCACAGGCCCCAAGGCCGGCGGCCCCAACAGCCTGATCCGCTATGCCGCCGAGAAAGCCATCAGCAACAATATCGCAGCCCAGGGCGGCGACCCGGCGCTGATGAACCTCTGATCCGAACGACGAAAGCCGGCTCCGCTTGCGCGAAACCGGCCTCCGTCATCCCTTGACGCACACCACCTGACGCAGGGTGTGCACGACCTCGATCAGGTCGGTCTGGGCCGCGATGACCGCGTCGATGTCCTTGTAGGCCATCGGCGTTTCGTCGATCACCTCGGCGTCCTTGCGGCATTCGACGCCTTCAGTGGCGCGGACGTGGTCCTCCACCGTGAAGCGTCGCTTGGCCTCGGTCCGGCTCATCGCCCGACCGGCGCCGTGCGAGCAGGTGCAGAACGAGTCCGCATTGCCCTTGCCGCGCACGATGAAGGATTTCGCCCCCATCGAGCCGGGGATGATGCCCAGCTCATCCAGCTTGGCCGACACCGCGCCCTTCCGGGTCAGGAACACGTCCTTGCCGAAATGCTTCTCCTTCGAGACGTAGTTGTGGTGGCAGTTCACCGCTTCCTGCGTCGTCTCCAGATCCGGCCAGAAGGCCTTCAGCACCCCCAGCACCTGCTCCATCATCACCTCGCGGTTGGCGCACGCGTATTTCTGCGCCCACGACACCGCCCGGACATAGTGGATGAAGCCGTCCGTCCCTTCCGGGAAATAGGCCAGGTCCTGATCCGGCAGGTTGATGTGCCAGCGCCGCATTTCGTGCTTGGCCCGTTCGATGAAATAGGTCCCGAACCGGTTGCCCACGCCGCGAGAGCCCGAGTGGAGCATCACCCAGACGTCGCCCACTTCATCGAGGCACAGCTCGATGAAGTGGTTGCCCGTGCCCAGCGTGCCCAGGTGGCCAAAGCCCCGCGGGTGTGCCGCCTTGGGGTGGGCCTCGACGACGGCGTCGTAGCCGGCCTTGAGGTCAGCCCAGCGCGTCACGGCCGAGGCCGGCGGCTCGCCCGACCAGGCGCCCTTGTCGTTGCGCCCGCCGTTGTCGGTGCGGCCGTGCGGAACGGCCGCCTCGATGGCGGAGCGGATGCCCGACAGGTCGTCCGGCAGATGCTCGGCGCGGATCGAGGTCCGCACCGCCATCATGCCGCAGCCGATGTCCACGCCCACGGCCGCCGGGATGATGGCCCCCACGGTCGGGATCACGGACCCCACGGTCGCGCCCTTGCCCCAGTGCACGTCAGGCATGACCGCCAGATGTTTATGGATGAAGGGCAGGGAAGCCACATTCTTCAGCTGCTGCAGCGCCGCATCCTCGATGGGCACCCCGCGGGTCCATGCCTTGATCGGCACTCGCTCGCTTTCGATTACATTGTAGCCGGACATGGCCGACGTCTCCTCTTCTGAATGGTTCTCCCGAACCGGTCAGAGGGAGTCGCCAGATATGACAAACCCCTCTGCCGGAAGCAGGAGGGGTTGGAAAAAACCGAAGCCGTTACGCCTCGTTGCTCACCATTGCCCTCCCGCGCACGCGCCATTGACCTCGACCGGCTGGCGGTCGAGGTCCATGGGCAGGTACGAAGGGGCGGTTCTGGTGAACATGGGTGTCTCGGTTTCGGGAGGGCGCTGTTAGCCGAAACCGAACGGCGAAGCCAGCCCGGTTTTTGGATACCATGCCTTAAGCGGTGGCGGTCGGCACGACGTAGTTCGGATTCGGCCGCGCGTAAGCCATGGGCTTCAGCCCGAGATATGACAGGCCAACCTCGGCTCGCCGCCACAGGTCGAGCCGATCCACGACCGGGTTCACCCAGTCCGTGATCAGGCAGTAATGTTCGGTCGGTGAGGCGCCGTGATGAACGCCGTGATGGCGCGGCGACTGTAGAATCCCGAACCGCTGCAGCGGCCTGACGATTCTCGCGAGGTAGCGGGGACGGCGGTGCGCCCACGCGTGAATCTGATTGGCGCATGCGCCGAAGGCGAAGGCGCTGAGCGTCACGGGATTCAACCAGCCGAAAGCGCAGCAGAGGCCGAACAGACTACCGACAAGTATGAAAAAGCCGGCGTTGTTCACGACCCATAAAAGCTGAAACATCGCATGGGGCCGTTCGTGGTGTTCATGGATGAACCGGACGAAATGCGTCCCGATCACAGGCGTGGAACCGGGGGTGTAGCGATCGATGACCCAATGGATGACCCCGGACGCGAAGTCGGCCAACAGCAGGCCAGCAATAAGCGTCACGACGACCTGAAGCAGAGCGAGCATGGGTCCCCCTATTAATCGCGAGGTTGCGCGATCTGCGGCAACCACACAATGCGACGTTCCGTCCCTACCCTTTGAACGAGAGTCCACTGACCGGGACCTGCTCAGCCCACCCCCGGCCATCCCCCCGCGCGGCTGAGGGCGCTGGGGGCTGGGCGGCCGATCTTTTCGCCGATCCAGCGGGCGGTTTCGATCAGGGCGTCGAGGTCATAGCCGGTGTCGAACCCGGCCCGTTCCAGCATATAGACCAGGTCCTCGGTGGCGATATTGCCGGTGGCGCCCGGTGCGAACGGACAGCCGCCGATGCCGCCGACCGAGGCGTCCAGAACATCGACCCCGGCCTCAATCCCGGCATGGGCATTGGCCAGACCGGTGTTGCGCGTATCGTGGAAATGCAGACGCAGGGTGGCGTCGGGCGCGGCCTTGCGCGCCGCCTCGACCTTTTTCGTCACGGCCCAGGGGTCGCCCGCGCCGATGGTGTCGGCCAGGGCGATCTCGCGGATGCCGAGGGCGGCATAGGCCCCGACCATGTCGGCGACCTGATCAACACTGACCTCGCCGTCGAAGGGACAGCCCCAGACGCACGAGAGGGTCACCGTCAGTGAGGGCGCCGCATCGCCCCGCTCGGCATTGTGGCGCCGGGCGACGATGGCCTCCACCATGGCGCGCTGCCCGGCCCGGTCCAGCCCCTGATTCTTCAGGCCGAACCCGTCGGTGGCGGCGACCGAGATATTGACCTCATCGACGGCGGTGGTGATGGCCCGGTCATAGCCCCTCCCGTTCAGGACCAGCCCGATGCGGCTGCGGCCGGGCTCGGGGGGCAGGGCGGCCATCACCTCTTCGGCCCCGGCCATCTGCGGCACATATTTCGGATGCACGAAGCTGACGGCCTCGATCCGGCGTGCGCCGGCGGCCTCGAGCCGGCGGGCCAGCTCGGCCCGGATGGCGGGCTCCAGCACCGCCTTTTCGTTCTGCAGGCCGTCGCGGGGCCCGACCTCGACGATCTGGATCGGGCGGCTCATCGGGCCGATCCGGGGGCGACCTCGCTTCCGGGCGGGGCATAGACGGTCAGGTTCACATCATCCCCGGTCGAATAGTTGTGGCCGCTGACCTCCCCGACCGCACGGCCGGTCACGCCCAGTCGGGCGGCGGCCTGGGCAAAGGCCTCGGCATCGCCGGCCTCGACAATGGCCGGGCGTCCCTCGGCCAGCGCCCGGGCCGCGCCCTCGGCATCGGTCAGCTGGGTCGCCCGCCCGGTCAGGAAGACAAAGCTGGGCTCATGGAAGGTGGTGATGGCCACCGGGCTGGTAGTCAGCCCCTGACGCGGATGCAGATTGGCCTGCTCCAGAACCTTGGTCAGCTGCGGGGCGATGGCCAGTGGACGCAGCTGGCGGATGGTCCCGGACAGGGCGGCGTGGCTGAAGATGCCGAGCGCCAGCGCCGCGATCAGTCCCGCCACCGGCGCCTTGTTCAGCAGAAGGAAGCCGCCGATGGCCGCCGCCGCCACAGCCGTGACCATGGTGACCGCCGCCCAGGTCTGGGCCGTCGAGGTGGCAAAGTTCGACACGCCATAGATGGTTATGGCCACGATCAGCCCGGCGGCGACCAGGCCCAGCACCGCGCCCAGACGCCGCGACAGCGTCCCGATGGGCCGGGTCAGGGCGACCGCCGCCAGCAGGGCCAGCGCGCCGAAGGTCGGCAGGGTATAGTGGGCCAGCTTGGTCGGGGTCAGCTCAAAGATCAGCCAGGCGGGCACCAGCCAGCAGATCAGGAAGCGGATGGCCGGCTCGGTGCGCCGCTGCCAGGCGGTCGAGATCGACGCCGGCAGCAGCAGGGTCGCCGGAAAGAACAACAGCGGCAGGAGTAGCAGATAGACACCCGGGGGCGCCCCGTGGCTTTCGTGGCCGCCGGCGATCTTGGGCGCCAGATCGCCGCCGATGGCCTCGCGCCAGAAACCGCCGTCGGTCGCGACCGTAATCGCCAGCGCCCACGGCCCGACGATCAGCGCCACCAGCGCCAGCCCCCAGCCCCAGCCCAGCGGCCTCAGCCAGCGAATGTCCCGGTCCCAGAGCGACAGCGTCAGAGCGGCGGGCACGATGACAATCAGGCCAATGGGACCCTTGACCAGAATCGACAGGCCCAGCGCCCCCCAGAAGATCAGCTTGTGACCCCGGTTCGGTGGGTCATTGGCCCGCACCGCCAGATAGATACGCATCAGGGCCGCCATGGCCGCTGTCACACAGGCCACCAGAACCGCATCCGTCTTGGCGATCCCGGCCTCGGTCGACAGCAGGAAGCTGGCCCCCATGATGGCGCCTGCCAGAATGCCGGTGCGGGCGCCGAACACGGCCGAGCCGACCCAGGCACAGGCGATGGCGGCGATCATCGCCCCCAGCAGGGACGGCAGGCGATAGGGCACGATGTTCCGAGCCTCGACACTTCCGGTCACGGCCACTGCGGCGGCCTGCATCCAGTAGATGCCGATCGGCTTTTTCCAGCGCGGTTCATCCTGGAAGCGGATGTCAACATAGTCGCCCGTCTCCAGCATCTGCGAGGTGGCCTGGGCATAGCGGCTTTCGTCGCGATCCAGCGGCGGCAGCAGCATCAGGCTGGGCAGACCCGCGACCAGCGCCACAAGCGCCGCCAGGGCCAGACCGCGCCAGCCGCGCAGTCGATGAGCAAGATCGAAACCGGTCATGGTCCCGCTTCTATCACGCGGTTTCGGATCGCGTCAGCCGTCTCTCGCGACCGTGAGCGCCCGCCCTCCCCCTTCGCCGCAAAACGGGCTAGACAGCGGCCATGACAGCCGAGCTTCCCCGCATCTCCGTAGTCGTTCCCGTGCATGACGAGGCGGGGGCGGTTGAAACCCTTGTCACCGAAATCGCCGAGGCCTTTTCCGGCCGGGCGTATGAAATGGTGCTGGTCAATGACGCCAGCCGTGATCAGACCCTGACCATCCTGCAGGACCTCAAGGCCCGATTCCCGGCGCTGCGCGTGCTGTCGCATGGGGCCAATGCAGGCCAGAGCCGCGCGGTGCGCACCGGCATTCTGGCCGCGCGCGGTGAGGTCGTCGTGACCCTGGACGGCGATGGCCAGAACCCGCCGTCCGAGGCGCCGAAACTGGTCGATGCCCTGCTGGCCGCCCCGCCGGAGGTCGCCCTGGTCGGCGGTGTTCGTCAGCGGCGTCAGGATACGGGCGCCAAGCTGTGGGCCTCGCGCTGGGCCAACCGCATCCGCAAGCGCCTGCTGGGCGACGATGCCGACGACACCGGCTGCGGTCTCAAGGCCTTCCGGCGCGACGCCTTCCTGCGGCTCCCCTATTTCGATCACATCCACCGCTATCTGCCGGCCCTGATGATCCGCGAGGGCTACCAGAACCGCTATCTGCCCATTACTCACCGGGCGCGCGATTCCGGCCGGTCCAAATACACCAACTGGGAGAGGCTGATGGCCAGCCTTTCGGACCTTCTGGGCGTTATGTGGTTGAAATCGCGGTCAAGAAACCCGGGACG
Source organism: Brevundimonas halotolerans (assembly GCF_003730275.1). Taxonomy (GTDB): domain Bacteria; phylum Pseudomonadota; class Alphaproteobacteria; order Caulobacterales; family Caulobacteraceae; genus Brevundimonas; species Brevundimonas halotolerans. Next base: position 34,835 of record NZ_QTTA01000007.1, read on the forward strand.
GGTCACCGAAGTCTGACTCCCGCCCTGCCCCCGATGGCGCAGCCGAAGGAACAGGGTTAGACTGGCGTAAAGGTTAACCGGCTCCAGAGTCGGATCAAAGGTCCGCGCGCCGGACGACGAGGGGATAGGCCATGTGGATTGCTGTACCGCTGCTGGTCGTGCCGTGGCTGCTCTATAATGTTGTTGTTCTGACCGGGCTGCTGGGGGGCGACCCGTCGCTGGGCGCCGATCCGTCTTTGCGTCAGGCGGTCTTTTCCCTGCCCATGACCTCGGGCGTGCGGTGGAACGTCGGCGTCGGTGACATGATCCTGTTCCTCGGCCTGATCTTCCTGTTCTTCGAGCTGCTGAAATCCACCTCCAGCCAGAAGGTGGCGATCGTCAATCACGCCCTGTCGATGATCCTGTTCGTGGTCTGCCTGGTGCAGTTCCTGTTGATCCCGACCTTTGCCACATCGACCTTCTTCCTGATCACGGTGATGGTCATGCTGGATGTGCTGGCCGGCTTCATCGTGACGATCATCGCGGCCCGCAAGGATCTCGACTTCAGCGGCGCCTGATCAGCCGAAGACGCTGAACACCAGGGCCACGATCATCACATCGGTGGCGCGGGCGGTGAACGAGAACAGATTGGCCAGAGACATGATCCGGGCTCCGATACGGGACAGGGGTCCCGCATCCAGCAAGGGTCATGCCGCAGGGTGGGCTGGTCGTCAGACCTCGGTCTTGCCGGTCTTGCCCGGTAGCGGGCGACGGTCCTTCGCCCCGGAATATTCATTGCCCAGATAGGCCGAACGCGCGGCATCCAGGACGGGTGGGCCGCCTCTCAGCCCTTTGCGGGCCCCGGTCTGGCCCAGCATCTGGGCCTCGAACGCGCCGGTCCCGAGCGGGGAGACGGGGGGCGGCGTGGCGGCAGGGCCTGCCGCCGGATCGGCAGTTTCGTCCGGGCTCCCGGCAGGGGTTTCCCGGGGCACCAGGGCGCGGCCCTCGGCCCGGCGATCGGCCTGGCGACGCTCGTCCTCGCGACGTCGACCCTCACGCCGATCCGGCACGACGCCCGTGACGGGCGGGGTCGGACCGACAGGCGGGATGCGCCCGGTCATGCCGGATCCGATCCGCCCTTCTTGCCGCCCCGGGCGCTGCCCTCGGCCAGCCGCTCGATCTGGGCACGCATCTCGTCCATCTGGCGACGCATTTCGTCCAGCGCCGGGTCGTTGCCGGACGCGGCGGGTCGGGACGGGGCTTGGGCCGCCTCGGGGGTCTCTTCGGTCGCTCCCGCGCGCGCATAGGCGTTGAAGCCCGGAAACAGGGTCATGGCCTTCTGGAACATCACCATATTCTGGCGAACGGCATCCTCCATCAGCCCCGCGCCGGCGCCGGTGCCGAACGCGCGGTTCAGCTGGGTCCGGAACTGCTCCTGCTGCTTGGAGAAGGAATCCAGTGACATCTCCAGATAGCTGGGCAGCACGCCCTGCATCTGCCCGCCGTAAAAGCCGATCAGCCGCCGCAGGAATTGCACGGGCAGAAGGGCCTCCCCCCGGCTTTCTTCCTCGAAGATGATCTGCGTCAGGATGGTCCGCGTCAGATCGTCGTTGGTCTTGGCGTCATAGACGACAAAGTCGATCCCCTCGCGCACCATGGCGGCCAGATCGTCGAGCGTCACATAGGAAGATGTGGCGGTGTTATAGAGCCGCCGGTTCGCATACTTCTTGATGACGACCGTGTCGCCACCGGGCTTGGCATCCGTCACGCTGATGTCCTTGTGGTGAAACCGGGGTCACTATCGCGCGGCCCGACGCTTTACGCCAGCCTCGACCGCGCGGGGGTCAGGCCGCAGGCGCCAGCACCACCCCCACCAGGATGGCGGCCCAGTGCACACCGGCCCCGGCGACCACGAATCCGTGCCAGATGGCGCGGCGGAACTTCACCTTGGGGCTGATGAAGACGAACACGCCCGACGTATAGACCAGCCCGCCGATCACCAGCAGCGTCAGGGCGGCCGGGTGCACCGTGTCCAGCATGGGCTTGAGCGCCAGCACGGCCAGCCATCCGAAGATCACATAGACGGTGCTCCAGATGGCGTCGGAAAGGCGCGGCAGGACCAGTTTGGCGGCCACACCGGCCAGCGCCAGCGCCCAGATCAGCAGGGTAAAGCCGGTCGACCAGGCCCCCTCGAACCTCTGGGTGGTAAAGGGCGTATAGCTGCCGGCGATCATCAGAAAGATGGCCGCCTCGTCCAGCCGCCGCAGCAGGGGCCGGGCCGGGCCGGGCTGGGTCAGATTATAGACGGTCGAGGCCGCCAGCATGGCGATCAGGCACAGCGCATAGACGGCGGTCGCGATGATCAGGCCCGCGCCTGCTGCCGAGAACGACGACATGACGGCCAGCACGATACCGCCGATCCCGGCCAGTCCCAGTCCGACCAGATGCACCCACAGATCGGCCAGACGTTCGCAGCGCGTTTCATAGTGCTCGGCCATGTCCAGCTCGTCAGGCTGCATCAGGCGGCGGATCAGGGCGGGCAGTGTCCGGGTCATGGGCCGTGCTTTCTTCAGGCCGTTGCAGAAGACGCGTCGAGACAGTCACTGTGGCCGACACTAGGGCGATGAAATGACTCGACCCTGAATCCGCTCCGGTCCGGGCGACAAGAATTCCCCCTGCGGCAGTTGCGCCACACCGGGCCCTGCGCGGCCCTAAAGGATGTATCGGCTCAGATCGCTGTCTCCGGTCAGGTCGCCCAGACGCTCGCGGACCGCCTCCGCGTCAAAGCGGATCGTCTGGCCCGACAGGTCGGCGGCCTTGAAGCTGGTCTCTTCCAGCACCCGTTCGACCACGGTGATCAGCCGGCGGGCGCCGATGTTCTCGATGGCGCTGTTGGCCCCCACGGCGGCGTCGGCCATCGCCTCGACGGCGTCCTCGGTGAACTCGAGTGTCACATTCTCGGTCGCCAGAAGGGCCTGGTTCTGGCGGATCAGATTGGCCTCGGGCTCGGTCAGGATGCGTCGGAAGTCCTCCCGCGTCAGGGCCTTCAGCTCGACCCGGATCGGCAGGCGCCCCTGCAGTTCGGGCAGCAGGTCGCTGGGCTTGGACACGTGGAAGGCTCCAGAGGCCACGAACAGCACATGATCCGATTTCACCGGGCCGTAGCGCGTGGCGACCGTCGTGCCCTCGATCAGCGGCAACAGGTCGCGCTGCACGCCCTCGCGGCTGACGTCGGCGCCGCCTCGATCCTGCCTTGCGGCGACCTTGTCGATCTCGTCGATGAAGACGATGCCTTCGGTTTCGGCCAGCTGAACCGCCTCGCGCGCCAGACTGTCATTGTCGAGCAGCTTGTCGGACTCCTCGGCGATCAGCGGCGCATGGGCGGCCTTGACCGACAGGCGGACGGTCTTGGTCCGCGGGCCGCCCATCTTGCCCAGCATCTCGGTCAGATTGATCATGCCGACATTGCCGCCGGGGGCCATGCCGGGCAGGTCCAGCCCCGGCATGGGCGAGGAAGTGTCGGCGAGGGCCAGATCGATCTCCTTGTCATCCAGCTCGCCCTTGCGCAGGCGGGTGCGGAAGGCGTCGCGCGTGGCCTTTTGCGCGCCCGCCCCGACCAGAGCGTCCAGAATCCGGTCCTCGGCCGCGCGTTCGGCCTGGGCCCGGACCTCGTCCCGGCGGCGGTCACGGACGATGATCAGCGCGGCCTCGACCAGATCGCGCAGGATCTGGTCGACGTCCCGGCCCACATAGCCGACCTCGGTGAATTTGGTCGCCTCGACCTTCAGGAAGGGCGAGCCCGTCAACCGCGCCAGCCGGCGGGCGATCTCGGTCTTGCCGACGCCGGTCGGCCCGATCATCAGGATGTTCTTCGGCGTCACCTCGTCGCGCAGGTCATCGGGCACGCGCTTCCGCCGCCAGCGATTACGAAGGGCCAGGGCCACGGCGCGCTTGGCATCGGCCTGGCCGACAATGAAGCGGTCCAGCTCGGAGACGATTTCGCGGGGGGACAGGTCAGTCATGGCGCTCAGATGGGTGGGCGGAGGGACGTTTGCGAGAGGGGAAGGTTCATCACAAAGGACAGGAAGGAGCCACGAAGATCACGAAGGTCAACGCACGACCCGCCGAAGTCCGTTCTTGATCAATGTCGTGTTGAAGTTGATCAGGTAGCCGAGCCGGCGACCCGAAAAGCGAAGATAGGTTGCAACCTGAGCCGTATGGATCGAAGCCAAGGCGTCGATCGCCTTGATCTCGATCACGACGAGATCGTCGACCAGAAGATCAAGCCGCAGGCCGACATCCACGCGAATGTCGCCGTAGGCGACGGGCACGCCAATCTGACGCTCAACGCGGAGTCCCCGACCCCGGAGCTCTTCGGCGAGGCAGGCCTAGTAGACCGATTCCAGCAAGCCCGGCCCCAATGCACGGTGCACTGTCAGTGCGGCGTCCACGACGACACTCCCGACGCGCTCGACTTCGGCAGGCAGTGGCTCGGGCCCTTCGTGTCCTTCGTGCATCCTCTGTGACCTTCGTGTAGAACCAGCCACCGCTCGGGCAAGCCCCTGCGGCCAAACTACTCCAGTCGCTCCACGGTCAGATTGCCGTTGGTGTAGACGCAGACCTCAGCGGCGATGGCCATGGCCTTGCGGGCGATCGCCTCGGCATCAAGGTCGGTATTCTCGATCAGGGCCCGGGCCGCCGACAGGGCGAAATTTCCGCCGGACCCGACGGCCGCCACCCCGTGTTCCGGCTCCAGTACATCGCCGACGCCCGTTACGGTGAAGATCGAGGTCTTGTCCGCGACCAGCAGCATGGCTTCCAACCGTCGAAGGTAGCGGTCGGTACGCCAGTCCTTGGCCAGATCGACGCAGGCCCGCGCCAGCTGATCCGGATACTGCTCCAGCTTGGCTTCCAGTCGCTCCAGCAGGGTGAAGGCGTCGGCGGTCGCTCCGGCAAAGCCTGCGACAACGCGCCCCCCGGCCAGGGTCCGCACCTTGCGGGCCGCGCCCTTGACGATGGTGGGGCCCATGGAGACCTGACCGTCACCGGCGATGACGGTCGTTCCGCCCTTGCGGACCGCGAGGATGGTGGTGCCGTGCCAGCCGGGCCCGGAAGACTGGGGAGGTGCGGGGAGAGCGTCAGAATAATTCATCATGCCGAAATGGGGCCACCTTTCACCCCTGGCAAGACAACGGCCTGAAATGTAACACGGATATGAAGGTCACATTGTTGCCAATGTAACCCGTTACAGTGGACAACGATTCCATACTGAGTGAACCAAAGGCAAATTTATGCTCCATCGCATCACATATGTGAGCGAGGCGACCGGCACGTTCGGAAAAACCGTCCTGTCGATCGCCCAGATTCTTGGCGTATCGGAAGCCAACAACCGTCGCGACGACGTGACTGGCGCCATGGCGATTGAAGACGGCTTGGTCGTCCAGGTCATTGAGGGCTCGCGGCCCGATGTTGATCGCCTGCTGGGCCGCCTAAGGACCGACCCCCGCCACACCAATCTGTCGATCCTGGCCGACCGCCCGGTCCCTGAGCGCCTGTTCGACGTGCCCATGGCCCACTGCCATTTCGAAAACGGGTCGGCCAGACTCGACCTTTTGGCTCTGGCCGAAGGTCAGATTCCGGTGGGTCGCGCCGAGGATCTTCTGGCCCGGTGCGCCCGCGGTGACGACGCGCCCGAAGCTGCGCGGACCGGCACGGGCAGATAGGCGAACAATCCGGCTCGCCTCGCCGCACTCTGCAGCCTAGAACAGGGCCGTGACCTTTTCCGAAGACGAGATCGAACGCTACGCCCGCCACCTGGTTCTGGCTGATGTCGGCGGGCCGGGCCAGCAGCGACTGAAGGCCGCGCGTGTGCTGATCGTCGGTATGGGGGGCGTCGGCGGTCCGGCCGCCCTCTATCTGGCGGCAGCCGGGGTCGGCACCCTGGGTCTTGTCGATGATGACACGGTCTCTCTCTCGAACCTGCAGCGCCAGATCCAGTTCGAGACGGCCGATATTGGCCGACCCAAGGTCGAGGTCGCGGCGCGGAGACTGACCGCCCTCAATCCCCATGTCGAGGTCCAGACCTTCGCCGAGCGGCTGTCGACCGCCACGGCGTCGGCGCGCGTCGCCCGATGGGATCTGGTGATCGACGGTACGGATGACTTCGACACCCGGATGGCGGTCAATGCCGCCTGCGTGGCCGCCGGCATCCCACTGGTCTCGGGGGCCCTCGGCACCTGGAGCGGTCAGGTCGGGGTGTTCGAGGGGCGCCCCTGCTATCGCTGTCTGGTGCCCGACGTGCCGCCCGATGCCGAAACCTGTGCCCGGGTTGGCGTGGTCGGCGCCCTGGCCGGTCTGGTCGGCAGTATGACGGCGCTGGAAACCCTCAAGCGGCTGACCGGCGCGGGCGAACCCCTGACCGGGCGCCTCTGGATTCACGACGCCCTGACCGGCCAGACCCGCACCGTGAGGATCGCGGCCGATCCGGCCTGTCCCGTCTGCAGCTGAAGATCAGGCAAACGCCTGTTTCAGCAGGACGATGTAGCGCTCCAGCAGTTCCTGCTCCTTTTCCGCAGGCCAGTCGGCGTGGCCGGCGTCCTCGACCTCGATCAGCTCCACCGCCTTGCCGGCCTGTCTCAGGGCCTCGTTCATGCGCCGGGATTCGATCACCGGCACGATCGGGTCATCGACGCCATGGACCAGCAGCACCGGACAGGTGATCTCGGTCGCCCGCCGACTGGGTGAGGCTGCCACCAGTTGCGGTCCCATCGTCTCGGGATCGCCGATCCGCTTGACCCAGAAATTATAGACCTGCCGGTCCGGGGTGTCGTCCTCGCGACGCTCCCACGCCAGCATTTCCGGCAGGTCGGCCACACCGCAGATGGCGATCGCCGCCTTGTAAAGATCCGGTCTGCGCACCGCGCCCATCAGGGCGGCATAGCCGCCATAGCTGGTGCCCATGATAGCGACGCGGCTGGCGTCGAGCCCCTTGAGGGCGATGGCCTGATCGATGGCGTCCTCGACGTCCTCCTGCATCCGGTCGCCCCAGCGGGTCCACCCCTCGCGGGCAAAGGCCATGCCGTAGCCGCCCGAGCCCCGGAAATTGGGCCGCAGCACCCACCAGCCCTGCGCCGCCAGAACCTGCACCTGCCGGTCCCAGCTGCGCAGGTCGCGCACCTCGGGCCCGCCATGCGGCAAAACCACCAGCGGCCCCGGCTGCCCGCCCGGAGGCGCCGTCAGATAGGCCTCTATGCTGGCGCCGTCGCGCGTCGTGACCGACAGGGTGTCGGTCAGGCCCAGCCGGTCGAAATCCAGCAGTCTCACGGCGCCCAGATTGACGATGGCCCGGGCCTCCCGGTCATAGAAATACCAGGCGCCCGGCTCGCGCGGGCCGGTGACCCCAACCACCATCCGGTTATGGTCGCGGCTGAGATCGTTCAGATAGACATCGCAGTCATTGTCCAGAAAGGCGTTCAGGGCGCGGTGGTGCGCCCCCAGGGCCGCGTCGGCAAACTCATATTCCAGCCGCTCGCCATAGAAAGCCGCCCCCACATAGCGCCCGGCGGCATCAACGACGCCATGCATGACGTCGCGCCCGGCGCGATGGGACAGGGCCGCCCCCATACCAAAGGTCTCTAGGTTCATTTCCCGAACCACCATCGTGTCCTCGCCCTCGGCGCGGGCGGTCACCAGAATGGTGCCCGGCGTCTCCGTCTCGCCGACCCAGCTGAACTCGGGCAGGTCACCGATCCGGTTGCGGCGGATAGGCCTCCAGGCGCCGCTGCTGGTCGCGCGGCCGGAAATGGTCAACACCGTGCCGCGCGGGTTGATGTCGTAGCGAATGACCGGCACGCCCTGCTGGGTCTCCCAGCCGATGGTGCCGGAGCTGCCGCGCTCGATCCTTTCGGCCGAACCGGTCGCGACATTGACCTTGTGCAGGCCCAGAACCCCGTCTCGCTCCCATGCCGCCATCAACACATGGTCGTCATCGCTGCGCAGAAGATCGACCACACTGCCCAGATCGCGCGAGGCCCGCAGGCGTTGCCGGTCATCCTGGAACATGACCGCCATCTCGCCCGTGACGGCGCTGACCGACATGAGGCGTTTCGAGGTGATCTCCCGGGCGGCGGTCCGTCGGTTGGATCCGGAGATGGACTGCGGGGCGATCCTTGTCGTCACGGCAAGCCTGACCAAAAGCCGCTCGTCATTGGCCCAGTCCAGGCTTTCGACCTTGGTCGGCCCCAGATCGATTCGCTTGCGCGCGCCTTCCGGATCACTCGCATCCAGAACGTCGATCACGCCATGGGGCTCGTCCTCGGTGCCCAGCTGGTCCAGTACCGCGATCAGGGTGCCGCCGGGGGACAGGGTCGCCGCGCGTGTGCGGGCCGTCGTGAAAAAGGCCTCGATCGGATAGGGGGAGGTCCGTGCGCGGGCGACGTCAGGCCGCAGTCCCATGGCCGCCGCGCCACCGAACCCCGCAGCCATCGTCAGCAGCGCCCGCCGCGACACGACCGCAAGGGTCGTCACGTCTCTGGATTTCATCGATTTTCCCCCGCAACACAACTCGGGGAAATCGACCATGCGGGCCACAACCCGTCAAGCGCTACAGCATCGCCGGAATGACGCGGTCGGGGGGCCTGTGTCCAGTCTGGAACGTCATGATGTTGGCGATCACCCGATCGCCCATGTCCTGCCGCGACTCCAGCGTCGCCGAGCCCAGATGCGGCATCAGCACGACCTCGGCCCGGTTCAGCAGGCCGGGGTGAACGACGGGCTCCTGTTCGAACACATCCAGGCCGACGCCCCCCAGCGCGCGCCGGCCGACCGCCTCAGCCAGCGCCGCCTCATCGATCAGCTCGCCCCGCGCCGTATTGATCAGGATCGCGTGCGGCGCCAGCAGTGCCAGCCGGCGGGCATCCATCAGATGATGCGTCTCGCGCGTCGCCGGGCAGTTGAGGGAAATGATGTCCATGCGGTGCAGCATGGCGTCGAGGTCGTCCCACCAGGTGGCCTGGAGATCCTCTACGATCATCGGGCTCAGCGGCTTGCGGTTATGATAGTGCACCTGCATGCCAAAGGCACGCGCGCGCCGGGCCAGGGCCTGGCCGATCCGGCCCATGCCGACGATGCCCAGTCGCTTGCCCCACAGCTTGCGGCCGCACATCCAGGTCGGGGTCCATCCCGAGAATTCCCCTTTCTGAACAACGCCTGCGCCCTCGACCAGTCGTCGGCTGACCGCCAGGATCAGCCCCATGGCCAGATCGGCGGTATCCTCGGTCAGGACCCCCGGCGTATTGGTCACGATCAGCCCGCGCCCGACCGCCGCCTCGACATCAATGTGATCCACGCCCGCCCCGAAATTAGCGATCATTTTCAACTGCCCACCGGATTTCGACAGCAGATCGGCGTCGATCCGATCGGTGATGGTCGGCACCAGAACCTCCGCCCGGCCGATGGTGTCTTCCAGCGCCGCGCGGCTGAAGGGCTCGTCCTTCAGGTTCAGCTCGGCGTCGAACAGCTCGCGCATGCGCGTTTCCACCGCGTCCGGCAGGCGTCTGGTTAACACGACCTTAAGTCTGCGGCTCGACATTGGCGGGGACTTTGGAACTGGAGGATCGAAGCGGGATGGCAAGGGTGTCTAGCAGCCCCCTGACCCAAGGCCAAAGGGGGCGCCGCATCGCCGGCGTCACGGCGGCCGCGCTTGGCCTGTTCATCATGCTGTCTGGACAGGCCGTGCGGCCTGACGGGCGGCCGACGCCCAGCAGCTATCCTGTGCCCCGCTGGATCACGCTCAAGGCGGATCAGGTCCACGCCCGTAAGGGGCCCGGGCTGGATCACCAGATCCTGTGGACCTATCAGGTCGAAGGCCTACCGGTGCAGGTGGTGGCCGAGACCTTTGAGTGGCGCAAGATCTGCGATCCCGAGGGCTCGCTGGTCTGGGTTCACCGCAGCACCACCTCGGGCCGCCGGACGGTGCTGAACCGCGGCGACGCAGCGCTCGAGGTTCGCTCAGCCCGACGCGAGGATGCGAGCATCCGTGCCCGGTTGTCGTCCCATGCCCTGGTACCCATCACCGACTGCGAGGACGGCTGGTGCGAGGTCCGCTCGGGCCGCGTCCGGGGCTGGGTCCGTGAGGCCGCTGTGTTCGGCACCCAGGCCTCCCCCCTGTGCGAAGCCAACCGCCCCGCCGGGCCCGCCCCTCGCCGGCGCTGAGCGCCTTTCGCGGAACCCTTGCCGGTTGACCGGGGCGATTTCACGTGTCACGCCCGCCGCTCAGCATACGGAGGCCCCCTTGAGCCAGTCAGAACGCCCGTCTTCCTATGACTATGAGGCCCTGCTCGCCTCTGGCCGGGGCGAGCTTTTCGGCCCGGGCAATGCTCAGTTGCCAGCCCCGCCCATGCTCATGTTCGACCGCATCACCCGGATCAACGATGACGGCGGCGTGCACGGCAAGGGCTATGTTGAGGCCGAGCTCGACGTGCATCCCGACCTCTGGTTCTTCAAATGCCACTTCATCGGCGACCCGGTCATGCCGGGTTGCCTGGGTCTGGATGCCATGTGGCAGCTGGTTGGCTTCTACCTCGGCTGGATCGGCGGTCCCGGAAAGGGGCGCGCCCTGGGCGTGGGCGAGGTCAAGTTCACCGGTCAGGTGCAGCCGGACGTCAAAAAGGTCGTCTACAAGATCGACCTGAAGCGGGTGATCAACCGCCGTCTGGTGATGGGCATCGCCGACGGGGTTCTCGAAGCCGATGGCGTTCCTATCTATACAGCCACGGACATGCGCGTTGGCCTGTTCGGCGGCCAGGAAACCAAGGCCGAATAGTCGGGGCCATCACCCCACAGGATAGGCTGGAAGGATCGCGGATTACGCGGCGGAATAACGGACAGGATCAGGAAAACAGCATGCGGCGCGTCGTAGTTACAGGATTGGGGATTGTCTCATCGATCGGGACCGGCGCCGCCGCGGTCACCGACTCCTTGAAACAGGCCCGTTCGGGCGTGGTCGCCGCCCCGGATCACACCACCCATGGATTCCGCAGCCAGGTCTGGGCTCCGCCGAAAATCGGCGACTGGGCCGAGCTTGTCGATCGCCGCGCCTCGCGCTTTCTGGCCGACGGCACCGCCTGGGCCCACATCGCCTTTGAGGAGGCGCTGGCCTCCAGCGGGATGACTCCGGACGAGATCAAGGACGAGCGAATCGGCTTGATCGTCGGCGAGGGCGGTCCCTCGACCCGCGTCATTCTGGAAGCGGCCCAGATCACCATCGACAAGGGCGCACCCAAGCGGATCGGCCCGTTCGCCGTGCCCAAGGCCATGGCCTCCGGACCCTCGGCCGTGCTGGCCACCTGGTTCCAGATGAAGGGCATCAACTACTCGATCAGCTCGGCCTGTGCGACCAGCGCCCACTGCATCGGCGCGGCTGCCGAACAGATCGCCTGGGGCAAGCAGGACGTGGTCTTTGCCGGCGGCTGCGAGGACATCCACTGGTCGATGTCGAACCTGTTCGATGCCATGGGCGCCATGTCCTCGAATTTCAACGACACCCCTTCGGTCGCCTCGCGCGCCTATGACGCGGCCCGGGACGGCTTTGTCATCGCCGGCGGCGCAGGCATCGTGGTTCTGGAAGAGTATGAGCGCGCAAAAGCACGCGGCGCGACCATCCTCGCCGAAGTCACCGGCTATGGGGCCAATTCCGACGGCTACGACATGGTCGCCCCGTCGGGCGAAGGCGCCGAGCGCTGCATGAAGATCGCGCTGGAGATGGCCGGTAATCCGCGCATCGACTATCTGAATCCGCACGGCACCTCGACGCCGGTCGGCGATTCCAAAGAGATGGGCGCGGTTCGCAATGTCTTCGGCGACCGCATGCCGATGATCTCCTCGACCAAGTCCCTGACCGGCCACAGCTTGGGTGCGGCCGGTGCGCAGGAAGCCATCTACTGCCTGCTGATGATGCAGAACGGCTTTGCCGCCGAAAGCGCCCACATCGAAAATCTCGACCCCGAGTTCGAGGGCATGCCCATCCTGCGGCAGCGGCACGACGGCGAACTGACCCACGTCATGTCCAATTCGTTTGGATTCGGCGGCACCAACGGCACCCTGATCCTGTCGAAGGTCTGACCGGCTACCAGCCGCTTTCGGCGCCCGCTGCGGTGATGCATCCGGCGAGGGCATTCAGGTCTTCGTCGAACTGCGCTGTGCCCGCATAGAGTACTGAGGCGGGATTCATCGCCGCCGTTTGCCGCTCGTCCGAGTGCGGCTGTCCGCCGATGCCGATGCAACGGGCTTGGGCCGTGCCTCCCTCGCCCGGCCCGACCAGGACGACCACGTGGACCGGGCGCACCTGTTTCAGGTCCTGTTCGGCGATCTGGTAGCGGACACAGACCTCGGCCCCGCTGATCGAACTGTCCATACAACGCTCAAGGCTTTCCGGCTCGAACTGCGAGGGCTGGTACTCGAACCAGGCCGACGGCTCGCCCGCGCGTTCGACCAGACCCTCGACATAACGTCCCTGCTCATAGGTGGCGCTGTCGAGGGCCGCGACCTCGATCGCGATCGGCAGCCGGGGCGGGGCGGCCGTCCCCGCAGCCAGCAGGGCCGCGCCAAGGATGCCAAATGCAGTCAGGAAGGGAACGCGCATGACGCTGGGGCCTTCTGTAGCGGGCCACCGGCCCCTCTGACCGCACTCTAGCGGAGGGCGCGTGAAGCGGCCAATATCGTAAACCTGACGACCCGTCGCGCTTATCCGGAGTTCCCCCCTGGCGCCGCCTGATCCCTACATCCTGTTCCTGCTCGGCCTCGGCGCTGTCGTGTTGATGGTGTCCTGGGCCCCGGTGGGGCTGAGGAAGACGCCGCTGACGCTGGCCATTGTCTGCGTCCTGCTGGGTGTGGCGGTCTTCAGTCTCGGCTGGCTGGGGTTCGACCCCGATCCCCGGACCTGGGATACCATCACCGAACGCCTGACCGAGGTTGTGGTCATCATCAGCCTGATGGGTGCGGGTCTGAAGCTGGACCGCAAGGTGGGCTGGCGCAGCTGGAATTCGACCTGGCGGCTGCTGGCCATCGCCATGCCCCTGACCATCCTCGGTGTTATGGCGTTGGGCCTGTACGGCCTCGGCTTTTCACTGGCCATGGCCCTGTTGCTGGGGGCGTCTCTGGCCCCGACAGACCCGGTGCTGGCCGCCGATGTCCAGGTGGGGCCGCCCAAGTCCGGCGACGAGGACGAGGTGCGCTTTGGCCTCACCTCCGAAGCCGGACTGAACGACTCCCTCGCCTTTCCCTTCGTCCATCTGGCCATTCTGGCCTCGGTCGGCGGGCTGGCCACCTCGGCGGGGTGGATGGACTGGGTCACCGTCAAGGTGTTCTGGAAGTTGCTGGCGGGCGCCGGGATCGGCTGGCTGGTCGGCAAGGGGCTGGGCTGGCTGATCTTCGCCAGCGAGAAGGCCGGGCTGTCGCGGCTGGGCGACGGGCTGGTGGCGCTGGCGGCGACCTTCATCGCCTATGCGGTCGCCGAGGTGGCCCACGGCTACGGATTCCTTGCCGTCTTCGTCTGCGGCGTCACGATCCGGGCCTGGGAGCGTGACAACGACTTCCACAAGGAGATGCACCATTTCGCGGATCAGTTCGAACGCCTGCTGATCATGCTGCTGCTGGTGCTGTTCGGCGGGGCGCTGGCCAATGGCCTGCTCTCATCCCTGACCTGGACGGACGCCGCCATCGGTCTGGCCATCCTGCTGATCGTGCGACCCGTGGCGGGAGTGATCGCCATGATCGGCTCGCCGCATCCCTTCAGGGACCGGCTGCTTATGGCCTTTCTGGGCATCCGCGGGATCGGCTCAGTGTATTATGTCGCCTATGGCATCAACCATGGTGAGTTCGGCTCCAGCGAGCGGCTATGGGCCATTCTGGGCTTTGTCATCCTCGCCTCGATCGTGATTCACGGGGTCACGGCCAATCCCCTGCTGGAACGGCTCCGGCGCTGGCGCAGCGTGGACTGAGCGAAAACAGACGCTTTCCCCCCGGCGGAGGCCCTGCTAACCCTCCCGCCCTGATTTCCGAGGAGATGACCATGGCTTCCGACAGCGGCTGGACCTTCCCCACCGGCGACCTGATGAAGGGCAAGAAGGGCCTGATCCTGGGCGTCGCCAATTCCAACTCCATTGCCTGGGGTATCGCCCAGCAGCTGGCCGCCCAGGGCGCCGAGCTGGCCTTCACCTATCTGGGTGAGGGGCTGGAGCGCCGGGTGCGTCCGCTGGCCGAAAGCGTCGGCGCCAGGCTGATCGTTCAGGCTGACGTCACCGACGATGCCTCCATGGACGCGGCCTTTGCCGAGCTGGAAAAGACCTTCGGCACGATCGACTTCGTCGTCCATTCGGTGGCCTTCGCCAACAAGAATGAGCTGCAGGGCAGCTTCGTCGACAACACCACGCGCGACAGCTTCCTGCTGGCCATGAACATCTCGGTGTTCAGCTTCGTCGATGTGGCCAGACGCGCCGCGAAACTGATGCCGAACGGCGGGGCCATGATCACCATGACCTATCTGGGCGCCGAGCGGGCCATCCCCAACTACAACACCATGGGCGTGGCCAAGGCCGGTCTGGAGGCCGCCACCCGCTACATCGCCCGCGACCTGGGGCCCAAGGGTATTCGCGTCAACGCCATCTCGGCAGGGGCCATGCGCACCCTGTCGCTGGCCGGTATCTCCGGCGGTCGCGGCATGATCGCTCAGGGCCGCGCCATGTCGGCCATGAAGGAGGACACCTCAATGGAAGGCGTGGCCGGTTGCGCCCTGTGGCTGTGCTCGGACCTCGGCTTTTCGACCACGGGCGAAGTCGTCCACGTCGACGCCGGCTTCCACATGATGGGTCTGGGCGACGCCGAAGACTGAAGCGGGCGTCCTGTCAAAAACCGGCCATTTCTGTGGTTGGCCTTGCGGCCACGGCATGCCAGCCTGAGACGGATCCGCTTCCGTCTGGATCGCATCAGGGAGACGCCCGGCATGGCGCACACGTTCGAAATCTACAAGGACAAGGCCGGAGAGTTTCGGGTCCGCTTCAAATACAATTCCGAAGTGATGTTCTCGACCGAGGGCTATGCGTCCAGGGCCTCGGCCCAGAACGCGATCGACTCGATCAAGAAGAACGGCCCGGCAGCCCCGGTCGAAGACAACAGCTAGTCTGGCTCGCGTTCGCCGATCTCGGCGGGGCGTAACGCCCGCAGCCAACCGTCGGCGGTACGGATCTCCGGCACGGCCTCGCGCGTGAAGGTCAGGTACCAGGTCTGGCCGCCGCCAGCCGGGGTGATCTCCAGCATGTCGTCGGCGCCGAAATTCTGCACGGCCCGAACCGTCCCGATCACCGTATCGGTCGCATCGCGGGCCTCCAGTCCGATCAAGTCCGCCAGATAGAATTCGTCGTCCTCGGGCGGGGGCAGGCGGTCGCGCGGGATGAACAGCTTCAGGCCCCGCAGGGCGTCGGCGTCCTCCTTGGTCGCGACCTCGGCGGCACGGGCGACGATGCCCTTCTTGTCCGGCCGGGCGGTGGTCAGGGTCAGGCCGGTCGAGCCATCGGCGCGCAACAGGGTGCGGTACTCAAGCAGGGTCATGGGCGCGGCGGTGAAGGTGGTGATCCGCACCTCGCCCCGCACGCCGAACGATCCGCCCACCTGGGCCACAAGGATCAGTCTGTCGTCGCTCACACCATTCTCCGATTGACCCGGCGCCCGATTGTCCCGGTTCATGCCGGGACCCGGACCCTTACGCTGCCTGCCGCCAACAAAAAAGCGGTGCCCGTTCGCGGACACCGCCTTCCTGTCTCTGCGCCCCGGCCTGCGCTGGGGTGAGCGGATGAGTCTTAGGCCTCGGTCTTGTCTTCAGCAGCGGCCTCTTCGGCGGGAGCTTCTTCCGAAGCAGCTTCCTCAGCGGGAGCCTCTTCAGCCGGAGCTTCGGCAGCCGGAGCTTCCTCGGCGGGGGCTTCGGGCTCCGGAGCCGGCGGAGCGTTCTTGGCGGCTTCGGCCTCTTCCTTGGCCTTGGCAGCGGCTTCGGCAGCCTCGACCTTGGCGGCGGCTTCGGCTTCCAGACGGTCGGCTTCGCGCTGGGCGCGCTCGGCGGCGCGTTCCTGGGCCTTCTTGCCGGGCTGGGCCTTGTTCGGGTTGTTCGACTGGGTCCACTTGACCTTGCCGACCAGGGCTTCGTCCTGGCTCTGGCTGATAAAGCGGGCGACGCGGTCGGTCGGCTGCGCGCCCTTGCCCAGCCATTCCGAGATGCGGTCGGCCTTCAGGGTGACGCGCGGCTTGTCGCCGTCCTTGGGCAGCATCGGGTTATAGGTGCCGACGCGCTCGATGAACTTGCCATCGCGCGGGGCGTGGCTGTCGGCGATCACGATGTGATAGTAGGGGCGCTTCTTGGTGCCGCCACGCGACAGACGAATCTTCAGCATTTTCAGTCTCTTTCTTTAGGGAAAAGGGGTCAGGATTTCTTGGTGGGCAGACCGGGCAGGCCGGGCAGTCCACCGGGGGGCATGCCACCACCCAGACCGGACAGCCGGTCCTGGATGGCCTTCATTTCATCAGCCGAGGGTTCCGGCATCTTGCCGCCGCCCATGGCCTTCAGCCGGGCCATGTCAGGCTGGCCGGGTCCGCCGCCGAGACCACCCATCATGGCGGCCATCTGCTGCATCTTCCTGGGACCGCCGCGCGCCAGTGACTTGACCATGTCGGCCATCTGGCGGTGCTGTTTCAAAAGGCGGTTGATGTCCTGGACCTCGACGCCGGCGCCGGCGGCGATGCGCTTCTTGCGGCTGGCGTTCAGCAGGTCCGGCTTCTTGCGCTCGGTTTTCGTCATCGAGCTGAGGATGGCTTCCTGGCGGGCGATCATCCGGTCATCGACGCCGGTGTCGGCCATCTGGGCCTTCATCTTGGCTACGCCGGGCAGCATGCCCATGATGCCTTGAAGGCCGCCCATCTTCTTCATCTGCTGCAGCTGAGCCGCGAGGTCGTCCAGGTCGAACTTGCCCTTGGCCAGCTTTTTGGCCATGGCCTCGGCCTTGGACTGGTCGAGGTCCTGACTGGCCTTTTCGACCAGGGCGACGATATCGCCCTGTCCGAGAATGCGACCGGCGACCCGGCGGGCATCGAAGACGTCCAGCGCGTCGACCTTTTCGCCCGCACCGATGTATTTGATCGGCAGGCCGGTGACGGCCCGCATCGACAGCATGGCCCCGCCGCGCCCGTCGCCGTCGGCGCGGGTCAGGACCAGACCGGTCAGCGGCAGCCGCTCGTGGAAGGCCTTGGCCGTGCGCACCGCATCCTGACCCGTCAGGCTGTCGGCGACCAGCAGGGTCTCGACCGGCTTGGACACCGCGGCGACCTCGGCCACCTCATTCATCAGCCCCTCGTCCAGGGTGATGCGACCGGCGGTGTCGAGGATCAGGACGTCAAAGCCCTGCAGCTTCGCCGATTGCAGGGCCCGGCGGGTGATCTGGACGGCGCTCTCGCCCACCACGATCGGCAGGGTCGCGACCTCAATCTGTTCGCCCAGCTTGGCCAGCTGTTCCATGGCGGCCGGACGACGCGTGTCCAGCGAGGCCATCATGACCTTCTTGCGATCGAACTTGGTCAGACGCAGCGCCAGCTTGGCCGAGCTGGTGGTCTTGCCCGAGCCCTGCAGGCCGGCCATCAGGATCACGGCGGGCGGGGTGGCGTTCAGATTGATGCCGACCGGCTCTTCGCCGCCCAGCATCTCGATCAGGCCGTCATAGACGATCTTGACCACCTGATCGGCCGGCTTGACCGAGCGGATGACCTCTTCGCCCTTGGCCTTTTCGCTGGCGAAGGCGATGAAGTCCTTGACCACCGGCAGGGCGACGTCGGCCTCCAGCAGGGCCACGCGCACTTCGCGCATCGCCTCGGCAATGTCCTTTTCGGACAGGGCGCCGCGACCGGTGATCCGGTCAAAGACGCCTGTCAGTCGCTCGTTCAGAGCCTCGAACATTCGATTCCTCGGTCAAGGCGCCGATCCATCCCTCGCTCCATGAGACTACGCCTCTGGCGACGATCACGTCGGCAGAGGGGGCTCGCCCGCCTCGTCCTCGCCAGCGGGAGGGGTCGTGCGGGTGGAGACGCAAGGATGACAAGCGCCGGAAGCGGCGGTGTATGGCGGAAAAGCTCCAAAAGGGCAAGCCGGGCACCAATCCGGGGCGCGCCGGGGGCACGGAACCGGACAAATTCCGTTACGCAGGGGCGTGCCGCCTGTCCTTGATGGGCCCGGGACGCCTATCGTTGATCTTCAAGGAGCCCTCATGACCGACACCATGCCCGCCGACACCGCGACCCCGGACCGCCTGCGCGAAGAGGTCCGCCTGCTGGGCAGTGTGCTGGGCGACGTCATCCGCGAGGCGGGGGGTCAGGATCTGTATGACCGGATCGAGGCGGTCCGTCGCGCCTCGGTCGCCTATCACCGCGACGGCGCCGATACCCGCGACGCGTCCGAGCTGGAGCGCCTGCTGGCCGGG
Organism: Brevundimonas halotolerans; assembly: GCF_003730275.1. Classification (GTDB taxonomy): domain Bacteria; phylum Pseudomonadota; class Alphaproteobacteria; order Caulobacterales; family Caulobacteraceae; genus Brevundimonas; species Brevundimonas halotolerans. The sequence goes on from NZ_QTTA01000007.1 coordinate 53,323, forward strand.
CTCAGCTCGGAACAGGCGGTGGGCCTGACCCACGGCTTTGCGGTCTTTTCCCTGCTGGCCAATGTCGCCGAGGATCGGGAGGCCCGCCGGCGCGCCCGCGAGGCGGAGGGCCAGGGCGCCGCGACCGACGATCGCCCGGACACGCCCGAGGCGGCGCTGGCCTGGCTGTCGGGCGGCGGCGCGGACCGCAAGGCGGTGGTCGACATCCTCGCCCGGAGCCTGATCTCGCCGGTGCTGACGGCCCACCCGTCCGAGGTTCGGCGCAAGAGCGTGCTGGACCGGATCGCGGCCCTGTCGGCCCTGCTGGATGGGCACGGCGAGGGGCAGGGGCCCAGTCCGGCCCTGCGGCGTCAGGTCTTCCTGCTGTGGGCCACGCGCCTGGTCCGCACCTCGGGCCTCGTGGTGCAGGACGAGATCGACACCGTCGTCTCCTTTCTGGAACAGGTGTTCCTGGAGGCCATACCGGAACACCTGAACGCCTGGCGCAAGCGGCTGGACGCGCCGCAGCTCAAGCCCTTCATGACGGTCGGCAGCTGGGTCGGTGGCGACCGCGACGGCAATCCCAATGTCGACGCCTCCGTCATGGACGCGGCCTTCCGCACCCAGACGCGGGCGGCGCTGGGGGCCTGTCTCGACTCGGTTCATGCGCTGGGGGCGGAGCTCAGCCTGTCCGAGGAACTGGTCGAGCCCACCCCCGAACTGACCGCCCTGTCGGACGCCTCGGGCGACACCTCGCCCCACCGCAAGGGCGAACCCTTCCGCCGGGCGCTGACCCAGATCTATGCGCGACTGGCCGCGGACTATCAGGCCAAGGTCGGCACACCCCCACCGCGTCCCGCTGGCTTTGCTGCTGATCCCTATGGGCAGCCCGAACCCTTCCTCGCCGATCTGAAAGTGCTCCGCGACGCCCTGCAGACCGCCGATGCCCGGGCCTTCACCGATGATGCCCTGTCGCGTCTGATCGACCGGGTCGAGGCCTTCGGGTTCCATCTGGCCGTGATCGACATGCGCCAGAACGCCGATGTGCACGAGCGGGTCGTCGCCGACCTGTTCCGCGTCGCAGGGGTCGCCGATGACTATGACACGCGCGACGAGGCCGGGCGCATGGATCTGCTGCGGGCCGAGCTGTCCAGCCGCCGCCCGCTGTTCGTGCCCGGCGCCTCCGACTATGCCGAAGAGACGCTCAAGGAACGCGCCATTCTGATGGCCGCCGCCCGCGCCATCGGCACCTTCGGCCCGGACGCTATCCGGACCTATATCGTCTCCAAGACCGAAAGCCCGTCCGACCTGCTCGAGGTCTATCTGGTGCTGAAGGAGGTCGGCCTGTTCGACCCGGCGACGCCGGAGGTCTGCCCCATCCAGGCCGTGCCCCTGTTCGAGACCATCACCGACCTGCAGGCGGCCCCCGCCACCCTCAAGGCCCTGATGGCCGAGCCCGCGCCGCTGGCGCTGGCCCGCGCGCGGGGGGTGCAGGAGGTGATGATCGGCTACTCTGACTCCAACAAGGACGGCTCCTATCTCACCTCGACCTGGGAGCTGAACCACGCCTCGCGGGCCCTGCGCGATGTCGCGCGCGAGGCGGGCCTCGGCCTGCAGCTGTTCCACGGCCGGGGCGGGGCGGTCGGTCGGGGCGGTGGCTCCAGCTTTGCCGGGGTCGTGGCCCAGCCGCGCGGCACGGTCGAGGGCCGCATCCGCGTCACCGAACAGGGCGAGGTCATCGCCAACAAATACGGCGAGCCCGGCGTGGCCCGGCGCAACCTGGACGCCCTGACCAGCGGCGTGGTGCTGGCGTCGTTGCGGAAGGAAAGCGGAGAAGGTCCAGCCGAACGGCATGGCGCTCTGATCTCGCGCCTCAGCGAGGCGTCGATGCAGGCCTATCGCGCCCTCGTCTATGAGACCGAGGGCTTCATCGACTATTTCCGCGCAGCAACGCCCATTTCGGAACTGTCCGAGCTCAAGATCGGCTCGCGCCCGGCCTCGCGCAGTTCATCGACGCGCATCGAGGACCTGCGGGCCATTCCCTGGGTGTTCAGCTGGAGCCAGTCGCGGGTCATGCTGCCCGGCTGGTACGGCTTCGGCTCGGCGCTGGCCACTCTCGACGCCGCCGAGGTCGACACGCTGAAAGGGCTGGTCGGGGACTGGCCCTTCCTCGCCACCCTGATCCAGAACATGGAAATGGTCATGGCCAAGTCGGACATGGCTGTGGCCCGCCGCTATGCCAGCCTGGTGCCGGACCGCGCTCTGGCGGACGATATCCACGGCCGGATCGCCGCCGAATGGCAGTTGACCCACGATGCCGTCATGCGCCTGACCGGCCAGGCCAGCCTGCTGGAACGACAGCCGGAACTGGCGCGCCTGATCCAGCTGCGCCTGCCCTATATCGAGCCGCTCAACCATGTGCAGGTCGAGCTGATCCGCCGCCGCCGGGCCGGTGACGACGACCCCGCCGTGCGCGAGGGCATCCTCGTGGCCCTGAACGGCATTGCCGCCGGGCTCCGGAACAGCGGCTGACAGAAAAAGGGCCGGAGGATCGCTCCCCCGGCCCCACATCTTCATGCCCGTCACGCTCAAGCAGCGAGCGGTAGCGTCATTAGTTGACGGGGAAGCCACGCACGCGCAGCAGGGCGGCAACGTCCGGATCGCGACCCCGGAAGCGGCGATAGGCCTCGCCCCGGTCGGTGGTGTTGCCTTCAGCCAGAATGATCGCCTTGTATTTGCTGGCGATTTCCGGATTGAAGACGTCACCCGACTGCTCGAAATAGGCCCAGGTGTCGGCGTCCATCACTTCCGACCAGAGGTAGGAGTAATAGCCCGCCGAATAGGCGTCCGAGGTGAACAGGTGATTGAACTGCGGCAGGCGGTGCCGCATCACAATCTCGTCCGGCATGCCATAGCGCGCCAGGCTTTCCCGCTCGAAGGCATCGATGTCGGTCGGCGGGGTGGCGCGGGTGTGCAGGTCCATGTCGACCAGGGCCGACGACAGATAGCTGACCGTGGCATAGCCCTGGTTGAAGGTGGACGCCGCCTCGATCTTGTCGACCAGTTCCTGGGGCATGGGCTGACCCGTTTCGACATGCTTCATGAAGCCGTCAAGGATCGGGCGCGACAGCACCCAGTGCTCGTGGACCTGCGACGGATACTCCACATAGTCACGCGGAGTGCCGCCCAGCGACGGGTAGGTCACCTTGTACGACAGATAGTGCAGGGCGTGGCCGAACTCGTGGAACAGGGTCTCGGCATCGTCCAGCGAGATCAGCAGCGGCTGGCCGGCCTCGGCCTTGATGAAGTTGTTATTGTTCGAGACCAGCTGGTTGCCACCCCCGTCATAGGCCCAGCCCAGACGATAGCTGGTCATCCAGGCGCCCGACCGCTTGCCCGGGCGGGCAAAGTCGTCGGAATAGAACAGGCCGATGTGCCGGCCCGAAGCCTTGTCCTTGACCTCGAACACCTCGACGTCGGGATGGAAGACCGGCACCGATCCGGCGGGCACCGGGGTGAAGGTGTAGCCGTACAGCCGCTCGGCCATGTAGAAGGCACCGCGCTTGACCGCGTTCAGTTCGAAATAGGGCTTCAGCTCGTTCTGATCGAGGTCGTACTTCTGCTTGCGGACCTTCTCGGCGTAATAGAGGTAGTCCCACGGCTCGATGTCGTGACCCGCGATGGCCCGCATGTCGGCGACTTCCTCGGCGACGCGCGCCTTGGCCGGCTCCCAGACCCGCATCATCAGGTCCATGGCCGCCTCGGGGGTCTTGGCCATGGTGTCCTGCATCCGCCATTCCGCGTGGTGGTCATAGCCCAGCAGACGGGCGCGCTCGGCGCGCAGCTTCACGATCTCGGCGATGGTGGCGTTGGTGTCGTTGGCATTGCCATTGTCGCCGCGGTTGACGAATTTGCGCCAGACCTGCTCACGCATGGCCCGGTCGTCGGCAAAGCTCAGATAGGGATCGACGCTGGAGCGCGTGTTGACGATCGCCCAGCCTTCCAGATCGCGGTCACGCGCGGCGGCTGCGGCTGCGGCCTTGTTCGACGCGGGCAGTCCGGCGGTCTGGGATTCGTCGGTCAGGACCGTCCAGGTGTTCTCGTCGGCCACCACGGCCTGGCCAAAGCGGGTAAAGGCGCTGGACAGGGCCGAGTTGATGCGGCCCAGCTCGGCCTTGCCGGCGGCATCCAGCGCGGCGCCGTTACGGGTAAAGCTGTCGCGGCTGCGCTCGGCGATGCGGGTCTGTTCGGGCGTCAGGCCCGCGGCACGGGCGCCGTCGGCCACGGCCTTGATGCGGGCGAACAGTCTGGCGTTGAAGGTCGTCTCATCGCTCGCTGCCGACAGCAGGGGCGACACTTCGCGCTGCACAGCCTGATAGTCGGCCGAGCCGATGTTCGAGCTCATCACCCCGAACAGGCTGAGCGCGCGGCCCAGCGGTTCGCCGGCCATCTGCATGGCGACCATGGTGTTGGCAAAGGTCGGCGGCTCGGGGTTGTCGGCGATGGCGTTGACCTCGGCCCGCTGCAGCTCGATGCCCTCGACAATGGCGACCTTCAGCTTGTCGGCGGTCACCGACGGCCAGGGCGGCACGCCTTCATAGGGGCCGGTCCACTTCTGCAGCAGTTCGGCGCGTGGGGTCTGTTGCGGCAGGACGGCGCGCGCGATCTCCGCATCGCGGGCGAGGGCCTCGGGGCTCAGGCCGGCGGGCGATCCGCCGCCCATGCCCATACCCATATTGGCGCAGCCGGTGAGGGCAAAAAGGCTGCCCCCTGCGGCGAGAAGCTGGCGTCTGTCCATGAAAAATGGCTCCCTTGATGATGTTGGAGCGCAGCTTAGGCCATGGCGCGCCCGCCGTCACCTGAACCGACTGTGATGACGGGCCGATGCGACCTTCCGCTCCGGGGCTTGCCACAGGTCCGGCACGCCGGGCATGAGGGATGACGGCGGGTCCGGCCCGTCCCGCGCGTGATGAAGGGGCCCTGATGGCCATTGGTGTGTTTGATTCCGGGGTGGGCGGCCTGACGATCCACCGCACCCTGACCCGCCGGTTTCCCGGCCGGAATTTCCTCTATCTGGCCGACCAGAAACACGCGCCCTACGGGGGGCTGAAGGGTGAGGAGATCGTCGATCTGACTCGCGCGGGCTGCGAGCGACTGTTCGCCGAGGGGGCGTCTGTCGTGGTTCTGGCCTGCAATACGGCGTCCGCCATCGCCCTGCGCCGCCTGCAGCAGACCTGGGTGCCAGAGGCCGCGCGAACCTTCGGCCGGCCCGTCAATGTGCTGGGCATCATCGTCCCGACCATAGAGGCCGCGACCGGCCTGCCGTGGACCTATGCCCGCGAGACCGACGACCGGTTCCGCGATGAACGCAAGTCGGCGGTCGAGGTGCTGGGCCTGTTCTGCACCCAGGCCACGGCCCACAGCCGCGTCTATGAGATCGAGATCGACAAGCGGCGCGAGGACCTGGCCGTCTTCACCGAACCCTGTCCCGGTCTGGCGGGCCAGATCGAGGCGGGTGTCGACGAGGATGCACTGCGGACCACGGTGCGCGATCACGTCGATGCCCTGCGGCGCCGCATCGGGCGCTGGCCGGACAAGGTCATCCTCGGCTGCACCCACTATGGCATTGTCGCGCACCTGTTTGCCGAGGCCCTGCCCGAAGGCACGCCCGTCATCGGCCAGCCCGATGCCGTCGCCGATGCGCTGGACCGCTATTTCGCCCGCCATCCGGAATATGCGCTGGGTGATCAGGGGCGGCTGAGGTTCCTCACGACCGGCTCTCCCGGCGGTCAGAGCGAACGCGTCGAACGCTTCTGGGGCGAACCCCTGACCTTCGAGAAGGCTTGACCGCTGGACTGGTCAGGGCTTGGCTGAGTGCAGGAGGAACGACCATGCGATTGCTGATGTCCCTTGTTGCCGTGGCCTTGATCGGCCTTGGCCTTACGACAGCCCCGGCTTCCGCCGAGGTGGTCTCGCGGAGCGAGAATGCCTTCACCCTGAAGTTCGAGGGCCAGACCCGCCTCGGCACTGCCGGAGTGGCGGATGCGTTCTCAGAGGTAGGGCTGTGGTGGGACCCGGCCCACAGCTACACCGGCAGTGCCGCCAACCTCAGTCTGGATCTGGCACCCGGCGGATGCTGGTGCGAGGCCATGCCCGACGGCACGCAGTTCGACCAGGGAAGAACAGTTTCAATCGTACTGGGCGAGATCCGTTTTCACGCCCCGTTCGGCCCTCTGCGCGACATGGCGACCCGGGCCGATCTGATCGTCACCTACCCGCTGGTCGGCGGCGTGGTCACGCCGACCTGGACCTTTATTGTCGAGGGCCCGGGCGTCGGTGCCCTGGCTGAGCCTGTCGATGGCGTGATCGGCGGCGGCTTCGCGCGCTGGATCGCTCACATGGACGCCCGCGCCGCCGCCCTCTGATCAGGCGTTCAGGGCCTCGGCCGAGGCGACGATGCGGCTGGCGGCATGCACCACGGCGCCGATGCGCAGGGCGGCCTGGACCTGGGGCGCGGTATAGCCGTGCTGGCGCAAGGGCGCCTCGTGGGCATCAATACAGGCGCCACAGCCATTGATGGCCGACACCGCCGTGCACCACAGCTCGAAGTCCATCTTGTCGACGCCCGGATTGGCGATGACGTTCATGCGGAGTCGCGCGGGCAGGGTCCCGTATTCCTTGTTCTTCATCAGGTGCAGGGACCGGTAGTAGATGTTGTTCATGCCCATGATGGCCGCCGCCGCACGCGCGGCATTCAGCGCCTCGGTCGACAGCTTGTCGGCCGCCGCGGCCTCGATGGCGCGGACCACGGGCACGGTCGCGACCGCATGGGCCGAGGCCAGGAAACAGCCCCACTTCTGCTGGTCATTCAGCACCGTCTCGCTGGCCAGCGAGCTGAGGTTCAGCGAGATATCCCTGGCATAGGACGGGATCAGATCGCGCAGGGCGTCGAGGGACATTTTTGAGGTTTCCCTTCGGGAAGCGGCTACCGCTCGCGACGCGGTCGCTCGCTGCTTGAGCCGCATATGGACATTGATAGTTCGGGCGCGACCGCGCTCAAGTCGCGAGGCTCCGCGAGCCGAGCATAGCGCCCAAAAAAGGAAGCGAGCGCGGAAGGCGGCGATCATGTAACGCCGCCTTCCACATCTCAGGTCGCTGCCTTACGCGGCGAGCGTCTCGCCGCCGACGGGGCGGTTGCAGGCGCACAGTTCGTCGGTCTGCAGGGCATCGACGACACGCAGGGTGTCGGCCGGGGCGCGACCCACGTTCAGGTTGGTCACATAGACGTGCTGGACGACATTGTGCGGATCGACGACGAAGGTGGCGCGCAGGGCGACGCCTTCTTCCTCGTTCAGAATGCCCAGCTCGCGGGCGAACTTGCCGCCGTTGTCGGCGAACTGCCAGATCGGCAGCTTGTTCAGGTCCGAGTGGTCGCGGCGCCAGGCCAGCTTGACGAACTCATTGTCGGTCGAGCCGCCGAGCACGACGGTGTCGCGGTCCTCGAAATCGCGGGCCAGCGAGGCGAATTCGGCGATTTCAGTCGGGCAGACGAAGGTGAAGTCCTTCGGATAGAAGAAGATGACCTTCCACTTGCCTTCAAAGCTGGTCTCGGTGATCGGCTCAAAGGCCGAGACGCCGTTCTCTTCGTGGCTGTTGAAGCCGGGCTTCACGCCGATGATCTTGAATGCAGGCAGTTTTTCGCCGACGCCGAGCATGGGCTCTCCTTGGGTCTGGGATGAAAGAATCTCACGGGCCGGGGGGAGCCGACCGCATGGCGGGGACTTGGGGGCTGCGGTCCCGGAAGTCAAATCAATCCTTTCGCATCCGCGAATAGATTTCGCTTATGCGAAGGCGTACACTGAACGTCCCGTTCCCCCGGAGTGTTCCGCGTGCTGCCCACCCTGCGCCAGCTGCAATATCTCAAACTCCTCGCCGAGCACGGCTCCTTCAGCCGTGCCGCCGAGGCCGCCCACGTCAGCCAGCCGGCGCTCAGCTCGGGTGTGCAGGAGCTGGAGCGTATCCTGGGCGCGGCCGTCGTCGAGCGCACCCGGGGCCGGGTCCAGCTGACCGCCGTCGGCTCCGAGGCCGTGCGCCGGGCCGAAGATGTCCTGGCCCGCACCGAGGATCTGGTCGAGGCCGCGCGCAACGCCGGCAAGCCCCTGTCCGGCCGGTTCCGTCTCGGGGTCATCCCGACCGTCGCCCCCTTCCTGCTGCCGGCCAAGCTTCCGGGGTTGAAGGTCGCCTATCCGGCCCTGCGTCTGTTCATCCGCGAGGACCTGACTCCGCGCCTGGTCGCCGGTCTGAAGGCGGGACAGCTGGATGCTGCCGTCATCGCCCTGCCCTATAATGCCCCTGGCATCGACCACGCCCGGATCGGCGATGACGAGATCCTCGCCGCCGCCCCCATCGGCCACCGGTTGGCGGGCACCGGGCCGATCCCGCCCGGGTCGCTCCGCGCCGATGACCTGATCCTGCTGGAAGACGGCCACTGCCTGCGCGACCAGGCGCTCGCCGCGTTCGATATCGAGGCCCCCCGCGGCGAGGACGTCTTCGCCGCGACCTCCCTGCATACGCTGGTGCAGATGGTCTCATCCGGCCTCGGGGTCAGCTTCCTGCCCCAGATGGCCGTGCGCGCCGGTCTTGCCGATGACCCGGGCGTGGTCGTCCGCCCCATCAGCGCCGACGCCCCGACGCGCGAAATCGTCGTGGCCTGGCGTACCGGCTCCAGCCGCGCCGCCGAAGCCCGCCTGCTGGCCGAGGCCCTGAAACTGGACTGACTTCCGGGGCTCAGCGACCGGTTTCATTGCTGAAAATACACTAGGCCGTGAACTCATAAACTGATGGGTCTGCTACCTCGCGCTTTTCCATTCGTCGACGAGGCGTCCAATCCGACTTGCGCGCTTTGCCAGCGGGGTATCTGATACACCATCGAAGTCCATCGCTC
>NZ_QTTA01000008.1 GCF_003730275.1 Brevundimonas halotolerans
TCGGACGAGCGCGCCGCAGCCATCAAACCCTGGACCGAAAACTACAACCTGCGCCGACCACACTCCGGAATCAAAGGCCTCACCCCTTGGTCAAGGGTGAACAACCTTCTTGGAAACGACACCTAGCCGCCGATCGCGGTCTTGAGGCTATTCATGGCGGTGTTGAAAATGCCGGAGCCGGTCCCGCCGAAAGCGGTCAGCGCCGACAGGATCACCAGAAAGATCAGCGAGATGATCAGGCCGTACTCCAGCGAGGTGGCCCCGGACTCATCAGTGAGGAAGCGGCGGAGTGTCGTCACGGCCCCCTCCCTCGGTGGCTAGAGCAGGTCGCGCAGCCAGGCGACCAGGGGTTCATCGGCGGGCGGCATGGGCCAGTCTGACAACTGGTTCGGCCGGACCCATTTGAGCGCGGCATGCTCGTGCGCCACGACCGTGCCCTCCCAGCGACGGCACAGATACAGTGGCATCAACAGGTGAAAGCTTTCGTAAGCGTGGCTGGCGAAGACAAAGGGGGCCAGACAGGCCTCTTTCGTTTCGATGCCCAGTTCCTCGCGCAGTTCGCGGATCAGGGCCGCCTCGGGGCGCTCGCCCGGCTCGACCTTGCCGCCCGGAAACTCCCACAGACCGGCCATCTGCTTGCCCTCGGGCCGCTGCGCGATCAACACCCGCCCGTCGGCATCGATCAGGGCCACGGCGACGACGAGGACGGTGGGGAGGGTCATGAGAGGCTGTCTCGTACGGCATCAAGGTCCTGGCGTGCGTAGAGGACGCGAAGGACGATCAGGCGATGGCTGTCGAAGGTGTAGAGCACAGCTGCTATGCGGCGGATGGTCAGGATACGCAGTGTGGGTCGATCAATGTCGAACAGGGGTGCGCTTTCCGGGAAGACGTATACGCGGTCTATCGACCGGTCCATGGCAGCCTCGACAGCACGAGCTCCCTGCGGGCTTTCCAGGGCAATGCCCGTCAACAGGGCAATGCGTTCCGAGAGCGCTCTGCGACGATAGACGATCTCACGCGCCACGTTTGGCGGCGGCCCCGTTGATCGCTTCATCTGACAGGGTGCGGACGGTCGGGAGGTCCACGAGGTCACCCATGTCGGCGAGGGCTTCGTCGGCAATGGCGTTCAGATACGAAACGGCGCGATGGCGCGTGTCCAGCGCGCGAACGGCATGACCGAGCGCCTCTTCGGTCGAAGTGAAACGGCCGGAGGCGACGGCGTTGTCCAGAATGGAGGCGGTCTCGGGGTCGACCGCCACGGTGCGAGGCTTTGCGCTCATGGCCTGATCCTACTCCAATCAGCTCCGATAGTCGCCGTTGATCTCGATGTAGCGTTTGGTCAGGTCGCAGGTCCAGACGGTGGCGGAGGCGCGGCCGGCACCGACGTCGACGGTGATGTCGATCTCGGCATTCTTCATATAGGCGCTCATCCTCGCCTCGTCGTAGGACGGGGACGGCGCGCCATCGACGGCGGCGACATGGGGGCCGAACCGGATCGCCAGCCGGTCGCGGTCGACGGGCTCCTCGGTCTTGCCGACGGCCATGACCACCCGTCCCCAGTTGGCGTCCTCACCGGCAAGCGCAGTCTTGACCAGCGGGCTGTCGGCGATCGACTTGGCCAGCTTGCGGGCCGAGGCGGGCGAGGCTGCACCGTCCACGGTGACCTTGACGAATTTGGTCGCGCCCTCGCCGTCACGGACCAGCTGATGGGCGAGGTCGAGCATGACGCCGTCGAGGGCGCGGGAAAAGTCCTTGAGCCGACGATCACCGACCCGGCCTATGCGCGGCGCGCCCGAAGCCCCGGTCGCAAACAGCAGGCAGGTGTCATTGGTCGAGGTGTCTCCGTCGACCGTCACCGAATTGAAGGTGGTCCGCACATGCAGGCCCAGCATAGCGCGAAGCACGTTCGGGTGGATGTCGGCGTCGGTGACGATGAAGGCCAGCATGGTCGCCATGTCGGGCGCGATCATACCCGAGCCCTTGGCGATCCCGGCGATGCGGACGGTGTGGCCCTCGATCCTGCATTCCGCGTACGACCCCTTGGGGAAGGTGTCGGTGGTCATGATGCCGCGCGCGGCGGCGGTCCACTGGTCGGACGCAGGGGTGTCGGCGTCGAGCCGGGTCTCGACCTCGCCGAGGCGGGTGGCGATCTTGCGGTCGTCGAGGGTGACGCCGATCACCCCGGTCGAGGCCAGCATGACATCGCGCTGGCGACAGCCGAAGCGTTTGGCGACTTCGGAGGCCGTGCGCCGGGCGGCATCCGCGCCGGGCTTGCCCGTAAAGGCGTTGGCGCAGCCGGCATTGACGACCAGGGCGCGGACGTCCTTGCCGCCCTCGTCACCGTCCAGATGGCGGCGGCACCAGTCGACCGGGGCCGAGCCGATCTTGTGGCGCGTAAAGACCCCCGCGCAGCTGGTGCCCCGGGCAAAGCGGAAGACCACCAGATCGTCGCGCTGGTGTTTGTAGAAGCCGGCCCGGGCGGTGGCGATCTCGACCCCGCCAACGGTGCCGATGACCGGGAAGGGGACGGCCAGCGGCGAGATTTCCAGCCCTGGCTTGCCCGGTGCTGCGGGCGCAGGGGTCGGGTCGGCCGGTTTGGCGCCGCGCTTCAGGGCGGCGGTGAAGGGATCAAAGGCCTTTTCCAGCGAGGAGCGGCCGGTGGATTTCGGCTTGGGTGGCTTCATTCGCCGGTCCCTGCGGACGGGGGCGCAGAGGCAGGCTCTTCGACCGTCGACTCCGGCTCGGCGCCGAGCAGGAATTCGACATCGGCCCGGCCGCGCAGCCCCTCCAGCAGCTGGCGCACGCCCTCATAGGTCAGATAGCGGACGATCTGGGGGCGGGCCTGTTCCAGTGTGGGCGGGGTCTCGCGCCGGCGATCCTCGACCCGGACGACAGCCCAGCCACCTTCGGTCTGGAACGGGCCAACGGTCGAGCCCGCGGGCTTGTCACGCAAGGCGTTGGCGAAGGCTTCGGGCAGGACGTCGAGGGTGCGATAGCCCAGATCGCCGCCCGAGAAGCGGGTGGCCTCATCGATCGAGCTTTCGGCGGCCACGGCCTCGAAGGCGGCACCGGTGCCCAGCACGCCCATGACGGTCTCGGCCTCCTCGCGGGTGCGGGACAGGATCAGGCGGATGCGGACTTCTTCGGACGACCGGGCCAGCCGGAGCTGTTCCTGATAGAGCGCCTCGACGGCCTGGTCGGTGATGGTGCCGTTGACCACCGCCTCGACCAGAACATCGCCGAGGATGCGGTCGCGGGTGACCTCCAGACGGCGCTGCACCAGAGGGCTCTCGTCCAGACCCCGGCGTTCGGCCTCGCGGGCCAGCAGTTTCTGGTCGATGACCTCGTCCAGAACGCGGCGGAACAGGCTGGAGGTGACGTCCAGGGGCTCGCCCTCGCCGATCAGGCCCTGGGCCACGGCCTCGCGCTTGACGTCCGAGGCCCAGATGGTTTCGCCCGCGACCCGGGCCACGGCCTGGTCACCCGGTTCCGGCGGGCGGTCGCTGCCCCGATCCCCGCTACAGGCCGCAAGGGTGAGAGCCAGCATCAGGGCGGTCAAAAGAAACACAAACGGATTGGACGACAGTCGCATGCGGCGCTCCTCGGCCCGGGCGAAGGGAATACGGCCTTTGGGGCGTGTCCGGGAGTGCCCGGCTGAATGCCCCTCGCGTTGACAGGGATAAGGCCGGTGCTTAAGTCCCGCCTGCGCCCAAGTCGAGGGGTTTCCACCGTTCGCGTGGCCGGGTTTCGGGGTTTTTGCCCTTCCGGCGCCGGATGATGCGAAGGCCCCCGCCGGGATGGCGTGTATCGCTGCTCGCCCAAGCCCCCACAGACAGGGCCCCACAGACTGAGCCTGTCCGCTCACCGTAGTTTTCCGGATCCTCCATGCTCGGCTTTGCCAAGAAATTTATCGGTTCCTCGAACGACCGCAAGGTCAAGGGCTTCATGGCCCAGGTTCAGAAGATCAACGCCCTGGAGGACAAGTTCGCCGCCCTGTCCGATGGTGAGCTTCGGATGATGACCGACGCCTTCCGGGACCGGCTGGCCAAGGGCGAGTCGCTGGACAAGCTGCTCAACGAAGCCTTCGCCGTCGTGCGCGAAGCGTCCAAGCGGGTGCTGGGCCAGCGCCAGTATGATGTGCAGCTGACCGGCGGCATGATCCTGCACGAAGGCGGGATCGCCGAGATGCGCACCGGCGAGGGCAAGACGCTGGTGGCCGTGGCGCCGGTGTATCTGAATGCGCTGGCGGGTAAGGGCGTGCACGTCATCACCGTCAACGACTATCTGGCCAAGCGTGACGCCGAATGGATGGGCCGGGTCTATCGCTTCCTCGGCATGGAAGTGGGTGTGATCGTCAACGGCCTGTCGGGCGGACAGCGCCAGGCCGCCTATGCCGCCGACATCACCTACGGCACCAACAACGAATTCGGCTTCGACTATCTGCGCGACAATCTGGTCTATGACCGGCGCGAGATGGTCCAGCGCGGCCACCACTTCGTCATCGTCGACGAGGTCGACTCCATCCTGATCGATGAGGCGCGCACGCCGCTGATCATCTCCGGCCCGACCGAAGATCGCTCGGACCTGTATGTGACGCTGGACGGCATCATCAAGGAGCTGATCCAGGACCCCGCCAATTTCGAGGTCGACGAGAAGCAGCGCCAGGTGCTGCTGACCGAAGAGGGCTCGGAGGCCATCGAGGCCATTCTGGAAGAGCGCGGCCTGTTCGCCGAGGACACAACCGGCCTGTATGACGCCGCCAACATCAGCCTGGTGCACCACGCCAATCAGGCCCTGCGTGCCAATACGCTGTACCAGCGCGACAAGGACTACATCATCCGGTCCGACGAGGTGATGCTGATTGACGAGTTCACCGGCCGGATGATGCAGGGCCGCCGTCTGTCCGAGGGCCTGCACCAGGCGCTGGAAGCCAAGGAAGGCGTCAAGATCCAGCCCGAGAACCAGACCCTGGCCTCGGTGACCATCCAGAACTATTTCCGCCTGTATTCCAAGCTGTCCGGCATGACCGGCACGGCTGCGACCGAGGCCCAGGAATTCCTCGACATCTACAAGATGGATGTCATGGAGATCCCGACCAACCGGCCGATCAAGCGCATCGACTATGACGACGAGGTCTATCGCACCTCGCGCGAGAAGAATGAGGCCATCGCCAAACTGATCGCCGAACGCCATCTGGCGGGGCAGCCCATTCTGGTGGGCACGGTGTCGATCGAGAAGTCAGAGACCCTGTCGAAGCTGCTGCAGACCTATGAGTACAAGGTCGAGGTGGATCGCACCCTGAAGTCCGAGTTCAAGGGCCGCGAGAAGGAGGCCCAGAAGGCCGGCGATGCGGCCTATGACATCCGCTATGAGACCCGGCTGAAGGGCATTCCTCACAGCGTGCTGAACGCGCGTCAGCACGAGCAGGAAGCCTTCATCGTCGCCGAGGCGGGCCTGCCGGGCGCAGTGACCATCGCCACCAACATGGCCGGCCGCGGGACCGACATCCAGCTGGGCGGTAACCTGGAGATGCGCCTGCAGCGCTGGCGTCAGGACCAGCGCAATATGGGCGTCGAGGTCACGCCCGAGAGCGAGGCCGCCCAGGAGGCGCAGTTCAAGACCGAGATTGCCGAGCAGCGCGCCATCGCGCTGGAGGCCGGGGGTCTGTTCGTGCTGGGCACGGAACGCCACGAAAGCCGCCGGATCGACAACCAGCTGCGCGGCCGGACCGGCCGTCAGGGCGACCCGGGTACGTCGAAATTCTATCTGTCGTGCGAAGACGACCTGCTGCGGATCTTTGCCGGCGACCGGCTGGATTCGATCATGAAGACCTTCGGCGTTGCCGAGGGCGAGGCCATCACCCACCCGTGGCTGAACAAGGCCATCGAACAGGCCCAGAAGAAGGTCGAGCAGCGCAACTACGACATCCGCAAGAACCTTCTGAAGTACGATGACGTCGTCAACGACCAGCGCAAGGCGGTGTTCGAACAGCGTCAGGAATTCATGGACGCAACCGACATGTCGGAGCTTGTCGGTGAGTTCCGGCACGATGTGATCAATGATCTGGTCGAACGCTATATGCCGCCCAAGGCCTATGCCGAGCAGTGGGATATCGACGGGCTGGACGAAAAGGTCCGCTCGACCCTGGGTCTGGAGCTGCCGCTCAAGGAATGGGCCGCCGAGGAAGGCGTGTCGAACGAGGAGTTCGAGGAGCGCCTGCTGGCCGCGTCGGACGCGCGCGCCGAGGAACGGCTGAAGCTGATCGGCGACGACCGTATGCGGGGGCTGGAGAAGCAGTTCCTGATGCAGATGATCGACATGCAGTGGCGCGAGCATCTGGTGCATCTGGACCATCTGCGCGGCGTCATCGGCCTGCGCGGCTATGGCCAGCGTGACCCTCTGAACGAATACAAGACCGAGGCCTTCGCCCTGTTCGAAAGCCTGCTGTACGACCTGCGGCACAATGTGACCCGCTGGCTGATGACGGTCGAGTTCCGCTTCGAGCCGCCGCCCCAGATGCCCGAGTTCGAGGAAATCCACCTCAATCCCGGCACTGGCGAGAACGAGATGGCCAACCCCAATGCCCAGCTGCCGGAAGGCCGTCTGGACGGGGACGACCGGTCGCGCATGCCGGTCGAGATGCTGCCGGAAGGCTGGCAACGCACGGGCCGCAACTCGCTGTGCCCCTGTGGGTCGGGCCGCAAGTTCAAGCACTGCCACGGGGCTTTGGTTTAGAGCGCTAACACTCGCGACGCGGTCGCTCGCTGCTTGAGCGCGAGGGGGTGTGTGCTCTACCCGTCACCCTCGGACTTGATCCGAGGGTCGGTCCGGGCAGACGGATAGCGTCGAGGGCGACACCGATCCTCGGGTCAAGCCCGAGGATGACGGCTCAGGAGGTTGACGCATGACGACGGCGCGCAAGGATCTGTTCAAACGGGCGCTGGCGGCGGCGCCGGGTCGGCTGCATTTCGCGGCGCACAGCCATCATCTTTGGCCGGACGCCAGCTTCGATGGTCAGGTCGAGGCCTGGAATGACGGGGTGCGGCTGGCCGACAAGAAGTGGGACCGGGTGTTCGGCGAGGTCGTGCCTGAGTCACAGGGCCATGTGGCCAGCGAGCTGTCACTGCCCGATCCTGAGACCGTGGTGTTCGCCCTCAACACCCACGACTTCCTGATCCGGATCGTCTCGGGCATGCAGGGGCGATCCGTCCGTATTCTGACGACCGGTGGCGAATTCCATGCCTTCCGGCGTCAGGCCGAGCGCTGGGAAGAATCCGGACAAGCGGTGGTGACCCGGGTGTCCCCCGATCCGGTCGAGACGCTGGGCGAGCGCTATCTGGAAGCGGCCCGCTCGGGCGACTTCGACCTGTTCGTCATCAGCCAGATCTTTTTCCGCACCGGCCAGGTGTTCGACGGCCTGGAAGCGCTGGGGGACCTGTGCCGTCCGGAAGGCCCGTGGGGCATTATCGACGGCTATCACGGCTTCATGGCGACGCCGACGGACCTGTCAGCAGTGGCGGACCGGCTGTTCTATGTCACCGGCGGCTATAAATATGTGATGGCGGGCGAGGGGGCAGGGATCCTGCACGCGCCGCCGGGCTATTGCGAGCGACCCGAGATCACCGGCTGGTTCGCCGAGTTCGGCAATCTGATGGGCCCGCCCGAGGGCGTGCGCTATCGCGGCGATGCCGGGCGGTTCTGGGGCGCGACCTTTGATCCGACGCCGCTCTACCGCTTCAATGCGGTGCGCCGGATGCTGGCGGCCGAGGGACTGACCACGCCGGTCATCACTTGGTATGCGCTGGCCCGGCTGGCGCAGTTCCAGACCGCCATCGGCGAGGGACGCTGTGGCCTGCTGGGCTCGGCCGAGCTGGTCAATCCGATCGCGGGGACGCCCGGCAATGACCTGCCGACGCGGGCGCGGTTCCTGGCGATCCGCCATCCGGACGCGCAGGCCTGGCGCGCGCGCCTGCTGGACGCCGATATCGTCACCGATGTGCGCGACGACATCATCCGCTTCGGCTTTGGCCTCTATCAGGACGAAGACGACGTCGAGCAGCTGATTGCCGGCTGTGCCCGGGTGCTGGCCGCCTAGTAGAAGGTGGTGTCGTCCTGACGCTGCGCCTTCGGTGCCGGAGGCGGCGTGGTGGGCCGTTTGGGCGCCGACGGGTTGGCCGAGGGGCGCGCGGCCTCGTCTCCCGCGTCAGCCGGGGCGGTCTCGCCGTCGGGGATCGGCGGCAGATCGGGATAGTCCAGCGGCGGAGTGCCCTCGGGCTGTGTCTCGGGCTCCAGCCCCAGTTCGACCGGCACATCGGAGTCAATGCGGTCCGGTGCGCCCAGATCGTCGCGGATGAACACCCAGGAGCGCGGATCGGTACAGGCGCAGGCCTTGAGGAAGCCCTGCTGGTCGCGCCACAGGATCAGCGGATAGCGGGGCTGCAGGCCGGAATTGCGCAGATAGCCGGTCAGGTCGGTGACGAATTTCTGCCCGGCGTCGACCACAGCGCTCCGGGCCAGATTGTCGTCGGCGGCAGGAATGCCGGCCGCAGTCCAGCTGGCGGTCGGGGTGGCGGTCCAGCGCTCATAGAGAGACCAGTCGCGGGTCAGCCACAGCTCGGCGACCGTGGCGCGCTCGGCGGCGGTCGATTGCTGCATGCCCTCGCGGTCGGGGCGGGCGAACAGGATGAAACGCACCTCGGCCCCGGCGGCCTTCAGCTTGGGCACTTCCTCGCGCTCATAGCGCTGCATGGCGGCACTGTCGCGATAGCCGACGATATAGACGGGCGAGCCGCCGCCCCCGGCCGAGATCCAGCCGGCCTCGTCCAGCAGGGTCTGGATCGACTCCTGGTCGCGCGAGACGGTGACCGGCTGGAAACGGGCGTAATAGGTCCAGTAGGCCCAGTAACCGCCACCGGCGATCAACAGGCCCACAAGGGCGGCCAGGGCGGACCAGACGAAGAAACGACGCATGCGGGGGAGCGCTCCGTGGACGTTAAGGCGAGTACCCTAGCACCGTTCTGTCGGCATTTCGAAGACGGTCAAGCGGTTTCGCCCGGCGTGAGGCACCGAGTCCACGCCCCGTCCGTCACCCCATCGTCGGGATGACGAAGGAGCTGTCGGCATGTTCGAGGTCCGAGTCGGGCCAGCGGGCGGTGACGGTCTTGACCTTGGTCCAGAACTTCACGCCTTCCATGCCGTGCTGGTTGGTGTCGCCGAAGGCCGAGCGCTTCCAGCCGCCGAAGGTGTGATAGGCGACCGGCACCGGAATGGGGACGTTGATCCCGACCATGCCGACATTGACCCGGGCGGCAAAGTCACGCGCCGCGCGGCCGTTCTGGGTGAAGATGGCGACGCCGTTGCCGTACTGGTGCTTCGACGGCAGGGCCAGCGCCTCCTCGAAATTCGCGGCCCGGACGATCTGCAGCACCGGGCCGAAGATCTCTTCCTTGTAGGACTCCATGTCCGGCGTGACGTGGTCGAACAGCGAGGGGCCGACGAAATAGCCGTCCTCGTGGCCCTGAAGGCTGAAACCGCGACCGTCGACGACCAGTTCGGCGCCGTCCTTGACGCCCTGGTCGATCCAGCCCTCGACCCGGGCCTTGTGGGCACCGGTGACGACCGGGCCGTAGTGGGCGCCGGCGTCGGTCGAGATGCCGACCCGCAGGCTTTCGATCTCGGCCACCATGCGCTCGCGCAGGATGTCGGCGGTCTTGTCGCCGACGGGGACTACGACCGGCAGGGCCATGCAGCGTTCCCCGGCCGAACCGAAGGCGGCCCCGGACAGGTCCTTGACCACCTGGTCCATGTCGGCGTCGGGCAGGACGATGCCGTGGTTCTTGGCGCCACCCATGGCCTGGACCCGCTTGCCGTGGCGCGCGCCGGTTTCATAGACATAGTTGGCGATATCAGAGCTGCCGACGAAGCTGATGGCGTGGACCTGGGGGTGTGTCAGGATAGCGTCGACCGCGGTCTTGTCTCCGTGCACCACGTTCAGGACACCTGCGGGTGCACCCGCCTCCATCATCAGCTCGGCCAGACGAACGGGCACGGACGGATCGCGCTCTGACGGCTTGAGGATGAAGGTGTTGCCCACCGCGATGGCGACGCCGAACATCCACATCGGGATCATGGCCGGGAAGTTGAACGGCGTGATACCCGCGACCACGCCCAGCGGCTGGCGCATGGAATAGACGTCGATGCCGGGGCCGGCGCCCCAGGTGTATTCGCCCTTGACCGCATGGGGGATGCCGCAGGCGAATTCGATAACCTCGAGCCCGCGCTGAACGTCGCCCTTGGAGTCGGCGATGACCTTGCCGTGCTCGGCGCTGAGCATTTCGGCCAGCTGGTCCATATTGGCTTCGACCAGCCGCTTGAACTCGAACATCACCCGCGCGCGGCGCTGGGGATTGACGGTCGACCAGCTTTCAAAGGCAGTCTGGGCGGCCTGGACGGCGCGGTCCAGTTCGGCCTCGGTGGCCAGTTGCACGCGGGCCTGCACCTCACCGGTGTTCGGATTGAAAACGTCACCGAAGCGGCCCGAGGCGCCGGTGAAGCTCTGGCCGTTGATGAAGTGGTGGATGTCGCGCATGGACGTCTCTCTCCTGGAAGGGGCAGTCTTTGTGATTGCGGGCGGTTTACCGTGCGGAACCGGGCGAGGCCACCCCATCGCTGTCGAGTGCCGCC
The DNA here is from genome assembly GCF_003730275.1 of Brevundimonas halotolerans. Taxonomy (GTDB): domain Bacteria; phylum Pseudomonadota; class Alphaproteobacteria; order Caulobacterales; family Caulobacteraceae; genus Brevundimonas; species Brevundimonas halotolerans. The sequence goes on from NZ_QTTA01000008.1 coordinate 10,684, forward strand.
ATAAGGGTATGCCGCACGGCATCAGGGTTCAGCATCGGCAGGAAATGGGTCGAGCCCGGCACCCTGCGGCTGCGCACATGAGACAGGCCGGGGGGTCGGTCGGGGACGTGGCAGGTTGAGCCGGTCTGAGCCCGGAGAATTTGAATGGGGCCCCGGAAGCGGGTCATGGCGCCCCACGGATTGTGCGCCTGGGCGGCATAGCCGGACGCCTCCCAGTCCGGTCGACAGGCGAGGGTCAGGCCGTTGTCGGAGGGCTTGAGCCCGGTTTCAAGAAAGGCGTCGAGCACATCGTCGGGCCAGCCGGCAAAGGCGCCGCGTCCGCGATAAGCCTTTCGGGCGGCCTCCAAGTCGGGAAAGTCGGCGCGGCGCTTGCGGGAATTGCGGACCAGCGGGATGCGCCCGGCAAAGCGCGACATGCCCGGCAGATTGAAAGCCAGGGTGGTGAGGGGCAGCAAGATGACTGGGTCCAGCAGCACCAGACTGCGCACCCGCTCCGGCCGTTTGGCGGCGGCCAACAGGCTGACGGTGCCGCCCATGGAATGACCGGCCAGCACGGGTCGGCCCTCCAGCGTGTCGATGACGGCCAGCAGGTCGCCGCGCAAATCCTGCCAGCCGCGACGACCGTCGGGATCGGCCGGCAGATCGGTCAGGCCGTGGCCGCGCTGGTCGATGGCCCAGATGCGCCGGCCCCCGGCCAGCGGCGCCAGCAGGGGCCGGTAGGTCGTGGCATTGAAGCCGTTGGCGTGCAGGAAGATCAGGTCAACCGGCCCGTCCGCCCGGCCCAGTTCAAGCACGAACAGGCTGCCGTCAGCCCCGATCGGCACGGAGAGGCGGCGCCCGGATGATGTCACGCGGGGCAGGCGGGGCAGCGGCCGTGGGCCTCGATGGTCGTGTGGCTGATGACATAGCCGGCGGCGGCCGCGGCGCGTGTCAGGCTGAGCGCCTGTTCGCCGGTTACCTCCTGTGTCGCCCCGCAGCAGTCGCAGATCAGAAAGGCGGCGGCGTGCAGGGGATCGCCGTCAGACCCGGGCTCGGCACAGGCGACATAGGCGCTGATCGAGGCGATGCGGTGGGCCAGGCCCCGGCGTTCGAGAAATTCGAGGGCGCGATAGACGGTGGGCGGCTTGGCGGCCTGTCCGTCCTCGCCGAAGCGGGCGATCAGGTCATAGGCCTTCATGGGCTCGCCGGCTTCGATCAGCAGTTCCAGCACCCGGCGACGCGGCGCGGTCAGCCGCTCGCCATCGGCCTGGCAGCGGGCCTCTGCCTCGCTGATGCGCTGGCGTACCGAGACCGCGTCGAGCGCGGTCGTGTCGTGATCGTGGTCGCAGGCGTGTCCCATGGTCCTCAACAGCTAGCGATGCGAGGGCCCTGCCGCAACTGCGCTTGACGTCGTGTGATGTTATCTCATAACACATGCGCCTGTATCGCTTCCCGTCGTCCCCCCGAGGTTTTTTTATGTCCCATCGCTCGTTCCGCCTTGCCGGTGCTGCCCGTGTGGCCTTGCTCAGCGCCCTGATCCTGCCGGTGGCAACGCCGGTGCTGGCGCAGTCGGCGGGGCAGGACCCGGAGCCCGAGGCCCGCACGACCCAACTGGACGACATCATCGTCACGGGCGCGCCGTTCGGCATCAGCGCCGAGGCCAGCCTGATCGCCGTCGATGTGCTGGACGCCGAAGCTCTGTCGACCGCGCCCTCGGGCACGCTGGGCGATGTGCTGAGCGGTCTGCCGGGCGTGCGCTCGACCGCCTTCTCGCCGGGCGCCAGTCGTCCCGTGATCCGCGGTCTGGCGGGGCCGCGGGTGCAGGTGCTGACCAATGGCATGGGGTTGATTGACGCCAGTTCGCTGTCACCCGACCATCAGGTAGCAGCCGATCCGGGTGAAGCCGTACGGATTGAGGTGCTGCGCGGCCCCCAGACCCTGGCCTATGGCGGTTCGGCCATCGGCGGGGTGGTCAATGTCATCGACGGACGGATCCCGGAAGAGGCCCCCTATGACGGCTTTGACGGGCGGGTCACCGCCCAAGCGTCAAGCGTCGACGGCGGACGCTCGGTCGGCGCTGGTGTGACCATCGGGCAGGGCCCCTGGGTGCTGACGCTGGACGGTCTGGATCGCCGCAGCGACGACTATGACATTCCGGTACCGGCGGAATCGCGCCGTCAGGTCGAGGATGAGGGCGAAGAGTATGAGGACACCGGCAGCTCGACGGTCGAGAACAGCGCCTCGCGCGTTCGGGCCTTCGGCAGCGGACTGAGCTACATCGGCGAGCAGGGCTTCATCGGCCTGTCGGTCAAGCGGACCGAGAGCGACTATGGCGTGCCCGGCCATGCCCACGAGGACCATGGCGGGGGCGGCGCTCCTGATGAGGAAGAAGACGTCACCATCGGTCTGGAGCAGACCCGCTATGACCTGCGCGGTGAATGGCGGTTTGACGATGCGCCGGTCGACCGGATCCGTCTGTCGGCGGGCTATGCCGACTATACTCACACCGAGTTCGAAGGCGATGAGGTCGGCACGGTCTTCACCTCCGAAGGTCTGGAAGGGCGGCTGGAGATCGTCATGCCGCGCCGTGGAGGCTGGAACTCGGCCTATGGTCTGCAGGGCCTGAGCCGCGACTTCGATGCGGTCGGCGACGAGGCTTATGTGCCCCCGGTCGAAATCACCGAACTGGGCGTCTACACCCTGCACCGCTACGACATGGACAGCTGGGGTCTGGAAGGCGGATTGCGGTTCGATACGCGCGATCTGGACAGCCCCGTCGGCGGCCAGCGGGACTTCTCGAACGCCTCGGCGTCGGCGGGGGTGTATTTCAAGCCGGTCGAGCCCCTGTTCCTCGGCCTGTCCATTTCGCGGAACGGTCGCGCCCCCACCGAAGCGGAACTGTTCGCCGAAGGTCCGCACATCGCGACCCGTGCGTTCGAGGTCGGAAACCCCGATCTGGACTCCGAGACGGTGACCTCGATCGAAGCGACCGTGCACTGGGAGCAGGGGCCGTGGACCGCCGACATGCACCTGTTCCGGGCCGACTATGACGGTTTCATCGACCTGCGCCCGACCGGGGCCGAGGAGGATGAGCTGCCGGTCTTCGCCTATGTCCAGACGGATGCGGAGTTCCACGGCCTGGAAGCCCGGCTGGACTATCAGGCCTGGCAGTCGGGCGAGGATGGCCTGACGCTGGGGCTGGGCTATGACTATGTGCGCGGCGACACCGATCTGGGGCCGCCCGCCCGCATCCCGCCGTGGTCGCTGAACGCCCGTGCCGAGCTGGATCTTGGTCCCTGGACCACCCGCCTGACCGTGCGTCGGGTCGGCGAACAGAACCGGGTCACCGACTTTGAACTGCCGACCGACGCCTATACGACCGCCGACCTGTATCTGGGCTGGAGCCCGGACCGCGAGTCGGGCCTGACCCTCTATGTCGAGGGCCGCAATCTGGGTGACGCCGAGGTGCGCGAGCACACTTCCTTCCTGAAGGATCTGACGCCGCTGCCGGGCCGCAACCTGCGCGCGGGCATGGCCTGGCGGTTCTGAATTCCCGTCCGGGGCGGGCCGGTTTGCCGCCCGCTCCGGCATGGGCTAGAAGGCGCGACCTTCCTTCACTTCATCAGTCCCCGAGCCTTCATGACCGACACGACCTCCATGCAAACCGGCGACATGTCCGGCCAACTCGCCGGCACCGTCCTGTTCTACGGCAAGCCCGAACCCCTTTCGGCCGAGGCCCACGGCAATCTGGGGATCAATCCGTCGGACAAGCCCTATGCGTTTGTCGCCCAATCGAACATCGTGCCGCTGACGGTCACGGAATTTGCGCCGGCGGCCCTGTCGTTCCCGGTGATCTTCGTCGGTGACAACCGCCAGCCGGTCGCGGTGCTGGGCCTGCGCCAGGGCGACAATCTGTTTGTCGAAGACGGCGTGTTCCGCTCGGACGCCTACATCCCGGCCTATGTGCGCCGCTATCCGTTCGTGTTCGCCAATGACGAGGCGCAAAAGCGCCTGATCATGTGCGTGGACCGTCAGGCGCCCTTCCTGGTCGAAGGCGGCAAGCAGCCGCTGTTCAAGGACGGCCAGCCCAGCGAGTTCACCCAGCAGGCCATGGAGTTCTGCAACAATTTCGAGCAGGAGCGCCTGCGCACCGAATCGTTCGTCAAGCTGATCCAGGACCTGGACCTGCTGGACGTGCGCGAGGCCGTCTTCACGCCGCGCGGTCCGAACGGTGAAGCCGGTGAGCCGCAGAAGCTCGCCGAATACTATGCCGTGTCGGAAGACAAGCTGAAGGCCCTGCCGGCCGACAAGCTGGTCGAACTGCGCGACAATGGCGCCCTGGGCCAGATCTACAGCCACCTGACGTCGCTGCTGGGCTGGGATCGTCTGATCGCCCTGACCTTCCAGCGCGCCGCCACCCAGCCGGCCGCTGCCAACGCCTGATTTTCAGGTCTGTTCTGATCGACGCCCGTCCCGCAGCGCGCGGGGCGGGCGTTTGTCTGTCCTGCGACGAAAATCCTGCCCGGGCTGACGCAGCGTCATCTCCGGAAGCCTGCTAGCTTTCGGCCAAATCAAACGAAGCGGGGAGCGCATGCGCGATCTGGAAGATTTTCGGGCCGAGGTCCGGGCCTGGCTTGAGACCCATTGTCCGCCCGAGGTCCGGGGACCGGCGGACAGCGAGGACGCCTCCATTTGGGGCGGTCGCAAGGCCGTCTTTGCCACGCCGGTGCACAAGGCGTGGATGGAGGCCATGGGGGCGAAGGGCTGGACCGCGCCCGAATGGCCGAGCGAATACGGCGGCGGGGGCCTGTCGCGCGAGGAAGCCAAGGTGCTGGCCTCCGAGCTGCGCCGCATCAACGCCCAGCCTGCGCTGCTGAGCTTCGGCATCTGGATGCTGGGCCCGGCCCTGCTGAAATTCGGCACCGAGGAACAGAAGAAGCGCTTCCTGCCCGAGATCGTCCGCGGGGAGATCCGCTGGTGTCAGGGCTATTCCGAGCCGGGCGCGGGTTCGGATCTGGCCGGGCTGCAGACGCGGGCCGTCGATCAGGGCGACCACTGGATCGTCAATGGCCAGAAGGTCTGGACCTCCTATGCCGACAAGGCCGACTGGATATTCTGTCTGGTGCGCACGGATGCCGAGGCGCCCAAGCATCTGGGCATTTCCTTTGTGCTGTTCGACATGGAGACGCCCGGCGTCTCGACCCGGCCGATCACGCTGATTTCCGGCAAGTCACCCTTCTGCGAGACCTTCTTTGACGATGTGCGGGTCGAGAAGGCCAATCTGGTCGGCACGCTGAACCGCGGCTGGGATGTGGCCAAATATCTGCTGGCGCATGAGCGCACCATGATCGGCGCCATGGGCGAGATCGGCGGCGGCCGTCCGCTGGGCCAGGTCGCGACCGGATCGATCGGCACGGACGAAGAGGGGCGGCTGGACGACACCATGCTGCGCGCCCGCATCGCCGAGCTGGAGGTGGATGCGGCGGCCTTCCGGCTGGCGCTGGAACGGACCGGCGACCAGATGAAGGCCGGACAGGCCCACCCGGCCATCGCCTCCATGCTGAAATACTATGGGTCGGAGCTGAACAAGCGCCGCCACGAACTGCTGATGGCGGCGGGCGGCATCGATGCCCTGGAGTGGGAGGGCGAGCGGTCGCATGAGGGCGCTGCAGCCCGCGACTGGCTGCGGACCAAGGCCAATTCCATTGAGGGCGGGACCAGCGAGATCCAGCTGAACATCATCGCCAAACACCTGCTCCAGCTGCCGGGAGCCTGAGCCATGCCGCTGATCCTGACCGAAGAACAGACCATGCTGAAGGAGGCCGCTGACGGGTTCCTGAATGAAAATGCCCCGCTGGCGCACCTGCGCAAGCTGCGCGACAGTCGCGATGCCGACGGTGTGTCGCGCGAGCTGTGGCGCGCCTTTGGCGAAATGGGGCTTGCCGGGGTGATCATTCCGGAAGCGCATGGTGGTGCCGGACTTGGCGCCGTCGAGGCTGGGGTGGTGGCCGAGAGTCTGGGCCGCACCCTGACCCCTTCGCCCTTCATGGGATCGGCCGTGCTGTCGGCGCGGGTTCTGGTCGAGGGCGGGTCAGAGGCGCAACAGGCCGCCTGGCTGCCGAAGATTGCGGCGGGCGAGGCGATCGTCTCACTGGCCGTCGACGAAGGCGCCAAACATGCGCCGGGAAAGATCACGACGACGGCCGAGCGGTCAGGCAATGGCTTCCGGCTGAACGGATCCAAGGCCATGGTGCTGGACGGCCATGTGGCCGATGCCGTGATCGTCGTGGCCCTGACCGAGAACGGGCTGACCCTGTTCCTGGTCGATCCGAAGACGGCGGGGATGGAGGTCGAGCGGACCATGATGGTCGACGCCCACAATGCCGCGCGCATCACCCTGAGCGATGTCCAGGTCGATGCGGATGCGGTGATCGGCACAGTCGACGGCTGCGAGGGTCTGCTCGAGGGGGCGCTCAATCTGGGCCGGGCCTGCGCGGCGTCCAGCCTGACGGGGGCCGGGGATCAGGCCTTCCTGATCACGATGGAGTATCTGAAGACCCGCAAACAGTTCGGCCGGGCCATCGGCGAGTTCCAGGCCCTGCAGCACCGCGCGGCCCATCTGTTCAGCGAGATCGAGATCGCCCGGGCGGCGACGCTGGGTGCCCTGCAGAAACTGGACGCGGGCGATGCAGCCGCGCCGCTGGCCGTAGCTGTCGCCAAGGCCAAGGCCGGGCGGGTCGCCGAACTGGCGGTGCAGGAGTCGGTGCAGATGCACGGCGGTGTCGGCATGACCGATGAGTATGACGTCGGCCTGTTCATGAAGCGGGTGCGGGTGCTGAACGAACTGCTCGGCGATGCCGGTTTCCACCAGGATGCGGTGGCGCGCACGCAGGGGTTCTGATCCGATTGCCGCACGGGGTAGCGGGGTCGTCCCAGCGGGGCTAAATCTCCTGCACAGGGAGACACGCACCATGACGCGATCCAACGCGCCCGCCTATATGCCCGGCTTTGGCAACCACTTCTCGACCGAGGCGGTGGCCGGTGCCCTGCCGGTCGGTCGGAATTCGCCGCAGAAGACGCCGCTGGGCCTGTATGCCGAGCAGCTGTCGGGTACGGCCTTTACCGCCCCGCGCACCGAGAACCGCCGCAGCTGGCTGTATCGCCTGCGGCCGTCGGCCCAGCATCCGGCCTATCAACCGATGGATGGGGGACTGGTCCGGTCCGGACCGTTCGACGAGGTGCCGCCCAACCCCAATCGCATGCGCTGGAACCCCCTGCCGGTGCCGGAGGCGCCGACCGACTGGGTCGAGGGGCTGGTCACATATGCCGGCAACGGCGACGCCGATGCCGACGCCGGTGTGGGCATACACCTGTATGCCGCCAACCGGTCGATGACTGACCGGGTCTTCTACTCCGCTGATGGCGAGCTGCTGATCGTGCCGCAGCAGGGCGCACACCGGTTTGTGACCGAGTTCGGGGTGCTAGAAGCCCAGCCGGGTCACATCGTGCTGATCCCGCGTGGGGTGCGGTTCCGGGTCGAGGTGGACGGTCCGTCACGGGGCTATGTCTGCGAGAACTATGGCGCGGCCTTCCGCATTCCAGATCTGGGGCCGATCGGGGCCAATGGCCTGGCCAATCCGCGCGACTTCGAGACGCCGGTGGCGACCTTTGAGGATGTCGATCGGCCGACCGAGTGCATCCAGAAATACGGGGGCCAGCTGTGGACCACGACCTTTGATCACAGCCCGCTGGATGTGGTGGCCTGGCACGGCAACTACGCCCCCTGCCGCTACGACACGGCCCGGTTCAACACGATCAATACGGTCAGTTTCGACCACCCCGATCCTTCGATCTTCACCGTCCTGACCAGCCCGTCGGACACGCCGGGTGTGGCCAACTGCGACTTTGTCATCTTCCCGCCGCGCTGGATGGTGGCCGAGGACACTTTCCGCCCGCCGTGGTTCCACCGGAACGTGATGAGCGAGTTCATGGGGCTGGTCACGGGCGCCTATGACGCCAAGGCCGATGGCTTTGCGCCGGGTGGGGCGTCGCTGCACAACCGGATGAGTGGCCACGGCCCGGATCAGGCCACCTATGACGCCGCGATCAAGGCTGAGCTGAAGCCACACAGGATCGAGGGAACCCTGGCCTTCATGTTCGAGACCCGCGCCCCCATTAGGGTCACGAAATGGGCTCAAACCACGCCTTTGATGCAACTCGACTATGATGACTGCTGGTCCGGCTTCGACAAGGGCCGGGTCTGACACCAAGGGAGAGTGAGCATGATCCGCGTGGCTTCGATGATGGGAGCGCTGATGCTGGGAATGGGGCTGTCGTCCTGTTTCGGAGGCGGGGTCACCCCTGAACAGCGGGCGGAGGCCGACTGTTCAGCGCAGGGCGGCAAGATGCAGCGGGTCGGGCGGATGCAGAGCCTGCAATGCGTGATCCCGTATTCTGACGCGGGCCAGACCTGCACCGATGCCGCCCAGTGTCAGGGCGAGTGCCGCGTGCCTGGCAGCGTGATCGTCGAGGACGGTCGCGCCGTCGAGGGCCAGTGCACGGCCGATTCCAACCGCTTTGGCTGCTATACCCGGGTCGAGAACGGGCGAGCGACGGCGGCCATCTGCGTCGACTGATCACGCCGCACTTTCGCACATAAGAAAACCGGCCGGAGATCGCTCTCCGGCCGGTTCCTTATTGGGATCCACGAGGGACCGTCGGGGGCCTCCGAAGAGGCCCCGTCAGATCAATAGCGGACGCGCAGGGTCAGACCATAGGTGCGCGGTGCACCCAGGAAGGCATCGATTGTCTGGGTGTCCAGGGCGGGGTTGTAGAAAGTCCCGTTGGGCTGGACGGTCGACTGGAACGCAGAGCCTTGCAGCGGAGCGTTATAGGCCACCTGGATGTATTCCTCGTCGGTCAGGTTCTGGGCCCAGATGTCCAGCATCCAGCGCTCGTCTTCCGTGCCGATCGAGATCCGGCCGTTCACCATGGTGAAGGCGTCCTGCTGCTTGGAAGGCAGCAGATCCGAACCGGTGTTGTACTCGCTCATATATTTGGCCGACAGGGCGAAGCCGCCGCGCAGACCGTTGCCGAGGCTGCGGTCGAAGTTCAGCGAGGCCGAGCCCGACCATTCCGGAGCAAACGAGGCCGTGGCGCCCGGCAGCAGGGACAGCTGCGGGAAGTTCGCCGGGTTGGCCAGGTCGGCGGCGACGAAGTTGCCATACTCGGCTTCGGTGTAGGTCACGCCGCCCGACAGGCTGAGGCCCTCGATCGGGGTGAACCACAGGAAGTCGGCGTCGACACCGCGCGAGGTCAGCTCGGGGATCGACTCCACCACGAAGGCGGTGCCGAGGAAGGTGTTGAGCTGGAAGTCCTCGAACGTCTGGTCGAAGTAGGTGGCGTTCAGCAGCAGCGAGCGGTTCAGCAGGGTCATCTTGACGCCGGCTTCATAGCTGTCGACCACTTCCGACGGAAACAACAGGCTGGCCGTCGGCGTGATGCCCGACTGCACGCGGTCCAGGTTGTAGCCGAAGCTCTTGTAGCCGCGGGCGTACGACACATAGGTCATGACCGAGTCGTTCAGGCGGTAGGAGGCCTTGATCGTGCCGCTCAGCTCGCTGTCGTCGAAGGATTCCGACACCGACCGGTTGTTGAACGCCGAGTTCGACCAGGGCAGGCAGAAGTTGCCAAGGATGGCCGGCGCGCTGGCGCCGAGCAAGCCGCCGATGGCCGCGGCGTTGGCGAGCGCTGCGTTACAGGTGTTGCCGTTGCCGTTGACGTTCATCTGCTGACCGACGACGGACTTTTCGTCCATCGTGTAGCGCAGGCCCAGGGTGATATCGAACTGGTCGGTGACGCGGAAGGTGTTGTTGGTGAACAGGGCGATCGAGGTCGATTCCTGCTCGTAGGTGTCGGCATAACCCGCGCCAAGCGTAAAGCCGATGCCGCCGCCGTTAGCCGCGCCGCCGGTGGTCAGGCAGTTGTTCAGGCCGGGGACCGTCTGGCCGACACGAGTGAAGCAGCCAATGCTTCCGGGGCTGATAGCCCAGGCGGGGTTGGCGCCGTTTAGGCGGGCGGTGAGCAGGAAGGACAGGAAGGGCGTGTAGTCGGCGCCATAGTTCCAGGCGTCGTTCCGCGAAATGTCTTCCTGGGTGGCGAAGAAGCCGACCAGCCAGTCGAGACGGTCGGTCGCGCCGGCCAGGCGGAATTCCTGGGTCAGGTTCTCGACGCCATAGCCGTATTCGCCGTTGTCGAAGCGATAGGCGATGTCGGCGCCAGTGTAGTCGATGTCCTGGCCCTGGTCGCCGGTCCAGTTCCGCCACGACGTCAGCGACGTCAGGGTGGCGTTCATCGACGGCATGTCGAAATTGGCTTCCAGCGAGACGCCGCGATCCTCGATGCGCTGGCCGGTGCCACGGTTGGAATAGGCGAGGCGCGAGAACGGCACGGGACCAAAGCCGGTCGCCGGCGGGGCCTGACCCGTTCCGGTCGAGAGGCCGTCCACGAACGGGAAGGTCGGGCCGACGCGGGTTTGCACGCCGACGCAGCAGTACTCATCACGCTTGGTGTAGTCGGCGATGAAGCGGAACGACGCCGTGTCGCTGGGCAGCCACAGCAGCTGGCCCCGGACGGTCCAGTAGTTCTTGTTGGCGTCGTCGGTCTGGGTGCGCGGGCCGTCGCCGGTGTCGACGTCATAGAGACCATCGCGCTCGCTGATGCCGGCGTACAGACGCATGGCCAGGGTGTCGCTGAGCGGTCCGGTGACTGATCCGTTCAGCGCGACAGCGCCGTAGTTGCCGACGGTCACCTCGGCATTATAGCCGGGCGTGAACGAGGGTTGCTCGGTGATGATGTTGATGACGCCGGCCGAGGTGTTCTTGCCGAACAGGGTGCCTTGCGGGCCCTTCAGCACTTCGATCCGCTGCAGTTCGCCCAGATCGCCGAAGCCGACCGAGTTCCGCGAGCGATAGACGCCGTCGATCACGACGCCGACCGAGCTTTCCAGGCCGGGGTTGTCACCGACCGTGCCGACGCCGCGGATACGGGCGGTGGTCGAGGTTTCCGACGACGTCGAGGTGACCGTCATGCCGGGGGTCAGGATCTGCAGATCCTTGATGTCGCTGACGCCCGCGTCCTGCAGGGTTTCCTGCGAGAGGGTCGTGACCACGATCGGCACGTCCTGCAGGTTCTGCTCGCGCTTCTGGGCCGTGACGATGATGTCGTCGACCGAGGTTTCCTGGGCCGAGGCGATTCCGGCAAAGCCGAAGGTCACGGCACCGACAACAGCGGCGGACGCGGTGGTACGAAGAAGGGTAGTGAGTCGCATGATGGCTCCCGGCTTGATGCTCGACAGCACTGTTTGGCCGCCGAGCCGTTTCCTGATCCCGTGGACCTGCCCTTCTGTCGGGGCGTGGATCCTCCAGCACTTGGCGTAATCCAAGCACGGGCCAGTCACAAGCAGCGGGCCCCGTCAGGGCCTGAATTCAGGCCCGTGGTGGACTGAACTGTGACGCAAAAGCGACAGAAAGGGATGACGTTACGTCAATATTCGTCCAATCGTCGACAGTATCCGGTGCTGCGCGGGGCAAAATCCTGCGCCCCGGCCCGGATCGCCCTCAGTGGCGGGCACCCCGAGTGCGGCGCAGATGCGGCCGGGGTGCGACATTTTTTTGCAGCGGGGGAGAAATTCGGACGGCCAGCCTCTACAAGGACGGCCCGCGCCCCGCCTGACCCCCGCTTCCGAGGCCGATCCTTGCTGTTTCTGCTCGCCCTTCTGCCCCTGTTGGGGGCCCTGGCACCCGCCCTGGCCATCCGGTTCGGCCGGAATGCCTGCGCCCTTGCCGCCGGGGCGGTCACCCTGTCCGCCCTGATCGTATTGGGCAGCATGGTTCCCGGCGTCATGAGGGGTGAGGTGTTCACGGCGAGCGTTCCGTGGATTCCCGCCCTCGGCCTGAACGCCAGCCTGTTCCTCGATCCGCTGGGGCTGATGTTCGCGGGCATGATCCTCGGCATCGGCCTGCTGATCATCATCTATGCGCGCTTCTATCTCGCGGCGGCTGACCCGATGGGCCGGTTCTTCACCTATCTGCTGCTGTTCCAGGGGGCGATGCTGGGCATTGTCCTGTCGGACAATGTGCTGCTGCTGCTGATCTTCTGGGAGCTGACCAGCCTGTCCTCCTTCCTGCTGATTGGCTTCTGGCGGCATTCGGCCGAGGCCCGTCAGGGTGCGCGGATGGCGCTGTTCGTCACCGGGGGTGGCGGTCTGGCCCTGATCGGCGGCTTGCTGATCCTCGGCAGTATTGCCGGTTCCTACGACCTGACCGTGATCCTGCAGCAAAAGGATGTGATCCAGGCCTCGCCGCTGTATCTGCCGGCCCTGCTGCTGATCCTCGGGGGTTGTTTCACCAAGTCGGCGCAATTCCCGTTCCATTTCTGGCTGCCGCACGCCATGGCGGCCCCGACGCCGGTCAGCGCCTATCTGCATTCGGCGACCATGGTGAAGGCCGGGGTCTTCATGCTGGCGCGGCTGTGGCCGGTGCTGGCCGGGACCGATGCCTGGTTCCTGATCGTGGCGACCACGGGTCTGGTGACCATGGTGTTTGCCGCCTGCGTGGCCCTGTTCAAGGACGATCTGAAGGGGCTGCTGGCCTATTCGACCATCAGCCACCTGGGCTTTCTGACCATGCTGTTCGGGATCGGCACGCCCATGGCGGCGCTGGTCGGGGTGTTCCACATCATCAATCACGCGACCTTCAAGGCTGCGCTGTTCCTGAACGCCGGCATCGTCGACCACGAGGCCGGGACGCGCGACATCAAGCGGCTGGGCGGGCTGTTTGGCCTGATGCCGATCGCCGGGACGCTGGCGTTGGTTGCTGGCCTGTCGATGGCGGGGGTGCCGCCGCTGAACGGCTTCATCTCCAAGGAAATGATGCTGTACGAGGCCGCCGATACCGTCTGGCTGGGTCAGGCCTGGGTGTTTCCGGTGCTGGCGACGCTGGGGGCGACCCTCTCGGTGGCCTATTCGCTGCGCTACATCGTGCATGTCTATTTAGGAAAGCGGCGCGACGATTATCCGAAGTCGCCGCATGACCCGGGCATCGGCCTGTGGGGTCCGCCCGCCGTGCTGGTGGCGCTGGTCATCGCGATCGGGCTGGCCCCCGCCCTCGTTGCCGGGCCGTTGGTCAATCTGGTAGCGGGTGCGGTGACCAATGGTGCGGCCGAGCCGGAGCATCTGGCCCTGTGGCATGGCGTGACCCCGGCGCTGTTCATGAGCGCCATCGCGATCGCGCTCGGGGCCGCCCTGCTGATGGGGCACCGGCGGCTGGACCGCCTGTGGCAGGGCGCGGGGCTGCCCGAGGCCAAGGCCATGTTTGACGCCTCGGTCCGCGGCGCCGTCCGGATAGCCCGCCGGGGTACGGACCTTTTGCAGAACGGCTCGTTGCAACGGGGCATGGCGGCGCTCATAGGTACCGCCGTGGTGGTGGGGTTCGCCGGCTTCCTTTCGGCCGGCTACGTCCCGGGTGAACGGCCCGGCGTTCCCGCTTCACCGGCCGCCGTGGTCGGCTGGATCGCCCTGGTCGCGGCGACTGCCATGGTCGTCCTGACCCACAAGGCCCGCTACATCTCGCTGATCTACATCGGCATCGTCGGACTGATCATCTCGCTGGCCTTTGTCCATCTGTCGGCCCCCGATCTGGCCCTGACCCAGATCTCGGTCGAGGTGGTGACCATCCTGCTGATGCTGCTGGCGCTGAACCTGTTGCCCAAACAGACGCCGGTCGAAAGCCGGCCGTGGCGCAAGATCCGCGACGGCGGGGTGGCAGTGGCCGCCGGTCTGGGCGTCGGCGGGGCCGCCTGGGCCATCATGACCCGGCCCTTGGACAGCATCTCGGGCTATTTCTGGGAGAATGCCTATTCCGGCGGAGGCGGCACTAATGTCGTCAACGTCATTCTGGTCGACTTCCGCGGGTTTGACACCTTCGGCGAGATCATCGTGCTGGGCATCGCCGCGCTGGGCATCTTCGCCCTGCTGGAGCGGGTCGAGACCGGGGCCAGTGGCAAGCGCCTGGCGGCATGGAAGCCCGACACCGTGCGCTCGCCCGAACACCACCCGATGATGCTGGTGGTGGCCACCCGGCTGGTGTTGCCGCTGGCGGTGATGGTGGCGCTCTACATCTTCCTGCGCGGGCACAATCAGCCCGGCGGGGGCTTCATCGCCGGCCTGGTCGTCGCGGTGGCCATACTGATGCAGTACATGGCTTCGGGCTTTGCCTTTGCCGACCAGAGGCTACATGCCGACCACCACTCGATGATCGGGGCAGGGGTGCTGGTCGCAGCCCTGACCGGTCTGGGGTCGCTGGCGTTCGGCGCGCCCTTCCTGACCAGCGCCTTTGACTATTTCAGCCTGCCCCTGATCGGCGAGTTTGAACTGGCCACCGCCATATTGTTCGACATCGGGGTGGCGCTGACGGTGATCGGCGCGGTCATGCTGGCGCTGGCCCAGCTGTCGCAGGTCGCCGAGCGCGCCGAGAAGGAGCCGCAGCCCGAGACCGAGACCGCCATGGACATCAACCCCGGCCGCGATGATGCGGCCGCCGCGACGAAGGCCGACCAATGACGATGGAACTGCTCGTCGCCTCGGCCATCGCCGTGCTGACTGCCGCCGGGGTCTATCTGGTGCTGCGGGGCCGGACCTTCCCGGTCGTGCTGGGACTGGCCTTCCTGTCCTATGCGATCAACCTGTTCCTGTTCGCCATGGGGCGGCTGGTGATCGACCAGCCCCCCATCTACGACAAGGCGGCCGAGGCCTATACCGACCCGCTGCCCCAGGCCCTGGTGCTGACGGCCATCGTCATCGCCTTTGGCATGACGGCCTTTGTCGTCATCCTCGCGCTCCGGACCTATCTCGAGACCGGCACCGATCAGGTCGATGGCCACAAAGACGGGGAGGCGCAGCCGTGAGCGCCCACGTCCCCCATCTGATCGTTGCTGCCCTGATCCTGCCCGCCGTGCTGGGGTCGCTGACTCTGCTGTTGCTCCGGCATCGGCTGGACGCTTCGCGTCTGGTGTCGCTGGGATCCTGCCTGGCGCTGGTCGGCATTGCTGCCAGCCTGACGATGCACGCTTCGAGCGGCGCGGTGGAAAGCTATGCCTTGGGCAATTGGCGCGCGCCATTCGGGATCGTTCTGGTTCTGGACCGGTTGTCGGCGATGATGTTGCTGCTGACGTCCGTTCTGGCGCTGGCGGTGATAAGCTATGCCGTGGTGACCGGCGCGGATCGCAAGGGCTGGCATTTCCACCCGCTGTTCCAATTCCAGCTGCTGGGTCTGAACGGGGCCTTCCTGACGGGCGACCTGTTCAACCTGTTCGTCTTCTTCGAAGTGCTGCTGATCGCCTCCTATGGTCTCTTGCTGCACGGGCAGGGCGCCGCGCGGCTGAAGGCCGGGGTGCAGTATGTGGTGATCAATCTGGTCGGCTCGACGCTGTTTCTGATGGGCGTCGGCCTGCTGTACGGCGTCACCGGCACGCTCAACATGGCCGATATGGCGGTCCGGGTGTCTGAGGCCTCGCCCGGTGATCAGGGACTGATCGCGGCCGCAGCGCTTGTGCTGACGGTGGTGTTCGCCCTGAAGGCTGCGCTGGTGCCGCTGCATTTCTGGCTGCCCGGAGCCTATGCAGCGACAACCGCCACCGTGGCCGCCCTGTTCGCCATCATGACCAAGGTCGGGGCCTATGCCCTGATCCGCACGGGCACACTAATCTTTGGCGAGGACGCCGGCACGCTGGCCTGGCTGACCGGAGACTGGATGCTGCCCGCGGCCATCGTCACCACCGCCATCGGCTTCATCGGCCTGTTCGCGGCCCGCACCCTGCGCGACATGGCCGCCTGGTCGGTGGGCGGATCGATGGGGGTGCTGCTGAGCGCGGTCTCGGTCTTCCGGGTCGAAGCCATGGGGCCGGCCCTCTATTATGCGGTGCATTCGACGCTCGCGGGGGCCGCCCTGTTCCTGGTGGTCGACATGATCGCCAAACGGCGCGGCGCGCACGGCGACGCCCTGACCGTCGCCCCGCGCTTCTGCCAGTCGGAGCTTCTGTCGGGGCTGTTCTTCCTGTCGGCTATCGGCATCGTCGGCCTGCCGCCGCTCTCGGGCTTCATCGGCAAGCTGCTGATCCTCGACGGGGTGCGGGCGGCGCCGGAAGCGGCCTGGATCTGGGCGACAATCCTGATCACCACCCTGATCGGCGTGCTGGCCTTTGCCCGCGCGGGCAGCCGCATCTTCTGGAAGAGCGCCTCGGTCGAGGGGACCATCCCCGTGCGCGCCCTCCGGGGCCGGTGGGGCGGCGCAGGCGTGGCCGGCGGCCTGCTGGCTTTGCTGGCAGCGCTGACTGTGCTCGGCGGCCCGGTGACGGCCTATACCGGGGCGACCGCCGCCCAGCTGTTCGACCCGCAGCAATATATTGATGCCGTGCTTGGCCCGACGGCGGGAGGTCGCCGATGATCCGCCGTCTGTTGCCCCACCCGGCGCTCAGCGTCCTGCTGGTGATCGTCTGGATGTTGCTGGTGAACGAGCTTGGGTTTGGCGCCCTGTTCCTCGCGCTGGTGTTCGGTGTCGTGGTGCCGCTGGTCACCAGCCGCTTCTGGCCGGAACGGCCGAAGGTTCGCTTCGGCCGCGATGCCCTGGCCTATCTGCTGATCGTCATCTTCGACGTCATCGTCGCCAATTTCGAGATCGCTTGGATCATCCTGACGCGCCGCAACCGCGACCTGCGCTCTTGCTGGCTGGTGATCCCGACCGAGCTGCGCTCGGCCGAGGCCATCACCGTTCTGGCGGGCACCATCAGCCTGACGCCCGGGACGGTCAGCAGTGACATCTCGTCCGATGGCCGGGCCCTGCTGGTGCATGCGCTGGACGTGGCCGATCCGGCCGCCGAGGTCGCGCGCATCAAGCAACGCTATGAGACCCGTCTGATGAAGGTGTTCCGATGACCGGTTCGATCCTGCCCTGGGCCCTGGGGTTCGCCCTCGCCTGCGTCAGCCTGGCGATGCTGCTCAGCCTTTTCCGGCTGCTGCGCGGGCCGACGCTGGGCGACCGCATCCTGTCGGTCGACACCCTGACCATCAATGTCATCGCCCTGATCGTGGTGTTCGGCGTGGCCGAGGCGACCCAGACCTATTTCGAGGCCGCCCTGCTGCTGGCCATGGTCGCCTTCGTCGGCACGGTCGCCTACTGCAAATTCCTGCTGCGGGGGGACATCGTCGAATGAATCCGGTCGCGGAAATCGCCATCGCCATCCTGCTGGTCATGGGCGGGATCTTCATTCTGGTCGGGTCGTGGGGTCTGGCGCGGCTGCCGTCTTTGATGACCCGGCTGCACGGACCGACCAAGGCCAGTACGCTGGGCGTCGGCGCCTGCCTGATCGCCTCGATGATCTATTTCCCGGCGTCGGGCCAGCCCTGGTCGGCGCATGAGATGCTGATCACCATCTTCCTGCTGCTGACCGCCCCGATCTCGGCCAATATGATCGCCAAGGCCCATCTGCATCGTCAGGGGCATTCCATCGACCCCAACCCCGCGGACGGCATTCCGGAGGGGCTGCCCGCCCCGCCGACGGGGGACGACTGGGCGACCTTCCGCGGCGCCGAGTCCTCACGCGACGACTAGACATTCACCATTGCAGGCGCGCCCCCGAGTGCGCATCTGTCGCCGATGCCGACGTCCCCCACCTACCGCCCCGAACCCCGCTTCTTCGATCTCGGGGAGGACTATGGCGACGCCGTCCTGCCCGCCGATTTTCCCGAGACCCGGCTGAGGGTCCGCAATGACCGGGCGGCCGCGACGGTCGGGCTGGACACACTGACCGACGCCGAATGGATCGCCCATTTCGGCCGCTTCGAGCCGCTGCCGGGACAGCCCGGGCCCGTGGCGATGCGCTATCACGGGCACCAGTTCCGGACCTACAATCCGGACCTCGGCGACGGTCGGGGGTTTCTGGCGGCGCAGCTTCGCGACGACCAGGGACGGCTGCTTGATCTTGGCACGAAAGGTTCCGGCCAGACGCCTTGGTCTCGGGGGGCGGACGGACGGTTGACGCTGAAGGGCGGGGTGCGCGAGGTGCTGGCGGCGGCCATGCTGGAGGCCCAGGGCGTGCCGACCAGCCGTGCCCTGTCGCTGATCGAGACCGGCGAGGCGCTGGAGCGGGGCGATGAGCCGTCGCCGACCCGTTCAGCGGTGCTGGTACGGCTGTCGCACAGCCACGTCCGGTTCGGCACCTTCCAGCGGACGGCGTATCTTGAGCGGCCTGACCTCACGGCGGCCCTGGCCGAGCATGCGCGGGCGCTCTACCACCCGTCGGTCGCAGTGGGAGATGTGCCCGGGCTGATGGCGGCGATTGTCGCGGCCTCGGCCCGGCTGACGGCCCGCTGGGTGGCGGCGGGCTTTGTCCACGGGGTGCTGAACACCGACAACCTGAATGTGACGGGCGAGAGCTTCGACTATGGCCCCTGGCGCTTCCTGCCCCACTATGAGCCCGGCTTTACCGCCGCCTATTTCGACCAGTTCGGCCTCTATGCCTTTGCCCGCCAGCCCGAGGCCGTGTTCTGGGCCCTGACGCAGCTGGGCGGAGCGTTGAAGCCGATCGCCGACGTCGGCGCCCTCACCGAAGCCCTGAACGGCTTCGGGCCCCGCTATATCACCGAACTGCGCGCGGCGTTTCTGGAGCGGCTGGGGGTGAGATCGCTGGGTGAGGCGGCGGATCAGAGGCTGGTCGACACCACCCTGGCCCTTCTGCGGGAAAGCGGCGAGGCGCTGCGTTGGGAGCCCCTGTTCCACGACTGGTTCGGCGGCTTCTCCTCGTCCGAGCGGGCGCTTCGGGGGCCGCGGGCGCGGCTCTATCAGGGTGAGACCTTCGACGCCTTCCGCTTTGCCCTGTTCGAGCATGAACCGGACCGGCCCGAGCGGCTGGAGCATCCCGTCTTTGCGGGGGTGGAGCCCGAAGAAATGCTGATCGACGAGGTCGAGACTATCTGGGCCGCGATTGACCGCGCCGACGACTGGGCCCCCTTCCACGCCAAGCTGGAACGGCTGGCGGCAGTGCGGGACGCGCGCCAACAGGTTTAACGGGCCATAAAGCCTGCCGGGGTTACACATCCGTATGGATACGGCCACGCTTTGGCCGTGGACCCGGCGCAGAAGGCGATCACGGATGGTTACGCTCACGCTTCGTACCCTTGCGGGACAGGCTCGCCGTTCCGACATCGCCACTGTTACCAATAAAACGAAGCCCCTCCCCGGGTCCCACACCGTGCACTCCCAGACCCATCCCACCGCCCGCGCGCGCCTTAACGCCAGCTATCTGAACCTGACCCTGTGGACGCTGCAGGGCTGGGTGGCGATGTTCTTCATCGCTGCGGGCTATGCCAAGCTGACCGAGCCGGTCTCGACCCTGACCGCCCTGATGGGCTGGCCGCAACATGTGCCGGTCGATCTGGTGCGCGGCGTCGGCCTGGCCGAGATCGTGCTGGCCGTCATGCTGCTCACACCCCTGATCAGCTGGAAGATCGGCCGTCCGCTGCTGATCGTGGCGGCCGCCGGCCTGCTGGTGTTGCAGACCGTCATGCTGGGCGTGCATGCGGTGAGCGGCGACATCGGCCATTCGGTCGTCAATCTGGCGCTGCTGGCGGTGACCGCCCCGGTGCTGTGGTTCCGCCTGCGCGAGGCCTGCCTGCGCCGCTAACCACCCTTCGCCCGGCAATTGTTCGAGCAGTATTTCACCTGATCCCAGTCGCGCGCCCACTTGCGGCGCCAACTGAAGGGCCGTGCACAGGCGGGGCAGATCTTTTGCGGAAGGTCGCCTTTCGCCGTGCCCCGGTCGTTGACATGACGTCGCGTCATCAAAAAAGCTTCCCTTTACGTGCGCGTCAAGTTATGACGGACGCATGGCCAGTGCTGACGATCATCGCACCTATTCCATCCGCCAGCTGTGCCGCGAATTCGGGGCGACGGCGCGGGCCCTGCGCTTCTATGAAGACAAGGGCCTGCTGACCCCCGCGCGCAAGGGCCAGACCCGCGTCTATTCGGCGCGCGACCGGGCGCGGTTGAAGCTGATCCTGCGGGGACGCCGCATCGGCTTCTCGCTGCAGGAGATCCAGGAGATGCTGGATCTGTACGACCACAATGATCACAACGTCCACCAGATGGCCGTGGCCCTGCGCCGCCATCGGGCCCAGATCGAGGCGCTGAAGCTTCAGCGACAGGATCTGGACGACGCCATCGCCACGGCGGAAGAAGCCTGTCGCGTCATGGAGCAGCGGCTGGGTCAGCACCGGCCGGACCTGCTGCCCGGTGCCGAAGAGTATGCCGACCTGCTGAAGGCGCGGCTCAATCCGGATCATGGGCATGCGCCGCCGGTGCACGTCCTGCATTCCCCCCTGTCCCATTCCCAGAAGTCGAGAGTCTGACCCATGGCCTACAAGGCACCTGTCCGCGACCTGACCTTTATTCTGAACGAAGTGCTGGAGATCGACCGCTATTCCAACCAGCCCGGCTTTGCCGAGGTCAGCTCGGATCTGGTGCAGCAGATTCTGGAAGAGGGCGCCAAATTCGCCGAGGAAGTCATCGCTCCGCTGAACAAGGTGGGCGATCAGGAAGGCTGCAAATGGGACAACGGCAAGGTCACCGGCCCGACCGGCTGGAAAGAGGCCTATCAGCAGATGGTCGAGGCCGGCTGGCCCGGTCTCAGCTCCGACCCCGCGCACGGCGGTCAGGGCATGCCGGCCATCGTTGGCATGGCGTTCGGCCAGTTCACGGCCGCGGCCTCGCCGGCCTTCTCCATGTATCCGGGCCTGACCCACGGCTGTTACGAGGCGCTGCACGCCAATGCCTCGGATGAGCTGAAGGCAATCTATTGTCCCAAGCTGGCGACCGGCGAATGGGGCGGCACCATGAACCTGACCGAGCCCCAGTGCGGCACGGATCTGGGCCTGATCCGCACCAAGGCGGTGCCGAACGGCGACGGCAGCTACAACATCACCGGCCAGAAGATCTGGATCTCGTCGGGCGAGCACGACTTTACCGACAACATCATCCATCTGGTGCTGGCCCGTATCGAGGGCGCCCCGGCGGGCATCAAGGGCATCAGCCTGTTCGTCGTGCCCAAGGTGTTCGTCAACGAAGACGGCTCGCTGGGTGACCGCAACGAGGGCGCCCAGTGCGCGGGCCTCGAGCACAAGATGGGCATTCACGGCAATGCCACCTGCGTCATGTCGTATGAGAATGCGAAGGGCTGGCTGGTCGGGACCGAGAACAAGGGCATGGCGGCCATGTTCGTCATGATGAACGAGGCGCGTCTGGGCACCGGCCTGCAGGGCCATTCGATCGGCACCGCCGCCTATCAGGCCGCCGTCGAGTTCGCCAGGGACCGCCTGCAGGGCCGCTCCTTGACTGGGCCCAAGAACGCCGACGGCCCGGCCGATCCGATCATCGTCCACCCCGATGTGCGGCGCATGCTGCTGGAGTCCAAAGCCTATGTCGAAGGCGGCCAGGCCTTCATCCTGTGGACCGCGCTGCAGGCCGACCTGCAGAAGTCGGATGATGAGGCGACGGCGCAAAAAGCCCGCGACTACATGGGCCTGATCACCCCGGTGGTGAAGGCCTTCCTGACCGACCGCGGCTTCCACGTGGCCTCGCTGGCCATGCAGGTCCACGGCGGCTCGGGCTATACCGAACACTTCCCCGCCAGCCAGTATCTGCGCGATGCGCGCATTACCCTGATCTATGAGGGCACCAACGGCGTCCAGGCGCTGGATCTGGTCGGACGCAAACTGCCGGCCAACGGCGGCCGGGCCATCATGAGCTGGTTCGCCGACATCGACGCCTTCGTCTCGGACAATAGCGGCAATGAGGCTATCAAGCCCTTCATCGACGGCCTGTCGGACTCCAAGAAGAAGCTGCAGGAGGCCACCATGTGGCTGATGCAGAACGGCATGCAGAACCCGGACAATGCCGGTGCGGCCTCGACCGACTATCTGCACATCTTCGGCCTGACGGCCATGGCCTATGTCTGGGCGCAGATGGCGATCGCCGCGCAAAAGGCCATCGATGGTGGCTCGGAGGATCCCTTCTATGTCACCAAGCTGCAGACCGGCCGTTATTTCGTCGAGCGCATCCTGCCGGACGCCGGTTCGCACCTGGCCAAGCTGAAGACGGGCGCCGACGTGCTGATGGCCATGCCGGCGGAGGCGTTCTGATCCATAGTCTCCCTCCCCTTCATGGGGAGGGATGCCCGGCATTGATGCCGGGCAGGGTGGGGCTGAGCGCCACACCCCCATTCCCCACCCGGTCGCTTCGCGACCACCCTCCCCATCAAGGGGAGGGAGACAGGTAAGTGGCCCATGACATCCCCCCTCAACGCCCCCGACCCCGATTTCATGCAGGACGAGGAGATCACCCTCTTCTCCGACTCCGTCGGCAAGTGGATCGACGAGCATGCGCCGCCGGAGAAGGTGCAGGAGTGGATCGCCAACTCCTCGGTCCCGCGCGAGCTGTGGACCCAGGCGGGGGAGGCGGGTCTGCTGGGTCTGTCGATGCCGGAAGAAGACGGCGGCATGGGTGGCGACTATCGCCACGAGGTTGTGCTGATGCGCCAGCTGGGCTGGAAGGGCGCGGACCATTTCGGCATCTCGCTGCACAACGCCATCGTCGCCCCCTACATCTGGCACTATGGCACCGACGAGCAAAAGGCCCGCTGGCTGCCCAAGTTGCAGTCCGGTGAGTTGGTCGGCGCCATCGCCATGACCGAGCCGGGCGCAGGCTCTGACCTGCAGGGGATCAAGACCACCGCCATCAAGCAGGGCAACCAGTATGTGGTGAACGGCTCCAAGACCTTCATCACCAACGGCCAGCTGGCGAACTTCATCATCGTGGTGGCTAAGACCGATCCGGCCGAGGGTGCCAAGGGCACCAGCCTGATCATCGTCGAGACCGACGGGGCCGAGGGCTTTGAGCGCGGCCGGAACCTCCACAAGATCGGCATGGAGGGGAACGACACCTCCGAGCTGTTCTTCAATGACGTCAAGGTTCCCGGCGAGAACATCATCGGCGGTGTCGAAGGGCAGGGCTTTGTCCAGCTGATGCAGCAGCTGCCGCAGGAGCGTCTGAACATCGCCGTCCAGGGCGTGGCCGCAGCCGAGCGCGGGTTGTCGGAGACCATCGCCTACGTCAAGGAGCGCAAGGCCTTCGGCAAGCGGGTCATCGACTTCCAGAACACCCAGTTCAAGCTGGCCGAGGTCAAGACCAAGCTGACGGTCGCCAAGGTGTTCGTCGACCACTGCATGGGCCTGCACCTCAAGGGCAAGCTGGATGCCGCGACCGCCTCCATGGCCAAATACTGGGTGACCGACATCCAGGGCGAGACCATCGACGAGATGCTGCAGCTGCACGGCGGCTATGGCTATATGAACGAATATCCGATCGCCCAGCTGTACAAGGACGCCCGCGTCCAGCGCATCTATGGCGGGACCAACGAGATCATGAAGCTGCTGATCGCCCGGACGCTGTAGGGGGCGCCCCTACCGCGTCGTCAGAGCCCGTGGTAGATTGTTCCCATGATCGACTGGCGCGACCGTATCACGATTGAGCCTGGCAAGCGGGGCGGGCGTCCCTGCGTGCGGGGCATGCGTATCGCGGCTGAAGATGTTCTGGGCTGGCTGGCCGAGGGCATGACCCATGCTCAGATTATCGCCGACTTCCCCGAGTTGACCGAAGAAGACATCCGGGCCGTGCTCGCCTATGCCGCCGACCGTCAACGTCGGACCGCCATAGCTGCGGCGTGAGGCTGCTGTTCGATCAGAACCTGAGCCATCGGCTGCCTTCAGCGCTTTTGGACATCTTCCCCGGTTCCAGCCAGGTCCGACTGGTGGGTCTTGATCAGTCTGACGACACCATGATCTGGGAATACGCCGGCAAAGACGGGTTCTGCATCGTCACTCTGGACGCCGACTTTGCGGAACTGTCGGCGTTGAAGGGCTCTCCACCAAAGGTCGTGTGGCTTCGATGCGGCAATCGCCCGACAGCCTACGTCGAGAACCTCATCCGCAACCATGTGCTGCCGATAAGGACCATGGGCCTGGGCGATGATATCGATTGCCTCGAGGTCGGCTGACCGCCCCTACCGCGCCATACGGCCGTCGATCAGGGCCTCGGGCTCGAACATGAAGGCGATGTCCGGGTCGATCGCACGGGTGTCAACGCTGAGGTTCCGGACCGCCAGCCGCTCCACCAGATGACGCATGACGTTCAGGCGGGCCTGTTTCTTGTTGTCGGTGGCCACGATCAGCCAGGGGGCGTGCGTGCTGTGGCTGCGCAGCAGCATGCTGTCGCGCGCCTCCGTATAGGCGTGCCAGCGCTTCTGGGCCTCCCCGTCCAGCGGTGAGGTCTTGAAGTGTTTCAGCGGGTCCTCGACCCGGGCCTCGAGCCTGCGGGCCTGTTCCTCCTTGGAGATATCCAGCCAGATCTTGATCGGGACGATGCCGGCCTCGGTCAGCATGGCCTCGAACGCCGGGACGTCGCGGATGAAGTCGGACTGTTCCTCAAGGGACGAGAAGCCCATCACCACCTCGACCCCGGCCCGATTATACCAGGACCGGTTGAAGATCACGATCTCACCGGCCGCCGGCAGGTGGGCGACATAGCGCTGGAAATACCACTGGCTCAGCTCGCGGTCGCTGGGCTTGGGCAGGGAGATGACCCGGGTATGGCGGGGGGCCATATATTCGGTGACGCGCTTGATCGACCCGTCCTTGCCCGCCGTGTCGCGGCCCTCGAACAGGATCAGGACCTTGCGACCTTGAGCGATCAGCCGGGCCTGGCTCTCGACCAGGGCGATCTGGAGGGTGTGAAGCTCTGCCTTGTAGGCCTTTTTAGATATTGCCATGCATCCAGTGGACCCAGGTGGCAGAGGGATGCAAGTCCATGCGGCTTCTGGCATCGTTCCTCCATGATCCGATTGTATATCCCCCAGCCTCTGGCCGCCGGCGCTGCGGTTGCTCCGACGCTGGACCAGTCACGCTATCTGACCCAGGTCATGCGGCTGAAAGCGGGCGACGACCTGCTCGTCTTCAATGGCCGCGATGGCGAGTGGCGCTGTTCGGTGGCCGAGGTGCTGAAGCGCGGGTGCCTGCTGAAGGCCGATGAACGGGTGCGCGACCAGATACTGCCACCCGATGTCGAGCTGATCCTGGCTGTGGTGAAAAAGAGCCCGCTGGAGTTTGCGGTCGAGAAAGCCACCGAACTGGGCGTGCGGCGCATCCGGCTGGTCCGCACGGCGCGCACCCAGCCGCAAACGATCCGGTTGGACCGGCTGGACACCATCGCGGTCGAATCCGCCGAGCAGACCGGGCGAATGGATGTGCCGGAGATCGTCGTGTCCGAGCCCCTGGACGCCCTGCTGGATGGGTGGGACCCGGACCGCCGCCTGATGTTCTGTGACGAGACGGGCGGCCCGCCGGCGTTGACGGCCCTGCCAAAGGCGGGCGGAGCGGGCTGGGGGATTCTGATCGGGCCAGAAGGCGGGTTTTCGCCAGACGAGCGCGAGCGACTATTAGCCCTGCCGTATGCCACCGCCGTGTCGCTGGGGCCCCGGGTGCTGCGGGCCGACACTGCCGCAGTCACAGCGCTGGCCCTGTGGCAGGCGACCCTGGGCGACTGGGAGCGGTGAGGCCACTTGTGCCCGTCCCCCGGACTGCCCAATTGGCCAGACGAACAAGGGGCCCCTTCGATGTCTGACGCTGCACCGCTGACCCGCGAGGCCCTGGTCGGGGCGCTGTCGAAAGGGATCAAGCCGAAAGACCAGTGGCGGATCGGCACCGAGCACGAGAAGTTCGGCTTCGACAAGGGCAGTCTGCGGCGCCCCGCCTATGACGGGCCGTCCGGCATCCGCGCCATGCTGGAGGGGCTGCAGCGGTTCGGCTGGAGCCCGGTCGAGGAGGCCGGTCACGTCATCGCCCTCGAGCGTAAGAATGCCGAGGGCTTTACGGCCTCCATCAGTCTGGAACCCGGCGGCCAGTTCGAGCTGTCGGGGGCGCCGCTGAAGGACATTCACGACATCTGTTCCGAGACCGGCCAGCATCTGGTCGAGGTCAAGATGGTGGCCGACGAACTGGGGCTGGGCTTTCTCGGATCGGGCTTTGATCCGCTGTGGTCGCGCGAGGATGTGCCGATCATGCCCAAGGGCCGTTATGACATCATGCGCGCCTATATGCCGAAGCGGGGTCAGTTGGGCCTCGACATGATGCTGCGCACCTGCACCATCCAGGCCAATCTGGACTTCGACTCCGAAGCCGACATGGTGATGAAGTTCCGCACCTCCCTGGCGCTGCAGCCGGTGGCCACCGCCCTGTTCGCCAACTCTCCGTTCACGGAAGGTCGTCCCAACGGCTTTCTGACCGCGCGGGCCAATGTCTGGACCGACACCGATCCCGACCGCACCGGCATGCTGGATTTTGTCTTTGCCGATGGCTTCGGCTTTGAGACCTATGTCGACTATGCGCTGGATGTGCCGATGTATTTCGCCAAGCGGGGCGAGCGCTATGTCGACCTGTCGGGCCAGTCGTTCCGGGCCTTCGCCGACGGCAAACTGGACGCGCTGCCGGGCGACCGGGCGACGGCCAAGGACTGGGCCGATCATCTGACCACCCTGTTTCCCGAGGTGCGGTTGAAACAGTATCTGGAGATGCGCGGCGCCGACGGCGGTCCGTGGAGCCGCATCTGTGCCCTGCCGGCGCTATGGGCGGGCATCTTCTATGACGCACCGTCGCTGGCCGCCGCCTGGGACCTCTGCAAGGACTGGCAGATCGAGGATCACGAGCGACTGCGCCGCGAGGTGACGCGGCTGGGCCTGCGGGCCGAGATCGGCGGGCGGTCCCTGCGCGACGTCGCCGTCGACATGGTCGCCATCGCCCGTCAGGGCCTGAAGAACCGCGCGCGCTTCTCGGGCGGCATGGTCGATGAGCGCGGCTATCTGTCGGAGCTGGAAGACACGGCCGACAGCGGCATCACCCCGGCCGAGCGCCTGCTGGACCTGTACCATGGGCCCTGGGGCGGTGATGTCCGGCGGCTCTATTCGGACTACGCCTACTGAGGTTGCGGCAGGCCGTCGCGGCGCGGAACAACGGTGGCGCTTGCGGGTTCCTCTCGCATGAACACCGAAAACCGTCCCCCCGAAGAACCCACCGATGTCCGCCCCGGCGAAGAGCCCTCTGACGCCGACGCCCGCGAGTCCGATGGCCCCGTCGTCGATGCCCAGCGAACCAAACAGGGTCGCAGCGGCCTTCGGATCGTGGTCGTGCTGGTGGTCTCGATCACCCTCATCCTGATCATCTATGCCATCATGGTCATGGTCATGGCCAGCCAGCCGGGCCTGGATGCCGTCGAGGATCAGGCTGAGGGCCGTCCGGTGCCTGCCGAACTTCAGCCCGTGCCCGAAGCCTCGCCGGGCGGCTCGCCCGCCGCCACCCCGGAGACGGATCAAGCGCCCGCGCAGTAGGGGCGTCGACGTTTCGGCTTGCTCCTTGTCCGCCGAGGATGTCTCATCTCGGCAATGGCAAGCAGGGAATGGGCATGACCGGCAATATCCACATCGGCATCGGCGGCTGGACCTATGAGCCGTGGCGCGGGGTCTTTTATCCCGAGGGCCTGGTCCAGAAGCGCGAGCTGGAATATGCGGCCGGCAAGCTGACCTCCATCGAGATCAACGGCACCTACTATTCCACCTTCAAGCCCGACAGCTGGATGAAGTGGCGCGATGAGACGCCGGACGGGTTCGTCTTTGCCGTCAAGGCCAGTCGCTATTGCACCAATCGCAAGGTGCTCAGCGAGGGCAAGGACAGCTTTGACCGGTTCCTCGATCAGGGCCTGACGGCGCTGGGGGACAAGCTGGGGCCGATCAACTGGCAGTTCATGGCCACCAAGAAGTTCGATCCGGTCGATTTCGAAGGCTTCCTCAAGCTGCTGCCGAAGGAAAAGGACGGGGTTCGGCTGCGTCACGCGCTGGAGGTTCGCAACCCGACCTTCGACACGCAAAAATTCTACGACCTCGCGGCGAAATACGGCTGTGCCATCGTCTATGCCGAGGATGACGAGGCGCCGGAATGGCCGCGTATCGACCAGCCCACCGCCGACTTTGCCTACGCCCGCCTGATGTCGAGTCGCGAGGATGAGCCGACCGGCATGTCGGATGCCGAGCTGAATGCCACCGCCGACCGCCTGCGCGGCTGGGCCAAACGCGGCGATGTGTTCGCCTATATGATCGCGGGCGCCAAGGTGAGGAATCCGGCGGCGGCCATGGCCCTGATCGAGTGGGTGGGATGACAGCGCCTCAACTGAAGGGAAGCTGTCACTGCGGGGCGCAGCGGTTTACGGCACCCGCACCGGACTCTGTCACCGACTGCACCTGCACCACCTGCACCAAGCGGGGCACGCAGGCCGCCTACTACGCTCCGGGCGTGGTCGATCTGGAACTGACGCCCGGAACCCTGACCGCCTACGAATGGGGCGACCGGATGATGACCTTTTACCACTGCGCGACCTGTGGCTGCGCTGTCCATTCCGAGGCCCCGGCCTGGACGACCGACGCCGGCGAGGCCCGCCCCGTCCGCGTGGTCCTGAATGCCCGCCTGTTCGAAGGGCTGGATCTGGCCGCCGTGCCGGTCCGTCATGTCGATGGTCGAAACGAGTGGTAACCTTGCGCTTGCCGCCCGTCATACGCACCTGCATCTGATACTCTTTGAAGGATACGCCCGATGCCCATCGCCACCCGCGCCTTTGCCGCCGTCGCCGCCGACAAGCCGCTGGAGCCGTACGGCTTTGACCGGCGCGATCCGGGCCCGGACGATGTGGCCATCGAGATCAAATACTGCGGCGTCTGCCACTCGGATCTGCACATCGCCCACAATGACCTGGGCAACACCCGCTATCCGATCGTGCCGGGTCACGAGATTGCCGGGGTGGTGACCGCGGTCGGATCGAACGTCTCGCGCTTCAAGGAAGGCGACCGGGTCGGTGTCGGCTGCATGGTCGACAGCTGCCGGCAGTGCCAGCCCTGCCTCGACGGCGAGGAACAGTATTGCGTGCCCGGCATGACCCAGACCTATGGCTCGCCGGATCCCAAGGGCGCCGAGGTCGGGCAAAAGGTCACCCAGGGCGGCTATTCCGACCGGATCACAGTCGATCAGAACTATGTCGTGACCATCCCCGACAGCATCCCGCTGGACGCCGCAGCACCCTTGCTGTGCGCCGGCATCACGACCTATTCGCCGCTGCGCCACTGGAAGGTCGGGCCCGGTTCGAAGGTGGCTGTGATCGGCCTCGGTGGTCTTGGCCATATGGCGGTCAAACAGGCGGCGGCGATGGGGGCGGAGGTCACCGTCCTGTCGACCTCGGACCGCAAGAAGGCCGACGCCGAACGCATGGGCGCCAAACATTTCCTGATCAACTCCGACAAGGCGGCAATGGCGGCCGCGGCCGAAAAGTTCGACCTGATTATCAATACGGTCTCGGCCACGCATGAGATCGCCAGCCACGTTCAGCTGCTGGCCCGGGACGGGACCATGGTCATGCTGGGCCTGACCACCGAGGGCCTGCCGGTTTACGCCATGGGTCTGTTGTGGCGCCGTCGCTCCGTGGCCGGATCGTTGATCGGCGGCATCCGCGAGACGCAGGAGATGCTGGACTTCTGCGCCGAGCACGGGCTGGCCTGCGACATCGAGGTGATCGCCCCGTCACAGATCAACGAAGCCTATGCCCGGATGGAGAAGTCAGACGTACGCTACCGCTTCGTGCTGGACATGGCGCAGCTGTGAAGACAGCGGCCTAGCTGTCGTTTCCAAGAAGGTTGTTCACCCTTGACCAAGGGGTGAGGCCTTTGATGCCGGAGTGTGGTCGGCGCAGGTTGTAGTTTTCGGTCCAGGGTTTGATGGCTGCGGCGCGCTCGTCCGATGAGCCATAGGGTCTGGCGTAAGCCCATTCACGCAGCGTGGTCTGGATGAAGCGCTCGG
>NZ_QTTA01000009.1 GCF_003730275.1 Brevundimonas halotolerans
TCTTCTCCAAGCTGAAGCACTTCCGCAGGGTTGCAACCCGTTACGACAAGCTGGCCGAAAACTTCCTCGCCATGGTCCAACTCGCCTCGATGCGACTGTGGCTGCGCGTTTATGAGTCTACGGCCTAGGTCCGGGCGAAATCCCGGGTCATGACGCGGTTCAGGCCCTTCATAACCCCGGTTCCTGAAATGATCCGATCCGCCCTTGTTTCCGCTTCGGTGCTCGCCGTTCTGGCCAGCGCCGCCTGTGCTCCCGTCGTCGAGGGCGGCCCCCCGCTCGACCTGCCGCCCGGCCTGGCCGAGACCGCCTCGATCGGGACCATCTACATGTCCAGCGACTGGCTGCAGGTCGAGGACGATTTCTCCGACACCTTCGTGGACGAGGTCGGAGAGGAGATGCGCACCTGCGCCTACGGCACCTGGCCGCTCGACCTCAGGCTTCACGTCGAGGACGTGCACCGCGCCGGACGTCTGGAGGTCGCCCTCAACGGCGAGGGCCGGCACCAGGTCCGCGCCGTGGCCGAACTGGTCGATCCTAGCCGGGACAATCTGGTCGTGGGTCGCTACCCGCTGATCGTCGAGGTCGACGCCGGGGGCCGCATCGCCGGCATCTTCGGTGACCGCCAGATGATCGTGGCCGAGGCCTTCGGTCGGGCCCTGTGCGACGCCGCCTTCTCCCGCAACCCGCGCCGCCCCGGCCCGCACAACGCGACGCCGAACTGATGCGGTACGCGGGACTGACGGGTATCGTCACAGCATTGGCTCTGGGCGGATGCACGTCCGAATTCTGGGATTGGGATCCTGACACCCATATTGCGCTCGACCCTCTCACTGCCACCGGACTGCGTATCGACCGGATCGAGGTAAAGAGCAGTTACTACAGCCCGGCGGATGATTTCTCCGAAGCGTTCGTTCCCGCATTTCGTCGTCAGACGGAGGCCTGCGCGCGAGGCGAGCGAGGTGTGCGGGCTGTGGTCTTCATCCATGCGCTGGATCGCGGATCGGATTTGATCGGAGAGAATGGGCGTGCGCAACTCTCAGGCAGTGTCGACCTGATCGACCGGCGCGGACGGGTGGTTGGGCGCTACCCCCTCTCGGCGGCCCTGTCTGACCGGAGAGACGACGTCGGCGCCCGCCGCGTCGCCCTGGGGGATGCGTTCGGCCGCCAGCTCTGCCGCGAAGCGTTCGGCTGATAAAGAAAAGGCCGGAGCGAACCCCGGCCTTTTCCATCGCGGTCAGACTAAAGGTCAGTCGCGGGCCAGGTTCCGCAGCACATAGGGCATGACGCCCCCGGCGGTGAAATACTCCAGCTCGGTGGCATTATCGATGCGGCAGCGCACCGGGAAGCGGGCCATCTTGCCATCGGCGGCGCGGAACAGCTCGACCCACAGGTCCTGACGTGGCTTCAGCTTGCCGACATTGGCGTCCGACAGGCCGCGAATGGTGACGATCTCCTCGCCCGTCAGGCCCAGACGGGTCCAGCCGTCCTGTTTGAACTGCAGCGGCACCACGCCCATGCCGATCAGGTTCGACCGGTGAATGCGTTCATAGCTTTCGGCGATGACGGCGCGGACGCCCAGCAGGCGCGTGCCCTTGGCCGCCCAGTCGCGCGACGACCCGGTGCCGTATTCCTTGCCCGCGAACACCACCAGCGGACGGCCCTCGGACTGATAGCGCATGGCCGCGTCATAGATCGACATGGTGTCGCCCGACGGGAAGTGTTTGGTCACCCCGCCCTCGATCTCGGGCGTGATCTTGTTGCGGATGCGGATGTTGGCAAAGGTGCCGCGCATCATCACCTCGTGGTTGCCGCGACGGGCCCCGTACGAGTTGAAGTCCAGCGCATCGACGCCATGATCGGTCAGATAGGCGCCTGCGGGCGAGCTCTTCTTGATCGACCCGGCCGGGCTGATGTGGTCGGTGGTGATCGAGTCGCCGAAGATGCCCAAGATGCGCGCCTCGACGACGTCCGTGACGGCCGCCGGCTCCATGGTCATGCCCTCGAAATAGGGCGGGTTCTGCACATAGGTCGAGGTATCGTCCCAGGTATAGGTCTGGCCGCCGGCGGTCTCGATACCCTGCCAGTGCTTGTCGCCCTTGAAGACATCGGCATAGCGTTTGGCGAACATGGCCGGGGTGACCGACTTCCTCTGGATGTCGGCGATTTCCTGATTGGTCGGCCAGACGTCTTTCAGGAAGACGTCCTTGCCCTTCTTGTCCTTGCCGATCGGGTCTTTGGTGATGTCGATGCGCATCGAACCGGCCAGGGCATAGGCCACGACCAGCGGCGGGCTGGCCAGATAGTTGGCCTGCACATCAGGGTTCACCCGGCCCTCGAAATTGCGGTTGCCCGACAGGACCGAGGTGGCGACCAGACCATTGTCATTGATGGCTTTCGAGATTGCCGGGTCCAGCGGCCCCGAGTTGCCGATACAGGTGGTGCAGCCATAGCCGACCAGGTTGAAGCCCATGGCGTTCAGGTCGTCCTGCAGACCGGCGGCCGTCAGATAGTCGGTGACCACCTGCGAGCCGGGGGCCAGCGAGGTCTTCACCCACGGCTTGACCGACAGGCCCAGCTTCTTCGCCTTGCGGGCCACCAGACCGGCGGCGATCAACACCGACGGGTTGGAGGTATTGGTGCAGCTGGTGATGGCGGCGATCACCACATCGCCGTCGCCGAGGTCAAATTTTTCACCCTCGACGGCCACGCGCGGCGCGTCGGCGTCGCGGCTGAACACCTCGCCCAGCGCCGTCTGGAAGGCCGGGGCAGCATTGGTCAGTTCGACCCGGTCCTGCGGACGCTTGGGTCCGGCCAGCGACGGCACGACCTCGGCCATGTCCAGTTCCAGAACATCGGTGAACACCGGATCTTCGGAGCTTTCGTCGATCCACAGGCCCTGCGCTTCGGCATAAGCCTTGACCAGCGCCACGCGCGACTTGTCGCGCCCCGTGGCGGTCAGATAATCCAGCGTCGCCTGCGACACAGGGAAGAAGCCGCAGGTCGCGCCATATTCCGGGGCCATGTTGGCGATGGTGGCCTGGTCTTCGATGGTCAGGACGTTGACGCCCGGGCCGAAGAATTCGACGAACTTGCCGACCACGCCGCGCTTGCGCAGCATCTGGGTGACGGTCAGCACCAGATCGGTGGCCGTGGCCCCTTCCGGCAGGCGACCGGTCAGCTTGAAGCCCACCACTTCCGGGATCAGCATCGGGATCGGCTGGCCCAGCATCGCGGCCTCGGCCTCGATACCGCCCACGCCCCAGCCCAGAACCGAAAGGCCGTTGATCATGGTGGTGTGGCTGTCGGTGCCAACCACGGTGTCGGGATAGGCGACGGTTTTCTTGCCTTCCTCGGCGGTCCAGACGGTCTGGGCCAGATGCTCCAGGTTCACCTGGTGGCAGATGCCGGTCCCCGGGGGCACGACGCGGAAATTGTTGAAGGCGGACGAGCCCCAGCGCAGGAATTTGTAGCGCTCGATGTTGCGCTCATACTCACGGGCGACATTGGCCTCAAAGGCTTCGGGCGTGCCGTAGTGATCGACCATCACCGAGTGGTCGATGACCAGATCGACGGGGTTCAGCGGATTGATGCGCGAGGGGTCGGCCCCCAGCGCCGTCATGGCGTCGCGCATGGCGGCCAGATCGACGACGGCGGGCACGCCGGTGAAATCCTGCATCAGCACGCGCGCCGGACGGAAGGCGATCTCGTGCTCGACCGAGCCCTTGTTCTCGACCCAGGCGGCGACGGCCTTCAGGTCCTCGGCGGTGACGGAGACCCCGTCCTCGTTGCGCAGCAGGTTCTCGAGCAGAACCTTCATCGAGCGCGGCAGGCGGGAAATCCCGGTCAGACCGGCTTCCTCTGCGGCGGCAAGGCTGTAATAGGCATACTTCTTACGCCCGACGGCGAGATCCCGGCGGGTGGCGTGAGTGTCGATTGACGGCATGGAGAGCTTCCTCTGGCAAAGGCCGCCCGGACATCCGGTTGCGCGATCGCGCGACAGACGCAGGGGCACACAGGTCCCCGGCGCGCGCGGCGAAAGCCTGCTGCGGCACACGCGGATATAGTGCGCGGCTGCGCGCGCGTCCATGTATCCCTGTCGGCGTCATGGACATTGAGAGCGGTTCTCAAAACGACGGTGCCGGTATGATCCGCCTCACGCTCGAGGGTGTGGCGGTGCGGCGCGGCGAGCGCAGACTGTTCGAGGACCTGAACCTGAGCGTCCGCCCGGGCGAGGCCGTGGCCCTCACGGGAGCTAACGGCGCCGGCAAGAGCAGCTTGCTGCGCGCCATTGCCGGACTGCTGACGCCCGAGGCCGGGCGGATGAGGTTCGACGACAATGGGCAGGATCTCGACCTCGAGGTCGCCCGCACCCGTCATCTGCATCTGATCGGCCATCAGGACGGCTTCCGGTCGGGCCGCACCGCGCGCGACGAACTGGCGTTTCAGGTCGGATGGTGCGGTGGTGGCCCCGGCGGCATCGACGAAGCGGTGAGGGCGCTGGGTCTCGAAGGTCTGATGGATCTGGAAGTGCGACGGCTGTCGGCCGGCCAGCGGCGGCGGCTGGCGCTGGCCCGCCTGCTGGCCGCCCCCCGCTCCGTCTGGCTGCTGGATGAACCCCTGTCGCCGCTCGACGCCCGCTGGCGGGCTGAGGTCGGACAGCTGATGCAGGCGCATCTGGCCGGCGGCGGCATAATCCTGGCCGCCGTCCACGACCCGCTGCCGATCCCCGCCCGCACCTGCGAGATCGGCGGGACAGCATGAGCGCGGCCCTGCTTCTGCTCCGGCGCGAAATGGCCCTGTCGTGGAATGGCGGCGGCGGACCGCTGCTGGCCTGCGGCTTTCTGCTCAGCCTTGCGGTCATCGTGCCGCTGGGCGCCGGGCCGCGCCTCGATCAATTGGCCAGTTTGGCGCCGGGACTGGTCTGGTTGGCGCTTTCATTGGCCAGTTTGTTGACGCTGGAACGGCTGTTCGAGCGCGACTTCGAGGACGGCACCCTCGACCTTCTGGCGCTCGGCCCCCTGCCGGACGAGGGCGTGGTGGTGCTCAAGGCACTGGCGCACTGGCTGACCATCGGCCTGCCGCTTGCCGCCATGACCCTGCCCGTCGGGATCAGCCTTGGTCTCACACCGGCGCAACTGCCCCTGCTGGCCCTGACGGCGGCGGTCGGCGCCCTCGCCTTTTCCGTCACCGGCGCGCTGGGCGCGGCGTTGGCGATCGGTGCGCGCAAGGGCGGGCTGCTGATCGCGGTCATCGTCCTGCCGCTGTTCCTGCCGCCCGTGATCTTCGGCGCGGGGGCGCTGGTCGCGCAGGCGGACGGCCGCTCGCCCGGCCCGGCGCTGGCCCTGTTGTGCGCCTGTGCGCTTGTGGCGGTAGTGATCGGCGTGCTGGCCGGGGCTGCGGGCCTCCGGGGCAGCCGCACATGACGCCGCCCCCCGCGACCTTGGCCGCGACATGCGGGCCGCTTGCCGCCCTGCGGTCGGGGGGGTAAGCCGCGCCCATGTTCGGTCTGGCCAATCCCGACAGGTTCATGCGCGTCACCCGCCCGCTGGTCGGCCCCCTGTGGGTGATCGCGGCGGTGCTGCTGGCCGTGGGCTCGGTCTGGGCCTTCCGCGTGCCGGAGGATGCCCTGCAGGGCGACACGGTGCGGATCCTGTTCATCCATGTGCCGGCAGCCAGTCTGGGGCTGGCGGTCTATGCCTCGCTGGGGATCAGCTGCCTGTTCTATCTGATCTTCCGGCATTCGCTGGCCGATGCGGCGGCCCGGGCGGCGGTGCTGCCCGGCGCGGCCTTTACCGGTCTGGCCCTGATCACCGGCGCCCTGTGGGGCCAGCCCATGTGGGGCACCTGGTGGGTCTGGGACGCGCGCCTGACCTCCATGCTGGTGCTGTTCCTGCTCTACATCGCCTATGCCGTCCTGCGCGGCGCCTTTGACGACGAGGGCCGGGGCGCCCGCGCCGCCTCCGTGCTGGGGCTGGTCGGCCTGATCAACCTGCCGATCGTGAAGTTCTCGGTCGACTGGTGGAACACCCTGCATCAACCGGCGTCGCTGCTGCGCGCCGGAGGGACCAGTCTGGACCCGGCCTATCTGTGGCCGCTGCTGGTCATGATGACCGCCTGGCTGTTGCTGTTCCTCGCCGTCTGGCTGACGGCGATCCGCACCGAGGTCGTGCGCCGCCGGGTGCTGGCGATCAGGGCGCGCCGTGCGCGGGAGGCTCAGGGATGATCGATCTGGATATGGGCCCCTATGCCGCCTTCGTCTGGCCCGCCTGGGCGGTGACGGTCGGTGTGCTGGTCGCGGTGGTGGCCCGCTGCCTGACGCAGGCGCGCCGCTGGAAACGCGAGCTTGAG
Organism: Brevundimonas halotolerans; assembly: GCF_003730275.1. GTDB lineage: Bacteria > Pseudomonadota > Alphaproteobacteria > Caulobacterales > Caulobacteraceae > Brevundimonas > Brevundimonas halotolerans. The sequence goes on from NZ_QTTA01000009.1 coordinate 6,349, forward strand.
CGGCTGGAGGGTGACAACCAATGAAGCGCTGGCTGGCCCTGCTCCCGCTGGTCGTGCTGGTCGGCCTCGCCATGCTGTTCGCAGGCTGGGCCTTGAACCGCGACCCGGCCTACAAGCCCGATGCTCTCGTCGGACAACCCGTTCCCGAAACCGTCCTGCCCATGCTGACCGGCGATGTCGCCGGGCCGGGGCAGGTGGACATCAGGACGGCCGGGGTGGGACGGCCCATGCTGGTCAATGTGTTCGCCTCCTGGTGCGCGCCGTGCCGGATCGAACATCCTGCCCTGATGGCGCTGAAGGATCAGGGGATTGCTATCGTCGGCATCGCCTACAAGGACGAGCCTGCGGCCACCCGCGAGTTCCTGGACGAGCTGGGTGATCCGTTTTCCATGGTGCTGGTCGATGCCGAGGGTCAGGCCGGGCTGGATCTGGGCATAGCGGGCGTGCCGGAAACCTATGCGGTCGATGCCTATGGCCGGGTGGTCGCCAAGCACACCGGGCCCCTGACGGATGCGGCAGATGTCCGCCGTCTGGTTGACGCCCTCAACGACCCCGCCGAGCGCCCCTGACCCCCGTCACCTGTCCGCGCCGTTAACGATTTCTGAACCCTGTTCGTTAACCTGTCAGGGATGAGCGACATCCGCCCCTTCACGTCCCTGAACCCGGCCGCTGCGCCCGCTGCGGGACCCGCTCCAGCTGTTCGTCAGGCACAGGCGGCGTTCTTCCGGCAGGCGCTGGCCCAGGTCGAGACGGTCCAGCAGGTCGCCGCCCGGCCCGCTGCGGCTGCCCCCACGGAGCCTTCACGCACCGAAGCGCAGGCGGCGGATCGCCCCCTGCGCCCCGGTAGCTATCTGGATATCAGGATTTAACGCTGGACCCAGCGTCCATCGTTGGTGCGGTACCACTGGCCAGAAGTGATGCGCGGCAGCAGCTGGGTCTCGAACATCACCGCGCCGGCGACGGCCGCAGTCGTGCCGGCTTCGGCGGCGCTGCGGGCATAGGCCTGACGGCGGCCCGAATTGATCACCTGCACCGCCTCGTTCAGCGCGGGATCGGACGAGCTGACGCGAAAGCCCAGATAGCCGTCGGCCTGTTCGCCGACGATGCCCTCGGCCTTGGCGCGGTCCACCATCGCCTTTTGCTCGGCCGACTGGGCGAACGCACCGGTCGCGGCGACGCCCAAAGCGGCGACGGCTGCGGCGATGACGAAGAGTTTGCGGAAAGTCATGGTCATACCCTTCAGGGCTCGGTTCATCAGAACAGGTTGGGGTTCTCGATCAGCAGCTCTTGCAGCTCCCGATCAAGGCGGACCCGGACGTCGGCGTCGAGTTTGGCGTAGATCTCGATCGGGGCGACTTCCAGGCGAATGGTCGGCGTGCACGCGCCCAGCGCCAGCACGGTCGCGGCGACCAGCAGGGCGGGGGCTTTGCGGTAGGGCAGAAAGGGCCTCATGTCCGGAAGTCTCCATCAGTGTCGATGCCATACAGCGCCAACGGGGGTGAACAGGGTCTGAACGCACGGATCGGGTTCGGGTTACGGCTCGCTCGCCGGCTCAGGATCGGGCTCCCCCCGCCGGGCACGGTTCAGCGCCAGGATGTCGGAGACGATCTGGTCCAGATTGAAGGTCGTGTCGAGCGTCAGCCGGATGCCGGTATCGGACGGCAGCTCCAGCGGCTGGCCGAGGAAATCGCGCCGGATCACATCCAGCAGGCCCAGCCGCAGTTCCTGGCGCTCGGGTGGGTCGTGACGCCCCATGATGCGGAACAGCACCCCCAGCCGCCCGCCGTCCAGACTGTCGACGCGGGCGGTCAGGCTGTCGAACGCCATATATTCCATCGCCTGATAGGCCAGGTCCTCGACCACGCCCGGCGGGATCGCCTCGCCCCCGCCTCCCGCTTCCAGCCCGGACAGCGCCTCGCGCTGGATCGACAAACGCCCCGGCTGGACAGCCTGCAGCGACCCGCCCGAGATGCGGATCTGGCCATCCGGGCTGCGCACGAACGGGATGCTGCCCGAGACGACGGCATCCAGCTGCACCTTGTCGCCAAAGCCCGCCCCCGCAACCAGATCGCCCACCTGCACCCGTTCGAGCAGGACCGTCCCGCCCCAGGGAACGGCCGGGTCCAGCGGGATGTCGAAGGGTTCGACGGTGACCTGTCCGGCCCCCACCGCCAGCTCTGCACCCGAAACGGACAGCGCCGCCTTGTCCAGGGTGAAGGTCACGCCGAGATCAGAGACGCCACCCGCGATCTCCAGCGATCGGGCAGTCAGCGACTGGTCCGGCGCGGTGGTCAGCGGAGCGAGGCTGGTGAAGTCGACAGAGCCTTCCAGCCCCATGATCTGTCCGGCGGGGCTGGAAAACGTCAGGTCGCGAAGCGCCAGTCGTCCGGTGCTGGTCCCGTCCACGGGCGTCCAGGCGATCCGCCCGTCAAAGCGCGCCACGCCGGTGACCGGTTCACCGACCAGATCCGCGGCGAGCGGCGTCAGGATCGACGGTTGAAGACCCCCTTTGGCAAAGCTCAGGTCTCCGGTGGAGATATCAACGCCGCCGACACCCGTCAGGCCGTCGTGCGCCAGGTCCAGCTGCGCCACCTCTCTGCCGTTCCGGGTCAGGACAAAGTCCCCCGTCCACGAGTCGCCCCGCATCCGGGCCATGCCCCGCCCTTCCAGCGGGTGAAAGCGGATCGGCCGGGTCGCATCCTCGATCCGGGCCTCGCCGACCGTCAGGTCCAGCGACAGGCCTTGCGGGCGTCCGACGACCTGAAGTGCGCCACTCAGGTCCTCGACCCCGAGCGCGAGGAAGGGCGCCCGTCCCGAGCCGCCCGCCAGTTGCCCGTCCACCCGCCAGCCGCCGTCGGCGATCCACACCAGAGGCGCGCGCCCTGTCGGGCATAGGCCAGTGGCCACGTGCGCAACGTCATTCTCGCCCAGTTCCAGCCGTTCCGCGGTGACGGCCAGACAGTCTGTGGTGGTGACGGTCAGCACCCCGCCCACGTTCTGCAAACGTCCGTCGCCGGACACGGTCAGGCCGCGCCCGAGACCGAAGTCCAGTGTGGCTTGACCGTCGAAATCCGCCAAGAACCCGCCGGGGATCAGGGCCCAGCGTGGCACGGAAACCTCGGCCTCGGGCAGGCCGCCACCACCTGTCGAGGTCAGGCGCAACTGCCCCCCCGGGGCCTCGCCGTCCCGCAGCACCAGAACGGGGGCATCGCCCTCGCGGATCGTGAGCTGACCCCCGCTGAGTGGCCGGATGGCGACGGGCCGGGTCAGGTCCAGACGCCCGCCGCCGACCCCTGAGCGATAGACAAAGCCAGGCGCGTTCAGCCGGAAATCGCCCAGCGCGGCCTTCATCGCGCCAAGCTCCGGCACGTCATCTGCGGCGCGCGCTCCCAGCAGGGGCCAGCGGCCCTGGGCGGCGGACATCTGTCCGGTCAGGCGCAGCGCCCCGTCCGAGACCAGATCGAGATTAAGCCGGCCCGACACACCGGCCAGTCGCAACTCGCCTGAGGACAACTGTCCCGCAGTGGCCTGCCACGTCCCGGTGACCTCGAACCGGCCCTCGCGGCCCCCGGCGACCAGACGCGGCGTGGCAAGGTCGACATCGCGACCGCCAAAGGCCTCGCTGTCAAAGCGGACAGCCCGAACCCGGGCCGGGCCCACAAGGCTCCAGCGCGCGGCCTCGGCGGACAGATCGAGCGTTGTCGTAGCGTCACCCAACTCCACTCGAGCCTCCGTCACGGTTGAGCCTGCTGCCGTGAACCGCCCGGCTGTGGTTGTCCCCCGGCTGCGTCCCTCAAACCGGGGGCGGGTCAGAATGCCGTCGAACTGTCCGTCGCCGGACATGTCGATCGACACAGTCTGCGCCTCGGTGTCACCGGCAGAATAGGTCGCCGCATCCAGCGACAGCTCGATCTGCCCCGGCCCGTCGAGCCTCAGCGGGGTTCCTTTCGGATAGGGGAGGACGGCCTCGACATTGAGCGTCAAATCACGGGCGATGGTGTCCGCACCGCTCGCGTTGTCGGCTGCCGCGGTCAGGCTGAGGGTCATGCGATCGCTGCGCGTGGTCAGGTCCAGATCTGCGCTCAGCCCCCGAACGGACTGGTCATCCAGCGCCAGCGCCGACTTCGGCATGCGGGCCGTCAGTCGGACCAGACGACTGTCCTCGATCCGGGCATCCGCCAGCACTCGCACGGGGCCGTATGCCGTGGTGAGGCGCAACTCGCCCTGCTCGACCAGAACCAGGGGGGAAGAGGCCTCGGGCTGGACCGGTCGGCCCGTGAACCGTTCGATCAGGGGATCCAGGCTGCCGAAGCTGAAGCGCCCGTCCTGCCAGGTGGCTCTGAGTGAGGGCGCCACCAGTCGGATGCGGCTGGGGCGGGCGCCGAACCCGACCTCAGACCAGGGGGCGGTCAGGCTGTAATCTACCTCAACCCGCTCGGCGACGAAGTCCGGGTCCTCGGGATCTCCGACCAGAATACGCCCGACAAAGCCGTTCAGCTCGATCCGCTCGACCTCGACCTCGGCGGCGATCCCCTGTCGGTCCAGCCAGCCGACCAGAATCTCGCGCGCCAACATCCGCCGGTTCAGATAAAGCGCCGCCAGCAGGATCAACACGCCGACGATGACCGCAGTCAGCACGCGCGGCCACGCCCGCCCGGGCCGCTTCCGAACGGGGGGAGGCGGACGGTCCGTGTCTCCAGGTGCTGGCGGGGAGGTGCTCACGAGACGGCTATAACCTGTCCCTGAACGGGACGCGCCTGTTTGACGCCCCGGTCCCTGTCCGGTTCAGCTGTGCAGGCGGATGCACGGGCTGTTGCTTCATGAGCACTGTATGGTTGCCCCAAGAACACTGGTTGAACGATCGAATGTTGTCAGCGATCTCGCGCAATTCAGGGCCGGATTCGCCGTTCTCATCCCGCATAACTCGAAGCAGACGACTTTGTTCTCGCTATGTCTGCCTTGAACACGGAAAAACAGGCTTTGCCATTAAGACTTCGTAACCCTTGCGCTTCACATTGGGGGGCTGACGGGCTATAGGCGGACCTCCGGTGCCGGAGGGGCGTCTTCGGCGCGGAACTTGCTGGTATCACGCGTGGCGCCGTATGGGCGTCGTCGATATGTCGGGAAACGATGGCTCAATTTGATCCGCGCCGCCAACCGATGCGCCTTGCGCCGCACATCTTCACCGCCTGCGCGGCCCTGATGGTCGCCATGCTGGCGGGCCGGGTCTACCACCCGGTAAGGGCCGAGGTTCCCGTTGCTGTCAGTGCCGAGTCCATCACCCAGCTTGAAGCCCAGGCGATCGCCGCCGCCGGAACCCTGGCCGGCATGGGCGCACCGGAAGCCATCCCGGTCCAGATCCGCAAGGGCGAAACCTTCGAGCAGGCCGTGCGCCGCACCGGTATCCCGGACGAGGAAGCCCGCGCTGTTACCGAGACCATCGCCAACGCCTATGATGTCAACGAACTGCGCGCCGGTCTCCGGTTCGAGACGGCCATCGCCCAGCCGCGCGGCGGCCGGGGCGGGGCGCGCCTGATCGGCCTGACCATGCGTACGGGTCCGGCCAGCCAACTGACCGTGTCGCGCACCTTTGACGGCGCCCTTCGCCTGCGCGCCATCGAGGAAAAGGTCACCCACGAGACCGTGGTGGTCCGTAGCACTGTCAAGGGCTCGATCTATGCCACCGCCCGTCAGGCCGGCGCCAACGGCCAGGTGATCCGCAAGGCGACCCAGCTGTTCTCGCACAAATTCGACCTGGATCGGGATATCCGGGCCTCCGACGAGTTTGTACTGGTGTTCAGCCAGACCGTCACCGAAAGCGGCCGCGTGGTTGAGGCCGGCGAGCTTCTGTATGCCGAGCTCAAGGGTCAGGTCTTTTACCGATTCAAGCCGGCCAACTCGGCCGAGGCCCAGTATTTCGATGCTTCGGGCAAGAATATGCGCTCGGCCTTCATGCGCACGCCGCTGGACCGGGCCCGGGTCAGCTCCTCCTATGGCTATCGCCGTCACCCGATCTCCGGCTACCGCCGCATGCACCAGGGCATCGACTTCGCCGCGCCGACCGGCACGCCCGTTCTCGCCCCCGCCGATGGCGTGGTGGTCGAGGCGCGTCGCTGGGGCGGCTATGGCAACTGGCTGCGCATCCGTCACTCCAACGGCCTTGAAACCGGCTATGCCCACCTGTCGCGCTACGGCTCGGGCATCCGCGCCGGCGTCCGGGTCCGTCAGGGCCAGGTCGTCGCCTATGTCGGCTCGACCGGCGCCTCTACAGGCCCGCACCTTCACTATGAGATCTGGCAGAACGGCCGACGGATCAACCCGTCCGGGGTCAAGACCCAGGAGGGCACCATCCTCGGCGGAGCTGATCTGGCCGCCTTCCGCGCCGAGAAGACCCGCATCGACCGCGTGATCCTGTCAGGCGGCGAGCAGCGCCCGACCACGGCCGGGGGCCTGCGCCGCGTCGGCGCCTGAGCCCGCGGTCTTTCCAGACAAAACCGAACGATCAGACTGACCGCATAGCCTCGACGGCTGCGATCATGCGCGCCAGATCGCCGGGACCCGACAGCCGGTGGTCCCCGTCGGCGATAAGGTCCAGCCGCACCTCCGCCGACTCCAGCTGCGCGATCAGGGCCAGCTGGTGGCGCCAGGGCACAGAGGTGTCCTTTCGTCCCTGCAGGATGTGCACCGGACACCGGACCGGCAGGGGGCCTTCCGGCAGCACGCGCGTGCGGGCCTCCTCGAACATCGTCCGGGTCAGCACATAGGGCCCCAGCCCCTCGTCCGGCATCAGGGTCTCGCCGGTCTCCAGAATCTCGGCCTGACGGTCCGGCCCCAGGTCCGGCCACATCAGCCGTTCGGTAAAGTCCTGCGCCGGATTAATCAGCACCAGACCCTTGACCGCCTGCGGCCGTGCCAGCGTCAGGTTCAGCGCCACCCAGCCGCCCATCGACGATCCGACCGGCACCACCTGCCGCCCGCCCGTCCCGACCAGATGATCGACCAGGGCACAGGCATCCTCGCACCACCTGCCGACGGTGGCCTTGCGCCATTCCCCCGTCGACTGCCCGTGGGCGAAATGGTCATAGCGCACGAAGGCCCAGCCCCGTTCGCGCGCGGCAGCCTCAAGCGCCAGCGCCTTGGTCCCCTCCATGTCCGAGCGAAAGCCCCCGACCCACAGGACGACGGGCCCCTCGCCTTCAACCTGTTTCAGGGCCAGATGTTCGCCGTCGGGACGGGTCAGGTGATCGGTCATGTCCGGCTCCTCTCGCCATGGGTCGCAGACCCTGATAGCCAGACCTGACCCCGGAAGCGAAGACGGAATCGCATGACACCCGCCCCCCAGGTCCTGTTCGTCACCTCCAATCGCATCGGCGACTGCGTGATTTCCTCGGGCGTGATCCGCGAGATCGGGCGACAATTTCCGGGTGCCGCGATCACCGTGGCCTGCGGTCGGCCCCCGGCTCCGTTCTTTCGCGCCGCCCCCGGGGTCGAGCGGATCATCATCCTCGACAAGAAGCCCATGTCCGGACACTGGTTCGACCTGTGGCGTCAGGTGCGGAACACCCGCTGGGACCTGGTGATCGACATCCGGGGCTCGGCCCTCGCCTGGCTGGTGCCCACGAGACGGCGCGTCGTCTACACCCGCCAGTGGGAGACCGGCGTCAGCAAGGTCGAGATGGTCACGCGCTTGACGGGCGCCGATGCCCCGCTGGATCCCGAAATCTTCCTCGACGACACGGCGCGCAGGGAAGCCGCCGCCGTCATCGATCCGCAGCTGGCGGCCGGAACCGGACCCGGTCCGATCATCGCCCTGGCGCCCATCGCCCACCAGCCGGGCAAGTCCTGGCCCGCCGACCGCTGGGGTCAGCTGGTCGAGCGGCTGAAGGCCGACCCCCGCTTTGACGGCTGGCGCTTCATGCCCGTCGGCGGCCCGGGCGACCGGCCCCCTGCCACTCCGGCGCTAGAGGCGGCCGGGGATCGCGGCATCGACTGCGTCGGCAAGGGCGACATCCTGTGCTCGGCTGCGGCCATCGACCGTGCGGCCCTGTTCGTCGGCAATGACTCCGGCCTGATGCATGTCGCGGCGGCTCTCGGTCGGCCGACGCTCGGCCTGTTCGGCCCGACCCAGTGGTGGCTGTATGGCCCATGGGGGCCGAGGACCGCTACCGTGGCCTCCAATGAGACTCGGGGCCAGTTCGCCCCGATCGAGGATCTTACGGTCGATCGTGTCTTTTCTGCCGTGGTTGATCTGTATGAGGCGTGGCCAGAGGGGCGTCCGGGGCCCACGCCTTGAAGATTGGGCCGCGTAGGGTCATATTGCGCTGTCAGGAAACGGGGCGGGTCGCCGCGCGTTTCCGTATGACAGCCGCCAATCTTCTCTCGACCACATAAGGAAACGACGCCCATTCGCCGTCCGATGCAAACTCCGCCCGTCAAGGATGGGCCGCCCATGAATCAGGATATCCGCGCCGCGCGCGTGCTCCTGATCGACCAGAACGGTGAAAAGCAGGGCGTAATGCCTCTGGCGTCCGCGCTGGAAGCCGCCGAAGAAGCCGGCATGGATCTTGTCCAGATCGTCTCGAACGCCGAGACGCCCGTCTGCAAAATCCTCGACTACGGCAAATTCCGCTTCGAGGAGCAGAAGAAGAAGGCCGCGGCGCGCAAGAAGCAGAAGGTCGTCGAGCTCAAGGAAATCAAGCTCCGGCCCAATATCGACACACACGACTATGACGTGAAGGCCAAGGCCATGCACCGCTTCTTCGAGGAGGGCGACAAGGTCAAGGTGACCCTGCGCTTCCGCGGTCGCGAAATGGCCCACCCGGAACTCGGCATGAAACTGCTCAACAAGGTCCAGGCCGATTTTGAGGAAATCGCCAAGGTCGAATATGCCCCGCGTATGGAAGGCCGCCAGATGATCATGATCCTCGCGCCCCGCTAGTTTTCCGACGCGACCGCAAGACATCTGAACGCCCCGGTGCCGCCGCGCCGGGGCGTTTCTGTATGGGCTTGCCTTTCTGAATTCCAATCCGCCGGATGGAGGCTACTCCCGGAATTCTTCATCTTCGGGGATGCGGTTGAAGGCAATCTTGGCGCCCACATAGCTCGGCAAGTCCGCGCGGGGTCCGATGGAGACCGTGTCCTTGCCAAACCGGGCGTTCAACCGGTCCAGCGCCTGCGACAGGAGCAGGGAGCGGGACTGGCCGCCCTGATCCGGCGACCAGCCCAGCAGATCCGGCACAAAGCTGTCTACCGGGCGCAGGTCATGAACGGCCACCCCCACATAGTTGGGCGGGCGGTGCTCGATATCGGCACGTATGCCTTCCCAAAGGCGATCTACGGCCTTCAGCAGGACAAAGCTGTCGCAGGTGGGGGCGAAGGTGCAGCTCAGTGACGCCACGTCGCGTCGCCGGGCCTTTCGCGGGGCGCCGTCGGGCATGTCCACGATCAGGGTCAGGGACCCTCCGGTCAGCTGTAGTCGGCGTAGACGGGCGCCGCATTTGACGGTCAATCGGCGGACGACGGCACGGGCGCCGTCGGGGGTTCGCATGGCCTGGGCCAGAACGTGGCTGTGGCTGATGGAGGCGCGCGGCCGCTCGGGCGGCTCTGCACTGTCAAGTCCGTGCAAGCCCCGCCAGATCCGTTCTCCCTCAATACTGTTCCACAGGCGTCGGACTTCGGCAGCTCCCAGTGCCCACAGCCCGGCCATGTCGTGAATCCCGGCCGCCTGCAGCCGGCGAGTCATGCGTGGCCCTACACCCGGCAGGGCCGAGAGGGGCAGATCCAGCAGTCGCCCGGGCAGTTGGTCGGCACGCAGAACCGTCAGGCCGTCAGGTTTTTGCATGCCACAGGCGGTCTTCGCCAGCAGACGGCTGGGCGCCAGGCCGACCGATGAGCGCAGACAGTCACCCGCCGCCGCCTGGATCCCCGCCTGAACCCGCCGGGCCAACGGGATTGCATTGGCCTCCAGCCGCTGAGGCCCGGTCAATTCACAGGCCGCCTCATCGATCGAGCAAACCTTCCAGATCGGCAGGTGCCTGTCGATTTCGGCCATGATCTGCTTGTGAACGGTGACATAGAGGTCAGGGCGGGCCTCGACCACAGCCAAGCCAGGGCACAGTTTGCGGGCATCCATCACGCGGGTTCCGGTACGAATTCCGAAGGGCCGGGCTTCATAGCTGGCGGCGATCGCGCAGGTGTATTCGGACGGCGCCGGTCGCACGATTACCGGTCGTCCCCGCAGGTCCGGCTGGTATTGCTGCTCGACACTGGCGAAATAGCTGTTCAGGTCCAGAAACAGCCAACGCAGCCCGGCCCCGTCCTCATGGCGATCATCCGGCGTCTTCATGGGTAGAACATACCATGAACAAAATGCTCTCGGGAATGATCCGGTGCAGGAATCCTGCCCTTGCGTTTGGCGGGGCCTTGCCGTATGACCCGCGCCTTCGCGTACCGAACCGCCGGGCGAACAGGCATGCCTGGGCGGTTCCAGAACCCAGTGCGTCCACCCTCCGGACTTTTCAGTCCTAAGACCGGTCGCCGAAAAAGGAATGGAAAATGCCGAAACTGAAGACGAAGTCGGGCGCCAAAAAGCGCTTCAAATTCACTGCGAGCGGCAAGGTCAAGGCCGGTGTGGCAGGCAAGCGTCACCGCTTGATCAGCCATAACTCCAAGTACATCCGCCAGAACCGCGGCACCTCGGTCATGGCCGACGCCGACGCCAAGAAGATCAAGTCCTACATGCCCTACGCCTAGGCGTAGCCGCACAGACCGACTGACTTCATCGCATCGAACGAATTTGAACAGAGGCCCTCAAGCAGCAAGCGACCGCGTCGCGCGCGCTAGGGCCCTTCCGAAGGAAGATATATAATGGCTCGCGTCAAAAGAGGCGTCGTCTCGCACGCCAAGCACAAGAAGGTTCTGAAACAGGCCAAGGGTTTCTACGGCCGTCGCAAGAACACCATCCGGACCGCCAAGGCCGCCGTCGACCGCGCCGGGCAATATGCCTACCGCGACCGCCGCACCAAGAAGCGCAACTTCCGCGCCCTGTGGATCCAGCGCATCAACGCCGCCGCCCGTCTGGAAGGCTTCACCTATTCGCAGTTCATGCACGGCCTGTCGAAGGCCGGCATCGAAATGGACCGCAAGGTTCTGTCCGCGATGGCCGCTGACGAAGCCGGCTTCAAGGCCGTGGCTGACAAGGTTCGCGCCGCCCTGGCCTGACCCTGTCACGCGTGACGATCTGACAGCGCCCGCCTCCTTTCAGGACGGCGGGCGTTTTCATGAGGCGAGGCCGTCACGCAACCGGAAGGGTCCGGTATCGTTTGAAGGGGACACCGAAACAGGAGTGTCCCATGACCGTCGCCCGCGTCACCGAAATCACCTCGTCCTCGACCGTTAGCTTCGAGGACGCCATCAAGAAGGGCATTGCCCGCGCCGACGAAACGCTGGATCAGGTGCGCGGCGCCTGGGTCCAGGAACAGAAGGTCGTCGTCGACAGCGGCCAGATCACCGAATACCGGGTCAACCTGAAGATCACCTTCGTCCTCAAGGACGGTGAATCAAGCCGCGTGGCTTAAGGGCACGCTCATGGCCCGACGGATGGCATCCAGCAGGACGTCGGGCTGAATGGGCTTGGAGACGACGGCGTTCATGCCGGCGGCCAGGTAGGTCCTGGCATCCGCGTCGTCGGCATTGGCCGTCAGCGCCAGAACCGGGACTGAGCCCTTGCCCTCGCCGAGCTGGCGGATGGCTCGTGTCGCCTCCACGCCATCCATCACCGGCATCTTGATGTCCATCAGGACCAGATCGAAGGCACGGTCGCGCACGGCCGCAAGCGCCTCGGCGCCGTTCTCGACGGCCTCAAAGCTGCAACCGAACATTTCCAGCAGCTTGCCGGCCAGGAAGCGATTGGTCGGGTGATCGTCGGCGACCAGTATGTGCAGGGTATCATGGGGGGTCGGTTCCGCCCGGGATTGGCCCGCCGTCAGGTCGTCGGGCGTGGCGGTGTCCAGTTCAATCCGGAAGCTGAAGCGAGCGCCGCCGAACGGCGAGGTTCCGGCCGAGATGGTCCCGCCCATGCGGTCGACGATCTGGCGACAGATGGCGAGGCCCAGACCGGCACCCGCCCCCTCGCGTCCTGCCTCGCCGGTGTTGAAGGGCTGGAAGACCTGATCGATCTTGTCCGCCGGGATCCCGGGGCCGCTATCCTCCACCGCGCCTTCGACCCTTATCCGGTCGCCGAACGGTGCGCCCTTCAGGGTGCAGCTGACCCGCCCGGACGGCGTGAATTTGAGCGCATTGCCGATCAGATTGTTCAACAGCTGCTTGAGCCGGATTTCGTCACACTGGACCCAGGTCGGGTTGTTCCCCTCACAGCGCACGTCCAGCGAAATGGCCTTCTCCTCGGCCCGGGCCTTCCACAGGGCCAGAAGGTCGTCGGCGACGGCGGTCAGGCTGACCGGAGACGGCTCCAGCGTCAGGATACCGGCATTGGCCCGCGACATGTCCAGCGCATCGGTCAACAGGCGCAGCAGGCTCTGTCCCGAATCGAGGATGGTGCGGACGTGGGGCCGGAGATCCTCCTGCGTCAGCTTCCGCTCCATCAGGGCTGCCACCCCAAGGACCCCGTTGAGAGGGGTCCGGATCTCATGACTCATCACGGCGAGGAATTCTGATTTGGCACGACTGGACGCCCGCGCTTCGGCTTCGGCCCGGCTCAGGTTCCGGGCCAGGGCCGCCATTTCATCGGCCCGGCGGCGGGCGAGGGCACTGGCGGCCTGCAGCACCTGCACGCCCGACCCGACCCCGCTGTAGCGGCCCTCTTCCGTGATGATGAAACCGCCCAGCAGACCGCCCAGCTCGGAATCGTTCAGGCTCTGGAACAGGGTGGCGGCGTCCATCGCGCCATCGAACACCAGCGGGCTGGCATCCATCAGCCACGAGACCGGCCTGCGTGCATAGAGGGCGCGTCCGAACTCGGCGGCCATCTTCAGGGTAAAGGCGTGGCGTTCGATCAGGCCGATGGGCCGCCCGTCCCCATCGACCACGCCGATGGCCAGGGTGTTGGGCTCGGTCCGAAAGCGTTCGAACGCATCGGATCCGCAGACGTCGGGCCCGACCGGCTCGGCAATGACGCGATAGTCCCTGATCCGGGCCATACAGAACGCTCCTGACTTCCGGGCGCAGCCTTGGCGGCAATCCCTTAAGGATGGCTTTTTCGAATTCGAAGATTTTGCAACGAAATCATAGAGATAAATCCGACTACGGACGTATTCTGCAGATTGGGATCGAGCGGGCCGCTCATGCCGGACACCCGGGACGGCGTCGCCGGTGCCTTTCGGGGTGACGAACGGCTTTCGTCTCGCTAGACGACGGGCGTCATGACAGACCTGAACCAACTGGAACTGGACCTGATCAACGCCATCGGCTCGGCCGAGGGTGTGCAGGCCCTCGAGGACCTTCGCGTCTCCGCCCTCGGCAAGGCCGGGTCGATCTCTGGCCTACTGAAAGGCCTCGGCGCCATGAGCCCGGATGAGCGCCGCACCGAGGGGCCGCGCATCAACGGCCTGCGCGACCGGGTGGCGGCGGCCCTGGCCGCCCGCAAGGCCGAGCTTGCGGCCGCAGAACTGGAGGCCCGGCTGAAGTCCGAGCATCTGGACCTGACCCTGCCGCCCCGTCCGGCCCGGTCTGGCAGCGTCCACGCGACCCTGCAGGTCATGGACGAGATGGTGGCCCTGTTCGCCGACATGGGCTTCTCGGTGGCCGAAGGTCCGGACATCGAGGATGACTTCCATAACTTCACCGCCCTGAACTTTCCGCCCAAGCATCCGGCGCGGGAGATGCACGACACCTTCTTCCTCAGGCCCGACCCGGAAACGGGTGAGCGCAAGGTGCTGCGCACGCACACCAGCCCGGTGCAGATCCGGACCATGATGTCGACGACGCCCCCGATCCGGATCATCGCGCCGGGCCGCACCTTCCGAAAGGACTCCGACGCCACCCACACGCCGATGTTCCATCAGGTCGAGGGGCTGGTGATCGACCGCGACATCCATATGGGCCACCTCAAGTGGACGCTGGAAACCTTCGTCGCCCGCTTCTTCGAGGTCGAGGGCATCGATGCGCGGTTCCGGCCGCACCACTTCCCCTTCACCGAGCCCTCGGCCGAGATGGACATCCGCTGCGACCGCTCGGGCGGCGTGCTGAAGCTGAATGAGGGCGACAGCTGGATGGAGATCCTCGGCTGCGGCATGGTCCACCCCAATGTGCTGCGCACGTGCGGGATCGACCCGGATGAGTACCAGGGCTTTGCCTTCGGCATGGGCGTGGATCGCCTGGCCATGCTGAAGTACGGCATCCCTGACCTGCGTCCCATGTTCGAGGCCGACAGCCGCTGGCTGTCCCACTACGGCTTCTCCGCCTTTTCCGCGCCCAGCCCCGCCGCCGGGCTAAGCTGACCCCGTATCCAGGACCCGTCCCATGAGCACTCCCCCCATCACCAATCCGGCCGGACACGAACTGGTTGAGCGCGACAGCTTCCAGAACGAGGCCATCTGGCTGCCCGCCATGGGTGTCCAGCACCTGAATGCCGGCAAGTTCATGATCGAGGGCAAGACCTTCACCGACTGCCTGATCGAAGGGCCGGCGGTGCTGGGGATCGGCGACGGCGTGCAGTTCGACGGCTGCAACATGGGCTCGGCCACCGACGTCCGGACCCTGCTGCTGACGCCGCGCGGGTCGAAGGCTGCCGGCGTGATCGGGTTCAAGGACTGCCGTTTCCTCCGCTGCCGGTTCACGCAGATCGGCTTCACCGGACCGGAGGACGCGGTGGCGGAGATGGAGCGCGGCCTGCTGAGCGCGCGCGAGATCACCGACAAGGCGGCGCAGGCAGAGCTGAAGGCCAAGGCCGAGGCTGAGGGCAAGGCTTCGTGAAGTTCACCCTCTCCTGGCTGAAGGATCATCTGGATACGACGGCGGACGCCCGGGGCGTGGCCGAGGCCATGACCATGGCCGGGCTGGAGGTCGAGGAGGTCACCGATCCGACGGCGGCGCTGGCGCCCTTCACTGTGGCCCGGATCGTCTCGGCCGAGCGCCACCCCAATGCCGACCGCCTGCAGGTCTGTCAGGTCGAGACCGTGGATGGGCCAAAGGAGATCGTCTGCGGCGCGCCGAACGCGCGGGCGGGACTGGTCACCATCTATGCGCCAATCGGGGCCTGGGTGCCCGGGCTGGGCGTGACCCTGGTCGAGAAGCCGGTGCGCGGCGTGGTCTCGAACGGCATGCTGTGCTCGGCCGCCGAGCTGGAGCTGCCGGGCGACAGCGACGGCATCCTCGACCTGCCCGCAGACCTCGCGGTCGGCACACCGGCGGCCGAGGTGTTCGGGGCCGAGCCGGTCATCGACTTTGAGGTCACCCCCAACCGCCCCGACTGGCTGGGCGTGGACGGCATCGCCCGGGATCTGGCGGCCGCCGGTCTGGGCCGGCTGAAGACCCCCGCCATCGTCCCCGTCGCGGGCCGTTTCGCCTGCCCGGTTTCGATCCGGCTGGAGGCGCCTGGCCTGTGCCCGGTCTTTGCCGGACGGGTGATCCGCGGCGTCACCAACGGCCCCTCGCCCGAGTGGCTGCAGCGGCGGCTGGCGGCCATTGGCCTGCGCTCCATCAACCGGCTGGTCGATGTGACGAACCTGATCGCCTACGACCGAGCCCGGCCGCTGCACGTCTATGACCTCGCCAGCCTGAAGGGCGGGGCGGTGGTCGCGCGGGGCGGGACCGACGGCGAGACCGTGGCCGCGCTGGACGGCAAGACCTATGCGGCCGCCCCAGACATCTGCGTCATCGCCGACGACGACGGCGGACGGGCCATCGGCCTCGGCGGCGTCATGGGCGGCGAGACCACCGGCTGCTCGGACGCAACGACCGACGTCTTCCTCGAGAGCGCCTGGTTCGACCCGTTGGCCACGGCCCAGACCGGGCGGACCCTGGGCATCAGCTCGGACGCCCAGTACCGCTTTGCCCGCCGGGTCGACCCCGGCACAGTGGTGCCCGGCATCGAGCTGGCCACCCGGATGATCCTCGACCTGTGCGGCGGCGAGCCGTCCGAGGTCGTGGTCGCGGGCGAAGCCCCGGCCGCGCCGACAGCCTTTGCCTTTGACCCGGCCCGCGTCGGGCGGCTGACCGGGCTGGACGTCAGCCCCGAGCGCACGGCCGAGGTGCTGACCGCGCTCGGCTTTGCCGTCGAGACCGGCGACCGCTGGACCGTGACCCCGCCCAGCTGGCGCGCCGATGCCCATGGCCCCGCCGATCTGATCGAGGAGGTGGCGCGGATCGTCGGCTATGACGCCCTGCCGTCCACCCCCCTGCCGGATCTGGGAGCCCCCAGCGCCGGCCTGCTGTCGCCGCTGCAGGCCCGGGCGCGCCGGGCCCGCCGCGCGCTGGCCGCCCTGGGCTATGCCGAGGCGGTCACCTGGTCCTTCACCAGCCAGGACATCGCCCGGGCCTTTGGCGGCGGGGACGACCGGCTGCGGGTCGAGAACCCGATCGCCCAGGGGCTCGACTGCATGCGGCCCTCGATCCTGCCGAACCTGATCCAGGCGGCGGCGCGCAATGCCGACCGGGGCCACCCCGATGTGGCCCTGTTCGAGATCGGGCCGGTCTATCGCGACGACAGCCCGACCGGTCAGCGGACGGCCATCACGGTGGTCGTGGCCCCCCATGCCGCCCGTCACTGGAGCGGCGCGGGCGAAGACCCGCTGTTCCAGCTGAAGGGCGACCTGATGCGACTGCTGACCCTGCTGGGCGCCCCGGCGGGCCTGCAGACGGTGCAGGACCCCGAGCGGGCCCCTACCGACGGCTGGTGGCATCCGGGCCGTTCGGCGCGGGTGCAGCTGGGCCCCAAGGCCCTCATCGCCCAGTTCGGCGCCCTGCATCCGGCGACGTTGAAGACGCTGGACGCCGAAAGCCCGATGCTGGGCTTTGAGCTGATCCTCGAGGCCCTGCCGGAACCGCGCGGGGCGAAGACCAAGTCGCGCGGCCCGGCCAATCTGTCGACCCTGATGCCGCTCAGCCGCGACTTTGCCTTTGTGGTCGAGGACCGGATTCCCGCAGGCGATCTGGTCCGGGCGGTGCAGGGGGCCGACAAGGCCCGGATCACCGAGGTCGCCGTCTTTGACGTCTATCGCGGCAAGGGCGTCGAGCCGGGCTTCAAGTCGGTGGCGCTGGAGGTCACCCTCCAGCCCGATCAGGCGACCCTGACCGAGGCCGAGATCGAGGCCCTGTCGGCGAAGATCTTGGCGGCGGCGCAAAAGCTGGGCGCCGCGCTGCGCGCCTGACCGGCGTATGGCAATGTCCCGTTAACCTTGCCGCCGCAAGTCTGACTCAATACCGCGACAGGGTGCACGCCTGTCGCTGCCTGAGGAGATTCGCCATGGACCGTCGCAAGCTGATCCTGACCGGCCTTGCCGCCGCCACCCCGCTGGCGGCCGGCTCGCTGTCGGGCTGTGCCACCTCCCAGCCGGGGCAGGGCCCGACCGGGCCCAGCTATCCGATCCGATCGGACCAGCAGGCGCCCGCCTATACCGCCGAGGAACTGGTGGCCGTCGGCTCGCGCGAGCTGGGCATCGCCGCCGAGGCCATGGGCGGGGCGATCGAACGCATCTTTGCCGATCAGGGCGACCGCCCGACCGCCTATATCGCGGGCGAGGAGGGGGCCGGGGCCATGGGCATCGGCGTCCGATACGGGCGCGGGGCGCTGCATATGAAGGACCTCAGCGCTTCACAGGAAATCTTCTGGCAGGGCATTTCGATCGGCTGGGACGTCGGCGGCAATGCCAGCCGCGTCTTTACCCTGATCTATGGGCTGTACTATCCCGACATGATCTATCGCCGCTATCCGGGGGTCGAGGGGTCGGCCTATCTGATCGGCGGCCTCGGCGTGAACTACCAGCAGGCCGACGGCATCATCCTGGCCCCCGTGCGCACCGGCGTCGGCCTGCGCCTCGGCGCCAATGTCGGCACCATGGCCTACAGCCGCCAGCGGAACCTGCTGCCGTTCTAGGGGTGGGGTAGTCGCGCGGGTCTGCGCAAAAATACCGTCTGAACCGTCTGAATGGTCTGACTTGCCGGCCAACGACCGGGCCATGGCCTGGATCTCGGCGACCTGGGCTTCGAGGGCGTCCATGAGGGGGTTGGGTTTCGCCTGCGGTACTGCCCCCTCCACCCCAGCGCTGCGCGCTGCGGTCCCCCTCCCCCGATGGGGGAGGAAAGCCGGTTTCCGGGCCATGTCCAGCAGGGTGCGGTGCAGGCGCAGCCAGCGGCCGGCTTCGGTGGCGTGGCCTTTCAGGATGGCGCGGTTGAGGCGGATCAGGGCGTGGGCGGCCATGTCGGCATAGTCGGGCAGGCCCTGTTCCATCTCGGCGTCCAGATCGACCGGTTCGGGTTCCGGCTGGTCCTGACGGCGCCAGCCTTCGGAGGCGGCGCGGTTGCGCAGGGTTGAGACGCGCATGCCGTAGCGGTCGCAGACGACGGCGGCCGACTCGCCCGCCAGATAGTCGGCCCGGGCGCGGGCCCAGGTCTCGTCCGAGGCGCGGTGATGGCCGGAGCGGGACGGGGCCTCGCGCTCGGCGAAGATGCCGGCGCACTCCTCGTCGATCGAGGCGCGGTCGGGGTCGTATGCAGGATCGTGTCCGGGCCAGTCGTTGGGCCAGTAGCCCTGATCGGTGGGGTTGGGGGCGTGCGGGTCCATGGGGTCCTCCCTGTCTTCAACCGGCCAGTGTGCGGGGGCGGCGAGGTGACGCGGGAAGAATGACGGTCGCGGCGGGCAGGGTGTTGGAAAGGCGAGGGTTTGTTGCCGGAGATGTGCGGGTTGGGGGGCCTAGCTGCGCATTCCTTCTCCCCTTGCGGGAGAAGGTGAGCCGCGGAGTGGCCCGGATGAGGGGGCCGGTGGGGAGAGAATTGACGCGGCCCGGTTAGGCTCAACCCTCCCCCTCATCCGTCAGGCTCCGCCTGACACCTTCTCCCCCGGTGGGGAGAAGGGCCCGGTGGGGCTCAGCCCTCTGCCTTGAGGATCGCCTCTATGCCTTCGCGGTAGCCGGGATAGCGGGGGCGCCAGGTGAGTTCGGCCTTGGCGCGGGCGTTCGAGAGGCGTTTGGAGTCGAGGTAGAAGCGGCGCATGCCCTCGGAGACCGAGGGGTCGGTCCAGTCGACCTCGGGCGGCAGGGGCAGGCCCATACGGCGGGCGGCCCATTCGATGACCTCATCCGCAGGGGAGGGCTGGTCGTCGCACAGCGTGTAGGCACGGCCGGGATGGGGGCGGGCCATGGAGGCGAAAAGGCCCGAAACGACATCATCGACATGGATGCGGTTGAACACCTGACCGGGTTTCCTGACCAGACGGGCGGTGCCGTCGCGCAGCTTGTCGACCGGGGACCGGCCGGGGCCATAGAGGGCGGGCAGGCGGAAGACCTGGACCGTCAGGCCCATGCTCTGGCCGGCTTCCAGCCATTCGGCCTCGGCCCGGACGCGGCGGGCGCCGGTCAGGCTGGAGGCGTGCAGCGGCTCATCCTCAAAGGCCCAGGCGCCGGCGCGGTCGCCATAGACGGCGCTGGAGGAGATGTAGCCGATCCAGTCGGGCCAGGCGCCCGAGGCCGACAGGGCCGGGATCAGCGCCTTGAGGCCGGGACAGCCCGTGGGTTCGGGCGGGGCGGTGACCAGCAGGGTCTGGACCTCGGACACCGCAGTCTGGAGGGCCGTGGCATCCTCCGGATCGACGGCGTGAAAGCCCGCGTCGGTCAGTTGCGCGCGCGTGTCGGGCGAGCGCGAGGTCAGCCAGGCAATGCCGCCCTTCGACAGGACGTCACGGCCGACAGCCTGCCCCAGCCAGCCGCCGCCGAAGATCAGGATCGACGGGGTCTCGCGGGGACGGGGTGCGGTCACGGCAGCCGGTCGGATCAGGCCGTGCGCAGATGGGCGGCGGCGGTGGCCGAGACTACGGGCTCGGTCTTGAGCGCCTCGGCCCGACGGGCATTCCAGCTGGAGACACAGGCGATCTTGGAGGTGTCGGCCCGGTCGGCATAGCGGCGGGCGATCTCGGTCACCTCTTCCATCAGGCCGTGGGCGAGGGTGATGGGCTTGAGGCCCAGATCGCGGAACTGGTCATTGGCGACGACGAGTTCGTTCTCGTCGGCTTCCTGCCGCGGATTGGGGACGTTCTGGACCTCGGCCCCGGCCATTTCGGCCACGGTGAGGGCCAGGTCGCGGACCCGGCGGCTCTCGGTCATCTGGTTGAGGATCTTGACCCGGTCGCCGGTTTTGGGCGGGTTGTTGAGCGCCAGCTCGACGCAGCGGACCGTGTCCTGGATGTGGATGAAGGCGCGGGTCTGGCCGCCGGTGCCGTGCACGGTCAGCGGATAGCCGACGGCGGCCTGCATCAGGAAGCGGTTCAGCACGGTGCCGTAGTCGCCGTCATAGTCGAAGCGGTTGATCAGGCGTTCGTCCTGACGGGTTTCCTCGGTCTGGGTGCCCCAGACGATGCCCTGGTGCAGGTCGGTGATCCGGACGCCGTCGTTCTTGGCGTAGAACTGGAACAGCAGGGCGTCCTGGGTCTTGGTCATATGATAGATGGAGCCGGGGTTCGGCGGGAACAGGATTTCCTGCTCGGCCGGGCCGAAGTCGGTCTCGACCGTGACCTTCAGATAGCCCTCGGGGATGCGCAGGCCGGCGGTGGTGTAGCCATAGACACCCATGGTGCCGAGGTGGGCCAGGTGGACGTCCAGCCCACTCTCGACGATGGCGGCCAGCAAATGGTTGGTGGCGTTCAGATTGTTGTCGACGGTGTAGAGCTTGTGCCGGGCCGACTTCATCGAATAGGGGGCGGCCCGCTGTTCGGCGAAGTGGACGACGCTGTCGGGGGCGAAGTCCTTGATCAGGGCAACCAGGCGGTCGAACTCCTTGCCGACCGTCATATTGACGAAGCCGATGTCCTTGCCGGAGACGGCCTTCCAGGCCTCGATCCGTTCGCCCATCGAGCGGATGGGGGTCAGGGACGAGACCTCCAGCTCATTGTCGATGTTCCGGCGCGACAGATTGTCGACGATCGTCACATCCCAGCCGCGGGCCGACAGGTGCAAGGCCGTGGGCCAGCCACAAAAACCATCGCCCCCGAGAACCAGAACTCGCATCGACATATACTCTCCTGCAATCGCGGACCGGGCCGCCGGGTAATGCCCTAAAGCAAGGGACCGGTGATCCCAAGCCCGAAGGCGTGCGCTGAACGGCTCAGGCGCGCAACAGTTCGTTGACGCCGGTCTTGGCGCGGGTTTGCGCGTCGACCCGCTTGACGATCACAGCACAGTAGAGGCCGGGGCCGCCTTTGGGGTCGGGCAGGGTGCCAGGAACCACGACGGCGTATGCGGGCACCTCGCCGCGGAACACCTCGCCGGTCGCGCGGTCGACAATCTTGGTTGAGGCCGACAGATAGACGCCCATGGCGAGGACCGCGCCCTCGCGGACGATGACGCCCTCGGCCACCTCGGCCCGGGCGCCGATGAAACAGCCGTCCTCGATGATGGTGGGATTGGCCTGAAGGGGCTCCAGCACGCCGCCGATGCCGGCGCCGCCCGACAGGTGCACATTCCTGCCGATCTGGGCGCAGGAGCCGACGGTGGCCCAGGTGTCGACCATGGTGCCCTCTTCAACCCGGGCGCCGATGTTGACGAAGCTGGGCATCAGCACGACGTTGCGGCCGATGAAGGACCCGTGGCGGGCGACGGCGCCGGGCACGGCGCGAAAGCCGGCGGCTTCGAAGCGCGCATCGGTCCAGCCGGCCCATTTGACCGGCACCTTGTCCCAGTATGGCCCGGGGCTGGAGTCGGGGGTGCCGGCGCCGGCGTTGGTCGCCAGGCCCATGCGGACATTGGGGTTGAGGCGGAAGGACAGCAGCACGGCCTTCTTCAGCCATTGATGCGTCGTCCAGGCGCCGTCCGCCTCGCGCGACGCGACGCGCAGGGAGCCGTCGTCGAGACCCGCCAGGGCGTAGTCGACGGCGTCGCGGATCTCGCCCATGGTCGCGGTGGAGACCGAGGCGCGGTCCTCCCACGCCTGTTCGATCACGGATTTGAAGTGGGCGGGGTCGCTCATGCGGCCTCCTTGAGGGCGGTTTCGGTCAGGAATTCGAGCAGGTCGAGGGTGTGGTGATCGACCCAGTCGCCGATCTCATGGCCATGGCCGTCGCCGACCAGCACCGTGGTCATGCCCAGCGCCTTGGCCGGGGCGAGGTTGCGCGGCGTGTCCTCGAAGAAAACGGCGCCCTCGGCCTCGAGGGCGTGGGCGGCCAGAAAGCGGCGGAAGGTGGCGGGCGCGGGCTTGGGCACCAGATCCATGTCCTCGATGGCATGAACGCCCTCGAAGGCGTCGGTGATGCCGATGCGCTCGAGCACGCGGGCGGCGTGATAGCGGGCGCCATTGGTCAGGACGAAGCGGCGGCCGGGCAGGCGGCGCAGCGCGGCGTCCAGATCCGGATTGGGCTCCAGCGAATCCAGCGGCACATCGTGGACCTCGTGGAGAAAGGCCTCGGGGTCGACGGCATAGTTGGCCATCAGCCCGGCCAGGGTGGTGCCATGCTCGTTGAGGAACTGCTTTTGCAGCACGCGGGCCTCGCCCTCGGGCAGGCCGACGGCAGCCATCATGAAGGTGTTGATCCGCTCCTGCACCAGCCGCATGACGCCCTGTTCGCGCGGATACAGGGTGTCGTCCATATCGAAGATCCAGACGCGGGCGCGGGAGAGCTCGACGCTCATTGCGCGCGCACCAGGGTGCCGGCGCCGTGCTCGGTGAACAGTTCGACCAGCATGGCGTGCGGGCGGCGTCCGTCGAGGATGACCACGGCCTCGACGCCCTCGCGGATGGCGGCCATGGCGGTCTGGAGCTTGGGGATCATGCCGCCCGAGGCGGTGCCGTCAGCGATCAGGGCCTCGGCCTCGGCGAGGGTCATCTGGCGGATGATCTGGCCGTCCTTGCCCTTGACCCCTTCGACGTCGGTGAGCAGCAGCATGCGTTTGGCGTTCAGGGCGCCGGCGATGGCACCGGCGACCGTGTCTGCATTGACGTTATAGGTCAGCCCGTCCTCGGCCACGCCGATCGGGGCGACGACCGGCACCCAGTCGGCGTCGGATTCAATCAGGCGAGTGATCAGTTTGGCGTCGACGCGGGTCGGTTCGCCGACGAAGCCCAGGTCGACCTCCTGTTCGATCAGGCTGTCGGGGTCGCGCCTGGTGCGGCGTGTGCGCTCGACGGTCAGCAGGCCGGCATCCTTGCCCGACAGACCGACGCCGCGCACATCGGCCTGTTTGCCGGCGACGGTGATCCAGTGGGCGATCTCCTTGTTGACCGCGCCGGACAGGACCATCTCGGCGACCTGCATGGTGTCGGCATCGGTGACGCGCAGGCCGTCGACGAAGCTGGATTTGACGCCCGCCTTGTCCAGCATGGCGCTGATCTGGGGGCCGCCGCCGTGCACCACGACCGGATTCACCCCCATCAGTTTCAGCAGCACGATGTCGGCAGCGAACTGTCTGGCGACCGCCGTCTCGCCCATGGCGTGGCCGCCGTATTTGATGACGACGGTCTGGCGGTCGTAATTCTGGATATAGGGCAGGGCCTCGGCCAGGGTCTTGGCTGTGGTCCAGGCGCGGTCTTCGGATTGGCGTTCGATCTCATCCATGGTGCGGGCTCACTAGATCGGATCGAGGCGGAACGGAAGCAGGGCGTAGCGGCTCGCGGGCGGCGTGTGGCCCGCATACCCCGGTTCACCGTCAGTTGACCGTCACAGCAGCTGTAACGCTTGTCGTCGGGAATTCCTGCAGTAGGGTGCCTGCTGGATATTCACGCGAGGGGCTTTCCCAATGTTCGACTCTCTGTTCACTGGTCGTCAGGCGACCGCGCTTTCGGTCTACGGCGGCTCCGGCAGTACCGGCCGTTTCGTCGAGGACAGCACCGAAAGCGACGCCTATTCGACCTTCGGCGCCATCTCCAGCTACGGCCTGTGCGGCGGCTGCGGTCGCTTCCACGGCGCCATCGATGTGGGCGATATGGGCGGTGACAGCGGTTATGTGGCAGCCATACTGAACGGCGATGACCGGGGCGGCTTCGGCGACAATGGCAAACCCTCGCTGGGACCGATTGACGCGGGCATCCAGCTGACGCGGGCCAATCTGTTCTGGGGCGGCGCTATCGGCACGGGAACGACTGTTACCTTCGCCTTCCGCGCCACCGAGCCCGGCAGTATGCCCAATGGCACGAGCGGGTTCACGCAATTCACCCAGGCCCAGATCACGGCCACCCTGCTGGCGCTGCAGTCCTGGGCGGATGTCGCGGGCATCACCTTCCAGCAGGTGACTGACGGCGGCACCAACTATTCCAACAATGCCACCATCCTGTTCGGGAACTACTCGTCCGGGGCCGACGGGGCGGCGGCATTCGCCTACCTGCCGGGCAACGCCGCGACCTCCGCGGTCCAGGGCGATGTCTGGATCAACAACAGCCTGAGCTACAACGCCACGCCGGTGCTGAACGCCTATGGCTATCAGGTGCTGACCCACGAAATCGGCCACGCCATCGGCCTGCTGCACCCCGCAGACTACAATGCGGGCGCCGGTGTCAGCATCACCTATGCGGCCCATGCCACCTATTTCGAGGACAGCCGCCAGTATTCGCTGATGAGCTATTTCAGCGAGGAGAACACGGGGGGTGACTTCATCCGCTGGGTCGGGAATTCGGGCTTCCGTCAGTATTCCGCCGCGCCCCTGATGGACGACATCGCCGCCGCCCAGCGTCTGTACGGCGCCAATATGACCACGCGCACCGGCGATACGGTCTATGGCTTCAACTCGAATGCCGGCCAGCCCTGGTTCGCGCCGGACGCCAACGGCACGCTGATCTTTGCCGTCTGGGATGCCGGCGGCAACGACACCTTTGACTTTTCGGGCTACGGCACCAACCAGCTGATCGACCTGCGTCAGGCGGCCTTCTCGAACGTCGGGGACTACATCGGCAATGTCTCGATCGCGCTCGGCGCGGTGATCGAGAACGCCATCGGTGGCTCGGGCAATGACATGATCCGCGGCAACTCGGGCAACAACAGCCTGCGCGGCAACGGCGGCAATGACCAGATCGACGGCGGCCTGGGGATCGATACGGTCGTCTTCTCGGGCAACCGCAGCGCCTATACCATCACCTGGAACGGCCAGATCGGGACGGTGGTCGGGCCCGACGGGACCGACACCATCACCAATGTCGAATTCCTGCAGTTTGCCGACCAGACCATCGCCGCCGCACCGACCGGGGGTCTAGTCGTGTCCGGCGACATCACCAGTGAAACCATCAACGGCACGGCGTTCGGCGATGCCATCAATGGCTTGGGCGGCAATGACACGATCAACGGCCTGGCCGGCAATGACACCCTGGACGGCGGCTTTGGCAACGACATCCTGAACGGCGGCGACGGCGACGACATCCTGATCGGCGGCTTCGGCAACGATACGCTGAACGGGGGCAATGGCTATGACATCGCCGACTATTCGACTGCGGTCGGCGGCATCACGATGAACGGCACCTCCGTGACCGGCGCGGCGGGCAACGATACGCTGAACAGCATTGAGGAGGTCATCGGCTCGACCTTCTCGGATAACCTGACCGGAACTGCCGGCAATGATGTGATCCGCGGCGGCGGCGGCGTCGATGTCATCAATGGCGCGGGCGGCAACGACCGCCTGTACGCCGGGGCCCCGGCCGAGGTTGCGGCCCCGGACGTGATCAAGGCCCAGAGCACGGCCAACACCAATATCGGTGCGGCCGTGTCGCTGACGGGCACCTTTGACCTTCTGGAGAATAGCGACATCGTCAATTCGACGACAATCCCTCATTCGACGGTCCGGGCCACGGTGAACGGAGCGGGTCGGGAATTCTACGCCTTCACCGTCGAGGCGGGCGATCAGGTAACGCTGGATATCGATGGCGCCAGTTTCGATACCGTACTCCGGATTCTGGACGTCAACGGGGCGCAGTTGGCCGTCAATGACGACGCCGCGACCCCGGATGGAGCGTCGACCGACTCGGGCCTGACCTTCACCTTCAGCGCGGCCGGAACCTACTATATCGAGGTGTCCCAGTGGGCGGCCGGCGCCGGCGCCTCGCTGGTGACCAGCACCCCGCCTGCCAATGGCACCTATACGCTGCACGTTTCGGTTCCCAGTGCCCCGGCCGTGCCGCTGACCCTGCAGGGTTCGACCCTGGACGGCGGGGCCGGCGATGACGAGCTGTTTGGCGGTGCCGGTCCGGACCGGATGTATGGCGGCACCGGCAACGATACCTTCCACGTCGATGGACAGCAGGACATCGTCTTCGAGAATGCGGGTGAGGGCTATGACACGGTCGTGTCGTCGGGCAGCTTCTACCTCTACGACAATATCGAGGCGCTGACGCTGTCGGGCACGGGCAACTTCTTCGGCGTCGGCAATGCGCTGGATAACGTCATGACGGGCAATGCGGGCGAGAACCTGCTTCTGGGCGGTGCGGGCAATGACACCATCCACGGGGGGGCGGGCAATGACAGTCTGTTCGGCGAGGCGGGGAACGACACCCTGCATGGCGGCGCGGGCATCGATTATCTGGTCGGCGGTGCGGGCAATGACGTCCTGTTCGGCGACGGGGATGCGGACGCCCTTTATGGCGAGGACGGCGATGACGTCCTGTGGGGGGGCAGCACCTTCCACACCGACATCCTGGTCGGCGGCGCCGGCAATGACATCCTGCGCGGCGACAGCGGCCTGGCCGACTATGACTTGATGGACGGGGGCTCGGGCGACGACATCTACTGGGTCGACACGGGCGATGATCTGACGTTCGAGGCGGCCGGGGGCGGTAATGACACCGTCTATGCCGATGTGAGGGTCGCCAATGCCGGCGTCTATCTGTACGCCAATGTCGAGAATCTGGTGCTGGTCGGAACCACGGCCTTCGGGGTCGGCAACGAGCTCAACAATCTGATGATCGGCAGCGGCTCGGGCAACTATCTGCTGGGCGGCGCGGGCGATGATGTGCTGGACGGTCGCGGCGGCAATGATGTGCTGTTCGGTGAGGCCGGTAATGATGTGTTCGTCTTCCAGCCCGGCACGGGCGGCGATGTGATCGGCGACTTCACGATCGGCCAGGACCGGATCGACCTCAAGGCCTTCGGCTTTGCCAACTTCGCCGATCTGGCGGTCAACTTCAGCCAGGTCGGAGCCGACGGGGCCATCAATCTGGGCAATGGCGACTTCATCGTCCTGCACGGGGTGACCATGGCCAATCTGACGGCGGCCGACTTCATCTTCCCGGGACAGGCCTCTCCGGCCGATGCCCTGGCGGGGATCCTCGCCGCCGACGATGCGCGCTTCGCGGCGCCCGCGCCGGCGCCGACCGAGGGCGAGACCGGGGCCGGGCCGCAGGTCCTGCCGTCGGCGCCCGGAGACCTCGTCTTCGACGGCAAGGCGATCGGGCCCCAGGTCCTGCCGGGTCTTGCGGACGATGACTTCATCATCCCGTCGAAGGACGTCGCCGGGCCGCAGGTCCAGCCGACGGCCGGGGCCGGTCCGGAGACGAAGGATGCCGTCGGACCCCAGGTCCTGCCGGGCCTAGGCGAGGATGACTTCATCCTTGGCAAGGGGGCTCTCGACACGACCCCGCAGGTGCTACCCGGTGCGGACGAACTGGCCGACACCGATGCCCTGCCCGACGGGGTCGCCCTCAAGATGGCGATCTGGGCCGAGCAGGGGCACAACCTCTTCCTGCCCGACACCCCGGGTGCCGAGCCGGTCGACCCCCTCAACCCGAACCACGACTGGGGCTGGGCCTAGGGACACCCGAGGCGGCCCGGTCGCACCGGGCCGCCTCCCCCGTCCCTCTGCGGGGGATCAATCGCGGCGGCGGCTCTCGGCCCGGTGCGATCCACCGATCAGGCGATCGAACCCCCGGGCGGGGGTTTGCGCGACATGACGACATCGCAGGAGCTGAGCGTCGCCATGCCGGCGGCCGGGATCTCCAGCAGGGTCGAGTCGAACTGGATCCGCCAGAAGCGGAAGCCCATGCCGGACAGCCAGGCCACATAGTCGGGCACATCGGTCCGTGAGCCCATCTGGATGATGTCCCATTCCATGATGACGACGATGTCCCGGCGCTTCAGCAGCCGTTTGGCGCCGCGCAGGATGAGCGGCTCGGAGCCCTCGGCATCCATACGGATCAGGCGTACGTCCTGATCGGCCTCATCATCCAGTCGGGCGGCGGGCACGGTGATCAGCCGGCTGTCAGTGCCGAGGCCACTGGGGTCCGTCGAGAGCGTACCGCCACCCGCGTTGCGCCGGGATACGCCAAAACTCAGCTCCCCCGGGGCATCAGCCGCCGCCTTGGCCACCAGTCGCGCGCGTCCGGCGTAGCCATTGAACTTGATGGAGCGCTCTACGAGCCCCGCGAGGTCCGGATTGGCCTCAAAGCTGAGCAGGCTGCCCTCCTCGCCGATCAGACGGGCCATGGCCAGGGTGTAGACGCCGAAATTGGCCCCGACCTCGATGATGTGATCCCCAGGCCGGACCAGATCGCAAACGGCCTTGTGGATCCAGGACTCCCAGTATCCGCGCGCGATCAGGTGGGCGCCAACCGCTTCATCCAGCGGATCCACATAGACGAAATGGCCGTCGGTCAGCCGCGCAATGCCCATGTCTGCGCTGATCGGGAAATAGCGCTGGGTCTCGACGGGGGCGGGGAGGACGGTGACGGGCACCGGCTCGGGTTCGGGCTCGGGTTCGGGCTCAGGTTCGGGCGCAGGATCGGGATCCGTTTCCGGCTCGCGCGCGGGCGCGGGCATCTCAATGGGTTCAAGCTCGGGCCCGGCAGGAGCGGTGGGGACCTCGACGACGTCCTCGGGCTCTTCCGGGAAGACCTCCATGGGCGTGGCGAACACCCGGCGCACGAGGGCGGGTGTCCAGACGCGGGCGCCGCGGACCGGGCCCCTGCTGAAAGGGACGCGGGACCGGGTCGTCGTCTCGACGTCCGGCGCGGGGCCGAATGGCAGGGATTCCCGAGCCTGCAGGGCCGCCGTCCAGATGCGACGCGTACGGGCCACCCGGCGCGGCGCGCGAACCGTCAGGATGCGGCGCTCCATGTCGGCTCCGAGCACGAGGGCACGAAGTTTCTGCAAGATGGACTGGATCAGCATTCTAACCCCTGAGCGGCGGTCTCCGCCCCGTCGGGGGCAGAGCTAGCAGAGCCCGATGGCCAGAGCCAGCCGGGCAGAACCCTCCCTGCCCCGACCGGGACGGGCCGCAAAGGTTGCGTCCTGAAGGGGTTGGCCGCATGAGACGGACGTCAGTCTTTTCAGCCCAGGACATGGTTGTGGAACCCGCGTCGTCGCCCGAACTGAATCTCCTCGGCCACAATGAGCTTTTGACGGTCGATCGCTGGGCATTGGAGCGGCGCAGCCGGGCGCTGGCCAAGGCTGTCTATCTGGGTGACGGCGTGATGCTGTGCCGCGCCATGGGCCGCTACAAGATGTTCCTGACCGCCCGCGATGTCGGCTTTACGCCGCATCTGCTGATGGACGGCATATGGGAGCCGTGGATGACGCCGATCTTGGCGCAACGGATCAAACCGGGCATGACGGTTGTCGATGCCGGAGCGAACCACGGCTATTTCACCCTGTTGCTGGCGGATCTGGTCGGGCCCGAGGGGCGCGTGGCCGCCATTGAACCTCATCCCCATACGGCCGAGCTGTTGCGCCGGACGGTCGGCGTCAACGGATTCGGCGACCGGACCACCGTGTTCGAGCAGGCGGTCGGCGCCCATGACGACAAGATGCTGACCTTCGAGATGCGCGAGGATGACCCCAAGAACGCGCGCGTTGTCGGCGACGAGCGAGCCGATCATGCCGGCATGACCCGGGTCCGGAGTGGCCGGCTGGACACCCTGTTGGCAGAGTGGCCCAAGGTCGACTTCCTCAAGATCGACGTGGAGGGGGCAGAGGAGGCCGTGCTGGAGGGGGCCTGGCCGTTGATCATCCGCGACCGGCCCGAGATCCTGCTGGAGTTCAACCACGCCCGCTGTTCGGACCCGCTGGGGCTGCTGGAGCGGCTGGTCGGAGTTTATCAGCGACTGCGGACGGTGACCTTTGACAGCCAGCTGGTGCCTGTGACCCGCGCCCAGCTACTGGACAAGGATCAGCCGGAAGACTGGATGCTGTGGCTGTCGCGGCGCTGAGGCGCGCCTCTCAAGCCGCCCTCAGGAAGCCATAGGCCTCGACGGCCTCATGGACATTGTCATAGAGGCGCGCCTGACCGCCCTCGAGGATCAGGGCGCGGTCGCATTCGCGCTCGACCAGATGGGTGTCGTGCGAGGCCATGATGAAGGCGCGGTCGGCGCGGCGGGCGAACAGCTCCTCGCGGCATTTGTCCTGGAAGCGGGCGTCGCCGACGGCCACGACTTCGTCGATCAGATAGCAGTCGAACTCGATGGCCAGCGACAGGCCGAAGGCGAGCCGCGCCCGCATGCCCGAGGAATAGTGTTTGACCGGCTGTTTCAGGGCGCTGCCCAGTTCGGCGAAGTCATCGACGCGGGCCAGCAGATGGTCGAATTCGCGCTCATACAGCCGGGCAAGAAAGCGGATGTTGTCGAGACCCGACAGGCTGCCCTGAAAACCGCCGCCGAAGCCGATCGGCCAGGAGGCGGGCATGCGCCAGCGGACCTGACCGGCGGTCGGGCGCAGCACGCCGCCCAGCACCTTGATCAGGGTCGACTTGCCCTGGCCGTTGCGGCCCAGCAGCGCCAGCCGACCGGTGCGCGACAGGCTGAAGTCGACATCGGCAAAGACCGGCGTGCGGCCGGGGGCCCAGGCCTTGGCCAGTCCGGTGACGATCAGACCCGGATCGTTCGGAGGGGCAGACCCGTCCGTCATCCCTGCTGCCGGTGCTCACGCAGGCCCGACCAGACCAGCCAGCCGACGCCGTACAGCAACAGGCTGCCGATCAGGACGATCAGGATCGACAGCCACCGGCGCGGCAGGATCGCCTCATCGGCGAGGCTGGGGCTGACCACGCGCTGCAGATAGAGGGCCTGACGCCGGGCGTCGCGCTCGGCGGCGAGCAGGGCGGCGGTGGCCTCGGACAGTTGGCGGTCGGCCAGTTCGCGTTCCAGCACCAGATCCTCATAGGCGCTGACGGCGGGTACCAGGGAGGAGGCCGCGCCGGCCAGTTTGGAGCGTTCGGCCGAAATCTGGCGCTCATAGGCGGCGATGCGGTTGTCGAGGCTGGGCAGTTGCGGGCTTTGCGGCGCCTCGGCGGCCAGCTGGGCCCGTTCGGCGCGCAGGCCGGCCAGCGTCGCCGACAGTTCACCGATCAGGCCGGCGCCTTCGGCCGCGACCATGGAGGGGTCGATGAAGCGCTCGCGGTTGCGGAAGGCGACCAGCCGGCGCTGGGCTTCGCTGAGCCGCTCGCGGGCTTCGTCGCGGGACGTTTCGGCCTGGGTGACCGCATCGGCGACCGAGCGGGCGTTCAGCCGGTTGACCAGACCCTCGCCGCCGGTCAGCAGGGCCTCGGCCAGACGTTTCGCGTCGGCGGGACGATAGGCCTCGACGCGGAGGATGCTGATACCGGTGGTGGCGTCATAGCCGACGGTGACAAAGCGCTGGTAGCCCTTGTAGAGGCCCTCGCGGCTACGGCTTTCCCAGGGGCGGGGCCAGCGCGAGAAAATGTCGGCTCCGGGCGGTCCCAGCAGGCGCGACAGGTCCAGCGATCGGTCCAGTTCGGCCACCGCATCGCGCGACCGCATGTAGTCATGGACCGCGAAGGCATCGGTCTGGGTGGCGCTGAGGCCGACGCCCTGCAGGGTCAGGCCGAGGGCATCGGGCTGGGCCTGTCCGGCCTGACGGACGATGAAGCGCGCCTCGGACACATAGCGGGGCGAGGCGATCAGCAGGAAATAGAAGGCCGCCAGCAGGGTCGGCAGGATGACGCAGATCAGGAAAGGCCACGACGGCGCCCAGCGGGGCAGGTCGGGTAGACGCGGGCGCTGCCGGAACGACAGACGGTCAAGGGGGAATTCAGGCACGGGATCAGTCATGACGCGACTGATAACCCGCGAAGGCCGAACAGGCTATCGGTTCGGAGCGTCGCGATCACTCGGCCTCGATCCGGTCGCGGGCCCCGGCGATCAGAAGGAGGCCAAGCAGGTTGAGAACCAGACCCCAGCCGAGGGCATAGAGGCCGTCGTAGTGGGTTTCGACAAAGGGGCCGAAGACCCCCGCCCGGATCATCTCGACCGCATGCGGCAGGGGGATCAGCAGATAGGCGTCGCGCCAGACGGGCGGCACCCAGGAGGCCATGAAGAAGGCCCCCGACATGGGGATCAGGGCATAGGTCAGCAGCGGCACGATCCGCTCCATGAAGGCAAACCGCTGGGCCAGCGCGCTGAAGATCAGAGCCAGCCCCAGGCCGAGGAAGGCCAGCAGCAACCAGCCGCCGAACACCAGGCTCCAGTCGTGCGGGGGGGAGACCTCGCCGAGGAACCCCAACAACAGATAGACGACCATGAAGGCAGCCGTAGTGCCGAGGAATTCGAGGGCGTTCCGCGCCGCATAGAGGTGCAGGACCGCGATCGTCCGGTGGTGCAGCAGGCCGGTGTTCGCCTGAAGCGCCGAC
This sequence comes from Brevundimonas halotolerans, assembly GCF_003730275.1. Taxonomy (GTDB): domain Bacteria; phylum Pseudomonadota; class Alphaproteobacteria; order Caulobacterales; family Caulobacteraceae; genus Brevundimonas; species Brevundimonas halotolerans. Next base: position 39,060 of record NZ_QTTA01000009.1, read on the forward strand.
AGGCTGAAGCTGATCTGATGGCGGAGCAGCAGCAGGGCCATATAGCCGGTCATGACCATGGGCCCCAGCCGGATGCCGTGCTCATATTCGGGCCGGATCAGGTTCCACATCAGCACCACGCCGAGGCAGAAGACCAGGGGCTCGCCGATCACCCACAGAAACCCCAGTCCCTCGCGGCCATAGCGGGTGATCAGTTCGCGCAGCATCAGGGCCCGCACGATCGACAGGTGCCTGAGGGGGCCGATCTGGCGCGGCAGGGCCGACGAGGGCGGGGTGGCGGACATGGCGGCAGGATAGGCGGTGGCGGCGGGTAAGCAAGAACCGGGCGCGCAAGACGGATACTGTTAACCGTCCATAAGCCGGCGGGCCCTCACATGGGACCGCGGCGAACGGGCGACGCGCGGAGGGTGCCATGATCGGCGACAGGCGGGTGATCGGCATTATCCCGGCCCGGGCGGGGTCCCGACGCATGATCGGCAAGAACACCCGGATGCTGGCCGGACGACCGATGATCGGCTGGACGCTGGCGGCGGCCCAGGCCTCGCAGGTGCTGGACCGGATCGTGGTGTCCAGCGACGACCCGGCGGTGCTGGATCTGGCGGCCAGGATGGGCTGCCCCGCACCGTTTGTGCGCCCGGCCGCCCTGTCAGGTCCGGAGGCATCGGTGATTGACGCGGTCGAACATGCCCTGGGCGAGGTGGGCGGGGTCTGGGACTATGTCGTACTGCTGCAACCGACCTCGCCACTGCGCCGCGCCACAGATATTGATGCGGCTGTGGCCCTCGCCGAGAAAAGCGGCGCGCCTACCGTGATCAGCGTCTCACCCCTGTCCAAGCCCGCCGCCTTTCACGTGCAGATGCAAGAGGGGGGTCGGCTCCAGTCACCGCCAGACACTCTGGCGGACACGTTTGTGGTCAATGGCGCCGTCTATGTGGCCCGGCCTGAGCGGTTATCGCACGAGCGGACCTTCCGGCCGGAAGGGGCACTGGGCTATGTGATGCCGGTCGAGTGCGGCTGGGATGTCGATACCGCCGATGAGTTCGCGGCCTGCGAGGCCCGGCTACGTGCGGATTCAGGTGCTCAGGCGACCTGAAGCTGTATCTTCGGTATCACGCTGCCACAGTTTAGGCGGTTTTGGAGTCAGATCAGCCTCGACCTGCGCTGCGGGCGCTGTTATTAGAACCGCGAGGCGGCGTGTCCGTCGCACATTTCAACGAAGGCTGCGGAGGGCATTCACCGATGCGTGTTAAGAGTTTTATCCTGGCGTCCAGCGCCGCTGCGGCGCTCGCCCTGGGGGCAGGTGCGGCGTCGGCTGAGCCGAATGGCTGGTATGGCGCGGTAGACGCGGGTTGGCACAAGGCCAACGACGTTTACGGCTTCGACACGGCCCGGCCCAATGGCTATGACTTCGAGGTCAAGGAAGGCTGGGCGGCGT
>NZ_QTTA01000016.1:0-160000 GCF_003730275.1 Brevundimonas halotolerans
TGGCTCCACCGGCCTTCGCCAGCGTCATCGTGATCGCCGCCGTCAGCGTCGTCTTGCCATGGTCAACGTGACCAATCGTGCCGATGTTGCAGTGCGGCTTGGTGCGTTCAAACTTTTCCTTGGCCATTCTCTTCTCTCCGTCCCCTGAACAGGGGGCTCGTCCTTGGGGTTTCAGGGCCCCCGGCGGACCGGGGTCCGCCGAAAGCAGGGGTTGGGGTTTAGGCGTACTTCTTGATCACTTCGTCGGCGACGTGTTGCGGCACCGGCTCATAGTGGTCGTACTGCATGGTGAACTGGGCGCGGCCCTGTGACATGCCCCGCAGGGTGTTCACATAGCCGAACATGTTGGCCAGCGGCACGAAGGCGTTCACGACGGTGGCGTTGCCGCGCATGTCCTGACCCTGGATCATGCCGCGACGACCGTTCAGGTCGCCGATGACCGAGCCCAGGTATTCCTCGGGAGTCACCACCTCGACGGCCATGATCGGCTCGAGCAGCTTGGGTCCACCCTTCTCGCGCAGTTCCTTGAAGGCGGCGCGGGCCGCGATTTCAAAGGCCAGCACCGAGGAGTCGACGTCGTGGTAGGCGCCGTCGACCAGGGTCGCCTTGACGTCGATGACCGGGAAGCCGGCCAGCAGACCATTGTCCTTGGCGGACTTCAGGCCCTTCTCGACGCCCGGGATGTACTCCTTGGGCACGGCACCGCCGACGATGGTCGACTCGAAGACGAAGTCCGAGCCGGGCTCGCCGGGTTCGAACACCAGCTTGATGCGGGCGAACTGGCCCGTACCCCCGGTCTGCTTCTTGTGGGTGTAGTCGATCTCGGCCTTGCGGCTGATGGATTCACGATAGGCCACCTGCGGCGCGCCGATGTTGGCCTCGACCTTATAAGTGCGCTTCAGGATGTCGATCTTGATGTCCAGGTGCAGCTCGCCCATGCCCTTCAGGATGGTCTGGCCCGACTCGTGGTCGGTCGAGACGGTGAAGGACGGATCTTCCGAGGCCAGCTTGGCCAGGGCGACGCCCAGCTTCTCCTGATCGGCCTTGGACTTGGGCTCGACGGCGATCTCGATCACCGGCGCCGGGAATTCCATCTTCTCGAGGATCACCGGGGACTTCATCGGGTCGCACAGGGTGTCACCCGTGCGGGTGTCCTTGAGGCCGGCCAGGGCGACGATGTCGCCGGCATAGGCTTCCTTGATGTCCTCGCGGTTGTTCGAGTGCATCAGCAGCATACGGCCGACGCGCTCCTTCTTGTCGCGGGTCGAGTTCAGCAGGCCCATGCCCGTTTCCATCTTGCCCGAATAGATGCGGCAGAAGGTCAGCGAGCCGACGAAGGGGTCGTCCATGATCTTGAACGCCAGAACCGACAGGGGCTCATCGTCCGAGGCCTGACGGACGACGGGCTCTTCGGTCTTGAAGTCGATGCCCGGGGTCGGCGGAATGTCGATCGGCGACGGCAGATAGTCGACGACGGCGTCAAGCAGGGTCTGGACACCCTTGTTCTTGAAGGCCGAGCCGCACAGGATCGGGTAGAAGGCGCCGGTCAGAACGGCCTTGCGGATGCATTTCTTGATGGTCTCTTCCGACGGCTCATTGCCCTCGAGATAGGCTTCCATCGCCTCGTCATCCAGCTCGACGGCGTTGTCGATCAGGTACTGGCGGGCTTCATTGGCCTTGTCGACCAGATCGGCGGGGATTTCCTCGTCGCGGAAGCTGGCGCCAAGGTTGTCGTTATCCCAGATCACGGCCTTCATGCGGACCAGATCGACCAGGCCGGTCAGGTTCGATTCCGAACCGATCGGGAACTGGATCGGCACGGCCTTGGCGCCCAGACGGTCGCGGATCGACTCGACCGACTTGTCGAAGTCGGCGCCGATCTTGTCCATCTTGTTGACGAAGACGATGCGCGGCACGCGGTACTTGTCGGCCTGGCGCCAGACGGTTTCGGTCTGCGGCTCAACGCCGGCGTTGCCGTCCAGCACGGTCACGGCACCGTCCAGCACCCGCAGCGAGCGCTCGACTTCAATGGTGAAGTCCACGTGACCGGGGGTGTCGATGATGTTCAGGCGCTTTTCGCGCCAGAAAGCGGTCGTGGCGGCCGAGGTGATGGTGATGCCGCGCTCCATCTCCTGGTCCATCCAGTCCATGGTCGCCGCGCCGTCGTGCACTTCGCCGATCTTGTGGTTCTTGCCGGTGTAAAACAGGATCCGCTCGGTCGTCGTCGTCTTGCCCGCGTCGATGTGGGCCATGATGCCGAAGTTGCGGTAGTCCTCGATCTTGTTGATGCGGGCCATGGGAAAACGTGCCTTGAAGTGAGATCAGGACGCGTTCAGCGCCCTCGGGAAAGTCGGTCTGTGCGGATAAGCGGCGCGGGCGATTTAGCTGAAACCGCCCGCGCCGTGAACCCTCAGATAGTCAGTGCAGGTGACGCTTTGAAGGCGCCTACCAGCGATAGTGGCTGAAAGCGCGGTTGGCTTCAGCCATCTTGTGGGTGTCTTCGCGCTTCTTGACGGCGGTACCGCGGTTGTTGGCGGCGTCCAGCAGCTCGGCGGCCAGCTTTTCCGTCATGGTGTTTTCACCGCGCTTGCGGGCGGCGTTGACCAGCCAGCGGATGGCCAGGGCGCGACGGCGCTCGGGGCGAACCTCGACCGGCACCTGATAGGTGGCACCACCGACGCGACGCGAGCGAACTTCGACGGCCGGAGCGACGTTGTCGAGCGCGGAATGGAAGGTCGCGACCGGCTCCATGTCCTTCTTCTTGTCGGCCAGGATGTCGAACGCGCCATAGACGATGTTTTCGGCGACGGCCTTTTTGCCCTCGTACATGACGTAGTTCATGAACTTGGTGACGATCAGATCCCCGAATTTGGGATCCGGCAGAACTTCACGCTTCTGGGCGCGGTGACGACGGGACATGGCTTGCTCTTCTTGGTTGTCTGGGGGCCGGCCTCAGCCGGGCATGTATCGGAGGGCGCGAAGGCTTACTTCGGACGCTTGGCGCCGTAGTGCGAACGGCGCTTCTTGCGGTCCTTGACGCCTTGTGTGTCGAGCACGCCGCGCAGGATGTGGTAGCGAACGCCGGGCAAGTCCTTCACGCGGCCGCCGCGGATCAGCACCACCGAGTGCTCCTGCAGATTGTGGCCTTCGCCGGGGATGTAGCACACCGCCTCGATGCCCGAGGTCAGGCGCACCTTGGCGACCTTACGCAGAGCCGAGTTCGGCTTCTTCGGGGTGGTGGTGTACACGCGGGTGCAGACGCCGCGGCGCTGGGGGCAACCCTTCAGGGCGGGGACCTTGTTGCGGGCCACCTTGGGCTGACGGGGCTTGCGGATCAGCTGGTTGATCGTGGGCATTCGAACGCGTCTCTCTTTTTCAAATCGCGGGAGCGTGTGCCTGTCGGCCGGTGCGCCCCTCATGGCCTTCTTTTTGGAGCGCCCCTGAAGGCGTCCCGGGTTTGGGTTCGAGGCGGCTGGGCCACCCGGTCACGACAAACGCAAAAGCCGGAACGTGCGCTATGGACGTTCCGGCGGGCACAGCCCGTTCAATCTCGATTGTCACGTCCGGTCCGGACCGGGGCCCGTCTCGAAGGTGGCGCCTTCTACGCGCGGGAGGGGCCGGGGTCAAGGGTTGCGGCAGGGCAGAGCCGGGGCGGGCCACCTTCATCTACGGTTCTGCGGGTTTCGTGCTGAGTTTGCGACGGAAACGCCGGATCACGGCGTTAAGCCTTCACGTCCCTGCTCCCCGGCAGGCGCCCACTGACCGATGAGATCCGATCCGCATGACCTCGACCCTATCGACCGGCCCTGCCCCGTCCAAACCCCGTCCGCGCAGGCGAAACCGTCGCGGCTGGATCATCGGCGGCGTCGGTGTCCTGCTGGTCGCCTTGGCGGTCTGGTTCTTATTCCTGCGCGGCGGCAGCGACGCCGATCCCTACCGGACCGAAGCGATCCGCACGGGCGAGATCGTGCGCAGTGTCTCGGCCTCGGGTACGCTGGAGGCCCTAGTCACCGTCGAGGTCGGCTCGCAGATTTCCGGTCAGGTGACCGACGTGCTGGTCGACTACAATGACCGGGTGCGGCGGGGTCAGGTGCTGGCGCGGCTGGACCCGCAGAACCAGCAGTCGTCGGTCGAACAGTCGCAGGCCGCCATCGCCTCGGCCCAGGCCGGGATCGCCCAGGCTGAGGCCCAGGTCGCCCTGGCCCAGGCCGAGTATGACCGCCAGAAATTCCTGTTTGATCGGCAGATCATCGCCCAGGCCGCGCTGGACACGGCCGAGGCTTCGCTGCGGACTGCCCGCGCCAATGAGCAGAGCGCCCGCGCCCAGGTGCGTCAGCAACAGGCGCAGCTGCGCGCCAATCAGGCGACCCTGGGCCGGACCACCATCACCGCCCCGATCGACGGCATCGTCATCGACCGCCAGATCGAGCCGGGCCAGACGGTCGCCTCGGGACTGAACGTCGCCGTCCTGTTCACCCTGGCCCAGGACATGTCGCGGGTGCAGGCGCTGGTGACGGTCGATGAGGCCGACATCGGCGCCGTGCGGGTCGGCCAGACAGTGCGCTTCACCGTCGATGCCTTTGCCGACGACAATTTCACCGGACAAGTCACCCAGATCCGGGTGCTGCCGACCACGGAATCCAGCGTTGTCGCCTATACGGTCGTGGTCGAGGCGGACAATCCGGGCGAGCGGCTGCTGCCCGGCATGACGGCCAATGCCGACATCATTCTGGAAGAGAAGCGCAATGTGTTGCGCGTGCCCAATGCGGCCCTGCGGTTTACTCCCGGCGATGTGCTGGCCGAGCAGCAGGCGCGTCGGGCTGGGGGTGGGGGATCGCCGTTCGGGCCGGCTGCGGGAGGTGGCAATCGCCAGCGCGGCGCGGGACGCGGCAATATCGTCACCACCCTGGTTGAGGAACTGAAGCTGGACGCCACCCAGCGGACCACCGTCATGCCGATCCTTGAAAAGGCCCAGCAGGACATGCGGGCCCAGCGGGGCGCGGGCGGAGGCCAGCGACAGCGGGGCGGCAATCCGGCCTCGGCGGCGATCCTGAATGCCGCCCTCGACGAGATCAAACCCCTGCTGCGCCCGGACCAGCAGGCGATCATGGAGACCCAGCGCCTACGCCTCGCTGGCGGTGGCAACCGGGGCGTGGTCTGGGTGCTGCGCGACGGCAAGCCGGTGCGCGTGCCCGTCCGGACCGGGGCGACCGACGGCTCCTATACCGAGATCATCGATGGGGAGCTCAAGGCCGGCGATCAGGTCATCACCGGCGGCGGCCCGCGTGCGCCCGATGCCCGCGCCAAGCAACAGGCCGCCCGCGTCACCGGCGGTGGCGGTGGCCCGCGTGGCTTCTAGGACCGACCGATGATCGATATCCGGAAGCTGACCAAGACCTATGTCATGGGCGACAATGTCATCCACGCACTCGGCGGCGTGTCGCTGACCATCGGGCGCGGCGAGCATGTGGCCATCGTCGGACCGTCCGGTTCGGGCAAGTCGACCCTGATGAATGTGCTGGGCGGGCTGGATCGCCCGACGGCGGGCGACTACCGGTTCGAGGACGACCCCGTGGCCGACTATGACGACGACGAACTGGCCAGTTTCCGTAACCGGCGGATCGGCTTCGTCTTCCAGTCCTTCCAGTTGCTGCCCCGCCTGACCGCCGTGCAGAATGTCGAACTGCCGATGATCTATGCCGGCATCCCGGCGGCCGAGCGTCGGGATCGCGCCGTGGCCCTGCTGGAGCGGGTCGGTCTGGGCGATCGCCTGGCCAACAAGCCGACCCAGATGTCGGGCGGGCAGCAGCAGCGGGTGGCCATCGCCCGCGCGCTGGCCAACGCCCCCGACCTGCTGCTGGCCGATGAGCCGACCGGCGCGCTGGACACCGCCACCGGTCAGGAGGTGCTGGCCCTGTTCGACGAGTTGAACAGTCAGGGGCTGACGCTGTGCATCGTCACCCACGACAATGAGGTCGCGGCCCGCGCCCGTCGCCGCATCGCCTTCCGCGACGGCCATATCGTATCGGACGACCGCAATGTCGGATAACCGCCCTCCCCTGACCGCCGGCGGCACGATGAGCCCGTTTGAACTGGTGCGCTTTGCCGTGGGCGCGATTGCCGCCCACCCGATGCGTTCGGCCCTGACGTCGCTGGGAGTCGTGATCGGCGTGGCCGCGGTTATCATGATGACCTCGATCGGTCTGGGCGCCCAGCAGAGGGTCGAGGAAGCCCTGTCCAGCCTCGGCACCAATATGCTGGTCATCCGGCCGGGCGCGCCGCGGGGCGCCGGCGGCGGTTTTGTGCGTGGCGGCGGCGGCTCGGGCGACAGTCTGACCGTTGATGACGCCGAGGCCATGCGCACCCTCGACGGCGTCAGGGCGGTATCGCCTGCGGTCAATGGCGGGGCGCAGCTGGTCTATGACGGCGCCAACTGGGCCAGCCGGATCGAGGGGGTGACCCCTGACTATCTGGTCGCGCGCGACCTCGAAATCGTCTCGGGCCAGATGTTCGATCAGGCCGCCGCCGACAGTGGTCGCAAGGTCGCCGTCCTGGGCCAGACGGTTGTGCGCGAACTGTTCGGCGAAGGCGTCGACCCCGTCGGCCAGCGGATGCGGATCGGGCCCATCCCCTTCACGGTCGTGGGCGTGCTGGGGGCCAAGGGCCAGTCCGGCTTTCAGGACCAGGACGACATTGTCGTGATCCCGCTGGATGCCGCGCGCAGTCGCGTGATCGGGCGGGGTTCAGGCTCGCGCGGGAACAGCGTCAACCAGATCTATGTGAAGGCGGTCGATGAAGACGCCCTCTATCGGCTGGAGCAGGACGTGGCCGAGCTGCTGCGTGACCGGCACCGGATCCGCCCGGGTCAGGACGACGACTTCAATGTGCAGAACCTGACGTCCATTCAGGAGGCGGCGCAGTCCTCGACGGCCACCTTCACCATCCTGCTGGCCGCAGTGGCCGGGGTGTCGCTGCTGGTCGGCGGGGTCGGGATCATGAACATCATGCTGGTGTCGGTGACCGAGCGGACGCGTGAGATCGGCCTGCGGATGGCCATCGGCGCGCGGCGCAGCGATGTGCTGACCCAGTTCGCGCTCGAATCGGTGGCCCTGTCGTTGCTCGGCGGCCTGCTCGGCCTGGTGCTGGGCGTCGGCGGGGCGCTGCTGATGTCGAAATTCGGAGACTGGCCGGCGGCCATTCCCGCCTGGGCCGCGCCGCTCGCCATCGGCTTTTCGACCTTTGTCGGCGTGGTGTTCGGGGCCTATCCCGCCTGGCGCGCGGCCCAGTTGGACCCGATTGAGGCGCTTCGCCGCGAATAGGCCCTCATTTCGGCCCCAACCCGGCCACGGTTGGCCGCTTGTCTCCCCCGACCGGGGAGGCTGCGACACGTGAACCCATCCGAACGGCTGAAGGCGATCACGGCGGCGGTGGCCAGACCGCGGGTCCGCAACCCTTTGGTGGTGGCCGGATCGGTTCTGGCCCACGGTCTGGTGCTGAGCCTGCTGGCCCTGAACACCTTCGATCCCACGGTCCCTGCCCAACCCTTTAATCCCCCGATCTATCTCGAGATCGAGCCGCGCCCGCTGCTGGAGGGTGAGACGCCCCGCATCCCCCGCGTTGCGCCCCCCTCACCTTCAGCCGACGCCGTGCCGTCGGATCGTGTGCCCCTGCCCCGCGACCTGCTGACCCGCCCGGAGGATGAGGAAGACGAGGCCGTTCAGACCGAGAGCCGCCCGGCTGCGCCCGGGGCGCCCGGCTCCGACCTGGTCGACCCGGCCTGGTTGGCCCGACCTGCGGAGGAGCGTGCGCTTGTCGCCCGCAGCCTGCGCACCAGCACGCTCGGCTGCAATGCCCGCAACGGTCGCATGCCCGCTGCTGAGCAAGCGCTTTGCGATGAGGCCTTCAACGAAGGTGCGGCCCTCGCCCGGCCCATCTCGGGCAGCGGCAACGCCGCCCGCGACGCCCGCTTCGCCGCCGAGGGCCGTCGCGAGATGGAAGCCTATGAGGCCCGCCGCAGGCCGCTGGCAGGGGGTACGGGCGTGACCGGGGTCGGCGACTGTCCCGGCTCGAACTTCGGCATGGGCTGCCCCGGTGCGCACCTCGACCCCGGCTTCCGTCGGGATGCCAATGACACCCTCGACGAGGGACTCGGCGACCGGCGGCGAGACCCCGAGGAGTAAGAAAAAGGGCGGTGCCTTTCGACACCGCCCCGTTTCATTTCATTGCTCAGGCTGAACTCAACCGTCGGTCTCTTCCAGCTCGGCGGCCAAGTCGGCCGGCAGAGCCTCGACCGCCGCCTCGCGGGCATCGGTCAGGACCGCGTCGCGCTCGTTGGCGACCTTCTGCAGCGCGCGCAGATAGGCACCGGTGCCCGCCGGGATCAGGCGGCCCACGATGACGTTCTCCTTGAGGCCTTCCAGGTTGTCGACCTTGCCGTTGACCGAGGCGTCGGTCAGCACGCGGGTGGTTTCCTGGAAGGACGCCGCCGAGATGAAGCTGCGGGTCTGCAGCGACGCCTTGGTGATGCCCAGCAGGACCGGCTGGGTGATGGCCGGACGGCCCTTGCGCTTGATGACCTTGGCGTTCTCGATATCGACCTCGGGGATGTCGACGTGGTCGCCCTTGATCAGGGTGGTTTCACCCGAATCCAGGATTTCGACCTTCTGCAGCATCTGACGAACGATCACCTCGATGTGCTTGTCGTTGATCGGCACGCCCTGCAGTCGGTAAACCTCCTGCACTTCGTTCACCAGATACTCGGCCAGCGCCTCGACGCCCTGGATGCGCAGCAGATCGTGCGGATCCGGGTTGCCGTCGATGATGTAGTCGCCCTTCTGGATCAGATCGCCGTCGTGGACGGAGATGTGCTTGCCCTTCGGGATCAGGAACTCGACCGCCTCGGCCTGGTTGCCGTCGGCATCCACTTCCGGGGTGATCTTGATGCGGCGCTTGTTCTTGTAGTCGCGCCCGAATTCCACGCGGCCATCCATTTCGGCGATGACGGCGCAGTCTTTGGGACGACGGGCCTCGAACAGCTCGGCCACCCGCGGAAGACCGCCGGTGATGTCGCGCGTCTTGGCGCCTTCGGTCGGGACGCGGGCGATGATCTCGCCCGGCTTGACCACATCCCCGTTCGACACGGACAGAACCGCGCCGACCGGCAGCAGGTAACGGGCGTCAGAGCCCGAGGCCAGCTTGGCATATTCATCACCGTTGGTGATGCCCATGGCCGGACGCAGGTCGGACCCGCGCGGATTGGCACGCCAGTCGACCACGACGCGCTGGGCGATACCGGTCGCCTCGTCAGTTTCCTCGCGGAAAGACAGGGACTCGACCAGATCCTCGAAGCGGATGGTGCCACCCACTTCGGTCAGGATCGGCGTGGTGTAGGGGTCCCACTCGGCCAGACGCTGGCCGCGCGTGACTTCCGTGCCCTCGGTCACCCGGATACGGGCCCCGTAAGGCGCCTTGTGCGTTTCGCGGTCCTTGCCGTCGACGACGATGGTGACGACGACGTTGCGGCTCATGGCCACCAGATCGCCGTGCGCCGCCTTGACGGTCGGGCCGGTGATCTTGATCGTCCCCGGGTTGGTCGCCTCCATGAAGGAGGTTTCCGCCACCTGGGCCGTGCCGCCGATGTGGAACGTCCGCATCGTCAGCTGGGTGCCCGGCTCGCCGATCGACTGGGCGGCGATAACACCGACCGCTTCGCCGATGTTGACGTTGGTCCCGCGCGCCAGGTCACGGCCATAGCAGTGGCCACAGATGCCGGCTTCGGCTTCACAGGTCAGGGCCGAACGGACCTTGACCGCCTGCACACCGGCCGCGTCCAGGATCTCGACTTCTTCTTCCTGGAGATAGGTGTCGGCGGGCAGCAGCACGGTGTCAGAACCCGGCTCCTTGATGTCCTCGGCCGCGTAACGGCCCAGCACGCGCTGACCCAGCGAGACCAGCACATCACCGCCCTCGACCACGGCCCGCAGGGTGATACCCCGGGTCGAGCCACAGTCTTCCTCGGTGACGATCGAGTCCTGCGCCACGTCCACCAGACGGCGGGTCAGATAACCCGAGTTGGCGGTCTTCAGCGCGGTATCGGCCAGACCCTTACGGGCGCCGTGGGTCGAGTTGAAGTATTCAAGGACGGTCAGGCCTTCCTTGAAATTCGACACGATCGGTGTCTCGATGATCTCGCCGGACGGCTTGGCCATCAGGCCGCGCATCCCGCCCAGCTGCTTCATCTGGGCCTGCGAACCGCGGGCGCCGGAGTTGGCCATCATGAACACCGAGTTGATGTCGGGGCGTTCGCCCTCGGCCAGCACGCGCGGCTGGGCGATCTCGGCCATCATGGCGTCGGCGATCCGGTCCGTGGACTTGGCCCAGGCGTCAACGACCTTGTTGTACTTCTCGCCCTTGGTGATCAGGCCGTCAGCGTACTGCTGTTCGTATTCCTCGACCTGGGTGCGGGTCTCATCGACGATGCCGACCTTCTTGGTCGGGATGACGATGTCGTCCTTGCCGAAGGAGATGCCCGCCTTGGCCGCCTCGCGGAAGCCCAGGCCCATCATCTGGTCGGCGAAGATCACCGTCGCCTTCTGGCCGCAGTGGCGATAGACCACGTCGATCAGATTGCCGATTTCCTTCTTGGTCAGGTTCTTTTCCAGCAGCCGGTAACCGACGTTCGGATTCTTGGGCAGGATGGCGCCCAGCTTCATGCGGCCCGGGGTGGAATCGATCACCTTGGTGATCAGTTCGCCCTCGGCATTCATCTCGGTCCAGCGGGCCTTGATGCGGGTGTGCAGGCTGACCACACCGGCGTCGAGCGCGGCATCGATCTCGCCGATGTTGGCGAACAGCTTGCCCTCACCCGGCTCACCGTCCTTGACCAGCGACAGGTAGTAGAGCCCCAGCACGATGTCCTGCGACGGCACGATGATCGGCTTGCCGTTGGCCGGCGACAGGATGTTGTTGGTCGACATCATCAGGACGCGCGCTTCCAGCTGCGCCTCGAGGCTCAGCGGGACGTGCACGGCCATCTGGTCGCCGTCGAAGTCAGCGTTGAAGGCGGCGCAGACCAGCGGGTGCAGCTGGATGGCCTTGCCCTCGATCAGCTTGGGCTCGAACGCCTGGATGCCCAGACGGTGAAGCGTCGGCGCGCGGTTCAGCAGAACCGGGTGCTCGCGGATCACCTCTTCGAGGATGTCCCAGACCTGGGGCTGTTCGCGCTCGACCATGCGCTTGGACTGTTTGACGGTGCCCGACAGGCCCTTGGCGTCCAGGCGCGCATAGATGAACGGCTTGAACAGCTCGAGCGCCATCTTCTTGGGCAGGCCGCACTCGTGCAGCTTGAGGTCGGGACCCACGACGATGACCGAACGGCCCGAATAGTCGACGCGCTTGCCGAGCAGGTTCTGGCGGAAGCGGCCCTGCTTGCCCTTCAGCATGTCGGCCAGAGACTTCAGCGGGCGCTTGTTGGCACCCGTGATGACGCGACCGCGGCGGCCGTTGTCGAACAGGGCGTCGACCGACTCCTGCAGCATCCGCTTTTCGTTGCGGATGATGATGTCCGGCGCACGCAGCTCCATCAGGCGCTTCAGGCGGTTATTCCGGTTGATGACCCGGCGATACAGGTCGTTCAGGTCCGAGGTCGCGAAACGCCCCCCGTCCAGCGGCACCAGCGGGCGCAGTTCCGGCGGAATGACCGGCACGATCGTCAGCACCATCCACTCGGGCTTGTTGCCGCTGTCGAGGAAGGCCTCGATCAGCTTGAGGCGCTTGGAGGCCTTCTTGGCCTTCATTTCCGACGGGCTGTCGGCCAGTTCGGCGCGGTGCTTTTCAGCCTCGGCGTGCAGGTCGATACCCATCAGCAGGTTGCGGACAGCCTCGGCCCCGATCTCGGCGGTGAAGCCGTCATCGCCGAACTCTTCCTGATAGCGATAGAATTCGTCCTCGGTCAGCAGCTGGTTCTGCTTCAGCGGGGTCAGGCCCGGCTCGGTGACGATATAGTTCTCGAAATACAGGACGCGCTCAACGTCCTTCAGCGCCATGTCGAGCATCAGCGAGATGCGCGACGGCAGCGACTTCAGGAACCAGATGTGGGCGACCGGAGCGGCCAGGTCGATGTGGCCCATCCGCTCGCGACGGACGCGGGCCAAGGTGACCTCAACGCCGCACTTCTCGCAGATAATACCCTTGTACTTCATGCGCTTGTACTTACCGCACAGGCATTCGTAGTCCTTGGTCGGACCAAAGATACGGGCGCAGAACAGGCCGTCACGCTCGGGCTTGAACGTACGATAGTTGATGGTTTCCGGCTTCTTGATCTCACCGAACGACCACGACCGGATCTTTTCCGGCGAGGCGAGGGCAATCTTGATCTGGTCGAAGGTCGGGGTGACCGGGACCGGGTTGAAGATGTTCAGGACGTCCTGGTTCATCTTGAGTTCCTTGCTGCGGGATAGCCCGCGAAATTAATGAAGAGTGGCGAGAGGCGAGTGGTCAGTGGCGAGTGAGGTCTGAACGGCGGCGACGATTTCTCGTCACTCGCCACACGTCACTCGCCACTTCGAACTCAGCTGTTCTCCAGCTCCACGTTCAGACCCAGCGAGCGCATTTCCTTGATGAGCACGTTGAAGCTCTCGGGAATGCCGGCCTCGAAGCTGTCGTCGCCGCGGACGATGGCTTCATAGACCTTGGTGCGGCCGGCCACGTCGTCGGACTTGACCGTCAGCATCTCCTGCAGGGTGTAGGCGGCGCCATAGGCTTCCAGCGCCCAGACCTCCATCTCACCGAAGCGCTGTCCACCGAACTGCGCCTTGCCGCCCAGCGGCTGCTGGGTGACCAGCGAGTACGGGCCGATCGAGCGGGCGTGGATCTTGTCATCGACCAGGTGGTGCAGCTTCAGCATGTAGATGTAGCCGACGGTCACCGGACGCTTGAAGCGATCGCCCGTCTGGCCGTCGTACAGGATCGATTGTCCCGACTTCTCCAGACCGGCCTCGACCAGCAGACGCTCGATGTCGCCGATGTTGGCCCCATCGAAGACCGGCGTGGCGAAGGGCACGCCCTTCGACAGGTTCCGGGCCAGTTCGATCAGGTCGTCCTCATCCTGCGGCAGCGGGGTTTCCTTGCCGTAGATGTCGGTCAGGCGTTCGATCAGGGCCTTCTTCTGACCCCCGTGCTGCCAGTCATCCAGCAGGCCGGCGATCTGCTTGCCAAGGCCCGCAGCCGCCCACCCCAGGTGGGTTTCGAAGATCTGGCCGATGTTCATGCGCGAGGGCACGCCCAGCGGGTTCAGCACGATGTCGACCGAAGTGCCGTCTTCCAGATACGGCATGTCCTCGATCGGCAGGATCTTGGAGATGACGCCCTTGTTGCCGTGACGACCGGCCATCTTGTCGCCGGGCTGCAGCTTGCGCTTCACGGCCACGAAGACCTTGACCATCTTCATCACGCCCGGGGGCAGTTCGTCGCCGCGCTGCAGCTTCTCGACCTTGTCCTCGAAGCGGCGATCGAGCGCCTTGCGGGCGTCCTCGAACTGCTTCTTCATGGCCTCAAGCTCGGCCATGGCCTTTTCATCGTCGAGGGCGATCTGCCACCACAGGCCGCGCGACAGGTTGCCCAGCTTGTCCTCGGTGACCTCGCCGCGGCCCAGACCCTTCGGACCCGAGACGGCATTCTTGCCCAGCAGCAGGGGCTTGAGGCGGCCGTAGACGTTGCGTTCCAGAATGGCCAGCTCGTCGTCACGGTCCTTGCCCAGACGCTCGATCTCGGCGCGTTCGATGGCGACCGCGCGCTCGTCCTTGTCGACGCCATGGCGGTTGAAGACCCGTACATCGACCACCGTGCCGGCGACGCCGGGCGGCAGGCGCAGCGAGGTGTCCCGCACGTCCGAAGCCTTTTCGCCGAAGATGGCGCGCAGCAGCTTCTCTTCCGGGGTCATCGGGCTTTCGCCCTTGGGCGTGACCTTGCCGCACAGGATGTCACCCGGCTGGACTTCGGCGCCGATGGCGACGATGCCCGCCTCGTCGAGGTTGCGCAGGGCTTCCTCACCGACGTTCGGGATATCGCGAGTGATTTCCTCCGGCCCGAGCTTGGTGTCGCGGGCCATGACCTCGAACTCCTCGAGGTGGATCGAGGTGAAGACGTCGTCACGCACGATGCGCTCCGAGATCAGGATCGAGTCCTCGAAGTTGTAGCCATTCCACGGCATGAAGGCGACAAGGGCGTTGCGGCCCAGAGCCAGTTCGCCGAGGTCGGTCGAGGGACCGTCCGCGATCACGTCGCCGACCTTGACCTCGTCACCCACGCGCACGATCGGGCGCTGGTTGATGCAGGTCGACTGGTTCGAACGCTGGAACTTGGACAGGCGATAGATGTCGACGCCCGAACGACCGGCATCGGCCTCGTTGGTGGCGCGCACCACGATCCGGGTGCCGTCGATCTGCTCGACGATACCGTCGCGCTTGGCGACCACAACGGCGCCGGAGTCGACGGCCACGACCGCCTCCATGCCGGTGCCGACCAGCGGCGCGTCGGACTGTACCAGCGGCACGGCCTGACGTTGCATGTTGGCGCCCATCAGCGCGCGGTTGGCGTCATCGTTTTCGAGGAAGGGAATGAGGGCGGCGGCGACCGACACGACCTGCTTCGGCGACACGTCCATCATGTCGACGTCGGCCTTGGGCAGCAGCTGCGATTCACCGTTGATCCGGCCCGGGACCAGATCATCGACGATCTCGCCGTCCTTCAGCTCGATGTTGGCCTGGGCGATGACGTGCTTGGCCTCTTCCATCGCCGAAATATAGACGACGTCGTCCGTGGCCTTGCCGTCCTTGATCCGACGGTAGGGGCTTTCGATGAAGCCGTACTTGTTCACCCGGGCGTGCGTCGCCAGCGAGTTGATCAGGCCGATGTTCGGGCCTTCCGGCGTTTCAATCGGGCAGATCCGGCCATAGTGGGTCGGGTGCACGTCGCGGACCTCAAAGCCCGCGCGCTCACGCGTCAGACCGCCCGGTCCAAGCGCCGACAGGCGACGCTTGTGGGTGATTTCCGACAGCGGGTTGGTCTGGTCCATGAACTGCGACAGCTGCGACGAACCGAAGAACTCGCGCACGGCGGCGGCGGCCGGCTTGGCGTTGATCAGGTCGTGCGGCATGACCGTGTCGATATCGACCGAGGACATGCGCTCCTTGATGGCGCGCTCCATCCGCAGCAGGCCGACGCGGTACTGGTTCTCCAGCAACTCACCGACCGAACGCACCCGGCGGTTGCCCAGGTTGTCGATGTCGTCGATCTCACCCTGACCATCCTTCAGGCCGACCAGGATCTGCAGGACCTTGAGGACGTCGTCCTTGCGCAGCACGCGGATTTCGTCGCCGACTTCCGGGGTTTCGAGGCGCATGTTCATCTTCACGCGGCCGACCGAGCTGAGGTCGTAGCGCTCCGAGTCGAAGAACAGGGAGTTGAACATCGCTTCGGCGGCTTCCGGGGTCGGCGGCTCGCCCGGGCGCATCACGCGATAGATGTCGAACAGTGCTTCTTCGCGGCTGCTGTTCTTGTCCACGCGCAGGGTGTTGCGCATGTAGGCACCGACCGTGACGTGGTCGATGTCCAGGATGTCGAGGGTGGTGAAGCCGTTCTCGACCAGCAGGTCGATGGTGGCGGCGTCCAGCTCGTCACCGGCCTCGGCGTAGATCTCGCCGTTCTCCATATTGACCGCATCGGCGGCCAGATATTTGGTGACCAGGGCATCCGGGGTCAGCGACAGAGCCTTGGTCGTGTCACCCAGCTTCTTGGCCGCACGGGCGCTGATCTTGGTCCCGGCCGGGGCCACGACTTCACCGGTGTCGGCGTCGACCAGGTCGAACTCCGGCTTCACACCGCGCCAGCGCTCGGGCTTGTAGGGGGTGACCCAGGTATCGCCGCGCTTCTCGTAGGGCACGGTCTCGTAGAAGGTCTTGAGGATCTCCTCGCCGTCCATGCCCAGCGCCATCAGGAAGGTCGAGGCGGGCAGCTTGCGACGGCGGTCGATACGGACGAACACGATGTCCTTGGCGTCGAACTCGAAGTCCAGCCACGACCCGCGATAGGGAATGACCCGGGCGGCGAACAGCAGCTTGCCCGAGCTGTGCGTCTTGCCCTTGTCGTGGTCGAAGAAGACGCCCGGCGAACGGTGCATCTGCGAGACGATCACGCGCTCGGTGCCGTTGACGGTGAAGGTGCCCTTGTCCGTCATGAGCGGGATATCGCCCATGTAGACGTCCTGCTCCTTGATGTCCTTGACCGAGCGGGCGCCGGTCTCCTCATCCGTCTCGAACACGATCAGGCGCAGCTTGACCTTGAGCGGCGCGGCATAGGTCATGTCGCGCTGGATGCATTCCTCGACGTCATACTTGGGCGCCTCGAACTCATACGAGACGTATTCCAGCACGGCGCGTTCGTTGAAGTCCTTGATCGGGAAGACGGACTTGAACACCGCCTCAATGCCCTGATCGATACGGTCGCCCGCGCGCGTCTCGCGCTGCAGGAACTGCTCGTACGAGGCGCGCTGCACCTCGATCAGGTTCGGCATCTGCACCGCTTCCGGGATGCGGCCGAAGGATTTGCGGATACGCTTTTTGCCGGTGAACGACGTGGCGGAGGCGATCTGAGCCGTGAGGGCGAGACCGTCGAAGGATTTGGCCATTCCTGTTTCCCAATCAGCAGGCCGGGCGGCCCGCATTCAAAGCAACGACCCGCGGCCGCCGACGGCGGTCCCGGGCCTTACGGTTGTCGGTGTCCACCCTCGATCGCGGGCCACGGGCCTCTGCGATCAGGACACCAGTCATGTCGGCTCCCTTGGGGAGGAGCGCGCCTTCGCACCGGTCGGAGGGCAACGGACCGGGCCTCGGCGCTGTCGCGCGGACTCGTTACAGAGTTGTGCGGAACGCGGTGATATACTCGCTTTTCCGACGAAATAAAGGCCTGTGGAAAAATTCCTGCCGCCTCAGCCGCAGGTGACCCGCTCGATGACGCCGGTGTCCTGATCGAAGAACACGTTCATGCGGTCGGGGTTGTAGTCCATGGTGACCGCGCAGGTGGTGCAGGCGACCCGCACATTGGCGTCCGAGGCAAAGCTGACCGCCGCCACATTGCGTCCGATAAGGCTCTGGGACCCGGCCGCACCACAGGTGTCGGCCATGCCGTCCGGCGCCGGCATCTCGGGATTGGCGGCGCAGGCGGCCAGCAGGGCCAGTCCTCCGCTCAGGATCACGTTACGCAGCAACATCGGAAGGCTCCTTCATTCTAAAAATAAACCGTGGGCACCATGGCCGGTTCCCTAGCCACAGCTGACCTCGGTCACCCGGTTGGTGCCCGCGTCGTACAGAATGTTCAGCAGATAGGGCGAATGGGCCTCGGTCCGCGGGCAGGTGGTGCAGGCGACCCGCCGGTTGGTCAAATCAACCGGGACCGGGATCTCGCTGCGATCCCGCCCCACCAGCCACTGGAGCGGGGTGGCGTGACACAGGTCATTGGGATCCTCGACCTCGACCGGCGCGCTGGCATAAGGCGTGCGTCCCTCGGCACTGGCTTGCGGCAGAACCACCACCCCGACCGGACGGGTCGGCATGGGCTCAGGCGCAGCACAGGCGCTTAACGCGACCGCCAAGGCGCCGACAATCAGCCCGCCTTTTCCCAGCGACCTTCGAGAGTTTGCCGCCAGTAGCTGATGTCCGCGCCCGTGCCCTTGAGGGCCTTCCAGCGCGCGCGCGCCGCCGTGAGCGCGTCCTCGTCCTGACCGTCGAATAGAATGAAACACCGTTGGAAATCCTCCGTCGGCTCAAAGCCTGCGCCATCGACAATGAACAGGGCCTGAGCCTGGTTCACATTGTCGGTTCCTGACGTGAACAGGATCGGTTGTCGCTCGGGATGCGGGCCGGAAGTGTGGCCGTTGGCGAGAAAGCTGTCGTCCCGCCAGGTCCACAGCGCCTCGGCCAGTCGGGCAGCGAGATCGGCATCGGCGACCCGCACCTGGGCCCTGAGGTCAGCCTGCAGCACCTTGTCCAGCAGGGTCGGGAGCACCTGCTCCAGACCCGACCGTTCGAGGTGATAGAACCAGATCTGTGGTCCCGCTGCGGTCATGGCCGACCCCGGCTCCCTGCCCTTGCCGCTCGCCTCAGCCCTCGTAGGTATCGGCGACCATGCGATCCAGCGTGCGCACGCCGAAGCCGACACCGCCGTCCGGCACCGTCGACCGCTGGCTCTTGCTGACCCAGGCGGTCGGCGCGATGTCGATGTGCGCCCAGGGCGTGTCGTTAACGAAGCGCTTCAGGAACAGGGCCGCAGTGATCGAGCCGCCGGCGCGGCCATTGCCCATATTCTTGACGTCCGCCGCCGGAGAATCGATGTGGCGGTCGTACTGCTCCGGGATCGGCATGCGCCAGAAATTCTCGTCCACCTTCAGGCCGGCGTCGAGAATGGGGCCGGCGACCGCGTCGTCGTTTGAGAAAACCCCCGCATAGTCCATGCCGAGAGCGACGATCATCGCCCCGGTCAGGGTCGCCAGATCGATCATGAATTTCGGCTTGAAGCGGTCCTGCGTGTACCAGAGGCAATCGGCAAGGACGAGGCGACCCTCGGCGTCGGTGTTCAGCACCTCGACCGTCTGGCCGGACAGGGATTTGACGATATCACCCGGGCGCTGGGCATTGCCGTCCGGCATGTTCTCGACCAGGCCGATAACGCCGACCGCATTGACCTTGGCTTTACGGCCCGCCAGTGCATGCATCAGGCCGGACACAGCGGCGGCGCCGCCCATGTCCCACTTCATGTCTTCCATGCCCTCGGGCTGTTTCAGCGAAATGCCGCCGGTGTCGAAACAGACGCCCTTGCCGACAAAGGCCAGGGGCGCATCGCCCGCCTTGCCGCCGTTCCACTTCATGATGGCGACCTGGCTTTCCCGGCGGCTGCCCATGCCCACGGCCAGCAGGGTGCGGAAACCCAGCTTTTCCAGTTCCTTCTCGTCCAGAACCTCGACCTCAAGGCCCAACTTTTCCAGCGCCTTGCAGCGCTTGGCGAATTCTTCGGGATAGAGGACGTTGGCCGGCTCGGACACGAGGTCGCGAGCGAAGATCACGCCATCCGCCACGGCCGACATCGGGGCGAACGCGGATTCGGCGGCCTTCGCGTCAGCACAGACGATGTTCAGGGCGGTCACTGACGGAACCTTTTCCGGCTTCTGACGCGTCAGATATTTGTCGAACCGGTAGGCGGCCAGCTTGATGGCGAAGGCCACGCGCGCGGCCTGTTCGGCGCTGAGCGACCGAGCATCGACGGTCAGGCTTTCCGCACCGCTCATCTTCACGGCGTGATAGGCGGCCCCGACCGCCTCCTCGATCGCCAGATCGGTCAGGGCCTCGCGATCCCCCAGCCCGGCCAGAACCACGACCGAAGCGTCCAGCCCGTGCGGCGCGGTCACGACCAGGGTCTTGCCCTTGCCACCGGTGAAGCGGCCCGACTGCATGGCGCGGCTGAACGCGCCGCCCGTCTGGGTATCGAACGCCTTACCCCCGTCGCACAGCTTCCGGCCTTCACCCACCACCAGGGCCAGGGCCTGCGGGCTTCCGAGATCGGCGACGAAGGCGATTTTCATAGAACACTCCCAGCCGGAGCGGTCACTCCGGGTTTCAAACACAAATACAAATGGCGACGTTCCGTTTCGTCCGCGCGCCTCCGTGTGTAATAGATGGGCGTTATCGACACAGCCTGCAACCGGGCGAAAATTTCCCACGCATGACCCTGATTCAAGGCTACCTTTTTCGCCAGCTGCTTCTGCCGGTCGCCGGGGCGTGCGGTGCGCTGGTGGGAATCGGCGTGCTGAGTCAGAGTCTTGAACAGCTGGAATTCGTGGTCGAGCGCGGCCAGAGCCTGTGGCTGATGCTCAAGCTGACCCTGCTGGCCGTGCCCCAGTTGCTGGGGGTCGTCCTGCCGATCGGCCTGTTTGTCGGCGCGCTGATCGCCCTGACGCGTTTGCAGCGCGAACAGGAACTGACAGCGGCGCAGGCCGCAGGCCTGACCCGCACCGCCCTGATCCGCCCGGCCGTGCGGCTGGCCCTGATCGTCGTAGCGCTCGGGCTGCTGATCAATGCCGTGGTGCAGCCCTGGTCGCAGACGACGGCGCGCACCGAAGCCTTTGCCGTGCGGTCCGATCTTGCGGCCCTGCTGGTCGAGGAAGGCGAATTCGTTCAGGGCCCCGACGGGCTGACCGTCTATGTGCAGGAAATCGAGCAGAACGGCCTGCTGAAAAACCTGTTCATCTATATTGAGAACGACGGAACCACCGAGACTTGGAATGCCAGCGAGGCCCGGTTCGGCCGGGTGGACGGGGAGCCGATGCTGACCTTGATCGGCGGATCCAGCCAGCGCTATTCGTCGGCGGGAGTGCTGAACCTGTTGTCGTTCGACACCTATGTCTTTCCGCTGGGCGCCTTTGCCGAGGTGGCCGATCAACCGCGCTTCAAGCCGGCCGACCTTGGGCTGAGCGACCTGTTCATGCCCCGGCCCGAGATGATTCCCTCGGTCGGGACCCGCAATGAGCTGATGGCCGAGGGGCACTCGCGGCTGGCCTCGCCGCTCTATGCCCTGACGGCGATGGCGCTGGCGCTGGCGGCGATCCTGGCCGGATCGTTCAGCCGTACGGGCTACGGCATACGGGTCGCCAAGGCGGCGGCGGTCTTTTTGCTGGTTCGCATTTTTGGCTATGGCCTTGTCGCAGCGGCGGCATGGACCCCTTGGCTGAACATCCTGCAATACGCCTTCCCGCTGGTTGTGGCAGGGCTCGCCACCGCCATGCTGTTCCGCACGCCGAGGCGCGGTCGACGCCTGGCCCTGTTCGACATCCGGGCGCTGCTGCCGCGGGGTGCCGGCGCATGAGTTTCAGGGCCACCCGCATACTCAGCCTCGGGCGTATCGAACGCTACGTCCTGATCCAGCAGGCCCGCGCCCTGACGGTGGCCCTGGCGGTGATCGCCAGCCTGATCATGTTGATCGATTTCGTCGAGATTTCTCGCGGCGTTGGCTCGGACGTTGACCTGTCGGCCCTGCGTATCCTCGGCCTGATGGGGATGAAGTCTCCGGCGGTGATCCTGCAGCTGATGCCGTTCGTCTTCCTGTTCGGGACGCTGGCGGCCTATGTCGGCCTCAACCGACGCAGCGAGTTGATCGCCATGCGGGCCGCCGGGCTTTCGGCTTGGCGATTCGTGCTGCCGGCGGCCGGAACCGCACTGATCTTCGGTGTGCTGACCATCACCGTACTTGGCCCCGTCGCCGCCTGGGGCGATGGCCTGTTCCAGCGGGAGCGCACTCGGCTGTCCTCAGCCCCGGTGGAAGTCGACCAGCCCAAGGCCGTCTGGATCCGCGAGGGCGACAGCCAGCGCCAGATGATCATCCGCGCGGCGCGGCAGAACAGCGCCACGGCCCAACTGCAGGACGTAACGGTCTTCATCTATACTGTCGGCGAGGGCGGCGCGCTGAGCTTCGTCGAGCGGATTGATGCGGCCTCGGCGGCCCTGACCTCGGGCAGCTGGCGTCTGACCGATGCGGTCGGGGCCCAGACCGGCCAGCGGGCTGTGTCCTATGCCCGGCTGGACCTGCCCTCCAGCCTGGCGCGGGATGAGGCGTTCGCCCGGTTCGCCCGCCCCCAGTCGACCTCCCTGTGGGCCCTGCCGACCCAGATCCGGCGCGTCGAGCAGGCGGGCTTTTCGTCGACAGCCTATCGGCTGCGGCTGCACCAGCTTTTGGCCACGCCCCTGATGTTCGCCGCAATGTCGATTCTGGCGGCGGCATTTTCCCTGCGCCTGATGCGGCTTGGTGATCTGGCGCGCATGTCGATTGCGGCCGTCATCCTCGGTTTCGCCTTTTTCTTCGTAAATCAGACCTTCGCGGCGTTCGGGACGGCAGAGGTGATTCCGCCGTTCCTGGCCGCATGGTTGCCTCCGGTGCTGACCGGGCTCGCGGCCTTCACCCTGCTGTTCTATACCGAGGACGGCTGAGCCCGCCCCCGCTTGAGGTTGACGTGAAGCAAGACAGGATTTCGTCCGGCCAAGGGGCCCCGCGACACCGCCATTTGCGCGGGCGTCTGCTGGCGGGCGTCGCGACGCTGGCGTGCGGGCCCCTGTTTCTGGCCGGTCAGGCTTTCGCACAGGACGCCACGCCACCCGCTCCTGCTGCTGGCTCGGCGGATGGCCTTGCCGCCGAGGCCGTCTACATGGATGCAGGATCGGTCTCCCGCGACGGCGATGTGCTGACGGCCGAGGGCCCAGCCGATGGCGCCCGCGTGTTCGCCCGGTTCCGCGATCACACGCTGCAGGCGCGTCGCATCGACTATGACCTGGCGAACCAGACCGCCAGCGCCTCGGGCGAGGTTGAGCTGACCGCCCCGGATGGAACGGTCGTCTTTGCATCCCTTCTCGAACTGGAAGACGACCTGCAGACCGGTATCGCCGTCGATTTCGCCACGCGCCTCGAGAACGGCGCCAGCCTGATGGCGGCCACGGCCGTGCGCCGTTCGGATACGCTGAACGAGCTCAACTACGCCCTCTTCACCCCCTGCCCGATCTGCGACGAGGAGGGCCGGCCCAAGACACCCAGCATTTCCATTCAGGCCGAGCGCGTGGTCCAGGACGAAGCCCTGCGGGCCATTCTGTATCGAAATGCCGTCTTCAAGATCGGTGGCGTGCCGGTTCTTTACCTGCCGTTCTTCGGTCACCCGGATCCAACGGTCGAGCGGGCCAGCGGCTTTCTGGTGCCGATCATCGATTTCGACGAGGAACGGGGCGTTTCATACGAACAGCCCTATCTGATCGTCGTCTCGCCCTCAGAGGACTGGCTGATCAGCCCGCAACTGAATACCAGCGTCGCCCCCCTCCTGAATGTGCAGTGGCGCAGGCGCTTTGCGGACGGCACCGTCGAAGTCCGCAGCGGCTATACCTATGAGCGGACCTTCGGGGATTTCGATATCGACGGCGACGGCATTGACGATGTCGCCACGCCGCTGGATCGGGAGCATCGCAGCTATCTTCTTGCCTATGGGCGCTTTGATCCGGACGGACCCTGGCGCTGGGGTTTCACGGTCGAGCGGGTCTCCGACAAGACGCTGTTCGACCGCTATGACGTGCGCAATCCCTATCCGGACAATGGCCTCTACTATGGCGACGAGCGCCGCCTGATCAGCCAGATCTATGCTGAGCACCAGACGCGGCGCAGCTATGTCTCGCTCGCAGCCTTCGACATCCAGAGCCTGAGGGTTGCCATTCCGAATGAGGCCGCGCCCGGCCTGAATGTGTTCGAGTCCGACAGCAGCCTGCCGGTGGTCGCGCCCCTGATCACGGCCCGGTGGGAGCCGCGCGGCGAGGTGATGGGCGGACGTCTGCGCCTGAGCGGTTCGTCGGTCGCGCTGTTCCGCGACGATTTCGTCGGCAGTCCTGTCCTTCGCCCCGAGATCGTCCCTGATCCGGTGCCGGCCGGCCTGTCGGGCGTCGACAGTCGCCGGGTCAGCGGGCAGCTCGACTGGCGCCGGGCCTTCGTCAGCCGGGCCGGGGTGATCTGGGAGCCGTTTGTCGACGGACGGGTGGACCTGTATTCGCTCGACGATTTGCCCGCACCCTTCGAGGCTGGCACGCAAACCCTCAGCCGGGGCCGGTTCAGCGCGGGTCTGGACGTCCGTTATCCGCTGGTACGGTCCTTTGCCGGAGGCGGAGACCTGATCGTGGAGCCCCAGGCCCAGCTGTCTGTCTCCACCGCGACCGACCTCGACCCCCGCATTCCCAACGAGGACAGCCAGACGCTGGAGCTGGACGAAAGCTCCCTGTTCCGGATGGATCGCTTCCCGGGATACGACTTCTATGAGGGCGGCGTGCGCCTGACCCTGGGCACGCGGGCCACCTATCGCTGGGGCGAGGCGCGCGAAGCTTCGCTGTTCATCGGCAAGAGCTGGCGCGACGATGATGAGCCCGGTCTCAGGGCCCTGATCCCCAACCCGGACCCGTTGGCACCCCCGGCCTTTTACGATCCGAGCGGCCTGGTCTCGGCATCGTCCGACTGGGTGGTGCAGGGCAGTTTCGCGCCGTCTGAAGGCGTGCGCGGCTGGGCCCATGCCACGATCGACGACTCGGGCAATATCCGCCGGGCAGAAGCGTCGGTCGAGGCGACCTGGCGTCGCCGGGACCGGGCCTCGGTCACCTATATCGTTGATCGCTCGAACCCCCTCGGCGGCCCCCTGAACCGCAACTATGAGTTCGTCGAACTGCGCGGCCAGCAGTTCATCTGGGGCAATTGGGGCATTGCCGGCGCGGGGGTGATGGATCTGGAGCGCGACCTGATCACGCGTTCGGAAATCGGCCTGCTGTTTGACGACGACTGTTTCCGGTTCGAAGTCGGCTATCGACGCGACAACACCCGGGTCAGACCCAGCGGTCCGTCCGACGGCGTCTACATCCGCCTAAACCTCGCCACTTTTGGAGGGTCAGGCTATGACCGGAATGAAAGGCGCTGGTAGGCGGGGGCTTGGACACGCGCCAGCGAGTTTGACCTCGCGCCGATCTACGTTGATACGGGGCTGAGTTGATACGGGGCTCCTGCGCCGAACCGGTATGAGGACTAAGAACGAACCATGCGTTTCATGCGTACAGTGATCGCGGTTGCGGCGCTTCTGGCCGTGGCCAGCCCGGCCCTCGCCCAGACTGCGCCGACCTCGGCAGGCACCCTCGACCCGGCAGCCAACCGTCCGGCCCAGCCGCGTGCGGTGGCTGAGCCTCAGTTCGTCCTGGCCGACGGCATTGTCGCCACGGTGAATGACCGGATTATAACCGGCTTTGATCTGCGTCAGCGGATGCTGCTGATCATCATCATGAGCGAGGTCCAGCCGACCGCCGAGAACGTCGCCCAGATCCAGCGCGAAGCCCTGGACATGCTCATCGAGGAGCACCTTCAGGCCGAAGAGATCGCCAAATTTCCGACGCTGATCATTACAGATGCGGATGTCGATGCCGAAATCGCCGCCATGGCCGAACAGGCCGGCATGGCGCCCGACCAGTATATGCAGGCCCTGGCCTCGGCCGGCATTCACGCGCGTACCATCCGCGAACAGATCCGCACCGCCATCGGTTGGCGCGAACTGGTCGGCGGCCGCTTTGCCAGCCGGGCTCGCGTCAGTCGCAGCCAGGTCGAACAAAGCCTCCGCAAATACGAGGAAGCCGCCACCAAGAAGCAGTACCTGATCGGCGAGATCTACATCGACGCCAACCGGGTCGGGGGCATGCAGGCCGCCATCACCGGCGGTCAGCAACTGATCCAGCAGATGATCCAGGGCGCGCCCTTCCAGGCCGTGGCCCAGCAGTTTTCGGCCGCACCGACGGCCGTGCGCGGCGGAGATGCCGGGTGGGTGATCGAGGGTACTGTCGCCCCTGCCCTGCAGCAAGCGTTCGACAATCTGGACATCGGCCAGCTGTCCAACCCCATCGTCGTCGAGGGTGGGGTCTACATCATCTATATGCGCGACAAGCGTGAGGGGTCGGGCACCAGCCTGGTGCAGCTGAGCCAGATCATGGTCGAACTGCCTGAAACCGCGAGCGAAGCAGAGGTCGAGGCCGCCGCCCGGCGCCTGATGGCCGTTCGTCCGGAATTGACCTGCCAGACGATGGTCGCGCGTGCAGCCTCCGAGCCCGGCCTGCTGGGGTCTGACCTCGGCGAAAGCGACGTGCTGAACCTTGCGCCGCAGTTCCAGCCCTTCGCCCGCTCCGCTGAAGTCGGACAGGTCAGCGAGCCGATCCGCACGCCTCTGGGTCTGCACCTGGTCGGCGTTTGCGGACGCCGTGTCGGATCGGCGGACATGCCGACCTATCGCGACGTCGAATCGCAACTGCTGCGTGCCAATCTGGCCATGCTGGGCCGTCGCTATATGCGTGACCTGCGCGCCGACGCCCTCATCGAGATGAAGTGATGACCCGGCCTGTGCCGCCGCTTGCCCTGACCATGGGCGAACCGGCCGGCGTGGGCCCCGAGATCATCGCCGCAGCGTGGAAGGCTCACCTGTCACCGTTCGTGGTGGTCGGTGACGCCCGGCTTATGGCCACGCATGCCCCGGTCGAGGTTGTGACGGACCCTGCGTCGGCTTCGGCTGTGTTCGATCGTGCCATCCCGGTTCTGGACCAACCTCTCAGTGCACCCGTCACACCGGGACAGCCCGATCCGGCGCATGCCTCGGCCATCACCGGCTGGATTGAAACCGCGGTCCGGCTGTGCCTCGACCGCGCGGTCGCGGGCATGGTCACCGCCCCGATCGCCAAGGCACCGCTGTATCAGGCCGGCTTTCGCTTTCCGGGCCATACGGAGTTCATCGCCGAACTGACCGCCGACGCCCCGTGGGGCCAGACACGCGGCCCGGTGATGATGCTGACCGCCAAAGACCTTCGCGCCTGTCTGGTCACCATCCACACGCCGCTGTCGCAGGTCCCCGAAATGGTCACCGCCGAGCGGGTCAGCCGCGTGGCCCGCGTGGTCCATGAGGCCCTGATCCGCGATTTCGGCATCGCCTGTCCCCGCCTGGCGCTGGCGGGGCTGAACCCGCATGCAGGCGAAGGCGGCTCCATCGGTCTGGAGGAACAGGAAGTGCTGATCCCCGCCGCCACCGCACTCAGGGCCGAGGGACTTGACATCAGTGACCCCCGCCCGGCCGACACCCTGTTCCATGACGAGGCGCGCACCACCTATGACGCCGTCCTGTGCCTGTATCACGATCAGGCGCTGATCCCGGTCAAGACCCTCGACTTCTGGGGCGGGGTGAACGTCAGCCTGGGTCTGCCCGTGGTCCGGACCTCGCCCGACCACGGCACCGGGTTCGACATCGCCGGGCGCGGCATTGCCCGCCCCGACAGTCTGATTGCCGCCCTCCATCTGGCGCGAACCATGGCCGACCGCAGGGCCGCCGCCGTATGACCGATCTGCCCTCCCTTCGCGAGTCGCTGGATGCCCATGGGCTGATGGCGAAGAAGAGCTTTGGCCAGCATTTCCTGCTGGACCTCAATGTCACGCGCAAGATCGCCCGGCTGGCCGGACCGTTTGCAGGTGACGCCGTGATCGAGGTGGGCCCCGGCCCCGGCGGTCTGACGCGCGCCCTGATAGAAAGCGACGCCGGGCGGGTGATCGCCATCGAAAAAGACGCCCGCTTCCTGCCGCTGCTGCGGGAACTGGACGACGGCAGCGGTCGCCTGCGGCTGGTCGAGGGCGACGCCCTGAAGGTTGATGAGCGGTCACTGGTCGATGGCCCGGCCCATCTGGTGTCGAACCTGCCCTACAATGTCGGCACGGCGCTGCTGATCAAATGGCTGACCGGACCGTGGACGCCCGCCTCCATGACGCTGATGTTTCAGAAAGAGGTCGCCCAGCGCGTCGTGGCTCAACCGGGTGAGGATGCCTATGGCCGGCTCGCGGTCATCAGCCAGGCGCTGTGCGAGGCGCGGATGGTCATGTCCTTGCCTGCCGCAGCCTTCACACCGCCGCCCAAGGTGGCCTCGGCGGTCGTGCATCTGGTGCCCCATGCCGAGCGGCTGGCCGAGGCCCGCATCCGCAAGCTGGAGCGGGTCACCGCCGCCGCCTTTGGCCAGCGCCGCAAGATGCTGCGCTCCAGCCTCAAACCTCTGGGTGGAGCGGCCCTGTGCGAGGCCGCCGGGATCGAACCGGACGCCCGGGCCGAGACCATCGACGTCGCCGGCTTCCTGCGCCTCGCCGACGCCCTCACCTGATCAGGTGCGCGGGGCCAGGCGCTCGGGAAAGGGGCGTCCCAGCGCCTCGGCCACAGCCTGCTGGCTGATCAGGAACACCTCTTCGCGCCGGTGATAGTTGTTCGACAGGACGATCACGACAATCCCGGCGTCGGGCTGCCAGACGACCATGTTGCGAAAGCCGGACCAGCTGCCGGTGTGATAGATCTGGCGGTCGTCGAAGGCCGGCTCAACCTGCTGTCCCAGCGCCCGGCTGAACAGGCCATAGCCCCAGTGGCGACGCGGTCCGCCCCGGCGCTCATCAGGCGTATCGACCGGCGCATGGTCCGCGATCAATGCCGCATAGGCCTCCGGGCTCAGTAGTCCGCCCCGATGCAGGGCCCAGGCCCAGGCCAGCAGGTCGTCCATGGTCGAGGACAGGGCGCCCGCGCCCGGGATGATGCTGACATTGGCCTCGGGCTGGGGCGTGATCCCGGCGGGAAAATGAGCATAGCCCATGGCCAGGTCCGGCAAGGCGTCATGGCCCGTCCGGGTCATGCCCAGCGGCTCAAAGAAGGTCTGATCCAGGTAGGTCTGGAAGGGCACGCCCGTCGCGGCCTCGACCACGGCGGCGGCCAGGTTGAAGCCCGCGTTGTTGTAACGCAGGTCGGTGCCTGGTTCGAACTGCAGATTATAGAGGGCACTGTCGCGTGTCAGTTCATCGAGCGTCGCGGGGGTGACGCGTCGGGTGCCCCAGCCGGGCCGCGCCATCAGGTCGGGGATGCCCGACTGGTGCGAGATCAGATGGCCGATGCGAATGTCGGCCCAGGCCTCCGGACAGTCGGTGATCCAGTCGCAGACCGGATCACCGACGCTCAGCACGCCCTCGTCCTGCAGGCGCAGGATGGCGGTCGCGGTGAACATCTTGCTGACCGAGGCCAGTCGCAGGGGGGTGTCGAGCTCGAACGGGCGACCGGCCTCGCGGTCGGCCATGCCATAGACCTGCCGGAACAACACCTGATCCCCGCGCGCAACCAGCACAGCGCCGGTAAACCTGTCGCGAGCCGCCAGATCATCGAGCGAGGCCTTCAGCTGCGGCAGGTGCTCGACCACGACAACCGGTGGGCGGGCCCGGACGACAGGGCCGGACACAGCCTCGGCCTCGTCCTGACCGGTGTCGGTTCGTGACGTCACCGTCCAAGCGGACGAGATCAGCACAGCCAGGGCCGCCAGCCCTGCGAGAATCGGTAAGGGTCTCATTCGACCCTAGATATCGAAAGTCAGGCCGAACTGGGCATAAAGAGCGCGTGAGTCCTGCCATTTCGGATCAACCTTGACCGTCAGGAACAGGTGAACGGGCCGGTCCATCAGCAGGGTCAGCTCCTCGCGAGACTTCTGGCCGATCCATTTCAGGGTCTGGCCCGAGCGGCCCAGAACGATCGGACGCTGGCTCTCGCGCTCGACATAGATGGTCTGCTCAATCCGAACCGATCCGTCGTCGCGCTCCTCGAAGGCTGTGGTTTCGACCGCCGCCGAGTAGGGTAGTTCCTCGTGCACCCGCAGGAACACCTTTTCCCGCGTGATCTCGGCCGCCAGAACCCGCAGCGGCAGGTCCGCGCTCTGGTCCTCGGGATACAGCCAGGGGCTTTCCGGCATCAGGCCCGAGAGGTGGGCCTTGAGATCCAGCACCCCGTCGCCGGTCGCCGCCGAAATCAGGAAGACGTCGCTGTAAACACCCGTGTTGAACAGCTCGGTCATCACGGCCAGCATCGACTCGCGCTTCAGGCCGTCGATTTTGTTGAGCGCCAGGATCGCCTTGCTGTCGCGGCCCTTCAGGGCCTGGATGATGGTCTCGACATCCTCGACCGAGCGACGGTCAGCGGGCGAGCCCTTGCCCTCCCCGATGGCCATCTGGGCCGAGGTGTCGACCAGATGCACGACGGCGTCGGCCTCCTCTGCGCCTTCCCAGGCCGAGGCGACCATGGCGCGGTCCAGCCTGCGTCGCGGGTTAAAGATGCCGGGCGTATCCACCAGCACCATCTGGGTCTGGCCGTCCATGACGATGCCCCGCACGGGAAAGCGCGTGGTCTGCACCTTCTGGGTGACGATCGACACCTTGGAGCCCGTCAGCCGGTTGACCAGCGTCGATTTGCCGGCGTTGGGCGCGCCGATCACGGCGACGAAGCCGGCCCGCGTTCCGGTCTGGGAGGTATCTGAGGTCAAATCACGCCTTCACGCATCATCAGGGCCAGGGCGGCCGCTTTCTCCGCCTCCTGACGCGAACGACCGGTCGCGGTCAAGGCATCCGTGCCGCTGATCGTCACTTCGACGCGGAAGGTCGGAGCGTGATCGCTGCCGGTTCGCTCGACCACGCGATAGGCCGGAAGCCCCCGGCCGACCTTGAGCGACCACTCCTGCAGAGACGATTTCGGGTTGCTGAGGCTGCGTGAGGAAGGATTCTCCAGCTCGTTCCGCCACAGGTGATCGAATGCCGTGCGGGCCGCATCCAGGCCGCCGTCGAAATAGATCGCCGCCAGAATGGCCTCCATGGCGTCGGCCAGAATGCCGTCGCGGCGCCGCCCGCCCTGTTTGCTCTCGCCGGGGGACATGCGCAGGGCCGGTCCCACGCCGGCGGCCTCACCCACCCGCGCACAGGCGGCCTTGTCGACCAGACCGTGCAGGCGCGAGGACATCTCACCCTCATCCGCTTGGGGGAAGTCGCGCATTAGCCGTTCGGCGACCAGCAGGCCCAGTACCCGGTCGCCGAAGAACTCCAGCCTCTGGTTATCCAGAATGGGACGCCCGACGGCGTCGTGGGCCGCACCCTCACCCACGCTGGGGTGGGTCAGGGCGCGTTCCAGCAGGGACGGATCGCGGAACTCATATCCCAGCGTCTGGGCCAGCGCCCGGACAGCCTCATTCCGGCGATCCGCCATCCCCTATTTCAGGACGGTGAAGAAGCGGTCCAGGCGAACCTTGCTGAACCAGCTGACCGGGTTCCAGAGCGACGCCCCCTCGTTCCACGAGAACAGGATCATCTCGGCCTTGCCGATCAGGTTCTCTGCGGGGACCAGGCCGACCCCCATGGCCGACTGTTCGCGGCTGTCGATGGAGTTGTCGCGGTTGTCACCCATCATGAAGTAGTAGCCCTCGGGCACCTCGAACACCGGAGTGTTGTCGAGGCTGTAGTTCGGGCCGAAGTCCTGGATCTGGTAGCTACGGCCGTTCGGGAGGGTCTCGCGCAGGGTGGTGACCGTCTGGCCGTTGAACATGTCAGCCACCTGTTCGCCGGTGACGACGACGTTCTCGACCGGCTCGCCGTTGATGTGCAGGACATTGTTGATCATCTGCACCCGGTCGCCGGGCACACCGATCACGCGCTTGATGTAGTCGGTCTTGTTGTCGCTCGGCAGTTTGAAGACGGCGATGTCACCGCGCTCCGGCGCATTGTCCATGATGCGGCCCTCGAACAGCGGCGGGCTGTAAGGGATGGCGTGCTTCGAATAGCCGTAGGTCCATTTGGACACGACGATGTAGTCGCCCTCGTACAGGTTCGGCTCCATCGAGGCCGACGGAATGGTGAAGGGCTGGAACAGGAAGATTCGCAGCAGAATGGCGATGAACAGGGCGATGGCAACGGTCTTGATGATCTCGACCCACTCGTTCTTGTCGCTTTTCCCGCCGTCGGAATCGTCACCGCCATCGTCGCCGTCATCCCCGTCGTGGGCATCGCCCTCATCGCTCCACACCGGGCGACGCGAGGACTCCGACCCGGCTCCGGATGAGGCGGCCGCAAGCGCTGCCGCAGCCGCGATCGGCTCGGGCGGCGGCGTCATGGCCTCGGCCGGGGTCGGCTCAGGCTCTGGCGCAGGGGCGGGCTCGGGCTCGGGCTCGGGCTCGGGCTCGGGCTCGGGCGAATGATCGGGTTCGGGCTCGGCTGCAGCCACAGGCTCAGCCGCTTCTTCCGGGACCACGACGGGCTCGACGTCCGGCGTCACCTCGACGGCGGGCTCAGGCTCGGCGTGCGATACGGATCCTTCGGTCTCGTGCGTCGTGGGCTCGGCCGCAGCCGGTTCAACGTGAGCCGTGTCCGTCTCGACCGGCTCGGGCGTCGGCGTCGCGTCGGGCGCGGCGTGATCGTCCGTCTCGGTCGTCTTGTTCTCTTCGGTCATTGCAGAACCCCCGGTGTGCCGCGCGCAAGCGTGACAGGCCTATAGCCTGATTATGTGACGGGCAAGACTTCGATCACCACGAAGGCGAGCGCATAGGGATGCTCATCGCTGAGCGTCAAGTGGATGCTGGAAGTGTGGCCTGACGGTGTCAGTCGCGCCAGATGCTCGGCGGCATGTCCGGTCAGTATCAGGGTCGGCCGACCGCTCGGCAGGTTCACTACCCCCATGTCGCGCCAGTAGACATCGGCCCGCATGCCGGTACCCAGTGCCTTGGCGCACGCCTCTTTCGCCGCGAACCGCTTGGCATAGCTCCAGGCCGGGTCCGGCTTGCGGTCGGAGCGGGTGCGTTCCAGCTCGGTGAAGCAGCGCTGTTTGAAGCGGTCGCCGAAGCGGTCCAGCGAGGTCTGGATGCGGCGGATATCGCACAGATCGGCGCCGACCCCGACGATCAAAACGCCGCTCCGTCGATGGCGGACCGCATCCGGGCAATGGCCTCGTCCAGACCGATGAAGATGGCCTCGCCGATCAGGAAATGGCCGATGTTGAGCTCGCGGATCTGCGGCAGGGTCGCGACCTCGGCGGCGGTCTCATAGTCCAGCCCATGCCCGGCATGGACCTCAAGGCCGACGCTGTGCGCCATCGCTGCTGCGGCCGACAGCTCGGCAAAGGCCGCCTGACGCGCCTCGCCCTCGGCGTGGCAGTACCGACCCGTATGAAACTCGACCACCTGGGCGCCGACACCGGTCGCGGCCATCACCTGCTGTTTCGACGGATCGATGAAAAGGGAGACGCGGATGCCGGCCTCCTTCAGCTGCTGCACAGCAAAGAACAGCGGCCCGATGTGGGCCTGCACGTTCAGCCCGCCCTCGGTCGTGACCTCCTCGCGACGCTCCGGCACGATGCAGACCGCGTGGGGCCTGTGGCGCAGGGCGATGTCCAGCATCTCCTGCGTCAGGGCCATCTCGAAATTCAGCGGTCGCCCGGCCCGCGCGCACAGCGCGCTGAGCGCCTCGATGTCGGGATCGGTGATGTGGCGGCGGTCCTCGCGCAGATGGGCGGTGATGCCGTCGGCCCCTGCGGCGAGCGCCTGCTCGGCCGCGCGGACCGGATCGGGATGCAGGCCGCCCCGGGCATTCCGCACAGTGGCCACATGGTCGATATTGACCCCCAGACGCACCCGCTCGGCCATGGTCTATCCCTTTGCCAGTCTGCGGCTGCCCGGGTCCTCGACCGGCAGGGCTGCCAGTTCGGGCGGCAGGGCGTCGGCCGGGTATGCGGGCACATCCAGCGTCGCCAGCGCGATCAGCGGCACGCCCACGTCCGCCCTGCCCCCCGACCGGTCGACGATGCAGGCGGCCGCCACGACCTCGCCGCCCGCCTTGCGGATCGCCTCGATGCATTCGCGCGACGACAGGCCGGTGGTGACGATGTCCTCGACCATGACGACGCGCTCGCCCGGCTCGACCGTAAAGCCGCGCCGCAGCTTGAACTCGCCGCCCTCGCGTTCGACGTAGAGGGAGCGGACCTTCAGATGCCGCGCGGTCTCATAGCCGGGGATGATCCCGCCTACGGCCGGTGAGATGGCCACATCGACCGGCCCGACCGTAGCCGTGATCTTGTCGGCCAGCGCCTTGCACAGCCGCTCGCAGCGGGCGGTGTCCATAAACACCAGATTCTTCTGCAGGAAGACCGGGCTGTGCAGCCCGGAGGACAGGACGAAATGGCCCTCGCGCAGGGCGCCGGCATCACGGAATTCGGTCAGGACGTCTTCGGTGTTCATGCGCTGTTTCTAGCCCCCACAGGCGGCCGGAGGAAAGGCCGAAGCGCGGCCTTATTCCAGGTTCTGGTGCGGCTTCAGGCCACGGGCCAGCAGTTCACGCCAGATGCCCCCGGCGTCATCGGCAAATCCCATCAGGTCCAGATCCCTCGCGGCGATCACGCCGTGCTCGACCATCGCCTCGAAATTGATGATCGAGCTCCAGTACGCCCGATCCACCAGAACGATCGGGATGGGCGGGGCCTTGTCGGTCTGGCGCAGGGTCAGCAGCTCGAACAACTCGTCAAAGGTGCCAAAGCCGCCCGGAAAGACCACCAGCGCATTGGCGCGCATGGCCAGATGCATCTTGCGCATGGCGAAATAGTGAAAGCGAAATGTCAGCTCCGGCGTCGACCAGGCGTTGGGCTCCTGCTCGTGCGGCAGGGTGATGTTGAAACCCACGGAAGGGGCGCCCACGTCCGTCGCGCCACGGTTGGCCGCTTCCATGATCCCCGGCCCGCCGCCGGTGGCGATGACGTTGTTGCGCAGTTCCCCGACCTCGCCGTCCAGGGCCCCGCCCCGCTCGGAGGCGAGGCGGCCGAACGCGCGCGCCGTGTCGTACCAGGGCGTGCCGGGCTTCACGCGGGCGCTGCCGAACACAACGATGGTCGAGCGCACGCCCCATGCCCTGAGCGCCTCCTCGGCCTTGGCGTATTCCAGCAGGAAACGCACGCCCCGCATGGAGTCGCCCAGCAGGAAGTCCTGATCGAGCGCCGGCAGGCGATAGGACGGCGAGTCCCTCTGGGCCGAATTATCGGGCGGCCGATCCGCCATCAGCCGCGCACGCGCTCGACGGAATCGACAAAGGCATTGGCGCGCAGGGCCGCCATCAGCGTCGTGGCGTGGCGCGCATCGCGGACCTCGACGTCGATCTCGACGTCAAAGAAGTCCTGCTGACGGTGGGTCATGACCAGGTTCAGGATATTGCCGCCCGCCTCGCCGATCTGGGTGGCCACCTGACCCAGAACGCCCGGGGCGTTGCGAATGGTGGCCTTCAGCCGCGAGGCCGCCGTGGCGTTCATCTCGGCGCGCGGAGTCCACTGCAGATCCTGCCACAGGCTGTCGTCGTCGCTGAACTCGACCAGTCGCCCGCAGTCGATGGTGTGGACGGTCAGGCCCTTTTCCGGCTCGAGGATGCCGACGATGCGGTCCCCCGGCAGCGGCGAACAACAGTGGCCAAAATGAATGCTGATGCCGGGCGTCAGGCCGCTGCCTCGCACATACAGCTGGGCCTCGCTCTCCTCGATCCGCCGCCGGTCGTGGGCCACCTTGACCTGGCCCTTGAGCGCCGGAAACAGCATCTCCACGACCTTGGTCGCCTGGACCTGGCCCCGTCCGATCGCTTCGAACAGGGCGTCCTCGGTTTCGATCGACAGGGTTTCGAGCACCGGCGCCAGCGCCAGATCGCTCAATCTCTTGCCTGCGCGTGACAGGGTCTGCTCAAGCGTGGTGCGGCCCAGCTTGTAGAATTCCTCGCGCTCCGAGCTGCGGATCGTACGCCGGATCGACGACCGTGCGCGGCCCGTCACCGTCAGCGAGCGCCAGTCGACGGGCACCTCGCGTTTGGACCCGCGAATGATCTCGACGACATCGCCATTGGTCAGCTGGGTGCGCATCGGCTTCAGCTCGCCGTTGATCTTCACCCCGACCGCGGTCTCGCCGACCTCGGTGTGGACAGCAAAGGCAAAATCCAGGGGCATCGCCCCGCGCGGCAAGGTGATCAGCTGCCCCTTGGGCGTGAAGACGAACACCTGATCGAGGAACATCTCCAGCTTGGCATGTTCGACCCAGTCGTCGCCGCCCTCGCCGGTCTCGATGATCTGGACCAGGCGGCGCAGGTTCTCCAGCGGATCGCGCCCGCCAGACCGCTCCATCGCCTCCCGATCAAACCCGTAGGACTTGTTCTTGTAGCGCCAGTGCGCGGCCACGCCGTCCTCGGCGATCCGGTCCATCTCCCGCGTCCGGATCTGGGTCTCGATACGCACGCCACCGCGACCGACCAGCGTGGTGTGAAGCGAGCGATAGTTGTTCGACTTGGGCGTCGAGATGAAGTCCTTGAACCGGTCCGGCACCATGGGCCAGGCGCGGTGGATCACGCCCAGCGCCCGGTAGCAGTCGTCCTCACTGTCCACGATCACGCGAAAGGCATAGATGTCGGACAGGGTCGAAAAGCCGACCGACTTGCGCTGCAGCTTGCGCCAGATCGAATACGGCGTCTTCTGCCGGCCGATGACTTCGGCCTCGACGCCCCTGGCGCCCAGCAAGTCCTGGACCTCCTGGGCGACGTCTTCCAGCGCTGTGCCCTGCTCCTGTTTCAGCGCCTCCAGCCGCCGCTTGATGGCGGTGTGCGCGATCGGGTTCAGATGCTCGAAGGCCAGTTCCTCAAGCTCGAGGGCGATCGAATGGATGCCGATCGACCGGCCCAGCGGCGCATAGACCTCCAGCGTCTCGCGGCTGATCCGCTCGCGCTTCTCGGGCTTCACGTAATGGAGGGTGCGCATGTTGTGCAGCCGGTCGGCAAGCTTGACCAGCAGCACCCGGACGTCGCGGGAAATGGCGAGGATGAATTTCCGCAGGTTCTCGGCCTGACGGGTATGCTCGGCCTGAAGCTCGAGGCGGCTGAGCTTGGTCACGCCCTCGACCAGTTCCGCGACCTCTTCGCCGAACATGGCTGCGATGTCGTCGCGCGTCGCCGAAGTGTCCTCGACCACATCGTGCAACAAGGCGGTGACGATGGTGGCGGTGTCGAGCTTGTAGTCGGTCAGGATGCCCGCGACCTGGATCGGATGGGCGAAATAGGGATCGCCCGAGGCCCGCAGCTGCGAGCCGTGCATCTTCATTGCATAGACATAGGCCTTGTTGATCAGCCCCTCGTCCGCAGACGGGTCATAGGCCTTGACCATCTCGACCAGCTCGAACTGGCGCAACACGCGCACGCGCTCGACCTGCGGCCGCTCAGCGGCCGCAGGGGAAGACGTTTCAGCTTCGGCAAGTTTGGCTACCGGGGCGGTACGGGACCGCTTCGGGCGGAGTGGAACAACCGTGTTCGGTTCCGCTGTCAGTAGCGCTCCTCCTGGCCGCCGTCACGGTCGCTTTGCAGCGCGCGGATCAGTTCGGCCTCGGCCATGTTCATGTGCTGCGGCTCGGCCAGCAGGGCGCGGGTCTCGGCCTCATCCTCGGCCTCGGTGCGCTCATCAACCCGTTGCAGGGTGGTGATCAGGTTCTCGCTCAGTTCATCCGGCGACACAGTGTCGTCAGCCAGTTCGCGCAGGGCGACGACCGGGTTCTTGTCATTGTCGCGATCAATGGTCAGCGCCTCGCCCTTGGCGATGTTGCGGGCGCGGTGACCGGCCAGCAGGACCAGACCAAAACGGTTCGGCACCCTTTGGATGCAGTCTTCGACAGTGACGCGAGCCATGAATTTCCTCGAACTCTGGGAGAACCAGACAAAATAGAGACTTCCCGCCCATTGTGCAACGCCACATCGGCAGGAATGAGGCGTCTAGCGATCCAGCGGCACCGCGTCGCGTCCGACGCGGGCGGTCTCGACCAGCGCGGTGACCGGGCGTCCGGAGACAGGATCCCTCCAGCCCGGCACCAACTCCGCCAGCGGGCCCATGACGAAGACGCGATCGACGGCCCGCGGGTGGGGCAGGATCAGATCGGGCAAGTTCAACACCTGTCCACTGAAGTCGATCAGGTCGAGGTCCAGCATCCGGGGCGCATTTTTCACCGACCGTTCGCGCCCAAAGCGCGCCTCAATGCCGGAAAGCGTGGTCATCAGTTCAAGCGCTGTCCCGGCCCACGCGCCTTGCGCCACGCCATTCAGAAACGGCGGATCGGTCGGGTCGGGCCAGGCGGCCGACCGCCACCAGCGCGAGCGGCGAACGTCGCCCAGTCCCGCGCTCTCCAGATCGTGAACAGCGGCGTCCAGCAAGGCGCTGATATCCGGCCAGGCCCCCTTGTCATTGCTGCCCAGAGCGATGATGACGGATGTGCTCATATTCTCTCCGGGGGCGTCCTTCCGCCCCCTCATATTTCAAAGGACATCGACGATGCACCTCTATCCCGACGAGCGCCTGGCGCTGTTCATCGATGGCTCAAACCTTCACGCCGCGGCCCGGTCGCTGAGTTTCGATCTGGACTTCAAGGCCATGCTGGACGACGTGCGCGAACGATCGCGTTTCGTCCGCGCCTACTACTACACCGCCGTGGTCGAGGGGGAGGAATTCTCACCCGTGCGTCCGCTGGTGGACTGGCTGGGCTACAATGGCTTCTCCACCGTGACCAAACCGGTCCGGCGCTTTACCGATGCCTCGGGCCATGTCCGCATGAAGGGCAATATGGATGTCGAGATCGCCGTCGACATGATGCAGATGGCCCCTCGGCTCGACCACGCCGTGCTGTTCTCGGGCGATGGCGACTTCCGCCGTCTCGTGCAGGCGGTTCAGGCGGAGGGCTGCCGGGTGTCGGTGGTCTCGACGCTCAAAACCCAGCCCCCGCACATCGCCGACGAACTGCGCCGTCAGGCTGACGACTTCGTCGAGCTGGCCGACCTCAAGACTCTGTACGGCCGCCCCCGCACGGTCCGCGAAGACGCATGACGACGCCTGCTCCGGTCGCCGAGCCGCCCGCCGACTGTCCACTCTGCCCCCGGCTGGTGGCCTATCGCGCCGAGAATGCGCGGCGCGAACCCGACTGGTTCAATGGCGCCGCACCTTCGTTCGGCGACACGCAGGCCCGGCTGCTGGTGGCGGGCCTCGCCCCTGGTCGCACCGGGGCCAACCGCACGGGTCGACCCTTCACCGGCGATCACGCCGGCTGGCTGCTATATCAGACGCTGATCGAGACCGGCTTTGCGCGCGGCACCTATGACGCCCGGCCCGATGACGGGCTGGAACTGCTCGACTGCATGATTACCAATGCCGTCCGCTGCGCCCCGCCCGGCAACAAACCCCTGCCGGCCGAAGAGGCGACCTGTCGGCCCTTCCTGACCGCCCGCCTTCAGACCCTGCCGCAGCTGAAGGTGATCGTCACCCTGGGCGATGTCTCGCGCCGCAATGTGCTGAAGGCGCTGGGCAAGCCTGCCTCGGCCATGGCGCCGGGGCATGGGTCCGAGGCCCGGGTCGGCCCCTACGTCCTGCTGAACAGCTATCACTGCTCCCGGTTGAACACGAATACAGGGCGGCTCACGCCCCTGATGTTCCGGGAGATTTTCGAGCGGGCTCGCATCCTCATCGAAATGTGATCGAACATTGTTCGCCTGGCAGGCGAATGTGGCGGGCCGGACACATCCTTTTCCCCTCGCACGTGTAGACTAACTTTCGCGGGAACATCTCCGCGAGAGCCCGCGTTTCGGCCCACAGGAGGCTGTCATGCGTACAAACACTCACTTCTTTTCCCGCGGCGAACGAAAAGCCGCTCTCTGGGCGGTTGTCGCGGCTGTCGCGCTGTCCGCAGCCGGCTTTGCCTGGGACTGGGCCCAGGGGCCGTCGCTGGGCCTGTATGAGCGTATGGGCCAGACCCAACTGGTCGGCGTCATCGAGGCGCAGCCTCTGGGCTAAGGCTCAGCCCTTGTCGCGCAGCAGGCGGGCCTTGTCGCGCTGCCAGTCGCGTTTGGCGGAGGTTTCGCGCTTATCGTGCAGCTTCTTGCCCTTGGCCAGCGCCAGCTCCACCTTCGCCTTGCCCGATTCGTTCAGATACAGCTTGAGTGGGATCAGCGTCTGGCCGTCCTTCTGCACAGCCCCGATCATGCGGTCGATCTGGCGGCGATGCAGCAGCAGCTTTCGCGGGCGCCGCGGTTCGTGGTTGAACCGGTTGGCCTGGGCATAGGGCGGAATGTCGGCATTGATCAGCACGATCTCGCGCCCTTCGATGGCGGCATAACTTTCAGCGATATTGGCCCGCCCGGCCCTTAGCGCCTTGATCTCGGTGCCGACCAGGATGATGCCGGCCTCGACCGGCGCGTCCAGAAAATAGTCGAAGCGCGCGCGCCGGTTCTCGGCGATGATCTTCGGCTCATACTTCTTCTTGTCCGACTGAGGACGCCTTTGGGCGGGTGCTTGCGCCATTATTGAACGCCCGCCGCCTTCATGGCGCGATCGATCGCGGGCTTGACCGCGTCCGCCGTCGGCGCCAGCGGCAACCGAACCTCCTCACCACACAGACCAAGGCTCGCCAGGGCGTATTTCGTCGGCGCGGGCGAGTTGTCCATGAACAGCGCCTTGTGCAGGTCGATCAGCCGATCCTGCCACAGACGAGCGCTCTCCAGATCGCCGGCCTGAACCGCGTCGTACAGGGCGACCATGGCCTCGGGCGCGACGTTGGACGTCACTGAAATCACCCCGTGCCCACCATGCGCCAGATAGCCGAGGAAACTGGGGTCATCGCCCGAGATCAGGTCAAAACGCCCGTCGACATGGGTCCGCATCCAGCTGGCGCGGGCGAGGTCCGCCGTGGCGTCCTTGATGCCGACGATGTTGGGGTGCTTCGCCAGCCGCGCCACCGTGTCATTCGACAGGTCCACGCCCGTGCGACCGGGCACATTGTAGAGCAGCACCGGCAGCTGCACGGCCTCGGCGATCGCCTCGAAATGCAGGGCCAGCCCTTCTTGCGAGGGCCGGTTGTAATAGGGGGTCACAACCAGCGCCCCGTCAGCGCCGACCGTCTTGGCGTGACGCACCTTGTCGATGGCGACATCGGTCGAGGACGAGCCTGCGCCTGCGATCACGCGGATACGTCCGGCCACGGTCGAAACCACGGATTCGACCACATGGGCGTGCTCTTCCGCCGTCAGGGTCGCGCTCTCGCCGGTCGTGCCCATGGGCACCACGCCGTGCACGCCAGCCGCGATCTGGCGCTCGACCAACGCCTTCAAAGCGTCGTCGTCCACGTTTCCGTCACGAAGAGGTGTGATCAAGGCGGTGATCACGCCCTTGAAAGTCGGGCCGGTCATGGGAACGATGGTCCTTCGCGTGGGCTTTACCGAGTCTGCGGAAGGTTTCGAACGTAAGGGGCGCCTCGTGCTGCCGCAACCGAGATGATGGGGTTAGGACAAACCATGCTGACATCGATCCTGGCCACGATCCTGGCCCTCAGTGCCCCTGCGCCCGAGGTGCTGGTCTCGAACCTGTCATCGGTGAACTGGTTCTCGTCGTCGAAGTCTGACGCCAACGCGCAGGAAGTGCCTTATGGCGCCACGGTCCGCCTGCTGAACGAGACCGAGGCTCGCCTGCTCAACCAGGCCCTCGAGGCCGCCCGCGCCCGCGACATCGACCGGGCCCGCAGCCTTGCAGCCGGAATCGACAACGCCACCGCGCGCAAGCTGGTCGACTGGGCCCTTGTCGACACCTCGGCCGATCTGATGAGCTTCGAGGAACTGGCCCGCGCCCGAGTCACCTTCGCCGACTGGCCCCGCGCCGAAAGCCGCATCATGGCCGGTGAGCGTGCCATTGGCCGCAGCTCGGCCAGCCCCGCAGCAGTCATCGGCTTCTTCGACGGCCACCCGCCCCTGACCATCGACGGGGCCATCGGGCTGGCGCTGGCGCTCGAAGCCTCGGGTCGGGCGGACGAGGCCCGCCCGATCATCCGCGACTGGTGGCGGAACCAGTCGTTCGAGTTCGACGCCCAGAGCCGCATCCTGTCGATCTGGCCGAACTGGATCGCGCCTGCCGATGATGAGGCGCGACTGAACATGCTGCTGCTGGGGCCGCACGGTCCCGCCACCCGCGCCATGATCGCCCGGGTCAGCCCCGCACAGCGCACGATCGCAGAGGCCGTGCTGGCGCTCCGCACCGCCTATGCCCCCGACGCCATCGTTGCCGGACTGACTCCGGCCCAGGCCGGTCACCCCGCCGTGGTCCTCGAACGGGTCCGCATCCTGCGCTCGCAGGGCCGGAGATCCGAGGGCTTTGCCTTGCTGGCCGGTCTGCCCGCCGCCCCCACCCATTCCGATGGCCAGAACACCCTGTGGAGCGAACGCCGCAACTATTTCCTCGACGCGCTGGAGGTCCGGAACTGGCAGGCCGCCTATGACTCCATGGCCGGTCATGGCTTCCCCGGCGGCGAGCGCATGGTCGATGCCGAATTCTTTGCCGGCTGGGTCGCCCTGGTGAAGCTGAATGATCCGGCCCGGGCCGGCCGCCATTTCGAGTCCCTGCGCCAGATGTCCGAGACCCCGATCACCCAGGGGCGGGCGCTCTACTGGCTGGGTCGGGCCGCCGAGGCCCAGGGCGATATGGGCGCCGCCCGAGGCTACTATGGCGCCGGCGCCATTCACATCCAGTCCTTCTATGGCCAGCTGGCCGCCGAAAAGGCAGGCCAGACGCAGATCATCCTGCCCGCCGACCCGGAGATCACGCCCGAGGCCCGCGCGGCCTTCGAAGGCAATGAAGTGGTCCAGGCGGCCCGTATGTCGGGTGAAGCCGGAGAGATGGGCCTGCTCCGGGCCTTTGCCTATCATCTCGACGACACCCTGCCGGCCGCCACCGATGTCGCCCAGTTGATGGATATGGTGCTGGGCTTTGGCGACCGGTTCGGCTCGATGATGGTCGGACGTGCCGCCAGCCAGCGCGGCTGGCTGATGCCCGTGCGCCAATACCCGATCCGCATCCCGCCCGAGGTCGCGGGCGCCGCCCCCCTGCCCTTCACCCTGGCCATCACCCGTCAGGAATCCAGCTATGACCCGCTGGTGGTGTCGAGTGCCGGGGCGCGTGGCATGATGCAGTTCCTGCCATCAACGGCCTCGGGCGTCGCCCGCCGTCTGGGTATGCCCTACTCGCTCGATCGCCTGTGGGATCCCGACTATAATATGACGCTGGGCAGCTATCACCTCGGCGAGCTGATGGTGGCCAATGGCGGGTCCATGATTCTGGCAGCCGTGGGCTATAACGCCGGTCCGGCTCGCGCGCCGCAGTGGGTGGCACGCTGCGGTGATCCGCGCGGAGGTATCGTGGACCCCGTCGACTTCATCGAGTGCACGCCCTTCACCGAGACGCGCAACTATATGATGCGGGTCATGGAGAATATGCAGATCTACAAGGCGCGACTGGGCGACGGCACCGGCGAGCTGACCCTCTCGGCCGATCTGGCGCGCGGTGGCTCCGGACCGACCCCCTATCTGTCGCTGGCCAACTAGAGGCGAGCCAGGGTCAGGACAGGGCCGTCCTCGCTGTCCAGCCAACGACCGCCGAGGCCGAACACGTCGCGCAGGACGGCGGTGTCGAGCGCCCCCGCGGGAGAACCGTCAGCACGGACCTCGCCCTGATCCATGACGATCACCCGGTCGGCGAAGCGCGCCGCCAGCGACAGGTCGTGCAGACTGGCCACCACAGTCTGGCCCGCACCGGCCCGTGCCTTCAGCCTTTCCAGAACCAGCAGCTGACCCTCCGGATCGAGACCGGCGACCGGTTCGTCCGCCAGAATCAGCCCCGCATCTGACGCCAGC
Organism: Brevundimonas halotolerans; assembly: GCF_003730275.1. Taxonomy (GTDB): domain Bacteria; phylum Pseudomonadota; class Alphaproteobacteria; order Caulobacterales; family Caulobacteraceae; genus Brevundimonas; species Brevundimonas halotolerans. The sequence goes on from NZ_QTTA01000016.1 coordinate 43,168, forward strand.
ACCCGTGCCAGCAGCACCCGGGCGCGCTCGCCGCCGGACAACTCAGCCACCCCGCGATCCGCCAGCGCGCTCGCCTCGACCTCCTCCAGCGCCGCCATCGCGCGGGGCCGGGCACCGTCGGTCTGCAGGAACCCCGCGCCCAGCGCCACGACCTCAAGCGCCGGCAGGTTCCAGGCGACGGTCCCGTCCTGCGGCAGATAGGCCAGAGCTCTGGCGCGATCACGCGGACCGAGGGTCACAAGTTCCGCTCCTTCCAGCCAGACCCTTCCTGCATCCGGCTTCAGCAGGCCGCAGACGGCCTGGATCAGACTGGTCTTGCCGGCGCCGTTCGGCCCCACCAGCGCCACCAGTTCACCCGGCATCATCGACAGGCTGACGTCGCGCACCACCGCCCGCTTGCCCCGCGACAGGCTCAGGCCTTCGATCTTCAGGCGAGGTGTCGCGCTCATACTCAGACCCTCCAAGCGCGGGCAGCGCGCCAGGCGATCAGGGCGAACAGCGGCGCGCCGACCAGGGCGGTGAACACGCCCAGCTTGAGTTCCTGATCCGTCGGGGTGATGCGCGTCATCAGGTCCGCGACGACGAGGATCAGTCCCCCCGCCAGCGCCGACGGCAGCAGCACCCGCCCCGGATCCGCGCGAACCGATGCCCGCACCAGATGCGGCGCAACCAGTCCGACAAAGCCGATCACTCCTGCGGTCGCCACGGCCGCTCCTGCGGCCAGACTGGCGGCGAGCAGGGCCAGCAGCCTCAACCGATCGAGCGGCAGGCCCAGGGTCCGCGCCGTCTCGTCGCCCAGCGACAGGGCCTTCAGACCCGGCGCGCTGAGGCCTGCCAGGATACCTGCTGGCACCAGCGCGGCAGAAACCCACAGCACGTCGGCCCAGCCCCGGTTCTGCACCGACCCCAGAAGCCAGGCCATGACCTCGGCGGTCGCGATCGGCGACGGCGACAGGTTGAAGATCAGCGCGGTCGCGGCCCCGGCGAAACTGGACAGGGCCACCCCGAACAGGATCAGCGCCTCGGGCGCCCGGATGCGCGCGGCAAAGGCGACCAGGGCTGCCGCCCCGATGCCCGCGCCCGCCATGGCGGCCAGCTCGACCGCCCCGGTGACCATTCCGGCCCCGGCGACCAGAACCAGAGCCCCGCCCAGACTGGCCGTCGCCGACACGCCCAACACCCCCGGCTCGGCCAGCGGATTGCGCAGCAGGCCCTGCATCAACGCCCCCGACAGGCCCAGCGCCGCGCCCACGGCCACGGCACAGATCGCCCGCGGCGCCCGCACCTGCCACAGGATCAGGCCCGGTCCCGACCCGGGGTCGCTGAACGCCTGCGCATATTGTGCCCCGCTCAGCCCGACCTCGCCCAGCGTCAACGCCGCGATCAGGGCCACTGCCAGCGCCACCGCCAGCATCAGATTGATCCGCGCCACGGTCATCGCGCGTCCCGCAGCCCGGCCAGCACCGGCACGGCCTCGGCCATGAACCAGGCCGGACAGGTCAGCATGGCGGCCGGTAGCCGGACGTCGGGACGATCCTCGACGAGACGCTTCACCAGCGGGTGCCGGCCCTGACCGCGCCGGTCGGCGCGCGTCTGGTCAAAAAAGCCGAGCGCGAACCGCTCGGGTGGGTCCAAGGCCAACCGCTCGACTCGCACCGCGCCAAAGCCGGCATGCCCTGCCGCGTTCTCAAGCCCCGCGGCCCTCAGGCTGGCATCGATCAGGGTGCCGGAGCCACTCGTGAACCCGCCGGCGGTCAGGTAGAGGGCGGTCAGAGGCCGCGCCCCGTCCGACGGCGCCCCGTCCCTGAGCGTCGTCCGCATCCGGCCGATCAGGGCCTCACCCTCAGTCTGGCGGTCCAGCGCCTCCGCCACCTCGGCGATGCTTTGTTCGACCGAGGCGAAATCAGCGGCATCGGCGATCGTTACGACCGTCACCCCCTGCCCCTCCAGTTGGGCCAGCAGCCGGGCATCGCCGCCCCAGTAGCGCACGACGACATCGGGGGCCCAGGCCACCACCGTCTCCAGCGTCGGCCGCAGCATCCTGTGCCCCGCCGCTTCGGCGCGCAGCCACGAGTCCGGGTCATCCGCGCGCGGCGACAGGGCCAGCTCATGCCCCTCGCCCAGCGCCAGCACATACTGGTCCGCGCACTGGTCCAGCGACAGGACGCGCAGGGCATCACCCTCCGGCTCGTCGAAGGATGACCCGCATCCCGCCAGCAGCAGGACCGTCGCAATGACCGACGCGGCCGCCCGTCTCACGCGCGGATCCCGGCTCACGCGCGGATCAGGCCGTCGAACACGGTGTCCAGCATGGCCTTGACCAGCGCTTCCCGCTCGACCCAGTCGAAATAGGGTTTGGTGATCAGCAGCGACACGACGCCGTGCCCTCCGGCCCAGATCACCTGGGCCGCCGTGCGAGGCGAGACCTTCAGCCGCCCGGCGGCGTCAACCTCACGGACCACCGTCTCAAACGCCCGGAACAGGCCGATACCCACCTCCTGGGCCGCCGACTGGGCCCCCTCGGCCTCCTGCGGGCGGGTCAGATAGATCAGGCGATAGGCATTGGGATTGTCAAAGCCAAAGGCGATGTATGACTCGATCAACCGCCGGAGGCGCTGCTCGGGCGGCAGGTCGGCCTCCATGATCACGTCCTGCGCCCGCGTCAGGGCCTGGAACGCCTCCTTGCAGATCTCGTGCAGGATCGCGGCCTTGTCGGGGAAGTGCATGTACAGAGCGGTCGACGACAGGCCGACCGCATCGGCGATTTTGCGGATCGTCGCGCCCTCATAGCCGTGATCGACGAAGATGCCCTCGGCGGCCGTCAGGATCTCCTCGCGCCGGAAATGCCCCTCGCCCTTGGGTTTGCGCCGGGATCTGGAACGGGGGGCTGTCGCAGGCAAACCTGTCCTCCATGCGGTTGCGGCCAGCCATACTGACTCTTGTCGCCGGGCGCCAGTTCGCGGTCCGGTCGCGCCCTCCGGCTTGTCCAGAGAGATCAGGATGGTTTACCCGTATACCGGGGAGGGAACATGGACGCCCATGCAACCGAGGAGCAGCGAACCGGTCCGGGCGCAGATTTCGGCCCGGCTCGCGCGCTGAGCGCTGCGCGACGATCCCTCACCTGGGGTCAGGGGCTTGGACTGGTCGCTTTGGGCACAGGGCTGGCGGCCTGGGCCTGGCGCGATCCTGCCGGCTTTCAGACCACAGTGTCCGTCGTGGTTCCCGCAGGCTTTCTGATCTGCGCCCTGTGGCGCCTTGCGCTCCTCCTCACCTCAAGGCGGCCGCCGTGTCCCACGCCCGGTCCCGGTCCACTGCCCCGCTATACAGTGGTCGCCGCCCTCCATGACGAGGCCGAGGTCATGCCCCAGCTGGTGGAGCATCTGGCGGCGCTCGACTATCCCGCCGACCGGCTGGAGGGCTTTCTGGCGCTCGAGGCCCACGATCACGCCACCATCGAGGCCGCCTATGCGGCCGACCGACCCGACTGGCTGTCGATCCTGATCGTTCCGCCGGGGGAGCCGCGCACCAAGCCGCGCGCCCTGAACCATGCCCTGGCCCGGGCGACCGGCCGGCTGATCACCGTCTATGACGCCGAGGATCACCCCGACTCCCTGCAGTTGCGCGAGGCCGCGGCCCGCTTTGCGCACGACACGACCGGCACCCTCGCCTGTCTTCAGGCCCCCCTGCGCATTCGTCGACGTGCCCGCAGTCCGGAGGCCTCCCCCTTCCTCGACCGCCAATTTGCCGTCGAATATGCCGCCCTGTTCGAAGTCGTCCTGCCCGGCATGACCCGGCTGGGCCTGCCCTTTCCGCTGGGCGGCACCAGCAACCACTTCCGCGTCGACACCCTGAAACAGGTCGGCGGCTGGGACGCCTGGAACGTCACAGAGGATGCCGACCTCGGCTTTCGCCTGTGGCGCGCCGGCTATCGCCTGGGCGTCCTGACGCGTCCGACGTGGGAGACACCGCCGGGAGGCCTGCACGCCTGGCTGCCCCAAAGGAACCGGTGGATGAAGGGCTATATGCAGACTTGGGGCGTGCACACGCGCCAGCCCCTGTCGCTGGGGCCGCGCGGGCTGCTGGCCCTGGTCATGACCCTCGGCGTGTCGCTGGCCTCGGCGGCCGTGCACGCCCCCTCGGTCGCCTGGGTCGTGGCCTCGGTTCTGGTGGCCGCGGTCGCTGGCATCTCGCCTTCGACCCCGATCCCTGCGGTCAGTGTCCTGATGCTCGGCGCGGGCATGGCCTGGGTCTCGGCCTTTGTCGGGGCTAAACGTGCCGGGATTCCCTACAGCCTGATCGATATCATCCAGGCGCCGGCCTACTGGTCTCTGCTCAGCCTGGCCTTTGCCCACGCGGCGTGGCGGCTGGTGACCCAGCCCTTTGCCTGGGACAAGACCCGCCATCGACCGGACCCGGAGCCTGACCTGACGCCCGAAACCGGGGCCGCCCCGCTGGACGCAGGGCCGCCGGTGCGCTTAACCAGCCCCCATGGCCTCGAGACTGTCCCCCCACCCTGATGTCCTGATGACGCGCGACTGGGCCGACTACGCCCTGCTCGACTCCGGACATGGCCGCAAGCTGGAACGCTATGGCCGCTACACCGTGGTCCGGCCCGAGCCCCAGTGCGTGTGGGAGCCGCGCGATGCCTCGGCCTTCGACCGGGCCGATGCCGTCTTTGATCCGCAGGACGAGGATGACGACGGCCGCTGGCGCTTTGCGGGCAAGCCGGTCGATGCCTTTCCGCTCGGCTGGGGCGAGACGCGGTTCACCGCCCGCTTCACCCCCTTTCGCCACCTCGCCTTCTTCCCGGAGCAGGCCGCCAACTGGGAATGGCTGGACCAGCGGATCCGCGCCCGCAAACAGCCGACCCGCATCCTGAACCTGTTCGGCTATACCGGCGTCGCCTCGCTGGTCTGTTCGGCCGCCGGAGCCGAAGTCACCCATGTGGATGCCTCGAAGAAGTCGGTCGCCTGGGCGCGCGAGAATGCCGAACTGTCGGGCCTTGCCGACCGGCCGATCCGCTGGATCGTGGAGGACGCCCGCCGCTATGTCGCCCGCGAGCGCAAGCGCGGCTCGCTCTATGACGGGATCATCCTCGACCCGCCCAAATACGGACGCGGCCCGACCGGTGAGGTCTGGCGCCTGTTCGAGGACCTGCCGGGCCTGCTGGCGGACTGCGCTGCTATTCTGGAGCCGCAGGCCGATTTCCTGCTGCTCAATGCCTATGCCGCGCGCATCTCGGGCCTGTCGCTGGCCCATCTGATGGATCAGGCGACCGCCGGCCGCGAGGGCCGCATCGACTGGGGCGAGCTGGCGCTGGCCGAAACCGGCGAGAACGGCCGTGCCATCGGTCTCAGCTTCTTTTCCCGGTGGTCCGCGACATGACCGAGCGCCTGATCACCTCCCTGACCAATGACACCGTCAAGTCGGTCCGCGCCCTGCACATGCGCAAGGAGCGCGAGTTCACCGGTCAGTTCCTGTCAGAGGGCCTGAAGTTCATCGGCGAAGCCCTTGATATGGGACGCACACCCCGCCTGCTTATGGTCGGGATGGAGGCCCGCCCCCACGCCCTGCTCGACCGGGCCCGCGCCGCCACCGAGGCCGCCGGCGGCGAGATCGTCGTCGTCACCCACCCCATCCTCGAAAAGATCAGCCGCCGCGATAACCCCCAGACCGTGCTGGCCGTCTTCGATCAGGTCTATACCCCGCTGGACGCCATTGACCCGAGTTCGGCTCCGGCCTGGATCGCGCTGGAACAGGTCCGCGACCCCGGCAATCTGGGCACCATCATCCGCACCGCCGATGCGGCCGGTTGTGGCGGCGTCATCCTGATCGGTGACTGCGTGGATCCCTATTCGGTCGAGGCCGTGCGGGCCACCATGGGCTCGGTGTTCGCCGTGACCCTGAGCCGGACCACGCCCGAGGCCTTCCTCGAATGGCGAAAGACCTGGCCCGGCAGCGTCATCGGTACCCGGCTGGACGCGACCGAGGCCCCGGGTTCGGCCCATTTCACCCGACCCAATCTGGTGCTGATGGGCAATGAACAGGCCGGCCTGACCGACGCCCTCGCCGCCGCCTGTGACGTCAATGTCAAAATCCCGATGCGCGGCCGCGCCGACAGCCTGAACCTCGCCGTCGCCACCGGCATCATGGCCTATGCCGCGACGGAGGACCGCTAGGTCCCCCTCGGCTTGACCCGGGTCGTGGGTAGGGCGGCGGCGGGGTCTTCGGGCCAGGGGTGGCGGGGATAGCGACCCCGCATCTCGGCGCGCACGGCGGCCCATGAGCCCTTCCAGAAGCCGGGCAGGTCCTTCGTCACCTGCACCGGTCGCCGCGCGGGTGATAACAGGGCCAGGGTCAGCGGCACCCGGCCCTCGCCGACCGTCGGATGGGTCTTGACCCCGAACAGCTCCTGCACGCGGATATCGACGCGAGGTCCGCCCTCGGCGGCATAGTCGATGGCGGTCGAGCCCAGCGGCGTCTCGAGGCGCGCGGGGGCCAGCCGGTCAAGGTCGCGCTGTCGGTCCCACGGGATCAGCGTCCGCAGACCTGTTTCCAACGCGCCATCCGCAATGCCTTCCAGCCCCTGCACGCTGGCCAGCAGCGGCCACAGCCACACCTCGCGCGCGGCCAGCAGCCCCTCATCCGACACATCCGGCCAGCCGTCATCCAGCCCCCGCAGAAAGGCCAGCCGCGCCCGCAGCGCCGAGGCCCGCTCGCCCCAGCGCAGGCCCTTGAGGCCGTCCCGCTCGATCTCGCCCTTCAGCAGGTCCGCGATCTGCGCCTTGTCGGGGGCACCCAGCGACACCTCCTCGACCACCAGTTCGCCGATCCGCTTGAGGCGGCGCACCTCCATCCGGCCGGACGGGGTGCGGACCATCCGCTCCTCCTCGATCATCCGGTGGCCCAGCGCCGCGATTTCCACCGGACAGGCCAGACGGATGCGGTCGCCGCTGATCCCGCCGCTCAGCTCCGCCACCGCCAGCCAGGGGGACCCAGCCAGCGCATCGGTCGGCTCCAGAAAGGCGCCCCGGCCCGAGGCCAACCGCACCTCGCCCGGTTTGCCGCGCGCCCGCGCCACCCGCTCGGGAAAGGCCTCGACGACCAGAAGGCCAGCATCAACCTCGCCCCCCTTTCCGCCGCCCGCCAGCCGCGCCCAGCGGTCGGCCAGCTTCAGCGCGTCGCGGGCGCGTGGCGAGCGGTCGCGGTCCAGCGCCTCCAGCCGGTCGCGCAGATCGGTCGAGGTCCCGCCGAGACCCGGTTCCCCCAGGATCGCGGCGATACGGGCACCCGTCAGGGCATCCCCCCGGTCGGACGCCACCGCCACCATATGCGCCAGCCGCGGGCTCATCGGCAGCTCGGCCATCCGCCGCCCATGCGGGGTCAGATCGCCCCGGTCGTCCAGCGCCCCCAGTCGGGTTAGCACCGCCCGCGCCTCGGCAAAGGCCCCCGCGGGCGGCGGGTCGATCAGCGCCAGCCCCTCGGCCGACCGTGCCCCCCACCGAGCCAGATCCAGCGCCAACCCGGTCAGGTCGGCCTCCAGAATCTCTGCCGGTTGTTCGGGGATCAGACCCCGGCTCTGTTCCTCGTCCCACAGGCGGTAGCAGGTGCCCGGCCCGACGCGCCCGGCCCGGCCCCGGCGCTGATCGGCCGAGGCGCGGCTGACCCTCACGGTCGCCAGCCGCGTCAGTCCGCTGGCTGGATCAAAGCGCGGCACCCGCGACAGGCCGCTGTCGACCACGGCTGTAATCCCCGGCAGGGTCAAACTGGTCTCGGCCACGGCCGAGGCCAGGATCACCCGGCGCTGGCCGGGCGGTGGCGCGGACAGGGCCCGGTCTTGCGCCGCGCGCTCCAACCCGCCGTACAGCGCCACGACCTCGACATTCGACGGCAGCTTCGCTTCGGACAGTGCCCGCCCGGTCCGGTGGATTTCCGACTGGCCGGGCAGGAAGACCAGCACGGACCCGCCCGTCTCGCCCAAGGCCCGGCGCACGGCCCGGGCCACCGCCACCTCCAGCCGTTCCGAAGGAGTGCTGCCCAGATGCACAGTCTCGACCGGAAAGGCCCGGCCCTCGGCCTCGATCACCGGCGGGCCGTCCAGCACCCGCACCATCGATGCCACATTCAGCGTCGCCGACATGACCACCAGCTTCAGGTCAGGCCGCAGCAGTTCCTGCGTCTGGCGGGCCAGGGCCAGTCCCAGATCGGCGTCGAGACTGCGCTCGTGAAACTCGTCGAACAGGACGGCGGACACGCCCTCGAGCCCCGGATCGGCGATGATCCGGCGGGTGAAGATGCCCTCGGTGATGACCTCGATGCGGGTCTTCGGACCGACCCGGCTTTGCAGGCGGGTGCGATAGCCGACGGTCTCGCCCACCGGCTCACCGCGCATGTCGGCCATGCGCTCGGCAGCTGCCCGGGCAGCCAGCCGTCGCGGTTCGAGTACAAGGATGGTCCCGGCCCGGCCGATCTCGCTGTCCAGCAGGGCCAGCGGCACGCCGGTGGTCTTGCCCGCGCCCGGCGGGGCACCCAGCACAACGGCCGGGTGGTCCCGGACCGCCGCAATCAGGCGGTCCAGAACCTCATGGATGGGCAGGTCGGACGCCGCAGGGCGGCCAGGCGTGGTCGTCACGGCGTCCGGCTACTCCAACGTCAGCCCAGCAGTTGCGGGAACAGGCCCAGCACCAGAATGGCCGTCACCGCCAGGGGACACACCCAGGCGATCAGGAAGCGCCAGGCGCCCAGGCCGCCGCCCTTCAGGCCGGTCTCGGCGTTGACCAGTTTGCGGTCCGCGACCCAGCCAATGAAGATGGCTGTGATCAGGCCCGACAGCGGCAGCAGCAGCTTTCCGGTGACCCCATCGATGGCGTCGAACCAGGTCGCGTTCTCAAATCCCGGAATGAAGGGAATGGGGCGTTGGTCGGCCAGCACATTGAACGAGAGGGCCGACAGCAGACCGACCAGAAACACCAGCACGCCGATGCCGATGGCGGCCTTGGCACGCCCGACGCCGAACTTCTCGATCACCCAGCCGACCGAGATCTCGAGCAGCGACACCGAGGACGTCAGCGCCGCAAACAGGGCCAGGACGAAGAAGGCCAGACCGACGATGGCGCCGCCCGGCATGGCGTTGAAGGCGGCCGGCAGGGTCTGGAACATCAGGGTCGGGCCGGCATTCGGCTCCATCCCGACGAAGAAGACGATCGGGAAGATGGCGAGACCAGCGATAATGGCCACGCCGGTATCGGCGAAGGCGATCATACCCGAGGTCTGGCCCAGGTTGGTCTCGCGCGAGGCATAGGCGCCATAGGCGATCATGGCGCCGCCGCCGAGGCTCAGTGAGAAAAAGGCCTGGCCAAGCGCCGCGCTCAGCACGCCCGGCTGCAAGGCTCGCTCAAAGTCGGGCGTGAACAGGAAGGTCAGGGCTGCAGCGAAGTCGCCGATGATGGCGGCATAGACGGTGATGCCGATCAACAGGAAGAAGAAGGCGGGCATCAGCCAGGTCGCGGCCGCCTCGATGCCGCCCTTGACGCCCCGGGCGACGATCCAGACCGTCAGGACCACAAAGGCGAGCTGGAGCCCAACCAGGAGAACGGGGTTGGCGAACAGGGTCGGCATCATCTCCTGGATCTGCGCGACCGACTGTTCGGCATAGGCGCCCCTCAGCGGGTCCCCGGCTCCGATGGCACCGGCCAGATCGGCGGCGCTGGTCCCGACGAAGTAGATCACCCAGCCTGCCACCACGCCGTAGAAGGTCAGGATGGCGGTGTTGGCGATCAGGCCGACGATGGCCAGCAGGCTCCAGGCCGGGCTGGCCCCCGACTGGCGCGCCAGGTGGACGGCGCTGCCGATGGTCGAACGCTGGCCGTGGCGACCGATCAGGCTCTCGGCCAGCAGCAGCGGCAGGGCGATCAGCACCACGCACAGAATGTACAGGATGACAAAGGCGCCGCCGCCATTGGTCCCCGCCTCGGTCGGAAAGCGCCAGAGGTTGCCGAGACCGACGGCAGACCCCGTCGCTGCGAGAATAAAGGCGGCCTTGGACGACCATTGCGCCTGACCGGCGGGCGAAGACGAGACCATATAAACACTCCCCCGCGTCGGTGACCGGCTCGGCCCCGTCGCTGTTTGGTTACCGTTGCGGCGACCTTGAAGGCGCCCCCCCCTTGAATCAACCCCGCAGGCCCTGACCTTGGCGTTACCAAATAACTCTCACCGACCCTCAAGATGACGATTGCGTGAAGACCGGGGCCGATCTAGCTTCCGCCCCGGAGCGGTGGCGGCCCCTTCGGACCGCCCGCTGGAGGCGACGTTCACCCATGAGTACACCCCCTGTTTCGGGAGGCGGCAACCGCCTGTTCCTGAAGAAATCGATTGCCCAGATTCAGAATGAAGCCGCCAAGAGCGAGCTGAAGCGCAGCCTGGGTCCCATCAACCTTATGAGTCTCGGCGTCGGCGCCATCATCGGTGCTGGCATCTTCGTTCTGACCGGTCAGGTAGCCGCAGACTATGCTGGTCCGGCCATAATGCTGAGCTTCGTGGCGGCGGGCATTGCCTGCGCGCTGGCCGGACTTTGCTATGCAGAACTGGCCTCGACCATGCCTGTGTCGGGTTCGGCCTACACCTACGCTTACGGAACCTTGGGCGAAGTCTTCGCCTGGATCATGGGCTGGCTGCTGGTACTGGAGTACGGCATCGCCGCCTCCACGGTCGCGGTGGGGTGGTCCGGCTATGTCGTCTCGATCATGGGCGACTTCGGCCTGGCCGATAACCTCTTCCCCTCATTGACCTACGCCGGACAGGAGGGCGCCCGCTGGGCCACCCCGATGATCGAAGCGGTTCGCGGAGATGCCGGCACGGCGCTGCAGGCGACCGGCACCTTCAACCTGGTCGCGGCCGTCGGCATCGCCGCCGTCTGCGCCCTGCTGGTGCTGGGCGTCAGTGAATCGGCGAACGTCAACAACATCATCGTGGTCATCAAGATCATCGTGCTGCTGACGTTCATCGCTGTAGGCATCACCTATGTGAACCCGGACAACTGGGTGCCCTTCATCCCGCCTGCAGACCCGGCCGAGCCGGGCCGCTATGGCGTCGACGGAATCTTCCGCGGGGCCGCGATCATCTTCTTCGCCTACGTCGGTTTCGAAGCGGTCTCGACCGCTGCCGCCGAGGCCAAGAATCCGTCGCGGGACGTCCCGGTGGGCATCCTCGGCGCCCTGTTCATCTGCACGCTGATCTATATGGCCGTGGCCGCCGTAATGACCGGCGTGGTGCCCTATATGGAGCTGTCCAGCCCCGCCCCCGTGGCCGTGGCCATCGACCGGATGAACCTGACCTGGGCCGACGTCCCGCTGGCCGCCGCGCCGGGGGGACAGCTGAACCTGATCAGCTTCCTGATCAAGATCGGCGCCATCACCGGCCTGTCCTCGGTCATGCTGGTGCTCTGCTACGGCCAGACGCGCATCTTCTACACGATGTCGCGCGACGGCCTGCTGCCCAAGGTGTTCTCGCAGATCCACCCGAAATTCCGCACGCCGTGGATGGGGACGATCGTGCTGGGCGTCCTGATCGCCATCGCAGCGGCCTTCCTGCCGATCAGCCTGCTGGGTCAGCTGGTGTCGTTCGGAACGGCGGTCGCCTTCTCGATCGTCTGCCTGTCGGTCATCTATCTGCGGGTCAAACACCCGGAGCTGGAGCGTCCGTTCAAGGTGCCGGGCGGCATCATCACCGCCTGCCTCGGCATCGCTGCCTGTCTCTTCCTGGCCTGGAACAACTTCAAGCCAATGGTCGAACAGGCCTTCCCGACGCAGGAGCAGATTGCAAACGGGGCGGTTTCCGACCCGTTGACGCTGCAGCTGCTGGCCGGCTATGCCGTCATCGGCGCGGTCATCTACGCCGCCTACGGCTTCTGGCACTCCAAGCTGGCCAAGGGCATCGACATCACCGAAGAGACGACCATCAACTCTCCGGCCGACGCTTTCGGCCACGGTGTCGACAACATCAAGGAAGACTGACGACCCTTTCCGTCAGACGCGCGAAGGCCCGGAGATCACTCTCCGGGCCTTTTCGTATTCGGGAGGCCGCGTCGCCTCAGGTGATGACCGAAGGCTCCGTCCGGCCCAGGCGGGCCTCGATGCCGGCAAAGGCGCGCGAGACCTCGGCCACAGCGGCCAGCGCCTCGGCCGGATCGCGGTGCAGGTCGCCGGCCGGATCCTCGAACCGCTCCAGATAGACCCTCAGCGTCGCCCCCGACGACCCGGTGCCCGACAGGCGATAGGTGACGCGGGCGTCCGGGCTCAGCCGAACGGTCACGCCCTGGTGCTTCACCTCTGAGCCGTCCACCGGATCGCTATAGGCAAAGTCCTCGGCCGACTGCACGAGATAGCCGGCGATCTGCCGCCCCTCTGCGCCGGCGGCCGCCTCGCGCAGCCCCTTCATGAAATCCTGCGCCGGGCCGACCTCCAGCCCCTCATAGTCGTGCCGCTGATAGTAGTCCCGGCCGAATCGCGACCAGTGGCCGACCACCACCTCGCCCACGCCCTTCCCGGTCGCCGCCAGCACATTCAGCCAGAACAGCACGGCCCACAGACCGTCCTTCTCACGCACATGGTCGGAGCCGGTGCCAAAGCTCTCCTCGCCGCACAGGGTGATCCGCCCGGCATCCAGCAGATTGGTGAAGAACTTCCAGCCGGTCGGCGTCTCGTGCATCTCGATCCCCAGCGCTGCGGCCACGCGGTCCGCCGCGCGGCTGGTCGGCATGGAGCGCGCCAGCCCCTTCAGACCGTCCCGGTAGCGCGGCACACAGTCGGCATGGGCCGCCAGGATCGCCAGACTGTCGCCGGGCGACACCACCATCGCCGGCCCCATGATCATGTTGCGGTCCCCGTCTCCGTCCGAGGCGGCGGCAAAATCCAGCGGATCCTCGCCGAACATCCGGGCCGTCAGTTCGGGCGTGTGGTCCGGATGCGGATCGGGATGCCCGCCGCCAAAGTCAGGCAAGGGCTCCCCCCGCAGCACTGTGCCCGCGGGCGCCCCCAGCCGCCGCTCCAGAATCTCGGTCGCATAGGGGCCGGTCACCGCATTCATGGCGTCAAACGCCATGCGGAAGCCGGGCTGCGAGACCAGCGCCCGGATGGCGTCAAAGTCGAACACCGTCTCCATCAGACCGGCATAGTCGGCGATGGGATCGACGACCTCGACCACGCCGTCGCCAAGCCGGGTCTCACCGACCACGGACAGGTCGGGCGCCTCGTCCTGCAGGATGCGATAGGCCGTCAGCGCCTTGCTGCGCGCGAACACGCCGGCGGTGAAGGTCGTCGGCGCCGGGCCTCCGCTGTCCGTATTGTATTTGACGCCGAAATCGCCGTCCGGGCCGCCCGGGTTGTGGCTGGCCGACAGGATCACCCCGCCCTTCGCCCCGCGCTTGCGGATCAGGTGTGAGGCCGCCGGCGTCGACATCAGGCCGTCACGGCCCACGATGACACGGGAAAAGCCATTGGCCAGCGCCATCCGCACCACGATGGCGGCCGCCTCACGACAGAAGAAACGCCCGTCGCCGCCGACTAACAGGGCGTCGCCCGGCTGCGGCGCCGCTTCATCGAACACAGACTGCAGAAAGGCTTCCAGATAGCCGGGCCGCATGAAGTCGCGCGTGGACTTGCGCAAGCCGGACGTGCCCGGCTCCTGATCCTGCCACGGGGTAATGCTGACGCTCTGGATGGACACGAAATATCCTTGGCCTGCGGCGGCACCCGGCCACCCGAAAGCCATGTGTCTAGAGCGTTTTGAGCTTCAGGCGAAGGTCAGGCCGCACTCAGGCGATGGGCGCCGTCAACCATCCCAGAAGACTGGCCGCACTCACGGCACCTGTCACCACGCCGACGGTCACCGCCAGACGGGCGTTACGCACTACGAAACCAAAGACATCACTGAACATGGCAGTCTCCCCGGACGCCCCAATATCGACACAATCCGGGCCGTTCAGCAAGGTGTACAAAGGGTTAACGCCCTAACAACTGCGTGATTCGCCTCAGCGGCGAATCAGGTGATGCAGAACGATCGCCGAGGTTGCCGCCACATTCAGCGAATCAAAGCCCGACGCCATGGGAATGCGCACCGGCCGGGCGCGGGCCAGTACCTCTGGCGACAGCCCCGGACCCTCCGCCCCCAGCAGCACCAGCGACCGCGCGGGCGGCTCCAGCTCCAGTAGATCGGGGCCATCCCCCGGCGTCAGCGCCAGCGGCACATAGCCATAGGCCTCCGCCTGCTCGACCATCGTCAGGGCCGACAGGCCGGCCATCAGCGGCGTCCTCAACACCGCCCCCACCGACACCCGAATGGCCTTGCGGTAGAAGGGGTCGCAGCAGCCGGGATCGATCATCACCCCGCACGCCCCCAGCGCCGCCGCATTGCGGAAGATGCCGCCCATATTGTCAGCATTGCCGATGCCCACCGCCCCGACCAGCACAGAACGCTCCGGTCGCGTCGCCAGAAACGCATCAGCGTCCAGCGGTGCGGGCTTTTCCCCCAGGGCCAGAATGCCCCGGTGCAGGTGAAAGCCCGCGATCCCGTCCAGAACCTCCTGCGGGGCCGTATAGACGGGCACATCGGCCTCCAGCCGCGACAGCACCGGCTCCAGCTTCGCCAGCCGCTTGTCGGCCAGCAGCACCGCCCGCGCCCGGCACCGTGACCAGGCCGAGGTCAGAACGTTCAGCACCACCTCCCCCTCAGCGATGAACAGCCCCTCGCGGCCCGTCAGATCGCGCTCACGCACGTCGCGAAAGGCGGCGATCCGGGGATCATCGGCAGAGGTCAGGGATATCGGCGTCATGGTGTCGATTTATCGTTGCACAGTCCGGCGGGCCGCTGCTATAGCGCCCCCCTCTTGAGTACCTGTTCCGCGGTAGCTCAGTGGTAGAGCAGCCGACTGTTAATCGGCTGGTCGTAGGTTCGAATCCTACCCGCGGAGCCACTCACCCTTCCCTCGACATCGCCATGAAAAAAAGAGCCCGACGCAGAGCGCCGGGCTTTGAAAAGGCTTGGTGATGGTGGGTGCCTCGCTAAAGGAATCCCGAGACCTTTGGTCGGCCGATTGGCTTAAGAAGCCGTTAACGCCGTGGCAGCCAGCTGGTCTGGGGCGCACCGTCCGGGGCCTGCCATTTCAGCAGAAAGCCATCCTCGCGTTCCAGCCGGTTGATCGCCGACGCAGCGCCGTCACCGCTGTCGACAGACATGGACGGAACCGCAAAGACCTGCCCGTCGACCCGGACCTCGGACGGCGGGCTCCCGTCCATACCGATCCGCCAGTGGCCCGAGGCATCCGCCTGCACCTGGATCGGGCCGCGGCCCGGCACTTCCACCCGGACGTCCGACCCGGGGTTTGCCCGCCCCGACAGGATCACCGCCCGGCCGTCGTGATCGACACTGGACAGCACCGGGCCGTCGCCCAGCCGCCGGCTGGTGCCGCCCGCCGAAATCAGCACCGCTGATCCCCGGGCCGCATCCAGAATCACCAGTCGCCCGGGCGCCGGCACCGTCTCCTGTCCCGATTGCGCCTCGGGCGTCAGGACCAGGCCGTCCACGGCCGTCAGGCGCACCTCGAACCGGCCTTCGGCATCCGCCACGGCCGCATAGGCCCGGCCCGCAGGTGTTCGCAACACGACGCGACCGCCCGGGTCCGCCTGTCCCGAGACGACAGATTCGGTGCCGTCACGGCGCAGGCCTGTCACCGAAGGCGGCATGATCCATCCGGACCCGGCTCCGGCCACCGGGGTATCGGCGGCGGCGCTCCCGGCCGCGGCCGGCCGCGCCTCGTCACCGCCGCAGCCCACCAACAGCAGCGCCAGGCCAAGGCCGGCCAGCACCCTCCCGCTCACGGGCTGGATGCCATATCGTTCAATTGCGCGTTTCACCGGGGCCATGCGCCCTGTATGGCAAAAACCACCGCCCGCTGACAGTCATCCTGACCGTCGATCGTTCCGTCTGCTTTTCGAGGTTCCATGCCCACGACTTCCGCCGAGATCCGTCCTTTCAGCGGCCATTCCGTCTGCCTGTTCTGCGGATCGTCTGAAACCGCCGACCCCAAATATACCGAGGCCGCGCGGGCCTTCGGTCAGGGCGTGGCGGAAAGGGGCTGGCGTCTGGTCTATGGCGGGGGCGGTGTCGGCCTGATGGGGGCCTCGGCCCGCAGCGCCCATGCGGCGGGCGGCCGGGTGCTGGGTGTCATGCCCGAGTTCCTGCGCAGCCGCGAGCGCCTGTTCGACGAGGTCGAGACCCTCGTGGTCGGCTCCATGCATGAGCGCAAGCAGATCATGTATGACGAGTCCGATGCCTTCGTCGTCGCACCGGGTGGCATCGGCACCCTTGAGGAAGTGATCGAACTTCTGTCGTGGAAGCGTCTGGATTTGCACGGAAAGCCTGTGATCTTCCTCGACATAGACGGCTTCTGGCAGAGCCTGTTTCGCGTCATGGAGCATTCGGTCGAGGCCGGAATGACCCCCGCCTCCTTCCTACAGGCATGGACAGTATGCCGCACGGTCGACGAAGCTCTCGAGGCGCTGAACAGCATGGACACGCCGTCGAATTTGAAACATGATCAGCGATAAGTGATCATCGGTCACTAAAACGCATCGATCTCGATCACGACCCTTGACAGTTTTCAAAAACAACGGACATTGCGCCGTCACGGGCTCCCCTGCCCGGTCCAAGCTGGAGCTTTCCCCATGCGCACTCTTCTGATCGCGGCAATCCTTGCCGTCGCCACCCCGACCCTGGCCACCCCGGTTCAGGCGCCTGTCACCTCGGCCACCCTGGCTGACGCCACCTCGGCCCCGTCGGGCCGCCTGATCATCGACGGCGCCACCTGGCGCTGCGAAGGCGACAGCTGCACCGCCACCGGCGGCGCCAACCAGCCGGCCACGCGCGCCTGCCGCCGGGTCGTCGCCCGTCTGGGCGAAGTCACCGCCTTCTCGTGGAAGGGCACCGCCCTGTCGGCCGAAGAACTGGCCGCCTGCAACGCCTGATCGGTCTGAACTCTGGCGGGACGGTCAGGCCGTCTCGCCAGAGAGCCGCTTCAGCATCCGCTCGCGCCCGATCAGCGGGATCAGCGACGCCATGTCCGGCCCGTGTTCCTGACCCGTCAGGATGTGACGCAGCGGCATGAACAGAGCCTTGCCCTTGGCTCCCGTGCGCGCCTTGATCTCTCCGGTCCAGGCCGACCAGCTGTCGCCGTCGATGGTCTCCGGCAGGGTCTCGGCAGCCACCTTGGCAAACTCCGCATCCGCGATCACCGGCGTCACCGGCCCATTGACGATCCGCACCAGCGCCGCGACGTCGCCGAACCGCTCCAGGTTCGGCCGCACGGTCGCCCAGAACTCCTCCCCCAGATCACAGTCCATCGCCGCCAGACGCCCCCGCGCCTCGGCATAACTCATGGCGTGCAGCGCCTGGGCGTTCAGCCGGTCCAGATCCGCCGTGTCATAGCGCGCCGGTGAGCGGCCCATTTTGTCAAAGCTGAAGTCCTGCCCCAGCTCGGCCATCGACGGCGCGATTTCCAGCGCGTCGGACGTGCCGATCTTGCCCAGATGACTGGTGATGGCGATCGGCTCATAGCCCTGCTCGCGCATATCCGAGATCGACAACGAGCCCAGCCGCTTCGACAGCGCCTGACCATCGGCCCCGACCAGCAGCGGCATATGGGCAAAGCCCGGAAGGGCGCCGGTCCAGCCCAGCGCGATCAGCGCCTCGAAGATCTCGATCTGCGCGCCCGTATTGGTCACATGGTCCTCGCCCCGGATCACATGGCTGATGCCCATGTCCAGATCGTCGACCACCGACGGCAGGGTATAGAGGAACAGCCCGTCCTCGCGGATCAGCACCGGATCGGACATCGAGGCCGTGTCGACCTCGGCCGAACCGCGCGCCAGATCGACCCAATGCACCCGGCGGCCGTCCAGCTTGAAGCGCCAGTGCGGACGGCGCCCCTCCGCCTCATAGGCCTCGCGCTGAACCTCGCTCAGCTGCAGCGCCGCCCGGTCATAGATGGGCGGCTGGCCGCGCGACAGCTGCACCTTGCGGCGGCGATCCAGCTCATCGGCCGTCTCATAGCAGGGGTACAGCCGCCCCGCCGCCTTCAGCCGCTCGGCCGCCTCGCGGTAGCGGTCAAAGCGCTGCGACTGGTTGTGCCGCTCGTCCCAGACCAGACCCAGCCAGGTCAGGTCTTCCTCGATGCCGCGCTCATACTCCGCCGTCGAGCGTGCCAGATCGGTGTCGTCGATGCGCAGCACGAACTGGCCGCCCTGCCCCTTGGCGAACAGCCAATTGACCAGGGCCGTGCGGACATTGCCGACGTGCAGCTTACCCGTCGGCGACGGGGCGAAACGGACTTTGACAGGCATGGAGCGGTAAACCTTGAACGTGAGGCGCGTAGGTCGCGCTCCGCCCGGGCGAAGTCAAGGCGCAGGCCGCTTCAATCGCCCTGCTCAGCCTGCGCGAACAGCCACAACATCCCGGCGCGATAGGCGTCCGGCGCATTGGCGGCGTGGGTGCCTCCGGCGATCGGGATCAGGCGCACCTGCCAGGGACGCTGGTCCGCATCCCGGCCCGACCAGGCCTCGACCCAGAAGGCTGCTTCCGTACGAAGATCAGGCCTGTCCCGCTCACCGCTGGTGACGGCGACCTTCAGGTCATTCCGGCCCGCCGACGCGGCGTCGCCGATGATCGAGCCCATGCCGGGCGTCAGCGACGGATTGCTGGCGATCCGCCCCAAAAAGACATCGGGGTGGGCCACAGCCGAATACAGCACCAGATTGCCGCCCCGCGACTGGCCGAACAGCACGCGCCGGTCCGGGTCGACGTGGAACCGCCCTTCGACGAGGGGGATCAGGTCATCGGTCAGGAAGGTGTGAAACGCTTCGGCGCCGGCCTGTCCGGCCGGAAGGCCCTCGTCCGGAGACTGAAAGTCGAGCCCCCGGCGGTTCACCGAGGCGTCGAAGCCGCCATAGGCGATGCCGACCACCACGGCCTCGGGCAGGCCTTCATCGTAGGTCAGGAAGAGGTGGTTGGCCGCCAGTATGGGGAACAGGCTGTCGCCATCCAGCAGATAGACGACCGGATAAGCCGGGCCCTCGGGATCATACTCGGGCGGCAGGCGGACGTAGATGTCAAAGCCCCGGCCGAGGGTGGCGGACTCCAGCCGGAAGGCCTCGCCGCGGAGGGCCGCTGGAAACGGAACTTCGCCGACCTGCTGCGCGATTGCCTGCGGCGCGGTGGCCAACAGAAGAAGACCGAACAGGATGCTGACAAGGCCCCGCATCCCGTCCGCCTCCTCAATCGTCGCGGTGGACGCGCTCGCGGCGCTCGTGGCGTTCCTGGGCTTCGACCGACAGGGTCGCGGTCGGCCGGGCTTCCAGTCGTCCGAGGCTGATCGGCTCGCCGGTCTCCTCGCAATAGCCGTAGGAGCCGTCCTCGATCCGGCGCAGCGCCTCGTCGATCTTGGCGATCAGCTTGCGCTGACGATCCCGGGTCCGCAGTTCCAGCGCGCGGTCCGATTCCGACGAGGCCCGGTCCACCAGATCCGGGTGGTTCTCGGTCTCGGCCTTCAGATTGACGACCGTGCCCTTGGACTCCCGAAGGATGTCATCCTTCCAGGCGTTCAGCTTGCCCTTGAAATAGGCCAGCTGCCGCTCGTTCATGAAGGGTTCGTCGTCGGACGGGCGATAGGCCACCGGCCCTTCATCCACCACAGAGGCTAATGCGTTCATCGCACTCACGCTCACTTCTCACGCCCCCCTGTGGCGCATGCAGGCCTATAGGGAAGGCGACGAGTCGTCTCAAGCCGTTTCCCCACATCTGTCAGCTTTGCCGGGTCACTATGCCGTGAGCCGTGACAATTCGCCCTCACCCTTGAAAGGGCTCAGTTTCCAGCGACGGCGGCCTTGGCCAGTTCCACGGCGACACGCAGGTCCACCTGGTCCAGCACGGCGTTCAGGCTGGCATCCTCGGAGTCGGGGCGATCCTCCCCTCCGGTCCGGGACAGGGCCCGCAGCGCATCGGCATCCCCCTGCCCGGCCAAATGGGCCAGTTTCAGGGCTTCCAGACGGTCCAGCAGGCGGTGACCGCGGCGGATCGCCCGGCGGCGACGCTCCTGCGGCCCCTCGACGCCCTCGACGCCCTGAAGCGCCATCAGCGAGGCGACACTGGTCGGGCCAGACATGGCCGCCACGCCGGACTTGGCACCGGCGGCGGACGCACCCGCCGCGCCGCCCAGGCTGAAGCCCCCCGCCGCCTGACCCGGGCGAGTCGGACGCGAGGCAGGGCCACTCGACTGCGGACCATTGATCTTCATGAACGGGCACTCCGGACCATGACCGATATCTGAGCCCACGAGGTGAGGGTTTGGTTAACGGCCCGGCAAAATCTGCTGGCCAGAAGCGTGCCGTCAACAGTCAAGCCCTTGTTTTTCCTCGCATCATGTTCCGGCATGGAATTGGCATGACGTAATCCGCAATTGTCAGGACCCTTTTCATGACGTCAGTTCTTGCCCGCCTCGCCTCCTGCCTCGCCGCCGGTGCCCTGGCGCTGGTCGCCCTGCCGCAGGCCGCCCAGGCCCAGTCGCGCATCAAGGACATCGTCTCCATCGAGGGGGTCCGCTCCAACCAGCTGGTCGGTTACGGACTGGTCGTCGGCCTGAACGGCACCGGTGACAATCTGCGCAACTGTCCCCTGACCCGCCAGTCACTGGAGGGCATGATGGAGCGTCAGGGCGTCAACATCCGCGGCGCCAACGCCAACACCAAGAACATCGCCGCCGTCATGGTCACGGCCGAACTGCCGCCGTTCGCCACGCCCGGCGCGCGCATCGATGTCTCGGTCTCGACCCTGTGCGACGCCAAGAGCCTGCTCGGCGGCACCGTCGTCGTTACCGCCCTGCAGGGCGCCGACGGCGAAGTCTATGCCGTGGCCCAGGGCTCGATCCAGACCGGCTCGCTGTCGGCCTCGGGCGCCTCGGGTTCGTCGATCACGCGCGGCGTGCCGACGGCCGGCCGCATCGCCGGCGGGGCCGTGGTCGAGCGCGAGACCGGCTTTGACCTGGGCCGTCAGGCCGAGGTCCGCCTGACCCTGCGCAACCCGGACTTCACCACCGCCCAGCGCGTCGCCTTTGCCATCAATGATGCCTATCCCGGCACCGCCTTTGCCGAGAACGGCACGGTCGTCACCGTGCGTGCGCCGCAGGGCTGGGGCATGGCCGGCTATCTCAGCCGGATCGAGAACCTGCCCGTCACGGTCGACGCCCCGGCCCGAGTGATCATCGACGAGGTCAACGGCGTGATCGTCATGGGCGAGGCCGTGCGGGTCTCCACCGTCGCCATCGCCCAAGGCAATCTGACCGTCACCGTTCAGGAAGACCCCTTCGTCAGCCAGCCCGCCCCCTTCAGCGACGGCGAGACTGTGGTCGTCCCGTCCTCCGTGGTCACGGTCGAGGAAGACCAGGGCACCCAGATGCGGATCGTCGGCGGCGGCGCCTCCCTGTCCAGCCTGGTCGCAGGCCTCAATGCCCTCGGCGTGACGCCCCGCGACATGATCAGCATCCTCCAGGCCATCAAGGCCGCCGGTGCCCTGCAAGCCGACATTGAGGTGATGTAGTCTCATGGCCGATCCGCTCACCCTCTCTCCTGACCTGCTCCGCCCGGTCCAGACCCCGCCCCTCCGCCAGGACCGCATGCGCGAGACGGCCGAGGACTTTGAGGCCTCCTTCATCGCCCAGATGCTGCGCCCCATGTTCGAGGGCCTGTCGACCGAAGCCCCTTTCGGCGGCGGGGAGGCCGAGACCACCTGGCGCTCGTTCCTGATCGACGAAATGGCCAAGCAAACCGTCCGCTCGGGCGGCATCGGCCTGGCCGATCAGGTCATGTCCACCATGCTCAAGATGCAGGAAGCCCCCTGATGAACGACACCTCGCTTGCCGTCACCGCCTCGGCGCGGGTTCGCCAGCTGATCGATCTGACCCAGTCGCTGACCCGCCGACTGTCCGACGAACTGGCCGCCTTCGAGGCCCAGCGCCCGCAGGACGTCGCCGCCGGCCTCGCCCAGACCCAGGAACTGGCCAACCGCTATCGCCGGGAATCGGCCCAGATCAAGGCCGACCCCTCGGGCCTCTCCCAGGCTCCGGCCGCCGATCGCATCGCCCTGATCAAGGCCACCGAAGCATTCGAGGCCATCCTTGGCCGCCACGCCCGCGCCGTCGAGGCCGCCCGTATCATCTCCGAAGGCCTGGTCCGCACCCTCGCCGCCGAGATCCGCGGCCAGCGCGGCGTCCCCAACGCCTACGGCGCCACCGGCCACGCCACCCCCACCGACGGCAGCGCCGTCGCCTTCAGCCGCTCCGCCTGACCGCAGGCGGCAACGCCGCGTTAACCGGACTTAACACCGGTTTCTTCAAGACTGACACGATAGATGGGGGGAATGGCGCTTAACAGTCGTCTTCTGGGTCTGGCCTTCGCTTCGGCGGACACTCTCGTCGAGATCGACGGCGAGGGGCGGATTGTGCTGGCCATGGGGGCGGCCCCGGCGACGGGGCACGCGCCGGAAGCGAACTGGACCGGGCGCACCCTGACCGATCTGTTCGAGCCGCGCAGTGCCGGGCGTCTGAAACAGGCGCTGGCCAATCTGACGCCGGGCAACCGCAGCGATCCGCTGGACCTGTTATACGATCTGGGCGACGGCGCATTCCGGCGCGTGCGATCACGGTTGTTCAGCCTGCCCGAACTGGCGCCGCACTGTTCGTGTGCCCTGACCTGGCAGGGCCAGCCTTTTTCGCTCGAGCCTACCGCCGACACGCCGCTGGTCACCCGCGACGACCTGATGCGTCAGACCAGCAGCCTGCTCGCGAAACAAGGGCCGGATCCGCTGACGCTGGCCTTTGTCGATGTCACCGGACTGGATCAGGTCGCTGGCGACCAGTTGGAGACGCTCAAGACTCGTTTGCACAGCGCCCTGCAGTCGGTCTCGGTCGACGGGACCTCGGCCTCCCATCTGGCCGGCAGCGCCTATGCCCTGTTGCGGCGGGATTCCGATGGGTCTGCGGTCGAGGACGCCATTCACAATGTCGCGGCGCTGGAAGGTGTCGATGTTAGCGCCGACATCCGTCAGGTCGAGTTGAGCCCCGGCGTGGACCGCCAGGCGACCTTGCGCGCCATGCGGCATGCGCTGGAAGTCTGTATAGCCAACGGCGCAATGGACGATCCGGACATCACGTTCAAGAATACGCTGGACCGCACCCTTGTGCAGATGGACAGCTTCCGCACCATGGTGAAGGCGCGCGACTTCGCCCTGCATTATCAGCCCATTGTCGATCTGAAGTCGGGCGTCACGCATCATTTCGAGGCCCTGGCGCGCATCCCTGGCTGTGACGGACCCGAGAGCACCATTCGTCTGGCCGAGACCCTGGCCCTGATCGAAAGCTTCGATCTGGTGGTTGCGGAAAAGGCGATCCAGCAGATGCTTCAGCCCGGCTATGGGCTGACGCGGGTGGCGGTCAATGTCTCGGCCGGGTCGCTGGCCACCGACACCTATGGCGAGGCCCTGATGCGACTGACGGCCAACCACGGCGACATTCGCCGACGGCTGAGCCTCGAGGTCACCGAAACGGCCACCATCCTCGACCTGCCCGGCACCCAGCGGCGTCTGGCGCGTCTGAGACAGGCGGGCTTCCGGGTGTTTCTGGATGACTTCGGCGTGGGGGCCTCGTCGTTCGACCATCTGAACCATCTGACGGTCGACGGGGTGAAGATCGACGGCGCCTTTGTCATGCGAGCCATCGAAGACGACAAGTCCCGCACCCTGATCCGTCATCTGGTCGAGATGTGCGGTGGCCTCGACCTCAAGACCGTGGCCGAGCGTGTCGAGACCGGCGAGGTCGCGGAGCTGATGCTGAAACTGGGCGTACATCTGGGCCAGGGCTGGTTTTTCGGCAAACCCGAGCCCCAGCCGCGCCTCGAACGGCCGACCCTCGCCGCCACCAGCCGCCGGCGCGGCGCCGTCGAGTCCTGGGGCTGAGGCTCAGCGCCGCGGCCCGCGCGAAACCCTAGCCCTCGCCGCCACCGAACCGGGCCGCCCATTCGGCGACCTGCTCGTCCTCGATCTTGCGGAACAGCACCTCGGCGGCCTGAACCGGGCGCCCGACCGGCACGCGCGCCAGCCAGTCCTCATCGGCGGACGGCCAGCCCAGGTCCGTCTCGCCGACGCTCGCGGCAATCTTCGGCGCGGTGAACGGCAGAACCGGTGCGGCCAGCCGCGCGAACAGGGCCACGAGGTTCAGCGCGAACCGCACCGCCGTCGCGGCCCGCTCCGGGTCGGTCTTGAACGCGGTCCAGGGGGCGGCGACCTGGAGATATTCGTTGCCGAGCACCCAGGCGGCCCGGATCGCCTGTGACGCCTTGCGGAACTCCATGGCCTCGAAGGCGGCGGTAGCCTCGGCAACCGCGGCGTCGATCTGGGTCTGTAAGGCACGGTCCTCGTCGGTCAGGGCCGCGCCCTCGGGTACGATCCCCCCGAATTTGGACTCGGTGAATTTGACGATCCGGTTGACGAAATTGCCCAGTACATCGGCCAGGTCCTTGTTGATCGCCGACTGGAACTGCTCCCAGGTGAAGGCCGAGTCCGAATGCTCGGGCCCATAGGCCGTCAGATACCAGCGCCAGTAATCGGCCGGCAGCAGGTCCAGCGCCTGATCCATGAAGACGCCCCGGCCCTGCGACGTCGAGAATTTGCCGCCGTACCAGTTCAGCCAGTTGAAGGCCTTCAGCGTATCGACCGTCTTCCACGGCTCACCCGAGCCCAGGATGGTCGCCGGGAATGACACCGTGTGGAAGGCGACATTGTCCTTGCCCATGAACTGGACATAGCGAACGTCGTCAGCCCCCTCGTCGGTGCGCCACCAGTCACGCCAGGTGCCGCCGGTCGCCTCGGCCCATTCCTGGGTCGCGCCGATATATTCGATCGGGGCATCGAACCATACGTAGAAGACCTTGCCCTCCATGCCCGGGCGCGGCCCGCCGTCCGGGCCGACCACCGGCACGCCCCATTTCAGGTCGCGAGTAATGCCGCGGTCGATCAGCCCCTCGTCCAGATGCTTGAGCGCAATGGAGCGCGCCAGCGTCTGCCAGTCCGATTTCGAGCTGATCCAGTCGCGGATGCGCCCCTCCAGCTTCGTCTGCAGCAGATACAGGTGGCGGGTATCCCGCACTTCGAGGTTCCGCGACCCCGATACGCTGGAATACGGATCCTTGAGGTCCATCGGGTCCAGCAGCCGCCCACAATTGTCGCACTGGTCGCCGCGCGCCTTTTCATAGGCACAGTGCGGGCAGGTGCCCTCGACATAGCGATCCGGCAGGAAGCGCCCGTCGTCGATCGAATAGATCATCTGATCGACGCGTTCCTCGATCAGACCGTTGTCCTCCAGCACTCTTGCGAAATGCTGGGTCAGGCGCCGGTTGGGCGCATTCGAGGACCGGCCAAACCAGTCATAGCTGAGGCCGAACGCCTCGCCCGCCGCCTTCTGGATCTGGTGCTGCTCGTCGCAATAGGTCCGCACGTCCTGACCGGCGGCGGCGGCGGCCAGCTCAGCCGGCGTCCCGTGCTCATCGGTGGCGCAGATGTAGAGGACCTCATGGCCCTGCCCCCGCTTGAACCGCGCCCAGACATCGGCGGGCAGCATCGACCCGGCCAGATTCCCCAGGTGCTTGATGCCGTTGATGTAGGGCAGCGCCGAGGTGATCAGAATGCGGGCCATGGGTGTCCGAACGCGTGACGAGTGGTGAGTGACGAGTGTTGAGCGGTTTAGTGGCGAGTGTGCCGGTATATCGCAACCTCCAAGTCCGACATTCCGGCTTTCGCAGGACCTGGCATCTTACCTCGGCACACGCCACTCGCCACTCGCCACTCTCTGCATCCGCCGTGCCACCCGGATGAACCGTCCGGTCAGCAGGGCCGAAGACACCAGGCTGGCGATGATGATGGCCCACACAAGACCGTCCACCCCCATGTGCGGGGCCAGCACCCAGCCCAGTGGCATCATCACGGCGCCATAGGCGGTGAAATGCATGATGGTCGGCCACCAGATGTCGCCCGCCGCGCGGTTGGCCTGGGCCGCCACCGCCTGAATGCCGTCGGCGACGAAGAACAGGGTCGCCAGCACCAGCGCCGGCACCGCGATCGCGATCAGCGCCGGATCGCGGCTGTAGGCCCCGATCAGCAGCGGCGCGGTCGGCCAGACGATCAGGGCTATGGCCAGCGTCAGGGTCGAGATCACCGCCAGACTGACCAGACCCGCGCGCATCACCCCCTGCGCATCCGCCGCGCCGAACGCCCGCCCGACCAGCACGGCGGCGGCTGACGACAGGCCCATGGGGATCATGAAGACGATGGCCGAAATGTTCAGCACCACCGCCCAGGCGGCGGTCTCGTTCGTGCCCAGCCGCCCGGCGATCAGGGTCATCAGGGCAAAGGCCCCGACCTCGATGAAATAGGAACTGCCGGCGCCATAGCCGACCTTACGCTGCTCGGCCTCGGCCAGCGGATCACGCGGCGCCTTGCGGAAGATGCCCAGTGCCCGGGCCTCGGGCAGCCGCACGATATAGACGATCAGAAACACGGCCAGCGCCGCCCGCGCAAAGAAGGTCGCCCACGACGACGCCAGCGCCCCGTCGACGCCCAGCCCCAGCAGGTCCGGCACCAGCAGCAGGTTCAGCGCCAGATTGACGCCATTGGCCACCCACATGGCGACCATGCCCGGCTTGGGTTTGCCCAGCGCCTCGAGAAAGAACTGCGCCGCCACACTGACCAGATAGGCGGGCATCGACAGCGAAAAGACCAGCAGCGGCAGGCGTGCGCCCTCCGCGAGGCCATCCTCAAGCCCGATCGACGCCAGTCCCCACGGCCCGACCAGCATCAGGCCGATCATCGACCCCCCGCCCAGCCACAGCGAATAGACCAGCCCCCGCCGCAGCACCGCGCCGACGTCGCCGCGACGCCCCTCGCCCAGCCGCCGCGCCGTCATCACCTGCACCCCCAGCAGCAGGCCGACGGCCGTCGTGATCACGATCGAGGTCGGCGTCCACGCCAGGGTGTGAAACGCCAGTTCGGTGCTCGAGAAATTGCCGACCACAATGGCATCGGTCAGGCCCATGACCATGATGCCGATGCGCGCCAGCACCACCGGCCACGCAAGGGTCAGCAGGTCGCGCAGGACGGTTCGGGACGGGGGACTGATGGCGAACATGGAAGCGGGCTAAGGCCACGCTTTCACCGTCCGGGTCAACAGGCGACCGACCTACCAAGCCCCCATTTCGCGCAATTGTTTCGCCAGCTCGGGTGGCAGGTCGCCGGCGTCCATGGTCGACAGGTCGGGCGGCGCGTCCTTGGGCTCCAGATAACGCCAGCCCTGAAACGGCCGCCGGGCCTGGGGCGCCGTGCGGATCACCTCGGGTGCCAGCTGGATCAGGCATTGCGAGGTCTTGCCCTCGCCCCGCGTGGTGATGTCGACGATCGGCATGCGGCAGACGACCGAGCCCTTCATCACCCAGTACAGCGAGCCGCCGTCCTCAAGCTCGGTGGCGCGCTTGGGCGTCATGCGGGTATGCACCGTCAGCCAGTCGCCCTTGGCCGCGCGCCGTTCCAGCGTCTCGACCTTGGCCACCCCGACGCACAGTTTGATCATATGAAGCGGCATCAGGCGAGGTAGGCCAGCGTGTCTGCGCGAGCAAGCCTGACCGTTCGAAACGCGGGAACCATCGAGGTCAAGACCCCTGTGACATCTCGCGACCCACTGTGATCATCGTGTTGCCGAGCGTCTGCATCTCCCGACCGCAGCGCGGAGCGGCACGCTCGATCATCGCTCCGATCTCCGCGTCAGTGTAGGTGGATGCCCAAGTGTAGAACCGCCGGACCTGATCGGTACCTGGATTGCGGCCCTCCAGGCGCCCGAGGTAGTAGACCATTCCAACGGACCCGCTCACCTGTTCGGCCGGATCGCTGGCCATCAAGGCGAACAGCGCGATACACTCCAGATCATTGCGATCAGCTTGCGATACGGGGTCCTGCAGTGCAATAGTCGGCGAAGATACCGACAGACTTGCGGCCATAATCAGGCTTGAAATCAGAGACGACACAGGTTCACTCCTTCACTGTGACGACCGCCAGAACCGCATCGGCCCCGACCTGATCGCCCACGCTAAAGCCGATGCTCTCGACGATGCCATCATAGGGCGCGGTCAGGGCCTGTTCCATCTTCATCGCCTCGATGACGACCACAGGCTGACCCTTTTTCACCGGATCGCCCGCCTTGACCGGCACCGCCACCACCTTGCCCGGCATCGGCGCACGGAGCGAGCCGTCGGAGGCAGGGCCTGTGGCGCCGGCGCCGGCGCTGAGCCAGTCCCGGACTTCCACTGCATCCCCAGCATCGAACAAGACCGTCGCGTCCGCACTTTCCATTGTGGAAATCAGTTCGTCGTCAACCCAGATCCCACTCGAAAGACGGTCAGGGTGCAGGCCACCCGGTGCGATCTTGAAGGCCTCTCCGTCGATCGCCCCAAGGTACCACCCCGAGTAGCCGGACCGCTGCTGAGTCAGCACTGCTTCTCGCCGGGCTCCTTCAACTGACCCCACAGCCCTCATTTCAAAAGGCCCGTTCAGCCGAAACCCCATGCTGGTTCCACGCCAACCCGCCCAAGGCGAAGTTTCCTCCTCCCGGGGAAGATGGGAAGACCGCCGACGTTCCTCAAAGCGCTCGGCGAGACCAGCCGCTATCACAGCGGGGCGGATGCGCCGTTCCGTCAGCGTGGTGATCTCGGTCGCAATCAGCCCCGTATCGACATCTCCCGACACAAACCGCGGGTGCTCCATACACCGCACCAGAAAGCCCGCATTGGTCCGCACGGGCCAGACCTCGACCGCGCCGCAGGCCTCGGCCAGCGCCTCGGCGGCCTCTTCGCGCGTGTCTTCGTGGACGATCAGCTTGGCGATCATCGGGTCATAGAACTGGCTGACCTCGCCGCCCTGTTCGACGCCGGTATCGACCCGCACATCCTCGGGCAGGTGGAAATGCTCCAGCCTGCCGATCGAGGGCAAAAAGCCATTGGCCGGATCCTCGGCATACAGCCGCGCCTCCATGGCCCAGCCGTGGATGCCGATCTCGTCCTGTTTCAGCGGGATCGGCTCACCCGCAGCCACGCGCAGCTGCCATTCGACCAGATCAACGCCCGTGATCGCCTCGGTCACCGGGTGTTCGACCTGCAGCCGGGTGTTCATCTCCATGAACCAGATGCGGTCCGCCCGCAGGCCCTCACTGGCATCGGCGATGAACTCGATGGTCCCCGCCCCCTCATAGTTGACGGCCTGTGCCGCCCGCACGGCGGCGGCGGTCACGGCCTCGCGCGTCTCGGCGTCCATGCCGGGGGCCGGAGCCTCCTCGATGACCTTCTGGTGGCGACGCTGCAGCGAACAGTCGCGCTCGTTCAGGTGCACGACCGTGCCGTGGGTGTCGCCAAACACCTGCACCTCGATATGGCGCGGCCGGGTGATGTAGGTCTCGATCAGCACGCGGGGATCGCCGAACGACGACTGGCCCTCGCGCTGGGCGCTGCCCAGGGCGTCGGCGAAGTCCTCGGCCCGGTCGACCCGGCGCATACCCTTGCCACCGCCGCCGGCCACGGCCTTGATCAGCACCGGATAGCCGATGCGGTCAGCCTCGGCCTTCAAGGTTTCGGCCGCCTGGTCCTCGCCCTGATAGCCGGGGGTGACCGGCACGCCCGCCTCGATCATCAGTTTCTTGGCCGCGTCCTTCAACCCCATGGCGCGGATCGACGCCGGGGGCGGCCCGATCCAGACCAGCCCCGCCGCCTTCACCGCCTCGGCAAAGTCGGCATTCTCGGACAGGAAGCCATAGCCCGGATGGATGGCCTCGGCCCCCGTCGCCTTCGCGGCGGCCAGCACCTTGGCCCCGTCCAGATAGGATTCGCTGGCCTGCGCCGGGCCCAGCAGCACCGCCTCATCGGCCATGCGCACATGCGGGGCCTTGGCATCGGCCTCGGAATAGACGGCGATGGTGCGTAGGCCGATGGCCCGGGCGGTGCGGAATACCCGGCAGGCGATCTCGCCCCGATTGGCGACCAGTACAGACTTGAACATCAGCGCGTCCTATTCCGCCCAGCGCGGCTTGCGCTTGTCGAGGAAGGCGCGGACGCCCTCCTGGCCCTCTTTCGACACCCGGGCGCGGGCGATGCGGTGGGCGGTGTCTTCCATCAGCGAATGATCGACCTTGTGGTGGGCGACGTCGTGGACCAGCCGCTTGGCATTCCCCATCGCACCCGGTGCGCAGGCCGCCAGCGACCCGCTCAGCTGGCTGATGAAGCCGTCCAGCGCGGCGGCGTCGGGCACCACCGCATCCACCAGCCCGACATGGGCGGCATAGTCGGCATCGAACATATTGGCCGTCAGGAACAGGGCGCGGGCCCGGCGCGCGCCGACCGCCTCGATCACATAGGGGGCGATGGTCGCCGGGATCAGGCCCAGCTTGACCTCGCTGAAGGCGAACTTGGTGCCCCTGACCGCCACGGCCATATCGCAGGCCGCGACAATGCCCGCGCCGCCGCCCATGGCCGCGCCCTCGACCAGGGCCACCGTCAGCGCCGGCACGTCGTGCAGGGCCTTCAGCATCTTCGCCAGACCCATGGCGTCCGAGCGATTGTCGCTCTCGGACCAGTCCGCTGCTGCGGCCATCCACGTCAGGTCGGCCCCCGCGCTGAACGTCCCGCCCGCGCCGCGCACAAACACCACCCGGATATGGTCGGCCCCGTGCAGGGTCTCGAACGCCTGATACAGGGCGCCGATGGTCCGGGCGTCGAAGGCGTTCTTCTTGTCCGGCCGGTTGATGGTGATGAACACCGCCCCGTCCTGCGTCGACTCGATCGTCACCAGATCGCTGACGGCATCCGTATCCGCCCCCGCCACCATGGGGTGGGCAATGCGGTTCATCTCCCGCGCCTCGGCATCGGTGATGTCCATGGCGTTAAGGTCGGCGTCGGTGGGGGTGGTGTCGGGCATATCAGCGCCTTTCAGTGGCCTGCTCCCGGGGGCGCAGGCAGGAAAACTTACATCCGGAACACGCCGAACGGCGTGTCGGGGATCGGGGCATTGAGGCTGGCGCTGATGGCCAGCCCCAGCACGTCGCGGGTCTGGATTGGGTCGATGACGCCATCATCCCACAAACGCGCGGTGGCGTAATAGGGATTGCCCTCATCCTCATATTTCTGGCGGATCGGCGCCTTGAAGGCCTCGGCCTGATCCTCGGTCCAGCTGTCGGCGTCGCGGTGCACGGTCGCCAGCACACTGGCCGCCTGCTCGCCGCCCATCACCGAGATGCGGCTGTTCGGCCAGGTGAACAGGAAGCGCGGGGAATAGGCCCGGCCGCACATGCCATAGTTGCCGGCCCCGAAACTGCCGCCGATCAAAACGGTGAATTTCGGCACCTCGGCACTGGCCACGGCGGTCACCAGCTTGGCGCCGTTCTTGGCGATACCCTCGGCCTCATATTTGCCGCCGACCATGAAGCCCGAAATGTTCTGCAGGAACACCAGCGGGATCTTGCGCTTGCAGGCCAGCTGGATGAAGTGCGCGCCCTTCAGCGCACTCTCCGAGAACAGCACACCGTTGTTGGCCAGGATGGCGACCGGATAGCCCCAGATGCGGGCAAAACCGCACACCAGCGTCGTGCCATAGTCGCGCTTGAACTCATCAAACTCGGAGCCGTCGACCGTGCGGGCAATCACCTCGCGCACATCATAGGGGGCGCGCACATCGTCGGGGATAATGCCATACAGCTCGTCCGGGTCCAGCGCGGGCGGGCGCGGCTCGCGCACATCCAGCGGCACATCCTTGACCGTGTTCAGATTGGCGACGATCGAGCGCACGATTTCCAGCGCGTGTTCGTCATTCTCGGCCACATGGTCGACCACGCCCGACTTGCGACCATGGGTGTCGGCCCCGCCCAGATCCTCGGCCGAGATGACCTCGCCGGTCGCGGCCTTCACCAGCGGCGGGCCGGCCAGGAAGATGGTGCCCTGATTGCGCACGATCACCGTCTCGTCCGACATGGCGGGCACATAGGCCCCGCCCGCCGTGCAGCTGCCCATGACACAGGCGATCTGGGGAATGTCGCGCGCGCTCATCCGCGCCTGGTTGAAGAAGATGCGCCCGAAATGCTCGCGGTCGGGAAACACCTCGGCCTGGTGCGGCAGGTTGGCCCCGCCCGAATCGACCAGATAGACGCACGGCAGTCGGTTCTGCTCGGCCACCTCCTGCGCGCGCAGGTGTTTCTTGACCGTCATCGGGAAGTAGGCGCCGCCCTTCACCGTCGGGTCATTGGCGACGATCATCACCTCGCGGCCCGACACCCGACCGATCCCGCAGATCATGCCGGCACCCGGGGCCTGATCGTCATACATGCCGAACGCCGCCAGCTGGCCGATCTCGAGGAAGGGCGAACCCGGATCCAGCAGCCGCTCCACCCGGTCGCGAGGCAACAGCTTGCCCCGGCTGACGTGCCGCTCGCGCGACTTGTCCGAGCCGCCCCGCGCCGTCACCGCGACCCGCTCGGCCAGCTGGTCGCGCAGGCGCCGGTTGGTGCTCTCCAGCGCCTTGAAGGCCGGACTGGACGGATCGATCGCAGAGGTCAGCTTGGGCATGCCCCTCCTTTAGGCAGCTTTCCCCGGATGGGCAAAGGGGACGAAAGTCACGACGGCGCGGATGACCGCACCCCCGGGAATCTGGCATAAGGCGTCATGGCCAAGGCGCGCACAGACACTCTTGAAGCGGCACTGCAGCAGCTGTTCACGGGCGGAGAGACGACGCATGTCAGCTGGTTCGCCCTGACCGGCGGGGAACAGCTGTTCGGCGAGGGCGCCCCGGCCGACACCCTTTATCTGGTGCGCTCCGGCCGTCTGGGTGTCTTCTGCCACGATGGGGATGACCAGGCCCCCCGGTTCCTCGGCGTCGTCCGGCCGGGCGAACCGGTCGGCGAAATGTCCATGCTGGCCGGCACACCCCACACCGCCAGCGTCGTCGCCCTGCGCGATTCCGAAATCCTGGCCCTGCCGCGCGAGACCTTCTTCGAGGCCGCCCGCAGTCAGCCGGACCTGATGGTCGAGCTGTCGCGCCTGATGATCCGCCGCTCGCGTGACCAGAATCTGGGCGGCGGCGAACCCAGTGTTTTCGGCTTCATCTCGGCCCGGTCCAAGCCGATCCGCGCCTTCGTCGAGCGCATCGCCGCCTCGATCCAGGCCCAGGGCTTCACCTGCAAGGTCATCGACCATTCGGCCCTCAGCTCGGTCGCCGAATGGTTCAGTCGCGTCGAGGACAGCCACGACTTTGTCCTCTATGTCGCTGAGGCGGATGAGCCCGCCTGGGCCCAGCTGTGCACCCGACAGGTCGACCGCCTGTTCATCGTCGGTAATCCCCTGACCACGCCGCCCGGCGCCAATCTGCCGCGCAATCCGGCGCTGGATGCCCAGCAGCGCACCGACCTGATACTGCTGCGCGACCCGCGCATGCCCCGCCCGGCCAACACCGGCGTCTGGCTGGACTCGGTCAGGCCGGGCCGCTGGTTCCACGCCACAGACGGCAATGCTGCCGACGCCGCCCGCATGGCGCGGATCGTCACCGGCACGGCGGTCGGACTGGTCCTGTCGGGGGGCGGCGCCCGGGCCTATGCCCACATCGGCGCCATCAAGGCCCTGCGCGAGGCGCGCGTGCCGCTCGACTTCCTCGGCGGGTCGTCCATGGGCGCCATCATCGCCGCCGGCCCGGCCCTCGGCTGGTCGCAGGACGAGCTGGAAGACGAGATCAAGCGCGCCTTTGTCGCCAGCGACCCCCTGTCGGACATCACCTTTCCGATGATCGCCATGACCCGCGCGGGCAAGGTCGCGCGCCTGCTGCGCAATGCCTATGGCGACACCGAGATCGCCGACATGCCCCTGCCCTTCTTTGCCGTCTCGACCAATCTGACGACCGGCCGGATCGAGGTGCACAAGCGCGGCCTGCTGCGCCGTGCCATGCGGGCTACCATCGCCATCCCCGGCGTCATGCCGCCCGTGGTCATGCACGATCAGGTGCTGGTCGACGGCGCGGTCCTGCGCAACTTCCCGGCCGAGACCATGCGCCAGATGAACGCCGGGCCGGTCGTCGGCGTGGACATGTCTCAGGCGCGCGGCGTCGATCCTGCGGCGCTTCAGAACCCGCCCTCATGGTGGCGCTGGATCCTGTCCGGCGACTGGAAGAACGGCCCGCCGATCGTGGCCCTGCTGATGCGGGCCGCCACCCTGACCAGCGACGCCGATGTGGAAACCTCGCGCAAGGCCACCGACCTGCTGATCCAGCCCGAGCCCGAGGGCATGGATATCCGCGACTGGAAGGCCTACGACATCCCCGTCCAGGCGGGGTATGAGGCGGCCCGAAAGGCACTGGACGAACTGGACGGCCCGGTCACTGACCTGCGCCGCAGCCGCATCCGCGAAGCCGAAGAGGCCGAAATCCTCATCGCGCCCGCGCCAGCAGAAACAGCCTCGGGAAAGGCAAAAGCGTCACGCCGTCAGGCCGCCTCGGGAACGCCCGGCTGAGCGCCTCGCCCAGCGCCTCCAGATAGCCGGCCTGCAGCTCTGGCGTCCCGGCCAACGCGGTCAGATACGGCCTCAGCGCCGTGCCGGACATCCAGTTGAGGACCGCATCCTCCCCCGTCAGGGCGTGCAGATAGGTGGTCGACCAGATGTCGATGTCGTCGCACCTCCCGGCCAGCCGGTCGTAATAGGCCCCGGCCGACAGCAGGGGCGCAATCGTCGGCACGTCCTGCAAGGCTCCCGCCCACGGCCCCTCGGTCGCCACCTGTCGCATCAGGGTGTGGTGGCGGGTCTCGAACGCCATCGGCATCTGCACGGCCAGCACCCCGCGCGGGGCCAACTGTCCCGCCAGCGCGGGGAACAGCGCCCCGTGGTCGCCGACCCACTGCAGCGCGGCATTGGCGAAGATCAGGTCGACCGGCAGCTCCGGTGCCCATGCAGCGATGTCGCCCTGATGCCAGTGGACCGTGTCGTCCCGCGCCCCGGCGCCCGCCAGCATGTCGGCGCTCCGATCCAGTCCATGCACTTCGGCTCGGGGATAGCGGCGCTTCAGCAGGCTGGCGTGATGGCCGTCGCCACAGCCCAGATCCCAGATGACGCCGGGGTCCAGATCGTCGGGCAGTCGCACCAGCAGGTCCAGCGCAGCGCGATCGCGCTCGGCCTCGAACCGGGCGTAGGTGTCGGGATCCCATTGTACGGGGTCGGAAGCGGCGCTCGTCATCGCGACAGCCTGCCTATCGCCACGTCCTGGTCAAGCCGCACGGGCATCGCGATGGTACCGCCTCTCAGGCTTGAACTGAGGACCTCCGGTTCCACAAACCGGCGCTCTAACCAACTGAGCTAAGGCGGCACGCGTCGCGAGGAGCGTCCTCTAGCGGCCTCACGGTTCGGGATCAAGCCCGACCGTGGGGCCCCGGATCAGTTCCCGTGATCAGTTATAGCCCCGGGACCGGATATACTGCTCCAGCGCGGCAATACGGCTGGCATCCGACGGGTGGGTCGAGGCGAACTCGGGCGTCTGGCTCTGGCGCTGGGCCGCCATCAGCCGCCACAGGGCGATGGACTGCGAGGCGCGGTAGCCGGCCCGGACCATATAGTCGACGCCCAGCTGGTCGGCTTCCAGCTCGTGCTGGCGCGAGAAGGGCAGCAGCACGCCCAGCTGCGCACCCAGACCGCCCAGGGCACCCACCGCCTGGCCATAGTCGCCCGACGCACCCTGAATGGCCTGCAGGCCGATGCTGGTCACCGCCGTGCTGGAATAGCGTTCGGCCGCATGCTGGGCGACCACATGGCCGATCTCGTGGCCGATGACGGCCGCCAGCTGGTCGTCATTCTGGACCAGCGCCAGCAGGCCCGTGGTGACGCCGATCTTGCCCGACGGCAGGACGAAGGCGTTCGGGGACTCCTCCACGAACACGGCATAGTCCCAGCGGATATTGGTCAGGCCCGCCGCCTGCACCAGGCGATCTCCAACACGACGGATGCGCGCATTGGCGGCCGCGTCGCGCGACACCTGCTGGGTCCGCAGCGCGTCGGCCCAGGCCTGATCGGCCGCCTGGGTCAGGGCCGCATTGTCGACCAGCAGGAACTGATTGCGGCCCAGCGCCTCATTATAGGCGCAGCCCCCGACGAGGGCCGAGGCGGCCAGGAGGCCGACGAACGACTTCGCGACGGAAGCCTTGGTGAGGGTGAAGGGCATGCGGATGTCTCCCGGGTATTTCAATAGCTGTGACGCTTGAACACCCAGAGGGCAAATTTGATCCGGCGTCGGTCCGAACCCGGGCAAAGTAAAACGCCCCGGAGCGAACCCCGGGGCGTTTCAGTCTTGTCGCTTCAATCCGACCTATTGCAGGCGGAACGAGACCGTGAAGTTCACCCGGCCACCTACGGCCACACCATCGACCTGACCGGGGGTCAGACGGGCGCGGCGGGTAGCGCGGACGGCTTCCTGGCCAAAGCCGGCGCCGCTCGGGTCTTCCGAAAGGACCCGGCAATCGCTCACCGAACCGTTCGGATTGACCGCGCAGCTCAGCTCGACCCGACCGCTTTCAATCCCGCGGGACATGGCCCGGTCCGGATATTCCGGCGACGGACGGCTGGCCCAGGCCGGGTTGGTCACGACCGGCGGACGCGGCGGCGCAGGCGGAGCCGGCGGAGGCGGCGGACCGGGGATGTTCACCGGGGGTCCGGTGTATTCCTGACGGTCTTCCTTGGCCACCGGCGGGATCGGCAGGCGCACGGGCGGGGCCATCGGGCTCGGTGCCGGTTCACGCGGCTGCAGCTTCGGCGGCGGCGGCTGATCCGTCGGAGGCGGAGGCGGCGGCGGCGGCGGAGGCGGCGGCGGCGGGATCGGATCGATCAGATCCACCTGCACGGAGTCATCCGTGTAGTCCGGAATCTTCAGCTCGAACCTGGATTTGTCGACGAAGTAGAGCAGCACCCCGAACAGCAGGGTCACCACGATCAGAACAACAATCCAGACCCCGATCGACACCCCCATGAAGCCCTTTTTCTTCGGGGCGTCATAGCGACTGCGATGGTACTCAACGGGTGTATCGGTCATTTCGCCCGTCCTTTACTCTGGTGCGTTGTCTTCGCCGACCAGGGCGACGCTGTAGAAGCCATTGTCCTGCAGGGCATTCATAACCTGCATGAAATCGCCATAACGCGTGGTCTGGTCAGCACGGATGAAGATACGCTCTTCCTCGGGGTTCCGCGTCCGGATCAGGTAGCGGAGATTGTCGCCAATCTCCCCCACCGTGGTCCGGTTGTCGCCGATAAACACACCGCCATCATTCTGGATGGAGATGAACACCGGGGTGGGCGGGTTCTCCTGCGGTTCGGCTGCGGCGGTGGGCAGTTTCACCTCGATCGACACGGTGGCCAAAGGCGCGGCCACCATGAAGATGATGAGGAGAACCAGCATGATATCAACGAAAGGCGTAACGTTGATCTCGCTGTTCTGCTCGACGTGATACTTTCCGCCGCCGCCTCCTGAGAGTTTCGCGGCCATGAGGCTTACGCTCCCTTGTCGAGCTGACGCGAGATGGCGTTGAGCAGTTCAGCCGCAAAGCCGTCCGAACGGGTGCCGTAGGCCGAGATGCGGGTGTTGAAGTAGTTATAGAAGATAACCGCCGGGATAGCCGCGAACAGACCGATACCCGTGGCCAGCAGCGCCTCGGCGATACCGGGGGCGACGACGGCCAGGTTGGTGGTGTTCGACTCGGCGATACCGATGAAGGAGTTCATGACCCCGTACACCGTACCGAACAGACCGACGAACGGAGCGGTCGAACCGGTCGAGGCCAGGAACTGCTGACCGCCCGACAGGCGACCGGCCAGACCCGACTGAACGGCGGCAACGGCGGTCGAGGCGCGGGTGATGGCCGCATCGCGGTGCTCACCGGTGACCGACAGGCCAGCCTGACGCGACAGTTCGACTTCTTCGGTGGCCGCGGCGGCCATATCGGCCAGCGGGTTACCGTCGAACTCGTCCGAGGTCGCGATCTTGCGCATGTCCGCAATCGAGCGGGCGCCGCGGAAGTTCTCCAGGAAGCGGTTGGTCTTCGAGTTCAGACCACCGAACTCCATCATTTTGATGATCAGGATCACCCAGGTGAAGATCGAGGCGACCAGCAGGCCGATCATGACGACCTTAACGACGATGCCCGAGTCCATGAACATCTTGATCGGGGTCAGCGATTCACCGCCGTGTCCGCCAGCAGCCTCTTCCGTGGCAGCAGCCTCTTCAGCGGGGGCCGCAGCGGCGTCAGCCGCCGGAGCTTCCGTGGTGGCCTCGGCCGTGGCCGGGGCGGGAGCCGTTTCGTCCTGAGCCAGGACCGGCGAGCTCGCCATCAGGACGGCAGCGCCGACCATTGCGAGGAGGATGTTCGTCTTTTTGCTATCGCGCATAGTTCGCCAGTTCCTGCGTTGTGGTCTGACCATGAAACCCTAAAGGACCCGACCACAGCGGTCGTACCCCAGTTTAAATTCTGACTTCTCGACCTCGAACCCGGGGGTTCGCCATCGAAACGCCTTCGGATGCGACCGGTTGCCGAATGGAACCGGTGTCGGTGACAGATACCTTCGAACCTCGGTCCGAAACCGTCTGACGACCTACCCAAAGAAAGCAGTCACGCTCCCTTTGGCGAACGCATACCAGAGCGTCAAGTGCGTCGAGGTGCTTTTCCCCCGGCGCGAGAATGCTCCTTGTTAGGGCACAACCTTCCGCCAGAAAGCGACATTTTCATGATATCTGGAATTTCCTTCCCCGGCCGGTCGCAGGGAAGTGGTGCCTGGGGGCGGATTCGAACCACCGACACGCGGATTTTCAATCCGCTGCTCTACCAACTGAGCTACCCAGGCGCGCTCCGGCGGGCGGGAGCGGGGTCTATAGGCGAGCGGATGCGGGGTGTCCAGCGCCCTGAAGCAAACTCTGCATCAGTCCTCGCGGTCGTCCTGCAACAGGTCATCTGCCGGCTCGCCCGGAAGCACATAGACGCCCCCCAGCCAGCGTTGCAGATCCACATCCGAACAGCGCTTGGAGCAGAAGGGCTGATAGTTTGGATCTCTGGGATTTTTCTTGCAGATCGGACAGTTAGCCATCGTCACCCTTCTCGTATCTCATAGGCCCCGGTCGGCATTGAGCCCTCCCCGACCAGGCGCGCCCGCGGTCCCAGTCCGGCGACCAGCCCCGCCATCTCACCCGCCTCAACGTCCGGCACGATCAGGCTGATCCACGGCACGGACCGGTTGGTCGCCAGCGCATGACGCAGGTCGCGCACGGCATCGATCTGTCGGGTGCGCCGCGCGTGCTCGTCCTTCACACCGAACAACGCTTCTTCGATCGGCGTCTGCCGCCAGGGCAGCGACAGCTGCAACAGGCCGAAACGGCTGAGTGGCCCGAATGTGACACCGGTGTCTCCAAATGCATCCTTCGCCGCTTTCATCACGGGTTCGGGGGGCTGGGTGGTGCCGATCAGGTCGATCACCACCAGACCGGCCCAGCGCTTCAGGGCAATGCGCCGCGCCGCGAGGCCCAGCCCCAGCCGATTCGCGGCCTCGCGCGCCTTGCCGCCATCCCGGCCGGGCACACCGGCAAAATCCAGATCCACCGCGACCAGGGCCCGCGTTCGCTCAACTGCGACATTCAGGCCCCCGGCCATAACGGTCGAGGCAAGCGCCGCCTCGCGGGCCTCCCGCACGGCCTCGATGGCCATCACGCCGGTCTCCGGCTCGACACCCGGTGCCGCCCGGGCCAGCCATTCGGCGACCGTGGGGCCGGGATTCAGCAGACGGGGCGTCCCCTCCCCGGCCCCCGCGAGCGTCAGGGCTGGGCCTTTCCCGCCCCGGGGCTCGGCCGACACCGTGACCCGCACAGACTGGCCGACGGTCAGCGTCCCCTTGTTCAGAAACCCGAGCGGCTCACCCGCCCCCAGATCGACAAAGGCCCCGCCGCCGCCCGGCAACAAGGCCGTGACCCGGCCCACGCTCTCGGCCCCCAGCCGATTCGCCTCGGCATCGCCCTCGCGCGCATGGAATATCTGCCGGGGCTCGTCGCCCTGGCACACCACGCCCCAGGTCTCGCCCGGGCCGTCGTCCAGAAATGTTTCGAGGCCGCTCACCCGCGCCGGTATCCGACGCCTTCCAGCAGGCTGACGGTCTCATAGAGGGGCAGGCCCATGACCGCCGGGTGGCTGCCGACGATTCGGCGCACGAACGCCCCCGCCGGTCCCTGTATGCCATAAGCCCCGGCCTTGCCCTGCCAGTCACCCGTGGCGACATAGGCGGCGATCTCGGTCTCGCTCAGCACCTTAAGGGACACCCGCGTCTCAACCACCCGCACGGAGATGCGGCCCGCATGGGCCACCGCCACCCCGGTATGGACCCGGTGATTACGGCCAGACAGCAGCCGCAGAAAGCGAGCGGCCTCTTCGCCGTCCGCCGCCTTTTCCAGCAGGCGCCGTCCCAGCGACACCACCGTATCGGCGGCCAGCACCACGGCTTCGGGATGTCGTTCGGCCACCACCGCCGCCTTGGACCGCGCCAGGCGATCCGCCAGCTGCGCCGGGGTTTCCGATTTCAGGGGTGTTTCGTCGATGTCGGCGGGCTCCACCCGGTCCGGGACGATCCCGACCTGGGCCAGCAACTCACGCCGACGCGGACTGGCCGAAGCCAGGATCAGCTCAGGACGGGCCATCCCGCCCGGCCTTACTTGAAGCGATAGGTGATGCGACCCTTGGTCAGGTCGTAGGGGGTCATTTCGACCAGCACCTTGTCGCCGGCCAGCACGCGGATGCGGTTCTTGCGCATCTTGCCTGCGGTGTGGGCGATGATCTCGTGGTCGTTCTCGAGCGTCACGCGGAACGTGGCGTTCGGCAGCAGTTCGCTGACCGTACCGGGAAACTCGAGCAGTTCTTCCTTAGCCATGCGGCCTCTCACACCCGGGGAAAACGCCTGACACACGCGCCGGGCGGAGCGCATATGCCGAAAAGAGCGGGGCTAATGCACCAGAATTGCCGAAAAGTCGAGTTCCCCGGGCCCTGCAGCCCGCGCTTCACCGCCGATAGAGGGCGCACACCAGCGTAAACAGACGGCGCGAGGTCTCGTGATCCATGTCGATCTTGCCGTCCAGCCGGGCCTTCAGCGTCTCGGCCCCCTCGTTGTGGAGACCCCGACGGCCCATGTCGACCGACTCGATCTGGCTGGGCGAGGATCCGCGCAACGCCTCATAATAGCTGTCGCAAATCATCAGATAGTCGCGCAGCACGCCCTTCAGCGGCGTGAGCGACAGCACATGGGTCCGCGCATGATCCGGCCCGGCCACGTCGAACACCAGCTTGCTGTCCTGCAGCGACAGTTTCAGCGCATAGGGTCCGCCGGGCGCCCCGGCCGGGCTGAACACATTGCGCTCGACCAGGTCAAAGATCGCCACCCGGCGCTCGTGCTCGATTTCGGCCGTCGCCGCCGGCAGGGTCGCCGCATCCAGCTCGACCGAGGCCAGCCGCTCTGTGTCCGGGTGGGCTTCAGTCATGCCGGCTCCACCGCATCATCCACGTCGGGGTGGCTGGGCTTTTCCCGGGCGGGCCAGCGATCCGACAGATCGGCCAACACCACATCCAGGCATTCGACGTCGATCCTGAGGTCGCCGCCTCCGGCAAACATCAGATAGACCTGACCCGACGGCGCCTCGGACGGCTCGAAATGCAGGGCCAGAAGTTCCAGCGCCTGTTCCGGCCCGCGCGGCAGCTGCCGGCTCTTGACCGCGATGACGTCCCCGAACTGCATGGCCGCCATCACCCGCGTGCCCCCGCACTCCCAGCAGAACCGGCTGAGGGTCAGGGTCACCTGCCGGCTGGACCGTTCCCAGACGATGTCCACCGGACGCAGGATCGCATCCTGCAGCGCCGCCGAGACGAACTGCAGGTCCTCGACGTCCATGGCCAGCAGGCGCAGCGGCTCGGGTGGCGTGTCCGGTTGGGGCGGCGTCAGGGCGTTTGGCTCAGTGCTCATGACCCTCGTCCTTGATCCGGCGGATATCGGCCCCGCACCGGCCCAGCTTTTCTTCCAGCCGCTCGAACCCGCGATCCAGATGATAGACCCGGCCAATGGTGGTCTCGTCCTCGGCCACCAGACCGGCGATCACCAGACTGACCGAGGCGCGCAGGTCCGTAGCCATCACTGGCGCCCCGCGCAGCCGCTCGACACCCGTCACCACCGCCTCGCCGCCATGCACGGCGATCTCGGCCCCCAGCCGCATGAGCTCCGGAGCGTGCATGAAGCGGTTCTCGAAGATGTTCTCGTGGATGCGGCTCTCGCCCTCGGCCGTGGTCATCAGCGCCATGAACTGCGCCTGCAGATCGGTGGCAAAGCCGGGATAGACCTCGGTCGTGACATCGACGGCCCTCAGCCGCACGGCCGGGTCGCGCTGCACGCGCACACCGTCGTCCGTCTCGGTCACGTCCACGCCGCACGCGCGCATCTTGGCCGTCAGGGCGGTTATCAGCTCGGGCCGACTGCCGGTCAGGGTCACATCGCCGCCGGTCATGGCCGCCGCCACCGCATAGGTGCCCATCTCGATCCGGTCGGCGATCACCGGCCACTCTGCCCCGCCCAGCGAGGCCACGCCCGTGATCGTCAGCGTGTGGGTGTCGATGCCCTCGACCTTGGCCCCCATGGCCATCAGGCAGCGGGCCAGATCGCCGATCTCGGGCTCCCGCGCCGCATTGTTCAGCACCGTCGTGCCCTCGGCCAGAACGGCGGCCAGCAGCGCATGCTCGGTCGCACCCACGGACACGAAGGGGAAGGTGATCTCGGCGCCCTTCAGCCCGCCGGGCGCCCGCGCCTCGACATAGCCCTCTTCCAGCTCGATCTCGGCCCCCAACGCCTTCAGCGCCATCAGGTGCAGGTCGACCGGTCGTGCGCCTATCGTGCAACCGCCCGGCAGCGACACCCGCGCCTCGCCCGTGCGCGCCAGCAGCGGCCCCAGCACATTGAACGAGGCCCGCATCTGACGCACCAGATCATAGGGGGCAAAGGTCGAGGTGATCTCGGGCGCGTGGAACAGGGTCTGCTGCGCGTCGGCGTCGCCCGTCTCGGTGACCTCGACGCCCAGCTGGCGCAGCAACTGCCCCAGGAAGCGCGTATCGGCCAGTCGCGGCATATTGGTCAGGCGCAGCGGCTGGTCGGTCAGGATCGAGGCCGCCATCAGCTTCAACGCCGAATTCTTGGCCCCGCTGATGGGGATGCTGCCGTTCAGGGTGTTGCCGCTGCGGATGGCAATACTGTCCATGTCGATCCTGATGCCTGACCTCCGGCACCTGATCGCGCTGCGGGGGGACCGGTTATCTAGCGCGACCCGCCCCCCGGATGAAAGGGCCGGGCGAGGCGATCCTCAGCTTTCTTCGTCGGCCCCGGTCTCGGGCCCGGCCACAGGAGCGGCTGCTGGGGCCTGCACCCGGCCCGCCTGCTTGCGCCGTTTCAGATTAGCCCGCAGCGCCTGCGCCAGCCGGGCCTCGCGGTCGGGCTTTGCCGCCTGCGCGGGCCTGGTGGGCTTGACGTCGTCCGGTTCACTCATGCCGCCCATCGACCACTGAACGCGCTTTTCGGCAAGA
This sequence comes from Brevundimonas halotolerans, assembly GCF_003730275.1. Lineage (GTDB taxonomy): Bacteria > Pseudomonadota > Alphaproteobacteria > Caulobacterales > Caulobacteraceae > Brevundimonas > Brevundimonas halotolerans. The sequence goes on from NZ_QTTA01000016.1 coordinate 86,948, forward strand.
GATTGCGTTTAGGGGCTTTCGCCCGCACCCCGCTTTGGCTATACGCCCGGTTCCTCAGATTTGGCCGCCGTAGCTCAGTGGTAGAGCGCATCCTTGGTAAGGCTGAGGTCGTGGGTTCGATTCCCCCCGGCGGCACCACTTCCCGATCGTGAACGACGCTACCGCTCCGACTCCGGGGCGGGACGCGTGCGTCGATAGTCGCGCCAGGCGCGGCTGCGATCCAGACTTCCGTCGTCTCGGGCATCGATCGGGGGGAGGCCGATCTCAGAGCGCCAGGGCGTGATCACCGGATCCATCCAGTCGGGGTCATAACCGTAGCCATAGCCGCCATAGGCCGGATAGCCGTTCTTGACCTCGCTGTAGTGCAGCTGCAGGTGGCCACGCTCGCCCAGAGGCACCGAGACCGAGGCCCCGTACTGGCGATAGCCTTCTGTGCCGATGCCGACGCTGAATTCGCTGCGCACGCGTCGCTCGCTGTCCCAGGCGACCCCGTCGACCGGTCCGTCATACGCGGCGTCCGTGCCCGACGGCACGGCGGGGGCATCGGCCAGCCAACGGCTGATCTGCTGGTCGGTCGTCAGGCCGTGGGGTTCAGGGTCCTGCTCCACGATGGGGGTCGGAGCATTGGCTGCCGCCTCGGCCGCCGCTTCACCCTCCGCCGCCACAGTCTCGGCCGACACGCCGGGTGCCGTCGCGGTGCGGATGGTCTCGTCCGGATCCTGGGGATCGGGGGAGCCGAGGGCGAGAAGGGCGACGCTTGCCAACACTGTGATCATGACGCGATCTTCCCCTGTATCCGGGCGGGCGGCAACAGCGCCTGCCGTGATCGCCCACCCTCGGTGTCAAATGTGTTCACGGTCAGGCGGCGCCTTCACCCCGGCCCATCGGATCGGGCAAGGCCTCGCCCTCGGGCACAAAGGTCAGGGCTGCCGAGTTGATGCAGTAGCGCTGGCCGGTCGGCGGCGGGCCGTCCGGAAACACATGGCCCTGATGACCGTCACAGCGGGCGCAGCGCGTCTCGATCCGCACCATGCCGTACGAGGTATCGCGGATTTCGCGGATATGGGCCGGGTCATACGGGCGATCAAAACTGGGCCAGCCGGTGCCGCTCTCAAACTTGGTCTTCGTCTGGAACAACGGCAGGCCACACAGACGGCAGCAGAACACCCCGGCCCGCTTCTCGTCCAGCAGCCCTCCACAGAACGGCGCCTCGGTCCCGTGGGCCAGCAGAATCCGTTCGGCCTCGGGGTCCAGATCGGCGATCAGCCGCTCGCGCTGGTCATCATCGGGCGGGGTCAGGTCAAAGCCGGAGGCAGAGGTCATCTGGGTCATGTCCCGGATATAGGAAGGGCCGGCCGGGGTTCCCACCCCGACCGGCCCGATCCTCATCACAGTGCCTGGGCCTTAACCGCCAAAGAGGCTCGAAACCCAGGTGCGAACTGCGACTTCATCGGCGGGGTTGCCGGTGTAGCGCAGGCCTTCGGCCGGCTCGTGCGGCTCGTTGTTGCCCCGCTCGCGGTCGGTCCAGGCCTTGTGGCCATAGGTCAGGTCCGCATAGTTCGACGGCAGGCGCAGGACGGTCGGTTCGATGAAGATCGAGTCTTCCGCCGTGGTCGATCCGGCCAGACGCACGTTCGGCAGATTGACCAGCAGGTCCAGCACGTCCAGGCAGCCGCCCGCACAGCCGGCATCCACGAGAACGATCACCGGCCCCTGAACGGGGTTGGGCGCGCCCGTGTCCGCAACCGGGGCACGACCCGGCAGGACAAAGCTTTCCTGACCGGCGGCCATGGCGGCATCAAAGGCTTCCACGACGGCGCGGGTCTCTTCGATGATCGCCGGGTTTTCCTCGACGAACAGCGGATCAGCTTCCATCCGAGCCAGGGTGTCGGCGAACCAGTCGCGGTTATCCTGACTGACCCGATAGGTCACATTGCCGGCCACCGGCTGGCGGCTGACGGTGAACTCGGGCGTCCAGATGCGGTTGACCAGACCATAGGCCCGGCGGGTCGAGGTGAACTCCGACCCATTGGCGCCACGCAGGTCCAACACAAACCCTTGCGGGCCGCGCAGGGCATCCGCCTGGGCCACCAGACTGGCGTTGAAAGCGGTCCAGTCTGCGTCCTCGCTCAGCGAGTGGGCGTGCACCCAGGGGCGTCCGTTGACCTGTTCGATGGCCAGCGGCACGTCGCCCGGCATGTAGACGGTGGCGCGATAGGCGGCTTCGAGCGCCTGCGGGCTGACCGGCTGGATCTGCAGCTCGAAGTCACGCGTGCGACGGCCCTCGCGGAACTTGCAGGTCTGGGGCAGGCCACGGGTGAAGGGGTTGTTGCGGTTCCACAGCAGATAGGGCGCCGAACGCACGCGACCGGCCTCGGTCGTCAGGTCGGCTTCCCAGCGGTCCAGCTTCTCCATGGCGAACTGTTCGATCGGAACGCCATTGCACTCGGTCACAACCGAGCCGACCCGGGGCCCGCGGCGCACACCGTCGGCCACGTGGGTCACGACATATTCGCCATTCCGCCAGCCCGTGGTCACGCCACCCCAGCTGATGCCGAAGTAGGGCCCGAGCAGGTCGAAGGTCGGAGTGATACGGAGGTTCGAGTCCCGGAAGCCGCCCGCGAAGTAGCGCATCAGATAGGCGTGGCTGTCGCCGCTGTTGACCTGGCCGATCAGGGCCTGGGCCTCCGCAAGGCCGGTATCCAGATAGCTGCGGAAGGCCGCGGCCTCGGGGCCGTCGACGATCAGCGCCGGGTGATTCTCGCGAATCTCCTGCTGGGCGGTGACCAGATCCTGCGAGGCGAGCGCCCGGAAATCCTGGGCCGCGACCGAGGTGGTGACGGTAATGGCGAGGGCCGCGACCGTGAAGGCGGCGTACGGTCTGAACGTCATACTAAAGGCTCCAGTGGTCGTGTCAGGGAGATACCCGGACCTTAAAGCCGATCAGGCAGGGGCTTGCCAACCCCGAACCCCGATCAAGCGAGCCCCCCGGTCCGCAAGCTGGTTTACTCGCACCGGATCACGGCCTAATCGGGGCCGTCGCCTCAAGGCGAGATCACAGTACGTTGATCTCCCGTATCCGGCGATGTCGATGGAACCGGGAATGTTCGCCAAGATTCTGATCGCCAACCGGGGCGAGATCGCCGTCCGTATCATCAAGACCTGCCGCCGCATGGGCATTCAGACGGTCCAGGTCTATTCCGAGGCCGACGCGGGCTCGCTGGCCGTCGAAATGGCGGATGAGGCCGTGCTGATCGGCCCGGCCGCCGCGTCTGAATCCTATCTGGTGGCCGACCGGATCGTCGACGCTGTGCGACAAACCGGCGCAGAAGCTGTGCATCCCGGGTTTGGCTTCCTGTCCGAGAACGCCGGCTTCGCCCGCCGCCTGCGCGACGAGGGCATCGCCTTCATCGGCCCGAACCCCGAAGCCATCGACGCCATGGGCGACAAGATCAGCTCCAAGAAGCTGGCCGCCGAAGCCGGCGTCTCGACCGTGCCCGGCCACATGGGCCTGATCGAAACGCCGGAAGAAGCCGTCCGTATCGCCAATGAGATCGGCTATCCGATCATGATCAAGGCCTCGGCCGGCGGCGGCGGCAAGGGTATCCGCGTCGCCCATTCCGATGCCGACATGGCCGACGGCTTCTCCTCGGTGAAGGCCGAGGCCAAGTCCGCCTTCGGCGACGACCGCGTCTTCCTCGAGAAATTCATCGAAAACCCGCGCCACATCGAAATCCAGGTGATGGGCGACAAGCACGGCAACGTCGTCCACCTGTTCGAGCGTGAATGCTCGATCCAGCGCCGCAACCAGAAGGTCATCGAGGAGGCCCCCTCCCCGCTTCTGGACGACAAGACCCGCAAGGCCATGGGGGAACAGGCCATCGCCCTGGCCAAGGCCGTGAATTACGACTCCGCCGGCACGGTCGAATTCGTCGCCGGTCAGGACAAGAGCTTCTACTTCCTCGAGATGAACACCCGGCTGCAGGTCGAGCATCCGGTGACCGAGCTGATCACCGGCGTCGATCTGGTCGAACAGATGATCCGCTCGGCCTGGGGCGACCCGCTGAACATCACCCAGAAGGACCTCAAGATCCGCGGCTGGGCGATCGAAAGCCGCATCTATGCCGAGGATCCCTACCGCGGCTTCCTGCCCTCGATCGGCCGTCTGGTCCGCTATGACCAGCCCCGCGAGGGCGAGCAGGACGGCTATCTGGTCCGCAACGACTCCGGCGTCCGCGAGGGCGACGAGATCAGCATGTTCTACGACCCCATGATCGCCAAGCTGTGCACCTGGGGCGAAACGCGTGAGGCCGCCATCGACGGCATGGCCCGCGCGCTGGAAGACACCCACCTCGAGGGCGTCGGCCACAATGTGCCCTTCCTCGCCGCCGTCATGGATCAGGAGCGTTTCCGCTCCGGCGCCCTGACCACCCGCTATATCACCGACGAATTCCCGGACGGCTTCAACGGCACGCCCGTGGCCGGCTTTGGCCGCGACGTCATGCTGGCCGCAAGTCTCGCCATGAAGGCGGTTCAGGTTGAACAGTCCGGCGACCCCGACGGCCGCAGCGAATGGACCGTGCTGGTCGGCGCCGAAACCGTCTCGGCCAGCCTCGCGGTCGATGACGATGAGAACCTCGCTGTCACCCTGCCGGACGAGGAACGCACCCTGATCCTGTCCGAGATCGACTGGTCCCCGGGCCTGGCCCAGTTCCGCGCCTGTCTGGACGGCACCCGGTTCACGGCCGAGGTCTCCCGCGTCCCCGACGGCTTCACCATCCGCCACCGGGCCATGCGCGCCCGCGTGCGCGTCCTGTCGCCGCGCCATGCCGAGCTCTACGCCCGCCTGCCGGAAAAGGTGGCGCCCGACACCTCCAAACTGATCCAGTCCCCCATGCCCGGCCTGGTCGTCGCCGTGCCCGTCACCGTGGGTCAGGAGGTCAAGGAGGGCGAAACCGTCGCCATCATCGAAGCCATGAAGATGCAGAACATCCTCAAGGCCGAACGCGACGGCGTGGTCAAAGCCATCGGTGCCAAGGCCGGTGACCCCGTCGCCGCCGACGACGTGCTGGTCGAGTTCGAATAGGCGTTGAGACGACGAGCAAATCTGTCCGTCGGGCGCTCTCGGACCCAGTTCCGCACGTCAACCTCGCGTCGGCCGTGACAGCCCCGCCCGGGACTGCCAGCATGCCCGGCACAACGTTTCCGGGATGAATTGCATGAGCGCCCATACTTTCCGCGCCTTTCTGGCCGCCTGTCTGATGCTTGTGGCCGGGCTAGCCACGGCGGGCGGGCCGGCCTGGGGCCAGACGCCCGAACCGGTTCAGGATCCCCCGACGATCCGCATCGACAGCGACGCCGGCTCCGACGCCGCCATCGCCGCGCGCCTCAGCCGCATCTTCGCCCAGCTGGATACCCTGTCCGCCGTTCAGGTGCGGGTCGCCGAAGGGGTCGTCACCCTGGACGGCGTCGTGGCTCACCGTGGTGACCTGGACCGCGCCGAGGCGATCGCCGCGCGCATCGAGGGCGTGGTGGCCGTTCGCAACAAGATCGAGGCCAGTGTTCAGTTGGGCGAGCGGGTATCTCCCTTTCTGCAGCAACTGATGGCCCTGTGGCAGGCCGCCCTCGACACCGGGCCTCTGCTTCTGCTCAGCCTGCTGATCGTGGCAGGCTGCGTAGCCTTGGGCTGGTGGGCGGCGTCGTTCAACCGGTTCTGGCGAGGCCTGACGCCCAATCCGTTCGTCGGCGATCTGCTGGCGCAGCTGGTGCGGGCCATTAGCCTGATCGTCGGCATCGTTCTGGCGCTCAACCTGCTTGGCGCCACCGCCTTGATGGGAACAGTGCTGGGCGGGGCCGGGGTGCTGGGCATAGCCGTCGGCTTTGCCCTGCGCGACACGCTGGAAAACTACATCTCCAGCATCATGCTCAGCCTGCGCCAGCCGTTCCGCGCCAATGACCACGTCGTCATCGACGGTCAGGAGGGCAAGGTCGTGCGCCTGACCTCTCGGGCCACCGTGCTGATGACGCTGGACGGCAACCACCTGCGCATCCCCAATATGATGGTCTTCCGGGCGGTGATCCTGAACTACACCCGCAACCCGCAGCGGCGGATGGATTTCGAGCTCGGTGTCGACGCCGAGGATGACCCAGAAGCCGCCATCAAGGTCGGGGTGGCGGCGCTGGCGGCCCTCGACTTCATTCTTGCAGATCCCGCCCCTTCCGGGGTCATCGTCACAGTTGGCGACAGCAATATCGTGCTGAAATTCACGGGCTGGATCGATCAGTCCAGTGCGGATTTTCTCAAGGCCCGAAGCGCCGCCATCCGTGTCGCCAAGATGGCCGTCGAGGCGGCAGGCTTCTCGCTGCCCGAACCCATCTACCGCCTGCGCATCGATCAGGTACAGGACCAGTTGCGCACTGCCGCACCTGCGCCACCCGGGGCCGCAGCGGCCCATTCCGCCCGACGCCGCGCAGGCCCGTCAGCGGATCGTCCCGTCGAGCCCGCCCCGTCCGTCCACCCCGACGACCATATCGACCGCACCATAGAGGCCGAACGTCGTGCCTCCGACGAAGAGAACCTGCTCTCCCCCAAACGCCCCATCGAGTGACGGAAGGGGCGTTGCGAGCGGATGCCGAGCGTTCCGGGAGCTAGCTGCGTCGCCCTACCCGCTCCCGATGCGGGCATCCCGGCCAGCAGCAGGGGCGGCGTTTGCCGGCGGCCAGATTTTCCAGCGCCTGGGTGACGTGTTTGGCCCGTGTCTCATCGCGCTTGACCGAGATCGTCCAGCAGATCCACTCATTGCGGGCCAGCGGCGTGATGTCTTCCCAGGTCTTCAGCGCCTCTGCGTCCGACGCCAAGGCCGCGCCCAGATCATCCGGCAGGTCATGAACCACCCCGCCACTGATCGGGGCCTCGGTCACGCCACGGCTCTCACGCCCACAGCTGCTTCCAGCGCCCCCAGCAGGGTCGTCGGAGTCACAGGCTTGGACACATGCTGGTCGGCCCCCGCGTCTTTCGCCTGCTCCAGATGCTGGGGCATGGCATTGGCGCTCAGCATCAGGATGGGCAGGCGGCGGGCAGGCTGTCCGGCCTCGGCCGTGCAGGCGGCCTCGGCGGCGCGGATGGCGCGGGTGGCGGCCAGGCCATCCATGACCGGCATCTGCATATCCATCAGCACCACGTCAAAGGCGCCGCCGGCCACAGCCTCGACCGCTTCTGCGCCGTTCTCGACGATCGTCAGGACATAGGGCTGACCCGTCAGCATGGCCTCGACCACGCGCTGGTTGACCGGATGGTCTTCGGCCAGCAGCACCCGGACAGGGGCATCTGCGCCCGCGCGCGACGGGCGCAGCGGGGCCAGTTCGGCCCGCGCCTGATGCGCCACCTTGCCCGCGTCATAGGCGTCCAGCGACCGTGTGCGGCACAGCGGCAGGGTGACGGTGAAGGTGCTGCCCTGACCGGGCGTGGAGGTGGCGCTGATCTCGCCGCCCATCATCTCGGTCAGCGCCCGACAGATTGACAGGCCCAGACCCGTGCCTCCGAACCGGCGGGTGATGGTGCTGTCGGCCTGGGTGAAGCGTTCGAACAGACCCCGCCCCGCTTCAGCGTCAAAGCCGACGCCCGTGTCTGCGACCGTCAGGGTCAGCTGGCTGACCTCCGGCTCGGGCGCATCGTCCTCAATATTCAGGCTCAGCGTGACCTCACCCTCGTGGGTGAATTTGACGGCGTTGGACAGCAGATTGGTCAGGATCTGACGGATACGCCCGGCGTCAGCCAGAAACCGGCCCCGCGCTTTGGGGCCGACATTGATAGTGAACGTCAGCTCGCGGGCCTCAGCCTTGGCGCGGGCCGTGGCGATGGCGGGCTCCAGCTCGTCCATCAGGTCCATATCGACCGGCACGATCTCCAGCTGGCCGGCCTCGACTTTCGACACGTCCAGAATATCAGAAACCAGCCGCTCCAGACTCTCGCCCGACTGCGCGATCAGATCGACCAGCTCGCGCTGGCGCGGGGTCAGATCGTCGGCCTGCAACGCGCCGATCAGGCCGATGACCCCGTTCAGCGGCGTGCGGATCTCGTGGCTCATATTGGCCAGAAAGTCGGTCTTGGCCTGACTTGCGGCCTCGGCGGCGGCCTTGGCGGCCTCCAGTTCCCGCCGCGCCGCCTCGCGCCCGGTGACGTCGCGCGCCACGGCATAGATCTTGTCGCCATACCGGCGGGCCTGCCATTCCAGTTGGCGATAGCTGCCGTCCTTGTGGCGATAGCGATTGACGAAGCCGCTGACATAGCCGCCCGAGGCCAGATCCTCGACCTGTTCAACCGTCACCTGGGTACAGGGCCTGTCGTCGGGATGCAGCAGGGTCAGCAGCATCTGCCCTTCCAGTTCCTCGGGGCTCCATCCCAGCGTCGTTTCCCACGAGCGGCTGACCTTGACGACCCGGCCCTGCAGGTCACGGATGCACAACATGTCGAGCGACACGTCAAAAAATGTGCTGGCGTCGACCAGACTCTCTGCGGCGCGGGGGTCGATGCCCAACTCGTCGGTCAGCGATTCCTCGATGATCAGGTCGTCAACGGTCCGTGACACGGCAACGTTCGATGACATCGATCAGACCCCCTCAACTCAACTCGACTGATTCTGAAGAGGAAGACTGCCACATTCAGGTTAAGGTTACGCTTCGATCGTGGGGCCAAATTCACGCCGGAAGCTTATATTCAGCGCGGCGTCGACCTCATCCATGGTCGCCAGAATGCCCAGATCATGCAGGCTGGTGACCCCGTGCTCGCGTATGCCGCACGGCACAATGCCGCCGAAATGATCGAGGTCGGGCTCGACGTTCAGGCTGATACCGTGAAAGCTGACCCATTTGCGCACCTTGACCCCGATGGCGGCAATCTTGTCCTCGCGGGACCACCCCACGCCTTCCTGGGTCAGCCCCTTGCGCGTGACCCAGACGCCGACCCGCCCGTCCTTGACCTCGCCCTCGACGCCGAATTCGGCCAGCGCCCCGATGATCCAGCGCTCCAGCCCCCGCACCAGGCCGCGCACATCGCGCCCGCGCTCAGCCAGGTTCAGCATCACATAGCCGACCCGCTGTCCGGGCCCGTGATAGGTGAACTGCCCGCCCCGGCCCGTCCTGTGCACCGGAAAGCGGGCGTCGATCAGGTCCTCGTCCTTGGCCGAGACGCCCGCAGTATAAAGCGGCGGATGCTCCAGCAGCCAGACGCGCTCCGACGCCTCTCCGGCATGGATCGCGGCCACGCGCGCCTCCATCGCTGCCTCCGCTGCCACGTAGTCCGCATTGCCCGGCGACACGATCCATTCGACGGGTCGGGAATCGGCGCGCAGCAGCGAGGAATCGGCAGAGCTTAAGGCTTGGGAAAGCATGACCCCCTCAATGTGGCGGATGGGGGTCCCCATGCAAGCTCCAACCCAAAGCCCATCCAGTAAGCCCGAGTCCGTCATGAGTCAGATCAACGCCGTCGATGTCGAGATTTCCGTCGTCCTCGGTCGCTCCGTGCTGCCCATGTCGCAACTGCTGAAGATGGGCAGGGGCGCCGTCATCCCGCTGAATGCCACCGAGACGGACGAGGTCTGGATCCTGGCCAACAACCACCCGATCGCGCGCGGCGAGATCTCGATCAGCGACGACCGCATCGCCATCACCGTCACCCGCCCCGCCGACGTGTACGACTATATGGCCGGCTCGGCCTGATACAGGCATGCGCCGGGGCTTTGGCCCTTCCCTTTCCCCGCGACCTGCGCTATCGCCCCCGCTCCGATGCGAGCGGTCGTGGCGGAATTGGTAGACGCGCAGCGTTGAGGTCGCTGTGGGGCAACCCGTGGAAGTTCGAGTCTTCTCGACCGCACCAGTCGGACCGGCCATTCGGGCGGCCATGAATCAGGGGGAGGATGACGCATGAGCAATCCCGACACCCTGAACGCACGCCCGCTTGAAACCGAAGAGCACGTGGCCCTCGACGAGGACTATGTGCTGACGACGGCCTTTGTCGAAAAGGTCGTCGATGCCGCCGATGACGGCGATGGCCTGCGGCTGCGCGGCCTGCTGGAAGACCTGCACCCCGCCGACGTCGCCGACCTGATGGGCTTCCTGACGGTCGAGCACCGGGGCGTGGTCGTGCTGTGGCTGCCGCCCGAACTGCTGGCCGCCACCCTGCCCGAGCTGGACGACGGTATCCGCGAGGAGGTGCTGGAGCGCGTCCCCCACCTGACCCTGGCCGAAGCCCTGCAGGAGCTGGACTCCGACGACGCTGCCGCCGTGGTCGAGGACCTCGAGGACGACCGCCGCGAACGCGTTCTGGCCGCCATGCCCGATCTGGACCGGGCGGCGATCGAAAGCAGCCTGGGCTATGCCGAGGACTCCGCCGGTCGCCTGATGCAGCGCGAGGTGATGGCCGCGCCCCAGTTCTGGAGCGTCGGCGACACCATCGACCACGTCCGCGCCCAGGGCGAGGAACTGCCCGAGCTGTTCTTCGACATCTATGTGGTCGATCCGCTGAACCGGCCCGTCGGCGGCGTGGCCGTCAGCCAGCTGCTTCGCGCCCCGCGCAGCGCCGCCCTCACCGACCTGATGGAGCCGATCAACGAAATCGCCGTCGATCAGGACCAGGAAGAGGTCGCCTATGTGTTCGAAAAATACCACCTGATCTCGGCACCCGTGATCGACTCGGCGGGGCGGCTGGTCGGCCAGATCACCGTCGATGACATCGTCAACATCATCCAGGAAGAGAACCGCGAGGACATCCTGCGCCTCGCCGGTGTGTCCGACGAGGACCGCGGCTCGTCCATTTCAGAGATCGTGCGCGGCCGTGTGCCCTGGCTGGCCATCAACCTCGGCACGGCCGTACTCGGCGCCAGCGTCATCTCCTGGTTCGGGGCGACCATCGAGCAGATCATCGCCCTGGCGGTGCTGATGCCGATCGTCTCGGCCATCGGCGGCAATGCCGGCACCCAGTCGCTGACCGTCACCGTCCGCGCCCTCGCCACGCGCGAACTGAACCGGTCAAACTCCGTGCGGACCTTCTGGCGCGAGATCGCCGTCGGTCTGGCCAATGGTCTGGTGCTGTCGCCGCTGATCGGCGTGGCCGCCGCCCTGTGGTCGGGCGACTGGCGGATCGGGGCCGTCATCGCGACGGCCATGGTGCTGAACCTGATCGTCGCCGCGACCGTGGGCGTCCTGACGCCCCTGACCCTGTCGCGGCTGAAGTTCGACCCGGCGGTCTCTTCAGCGGTGTTTGTCACGGCCACGACCGATTTCTTTGGTTTCCTGATCTTCCTCGGCCTCGCCACCGTCGTCCTGCTGTAAGCTGACCGGCGTGGCGCAAGCCTTGCTGGAAGACTGGTACGGCGATGGTCGCCGTCTCGAATTGGGTCAATTGCGGTGTCTGAAGCCATCCGACACAAGATGAAGGTCTCCCGCGAGGGGGTGGTGCTCATCAAGAGCTTCGAGGGCTTTCGCGCCTCGGCCACCCGCGATGCCGATGGCGCATGGGTCATCGGCTATGGCCACCGGCTGACCGCGCGCGAGGGCCTGTCGGTCGGCGAGGCCGATGCCGAACTGCTGCTGCAGTACGACCTGCTGCCCATCGTCAGAGCGCTGAACGCCGCCATGGACGAGGGCCGCATCCCCTCGCTCAACGCCCACCAGTTCGACGCCCTGGCCAGCTTCGCCCTGTCGGTCGGCATCGACACCTTCCTGACGTCGGACGTTCTCGAAACCCTCGGACGCGGCGCCACGGGCGAAGCGGCCGACGCCTTCGTCCACTGGCCCCAGCCGACCTCGCCCGAGGACAGCCTGCGCCGCCGGGCCGCCGAACGCGCCCTGTTCATGGCCGATCCGGGCCAGCCTGTCGCGCTCGCAGCCCTGTTGTCCGCCCCCCTGCCCCCTCCGGTCGCCGCGCCCCGGGCCGAGGAACCCGCCACCGACGCGCGCGCCGAGGCCGTCGCGGCCCTGCTGGGCGAAACCGGCAACGACGCTCCTGCGGCCGAAGAGACCGTCAACATTCCCAATTTCGGACCGGTCGCGCTGGAGTCCGACGCCCCCGACGAGCCCATGGTCGGCACCCCCGGCGATACCGACCGGAGCAACGACCCCGAGCCGTCGAACGCCCCGCTCAGTCTCTCGCTGTCGGGCCCGTCGCAGTCGCGTCAGATGGACCCCGCCGTCCAGCGCTATTCGCCCTATGCGGTTCAGGTGATCGGCCCCCTTCCGGCGCTCGCCCTCGCCGACCATGCCGAGGCCCGCGTCGTCGCGGCCGAACCTGAGTTCCCTCCGCAGCCGGATCATGAGCCGGAGGTCCAGCCCGAACCTGCCTTTGAGGCGATGCCCGAGCCGGAGCCTCAACCCGAGCCCGCTCCCGAACCGGCGCCCGCGCTCGAACTGACCCCGCTGACCGAGGCCGAAGAGCCTGCGCCGCTCCGCCCCCTGTGGACCGACGCCGACCGCAACACCGACCTCCAGCTGGACCAGTCGCCGCTGTTCATCGACGACGGGTCGCAGGCCGGCGTGCTGGTCCATGAGACGCCTGACGAACCCGCCCGCCGCTTTGACTGGCGCGAGACCGGGGCCTTCCTGATCATGGGCGGCGTGGGCCTGGCCGCCTGCACGGCCTCGGCCGCGGCCTTCCGCCTGTCGGTCGATCAGCCCTCGCCGATGGGCGAGACCACCCTGATCGCCGGGGTGCTGGCCTTCATCGGCGCGGCCTGTGTCGGGGTCTCGGCCTGGAACCTCTACACGCGGTTCGGACCCGGGCGCGGGACCACGACCGCCGATCCGACCGAGAACGAAGCGGCCTGACGTCGCACCGGCCGGAGGGTCTTCGCGGACCGCAGGATCGGTGCTAACCCGCTCGGCATGAGCATTCCCAACGCCCCCCAATCCATGGAATTCGGCCTCGGCGAGACCGCTGACGCCATCCGCGACACCACCGCCCGCTGGGCCACCGATCGTCTGGCCCCGCTGGCCGCCGAGATCGACGAAAAGAACGAGTTCCGCCGCGAGCTGTGGCCCGAGATGGGCGAGCTGGGCCTGCACGGCATCACGGTGGAAGAAGAATGGGGCGGCCTCGGCCTCGGCTATCTCGAACACGTGGTCGCCATGGAAGAGATCTCGCGCGCCTCCGCCTCCATCGGCCTCAGCTACGGCGCCCACTCCAACCTGTGCGTCAACCAGATCCGCCGCTGGGGCACGGATGAGCAGAAGGCGAAATATCTGCCCAAGCTGATCTCGGGCGAGCACGTCGGCTCGCTGGCCATGTCCGAGGCGGGGTCCGGCTCCGACGTCATGTCGATGAAGACCCGCGCCGAGAAGAAGAGCGACCGCTACGTCCTCAACGGCACCAAATTCTGGATCACCAACGCCCCGTCGGCCGACACCCTGGTCGTCTATGCCCGCACCGGCGACGGCAACGGCGGCGTTACGGCCTTCCTGATCGAGCGCGGCATGAAGGGCTTCAGCGTCTCGAAGAAGCTCGACAAGATGGGCATGCGCGGCTCCGACACCGCCGAACTGGTGTTCGAGGACTGCGAAGTCCCCGCTGAAAACATCATGGGTGGCGAAGGGCGCGGCGCGGCCGTCCTGATGAGCGGCCTCGACTATGAACGCGCCGTCCTGGCCGCAGGCCCGCTGGGCATCATGCAGGCCGCCCTGGATGTGGTCCTGCCCTATGTCCGCGACCGCAAACAGTTCGGCAAGCCGATCGGCAGCTTCCAGCTGATGCAGGCCAAGATCGCCGACATGTACGTCGCCCTGAATAGCGCCCGCACCTATGTCTATGCCGTCGCCAAGGCCTGCGACGCCGGCAAGACGACCCGCTACGACGCCGCCGGCGCCATCCTGCTGGCCAGCGAAAACGCCGTGAAGGTCAGCCTCGAGGCCGTCCAGGCCCTCGGCGGCGCCGGCTATACGAAAGAATGGCCCGTCGAACGCCTCGTCCGCGACGCCAAACTCTACGACATCGGCGCCGGCACGAACGAGATCAGGCGGTTCCTGATCGGCCGGGAGCTGCTGGGTTCGTAATGGCTATCGTTATGCTGATCCTGGCTCTCGGATTAGGCATAGCGGCATTCCGAACGCGTGACCGAGGCCTGCGCTTATTCTGGGGTGCAGCTTCAGCTTTTAACTTGATAGCCGCCGTCGTGATGATCGACGGCGGTGATGAGTACGCGTTCCACCTCCGTCCCGACGACGGGAACTATGAGCGAAGCTTCAGGCGTTAGGAACAAGTGCGGTCGGATGGGCTTTTCCCCTTTGAAAGGAGGCCCCCCATGCCCGCCAAATCCCAGGCCCAACAGAAAGCCGCCGGTGCCGCCCTGTCGGCCAGGCGCGGCGACACACCCAAATCCGAGCTGAAGGGCGCGTCGAAGTCCATGGCCGAGTCCATGTCCGAAAAGGAGCTGGAAGAGATGGCCAGCACCCAACGCAAGGGTAAACCCGAGCACGCGGGCGACTGAGGTCGCGCCGCATCTCCCCTCTCCCGGCGGGAGAGGGGTTGGGGGTGAGGGGCTAACCGTGTCCCTCGGCGTGAGCCGTCGCACCGGTCCTGCCACGGCGTTCGCCGACGGACACCGACGACCCTCATCCGGCGCTCGCGCGCCACCTTCTCCCATCGGGAGAAGGGACAATGACGATGGGTCGAAGGCAGCAAATATGATACCCGCCTCGATATTCCCCAACCCTTTCAACACCCCCACCGTTTCCCGCACCGTTCTTCCCGACCAGGTCCGGCCGCGTGCAAACATCCCCCCGTCCCGTCGCACGGAGGGCTCGTAAGGCCTGCGACCTTGTGAGCGGCGGGAGCGGATGGAGCGGGGTTGAAGGCGACGCTGTCCGGCTCTCTAGTCTCAGGGAGGCTTTGGGGGTCGGGCATAAGGCCCGCCTTCAACACTGGATCAGGGGGGATACCTGATCGTTCCGGGACCGGGCGCAGGCCCGGCCCGCCCGCCGGGGGCGCTGCGGTAAGGCGATAACACCGCCACCCGACGCAAGCTTCCGGAAAACCGTCCGCGCGGAGCGTCTGTCTTCGTCGAAACGGTATTTCTTGTTCTCATCCGGGCGAAGGCCCGGCGCTCCGCCTGCCCTCCAACCCGCCACACCCACGGACGGGGGCGTCAGCGTGCGCGGCACCAATCGAACCCAGGACAGGACACGCCATTTCAGACCATTCAGACGGTTCAGACTATTCAGACGGTGTTTTCGGTCGCTTCCAGGGCGGTAGTTCGCCGTTGGCCTTCCTCGTGATTTCCTTGAGCTTGCGGCCCTGCAGCGTCGACAGGGCCTTGCCGGGGGCGCCCTTTTCCGGGTCGGCGAAGGCGCGGCCGTGTTCGGTGATCCGCTCGGACAGGGAATCGAGGAATTCGCTTTCCCATTCCGACAGGTCAACGCCCTCGGCCTCGGCGGTTTTGCGGGCCTTTTTCAGGGCGCGGAGGGCGGCGCGTTGCGCGGCCTTGCGCTCGGCCGTGCGCAGCTGCTCCAGCGTCGGCCGTTCCGGGCGGTCAGGCTTTGACCGCCGGATCAGGTTCAGATCTCGCCGAGGGCGGACAGATAGAGGTCGAGGATGGCCTCTTCCTCCTGGCGCTTGGCCTTGTCCTGTTTGCGGATGCGCAGCACCTTGCGCAGCACCTTCACGTCATAGCCCTCGCCCTTGGCTTCGGCGAAGACCTCCTTCATGTCACCCATGACGGCCTGCTTGTCCTCTTCCAGCCGCTCCAGCCGCTCGATCAGGGTGCGCAGGCGCCCCTGGGCGGTCGAGGTCAGCACATCGGGGCTGGATTCAAAGGCGGCGTCATCGGCCATGGGGGTCTCCGAAGGCAGGGGCGGGTCAGGCGACAGGCTTAACGGCTGGGCCGGGATGGCTCAACGTCAGGCACGAAAAAGGCCGCGGACATCGCCCGCGACCTGTGGATGGATCAACCGGCCACAGACGTGGCCAGCCAAACCGCCGTGCCTAGCCTTGCTTGGCTTTGAAGCGCGGGTCGGTCTTGTTGATCACATAGACCACGCCCTTGCGGCGAACGATCTTGCAGTCGCGGTGGCGACCCTTGAGCGACTTGAGAGAGCTGCGGACCTTCATGGTCTTTCGTCCTGCGGGCTGATCAGAATACAAAAAGCCGCAAGACCGGACTTGCGGCGGAGCGGTGCCTATAAAGAGGGGCGGCGCGGACGTCAACGCCCCCGTCCCGTCAATCTGCCGGGGCGGTTCACGCGCCTGTGTCCCCCATGCCGCAGTCCGCGCCCCGATACCGCCATCATGGCAACGCTTTGTTGGGGCGGCGCGCTTATGTTGCACACCCTATCCGAAGACCTCCCGCGACAGGACCCGAAACCTCGTGATCATGCGTATTTCTACCCGCCTCATCCTGATCGGTACCGTCGCGGCCTGCGCCCCCATGCTGCCCGAACCGCCGCTGCCGTTGCTGCCGCAGCCGGAGACGTCCCAGCCGACGACCCCGACGACGCCGCCGCCGTCCACCACGCCCCCGACGACCGATGCTGCGCCGGACCAGGCCGGGTTCGACGGCTGGAAACAGGGCTTCCTCGACCGTCACGGCGGCGCCCGCCGGGCCGAGTACGAGCGTGAACTGGCCGGGCTGGGCCCCGATCCCACCGTCATCCGGCTGGACGGCAACCAACCGGAATTCTCGCGCCCTGCCGGCGCCTATGTCCAGAATGCCGTGACTCCCGGCCGAATCGCCCAGGCGAAGCAGTTGTCGGACCGCGTGCCGTGGGCCGTCGTCCAGCGCTTTGGCGTGCCGACCGAAATCCTGCTGGCCATCTGGGCCCAGGAAAGCGCCTTTGGTCAGGTGCAGGGCGATTTCGACGTGATCCGCTCGCTGGCCACCCTCGCCTATGACGGTCGCCGCCGTGACTGGGCCGAGGGCCAGCTCAAGAATGCGCTCGACATCGTCATCGACGGTCGCCGCGCCCGCTCGGGCCTGAAAGGCAGCTGGGCCGGAGCCATGGGCCAGACCCAGTTCATGCCGGACAACTATCTGCGCCTCGGCATCGATCAGGACGGCGATGGTCGTGTCGACATCTGGGGTTCGGACGCCGACGCCCTGGCCTCGGCCGCCAATCTGCTGGATCAGGCGGGATGGAAGCGCGGCCAGACCTGGGGCTATGAGGTCATCCTGCCCGACAATTTCGACTATGGCCTGGCCGAAGGGCCGCGCCATGACTGGGCCTTCTGGAGTGCGCGTGGCGTGCGTCTGGCCCAAGGCGGCATGCCGAACGACGCGGAACAGGCCGAGGGTGCGACCATCCTGCTGCCGCAAGGTGCGCGCGGCCCGGCCTTCCTCGCCCTGCCGAACCACTATGTGATCCGCCGCTACAACAACTCGGTTTCCTATGCGCTGGCGATCGGCCTGACCGCCGACGGCATCCAGGGCAAGCCGGGCCTGACCCGCACATGGCCAGACGACGCCCCCCTGTCGCGTGACCAGCGAATCGGCACCCAGCGGGCGCTGACCAGCATGGGCTATGACACCCAGGGCATCGACGGGATCATCGGCGCCAACACCCGCGCTGCCCTTCGGCAGTGGCAGATCGACACCGGGCGGCTGGCCGACGGCTATCTGACCGCCGAGCTGGCCGATGAACTGATCCGCATGGCGCGATGAAACGGTTTTCGCTTCGCCTGATGGCGGCTTCCTGCTAACCGCCTGCGGTCATGAATCTCCCGCGCATCTCTTATGCCGCCTACGGCTTCGCCCTGACGATCATCATCGTCGATCAGCTGACCAAGGCCTGGGTCCTGGCCCGGCTGGGCACGACCGATCTGGCCCTGATCCCCAACGGCTTCCGGCTGCTGGATATCTGGCCGCCGTATCTGCGCTTTACCTATCTGCTGAATGACGGCGTCAGTTTCGGCCTGTTCGGCGGCGGCACCATGCGGTGGATCCTGACGGTGTTCTCGCTGGTCGTGGCCGGAGCGCTCGCCTGGTGGGCCACCCGGGCCGACCGCCGCCTGCTGATCACCGCCATCGGTCTGGTCATGGGCGGAGCGCTGGGCAATGTCATCGACCGCATCCGCTTCGGCGGCGTGGTCGACTTCATCGACTTCTCGGGCACAGGCCTGTTCCCGTGGGTGTTCAACATCGCCGACAGCGCCATCACCATCGGCGTGATCCTGCTGATCGTCGACGCCTTCCTGTCGGAACGTGACGCCCGCGAGGTTGGCGTCGCCAACGAAAAGTCGTAATCACAGGGTCTTCACTAAGATCCCAGGTGCCCGCCGCGCCACAGGAGCCGAGCCTATCCATGCGTAACCGTAAAGTTGTCGCCCTCGCCATTGTCGCCGTTGCCGGTCTCAGCCTTCAGGCCTGCACGGGTTTTCGCCAGAGCGTGGGCCTGACCAAGGTCACCCCGGATGAGTTCCTGACCGTGTCGCGCGCGCCGCTGTCGGTGCCGCCCGAATATGGCCTGCGCCCGCCGGTCCCGGGCCAGCCCCGTCCGCAGGACGTCACGCCCGAACTGGTCGCCCGCCAGATCCTGGCCTCGGAGCGTCAGTCGGTGACCCGCTCTGCCGGTGAGCAGGCCCTGGCCACGCGCGTAGGTGCCGGAACCGGCGAAATCGACGGCACGATCCGCTACGTCATCGACGACCAGTTCGGCGACATCGCCCACAAGGAAGAAAACTGGGCCAACCGCGTCATGTTCTGGCGTCAGGACGACCCGGCCACCCAGACCGAAACCCGCATGTTGACCGCCGATGGCGTGGTGCCCATCGACCCTTCGACGGAATATGAGCGCCTGCAGGCCCTGACCGGTGGCCAGAATGCCATCGTCATCTCGCCGCGCCGTTCGCCGGGCTTCAAACTGCCGGGCCTGTAAGCCCGGTCAGTCGACCAGGGCTCTGGGCAGTTTGAAGGTCACGGCCTCCCGGACGCCGTCGTCCTCGATCACGGTCGTGTCGAAGCGGGCACCGATGGCGTCCACCAGATCGGTGATCAGCTTCTCCGGAGCCGACGCGCCCGCGGTGACACCGACCGTCTGAACCGTGTCGAACCAGCGCCAGTCGATGGCCGAGGCATCATCGACCAGTCTTGCATCACGCGCCCCTGCGCGCAGCGCCACCTCGACCAGCCGCGCCGAGTTGGATGAATTGGCGGACCCGACAACCAGCACCAGATCGCTGCCCTTGCCCAGCCGTTTCACGGCCTCCTGACGATTGGTGGTGGCGTAGCAGATGTCTTCCTTGTGCGGATCCGGAAGCTCGGGGAAACGCGCCTTGAGCACCGACAGGATCTCGGCCGTGTCATCGACCGAGAGCGTCGTCTGGGTGGCATAGGCCAGAGGCTGGTCGCCCGGCCGCTGAAAGGCCTCGGCATCCTCGACGGTTTCGACCAGTGAAATGGCGCCCGCTGGCAACTGGCCCATGGTGCCGATCACCTCAGGGTGGCCCGCATGTCCTATCAGGATGATGTGGCGCCCCTCTTCGTGGCGACGCTCACACTCGACATGGACCTTGGAGACCAGCGGACAGGTGGCATCCAGAAAGAACATGTCTCGCGAGCGCGCCGCCTCCGGAACCGCCCGGGGGACGCCGTGGGCCGAAAACACGACCGGCCGGTCATCCGGGCATTCATCCAGTTCCTTGACGAAGACGGCCCCCAGCGCCTTCAGCCGCTCGACGACGTGTCGGTTGTGGACGATCTCATGACGCACGAAGACCGGTGCGCCATACTTCTCAAGGGCGCGCTCGACGATCTGGATCGCCCTGTCCACCCCGGCGCAGAAGCCGCGCGGCGTGGCCAGACGCACCACGAGCGACCGACGATCAGAGGGAGAAGGGGCTGTCATGTCCATGCCCCCAAACTAGGCATCCCGGAGGCTTTGCGCCACCAGCCGTTTGCGGTGCCTCGCTTTAGCCGTTATCAGCGGGATGCTGTTGCCTTCGGATACCGGGCAAATGGCCCAACCAAACCCGGGAATTGTAGAGACACAGATGCGTCGCGTTCTTGCCCTTGCCTTCGTCGCCGCCGTTTCGCTGGCTGTCCTGCCAAACGCTGCCCAGGCGCAGAGCCGACCGCAGGAAGGTGGCCAGAATGCCGACGGCTCGCCGTCCCAGACGCGTCAGCGCGCCCGTACCCTGCCGCTGGGGCGCCAGGCCAATGTCGGCCCCTGCCCGATTGTGCGCGTGCTGTACGATGCGGCCCGCTATGTCGAACTGGCTGATAACCGGGCACTGGCCGCCAACGTTGGCTACACGGGCGAGATCGAGGGTGTGACCTCGGACTGTCGCTATCGAGATGACGACCCGATCGTCGTGGACACCAACATGCTCTTTACCCTCGGCAAGGGGCCGAGTGCTGAAGGCGACGGTCGCACCTACCGCTATTGGGTCGCGGTCACCAGCCGCGATACCGCCGTGCTGGCCAAGCAGTATTTCGACCTGCCAGTCCAGTTCGACGGCGAAGACCGCACCAGCGTCAGCGAGTCCCAGACGATCGTCATCCCGCGGGCCAACGCCCAGACGTCGGGCGCCAATTTCGAGATCCTGATCGGGTTCGACGTCACCCCCGAGATGGCCGAGTTCAACCGCGTCGGCAGCCGATTCTGCGTCGACGCCACCGGCACCAGCCCCGGGACCTGCATCAACCGATGACCGATCTGAAATCGCGCCTCGGCGAAGCAGTCACGGCTGCCTTCGCCGCCGAAGGCGTGGCCTCGGACAAGATTCGGGTCACGGCTTCCGATCGCCCCGACCTCGCGGACTTCCAGTCCAATGCCGCCATGGCCGTAGCCAAGGCGCACGGCACCAATCCGCGCGATCTGGCTGGCCGGGTCGCCGCGCGCCTTGAGGGGCACGCCGACCTGACCTCGGTGGAGGTCGCCGGTCCGGGCTTCATCAATCTGGTCGTCTCCCCCGCCTCCCTGGCCTCGCGCGCCGCCGAGATCCTCGGCGACGAGGCCCGTCGCGGCGCGGAGCCGGTCGAGCAGGCCCGTCGCGTGATCATCGACTATGCGGGACCCAATGTGGCCAAGCCGATGCACGTCGGCCACCTGCGCTCGTCCATCATAGGCGAGAGCCTGAAGCGCCTGTTCCGCTTCCGGGGCGATCAGGTGTGGGGCGATGCCCACTTTGGCGACTGGGGCTTCCAGATGGGCCTGCTGATCGTCGCCTGTGCGGACGAAGGGCTCGGGACGCAGTTCATGGCTACGGAAGGCCCCTTCCCGGCCGACATCCCGGTATCGCTCGAGGATCTTGAGCGTCTGTATCCCGCCGCCGCCGCCCGCGCCAAGGCGGAGCCGGAGTTCCGTGACCGCGCCCGCAAGGCGACGGCCGAGCTGCAGGGCGGCCATGCCGGCTATCGCGCGCTATGGGCCCATTTCGTCGCGGTCAGCCGCTCCGCGCTGGAGCGCGAGTTTGGCGCCCTGGGCGTGACCTTCGATCTGTGGAACGGCGAATCGGACGCCGATCCCCTGATGGCCGGCATGATCGCCGATCTGGAGACCAAGGGCCTGTTGGTCGAGGACGCGGGCGCCCGCGTTGTCCACGTTGCCGGGCCGGGCGAGACCCGCAAGAAGAAGCTGGACGACGGCTCGGTCGTCGAGGTGCCCAGCCCGCCGCCGCTGCTGGTCGTGTCCTCCGAAGGCTCGGCCATGTATGGCACCACCGATCTGGCGACCATCCTCGACCGCCGCCAGCGGATCGATCCCGAGTTGATCCTGTACGTCGTCGACGAACGTCAGGCCGAGCATTTCGAGCAGGTGTTCCGCGCGGCCCGGCTGGCCGGCTATGCCTCGGATGGCGAGCTGGAGCATCTGGGCTTCGGCACCATGAACGGCCCGGACGGCAAGCCCTTCAAGACCCGCGCCGGCGGCGTCCTGAAGCTGCACGACCTGATCACCACGGCGACCGACAAGGCGCGCGAGCGGCTCAAGGAAGCCCGTCTGGGCGATGACCTGGCGCCCGAGGCCTTTGACGACACGGCCCGCAAGGTGGCGGTGGCCGCGCTCAAATTCGCAGACCTGTCGAACGCCCGGACCACCAGCTACATCTTTGACCTTGATCGCTTCATCAGCTTCGAGGGCAAGACCGGCCCCTATCTGCTGTACCAGTCGGTGCGCATCAAATCCCTGCTGCGTAAAGCCGGGGACGCGGTGCCGGCGGGCACGGCAATCCGCGTGGATGAGCCCGCCGAGCGCGATCTGGTCCTGACACTGGACGCCTTCTCGGGCGCGGTGGCCGACGCCTATGACAAGCGGATGCCGCATCTGGTGGCCGAGCATGCCTATCGACTGGCCCAGTCCTTCTCGAAATTCTATGCGGCCTGCCCGATCCTTGGCGCCGAGGACGTCGGTGTTTGCGCCTCGCGACTGGCCCTGTCACAGGGGACGCTCGCCCAGCTGGAACTGGCATTGGACCTGCTGGGCATAGCGACACCCGAGCGGATGTAGCCTAGTCTGGGGGGCCGTAAGTCCCGGAGCCCCGCCATGTCCCTGCACGAATTCATCGCCGGCCTGCCGAAGGCCGAGCTGCATCTGCACATCGAGGGCTCGCTGGAGCCCGAGCTGATGTTCGAACTGGCGAAGCGCAACAGGGTGTCCCTGCCCCTTGACAGCGTCGAGGCCGTGCGCGCGGCCTATGACTTCTCGAACCTGCAGGACTTCCTCGACATCTACTATTCCGGGGCCGATGTTCTGCGCACCGAGCAGGACTTCCACGATCTGGGCCTCGCCTATTTCCGGCGGGCGGCGGCGGACAGCGTGCGCCATGCGGAAATCTTCTTCGACCCCCAGACTCACACCGACCGGGGCATCCCCTTCCAGGTCGCGATCGACGGCTTGCTCGCCTCCATGGACAGGGCCGAAGCCGAGCTGGGCATCTCGTCGCGCCTGATCTTGTGCTTCCTGCGCCATCTGGACGAGGACGCCGCCTTCGCCACACTCAAGGCCGCCGAGCCCTGGCAGGACCAGATCCTCGGGGTCGGTCTGGATTCGTCCGAAGTCGGCCATCCCCCGTCGAAATTCCAGCGGGTGTTCGAGCGTGCCGGTGACATGGGCCTCAAGCGTGTCGCCCATGCCGGCGAGGAAGGCCCGCCCGACTACATCTGGCAGGCACTGGACCTGCTGAAGGTCGACCGCATCGACCACGGCAATCGCGCCATGGAGGACCCGGCCCTGATCCGCCGGCTGGTCGAGCAGGGTATGACCCTGACGGTCTGCCCCCTGTCGAACCACAAGCTGTGCGTGGTCGACGATCTGGCCCGCCATCCCTTGCCCTCCATGTTGGACGCCGGGTTGAAGGTCACCCTGAACTCGGACGACCCAGCCTATTTCGGCGGCTATGTGAACCGCAACTATGAGGCCATGGCCGACCAGACGGGCGTGACCCGCGATCAGCTGGTCGAGATCGCGATCAACAGCTTCGCCGGGTCCTGCCTGCCCGAGGCCGACAAGGCGCGGCATATCAGCGCCGTACAGGCGTACGCGGCCTAGAATGGCGATCAGATAACGCCGATAAGTTTGCATTGCGAGCAGGCCATCAAGCTCTACAGTATGCGCATTGGGTCCGGCGATTTTGCCTGCCCGTGGAGAAGCGCGAATGAAAACCTCCTTGTTGCTCACGACCCTTGCCGGGTTCTGTCTGATGGCCTCTGCCGCCAGCGCCCAGGACCCCTCGGCGGCCCCGACCTTTGGGCAGGTCAGTCTGTCGGCAGGCTTTACCAATGATCCCTATACCGTCGAGGTCTTCGCGGGTGGCCCCGTCGACGGCGGTGCCCTTCCCGGGTCCTGCGTGGGCAATATCGGCGACGCGCCTGACTTCCGCCTGAGCTTCAGCGGCAATGGCGCCATGCCGCTGTTCATCCGGACAATCTCCGGCTCTGACACGACCCTGATCATCAATGGTCCGGATGGTCAGTGGTACTGCGATGACGACAGCTTTGGCGACGGAGACGCCCAGGTGCGTTTCGGCCGTCCGCAAAGCGGCGTCTACGACATCTGGGTTGGATCGTTCGACGGCAATCCTGAGACCATCCTGGTCATCACCGAGATCGAATAGGCGCCGATGCCTGAACTGACACACCCTCCGGCAACGACGCCGGAGGGTGTTGTACATCAAGGGCTGCGGCAATCCCGCCCTTTCCCTACTGACGCTTGACTCCGGTCGCGGCTGCGCACAGGGAAGACGGGCTCTCGCGGGAGAGATCGGGGTCATGGTTCTGACCCCGGAGCCGAAGGCGCAACCGCCCCGGAAACGCTCAGGCAAAAGGACCGCGAGGCGCATCAGACGCTGGAAAGAGCCAGGCATGGCTCGCCGACGGAGCAAGGCGAATTTGTTCGCTGGAATCTCTCAGGCTTCGAGACAGCGGGGGCTTTACGGGGCGGGAAACCGTCTGCGAACGAGAGCCCGACACCGATGACCGAGCTGAAGACCACACCCCTTAATGCGGCGCACCGGGCGCTGGGCGCGCGCATGGTCGGCTTCGGCGGCTATGACATGCCGGTCCAGTACGAGGGCGTTCTGGCCGAGCACCGCTGGACGCGCGAGCACGCCGGCCTGTTCGACGTTTCACACATGGGCCAGGCCCGGATTTCGGGCGCCGACGCCATCGGCTGGTTCGAACGGTTCGTCCCGGGCGACTATCAGATCCTGAAGGACGGCAAGCAGAAATACTCCCTGCTGCTGAACGACGACGGCGGCATCATGGACGACCTGATGGCCGGCAAGCCCGACCACGGCGGCCTCTATGTCGTGGTCAATGCCGGTAACAAGGAAGAAGACTTCGCCTACCTCCAGGCGCGACTGGAGGGGGACGTGACCCTGACGCGTCTGGAAGACCGGGCGCTGCTGGCCATCCAGGGGCCTGAGGCCGCCGAGGTCATGGCCGCGCACGAGCCCGTGCTGGCCGAGATGGGCTTCATGGACTCGGCCCGGCTGATGCTGTTCGGCGCGGACTGTTTCATCTCGCGGTCGGGTTACACCGGCGAGGACGGCTATGAGATTTCGGTGCCGGGTGATCAGGCCGAGCGCATCTGGAACACCCTGCTGGAAGACGCCCGCGTCAAGCCGATCGGTCTGGGCGCGCGGGACAGTCTGCGCCTTGAGGCCGGCCTGCCGCTGCACGGCCACGACATCGACCCGACGACCAGCCCGGTCGAGGGCGCCCTTACCTTTGCCCTGTCGAAGTCGCGCAAGGAGCGCGCCGACTTCCCGGGGGCAGACCGCATCCTCAAGGAGCTGGCCGACGGCCCGGCCCGCGTCCGCGTCGGCCTGCACGTCAAGGAAGGTGCCCCGGCCCGCGAAGGCGCAGAGATCGCCGATGCCGACGGCACGGTGATTGGTACGGTCACCTCGGGCGGCCCCTCCCCGACCCTCGGCCACAACATCGCCATGGGCTATGTTCCGCCGCACCTGTCGGCGCTCGGCATGGACCTGAAGGTCATCGTGCGCGGCAAGCCTGCTGCCGCCACCGTCATCGCCATGCCATTTGTGGCACAACGCTATTATCGCAAACCGAGAGCCTGAGAGATCAGACCATGAAGTTCACCAAGGATCACGAGTGGGTCAAACTGGACGGTGACGTCGCCACCGTCGGCATTTCCAAGCACGCCGCCGACCAGCTGGGCGACGTCGTGTTCGTCGAAGTGCCCGAGATCGGCAAGACCGTCGGCAAGGGCGACAGCTTCGCCGTTGTCGAGAGCGTCAAGGCCGCGTCGGACGTTTATGCCCCCGTCTCGGGCGAGGTGGTCGAGGCCAATGACGCCCTGTCCGGCGCCCCCGAAACCGTCAATGCCGACGCCGAGGGCGAGGGCTGGTTCGCGAAGATCAAGGTCTCCGATGCCTCGCAGATCGAAGGCCTGATGGACCGCGCCGCCTACGACGCCTTCCTCGCCACCCTCTGACCCCTTCAACGCTGGACCTCCCCACCCATGCGCTACCTTCCCCTGACGCCCGACGACCGTGAGGCCATGTTGGCCGCCATCGGTGTGAAATCGATCGATGACCTGTTCGTCGATGTGCCGGAAGCTGCCCGACTGGCCGGCCCGGTCGATCTGCCGCGCGTGGCCGGTGAGCTGGAGGTCGAGCGGGCCCTCGGTGCCATGGCGGCCAGGAACGCCACGGCGGGAACCGTGCCCTTCTTCTGCGGGGCCGGCGCCTACAAGCACCATGTGCCGGCCACCGTCGATCACGTGATCCAGCGGTCCGAGTTCCTGACCAGCTACACCCCCTACCAGCCGGAAATCGCCCAGGGGACGCTGCAGTATCTGTACGAGTTCCAGACCCAGGTGGCGAACCTGACCGGCATGGCGGTGGCCAATGCCTCGCTTTACGACGGCTCGACCGCCATGGCCGAGGGCGTGCTGATGGCCACCCGCGTGACCCGCCGCAACAAGGCGGTCATCTCGGGCGGGGTGCACCCTCACTACGTCAAGGCGACCGAGACCGTGGTGCACGCCGTCGGCGTCGAGACCGAGGCCCTGCCCGCCGCCGTCGATGCCGAGGCCGACGTGATCGCCCGTATCGGGCCCGACACGGCCTGCGTCGTCGTCCAGACCCCGAACATCTTCGGCACCGCAACGGACGTGACGAAAATCGCCGAGGCGGCCCATGCCGCCGGTGCCCTGCTGATCGTCGTGGTGACCGAGGCTGTGTCGATGGGCCTGCTGAAGTCGCCCGGCGAGATGGGGGCCGACATTGTCGCCGCCGAGGGCCAGTCGATCGGCAATGCGCTGAACTACGGCGGACCCTACGTCGGGCTGTTCGCCACGCGCGACAAGCTGGTGCGCCAGATGCCGGGCCGTCTGTGCGGCGAGACGGTCGATGCCGATGGCGAGCGGGGGTTCGTCCTGACCCTGTCGACGCGCGAGCAGCACATCCGCCGCGACAAGGCGACCTCGAACATCTGCACCAATTCGGGCCTGTGCACCCTGGCCTTCACCATCCACATGAGTCTGCTGGGCGAGACCGGCCTGCGCCGCCTGGCCCTGCTGAACCATGAGACGGCCGTCGCCACCCGCGATGCACTCAAGACCATTCCGGGCGTCGAGATCCTGACCCCGCGCTTCTTCAACGAGTTTGCGGTCAAACTGCCCAGGCCTGCCGCCGAAGTGGTCGAGCAACTGGCCAGTCACCACATTCTGGCCGGTGTGCCCTACAGCCGCCTGGCCCCGGAGGCCGGCATGGACGACGTGCTGCTGGTCGCCGCGACCGAGACCACGACCGAGGCTGACATCAAGTCCCTGGCGAGCGCGCTCGCCAAGGTTCTGGCGAACTGAGGAGCGGACCGATGAGTACCATGAACACCGTTGGCCGTCCGACCACCCCGAACCGGGTCGAGAGCAAGCCCGCCACCCTGACCGGGGGCCGGGGCCTGCTGCAGAACGAGGCCCTGATCTTCGAGGGTGACGGCTGGGGCAAGACCGGCGTCGACCTGCCGCAACCTGCGACAGACGGCTCCGATCTTGGCGATCTCGTACGTCGTGATCCGATCGGCCTGCCGGGCCTGTCGGAGCCCGAGACCATGCGCCACTATGTGCGCCTGAGCCAAAAGAACCACGCCATCGACCTGGCCATCTATCCGCTGGGCTCGTGCACGATGAAGCACAACCCGCGCCTGAACGAGAAGATGGCGCGCCTGCCGGGCTTTTCCGACATACACCCGCTGCAGCCGCAGTCGACGGTGCAGGGCGCGCTGCAGCTGATGGACAGCCTGTCGCACTGGCTGACCACCCTGACCGGCATGCCGGCCGTCGCCCTGTCTCCCAAGGCGGGGGCCCACGGTGAGCTGTGCGGCCTGATGGCCATCCGCGCCGCCCACCGCGCCGCCGGCAATGGCCTGCGGTCCGACACCCCGCGCAACAAGGTCCTGGTGCCCACCAGCGCCCACGGCACCAACCCGGCCACCGCCGCCTTTGTCGGCTACACCGTAGTCGAGATCGCCCAGACCGATGACGGTCGTGTCGATCTGGCGGACCTGGAGGCCAAGCTGGGTGACGACGTGGCTGCCATCATGGTCACCAACCCCAACACCTGCGGCCTGTTCGAGCGCGACATCCTTGAGATCAGCCGCCTGACGCACGAGGCCGGCGCCTATTTCTACTGCGACGGGGCCAACTTCAACGCCATCGTCGGCCGGGTGCGCCCCGGCGATCTGGGCGTCGACGCCATGCACATCAATCTGCACAAGACCTTCTCGACACCGCACGGCGGCGGCGGGCCGGGTGCCGGTCCGGTGGTGCTGTCCGAGGCGCTGGCCCCCTTCGCCCCGGCCCCCTGGGTCGTGAACACCGGCGACGGCTTCCAACTGGTCGAGCGTGAGGAAGACGAGGCTGAACAGGCCTTCGGCCGGCTGTGCGCCTTCCAGGGCCAGATGGGCATGTATGTCCGCGCCCTCAGCTATATGATGAGCCACGGCGCCGACGGCCTGCGGCAGGTCGCCGAGGACGCGGTGCTGAACGCCAACTACATCAAGGCCCGCCTGTCGGATGTCATGTCGGCCGCCTTCCCCGAGGGCCCCTGCATGCACGAGGCCCTGTTCGACGATGAATGGCTGAAGGGCACCGACATCACCACGCTCGACTTTGCCAAGGCGATGATCGACGAGGGCTTCCACCCGATGACCATGTACTTCCCGCTGGTCGTGCACGGGGCCATGCTGATCGAGCCGACCGAGACGGAGTCCAAGGCCGAGCTGGATCGCTTCATCCATGCCATGCGCGCCCTGGCCGAGGCCGCCAAGGCCGGCGACGTCGA
Organism: Brevundimonas halotolerans; assembly: GCF_003730275.1. Classification (GTDB taxonomy): domain Bacteria; phylum Pseudomonadota; class Alphaproteobacteria; order Caulobacterales; family Caulobacteraceae; genus Brevundimonas; species Brevundimonas halotolerans. The sequence continues at coordinate 115,671 of NZ_QTTA01000016.1, forward strand.
CCGCTTCAAGGGTGCGCCCTTCCACGCCCCGATGAAACGTCTGGACGAAACGCGGGCCGCCCGTCAGCCGGTCCTGCGCTGGACCGCGCCCGATGGCTCCAACATGGCGGCCGAATAGGCCTTCATACTTGTCAGCCCCCCATGTCAGCACGACATGGGGGGTATGACCTCCTTCACGACCGACGACATTCCCGACCTCACCGGCCGCCGCGCCATCGTCACCGGCGCCAACAGCGGTACCGGCTTCGAGACAGCGAAAGCACTCGCCTCCAAGGGTGCCGACGTCATTGTCGCGGCCCGCAGTCACGACCGGGCCATCGCGGCCATTGCGCAAATCCCCGCTGAACACCCGAAGGCCTGCCTACGGTTCGAGGAATTGGATCTGTCGCGGCAGGCCTCGGTCACGGCCTTTGCCGAGCGCCTGCTGGCCGAGGGGCGGCCCATCGACATTCTGGTCAACAATGCCGGCGTCATGGCCCTGCCCGCTCGCCGGGAGACCGAGGACGGCTTCGAGATGCAGCTGGCCACCAACTACCTCGGCCATTTCGCCCTGACCGGGCGGCTGCTGCCCCTGCTGCAGGCCGGAACCGCCCGCGTGGTGCAGGTGTCCAGCATCGCCCACCGGCAGGGCCGGATCCGCCTCGACGACCTCAACTACACTCAGGGGTACGACGCCTGGCCCGTCTATGCCCAGTCCAAGCTGGCCATGTTGATGTTCGGGCTGGAACTGGATCGCCGCAGCCAGGCGAACGACTGGGGCCTGACCAGTGTCGTGGCCCACCCCGGCGTCGCCCGCACAGGGCTGATCGCTAATGGTCCGCTGGTCGGCTCGCGGATCGGGCGGTCGCTGCACCGGTGGGTCGTCAGGCCCCTGATCGAGCCCCTGGCCACCCACAGCCAGGCCGCCGGGGCCCTGCCGATCCTGATGGCGGCCACGGCGCCCTACATTGCCCCGGGCGCCTATCTCGGGCCAACGAAGATGCGCGAGATCAAGGGACCACCGGGGCCCGCTGTGCCCGCAGAACAGGCTCTCAACGCCGACATGGCGGCCCAACTGTGGTCAACATCCGAAGCCTTGACGGGCCTCCGCTGGGGCCCTCGCTGACCCTGCGCACGGGATTGTGAACACAACCTCCCCTGATGAGCGTATGATGACCCTGCGTAATCAGAACCCAAAACAAGCGTTGGGAGGCGCATTGGTCATGATGTCACGCGTTTACAAAGGTATGATCGCCGGCTTTGTGGCGGCACTTGCTGTTGCAGCACTTGAAGCCGCACAGTTGTGGGCCGGTCCCTGGGTCGCAGGGTTTCCCCGTCTTGTTACGGTGATGCTCGGAACGGACTCGATTCCATGGGTCGGCTGGGTCGGACACTTCCTGGTTGGTACCCTGATCCTTGGGCCCCTGTTCGGCATTCTGTGTCCGCGGATGCCCACTGAAATGCCGGAAACAAAAGGCGTGGTCTTTGCCGTCGGTGCCTTCATCGTGATGGGCCTGACGATCGCGCCGCTGACCGGCATCGGCATGTTCGGCATGCGCGCCGGCTTCTTCACCGTCGCCTGGCTGGTGCTCACCCACGTCGTGTTTGGTGCGGTGATGGGCAATGTCTATGCCCGTATGGTCGGCAAGGCCTGGCGGCAGGAACGGGTCCGCGACCACGTACATCTGGCGCACTAGCCCGGAATGCGAAACGGCCCCGGAGGATCACTCCGGGGCCGATGTCGTTGGGCAGTTTCTAGAGGCGCCGCCTAGTTCAGGCGAGTCCCCATTTGGGCGATAGCCTCATCGACCAGCGGATCGCGCGTCTGCGAGGCCAGACGAGCCGCCAGAATGTCTTCAGCGGCCTTGATGGCCAGCTCCGCAGCAGCAGCCTTGACCTCGGCGGTGGCCTGGGCCTCGGCCTGAGCAATGCGACGTTCGGCCAGCGTCTGGCGACGGGCGAGCGCTTCCTCCAGCTTGACCTTGGCGTCCTCTTCCAGACGACGCGCATCAGCCTCGGCGGCTTTCAGCATGTCGGCCGCCTGGGCCTCGGCCTCGGCCTTCTCAAGCTTGATCTGTGCCAACAGGGCCTCGGCTTCGGCGCGAAGACGTGCGGCCTCGTCCAGCTCGGACTGGATTTTGGTAGCGGCTCCGTCCAGCTGGGCAGCGATCATGCCCGGCACCTTGACCAGTACCAGGATGCCGAAAAACACGACCAGGCCAACGCCAACCCAGAACTCGGCATTGCCAAGGTCCCAGAAATATCCGGTGAGAAAAGCGGGCATCAGGCGGCTCCCTTGACGGCGGCGTCGGTTTCGGCAGCCGTCGCGGCCTTGCCGGTCAGCTTCTCGACGATGGCGCGGGTCGTGTCCGAGGCAATCGACGAGACATTCGTCATGGCCGCGTCACGGGTCTTGCCGATCGCGGCTTCGGCCTCTGCGATACGGGCGTTGACAACGGCCTCTTCCTCAGCCGCGCGGGCGTTGGCGGTATCAGTGACGCGAGCCTTGGCCGCAGCAGCAGTCGCGCGGGAGGTGGCGCGGGCCTGCTCGACCTCGGCCTTGGCGACCTCAGCCTGGCCAGCGGCTTCAGCCTGCACCTGGCGGGCGGCTTCGATGGCGGTCGCAATCGTCCCGGCGCGTTCATCCTTCACGCGGCGCAGGCGTGGCAGGAAGACCTTGGAGAGCAGGACGTAGAGGACGGCGAAAATGATCAGCAGCCAGAAGATCTGGCCGGCCCACCACTGGAACTCGAACTGGGGCAGACCTCCGCCCGAAGCATGTTCGGCTTCCGTGCCGGCAGCATAGGCGTCGCCATGCTCGCCTGTCGGCGCAGCAGCGGAGACGTCATGGGTCGGGGGGGCGTCGCTGGATTGCACAGCCATGTTCAGTCCGGTTCAGAAAGAGCGACGGGCGGCGGCGATCCGAAGGGACCGGCCACCGCCCGATTGGATCGTCAGGTTTAGCTGAAGAGGATCAGCAGGCCGAGCACGAAGGCCAGAATGCCCAGCGCTTCGGTCAGGGCGAAGCCCAGAACCAGGTTGGTGAACTGGCCGCTGGCGGCCGAAGGGTTACGCAGGGCGCCCTGCAGGAAACCCGAGAAGATCGTTCCCACGCCGATACCGGCGCCGATCATGCCGAGGGTGGCCAGGCCAGCACCGATGTATTTTGCGGCTTCAGCTTCCATGATGTTTGTCCTTTGAATGAAGCGATTGAAGGTTGGTGGATGGATCAGTGGTCCCCGGCGTGAACGGCGTCGTTGAGATAGACGCAGGTCAGGACCGCGAACACAAAGGCTTGGAGGAAGGCGACCAGAAACTCCAGCGCCGTCAGGGCCAGAACGCCACCGAAGGCCAGGATGGCGGCGACATAGGCCAGGTAGGCGACGCCTCCGGCCGAAGCGACCGCGCCCAGCGAGACGATGAAGCCGGCGAACACCTTCATGGCGACGTGGCCGCCCAGCATGTTGCCGAACAGACGAAGCGAGAGGGTGACGGGACGCAGGAAGAAGGAGATCACCTCGATCGGCACCACGAACAGCAGCATGTACCAGGGCACGCCGGACGGGGCGAACAGCTTGAGGAAGCCGAGGCCGTGCATGGCGAAGCCGACCACGATGACCAGCAGGAAGGTCATCAGGGCAAATGTCAGCGCGACGGCCAGCTGGGCGGTGGCCGTGAAGACCGTGAACATGCCGAGCATGTTCATCGCCAGGATGAAGATGAAGAGCGTGAAGACGAACGGGAAGAAGGCGCGGCCCTGCGAGCCGATGATGCCGGTCGCCAGGTCGTCGATGAAGCTGAACATGCCCTCGCCAACGACTTGCAGGCGGCCGGGAACGACCTTTGGCGAGGCCGTGACGATGGCAAAGAAGAGGACGACAATCGTCGCCGCCACAAACATGGCGACGGTGGAGTTGGTGATCGAAAGGTCAACCAGCCCGAGGCCAGGCACATTCACCGGGGCGATCTCCACCACCGGCTTAACCTCGAACTGTTCCATCGGATCGGCCATGCCGCCGTGTCTCCCAAGTCAAAACTCCGAATCGCCGTGAGGCGGCCCGGTCAGCGGTCGTTGTCGTCGGCGTCCGCGTCATCCGGAAGGTCCCGGGGGGGACCGAATTCCTTCAGCGCGCGGGCGCTGAGTTTTTTGGCGGAATGCACCGCCAGCCAGATGGAGACCGCGAAACCCGAAAGGGTCCCCACGATCATCCCCCACGGCGCGGTCCCGACAAACAGGTCGAAACCCCAGCCGATCCCCAAGCCTACCAGCACACCACCGATCATCTCGGCCATGATGCGATAGCCGTATCCCACTGCCGCTCCGCCGTATTCGGGCGGTTCGGGTGTGGCCCGCGCCTTTAGCGAGTCGGCCTGGGCGTTGAGACGTCTGATTGTCTCTTCGCGGGTTTCCTCGGTCGGGGACATCGGCCTGCTCAGCGCCCGATGCTGGCGCCGGAAGGCGGGCGTCGGAGGGGGTCTGAATTCGGCGCGGAACCTATAGGCGGTCGGGCGTCAGGTCAAGGCACCCCGGCCCCGGGCTCAACCCCCGAAAATACAGGGAAAATTCGCACCCCACGCCCCCTGTGGCGATGCGTCACCTGTCGGGGTGCTCGATCAGCGCGCGAGCTGCAGCCCGGGCCTCATCCGTGACCACCGCGCCCGACAGCATGCGGGCGATCTCCTCGTCGCGCTGGGCAGCGTCGAGAACCTCGACGGTCGTAATCGTGGCGCCGTCGCGGTCGCCCTTGCGCACCTTCCAGTGGGTGTGACCCCGGGCCGCGACCTGGGGGCTGTGGGTGACAACCAGCACCTGACCGCCGCTCGCCAGCCGCTGCAGCCGGCGTCCGACCGCCTCGGCCACGGCGCCGCCGACGCCCTGATCCACCTCGTCGAAGATCATGACGGGCTGCGCCTGCTCGGGGCGGGCCGCCAGCGCGGCCTTCATCGCCAAGGCAAAGCGCGCCAGCTCGCCCCCGGAGGCCACCGTGTCCAGCGGGCCAAACGGCTGGCCCGGATTGGTCGAGATTTCGAACCGCACCGTTTCCGCCCCCCGCGCGCCCCGCCGGTCCTCGGGCAGGGGCTCCAGTGCCACGCGAAAGCGGGCCCGGTCCAGTTTCAGCGGCCCCAGTTCCCCGGCTACAGCTTGGGCCAGACGGTCGCCCGCCTCGGCCCGGCGGGACGACAGGGTGGCGGCCGCCACGTCATAGGCCGCGCCCGCGGCGGTCAGCGTCCGCTCGGCCGCGGTCAGCGCCTCGGCCCCGTCCTCGATCAACCGCAGCTGTTCACGCATGCGGACGCGCAGGCGCGGCAGATCCTCGACCGTGCAGTTCAGCTTGCGAGCCGCAGCGCGCAGGGCGAACAGCCGTTCCTCGGCCTTGTCCAGACGACCCGGCTCGACATCCAGCGCATCTGCGGCCTGATCCAACTGGGCCACCGCCTCCATAGCCTCGACGAGGGTGCGGTCAATCGCCTCGGCAGCGGCGGCGAGCCGCAAAACGACAGGGTGATCGTGCCCGGATACCTCTGAGGCAGTGCCTGCATTCTCGGCTTCCAGTCGCACGGCCTGCAGGGCTCGGCCCCGGGCATGCTCCACGGCCCTCAGGGCCGCCGACAACCGTTGCGACAGCTTGTCCCCGCCCAGCGAGTCCCGCGCTTCCGACAGATCGGCCAACGCCTTTTCCGCCGCGCCCAGCAGGGCCCGTTCGCCGGCCAGCTCGGCCTCTTCGCCCGCCCGGGGGTCGAGGGCGTCCAGCTCCTCGAGCGCGAGCGTCAGCTCCTCGGCCCGGGCGGCAGCGCTGCTGGCTTCCGCCCGCAAGGTGTCCAGCCGCTGCTGGGCTTCGCGCCGGGCGTCATGCGCCCGCGCCACGGCCGCGACGTCCTCGTGCAGGCCACCATAGCCGTCCAGGGCACCGGGATGGGTCCGGGCATCCAGCAGACCAACCGTCTCATGCTGGCCATGGACCTCGACCAGTGCCTGCGCCAGCGACCTCAGCGCATTCACCCCGACGGCCTGGTCGTTGATGAAGGCGCGGCTGCGGCCATCGGCCCCCAGAACCCGACGCAGGATCAGTTCTTCGCCCGGCTCAATCTCCAGCCCCTTCTCCCGCGCTTCGGCCAGCCAGTCGAGATCTGTAGGCGTGTCAAAGGTGGCGGTGGCCACGGCCTGGGCCGCGCCTGCGCGCACCAGCCCCGCGTCGGAGCGGGCGCCCAGCGCCAGACCGAGAGCATCGAGGATGATCGACTTGCCGGCGCCGGTCTCGCCGGTCAGCACGGTCAGGCCTGAGCCGACCTCAAGGTCCAGGCGGTCGACCAGCACGATGTCTCGAATCGACAGGGCGGTCAGCATGGAAGGCGGCCTGTCTGGCGGTCGGAATGATTCGACATAAGGCCGATCATAGCGCCGGGCTGCGTCCTGACGATGCGCTGTTCCGTGTTTGGTCCCGAATTCAGCCCCGACCTCAGCCCGGGATGATCCGGCTGAGCCAGCCTTCGCGACGCGCTTCGGGCTCTACGTCCGGCCGCTCGCCCTGATCGGTCAGCAGGGCATGGGCTTCGCTGTACCAGGGGCTGCCGGGGAAGTTGTGGCCCAGAACCGCGCCGTTGCGGATTGCCTCGTCCTTCAGGCCCAGCACCAGGCTGACTTCGACCAGACGGTACAGGGCCTCCGGCGCATGCGAGGTGCGCTGGAACTCTTCGTTCTCGACGACGGTGCGATAGCGGTTCATCGCGGCCAGCGGCTGGTTGGCGCGCTGATAGTAGCGGCCGATTTCCATTTCCTTGCCGGCCAGCTGGTCGTTGACCATGTCGATCTTGACGAGGGCATCAGAGGCATAGGCCGTGTCGGGATAGCGACGCGCGACCTCGCGCAGCGCCGCCAAGGCATTCTCGGAATAGCCCTGGTCACGGCCCACGTCGGTGATCTGCTCAAAGAAGCAGATCGCCTTCATGTAATAGGCATAGGCGGCCGACGGATTGCCGGGGAAAAGCTGGATGAACCGGTCCGAGGCGGCGATAGCCTCAGCATAGCTATTGTTCTGATAATAGGCGTAGATCTGCATCAGGATCGAATGCCGCGCCCACTCTGAATAGGGGTGCTGACGTTCCACTTCCTGGAAATAATCGATCGCGTCGCGCCAGCGCTTGCGCTCCAGCCGCTCATAGCCGGTGTTGTACAGCAGCTCGACCGGACGTTCTTCATAGGCCAGCTTCGGCCGCTCCCGGCCGTTGTTGCAGGCTGCTACGGTCAGCGAAAAGACAGCAACCGCTGACAGGATCAGACCGGAACGGATTTTGGAAACAGGCACTGATTGCGACCCCATGATTACCGGCCGGAAGGCGCGCCGCAGCGGACCATCCGGAAGACGAAGCGATCTCTACACCAGCGAAACCCAAGCGCCAATCACATGCGGACCGATGTCGGATTTGGTCCGGAATGCGCGTGAAGCGGCTTGATGCCTGACGCCCCGCTGTTAAGAAGCGCCCACACCCCGGACGCCTCCTCTCCCTATTGGCGGTCCGATGAGGGCGAAAGGATGACGGGCCATGAAGCTGCTCTCCGGCAATGCCAACCGAACCCTGGCCCGGGCCATAGCCGATCACCTCGACATGCCGCTGACCCGGGCGGAGGTAAAGCGCTTTGCAGACAATGAGGTGTTTGCCGTCATTGAGGAAAATGTGCGGGGCGAGGATGTCTTTGTCATCCAGTCGACCAGTTATCCGGCCAATGACAATCTGATGGAGCTGCTGATCATGACTGATGCCCTGATCCGGGCGTCGGCCAAACGGATCACGGCCGTCATGCCCTATTTCGGCTATGCCCGTCAGGATCGGAAGACCGGCGGTCGCACGCCGATTTCCGCCAAGCTGGTGGCCAATATGATCACCCGGGCCGGGGCCCACAGGGTGCTGACCATGGATCTGCACGCCGGGCAAATTCAGGGCTTCTTCGACATTCCGACCGATAATCTGGTCGCCACGCCCGTGCTGGCGCAGGACATTCGCGAAAACTATCCGCGCGGCGATGATCTGATGATCGTCTCGCCCGATGTGGGCGGCGTGGTGCGCGCCCGGTCACTGGCCAGCCGCCTGAACGCCGACCTGGCCATCGTCGACAAGCGGCGCCCCAAGGCCGGGGAGAGCGAGGTCATGAACATCATCGGTGACGTCGAGGGACGCCGCTGCATCCTGTTCGACGACATCGTCGACTCGGGCGGCACATTGGTGAACGCGGCCAAGGCCCTGATCGACCAGGGTGCGACCGAGGTGTCGGCCTATATCAGCCACGGCGTCCTGTCCGGCCCTGCCGTCAGCCGAGTCAACGACGGCCCGCTGAAGGAACTGGTGATCACCGATTCGATCGAACAGCCGCATGAGGTGGCGACTTGCAAGAAGATCCGCACGGTCTCGGTGGCTCCCCTGATAGGCGAGGCGATCCGCCGAATCGCCAACGAGGAGTCCGTCTCCAAGCTGTTCGATTAACGGTCGGAAAACGCTTCATCCCGCGTTATAAGAGACCGGATCGCGACGCGTTCGTCCGCGTCGCCTGAGTATTCAGTGGGGAAGCCCTGTCGATGACCCGAGTTCTTCGGTCCACCACCGCCCTGTCGCTCGGCCTTAAGGGCGGCACCCTCGCCGCTCTGGCCATGATCGCCGCCTGTGCCGCGACCGAGCCGGAACCGCCGCCCCCGCCACCGCCTCCTCCCCCGCCGCCGCCGGCCTTGGCCCTTAATCAGGGTGTGTCCGAGGCCGCTTCCATCTACGTGGCCTTCATCCGCGAGGTCGGCACGATTGAAGCCGGCTTCCCCGATGCCGAGTCCATCCAGAACGCCATCCGCACCGGCTCGGCCTATGAGCCGGCCCAGCTGTCGCGCGGCATGATTGCCTATGGCGCCGTCCTGGCGCTGCAATCGCCCGAGTTCGTCGCCGGGGTACGCCAGTATGCCGCCGACCCTGTGCAGCGCGAGGAAATCATCAACCGGATCATCCAGGAACCGGCCTATGCCGCAACCCTGCCCGGGGCTGACGCTGCGGCCGGCCTGATCGTCAGCACCCTTGGCGAAGATATCGCCGCCCTGTCGACGATCGCCGAAGCCATCAAGGAGGACGCCTATACGATCCAGGGCCGCGCAGACCCCCGACGCCGCTGGGCGACGCGCCCGATGGACGACCGCCAGGGCCGCCTTGACGCCGCAAAGGCCAACTCGGTGGTTGTCATGCTGCCGTCCGCAGAGGACGCCAGCCTGCTGTTTACGGCAGCCCACGCGGGTTCCGGGCTTGAGCTGGCGCCGATCAAGCTTCAGCCGCCCTATACCCAGCCGGTGATCAATTCGCTGGCCATCGCGGCGCTGGCTGCACTGGGCGCCGGGGGCGATGATTTCCGGACCTATACCGAGGCGCTGGTCGTCGAGACCAACAACGAATTCTGCCTCAACATGTCCAAGCTGAACCTGTTCCAGTGCCTGGCCGCCTCGCGACCGCACTATGAGGACATCTTCTGCATCGGGCAGCATATCGTCAGCGATCTGGCGACCTGCGCCGCACAGAGCATGGGGCCGATGCCGGTCATGATCCCGACCACGGCCTTCGCACTGGACGAAGGCACCCTGACGGGTGCCCCGGCTGCGACCGCAGCCGCTGCTGCCGACTCGGCCCAGTCCCAAGCACCTTCACCCGGTCGCCCCTGAGGCACCCATGCGGGTTGCTGTATTGGATGCAAAGCCGGTTGCACGCCGGGTCGCATCCGTGTAATAGCCCGCGCTCTTGAATTCGAGGGATGCAATCCCCGCTGCGCGCTGTCTTTGGAAGCGCGGCGTGCGTTATTGAGGCGAGCCCGATGGCCGAGATCATTCTGAACGTTGACGTCCGTGACGGCGTCGGTACCGGCAGCGCCCGCGCTGCCCGTCGCGCGGGTGCCGTGCCCGGCGTGCTGTACGGTGGCGACAAGGCCCCGGTGGCCATCTCGGTCAACGAGAAGGACTTCCGCAAGAACCTGTACACCGGCAAGCTGCTGGGTCACCTGGTGACCCTGAAGTACGGCAAGGAAACGCAGCCGGTCATCGCCAAGGACGTGCAGTTCGACCCCGTGTCGGACCGTCCCATGCACTTCGACCTGATGCGCGTCGATGAGAAGCAGGTGATCAAGATCGAAGTGCCCGTGCACTTCATCAACCAGGATGAATGCGAGGCCTTCCGTCAGGGCGGTTCGCTGGAAATCGTGCGTCACACGGTCGAGATTTCGGTCCGCGCCGACCACATCCCCGAGGAACTGATCGTCGATCTGGCCGGTCACAAGATGGGCGACACCATCCGCATCTCGGACATCAAGCTGCCCAAGGGCGTAGAGCCCGCCATCGGCGACCGCGACTTCATGGTCGCCTCGATCAAGATTTCGTCCGCTGCCAAGGCTGATGCCGCCGACGAAGCTGCGGATGAAGCCGCCGCTGAGGCCGAGGCTGAAGAAGTCGCTGCCGACGAAGTGCCCGCCACCGCCCAGAGCGACGAGGGCGACGCCGAAGAGACCCCCGAGGGCTGATCCTCCGGGTTTTCGCTTCACGGCTCAATTGACCCCGCGGCCCATTCCCTTCAGGGAGTGGGCCGCGACCGTTTTGGACCCTGCCCATGATCATCCTGGCGGGCCTGGGCAATCCCGGGCCGAAGTATCAGAACAACCGGCACAACATCGGCTTCATGGCGGCCGACGTGATCGCGGACCGCTGGCGCTTTGGCCCCGAGCGGGCCAAATTCCAGTCCATCGTGCGTGACGGCGAGGTCGAGGGCCACAAGGTCATGCTGATGAAGCCCCAGACCTATATGAACGAGAGCGGCCGTGCGGTCGGCGAGGCCGCGCGCTTCTTCAAGCTCGCGCCTGCGGACATTGTGATCTTCCACGACGAGATCGATCTGGCACCGGGTCGTTTCCGCATGAAGACCGGCGGCGGGGCGGCGGGCCAGAACGGCATCCGCTCGCTGATCGCCCATCTGGGGGCCGACTTCCGCAGGGCGCGCCTGGGCATCGGCCATCCGGGCGAGCCGCAACTGGTCATGCCCCATGTGCTGGGGGACTTTCATAAGGCCGAATATCCGTGGCGAGATGCCCTGCTGAACGCCTGCGCCGACGTCCTGCCCTTCCTGCTGAGCGGTCAGGACGAGCGCTATCAGGGCGAGGTGTTGCGCCTCGCCCCCGCGCCGAAATTCAGCCCGCGTCAGGCCGCGCAGAACGGCGAATAGCGCTCAATATTCGACACGATAGCTGAAGCTCAGCCGCTCGACACTGCCCGCCGGAACCGCAAAGCTCCACGCCGGATAGCCCCCCTCGGTAATACCGCTCTCACGGCTCTCGCGGGTGATGGTGAAGCCCGGCTGGAAATAGGCCCACGGAATGACCTCGAGGCTGGCCGCCTCGGCCCCCGTATTCATCACCTCGACCTGGACCGTATAGACGGTGGTCGTCACCCCGCCTGTCTGACTGGAGCTGTACTCGGTCGTGCGGTAACGGACCCGCACATTGGGGGACTGGCCGATCGACAGCTCGACCGGCAAGCCGACCGGGCGATCGGTGCTGCGGGCCTCTCCGGTAAAGAAAGCCGGGCCATCCGTGCGCTGCTGCCGCAGACTCCAGGTCCCACCCGGCAGGGCCAGCCCCAGGGCCGAGTCCGCATCATTGTCGAGCTTCAGCACGATGTCGGTCCGGAACGGGCCGGTGACACCGCCGAGGTCCGACGATCCGCTAATCCGCGCGCGATAGATCCTCTCGACCGGCACATCGCGCCGCTCCAGGAACCGCACCTGTTTGGTCTGGCGGGCTGCGACCGTGGTCCGTTCCGGCAGGGTGTAGATCTTGTAGTCTCCCAGTTCGCCTTGCTCGGCGATGCGGGAGCCTGTGACAACCACTTCGTCTCTCATCTGCAAGCGCGGAGGTGGCGGCGGAGCGGGAGGTGATGGCGGGGGCATGGGCTCGGTCATCCCAGAATACGCCGGACTCTTGCCCTCGGTCGTCGTATCCTGAGGCCAGCAGCCGGCGCGGCGTGGCAGACGCACCGCATCGACCGGCACTGTGCCATATTCCGTCCGCAGATTGCCGGCCACAGCCTGGACCGGAGCATCGACAAAGCCGGTGCTGCCGAAATTGGCCAGGGTCAGCCAGCCGGTCAGGGTCATGGAGCGCCCGTCCGGCGCCAGCTCGGCCACATAGTCGCTCGACCACTGCAGCCCGGTCGCCAGGTAGGCCAGGGTCACCGTATAGCGCCCGGCCTCGCCCGCACGCGTCCGCACCGACAGGCTGGGCTGGTCGCTCAGCCCCTCGGGCACGCGGTCGAACACCACACGTTGGGTCAGGCCCGAGCAGCTGAGGGCCTCAAAGCCACCGTCGACCTCCAGCACCGGGCCGTTGGCCCCGGCGCGGATCAAGGCCACATGCTCCTCGGCACCGCCGGTCACCGGATTGATGCGCACCACCCGCACCGTCTCGCCGATCGACCGCTCGAACAGTGATCCGGGCGTCAGCAGGTCAAAGTCGGTATTCCGCTCGATCACCCCGGCGGGCAGGCCCTCCAGCACCGCACTCTGGCCTACGATGCCGCCGGCCACGCCCTCGAAGCGGATCACGGCCTCGCCTGCGGGCAGGTCAACCGTGCGCGTCTCGACGATCAGGGCCAGACCTTCGCGGTCCAGTCGGCTCCAGCTCTGCTGCGACCGGCGCATCAGTTCGACCGTATTCACCGGCCGGTCGCGGTAGATGACCACCGACACGGCCTCTGGGCCAGAAGAGACCGCTACCGCGGGCTCCGCCACGGCAACGGGTGCCACAGCCTGGGCAAGGGCCATCGGTGCCGCCAGCCCTGACAGGGCCAGTATTGCGATCAGACTGACGCCCGTGCGCATCGGGATCAGCCGCCGGTCTCGATGGTCGCCGTCAGCACGGTCTGGCCATTGGCAGGAACCGGCACGCGCCAGACGATGGTGCGGGCATCGCGCATCTCGCCCTGGATGCTCTGATCCTGGATCTCGGTGTCGCGGCCCAGACCGGTCTGGCGAACCTCGACCACCACCGGCTCGGAGCGGGCATTCCGCACCGTGTATTCCATCCGATAGCGCGACCGTTCGGTGTTCAGGATGCGCGGGGCCACCCGCTCATTGCTGACCAGACGCGGCTGAACAGTGACGTCAAAGGCATCACCGGTGGTGATGGCGATGTCCGAGCCCGCAGGCGTGTGGCCGATCTCATCCTCGCCGATGAAGCGGGGCTCACCGCCCGCGTCGCGCACATAGACGCGCACCACCCCGGCCGGCAGGGCTTGGCTGACGCCCGAGGCGCGACCGTTCTGGAACAGCACCGCCACCTCGGCCGACTGTGCCTGCTCATAGGTGGAGAAGCCGCCCATCTGGAACAGATAGCGCTTGGACGCCGGCACATTGGCCACATCCAGCAGGCCGACCTGTTTGTTCTGGTTGTTGGCGACCGTTACCCGTCCCGGGAGGGGGTAGATGTAATAGTCGGCAATACCTTCGGCCCCGTCCGAGAACTGAGTACCATTGCCGCTCCGGCCTCCACCATAATAGCCGCCGCCGCTGACCAGATTGACCTCTCCGGCCACCACACGCGTGCTGGCCTCGGTGAAGGTCGCGCCCGAGCGGTTGGTGATGGTGATCCACCCGGTCAGATCCAGGCTGCCGCCCGCCTCGTCATACTGGGCCACATAGTCCGCCTTCCACGACAGGCCGCTGGTCAGATAGCTGAGCGTCGTCTCGCGACGTCCGCCACCCTCGGCGTCGAGCGTCACGCTGAGCGTCGGGCGCGGGCGCAGATTGGCCGGCACTTCGTCGAAGATCACCCGCGTCGGCACGCCGTCGTCGCGCAGCACCTCGATCCGGTCGCCGATCCGCAGCACCACGCCCTCATTGGCGGCCAGAACCTGGGCCCGTTCAGTCGTCTCGCGACCGGTGCCCGGATTGATGCGGACGATGCCGATGGTGTCGCCGACCGCGCTCTGCATCAGCTTGTCGGGCGTCAGTAGGTCATAGTCGAAATTCTGCTCGACCACTGACAGGCCCCGACCGCTGAGGCCGACGGTCTCGGGCCGGATGCTGGCCGATACGCCGGGGAACTCCTGACGCGAGCGGCCCTCCGGAATGTTCAGGTCCCGCACATCCTCAACCAGGGCGATGTCCTGATTATAAATGGTGATGGCCACGCGGCCGGGACCTCCGGGGCGGCTGTCGACCTGCTCCTGAGCGGACACCGCCGTCCCTGTCAGCAACAGGGCACAGGCCCCTCCCATCAGACCCATTCTCAGCGAACCCGGGCGAAGCGACATGGCGATCTCCATGAATACAGCAGTTTGTGGAGGTCACGCTGGCACGGCCCCCGGACCCTGTCGAGAGCCAATCCCTGTCCGTTCCTGACGGGCGCGACACCGCGTCTCTTGCCTGATGACGCGACCGGGTTCATTGCGCACACGCCCTGCCTGATGGAGCCGTCCCATGCGCCTGCCCGCCCTCGCCCTGCTCTGTCTCGGAGTCGCCGCCTGTCAGGACGCCGCGGCGCCTTCCGTCGAAATCAGCGATGCGGTCTGTCGTCCGACCCCGAACGGTCGCGACCTGACCGGCTGCTATATGACCCTTGCCGCCACCACCGACGACCGCCTTGTCTCGGTCTCGACCGATGCCGCGGGCAAGGCCGAGATCCATGAAATGTCGACCGCGGGCGGGGTCATGACCATGGCCGAAATGACCGACGGCCTGCCCCTTCCTGCGGGTGAGGTGACGGCTCTGCAGCCCGGCGGCAACCACATCATGCTGATGCAGGTGACAGCTCCTCTTGCGGAGGGCGACACGGTGGACCTGGCCCTGACCTTCGCGGATGCCGCCCCGGTCACCGTCTCCGCCCGGGTCGGCAATCCGGCCGTCAACTGACGGTCCGGGGTGGTTAGCGCCTGACAAACGGGTGCCCAACGGCTAAAGGCTCGCCTCGACCCGTTCCCCAGAGAGTACCATGGCCCTGAAAGTCGCGATCGTCGGCCTGCCCAACGTCGGCAAGTCCACCCTGTTCAACGCCCTGACCAAGACGGCGGCGGCCCAGGCGGCCAACTATCCGTTCTGCACGATCGAGCCGAACACGGGCGACGTGGCCGTGCCCGAGCCGCGCCTCAAGGTGCTGGCCGAGATCGCCGGCTCGAAGGAGATCATCCCCTCGCGGATCACCTTCGTCGACATCGCCGGCCTGGTCCGCGGTGCGTCCAAGGGCGAAGGTCTGGGCAACCAGTTCCTGGCCAACATCCGCGACTGCGACGCCATTGCCTTCGTCGCCCGCTGCTTTGTCGACGACGACATCACCCACGTCGAGGATCGCATCGATCCGGTCTCGGACCTCGAGATCATCGAGACGGAACTGATGCTGGCCGACCTCGAAAGCCTCGAGCGGCGCCGCGTGCAGATGGAGAAGCGCGCCAAGGCCGGTGACAAGGAAAGCCAGCTGAACCTCAAACTGGTCGATCTGGCCCTGACCCAGCTGAATGCCGGCAAGCCCGCGCGGACGGCCGAGATCAGCAAGGAAGACCGCAAGGCCTGGGACATGCTCCAGCTGCTGACCGCCCTGCCCGCCCTCTATGTGTCCAATGTCGACGAGAACTCGGCCGACGAAGGCAATGAGCTGTCCGATCTGGTCGCCGCCCGTGCGGCCAAGGACGGCGCCAACTCGGTCGTCATCTCGGCCAAGATCGACTCGGAACTGGCCGTGCTGGACGAAGCCGAGCAACTGGAATTCCTCGAGACCCTCGGTCTGGCCGAGCCGGGCCTGAACCGTCTGATCCGCGAGGCCTACAGCCTTCTGGGCCTGCAGTCCTATTTCACGGTCGGCCCCAAGGAAGCGCGCGCCTGGACGATCCATGTCGGCGATACGGCTCCGCAAGCGGCTGGCGTGATCCATACGGACTTCGAAAAGGGCTTCATCCGCGCCGAAACCATCGCCTACGACGACTATGTCGCCCTGCGCGGCGAGGCCAAGGCGCGCGAGGCCGGCAAGCTGCGGGCCGAGGGCAAGTCCTATGTCGTCAAGGACGGCGACGTCATGAACTTCCTGTTCAGCTAGGGCTGGTCCGACGGGCAGCGGGTGAACGCCACCGTCGCCCCGTCCCGATCCGGGTAAGACAGTCTCAGGCGGTCCTCGGTAGCCGAGGCCCGGACGGTTTCGCGCTTCTGCTGCCCTTCCGCCTCACACACCAGATCCAGTTCGTGCCCGTCCGCGATGGGGCGTGAAGCCTCGATAGCGCAGCTGTTTTCATAACCCTCGAAGCGCGTCAGCGTGATGGTGATAGGCCGCTCCGGACCCGTCGTGTTCGAACACCAGGCGGGATAGGCCGCCCAGTCCCCCAACAGTTCCGCATGCCCCGTTGTCCGGGCCGGAGCCGGATCCGCCGGTGGCAGGGGTGCGTCTGGATCCGGGGTCACGGGCCCGGGCTCCATCGGGTCATTCCCACAGGCCGCAACGGCGGCGGCCAGGCTGGCGGTGGCGGCAAGGCGGAGCAGGGTTTTCATGAAGCAGGGAACGCACATGTCGCCGCTGTGTTCAGAACGAGTCGCAAATGCGGTTGCTTCTGATAATCGTTCGCAGTAATTGCCCCGCACCTTCACCGTAACTCCCCGGGGCTTCTCATGCGTACCACCCTCCTCCTCACCACCGCTCTGGCCGGACTGGCCGCCACTGCCATGCCGGCTCTGGCCCAAACCCGGCCTGTCTCGAGCCCCGTCATCGACCCGGTGACCCTCGATCCGATCACAGTGCTGGCGACCCGCACCGCCACCCGGGTGGATGAGACCCCCGCCACCGTCACCGTCATCACCGCGCGTGATATCGAGCAGAACCTCTATACCGACATCAAGGATCTGGTCCGGTTCGAGCCGGGCGTCAGCGTCCGAACCCAGCCAGCCCGATTCGGCGCCGCCCTCGGCTCGACCGGCCGCGACGGCAATGCGGGCTTCACCATCCGCGGTCTGGGCGGCGACCGAGTGCTGATCGTCGTGGACGGAGTCCGTACCCCCGACGGCTATGCCTTTGGCCCACAGAGCGTTGGCCGTGGCGGCTATTCCGATCTGGACCTGATGAAGTCGGTCGAGATCCTGCGCGGCCCGGCCTCGGCCCTCTACGGCTCGGACGGCGTGGCCGGTGCGGTCTCCTTCACCACCAAGGACCCGGTCGACATGCTGGGCGCCAGCCGCAACTGGACCGCCCGGGCGCGCGTCGCCTACGGCTCGGCCGATGACAGCCTCGCCACCGGCCTGTCCTTCGCCGGCCGTGACGGTGCCCTGTCCGGTCTGGTCGCCTGGACCCACCGCGATGCGTCGGAGACCGACAATCAGGGCACGGTGGGCGGAGAGGGCGCCGCCCGGACCGAGCCCAACCCCCAGGGCTTCAGCTCTGACGCCCTGCTGGCCAAACTGGTCTGGGACGTCGCCACCGACCACCGGCTGGGCCTGACCTGGGACTCCTACAGTTCGGATGTCGACGCCAATGTGCTGTCGGGCCGCAGCGCCTCGGTTCTGGATCTGCGTGCCGAAGACGAGACGACGCGCCAGCGCATCGGCCTGGACTGGCGGACTGAAGCACTGCCCGGCCTGGATGAAGCCTCCCTCATCGTCTACCGGCAGGAGTCCGAGACCCGCCAATTCACCTTCGAGGACCGGCAACCGGCGACAGATCGCACCCGTGACAACACCTTCGACAATGATGTCATGGGTCTGGCCGCACAGGGGCGTCGTACGCTGACGTCAGGCTCGGTCGAGCACCGCCTGATCTTCGGCGGGGACTGGTCCGAAACCACCCAGAGCGGTGTGCGCGACGGCACCCTGCCGCCGTTCGGCGAGACCTTCCCCTCCAGCCCCTTCCCGGAGACGGACTACACCCTTTCCGGTCTGTTCATTCAGGACGAGATCGTTCTGGCGGGCGGGTCGCTCCGCATCACTCCGGCCCTGCGCTATGACGCCTATGAGCTGACGACGGCCGATGATCCGCTGTTCACGGGCGCCAAGGCGGATCAGGAGGACAGCCGCCTGTCGCCCAAGCTGGGCGTCGTCTGGTGGGCCAATGACCATTTCGGCCTGTTCGCCTCCTATGCGGAGGGGTTCAAGGCCCCGACCCCGTCGCAGGTGAACAGCGCCTTCGGCAACCTCGCCTTCGGCTACATTTCGGCGCCCAATCCCGACCTGAAGCCGGAGACCAGCCGGAGCCTCGAGGCGGGCCTGCGCCTGCGCGAGGTTCCGGTCTGGAACGGAGGACGGATGGCGCTGCAGGCCGTGGCCTTCCAGGCCGACTATGAGGACTTCATCAGCCAGGAAGTCGTGTCGGGCGCCTTCACCCCGATGGACCCGGCGGTCTTTCAATACGTCAACTTCACCGACGTCGAGGTGAAGGGGCTGGAGTTCCGCAGCGACGCCTCCTGGGACAACAGGCTCCGCGCCCGCGTCTCGGCCGCCTGGGCGGAGGGCGATCAGACCACGGCGGGCACCACCACGGCCCTGCCCGCGATCGACCCGCTCAAGGTCGTCGCCGGCCTGGGCTGGGATGCCCCGTCGGGCGCCTTCGGCGGCCAGGCCATCGTCACCTGGTCCGAGGCCAAGGATGCGGCCGACACCACCGGTCTGGCGTGCTCGCCGAACTGCTACGTCGGGAACGACTTCACCCTGTTCGACCTGACCGGCTACTGGAATGTGACGGATAAGGTCACGGCCCGTGTCGGCGTCTTCAATGTGTTTGATGAGACCTACGGCTGGTGGAGTGACGTGTCGGGCCTGTCGACCACCTCCACCGTGCTGGACGCCTACACCCAGCCCGGTCGCAATGTTTCGATCTCCCTGACCTTGCGTCTGTGAGCCGGGAAGCGATAATGCGAATGACTTTCATGTTGGAGACACCCCCCCCATGCGTGCTGCCCTTGCCGTCGCCCTTCTGATCGGCACCTGTCTGCCGGTCGCCGCCCTTCCCGCGACCGCCCTCGCCCAGGCCCCTGCGCAGGCGACGGCCGACGCGAAATTCCAGCGCGACCGCCAGGCCATCCTCTCCCAGGCCGGACAGTTCCGCGTGCGGTTCGACATGCGCGAAACTGTTCCGTTCGTCGACGGCTATGAGCCGCTCGACGAGAAACTCTCGGGCGGCAACGAGATCGTGCGGGTCGTCTATGACGACGGCACCCGCATCAGCCTGCAGCACATTCTGGTCATGGATCATGAGGGCCAGACCTTCGTGATCAAGCACTGGCGCCAGGACTGGGTCTATGAGCCCGAAGCCGTCCTGACCTATGCAGGGCCTGACCAGTGGGTGCTGACTCCTGTACCGGAAGACCAGCGCAAGGGCGCCTGGTCCCAGACGGTGTGGCAGACCGACGACTCGCCCCGTTACGGCGGCGTCGGCGTCTGGACGTACGACCACGGCATGACCGAATGGGCATCGGCGCCCACATTGCGTCCGCTGGCCCGCCGGGATGCGGTTCGTGATCCGGTCTATGACCGCTATGTCGGGACCAACCGTCACGCCCTGACCCCGTTCGGCTGGGTGCATATTCAGGACAACCTCAAGATGTCTGGTGCCCAGGGCGATGATAGCGAGGGTCAGGTGATCGTGCACGAGGACGTCGTCAATACCTATCGCCAGTGGGACGGATATGATGCTGCCCCCGGAGATGCCTATTGGGCTGATACCCAGGCCTACTGGGCCGGTGTTCGTAGCCTGTGGGACGAGGTGATCGCCCGCGACGGCGGCATCCGCGTCGAGGAAGAGCCCAATGCCGGGGCCGTCACCGGACCGGCCCTGATGGGTCTGGCGGACCAGATTCACGCCGGAGAAACCACCACCGAAGCGGCGCTGGCCGAGGCCCGCACCATGATCATGGATGCCACTTCCGGTAGCTGATCATTTTTCTGCTTGACGGCTGCGCTTGCCGTCGCCACGCTTAAGTCACTCATCAAGACCGGTCGAGGGATAGGCCCTTTGACGCCGGGGCAACCTTCGCGAAGAGACCCTCTTCGCGAGATGGTGCCAACTCCTGCGAGGATCACGGTCTCACGACCCGGTCCGCGAGAGATGAGTGAATCGACGGCCTCTTTCGAGGTCCCGCCGTTTCACGGGTCGATCCACGCACGGGTACTCGATGGGCGGAGTTCGTCGTGTCGTGCCTGCTGTCTTTTCCTCTCCCACCCTCCCCGCCTGGCGGGACCACACCGTGCCTCTGCCGGGCTTCTGCCTCAGCGACGGGCAGCCGCTCACCGATACGACCATGCGCCTTCGCCGGTTCGGGCCGGACAGGGCGCCCGTCCTCGTGGTCCTCGGCGGAATTTCGTCGGACCGGCGCGTGGCGGATGTCGGCGACGGACGACCGGCCTGGTGGCCCCGCATCGTGCGCCCGGGCGGTCCGGTCGATCTGAACCGCTATCAGGTGCTGGGCCTCGACCTCTTGCCTGGGCCGGCTGAGGAGCGGATCCGCACCCTGACCCCGGCCGATCAGGCCCGCGCCGTCGCCATCGCGCTTGATCATCTTGGCATTCCGCGACTGGAGGCCGTGATCGGCGCCTCGTACGGCGGCATGGTCGGACTGGCCTTTGCGTCGCTATTCCCAGAGCGGCTGAAGCAGCTTATCGCCATCTCGGCCCCGCATCGCCCCGCCACCCACGCCACGGCGCTGCGTGGCATCCAGCGCCGCATCCTCGCCTTCGGCATCGAGACAGGGCGCCCCGCCGAGGCCGTCGCCCTGGCCCGCGAACTGGCCATGACCACCTATCGCACGCCCAAGGAACTGAACCTGCGCTTCGGCCAGGACGCCACGCCGGAAGCCGCCGGCCAGCCCTACGCCGTCTGCGATTATCTGAAGGCCCGCGGCCGTGCCTATGTGCCGCGCATGACGGCGGAACGCTGGATCAGCTTGTCGGACTCGCTGGACCGCCACCGGGTCGAGCCGAAAGCCGTCACCGTGCCGACTACGCTCCTCGGCTTCACGTCGGACCAGCTCGTTCCGATCTCCGACCTCAATGCGCTGGCCGAGCGACTGCCGAACCTGCGCGCCTGTGTCCGCGCGCCCTCGCTCTACGGCCACGACGGCTTCCTCAAGGAAGAGGCCGTGGTCGCCGACCTTATCGCCTCGGCCCTGGCCGCCCCCCTGTCCTGTTGTCTTTCCGAGCTTGCCGCATGACCTGTCCCCCCTCCCCCCATGACCTCGCCACCCGCCTCGCCCGCGTCGGCATCGATCAGGACCCGGCCCATGGTGCGGTCATGCCGCCCCTGCACCTGAGCGCCAACTACAGCTTCGACGGGCTGGAGGGGAAACGCCGCTACGACTACAGCCGCTCGGGAAATCCGACCCGCGACCTGCTGGGCGAGGCCCTGACGGCGCTGGAAGGCGGCGCCGGCACCGTCGTCACCGCCAGCGGCATGGCCGCCGTCGATCTGGTGCTGAGCGAGCTGTCGCCCGGCGATCTGGTCCTCGCGCCGCACGACGGCTACGGCGGCACGCACCGCCTGCTGAACGCCCGCGCCCGGCGGGGTCATTTCGAGGTGGCCTTTGTCGACTTCGCCGACGCCACTGCCCTTGATGAAGTCCTCACCCGCCAGCCGAAACTGGTGCTGGCCGAGACGCCGTCCAACCCGCTGATGCGCCTGACCGACATCGAAGCTGTGTGCCGGGCAGCCCATGCAGCAGGGGCAAAAGTCGCCGTCGACAACACCTTCCTGTCCCCCGCCCTGCAGCAGCCGATCTCGCTGGGGGCGGACTGGGTCATCCATTCGACAACGAAGTTCATCAACGGCCATTCGGATGTGGTCGGAGGCGCGGTCATCAGCGCCACGCTTGAGGACCACGAGCGGCTGGCGTGGTGGGCCAACTGTCTGGGTACGACCGGCGCGCCGTTCGACGCCTGGCTGACCCTGCGCGGCCTGCGCACCCTGTTCGTCCGTATCGAGCGGCAGCAGGCCACTGCGGGCGATCTGGCCGACTGGCTGGTCCGGCAGCCGGGCGTGCGGGCCGTCCACTATCCGGGACTGGCCGACCATCCCGGGCATACGCTGGCCAAACGTCAGCAGGCCGGATTCGGCGCCATGCTCAGCCTCGAGCTGGACGGCGGCAGGGACGCCGCCCGGGCTTTGGTCGAAGGGCTGCAGGTCTTCACCCTGGCCGAGTCCCTCGGTGGGGTCGAGAGCCTGATCGCCCATCCCGCAGGCATGACCCATGCCGCCATGACGCCCGAGGCCCGAGAGACCGCCGGGATCACCGAGGGCCTGCTGCGCCTGTCGATCGGGCTCGAGCATGTCGAGGACCTGCGCGCCGAACTGGCAGCGGGACTGGCCCGCGCTGCCCTTGTCTCCGACCAGCGAAAGGCGGCCTGAGATGACCGCCCTTCTCTTGAGCCGATCCCCCCTCGGCCTTCTGCCTGAAGCGAGAGGACCACTGAGGGTGGCCCTCGCTGGATGTGGTGTCGTGGGCGGGGGCGTGCTGCCGCGCCTGCTGGACCGGCCGGACATCGCGCTGGTCGGGGTGCTGGTGCAGACCCCCGGCAAGTTCCGCTCGCCAGCGCCGGCACCCGGGCTTCTGTTCACGGATCCGGCGGCGTTTCTGGCACGGGAGCCGGATGTGGTGATCGACACCCTTTCGGATGCCTCGGTGTCGCTGGCGCTGATCCGGGCGGCCCTGTCGCGGGGCATCCATGTGGTCAGCGCGTCCAAGCAGGCGGTGGCGGCCGACGTCGAGGGCCTGTCAGCGCTGGCGACGGCGACCGGAGCGACGCTGCGGTATTCGGCGGCCGTCGGCGGGGGCGTGCCGATGCTGGAGACGGTCAGACTGGCCCGGGCGCTGGGGCCGATCCGGCGGATCGAGGCGGTGCTGAACGGCACGGTCAACTTCATGCTGAACCGGCTGGCGGCGGGGCATCCGTTCGAGGCGGCCCTGGCCGAGGCGCAGGCGGCGGGGTTTGCCGAGGCAGATCCGTCCGCCGACCTGACCGGCCGGGACGCGGCGGCCAAGCTGTTCCTGCTCAGCCGGGCCGCCTTCGGGCCGGGGGCGCGGTTGCCGGACCGGGTCGAGACGCTGGGTCCCGATTTCCAGCCGGGCCCGGCGCCGGTGCGCCAGCTGGCGGTGGCCGACAGCGTCGGGGGGCAGATCACCCTGGCGCCGGTGGCGGGCGACCCGCTGTTCGCCGAGCTGGCCGATGCCGGCAATGCCATCCGCATCACCCTGGCCGACGGACGGGTGCTGAGCCGGTCCGGGCTGGGGGCCGGGCGGGGCCCGACAGCCGGGAGCGTCTGGGCCGACCTGAGTGACCTATTGGCGAGCGGCGTCGGAGCGGGCACGAATGGCGCCGAACTCTGAGTCCGCCTTCCAGGTGGGCCAGCGGTCCGAGTTCGCGAGGTCCCACGCCAGCTGGTACATCAGGGTCAGGTTCTCGACCGCCGAGCGAAGGTCGTAATCCTCGCGCCATTCATCGCTGCGCTGGTGATAGTCGCGCGAGAACAGGGCCTGATATTCTGGCAGGCCGACCTCAATGCCACCCTCGTCCAGATCCACTCCGTGCCAGGGCATCAGGGCGGGCACACCGGAGCGGGCGAAGGGGAAGTGGTCCGAGCGGAAATAGTAGTTCTGCTCCGGCTCGCGGTCGTCCGTGACATAGCGGCCCTCGGCCTCGGCGAGGACGGCCAGATCGTCTTCCAGCGAGTTCTGGCCAAAGCCGAAGATGGCCACATCGCGGGTCGGACCACTGAGTGGCAGCATGTCGATGTTCAGGTCCGCGACCGTGGTTTCCAGCGGATAGACGGGATCGACCGAATAGGCATAGGCGCCCAGCAGGCCCATTTCCTCGGCCGCCATGTGAGCAAAGACGACGGTGCGCTTCGGCTGCGGCGAGAGCGAGAAGGCGCGCGCCAGTTCCAGAATGCCGGCCGTGCCCGAGGCATTGTCCCAGGCGCCGTTGAAGATGGTATCGCCGTGGGCATCGGGCGAGCTGACCCCGACGTGGTCCCAGTGGGCCGAGAAGATCACGACCTCGTCGGGGTTCTCGGAGCCTTCGATCCTGGCCAGAAGGTTATAGGTCTGAATTTCCTCGCGGGCTTCCTCGATGTCGACGCTCAGGCGGACGCCCGTCAGCTCAATGGCCTTGAACTGGCCCGTATCGACCGTCGCCATGGCGCCGTGATCGACGCCGGCGGCCGAGCCCCACTGCATGGCGGTGACTGCGCCCATGGTGCCGGTGAAGGGGATGGGGTCCAGCCCCTCGACCGTCGTGCGGGTGCGGGCGGGACGCCCGGCCATGCCCTGCCAGCTGGCCTGGTCAAGCACCAGGGTGATGACGCCGACCGCGCCGCGACGCAGGGCCTCCATCTTCTTGTAGCCGCCGCTGGAATAGGCCGAGTTGTACTCGCCCCGGAACAGTTCGCCCTCGGGCTCACCCGCCAGCACGATCACGACCTTGCCGGTCACATCGAGGTCGCCGTAGTCGTCCCAGCCGCGTTCGGGCGCAGTGATGCCATAGCCGGCGAAGACGACCGGCGCATCGGCGATCTCGACCCGGCCGCTGTCGTTGGAGGAACGCAGCTGGATGTCGGTCGCCGCCAGCGGATGCTGTGTGCCATCCGGCGCGGTCCAGTAGGCCACCGGCGCGCGGGCCGGTGTGAAGCGGAAGAGGGTGACGGGCTGCAACCATTGGCCATCCGGACCACCGGGCTGAAAGCCCATGGCCTCATACTGACCCTGCAGGTATTCGAGTGTCATGGCCTCGCCGACCTCGCCCGGGACGCGGCCCTGGAAGCTGTCATCGGCCAGCACGCGAATGTGCTCGGACAGGCGGTCGGCCGAGATGTCCTGGGCCAGACTCGCGCTGGCGGACAGGAGGACAGCAGCGGCGGCGACGCCACCCAGAAGACGACGGAACATGGGGAACTCCGGGATGAATTTCGGGCGCACCTTAGGCCTCGGCCCCTGGTGCGCCCGTTAAGTTTTCGTCATGTGCCGCTGACGGATCAGCGGCGGGCGGCAGCACTTTCTTCGCGAACCGGGCCGAACTCGGACCCGTCCTTCCAGCCCGGCCAGTCGCGGCTGTTGGCCAGGGCCAGACCCACGGCATGGACGACCTCTAGGTCTTCGGCCGCGCCGCGGAAGTCCATTTCCGGCATCCATTCGTCGGCGGCCTGGTGATAGCGGCGCGCGCCATATTCATCGCGCAGGGCCTGACGTTCGGCGATCGGCTCATCGCGGAAGTCGCCCGATCCCTTGGGATAGGCCATGGGCACGCCGCGCTTGGCCAGCGGGAAGTGGTCGGAACGGAAATAGGTACCGGCGGCATTATTGGTATCGGGCACGATCACCCGGCCTTGCGTTGCCGCCACGACCTCAAGCCGCTCATCGAGGGTCGACTGGCCGTAGCCGGTCACGCCGAGGCCCGACAGGCGCCCGTAGACGTTCATGGCGTCGAGGTTGAAGCCGGCGACCGTGGTTTCCAGCGGATAGAGGGGATTGGCGGCATAGAATTCCGAACCCAGCAGGCCGCTTTCCTCGGCGGTAAAGGCGATGATGACGATCGACCGTTCCGGGCGAGGGCCCGCGCCATACATGCCGGCGACCTCGATCAGGCCGGCGATGCCCGAGGCATTGTCGACGGCGCCGTTGAAGATCCGGTCGCCCTCGGCATCGGGATCACCCACGCCGATATGGTCCCAGTGGCCGGTGTAGAGGATGGTCTCGTCCGGGTGGGTGGAGCCCGGCAGGCGGGCAACGACATTATGGGTTTCGATCTGGCTGGTCGACACGCTGTAGCCGGCGTCGAGGGTCTGGCCTTCCAGTTCGACCGGACGGAAATCGCGACTGCGCGCCGACACCTTCAGGGCCTCGAAATCCAGACCGGCCCGCTCGAACAGATCGACGGCGACGTCGCGCTGGATCCAGCCTTCCAGCGGCACGCGCTCGGCGGCCGCGTTCGCACGGACGATGTCGAATTGCGGCCCGGTCCAGGAGTTCTTGACCGTGGTCCAGCCGTAGGAGGCGGGGGCGGTCTCATGCACCACCAGCACGCCGGCGGCGCCCCTGCGGGCGGCCTCGTCATATTTGTAGGTCCAGCGGCCGTAATAGGTCATGGCCCGGCCGTTGAAGGTGTTGAGCTCGGGCTGCTCATAGTCGGCGTCATTGACCAGCACGACGATGACCTTGCCGCGCACGTCGACGTCCTTGAAGTCGTCCCACTCGCGCTCGGGGGCGGTGGTGCCATAGCCGACGAACACCAGCGGCAGATCGTCGAGGCGCACCTGCTCGGCCGGACGGCGGGTCGAAATGACGATCTGCTCGCCCTGGGTCAGGGGGCGGGCAACGCCGTCGTCGCTGAAGGAGGCGCTGACGTTGCTAACGGCAAAGCGGTTCAAGGTCACGGCCTGGGTCCAGCCGCCGTTCTCGCCGCCGGGCTCGAAGCCGGCGTCGGCAAAGGCCTCGGACAGATAGGCGATGACCTTGTCCTCGGCCGGGGTGGCGATGCCGCGTCCCTCGAAGCTGTCGTCCGACAGGGCCTGCACATGCGCCGACAGGCGATCCGGGTCGATCCGGGCCGGTTCCCCGCCGTCCGGCAGGGTCATACAGGCGGCCAGCGCCGCCCCCGCAGCAAGAACACTCAGCCTGGACAGCAGACGCATTTGAGACCTCTCACAAAACCGGAGACGCGACCCTAAAGCCTTGCCCGCCGGACGCAACTGTTGAGGGGGTATGCGGAAGCGCCTCTCGCCCGGGAGGCAGAGGATACGGAGAGGTGGGCGGCGCATGGGCCGGGGGCCCGGAACCGTATGCGCCCTGCTTTCGCGTTACGGGCGCTTTGTAATTTTCGGCACCACAGCCTGGCGCCGCCCCGGTCGGTTCACGCGAGCGCCTGGGGGGACTGTCTCTTCCGCCGGGGGTCGGGCACCCGGATGCTTGTGCGCCCGACTTCGCCTGTCCCGGTTCGACAGCAGGTCCCAGTCTCTCGGCCCGCGACGGGCGAGGCGTCCAGAAACGCCCCGGACCCCGGGGTTTCGCCCCGGGCAGTCCCGCTCGACCGGCCTCTGTCGCTGCTTCGGTGCCTGGATCCTCAGCCCCTCTCCTGCGACGAAGACAGGCGGAGGGTTGCACACGCCCGGACCCGGTAGGGCAGAACGGTCCGAGAATCGCGAGGGGCGTTGAAAGGGTGGGGGAATTCGGGGGCGGCTATCCTACCTACTGCCGTTGACCCATCGTCATCCTCCGACTTGATCGGAGCATCGGTCCGGGCAGGCGATCAGCCGTTGCGGGTGACACCGATCCTCGGGTCAAGCCCGAGGATGACGACGTTTCTGTCTCCTCCCAATCGCAGATGGGGAGGTGGCGCGGCGCGTCAGCGCCGTGACGGAGGGGCTCTTGAGGGCGAGCGTGCGATAAAGACCCCCTCCACCACTCCGTGGTCCCCCTCCCCACCGCTGCGCGGCAGGGAGGAGACGGGTGGGGCGCCTGCCCACGAAAAACCCGCCGAAGCGAGGGCTCCGGCGGGTCATTCGGTCGGTGTGGGAACGGCTGGCCCTAGTGGGCGATGCCTTTCCAGATGCGGCGGTAGCTGGCGTAGGTCAGGCCGGCGAAGATGAACAGGAAGGCCAGAACGCCCATGCCGGTGCGCTTGCGCTCGGTCGCGTGGGGGTCGGACGCCCAGGCGATGAAGGCGGCGACGTCCTTGGAATACTGGTCCACCGTCTGGGGCGAGCCGTCGTCATAGGTCACCTGACCATCGGCCAGGGGATTGGGCATGGCGATGAAACCACCCGACGGCACATGGTCGGGATCGCCGGTCCAGAAGGGCGACAGGTCACCGGCCATATAGGGGTTGTAGTACTGGCCCGGGGCGATCTGCAGACCCTCGGGGGCCGGCACATAGCCCGACAGCAGGGAGTAGATGTAGTTGGCGCCGTCGTGACGGGCCTTGGCCATCACCGACAGGTCCGGCGGGGCCGCTCCGCCATTGGCCCCGGCAGCCGCCGTGGCATTGGCATAGGGGTTGGGGAAGCGGTCGGCCGGGGTCGCCGGACGCATGATCGGCTCACCCGTTTCCGAGTCGATATCCGCAACCTGGACCTCGGCCGCGAGCACGCGGACGTAGGGGTTGTCGGCCGGTCCGCCCTTGAAGTGCGAATCGTAGAACGGTCCGCCGGGCTGGCCGAGGTTGCGGAAGGACATCAGGTCCATGCCGTGACAGGCGGCGCAGACCTCGCGATAGACCTTGTAGCCGCGCTGCAGCTGGGCCTGGTCGAAGGTGCCGAACGGCCCCTCGAAGCTGAACCCGCCCGAGCGCGGGTGCTTGGCCTCGCCGCCGGCGGCCCCGGCCGGAGCGGCCACGGCAACCAGGCTGAGGGCGGCGACAGCCGAGGCGACGATCTTGAACACGGTTGAAGGGGTCCCGTTTTGAATGGTCATGACGATCAGCCCTTCTTCTCGGGGATGCCGCCGTCGAGCACCGGCTCGGAGACCGAGGCGGGGACCGGCAGAGGCGTCTCCTTCAGCCCGACCCAGGGCATGATGATCAGGAAGAAGGCGAAGTAGTAGGCGGTCAGCAGGCGCGTCAGCCACAGATAGCTGTTCAGCTGGCCGTCCAGCAGCATGAAGCTGGGCATGCCGGGCACGACCTGGGCGTCGGGCAGTTGCGCGCCGCACCAGCCGAGGCCGAGCCCGACGATCACGAAGATCACGAAGAAGACCTTCATGGTCGGGCGATAGCGCATGGAGCGCACCCGCGAGGTATCCAGCCACGGGATGACGAACAGCACACCGATGGCGCCGAACATGGCCAGCACGCCGCCGAACTTGTCGGGGATGGCGCGCAGGATGGCGTAGAAGGGCAGCATGTACCACTCGGGCACGATGTGCGCCGGCGTCACCAGCGGGTTGGCCGGGATGTAGTTGTCCGCATGGCCCAGGGCGTTCGGCATGTAGAAGACGAACAGGGCGAACAGGATCAGGAACAGGATGATGGCAAAGCCGTCCTTGACCGTGAAATAGGGGTGGAACGGCAGGGTGTCCTTGGCCGTGCGCTCCTTGGGGATCAGGACGCCGGCGGGGTTGTTCTGGCCCGAGGTATGCAGCGCCCACAGGTGCAGCACCACGACGCCGAAGATCACGAACGGCAGCAGATAGTGCAGCGAGAAGAAGCGGTTCAGCGTGGCGTTGTCGATGGCCGGACCGCCGCGCAGCCAAATCAGCAGGGGCTCGCCGACGACCGGCACGGCGCCGATCAGATTGGTGATGACCTCGGCGCCCCAGAAGGACATCTGGCCCCAGGGCAGGACGTAGCCGAGGAAGGCGGTGGCGATCATCAGGAAGAAGATCACGCAGCCGAGAATCCAGATGATCTCGCGCGGGGCCTTGTAGGAGCCATAATACAGGCCCCGGAGCATGTGCAGATAGACGGCGATGAAGAACATCGAGGCGCCGTTGGCGTGCACATAGCGGATCAGCCAGCCGCCGTTGACGTCACGCATGATGCGCTCGACCGAGGCGAAGGCCATTTCGGTGTTCGGCACATAGTGCATGGCCAGCACGATGCCGGTGACGATCTGGATCACCAGGCAGAGCATCAGGATGCCGCCGAAGGTGTACCAGTAGTTCAGGTTCCGCGGCGTCGGCAGCGCCATATAGTCGGCGCCGAAGCGGATGATCGGCAGGCGGCTGTCCAGCCACTTTTCGATGCCGGTCTTGGGGACGTAGGTGGATTCGTGGTCGCTCATGGTCTGTCCGTCCGTCCTCAGCCGATCCGCACGCGGGTGTCGGAGACATATTCATACGTCGGAACATCCAAGTTCCGGGGGGCGGGGCCTTTGCGGATACGCCCCGAGGCGTCGTAGTGCGAGCCGTGGCAGGGGCAGAACCAGCCGCCGTAGTCACCCGAATTGAAGGTCGGCACGCAGCCCAGGTGGGTGCAGGAGCCGATCACGACCAGAAACTGCTCATGCCCGGCCTTGGTGCGGTCGGCGTCGGTCTCAGGCGGGCTGCCCACGGCACCCTCAGCCTTGATGGTCGCGAGCTCGGCCGGGGTGCGGTAGCGCACGAACACCGGCTTGCCCTGCCATTTGATGACGACCTGCATGCCCTCGGCGACCTTGGTCAGGTCGAACTCGATGGTCGACAGGGCCAGGGTGTCGGCAGCGGGGTTCATCTGGTTGACCAGCGGCCAGGCCATCATGACCCCGGCGCCCACCGCGGCAGCGCCGGCGGCGATGTGGATGAAATCGCGGCGGGTGGCGTCGTCGCCCCCTCCGTGTCCGTCGTGGTTCAGCTCGACCGATTCGGTCACATCACACCTCTCATGGGCCCCGATGGACCCATGCCGGCCCATCGACGGTATCGTCATAGTTGACGCGAGACGTCATACACCAGCTGACGGGGCCAGATTTGCGGCTCATCGCCGCAAGACGGCGCGTGGCTGAGAAACACTCGCAAAACCAGCCGCGACAAGCCCCCGGCTCACGCGTAGAAGGGCCTTAGAATGCGTCTCGCCCTTTTTCAACCAGCCATTCCGCAGAACGTAGGCGCCTGCATCCGTCTGTCGGCCTGTTTCGGCGTCGAATTGCACGTCATCGAGCCCACCGGCTTTCGTCTGGACGACCGGGCGATGAAGCGCGCGGCGCTGGATTACGGGCCCCTGGGGCATATGGTCCGGCATGCCGACTGGGACGCGTTCCAGCGCGATCGCGGAGCCGGACGGCTGGTGCTGTTCACGACCAAGGGTGCCGAGCCCCTGACCGATTTTCGATTCCAGCCCGACGACACCCTGCTGTTCGGCTCCGAGCCGTCCGGGGCGCCGGATCAGGTGCATGCGGCGGCCGACGCCCGGGTGCTGATTCCGCTCAAGCCCGGCGCGCGGTCGCTGAACCTGGCGGTCAGCGCCGGCATCGCCTGCTGGGAATGGACGCGGCAGGTGGGCTGACTGCGACATCCTCCCCTGCCCCGCGCGCGAAAATGGGACTAGAAGCGGGGCCATGAGCACACCCGCCCCCGACCTCGACACCCTGAAGACCGAGACCCGCGCCTGGTTCGAGGCCCTGCGCGACCGCATCCATGCGGCGCTGGAGGCGCTGGAGGAGGCGGCCGACCCCGCCCTTTATCCCGGCGAGCCCGGCCGGTTCGTGCGCACCGAATGGCAGCGGCCCGAGGGCGGCGGCGGCGTCATGGGCATGCTGCACGGACGGCTGTTCGAAAAGGCGGGGGTGCACTGTTCGACCGTGCACGGCACCTTCCCCGAGGACTATGCCAAGCAGGTGCCGGGGGCCGCCGAGGATCCGCGCTTTTTCGCCACGGGCATCAGCCTGATCATCCATCCGCGCAATCCGCGGGTGCCCGCCGTGCACATGAACACCCGCTTTATCGCCACGACGAAGGGCTGGTTCGGCGGCGGGGGCGACCTGACCCCGGTGCTGGACGTGGATCGCCGCGACGATGCGCCCGACACGATGGCCTTCCATGCCGCCTACAAGGCCGCCTGCGACCGGCATGATCCGACCTACTATCCGCGCTTCAAGGCCTGGTGCGACGAGTATTTCTGGCTGGCCCACCGCAAGGAGCCGCGCGGGACCGGCGGCATCTTCTATGACCATCTGGACAGCGGCGACCGGGCGGCGGACTTCGCCTTTACCCGCGACGTCGGCGACGCCTTTCTCGTGGCCTATCCGGACATTGTGCGCGGCCGGATGGGCGAGGCCTGGACCGACGCCGAGCGCGAGGAACAGCTGATCCGCCGCGGCCGCTATGTGGAGTTCAACCTGCTGTACGACCGGGGCACGACCTTCGGCCTGAAGACCGGCGGGAACGTCGAGGCGATCCTCAGCTCCATGCCGCCCGAGGTGAAGTGGCCGTAGGTCGATAGTTCGTCGTCATCCTCTGGCTTGACCAGAGGATCGGTCCGGGCAGGCGGTTGGCATGGCCGCGGTGGTGGGTGGCACCGATCCTCGGATCAAGTCCGAGGATGACGGGCTTCTACCGTCTGAGGAAGGTCTGCAGCCACCCCGCAACGGCCTCGCGGTCGTTGTCGCCCTTCAGGGTTTCCAGCGCGGGATCGACGCGGTCGGCGCCGATGCGGTCGCGGCGTCCCTCGGCGAGGGCGGCGGCAAAGTCCGGGGTGAATTCCGGATGGCATTGCATGGAGATCGCGTTGTCGTCCCAGGCGAGCCCGGCGAAGGGGGTAAAGTCGCTGGACAGGATCACGCGCGCCGCCGCGGGCTTTTCGACCACCTGATCCTGATGCGAGACGGGGATGGCGATCTGGCCTCGCGGCGGCACCATCCACGGCTGGGCCTGTTCGACCCGGTAGCGGTGCAGGCCCACGCCCCAGCCCTTTTCAGACTTCTCGACCCGCCCACCCAGCGCCTGGGCCATGGCCTGATGGCCGAAGCAGATGCCGACCATGCGGGTCTGGCCCCGGGCCGCCGCGATCCAGGTCAGCAGGCGACCGATCCAGGGCTCGCCGTCATAAACCCCGGCGGGAGAGCCGGTGATGATGACCCCGTCGAAGTCGCCCGGGCGCGGCGGCGCGCTGTGGCGCACATCGATACTGCGGGTGTCGAAGCCGTCGCCCAACAGGCGCGTGAACATCTGCGGGTAGCGCCCGTGCTCGGGCGACAGGTCAGAGGGCGGTGCCCCGGTCTCAAGGATGGCGATGCGGGGCTTTCGGGTCTCGGTCATTGGGTCGATATGGCCCGGCGAGCACGACTTGGTAAGGGGGATGGGCTATGAGGCGCCCATGTCCACCGCCGATTCCGACGCCGTCGTCCTGATCAATGTCTACAAATGCGAGCCTGCGAAGCAGGATGCGCTGATGGAGGCGTTGGCCGTCATGGTCGGGCGTCAGCGCGGGCTGGACGGCTTTGTGTCGGCAACCCTGCATCGGGGCGTGAACGGCAAGGTCTGTGCGGTCCACGGCGTCTGGGCCAGCCGCGAGGACTGGAAGGCCATGACGCGTCATCCAGCCATCGTCGAGGCGATGAGCCCGATCATGAGCATCGCGACCTTCGAGCCCAATCTGTATGAGCCGGGCGAGACGTTTGACTGAGAGCAGGAGCGACGTTCAACACTCTGTCCCAGAGGGTTGTTGCCGCTCATTCCCGCGAACGCGGGAACCCAGAGTTTTTGCTCGCCAACACCGTCCGCTCACGAACTGCCTAACAGAACTGGGTCCCCGCTTTCGCGGGGATGAGCGGGGGTCAGGGTAAGCCCTCAGGCCCACCAGACCTCGGCGCGGGCGCCGGTGTCGCCCAGCGTATCCGCCACCCAGCCGCAGACCTCTTGCGCGACTGCCTCGGCGCCGTCAGGCGGGTTCAGCATGACCAGGGTGCAGCCGTTCATCTTCATCGGATTGGTCAGGGGCCGCAGGCGGGCCTCGGCCACCAGCACGCGCCCTGCCCCGGCTTGCGCCAGCCGCCGCAGGAAGCCGTCGAAGGTCTCCATGTCCTTGAGCGGGGTCCAGATGGCGACCGTCGCGGTCGGGTCGCGCCGGACCACCGCCGCCGCCGCGTCTGCCGCCCGCTGATAGTCGTCGGCCTGTTCGAACGGCGGGTCGATCAGCACCAGCGGCCCGCGCGCGTTTGCGGTCGCTTCGGCCAGCGCCTCATAGCCATCCCCTGCCCGGCCGTTCGCCGCCGGCCAGTCGGCCAGGGCCTGATCCAGCAGATCGACCACCGGCGGGTTCATTTCAAAGCCGACATAGGCGTCGCCCTTGCCCAGCCGTCGGGCGACCAGCAGGGGCGAGCCGGGATAGAAGCGCACACCGCCATCCGGATTGAGGGCCGCGACCTCTCCGGCCAGGGCCTTGATCGCGAGCGGCAGGGCCTCGCTGGCCATCAGCCGGGCCACGCCCGCCTCGGCCTCGCGCGAGCGGACCGCATCGCCGGTCAGGTCATAGAGGCCCGCGCCCGCATGGGTGTCGACCACCGTCAGCGGACCCCGGGCGCGCCTCCGGTCGACCAGCCACAGCAGCAGGGCGTGCTTGACCAGATCGGCAAAGTTTCCGGCGTGAAAGCTGTGGCGATAGTTCATGCCCGCTCGTCCCCCCGTACGACGCCCGGGTCAAGAGGAACCGAGCGGCGCGCGATCGCGTTGCCCGGCCGGGTGCCCACATCTTTCGAAACGCGGCTGCGGCGGATGCTGGCGACCTAGCAACCTTGGCGGGGCGGGGCGTCGGCCAGTTCGCCGGCGGCTTCATTCGTGGCGGTCACACCGCGCAGACACGACGAGCCGTCCTCCGCAAGGAGATAGACCGCCAGCATGGAGGTGCCGTCGGTCAGCGAGCGGACACTGACGATGGTCGCATAAGGCTGGAAGTCGCCCCCGGCCCGGGCCCGCCATTCCACCGGCCACGAAGTGTCGCGATCGGTCGCAAACATCCCGCTGACCGATTGCATCGAGCCGAAGGCCAGCGACATGCGGGTGCCGTCGGCATAGCCGATCCAGATCGGATAGCCGGGCAGGCCCTGGCAACGATGGAGCACCCAGTCCTGACCTTCGAAGGCGCCCTCGTCCATCATCTCGCAGTGGTCGGACAGGGGGGTGTATCGCACCTGGACCGGATCAGGGGCCGTGGTGGTCAGCAGAATGGTCGCGATCAGACCGAGCATATGGCCCCCCGTCAGAAGCGACCGCCAATCAGGCCGCCTTTGACCAGTCCAGCACGACCTTGCCGGATTTTCCAGACTTCATGACCTCGAAGCCCTCGCGATAGTCGGCATAGTTCAGCTGGTGGGTGATGAGCGGCTCAAGGTCCAGACCGGCTTTCAGCAGGCCCAGCATCTTGCGCCAGGTGGTGAACATCTCGCGGCCATAGACGCCCTTGATGGTCAGGGCCTTGAGGATGATGGCGCCCCAGTCGGTCTCCATCGGCTTGGACGGAATGCCCAGCAGGGCCAGACCGCCGCCCATGATCAGGGTGTCGACGCACTGTTTGAAGGCGATGGGCGAGCCGGACATTTCCAGCGCCACGTCAAAGCCGACCTTCATGCCCAGCTCGGGGATAACGTCGTGCAGGTCCTCGTTGAGCGTGTTCACGGTGCGGACGCCCGGCGCGACCTTCTGCGCCAGTTCGAGGCGGAAGTCGTTGATGTCGGTCAGGACGACGGTGCGCGCGCCGGCGTGGCGGGCGACGGCGGCGGCCATGATGCCGATGGGCCCCGCGCCGGTGACCAGCACATCCTCGCCCAGCAGGTCGAACTGCTGCGCCGTGTGCACGGCATTGCCGAACGGATCGAGGATCGAGCCGATGGCATAGGGGACGTCATCCGGCAGCTCGATGACGTTGAAGGCCGGGGCCACGACGAACTCGGCAAAGGCGCCCTGACGGTTGACGCCAATGCCCCGGGTGGCGGGGTCGAGGTGGAAATGGCCCGCGCGGGCCGCCTCGGAGTTGAGGTCGATGACGTGGCCCTCGGCCGAGACGCGCTGGCCGATCTTGAGCGGACGATCCACATCCTTGCCGACGAAGACGATCTCGCCCGAGAACTCGTGGCCGGTGATCATCGGGACGGGCACATTCTTTTGCGACCACTCGTCCCAGTTCCAGATGTGGATGTCGGTGCCGCAGACGGCGGTCTTGTGGACCTTGATCAGCACATCCTCGGGCCCGGCCTGGGGGATGGGGGCGTCGATCAGTTCCAGCCCCTCGGCGGGCTTCATCTTGGCCAGGGCCTTCATGGTGTCGGTCATTTGATCACTCCCAATTCCTTGCCGGCGGTTTTGAACGCCGCAACCACCAGATCGATCTGGTCGAAGGTGTGGGCGGCCGACATCTGGGTCCGGATGCGGGCGGCGCCGCGCGGCACCACCGGGAAGCTGAAGCCGATGACATAGACGCCCAGCTCCAGCATGCGGGCGGCCATGTCCTGGGCAAGGCGCGCATCGCCCAGCATCACCGGAATGATCGGATGTTCGCCCGGCAGCAGGTCGAACCCGGCCTCGGTCATGGCCGCGCGATAGCGGGCGGCGTTGGCGAACAGCTGTTGGCGCAGGGCGTCGCCCTCGTCCCCCGCCGCGATGCGGATGGCCTCGAGCGAGGAGCCGCAGACGGCGGGGCTGAGCGCGTTCGAGAACAGATAGGGCCGGGCCCGCTGCTTCAGCAGGGCTACCACCGGGGAGGTCGCGCAGATGAAGCCACCCATGGCCCCGCCCAGCGCCTTGCCAAAGGTGCCGGTGACGAAGTCGACCTCGACCCCGCAATGGGCATAGGAGCCCCGCCCCTTGTCGCCCATGAAGCCGGTCGCGTGACAGTCATCGACCATGATCAGGGCGTCGTATGTGTCGGCGAGCGCCCGGATCTCGGCCAGTTTGGCGACATAGCCATCCATGGAGAAGGCGCCATCGGTGGCAATGATGATGTCGCGCGCGCCGTCGGCCCGGGCCTGCTTCAGCTGGGCCTCAAGGTCGTCCATGTCAGAGTTGGCAAAGCGGTAGCGTTTGGCCTTGCACAGGCGCACGCCGTCGATGATCGAGGCGTGGTTCAGGCTGTCGGAGACGATCGCGTCCTCGGCCCCGAAGAGAGGCTCGAAGATGCCACCATTGGCGTCGAAGGCCGCGGCGAACAGGATGGTGTCCTCAAAGCCGAGGTAGTCGGCGATGGCGCGCTCCAGCTCCTTGTGGATCTCCAGCGTGCCGCAGATGAAGCGGACCGAGGCCGTGCCCGCGCCCCAGCGTTCCTGCGCCTTGATGCCCGCCTGGACCACGCGCTCGTCCCCGGCCAGACCCAGATAGTTGTTGGCGCAGAAGTTCAGCACCTTCTGGCCCGCCACCTCGATCACCGGCCCCTGTCGCGAGGCGATGACCCTTTCGGGCTTGGTCAGGCCCTGGGCGTCGATGTCGGCCAGTTCGGCGGCGATGCGGTCGTGGAATGTCGTCATGGGCGCTCCGCTAGACGGTTTTGAAGGCCGTATAAAGCCCCGCCCGATGTCACAGCTTCGGCATCAGGTCCCGGCAGACACATCCTGGGTGGCGCGCACAGGCCCGACCTTGATCCGGCCGCCGCATACGGTCATCTCAGTGGCCTGCGTCAGGGGCGCCGTGTCGCCAGGCGCCGTGACCCTGAGGCCTTCGGTGACCGGACAGCGCGTCTCGCCCTCGCTCTCATGGGGAACGACATTCCAGCCGACATCGAAATACGCCTTGGCGCCGGCGGTCAGTTCGACGGGATGCGGTGGCTCAGCCGGATCGCCCTGCATCCAGGGGTCGGCACGCACATCGACGACGGGGCGACCCTCCTGGTCCATCAGGGTCACGCCCGGGTAGCCGGTGAGACTGCAGGTTTCGGTCCCGGCATTGCGGAGCGACAGCACCAGGCCGCGATTGCCCGCGCCGGCGTCCGAGTTCTCGATCTCAAGGGCCAATTGCGGACCGGCGCAGGCCGGAGCCCTGGCCATGGACTGTGGATTGCTGGCGGGGGTGAGAGGCTGGCCCTTGCGGACACAGCGTTCCAGCTCGACGCCCTGGGGCTTGCCTTCGGCGTCCAGACGGCTGAGTCGGCCCTCCTCGCGCCCGTCGCGGGTCGCCGACCACCATTCCAGAGTCTCGCCGGCGTAGCGGGCGCCGCTGCCGGAGGTCACGGGGCGCAGGCGATACGACTTGCCCTCATAGGTCAGGCCCGCGGTGCGGTCCTTGCCATAGACAACCGACAGGCTCTCGCCGCTTTCACAGTCATAGGCGATGGCCACGCCGCTGATCGGGGCCTCATCGGGCGCGGGCGCCTCGACCGGATCGGGCGGATCGCGCTGCTCCTGCGAACAGGCCGCCACCAGCGTCAGGCTGCAGACCGCGCCCCACAGTCGCGCATTCCGGTTCATCCGCATGATCATGACATCGACCCTCTCGTTCCAGCGTCACTATAGCGCATCGGAACGCTTTGCGGTTTCCGCAATCGGACCCGCGATGTTGTTGCGAAACATTATCAGTCGCGTTAGGACGGCAGCACATTTCAGGAGAGTTCGATGACGAAGCCCTTCGCCTCTGTCCGCGCCCTGGCCGGCGCCTTTGCCCTTGGCCTGCTGGTCGCCGCCTGCGGCCAGCCCGAATCCGAGACCAAGACAGCGGACACCGCGCCGCCCGCCGATGCCGGCGTGGTCAATCTGTATACCGCCCGCCACTATGACAGCGATCTGCGGCTCTATGAGCGCTTCACCGAGCTGACCGGCATTCGCGTCAACCGGATCGAGGGCAATCCCGACACCCTGATCGCCCGCATGCAGTCCGAGGGCGAGGCCAGCCCCGCCGATGTGTTCGTGGCCGCCGATGCCGGGGCCCTGTGGCGCGTGCAGGACGCCGGCCTGTTCCAGCCTGCCAACTCGACCATGCTGCAGGAGGCGATCCCGGCCAATCTGCGCGAGCCGGGCGGGCACTGGTACGGCTTCAGCCGCCGGGCGCGCATCGTCGCCTATGACGCGGCCAAGGTGCGCCCCGAGGAGGTCGACACCTATGAGGAGCTGGCCTCGCCCCGCTTCCGCGGCAAGCTGTGCGTCCGCTCATCCGACAGCGTCTACAACCTGTCGCTGGTCGGTGCCCTGATCGAGGTCTGGGGTGAAGCCAAGACCCGCGCGTGGGTCGAGGGCATTGTCGCCAACATGGCCCGTCAGCCCGAGGGCGGCGACCGCGACCAGATCCGGGCCGTGGGCGCGGGCATCTGTGAAGTCGCCATCACCAACAGCTACTACTACATCCGGCTGGCGTCAGGCGAGGACGCGGGCGACCGCGAGATCACCGAACGGGTCAAGCTGGCCTTCCCGTCGCTGGACGGACGCGGGGCCCATGTGAACATCTCGGGCGGTGGGGTCGCGGCCAATGCGCCGAACTTCGACAATGCGGTCAAGCTGCTGGAATTCCTGGCATCGCCTGAGGCCCAGTCGCTGGTCGCCGAATACAACAATGAATACCCGGCCAGCCCCTCGGTGACGGTGCCCGCCCCGGTCAGCGCCTATGCGCCGTTTGAGGCCCATCCGATGTCGGTCGCCCGCTATGGTCCGCGTCAGGCGGCGGCCCAGGCGATGATGAGCCAGGCAGGCTGGCGATAGGCCCGACCCCTGCCTCGACGACGCTGAAGGCCCGCTCCGGCATCCGGGGCGGGCTTTCGCCATTGGTCTGGATGGGACTGGGCGCAGCGCTGGTCGCCATCCTGCCCCTGATCGGGGTGGTGGCGACGGCGCTGGGCGACGGTCAGGCGGACATCGCCCTGTCGGACCTGTCCCGCTATGCCCTGACCTCGGTCGCCCTGTCGGCGCAGGTCGCGGTGCTGACGGCGGTCCTTGGCGTGACGGCAGCCTGGCTGGTGGTCGGGCATGACTTTCCGGGCCGACGCTGGCTCAGCTGGGCGCTGGCCCTGCCGCTGGCGGCGCCGGCCTTCGCCCTGGCCTATGGCTATGCCGACCTTTTCGATGCGGCGGGCGACCTGCGCATATGGATGCGGGGCACGCTGGGCGTCGACATGCCGTTCGAGATGCGCAGCCTCGGCGGGGCCGGCCTGATCCTGTCGCTGGCTTTTTATCCATATGTCTATCTGGCCATGCGGGCGGCGCTGTTGAACCAGTCGTCGCAGGCGATCGAGGCCGCGCGGATGCTGGGGGCCTCGCCGGCCCGGGCCTTCTTTCAGGTGGCGCTGCCGATGGCGCGCCCGGCACTGGCGGCAGGTGTCGCCCTGGCCGTCATGGAGACGCTGGCGGACTATGGCGCGGTGCAGTTTCTGGGCGTCCAGACCCTGACCACCGGCGTGGTCCGGGCCTGGTTCGTGTTCGGCTCGGTCGAGGCGGCGGCGCGGATCGCCCTGCCGCTGCTGGCCTTTGCCGC
This sequence comes from Brevundimonas halotolerans, assembly GCF_003730275.1. GTDB lineage: Bacteria > Pseudomonadota > Alphaproteobacteria > Caulobacterales > Caulobacteraceae > Brevundimonas > Brevundimonas halotolerans. Next base: position 155,444 of record NZ_QTTA01000016.1, read on the forward strand.
CGTGCTGATGTGGATCGAGAGGATGGGCCGGTCCGGTGCTGATCACGACAGCGGACGCGGGCGCTGGCGGCCCCTGACCCTGCAGCCGCTGCCCCCGGTCAAGGCTGCGCTGGCGACCGGTTTCTGTCTGATGCTGGTCGGGCTGGGCCTTGTCCTGCCGCTGGGCTGGATGGCGCACACCATGATCGACATCACGCCCGAATGGCCGAGGCTGATCGCCGCCGCGCGGCACAGTGTCGGACTGGCGGTGATCGCCGCACTGGTGACGGTCGCGCTTGCGGCCCTGCTGGCGCTGGGGTCGACGCGGCATCCGCTGGCCGCGCGCATCGCCAGCCTCGGCTATGCGACGCCGGGGGCGGTCATGGCCATCGGCCTGCTGATCCCCGCCGCCGTGCTATGGCGGCTGGTGCCCGGATCGGTCGGCGGCTTCGGAATGGGGATCGCCCTGCTGATCTATGCCTATGCCGCCCGGCTGATGGCCGCCGCCTTCGAGCCCATCGAAGCGGGGCTGACCCGCGTCACGCCGTCGGTCGTGCAGGCTTCCCGCATGCTGGGCCGCTCCGAGACGGGCACCGCATGGGCGATTCAGCTGCCGCTGGCGCGCGGGGCCCTGTTTACGGCGGCACTCGTCGTGTTCGTCGATGTGATGAAGGAACTGCCCGCCACCCTGATGCTGCGCCCGTTCAACGTCGATACGCTGGCCGTGATGGCCGACAACTATGCGCGGGATGAGCGGCTGGCCAATGCCGGCTGGCCGACCCTGTTGCTTGTTCTGCTGGCCCTGCCCGCCGTGCTGTGGTTGACCCGCAAGATCAGCACCTCGCGCCCCGGAGAGCCATGACCGACCGCCCCACCCTGACTGCCACCGGATTGGCCCGCCGCTATGGCCGCGATGCGGGCGTGCACGTCGTTGACCTGACGCTGGTGCCCGGACAGGTGACCGCCCTGCTGGGTCCGTCGGGCAGCGGCAAGAGCACCCTGCTGCGCCTGATCGCCGGACTGGAAGCACCCGACGCCGGCGAGATCCGGCTGGGCGAGACGGTGCTGTCGTGGCCCGGACAGACGGTGCCGCCCGAGCATCGCGGCATCGGCCTGATGTTTCAGGAACATGCCCTGTTCCCGCACAAGACGGTGCTGGGCAATGTCACCTTTGGCCTGAGCCACCTGCCCCGGGCCGAGGCGCGCGATCGGGCGCTGGACCTGCTGCGGTCGCTGCGGCTGGAGGATCGGGCCAAGGCCTGGCCCTCGACCCTGTCGGGCGGCGAGCAGCAGCGGGTGGCGCTGGCCCGCGCGCTGGCGCGGGAGCCCGCCGTCCTGCTGATGGACGAGCCGTTTTCGGGGCTGGACGCGTCGCTCCGGGCCGAGGTGCGCGATGCCCTGACCCCCGCGCTGCGGGCGGCGGGCGCGGCCGTGCTGATCGTCACCCACGATGCCGAGGATGCTCTGGCCATGGCGGATCATCTGGTGCTGCTGGATCAGGGCGAGGTGTTGCAGGCGGGGACGCCCGAGGCCTGCTATCTGCGCCCCGTATCGCTGGCCGCCGCGCGGATGCTGGGGCCGGTCGAGGCCTTGCCCGCGCGGGTGGACGGCGATGCTGTGGCGACGCCGTTGGGGCGGTTCGCAAAACCAGAGGGCGAGGCCACCGGGTGGCAGTTGCTGGTGCGGCCCGGCGATGTACGGCTGGCAGATCAGGGCGTGGCGGCAACCGTCGTGGCCCGGCGCTTTGCGGGCAACGTCACCGACGTCACGGTCGTGATGATCGGGCCGGACGGGGAACATCGCCTGACGGTCAGCCACGCCGGGCCGGTTCCTGCGATCGGGCAGCCGGCGTTTCTGGCGCTCGCGCCCGACCGGGCCCTGGTGGTGCCCGCCTGAGGCCGACGCCGGCTCGACGCAGTCCGCAAACGAAAAACGCCGCCCGGCGGAACCGGGCGGCGTGTAATCTTGGGTGCGGGAGCAGGATTTGAACCTGCGACCTTCAGGTTATGAGCCTGACGAGCTACCGGGCTGCTCCATCCCGCGTCAAAGATGGAAAGGAGAATGTGAAGGAAGAAAAGGTTCGAGACATGTCCCCGAGGCACAAGTGGCTTCAGGCGACATCGTTTTAATCCCTATCTGACTGGTAGACCCGGCAGCGACCTACTCTCCCGCGCCTTAAGACGAAGTACCATCGGCTCTGGAGGGCTTAACGACCGAGTTCGGAATGGGATCGGGTGGGGAACCTCCGACATAGCCACCGGGTCAACCAGGCAGATAGGGGATTAAATGAGAAGACATCGTCGCGATTATTATCGGCAAGTAAAACCGAATGAGTTTTGCTGAGAAACGATCAAGCCGATCGGATTATTAGTACCAGTAAGCTTCATGGGTCGCCCCACTTCCACACCTGGCCTATCAACGTGGTAGTCTTCCACGATCCTCAGCGAAGCCTTGTTTTGAGGTTAGTTTCCCGCTTAGATGCTTTCAGCGGTTATCTATTCCATACATAGCTACCCTGCTGCGCGGCTGGCGCCACGACAGGTCCACCAGAGGTATGTCCATCCCGGTCCTCTCGTACTAGGGACAGATCCTCTCAAGCTTCGAACACCCACGGCAGATAGGGACCAAACTGTCTCACGACGTTCTGAACCCAGCTCACGTACCACTTTAAATGGCGAACAGCCATACCCTTGGGACCTGCTCCAGCCCCAGGATGTGATGAGCCGACATCGAGGTGCCAAACTTTGCCGTCGATATGGACTCTTGGGCAAAATCAGCCTGTTATCCCTAGAGTACCTTTTATCCGTTGAGCGATGGCCCTTCCACGCGGGACCACCGGATCACTATGGCCGACTTTCGTCTCTGCTCGACTTGTCAGTCTCGCAGTCAGGCGGGCTTATGCCATTGCACTCGACGACCGATTTCCGACCGGTCTGAGCCCACCATCGCGCGCCTCCGTTACACTTTAGGAGGCGACCGCCCCAGTCAAACTACCCACCACGCCATGTCCCGGACCCGGATAACGGATCTCGGTTAGACGTCAACGACAGTAAGGGTGGTATTTCAAGGATGGCTCCACCAGAGCTGGCGCCCCGGTTTCATAGCCTCCCACCTATCCTACACATACGGTCGCTAACGCCAAGGCGAAGCTATAGTAAAGGTTCATAGGGTCTTTCCGTCTGACCGCGGGAACCCCGCATCTTCACGGGGAATTCAATTTCACTGAGCCTGTGCTGGAGACAGTGGGGAAGTCGTTACGCCATTCGTGCAGGTCGGAACTTACCCGACAAGGAATTTCGCTACCTTAGGACCGTTATAGTTACGGCCGCCGTTTACCTGGGCTTCAGTTCGGAGCTTTCACTCCTCCCTTTAACCTTCAGGCACCGGGCAGGCGTCAGACCCTATACGTCGCATTGCTGCTTCGCAGAGCCCTGTGTTTTTGCTAAACAGTCGCTACCCCCTGGCTTGTGCCACTCATTCTTGGTTGCCCAAGGTGAGTCACGCTTATTCCGAAGTTACGCGTGCAATTTGCCGAGTTCCTTCAGCACAGTTCTCTCAAGCGCCTTGGTATGCTCTACCTGACCACCTGTGTCGGTTTCGGGTACGGTCTCTGCTGGAGTTATTTCCAGGGACAGCTTCGCTGCCAGGACAATCCAATAAGCCCTGACAACTTACGCCATCCGTCACTTCCAGCTGGTGCAGGAATATTTACCTGCTTCCCATCGACTACGCTTTTCAGCCTCGCCTTAGGGGCCGACTAACCCTGCGCAGATTAGCTTTACGCAGGAACCCTTGGTCTTTCGGCGACAGTGTTTCTCACACTGTTTATCGTTACTCATGTCAGCATTCTCACTTCCGATACCTCCAGCCAACCTCACGGTTGACCTTCACCGGCTTACGGAACGCTCCGCTACCGCATGCACCCTAGAGTGCACACCCATACCTTCGGCGAACGGCTTTAGCCCCGTTACATTTTCCGCGCAGGATCGCTTGATCAGTGAGCTGTTACGCTTTCTTTAAAGGATGGCTGCTTCTAAGCCAACCTCCTGATTGTCAAAGCAATCCCACATCGTTTCCCACTTAGCCGTTACTTGGGGGCCTTAGATGATGGTTAGGGTTGTTTCCCTTTTCACGACGGACGTTAGCACCCGCCGTGTGTCTGCCCGATAGCTCTCTTGGGTATTCGGAGTTTGGTTAGAATTGGTACCGCTCGCGCAGCCCGCATCCATCCAGTGCTCTACCCCCCAAGGAGTTCGTCGGACGCTCTACCTAAATAGATTTCGCGGAGAACCAGCTATGTCCAGGTTTGATTGGCCTTTCACCCCTATCCACAAGTCATCCCAGAATTTTTCAACATTCACGGGTTCGGACCTCCAGTAAGTGTTACCTTACCTTCATCCTGCTCATGGATAGATCACCTGGTTTCGGGTCGTCATACGTCGAACTTATCGCCCTATTCAGACTCGCTTTCGCTACGCCTACACCTAACGGCTTAAGCTTGCTCGACACATGAAGTCGCTGACCCATTATACAAAAGGTACGCCGTCACCCCGCATGGGGGCTCCGACTGCTTGTAGG